>NZ_JBZFLG010000003.1:0-653988 GCF_058313435.1 Sphingomonas sp. SP6
CGGGCTGAGATCGCTGCCGGTCTGGGCGATGCCGATGATCGGCTTGCCGGACCGCAGCTCCTCCAGGCTCAGCCCGAAGTTCAGATACCGCTCCAGATACAGCGACGTCATGTCGATGTTCGATGGATTGTCGAACCACGCGCGACTGCGCAGCTTGGGGGCGTTGATCGGGTCGGCCATGTCGGTCGAATACTCTCGTCGGATCAGCGCGCGGAGACGCGGAAGATCATGCGGTGGTGATAGGGCTTGCCGGGGTCGACGCGGGCCGACCCGAAGGCGGGCTGGTTGGGCGTGTCGGGGAACACCTGCGGCTCCATCGCGATCGCGTCGCCCATCCGGTAGACGTGGCCCCGCTTCCCGACGAACGATCCGTCGAGGAAATTGCCCGTATAGACCTGGACTCCGGGCTGGTCGGTGAGCACCTCGAGCACGCGGCCCGAGGCGGGGTCCTCCAGCCGTGCGGCGAGCTTGGGCTCCTTCGTACGGCCCGCATCAAGAACGAAATTATGGTCGTAGCCGCGGCCGAACACGATCTGCGGGTCGCGGCCGTCACGGATACCGTCCGCGACGACGCGCCCCTGCGTGAAGTCGAACACGGTGCCGGCGACCGGCTTCATCTCGCCGGTCGGGATGAGCGCGGCATTGACGGGGGTGAAGCGCGCGGCGGGGATCGTCAGCCGGTGCTGGAGGACGCCGTCCGGCGCGCCCTCGCCACCCAGGTTGAACAGCGCGTGATTGGTCAGGTTGACGATCGTCGGCGCGTCGGTCTTCGCATCCATGTCGATGGTCAGGCTGCCCTTGTCGTCGAGCGCATAGGTGACCGTCACGTCGAGCTTGCCGGGATAGCCCTGGTCCCCTGCGGCGCTGGTCAGCGCCATCGTGACGCTCGCCTGCGCGCCGGATTTGACCGCGACGATCCGCCACGCGCGCTTGTCGAACCCCTGGGCGCCGCCGTGGAGCGAATTGGTCTTGTCGTTGAGCGGGAGCTGATAGCCCTTGCCGTCCAGAGTGAACCTGCCGCCGGCGATGCGGTTGGCGTAGCGGCCGACCGTCTGCCCCCAGAAATTGGGATGATCGACATAATTCTTGAGCGTGTCGTAGCCGAGCTCGATGTCGGCGACCTTGCCGTTCCGGTCCGGAACCTCGAACGCCTGGAGCGTCGCGCCGTAGGTGATGACGCGCGCCTTCACGCCGTTCGCCCCGGTCAGCGTCACCGCCTCGATCGCAGTGCCGTCGGGAAGCGTGCCGAAGCCCGCGCGCGCGGCGGTGGCCGCCCAGCCGAGGCCTGGACATGTTAGCGCTATCCCGGCTACACCGATCGCCAGCCTGCGACGGACCATCATCGTCCCCTCTCCCTCATTGACGCGATCGGTCGATAGTATAAACTCCGACAAATTGTAAAGCGGCGTCGCACCGATTTGCGAGGGCGGACGCTTCGAAGGGAGGGGATCGCCCGAATGCCTGCCGTGCCCACGTCCACCGGCGCGATCGCGCCGGGAACGCCGACCTACGGCTCCGCGCTGCGCCTGCTCGCCAGCCTGTTCTTCATGTGGGGGTTCATCACCGTCATCAACGGGACGCTGCTGCCCCACCTGCGCAGCGTGTTCGAGCTCTCCTATCTCCAGACCACGTTGATCGAGAGCGTCTGGTTCATCGCCTATTTCGTCGCCTCCTTTCCGAGCGCGAAGCTGATCGAGCGGATCGGTTATCAGCGCGCGATGGTGGTCGGCCTGGCGCTGATGGCGGTCGGGGCGCTGGCGATGGTGCCGGCGGCGCGGATCCCATCCTACGCGGTCACGCTGGCGGCGCTGTTCGTGATCGCGAGCGGGATCACGCTGCTCCAGGTCGCGGCCAACCCTTATGTCGCCGTCGTCGGCCCGCCCGAGACCGCCTCGTCGCGGCTCAACCTCGTCCAGTCGATGAACTCGCTGGGCGCCACGCTCGCGCCGCTGTTCGGGGGCTATCTGATCCTCGGCCGCTCGACATCGGGCACGGCCGCGGGCGCCGCGGTCCTGACTCCGGCCGAGCGGCTGGCCGACGCCCAGGCGGTGCAGCTGCCGTATCTGATCGTCGCTGCGGTGCTGGTCGCGCTGGCGGTCGTGATCGCGCGCTTCCCGCTCCCCGCGATGGGCCAGGCCACCGAGCGCGCGGCGAAGGAGGACCGGCGCAACCACTCGCTGTGGCGGCACCGCAACCTGGTGTTCGGCGTGCCTGCGATCTTCATCTACCTGATCGCCGAGATCGGCGTCGGCAACCTGTTCATCAACTTCGTCTCTCAGCCCGAGATCGGCAATCTGACCCACGAACAGGCGTCGCACTATCTGTTCCTGCTGTGGGGCGGGATGTTCGTCGGCCGGTTCGCGGGCAGTTTCCTGATGCAGCGGATCGCGCCCGAACGGTTGCTCGCGGGCGTCAGCATCGGCGCGTTCGTCGTGATGGTGCTGGCGGCGGTCACCAGCGGGCCGGTGGCGATGTGGGCGCTGATCTCCGTCGGGCTGTTCCACTCGATCATGTTCCCGACGATCTTCACGCTCGGCATCCGCGGCCTAGGCCCGTTGACCGAAGAGGGATCGGGGCTGCTGATCATGGCGATCGCGGGCGGCGCTCTGGTGTTCGTGCAGGGTATCATCGCCGACACCTACGGTCTTCAGACGTCGTTCTGGCTGACCGCGGCGTGCGAACTGTACGTGCTGTTCTACGCGCTTTGGGGAGCCAGGCCGGTCGGCGGCGACGCTTGACCGACCGGCCTTCGTCTGCGACCCGCCCTTACGAGTTCATGTCGGAGTAATCACCGTGACCAGCATCACCGGAGCCATCCTCGTCGGCGCCGAGCAGCGCGCCGCGGGCGCGACCTTCGACGCGGTCGATCCGTCGACCGGCCACGCGATCGGGCCGAAGTTCCACGAGGCGGGCGAAGCAGACGTGGCCGACGCCTGTGCGCTCGCCGCCGCCGCCGCGCCTGCGTTCGGCGCATCGACTCCGGAGGATCGCGCGACGTTCCTCGAGACGATCGCCGAACAGATCGTCGCGGTCGGCGACGAGCTGATCGCGCGCGCCGTCCAGGAAAGCGGGCTGCCTCGTCCGCGGATCGAGGGCGAGCGGGGCCGCACCGTCGGCCAGCTGAAGCTGTTCGCCGCGGTGCTGCGCGAGGGGTCGTGGATGGACCTCACGATCGACCCGGCACTCCCCGATCGCGCGCCGCTCCCCCGCCCCGATCTCCGCCGGATGAACCTCCCGCTCGGCCCGGTCGCGGTGTTCGGCGCATCGAACTTCCCGCTCGCCTTCTCGGTCGCGGGCGGTGACACCGCCTCGGCCTTCGCCGCCGGTTGCCCGGTCGTCGTCAAGGGTCACCCCGCGCATCCCGGCACGGGCGAGCTGGTCGCGCGGGCGATCCGCGCCGCCGCCGACGCCTGCGCGCTGCCGGCGGGCGTCTTCTCCTACCTGCCCGGCACCACCAACGCGCTCGGCGGCGCGCTCGTCGCCGATCCGCGGATCAAGGCGGTGGGCTTCACCGGCTCGCGCGGCGGCGGGCTGGCGCTGGTCCGCATCGCGCAGGGCCGCCCCGAGCCGATCCCGGTCTATGCCGAGATGTCGAGCATCAACCCGGTGATCCTCTTCCCCGCCGCCGCCAGGGCGCGCGGGGCCGAGCTGGGCAAGGCGTACGTCGCCTCGCTGACGCAGGGCGCCGGGCAGTTCTGCACCAATCCCGGGCTGGTGATCGCGGTCGAGGGCAGCGAGCTCGACGCCTTCACGGCTGCCGCCGCCGAGGCGCTGACCGGCGCGGCGGCGCAGCAGATGCTGACCCCGGGCATCGCCTCCGCCTTCGCGAGCGGCGTCGCCGCGCTCGAATCGCACGCCGCGGTCACGACCGTCGCGCGCGGCCCCGTGGGCGAGGGCGTCAACCAGGCGCAGGGCGCGTTATTCACCGCCGAGGCCGAGGCCTTCGCCGCCGACGCCGCGCTCGGCCACGAGGTGTTCGGATCGTCGTCGATTGTCGTTCGCGCGAAAGACTGGGGCGAGGTCGCGCGGCTGATCGCCGGGCTCGAGGGCCAGCTGACCGCAACCTTGCTGTTCGACGAGGCCGACGAAGCGCTGGTCGCGCCGCTGATCCCGCTCCTCGCCGAACGGGCGGGGCGAGTGCTCGCGAACGGCTGGCCGACCGGGGTCGAGGTCAGCCATGCGATGGTTCACGGCGGGCCGTTTCCCGCGACCAGCGACAGCCGCACCACCTCGGTCGGCGCGCTGGCGATCGCGCGCTTCCTGCGGCCGGTCTGCTTCCAGAACCTGCCCGAGCGGCTGCTGCCCGATGCGCTCAAGGACGCCAACCCCTTTGCCGCGCCGCGCCGCGTCGACGGCGCGCTGACGCTCGCCTGAGGAGGACCTCATGACCATCTCGCTGATCCAGTTCCGCGGGCGCGACGGAACGCGCGGCGTCGCCGCAGTGCATGACGGGGCGGACCCGGTGATCGTGCCCGGCGCGACCACCACCCTCGCCCTCGCCCGCCGCGCGCTCGCCGAAGGGACCACGCTGGCGGCGCTCGTCGCCGATACGATCGACGGCGAGTCCCTCGATCTCAATGCCGCGACCCTGCTCGCCCCGATCGATCACGAGGATCCGGCGCATCTGCTGCTGACCGGCACCGGCCTCACCCATCTCGGCTCGGCCGAAGGGCGCGACAAGATGCACCGCGCGGCCTCCGAAGCGACCACCCAGACCGATTCGATGAAGATGTTCCTAATGGGGGTGGAGGGCGGCAAGCCGGCGAACGGCGCCGGCGTCCAGCCCGAATGGTTCTACAAGGGCGACGGCTCGCAGCTGGTGGCGCCGATGGCGCCGCTCCCCTCCCCCGCCTTCGCGCTCGATGCCGGCGAGGAACCGGAGATCGCGGGCGTCTATCTGATCGCCGACGACGGCACGCCGGTTCGCCTGGGCTATGCGCTCGCCAACGAATTCTCCGATCACGTAACCGAGCGCGGCAACTACCTCTGGCTCGCGCATTCGAAGCTGCGCCCGGCAGCGCTTGGCCCCGAGCTGCTGCTCGGCGAGCTGCCGGCGAGCGTCGAGGGCACCAGCCGCATCCTGCGTGACGGCGCGACGATCTGGGAGAAGCCGTTCGTCTCGGGCGAGGCGAACATGTCGCACAGCCTCGCCAACCTCGAGCATCATCACTTCAAATACGCGCTGTTCCGCCGTCCCGGCGACCTCCACGTCCACTTCTTCGGTACCGCGACGCTGTCGTTCAGCGACGAGGTGCGGACGCAGGAGGGCGACGTGTTCGAGATCCACGCCGCGCCCTTCTCGCTTCCCGTCCGCAATCCGATCGGGCGGGCCGCCGACGAGACCGTGACGGTCCGCGCGCTGTGACCACGCCCGTCCGGATCGCGATCGTCGGACTCGGCAAGATCGCCAACGACCAGCACCTCCCCGCCATCGCCGGCAGCGACACGTTCGCGCTCGTCGCCGCCGCCAGCCATCACGGGACCGCGGAGGGCATCCCGGTGTTTCCGGACATCGATGCGCTGCTCGCGTCCGATGTCTCCGTCGACGCGATCAGCATGTGCCAGCCCCCGCAGGCGCGCTTCGACGATGCCGCCAAGGCGATCCGCGCGGGCAAGCACGTCTTGCTCGAAAAGCCCCCCGGCGCGACGCTCGCCGAGGTCGAGGCGCTGACCCGGCTCGCCGGCGCGGCGGGGACGACGCTGTTCGCGGCCTGGCATTCGCGCTTCGCCCCCGGCGTCCGCGACGCGCGCGCCTGGCTGACCGAGCGGCGGATCAATCGCGTCGAGATCGTGTGGAAGGAGGACGTGCGCCGCTGGCATCCCGGCCAGACGTGGATCTGGCAGGCGGGCGGGATGGGGGTGTTCGATCCCGGCATCAACGCGCTGTCGATCGCCACCGCGATCCTGCCGCGCCACTTCTTCCTGCGCGACGGCACGCTGGAGGTGCCCGCAAACTGCGCCGCCCCGATCGCCGCCGAGCTCAACATGGTCGGCATGAGCGGCTGCCCGGTCCACGCGGTGTTCGATTTCCGCCAGACGGGGCCGCAGACCTGGGACATCACAGTCGAGACCGACGACGGCGTGCTGGTGCTGAGCGATGGCGGGGCGAAGCTCTCGATCGACGGATCGCCGCGCGAGGTCGGCGAGGAGCGCGAGTATCCCAGCCTCTATCGCCGGTTCGGCCGACTGATCGCGGAAGGCCGTAGCGACGTCGATCCCTCGCCGCTGACGCTGGTGGCGGACGCCTTCCTGCGCTGCCGGCAAGTGGCGGTGGAAGCGTTCGTGGAGTGAGTGCGGGGTTGCGGGGTTGCGCGGCCAGGTCAATCACGCGCGCGTCGGCCGCACCGGCCGTTCGACGACGTTGTTTATCTCGCGGGTGTGCGGCGCGGGCTCGGTGACCTGATCCGGGCCTCCGGTCCGCCGCGCCTCGCAAACCGTGTCGTCCGCCGCGACCGAGCCGCTCGGGTGGTTCGTCACCCCTCCATCGCGCTCTTGGTATCCTCAAGCGCCAGATCGACCAGCACCCGCATCGCCTCGATCGCGCCCGCCTCGTCCTTGGCGGCGATCGCGTCGTAAACGCGGACGTGATCGGGGATGGGGTTGCGGGGCAGTGCGCGAAGCCGCTGCTTGAACTGCGTCGTCCAGTTGACCGCGGCGCCGATGCTGGCGGAGAGCACGACCAGCGCGTCGTTATGCGTCGCGCGCAGGATCGCGTTGTGGAAGTCGCGGTCGGCCGCGCGCCCCGCCTCGGTCGCCAGCGTGTGGCGGCGCATCGCAGCCAGCGCATCCTTGATCAGGGCGAGGTCCGCCTTGTCGCGGCGTTGCGCGGCGAGCCCGGCGGCGGCGGGCTCGACGATCGCGCGGAGTTCGAACAGCGAGCGGACATAGCCGATGTCCGGCTGGCCGGCGAAGGCCCAGGCCAGCACGTCGGGATCGAGGAGGTTCCACCGGTCGCGCGGCAGCACGCGCGTCCCCGCCTTGGGACGGCTCTCGACCAGACCCTTGGCGGCAAGCACCTGGATCGCTTCGCGGTACGCGCTGCGCGACACGTCGAGCTGTTCGGAAAAGGCGACCTCGCCCGAGAGCGTGTCCCCGGGCGCGAACTCTCCCGAGACGATGGCGGTGCCCAACTTATGCGCGATCGCACCGTTGAGGCGGCGACCGGTGCCGCGGCGTCGCCCTTCCAGGGGCGCCTGTGGCTCCACGCCGTCTAGTTCGTTCATGCCGGTCTCCCCCCTCCCCTGTAACAGTCGGTTTCGCCCGACGGAACGTGCGAAATGCCGTTGACTTGAGCGCATCATATGTCTGACTAAACGGAACGCAACCGCTGCGCGCCGATCGCACCGCGGGACATCGGGAGGATCGCATGAAGCGTCGTTGGGCTGCCGCAGTCGGCGTGCTCGCCATCACCTTCGGGGGCACCTCCCCGGCTGTGTCGCAGGAGCGCGCGACCGCGACGCTCCGGGCCGACCGCCCCGGGGCGACCTACGACCGGCGCATCTTCACCCAGTTCGCCGAGCATCTCGGCAACGGCATCTACGGCGGGCTGTGGGTCGGCCCGGACTCGCCGATCCCCAATACCCGCGGCTTCCGCAACGACGTGGTCGCGGCGCTCAAGGCGCTGGGTGTGCCGGTGATCCGCTGGCCCGGCGGCTGCTTCGCCGACGAATACCACTGGCGCGAGGGGATCGGGCCCAAGGCCAAGCGCCCGGTCAAGATCAACACGCACTGGGGCGGCGTCACCGAGCCCAACACCGTCGGCACGCACGAGTTCATGGACCTCGTCGGGCAGGTCGGGGCCGAGCCGTACATCTCGGGCAACGTCGGCAACGGGTCGCCGCGCGAGATGGCGGAGTGGGTCGAGTACATGACCTCGCCGGCCGGCAGCCTCGCCGACGAGCGCGCCGCCAACGGCCACAAGGCGCCCTGGGCGGTCCCCTATTTCGGGATCGGCAACGAGCTGTGGGGCTGCGGCGGCAACATGCGTCCCGAATACGCCGCCGACGAGACGCGCCGCTACGCGACCTTCGTCAAGGCGCCCAAGGATACGCGCATCCTCAAGATCGCCTCGGGCGCGAACGTCGACGACTATCACTGGACCGAGGTGATGATCCGCGAGGCCAAGGGCCAGGTCGACGGCCTCAGCCTCCATTATTACACCATTCCCGGCAGCTGGCCGCCGCGCGGCGACAGCGTCAATTTCGACGAGACCGCCTGGGCCGAGACGATGGCGCAGGCGCTGCGCATGGACGAGCTCGTCACCAAGCATTCGGCCGAGATGGACAAGCTCGATCCGGAGAAGAAGATCTTCCTCGCGGTCGACGAATGGGGCACGTGGTTCGCGCCCGATCCGGGTACCAACCCCGGCTTCCTGCGCCAGCACAACACGCTCCGCGACGCGCTCGTCGCCGCCGCCACGCTCAACGTCTTCGCCAAGCATGCCGACCGCGTGAAGATGTCCGCGATCGCGCAGATGGTGAACGTGCTCCAGGCGATGATCCTGACCGAGGGCAGCAAGATCGCGCTGACCCCGACCTACCAGGTCTTCATGATGTATAAGCCCTGGGCGGACGCGACGGTGCTGCCGATCACGGTCACCGCGCCGACCTATGCCAAGGGCAAATGGTCGATGCCCGCGGTCAGCGCCTCGGCGGTGCGCGACAAGGGTGGCGTGATCCATGTCGCGCTCGCCAACCTCGATCCGAACACGTCGGTGACGGTCTCGACGACGCTGACCGGCGTATCGGCGCGCGGCGTGACCGGGCAGGTGCTGACCGCGACGGCGATGAACGCGACCAACGGTTACGGCGTCGCCCCGACGGTCGCGCCGGTGCGGTTCGACGGCGCGAAGCTGGCAGGGGGGACGCTGACCGCGACGCTGCCGGCCAAGTCGATCGTCACGCTGGAGCTGAAGTGATGCGCTGGGCGGCGCTCGCGGCGGTCGCGCTTGCGAGCGCCGCGCCCGCCCAGACGCTCAACTCGCAGCTCACCGGCGATCTCGTCCCGACCCACGATCCGGTCATCATCCGCGAGGGCAAGATCTACCACGTCTTCTCGACCGGCGAGGACGGCGGCAGGCAGGTTCGCGCCAAGACCTCACCCGATCTGATCCACTGGACCGCGGCGGGCGGGCTGATCGACGCGCTCCCCGCCTGGGTCGCCACCGCCGTCCTCGGCGCGAAGGACATCTGGGCGCCCGACATCTCATTCGTCGATGGCCGTTACCGGCTCTACTACGCCGTCTCGACGTTCGGCTCGAACCGCTCGGCGATCGGGCTGTTCACCTCGCCGACGCTCGATCCGGCCAAGCCCGGTTACGGCTGGCGCGACGAGGGGCTGGTGGTCCAGTCGACCGCGGCAAGCGACTTCAACGCGATCGACCCGAACTTCATCCGCGACCGCGACGGCCGCGACTGGCTCGCGCTCGGCAGCTTCTGGACGGGGCTCAAGCTCTTTGCGCTCGGCAAGGACGGCAAGCTCGCCAAGCCCGGCGAGGCCCCGACGTCGATCGCCCGCCGCCCCGTCCCCGCCGGCGCGCCCGACCCGATCGAGGCGCCCTTCGTCATCGATCGCGGCGGCTTCTACTGGCTGATCGCCAGCTATGATTACTGCTGCAAGGGCGTGGCCAGCACCTACTACACCGTCGTCGGCCGATCGAAGGCGATCACCGGCCCGTATCTCGGCAAGGACGGCTCCTCGATGATGCAGGGCGGGGGGACCATCCTGCTCCGCGCCGATTTGACCGAGAAGGGCCGGTTTCGTGGCCCCGGCCACGCCGGCCATATGCGCGACGGCGACACCGACATCATCGCCTACCACGCATACGACAAGGACAACAAAGGCGCGCCGACGCTCCGCCTCGCCCGCTTGACGTGGGGCGCGGACGGCTGGCCGACAGCAGAGGAATGACCATGTTCACCCGCCGTACCTTCATCGCCGGCACCGCCGCCGCGACCGCGCTGCCCGCGCTGGCCAAGAGGCCCGCCGCACCCGTCATCGTCAACCCGGTGGTGAAGCAGCGCGCCGACGCGCAGGTATTCCGCCACACCGACGGCTGGTACTATCTCACCGGCTCGGTCCCCGAATACGACCGGCTGGTGCTGCGGCGATCGAAGACGCTCCAGGGCCTCGCCACCGCCGAGGAGCGGGTGCTGTGGCGGCACGAGAAGACGGGGCCGAGGTCGGGTTTCATCTGGGCGCCCGAGTTGCACCTGATCGACGGCCAGTGGATCATGTACTTCGCCGCCGGGCCCTCGGGCGGCGGCGAGGACGTGTTCCGGATCCGCACCTTCGCGGTGAAATGCGACGGGCCGGACCCGATGACCGGCAGCTGGTCCGTGCTCGGACAATTGCAGACAGAGTGGGACAGCTTCACCCTCGATTCGACCAGCTTCGTGTTCAAGGGCCGGCGCTACCTCGCCTGGGCGCAGCGCGAGCCGGGGATCGAGACCAATTCGAACCTGTATCTCGCCCCCCTCGCCACCCCGCTGACGCTCGCCGCCAAGCAGGTGCGGCTGACGGTGCCGACGCTCGACTGGGAGATCCGCGGGTTCAAGGTCGCCGAGGCGCCCGCGGTCCTCCACCGCAATGGCCGTCTGTTCATGACCTATTCGGCGAGCGCGACCGACGCGCGCTACTGCCTGGGGATGCTCACCTGCCGCGACGACGTCGACATCATGGATCCGGCGAACTGGTCCAAGTCGCCGGTCCCCGTGTTCCAGACCTCCGAGCGCAACAAGGTGTTCGGCCCCGGGCACAACAGCTTCACCGTCGACGAGAGGGGCCGCGACGTGCTCGTCTATCACGGCCGCGACTATGCCGAGATCAAGGGCGATCCGCTGTTCGATCCGAACCGCCACACGCGGATGCAGCATTTCCGCTACCGCGCAGACGGTACTCCCGATTTCGGCGAGCCGGTCGCCAACGGCCCGCTGCGCGTGTGATCCCGTTCGTGCCGAGCGAAGTCGAGGCACCTGACATCAGTCCCTCGACCGCGCTTGAGACGAACCGGGGAAGGCACGTCACGTGAGGATCGACCGGCGCGAGCTGCTGGCGGGTGGCGCGGCGCTCGCGGCGACGCCGGCCGTCGCCGCCGCGCCGCGCGCAGACGTGCTCGCGCCGACCCCGCCGATGGGTTGGAACAGCTGGAACAGCTTCGCCACCACGATCACCGAAGCGCAGACGCTCGAGCAAGCGCGGATCATGGCGCGCGAGCTGCTGCCGTTCGGCTACGATACGCTGACTGTCGACATCCAATGGTACGAGCCGGCGGCGAAGAGCTACGAATATAACGCGCATCCGGAACCGGCGATGGATGCGCATGGCCGGCTTCAGCCCGCGCCCAACCGCTTTCCGTCGAGCGCGAACGGGCGCGGGTTCGCACCGCTTGCCGCGCAGGTCCATGCGCTCGGGCTGAAGTTCGGCATTCACGTGATGCGCGGCATTCCGCGCGCCGCCGTCGAACGGGATCTGCCGGTATTCGGCACGCGCGTCCGCGCCCGCGACATCGCCGACACCTCCAGCATCTGCCCATGGAACCCCGACATGTATGGAGTGGACATGGCGAAGCCGGGTGCGCAGGCGTATTACGACGGCCTGTTCCGGATGTACGCGGGCTGGGGTGTCGACCTCGTCAAGATGGACGACATGAGCCGTCCCTATGACGCCCACGCGCCCGAGATCGAAGCCGCGCGCAAGGCCGTGGATGCCTGCGGCAGACCGATGATCCTCAGCCTCTCGCCCGGCGAGACCCCCCTCGCCCGCGCCGATCACGTCCGCGCTCATGCCGAGATGTGGCGCATCTCCGACGATTTCTGGGACGAATGGCCGCTGCTGCTGGCGCAGTTCACCCGGCTGGAGAATTGGAACGCCCACATGGGCGGCGGGCGTTGGCCCGACGCGGACATGCTCCCGCTCGGCCGGCTGGCGCTCGGCGCCCGTGACACGCGGCTCACGCCGGACGAACAGCGGACGCTGATGACGCTCTGGGCGATCGCGCGCTCGCCGCTGATCATGGGCGGCGACCTGCGCCACCTCGATCCCGCGACCAGGACGCTGCTGACCACCCCCGCGGTGATCGCCGTCAACCAGGCATCGCACGCCAACCGCCCGCATTTCTTAGCGGACGGCTGGCGGGTCTGGACCGCCCGGCCCGACGACGCTCCCGACGACGCTTACCTGGCGCTGTTCAACACGACCGACGGCGAGCGCGAGCTGCGCCTTCGGCTCGACCGGATCGGCATCGGCGGGCAGCGGATCGCCACCGACCTGTGGTCCGGCGAGCGCTCCGGGCCGATCGGCCGCGTCCTCCGCAAATGCGTCCCGGCGCACGGCGCGACCCTTGTCAGGCTGACGCGCGCCACGCTTTAGTCCGACAAGATTCCGCTTGCGAGCCGCGGGAAGTCGGACTAGGCGAATGTCCGAGTAATGGACGTCACAAGAACGTCCGTATCGGCTTCGACCGCCAATGGGGGGGATCAACATGGCACCCAAGACTTTCATTCTCTCGTCCGCTTCGGTCCTGTCGCTGCTGGCGGCGACGTCCGCGTTCGCTCAGGCCGGTTCCGAGCAGCCCGGCCAGCCCGGCACCCCGGCGCAGCAGGCCGGCGACACCACCGGCGGCACGCCTTCGGGTGATGCCACGGGAGCGGTCGATGCCCCCGCGCAGGATCAGGCGCAGGACGATGTCGTCGTCACCGGCGTCCGCGCCTCGATCGTCGGCGCGATCAACCGGCGCCGTGAGTCGACCCAGATCGTCGATTCGATCGTGGCCGAGGACGTCGGCAAGTTGCCGGACAATAACGTCGTCGAGGCGCTCCAGCGCGTCACCGGCATCCAGGTCACCGATCGTGGCCAGGGCGAGGCGGCGGGCATCCAGATCCGCGGGCTTCCGGACGCGCTGACCACGCTCAACGGGCGCAACATCTTCACGGGCGTGGGCCAGTCGTTCTCGCTCCAGGATATCTCGGCGAACCTCGTCAAGCGGGTCGACGTGTTCAAGACCCGCGCCGCCGAGCAGATCGAGACCGGCCTCGCCGGCCAGGTCGACGTCGTCACCCGCCGCCCGTTCGATTTCGACGGCTTCGCGATTTCGGCGCTCGCCCGCGGGATCTACGACGAGGAAGCCGACAAGGTGAACCCGAACGGCGCGCTGCTCATCAGCGACCGCTGGGAGACCGGGATCGGCGACATCGGCCTGCTGGTGAACGGCAGCTACACGCGGACCAAGTTCCGCCAGATGTCGACCACCGCGGGCGCGTTCGTGCCGTTCGCGACGCTCGCTCCGCCCGCCGGATCCGGGCTGACCGGCTTCCAGCGTATCTTCCCCGCCCCGACGAATCCGCTGACGGGCGAGTTCATCAACACGCCCGGCCTCGGCAACTGGCAGGTCGGGACGGAGACGGGTCTTCCCACCGCCGCGGGTTCGACGATGAGCGTCAACGGCGTCGAGACCCCCTATTGGCTGTCGCGCGACGCGGTGTTCAGCTCGGACCTGTACGGCAAGCGCGAGCGCCCATCCGTCAACGCCGCGCTCCAGTGGGCGCCCAACAGCAGCTCGGTCTATACCGCGGAGGTCTATTACGCGGGGTTCCGCGGGGAGACCTTCAACAGCCTGCAGTTCAGCTTCGTCGACTTCTGGGCGAACCCCCAGGCGCCGGAGCTTTACGATGGCACCAACATCGTGAAGTCGCGCGTCGCCAACAGCGTCTACGGCTTCAACAGCGCCGACTACGGCAACAGCCGCACCGACAGCTTCGTCTACGCGCTGAACGGCAAGTGGGACCTGGGCAGCCGCGGCAACATCGTCGCCGACGTGGCCTACCAGACCAGCGAGAACCGGACCAACTTCTTCGCCCAGCGCACCGAGCGGGTGGCAAACCAGATCACCACCGACTTCAACGCCGGCGGCGGCATCCCGTCCTACCACTTCGACGACGATTCGCTGCTGACCGATCCGGCGCAGTGGAACGTGGCGCAGCTTTACGACAATTCGAGCCGCGACAAGGGCAGCGCCATCACCGGGACGCTCGAGGGCAACTACACCTGGGACGAGGGTTTCCTCCGCCAGATCAAGGCGGGCTTCCGCTTCGACGACCGCAAGGCGTCGAGCGACGTCCGCACCGCGGACGCGGCGCCGCTCGGCCGCTCGCTCGCGAGCTTCCCGAAAGAGGCGACCTTCACCAACAAGGACTTCTTCGAAGGCCGCGCCGACATCCCGACCACCTGGGTGCTCCCCAACGGCTATTACAATTACGCGCACAGGGACGAGATCCGGGCGCTCTACGGACTGGCGACCTCGGATCAGCTCTCGCTCACCCGGGTGTTCGACATCGACGAGGTGACCCTCGCCGCCTACGTCCAGGCGGATGCGGAGCTGTCGATCTTCGGCCGGCCGCTCAAGCTCCAGGGCGGCGTCCGCTTTGTCTCGGTCGATACGGATGCGGTCTTCCGCGATCGGTTCAACGGCGGCGCGGTCTCGAGCTCGTCGCCGGGTTCGAGCCGCTTCCTGCCGAGCTTCACAGCTCGCTACGAGATCACGCCGAAGGTCCGCCTCCGGTTCAACTACGGGGAAACGGTGCGCCGGCCGAACTTCGCGGACATCAACCCGAACTTCTCGCTGACCGGGGATCTCACCAACGTCGGCTACGGCAGCGGCTCGGCGGGTACCGCCAATCTCCAGCCGACCACGTCGAAGAACTACGACGTCGCCGCGGAATGGTATTTCGATCGCAACAGCGCGATCACGGTCACCGGTTTCCGTCGCGAGATCCAGGGTCTCGTCGTCCCCGTCAGCCAGCTCGAGTACATCCCGAACAACGGCATCGTCGCCGGGGCGACCGATTACTTCGTGATCAGCCGTCCGGCGAACGCCTCCGACGGCGTCCTGAAGGGCCTGGAGATCGGGGTGACGTACTTCCCCACCTATCTGCCCAGGTTCCTCGATGGGCTGGGCTTCCAGGGCAGCGCCACGATCCTCGATTCCAAGCAGAACGTGCCGATCTTCAACGGCGCGGGTCAGCAGGTCGGCCAGCAGGAATCGGGCTTCTTCGGGGTCTCGGACTTCTCGTACAACGCCACCCTCGCCTACGATAACGGGCCGATCGGCGCACGTCTGTCCTACGTCTGGCGCAAGGCGTGGCAGGTCCGGTACGAGGCGCGGCTGTTCGCCAACCCGCTGGGTGTCTGGCGGCGTCCCGAGGGCAGCCTCGATTTCCAGCTGACCGCCAAGCTGACCGACCGGCTGGGCCTGACCTTCGACGCGGTGAACCTCCTCCGGCTCAAGCAGCAGGAATATTACAAGTTCGGGGATGTCGGGAACGCCGATCAGTTCAACCTCGGCACGGTGCTGGTCCCCAGGACCTTCGCGCTCGGCGTCCGCTACAGCTTCAACTGAGCTTCCTCCGACTGGGCGGGCCGCAAGGTCCGCCCATCTTGTTTTGAAGGACCTGTGCTGTGAAGCGTATCTTCCCGCTCGCGCTGCTGGCTCTCGTCTCGGCCTGCGGCGGATCGGACGGGGGCGGGACGACCACCCCGGTCGTCATGCCGACGCCCACCCCATCGCCGACCCCGACGCCGTCACCGACGCCCACTCCAACGCCGACCCCGAGTTCGATCCCGCTCACCGGCGACATCAGCCCGGTCCACGATCCGGCGATCCTGAAGGACGGGAGCACCTACCTCCTGTTCGCGACCGGCAATATCGGCGACCGCGAGGGGCTGCTGGGCTTGCGCACCTCGACCGATCTCCATGCCTGGACCCTGCGCGGCGCGAGCTTCACCGCCCTGCCCGCCTGGGTGAAGACGGCGGTGCCCGACGCCGCCGGGATGTGGGCGCCGGACATCTCGAAGGTCGGCAGCCAGTACCGGCTCTACTACGCGGTCTCGAGCTTCGGGAAGAACCAGTCGGCGATTGGTCTCGCTGTCGCGGACAGGGTCGATCCCGCCGCCCCCGCCGCCAACTGGCGCGATCAGGGACCGGTGATCCAGTCGCAGACGACCGACGATTTCAACGCGATCGATCCGATGGCCTTCACCGATGCCGACGGTCGGATGTGGCTGGCGTTCGGCAGCTATTGGTCCGGCCTCAAGATCATCCGGCTCGACCCCGCGACGGGGCTGCGCCTCGCCGGCGATCCCGCCCCGCGCGCGCTGGCGCAACGCGCCTCGCCCGACGCGATCGAAGCGCCCTACATCGTCCGTCATGGGAGCTATTATTATCTGTTCGCGTCCTTCGACGCCTGCTGCCAGGGATCGAAGAGCACCTATTACACCGTTGTGGGTCGGTCCTCGGCCCCCGACGGCCCCTATGTCGACCGCGACGGCAAGGCGATGACGAGCGGCGGCGGCACGATCGTCCTCACCAACGGCCAGGGCGACGGCAGCCGCTTCGTCGGCCGTGGCCACGTTGCGATCCTCCAGCAGGCCGACGGCGACTATATCGTCTATCATGCCTACGACACCCAGGCTAACGGCGCGCCGACGCTTCAGATTCAGCCCCTCGCATGGGACGGCGATGGCTGGCCGGTGGCGCAGTAGGGCGGCGCTGTCGGCGGCGCTGGCGCTCGCGACGCCGGCGCTCGCCGACCCTTATGCCGACCGCTTCGGCGCCGACGCCGACTGGTATCGCGGCCGCGTGCCGCTGTTCGAGAGCTCCGATCCCCAGCTCGACGCCGTTTACGACTATCGCTGGACAATCGTCCGCGCGCACCAGCGCGATCTCGGGACAAGCGGCTATCTCACCACCGAATTCCTCGACGACGTGCCGTGGCAGCGTGAGCCTTATGCCGGGCTCAACGACGCGACGGGCTTCCACCTGAACGAGCTCCGCTGGCTGCGCGATCGGCGGTTCGCGGCGGATTACCTCGATCACATGCTGACCGGCGGCGACGACCGGCATTTCACCGATTACATCGCCGACAGCGTCTGGAGCCGCTACCTCGTCGACGGCGATCGTGGCGAAGCGCTCAAGCATCTCTCCGCACTCCGGCACCTGTACGGCGCCTGGGACGACCATTTCGATTTCACCCGCGGGCTCTACTGGATCGAGCCCCTGCTCGACGCGACCGAATATACGATCTCCTCGATCGACGCCTCGGGCGGCAGGGACGGGTTCCGCGGCGGCGACGCCTTCCGCCCCTCAATCAACAGCTACATGTTCGCGCAGGCGCGCGCGCTCTCGCGGCTGACCGCGCTCGCGGGCGACGAGGCGGCCTCCGCCGATTATGCCGCACGCGCCCAGGCGATCCGCACTCGGGTGCAGGCGAACCTCTGGAACCCCGCGCTCCGGCACTTCACCGATCGCTACAAGGCGACCAACGATCACGTCCGCGCCTGGGATTTCATCCGCGGCCGCGAGTTGGTCGGATACGTGCCCTGGGCGTTCGACCTCCCCGACGATACGCCGGGTCATGCCGCGGCATGGAGGGCGCTGCTCTCTCCCGACGAGTTCGCCGCGCCCCATGGATTGCGCACCGTCGGGCCATCGTACCAATATTACATGCGCCAGTACCGCTACGAAGGGACCGCACCCGAATGCCAGTGGAACGGCCCGGTCTGGCCGTTCCAGACGACCCAGGCGCTCACGGGCATGGTCAACCTGCTCGATCATTACCGCCAGTCGGTCGTCACCCGCGCCGACTTCGCGCGCCTTCTCCGGCAATATGCACGGATGCACTTCCAGAACGGCCGGCTCGACCTGGAGGAGGACTATGACCCCGGAACCGGCAAGCCGATCGTCGGCCTGGCGCGTAGCCACCATTACTTCCACTCGGGCTTCATCGACCTGGTGATGACCGGCGTCGTCGGCATCCGGCCGCGCGCCGACGACGTGCTCGAGATCAATCCGCTGTTTCCCGAAAGAGGGCCGCAGGCGCTCGGCTGGTTCGCCGTCGACGGCGTCCGCTACCACGGTCACGACGTCTCGGTGCGCTGGGACGTCGATGGCGCGCATTACCGCGCGGGCAAGGGCCTGCGCGTGTCGATCGACGGGCGCGAGGTCGCCTCGGCGCCGGTTCTTCGGCGGATCATCGTCCCGATCGCCCGCGCCACCGCCGATCCGATGATCCGCCCGATCGACCGCGCGGTGCAGCTGGTCCGCGGCGACTTCCCGCGCGCGAGCGCCTCGAGCAACCCCGACCCCGAAGCGCTCCACGACGCGATCGACGGCCGCACCTGGTTCTTCCCGGAGGCGAAGAACGGCTGGGAGTCGGCGGGGGGCCGCGACGAATGGTTCGCGGTCGATCTCGGCCGGCCGACACGCCTGACCCGCGCCGAACTCGCCGTCTCCGCCGACGGGACATCGTTCGTCGCGCCGACGCACGTGGTGGTCGAACGCTGGAGCGGCACCGCCTGGACGCCGCTTGCGGAGACGCGACCGATCGCCAACGGAGTGACCCCACTCCGCTGGCCTGCGGTCGTCGGCGAGCGCATCCGGGTCCGGATGGAAGGGCGGGGCGCGGGGCGCTTCCGGCTGGTCGAACTCAAGCTGTTCTAGCTGTTCGCGACCGCCGCCGGCGCGCCCCCGACCACGACCGGGAAGGTGAAGACGTCGCCGGCCATCGGCTGCGCGGCCAGCGCCTCCGCGGACAGGCCCTGGCGCGCGGTGGTGGCGTAAGCGGTCCGACCGTCCGCGCCGCCGATCGCCACCTTGGTGACGTTCGCGACGGGAAAGCGCACCTCGTCGGTCAGCCGCCCGCGCGCATCGTACCGCCGCGCCGCCCCGCCGCCGTAGAAACCGAGCCATACGCCCCCGTCCGCGTCGCAGACCGCGCCATCGGGATAGCCTTCGTTTCCGGTGAACTCCAGGAAGCGAGCGGGCGCGGTAAGCGCGCCGTCCGCCGCGACGGTAAAAGCGGTGACCGTCCGCGCCACGGTATCGACATGGTACAGCCGCCGTCCGTCCGGCGCGATCGCCGGGCCGTTGGTAATGACGACCGGGTTGACGACCGTCGACGTCGCCACCCCGCGATCGAGGACGAACACGCGGCCGGTGGCGGACGCCTCGTCATTGTCCATCGTCCCGAAATAAACCCGACCCGACGGATGCACCGCCGCGTCGTTGAGCCGGTTGGCGGGATGCTCGGCGTCGATCTGGGCGATCCGCGCGAACGTGCCGGTCTCGGGCGAGAAGCGGTGCGGACCGGATTTCAGCCCCGCGATCAAGGCGCCGTCGTTGGCGGGGAGCACCCAGCCGACGAACTCCGGCGCAGACCAGCGATCGACCGTGCCGCTCGCCGGCGTGTGGCGGAAGATCGTGCGGCCCTTGATGTCGACGAACCAGAGCGCATCGCCGATCCAGATCGGCCCCTCCCCCAAGTCGGCGCCGATCTCCAGCAGCCGCGTCGCCTCGACCATATCATCACTCCGACTATTCGCAGCCTGCTTACGGCGTTCGCCGCCGGCGCTCCATACGTATTCATGACCTCACGCGCTTGCCCTGAACGGTGCAGCGGTGCGACACGCATGCGGGTCAGCCGGGAGATACATGCATGCCGATCCGTCGTTCGTTGCTGGGCGCGCTGGCGCTGAGCGCGCTCCTCGTCGGCGGAGCGGCCCCGGCACCGGCGCAGGGGACGGTTGCGATGACCGCAGGCCAGGATGGGCTCGAGCTGAGGCGCGGCGCGCTGGTGCTCCGTGTCGACGCGCTGACCGACGCGGTGATCCGCCTCCGCATCGGCAAGACGGGTGCCCTGCCGGAGGATGCGAGCTGGGCGGTCGCTGCCTCGGCCCGCAAGCAGCGGGTGCAGGTCACGCCGACCGCGGACGGCTTCCGGACCAGGCAGATCGCGGTCCACGTCGATCCGGCGACGCTCGCGGTCACCGTCGCCGATCTGGCGGGCAGGACGATCGTCGCCGACGCCGCCGCCGCGGCGGTCGACGGCACGGCCTTTTCGCTCAAGAAGACCATGCCGTTCGGCGAACATTACTTCGGCCTTGGCGACAAGACCGGTGGGCTTGATCGTCGCGGTAAGGCCTTCGTCGACTGGAACACCGACGCCTTCGGCTTCTCCTCGGCCGACGACCCGATCTACAAATCGATCCCCTTCTTCGTCGCGGTGGGTGGCGCGGGCGGCAGCTACGGCCTGTTCCTCGACAACACCTTCCGGACCGGCTTCGACTTCGGCCACAAGGCCGACGGCGTGCTGGAGATATCGGGTCCGGACGGCCCCATCGACTATTACGTCATCGCCGGGCCGACCACCGCCGAGGTCGTCCGCCGCTACACCGACCTGACCGGCAAGGCGCCACTCGTGCCGCAATGGGCCCTCGGCTATCAACAGTCGCGCTACAGCTACATGACCGCCGACGAGCTGCGCGCCGTTGCCGGGCGGCTGCGCGCCGCGAAGGTGCCGACCGACGTGCTCTGGCTCGACATCGGCTTCCTCGACAAGAACACGCCCTTCACCGTCGACAAGACCGCCTACCCCGACCTGCCCGGGCTGATCCGCGACATGGGCAAGGACGGATTCAAGGTGGTGACGATCACCGATCTCCACACCGCCGCCAACCGCCCGGACGGGACCTATCCGCCCTACGATAGCGGCAAGGCGGGCGATCACTTCGTCAAGAACCCCGACGGCTCGACCTATATCGCCCCGGTCTGGCCCGGTCCCTCCGCCTTCCCCGACTTCACGCAGAAGCGCACGCGCGACTGGTATGGCTCGCTGTTCAAGGAGCAGGTGGCGATGGGCGTCGCCGGCGCCTGGAACGACATGAACGAGCCGGCGATCTTCGAGACGCCGACCAAGACGATGCCGCTCGACACCGTCCACCGGATCGACACCGACGATTTCGCCCCCCGCAGCGCCGACCACCGCGAGATCCACAACGTCTACGGAATGGAGAACACCCGCGCGACGTTCGAGGGGTTGACGCGGCTCGCCCCGAACGAGCGCCCGTTCGTGATGACCCGCGCGAGCTACGCCGGGGGGCAGCGCTACGCCGTCACCTGGACCGGAGACAATAGCGCGACCTGGGATCACCTGAAGCTGTCCGTGCAGCAGATCATCAACCTCGGCCTGTCCGGCTTCTCGTACAGCGCCGCCGACGTCAGCGGCTTCGCAGGCGGGCCGAGCGCCGACCTGTTGACGCGCTGGTTCCAGATCGGCGCGTTCTACCCCGTGTTCCGCGATCACTCGGCGACCGGCACCCCGCGCGTCGAGCCCTGGGTCGACGGCCCCGACCATCTCGCGATCCGCCGCCGCTTCGTCGAGGAACGGTACCGGCTGATGCCGTATCTGTACGCGCTGGCGGACCAGAACGCGCGCGTCGGCGACTCCATCCTGCGCCCGGTGTGGTACGATTACCCCGAAGCGGCCAAACTGCCCTGCGATCAGAGCTGGGCATTCACGCTCGGCAGGTCGCTGCTGATCGCGCCGCCGCCTTCGCCCGAGAGCCCGCAGGCCTATGACGTCTGCCTGCCCAGCGGCGGATGGTTCGACTATTGGACCGGGCTGCCCGTCGCCGCGACCCCGATCGAGAGCCGCGGGCCGATCCAGTCGGCGACGCAGGCGACCGGCGCGGCGACCGCGATCGGCGACCGGGTGCGCGAGACGCCGCGGCTCGACCGCCTCCCGGTCTATGTCCGCGCGGGGAGCATCGTCCCGCGTCAACCGCTGGTGCAGTCCACCGCCGAGACGCCGGTCGGGCCGCTCGAACTCCACGTCTATCCCGGTGAGGGGTGCGAAGGCGTGCTCTACGCCGATGACGGCCACTCGATGGCCTATACCCGCGGCGTCCTGCTACGGCAGACGATCCGCTGCCAGCGGACTGCGACCGGGCTGGCGATCACGTTCGCCAAGCGCGAGGGGAGCTTCAAGCCCTGGTGGTCGCAGCTGCGCGTCGTCGTCCACGGCATGACCCGATCCGCCGTGGTCAGGCTCGGGGCGAACACCGTCGCGGCGCAGAGTGATGCGGCGGCGCAGACGCTGACCTTCGACATCGCGGACCAGTTGCAGGCGAGGGTGGTGACGATCGGCTGAAACTCGGCGATCAAGGGCATCTGATGAGCTGGATCCTCACCGTCCGACACCATGGCCGTGAGCGGCAACCCGTCGTCGTCATCGACGGCTTCGCCCCCGCGCCCGAGCGCTTCCTGGACGACGCCGAGTTCCTGTCCTTCCGCCCGATCGGCGAGCATTACCCCGGCGTCCGCGCGCCCGTCGCTGCGCCCATGCTTCGCTCGCTGCTCGCCGATCTCGCACCGGTCGCCGCCGAGACGTTCGGGCTGACCGAGCTCGAGACCGTCGACGCCTTCTACTCGCTCGTGACGACGCCCGCGCGCGATCTCGCGCCCATCCAGCGTCTTCCCCATTTCGACGAGGTCTCGCCCACCCGCCTTGCGTTGCTTCACTTCCTCGCCCGCGACGAGACCAGCGGCACCGCCTTCTATCGGCACCGCACGACCGGGTTCGAGAGCGTCGACGCCGCGCGCCTCCCCGCCTACCGCGCCGCGCTCGACGCCGATCTGAAGCGTCACGGTCTGCCCGATGCCGGATACATCGGCGGCGACACGCCGGTCTACGAGCGACTTGCGCTCCACCGCGGCCGTTTCAACCGCGCGCTCCTCTACCGCTCGAACACCCTCCACTGCGCGTTCATCCCGCCGGAAATGGCGCTCACCGCCGATCCCGCGTCAGGCCGGCTCACGGTCAACACCTTCCTAGACGGCCGCGCCTGACGCGCGACTGTTGCTCGCGCGCCACGCACCCGGGCCGCGGGCGGTGAACGTCCAGTGAATACGTATGTGGCATTCTTCCCACCAGGCTCGCCGCGGACCTAAAGCGCGGATGTGACAACGACCAGGATCGGCCGCGCGACGTGCGTGCGAGCCGGCGTTCAGGGGAGGACCAAGATGACGGCATCGGTGAAGCTTTCGGCGCGGGCACGACTTGCGGCCCGGGCGAGCGCGTTGACGCTGGCGGGCGCGATGCTTGCCGCTGGCCCGGCTCAGGCGCAGGAGGCGCCGAACCCCGGCTCGCCCAGCGCCGATCCCTCGTCGGCGGCCTCGGTCCAGAGCGCACCGATTCCCGCCGACGGCCGTCCCCAGTCGGCGGCTCAGCCCGATCCGGCCGCCACTGGTCCTGCGACCGATGCGCCGGCGCCGCAGGCCGATATCGGCACCCCCGCGGCGGACGCCTCGCCCGTGACCGACGACATCGTCGTCACCGGCATCCGCGCCTCGCTCGCCTCTTCCGCCAAGATCAAGCGCGACGCCACGCTGATCGTCGACTCGGTCTCGGCCGAAGACGTCGGCAAGCTCCCCGACGTGTCGATCGCGGACTCGCTGGCGCGCATCCCCGGCGTCACCGCGCAGCGTCTGGAGGGCCGCGACCAGCGGCTGTCGATCCGCGGCCTCGGCCCCGACTTCTCGACCACGCTCCTCAACGGCCGCGAGCAGGTCACCGTCGGCGACAATCGCGGCGTCGAATACGATCAATATCCGTCCGAGTTCTTCCAGAACGTCAACGTCTACAAGTCCGCCGACGCCTCGCTGATCGCGGCGGGCATCGCGGGGACGGTCGACCTGCGCATGCTGCGGCCGCTGTCGAGCAACAAGCGCGTGATCGCGCTCAATGCGCGCGGCCAGATGAACGGGATCGACAACCTCAACCCGGATTCGTCGCGCTATGGCTACCGCGCCTCGGCGACCTACGTCGACCAGTTCGCCGACGATACGTTCGGCGTCGCGATCGGCGTCTCGGCGACCCAGACCCCCTCGCAGGACGAGCGGTTCAACGCCTGGGGCTATAACGGCGCCGGCACCGCCGCCGACCCGTACGTGATCAGCGGCGCAAAGCCCTATGTCCAGTCGAACGAGCTGCGCCGCTACGGCGCGGTCGCAACGCTGGAGTGGAACCCGTCGGATCGTTTCCACTCGACCTTCGACGCGCTCTACTCGCACTTCACCGAGGAGCAGCACCTGCGCGGGATCGAGTTCCCGCTCGCTGGCAACGTCGGCCCGGACAACATCACCGTGAACTCGGTCACGGACGGTTTCGCCGACGACGTGACCTTCAACGGCGTTCACGGCATTCAGCGCAACGACTATAACAAGCGCACGGCCGAGAACTTCTCGTTTGGCTGGAACAACGATTTCGCGTTGTCGGACCGCGTGCACTTCAACGTCGATGCCAGCTGGAGCCGCGCGACCCGGACCGATTTTCTGCTCGAGACCTACACCGGCACCGGCTACCAGAAGGGCGGCCCCGACGACACCGTCACCGCGACCCATCGGTCGGACGGCATCACTCGCCTGGTGCCGACGCTGGACTATACCGATACCAGCATCTTCAAGCTCACCGATCCGCAGGGCTGGGGCTACAATGGCGTCGCGCCGGTGGTCCAGGCCGGCTTCCTCAACCGACCGAGCTTCAAGGACGACCTGAAGTCGCTGCGCGCCAGCTTCAACGGCGAGATCGATTCGGGGATCATGAAGAGCTGGGAGGTCGGCGCCAACTATTCTCAGCGCAAGAAGACCAGCGCTTACCAGTCCTACTTCCTCTGCCCCAACGGCGGGAACGCGGACTGCAGCGTGGCCGGCAGCGCGGTGACCTCGCTCGCGGTGCCCGAGCAGGCGATCCTGGGCGAGAACATCCCGCTCGATTACCTCGGTGTGCCCGCGGTGCTCGCGCTCGATCCGCTCTACCTTTACAATAACTCGCTCACGGCGGCGTACGACGGTCGTCCGGGCTCGCTCGTCCGCGACAACACCGTGACCGAGAAGATCTGGACGGGCTACGCCAAGCTGACGCTCGACGGCGAAGTCGGCGGCAGGAACCTGAAGGGCTCGCTGGGTCTCCAGGTAGTTCGCACCGACCAGAGCTCGGTCGGCCAGGTCGCCGGCGTCGTCGACGGCGTGGTCCTGATCGCTCCCGCCCGCGAGAGGGAGGTTTACACCAACGTCCTGCCTTCGGGCACGATGTCGTTGGAAGTGATCCCCAGCGGCTTCATCAAGCTCGGGGCGTCGCAGACGATGGTCCGTCCGCGGCTCGACCAGGAGCGGGTGACCCAGGACGTCACCATCAACATCGCCAACATCGGCGTCGCGCCGTTCGACCTCAACCCGGTGTTCACCTCCAACGGCGGCAACGTCTCGCTGAAACCGTATCAATCCACCAACATCGATCTCTCGTTCGAGAAGTACTTCAACGGCGGCGGCTATCTGGCGCTGTCGGGCTATTTCAAGAACCTGACCGATTTCGTCAATCCGACCAACACGCTGGCGCAGGACTTCTCGTCGCTTGTGGGCACGCTCTCGGCGGAGCAGCAGGCGGCGATCATCGCTAGCGGGCAGCAGATCGGTCAGATCACGCGCCCGGTGAATAACGGCAACGGCTATCTGCTCGGTCTTGAGATGACCGCCTCGCTTCCGTTCAAGCTGTTCTCGAACGCGCTCGACGGCTTCGGCGTGTTCGCGACCGCCAACTATACCAAGTCCGAGATCACCTACGCCAAGAACCCGGCGCCGATCACGCTGCCGGGCCTGTCCGACTGGGTCGCCAGCGGCACGGCCTATTACGAGAAGAACGGCTTCCAGCTGCGCGCCAACTATCGCTTCCGCTCGACCTTCCTCGGCGAAGTCGCCGGCCTCTCGGCGAACCCGACGTATCGTCAGGTGCGGCCGGAAGGCATCCTGGATGCGCAGATCGGCTACGAGTTCCAGGAGGGCTTCCTCAAGGGCCTCTCCATCCTGGTCCAGGGAAAGAACCTCACCGACGCCCCCTTCATCACCTACCAGAACAACGACGAGCGTCAGGTGATCGATTATCAGCGTTACGGCCGCGATTATTATATCGGGGTCGGCTACAAGTTCTGATCCACCCCTCCGGATCGGACACTCGGCCGCCGCCCGCGCGTATTCGGGGCGGCGGCCTTCTTTTTCGGAGCGAAAGCGAGGAAGAGGCTGCCGATGGACCAGCCCCCCGTCACCATCGTCATCGCCGGGGGCGGCACCGCCGGGTGGATGGCCGCCGCGGCGCTCGGCCAGTTCCTCGAGAGCGGCTACCGCGTTCGCCTGGTCGAGTCCGAGGAGATCGGGACCGTCGGCGTCGGCGAGGCGACGATTCCGCAGATTCGCCTGTTCAACGCCGGGCTCGGCCTGGATGAAGACGCCCTCCTCCGCGCCACGCAGGGGACGATCAAGCTCGCGATCGAGTTCGACGGCTGGCGCCGGCCGGGCGAGGCGTACCTTCACGCCTTCGGCGATGTCGGCCGCGACGTCGGACTGATCGCCTTCCAGCATTACTGGCTGCGCGCCCGCGCCGCGGGCTTCGCCGGACCGCTTTCACACTACACGCTCAACGACATCGCTGCCCGCGCGGAACGGATGCACCGCGGCGATCCCGTGACCGCGCCGACGATCCCGCCGCTCCCTTACGCCTTCCACTTCGACGCGACCCTCTACGCCCGCTATCTCCGCCGCTTCGCCGAGCTGCGCGGGGTCGAGCGGACAGAGGGCAGGATCGTGCGGGTCGAACAGCACGGCGACTCCGGCGATCTCGCCGCGCTCCACCTCGAATCCGGCGAGCGGGTGGCGGGCGAGATCTTCTTGGACTGCACCGGCTTCCGCGCGCTGCTGATCGGCGAGACGCTCGGCGTCGGATTCGAGAGCTGGTCGCACTGGCTCCCCTGCGACCGCGCCTGGGCCGTCCCGACCGAGAACGCGGGACTGCCCAAGCCCTACACCCGCGCCATTGCGCGGGAAGCGGGGTGGCAGTGGCGCATCCCGCTCCAGCATCGCACGGGCAACGGCCTGGTCTATTCGAGCGCGCACTGGAGCGACGACGCCGCGCGGGGGGCGCTACTCGCCAGCCTCGAAGGCCGGCCGCTCGCCGACCCCCGTCCCTTGCGCTTCACCGCGGGTCGTCGGCAAGCGGCCTGGTCGCACAACGTCGTCGCCATCGGCCTCGCGGGCGGCTTCCTCGAACCGCTCGAGTCGACCAGCATCCACCTGATACAGGCCGCGATCGCGCGCCTCCTCAAGCTGCTTCCCGGTGCCAAGGTCGACCCTGCCGAACGGCGCGAATACAACCGTCAGACCGATTTCGAGATCGAGCGGATCCGCGACTTCATCATTCTCCACTATCTGGCGAACGAGCGCGACGAGCCCTTCTGGCGCGAACGCCGGGAGACGCCGCCGCCCGACACGCTCGCCGCCAAGCTCGATCTCTGGCGCGGCAAGGGCCAGATCGTCCGGGAGCATGAGGAGCTGTTCACCGAGGTCGGCTGGCTCCAGGTCCTGGCCGGACAAGGGGTCGCGACCGCGGGCTGGCACCCGCTCGCCGACGCCATTCCCGAGAAGGACCTTGCCGAATACCTCCGGACGATCGAGGGGCTCTATCGGCGCGAGGTGGCGCAGTGGCCGACCCACGCCGAGTTCATCGCCCGGACCTGCGCCGCGCGTCCAGCCTAAGCGGCGGCGTGGAGATAGGCGGGATCGAAGCCACCGATCCGGCGCAATCGCGCCCAGTCGGTGATCGACACGTCGCGCCGGTCGCGCGCGATCACGCCGTCGCGGGCCAGGTCCCGGAGCATCCGGTTGACATGGATCGAGGTGAGGCCGGTCGCGTCGCCGATCTGCTCCTGCGTCATCGGCAGCTCGAACCGCTCGGGACTGCCGAGCCCCGCCGCCTCGCGCCGCGCGGCGAACTCGCACAGCATATGCGCGATCCGCGATCTGGCGTCGCGCCGCCCGACGTTGAGCACCCATTCGCGGAAGATCGAGGCATCGATCAGCGTGGCGCGCCACAGCGCCTCGTTGACGCAGGGCCGTTCGCGGATCAGCTGGCGCAGGTCGGCGTCGGGCACCCACGCCACAACTCCTTCGGTGATCGCCTGCAAGGTGTGGTCCGCCTTCGCGAGCAGCATCTGGTCGAGATCGAGGATGTCGCCCGGCAGGTGGAAGGAGACGATCTGCCGCGCCCCTTGCGACGTGGTCTTGTGACGGCAGGTGTATCCGCTCAGCAGCACGGCGCAGGTCGCGACGCGCTCGCCTTCGCGCACCAGCATCTGATTGGCCGCGAAGGTGCGGAGCTTGAAGGGCAAGGCGCGGATGGCGGCTCGGTCCTCGTCGTCCAGCGGAGCGAGGCATGACAGCCTGCGGATCACCCGGTTGAAAACGTCGTCATCGTTCGCGGTCACTCGTCCCCCGTCGCACCGCCGCCCGCCGACCTTATGGAAGTTCGACGCGCGTTGTTCAGGAGCCAAGGCGTTGCCTGGGACGCGCGACCGCGTCTTTGATGCAGGTTTAAAACCGCATCAAAGACGCATGTCGACCGCGATCCGGGCGAGATAGTCGCCGTGAGCCGGAATCGCACGCAGCGTCTGGGCCATGCCGGTGCGCAGGTCCGTCAGCGACTTGGCGAGCGCGTGCTGCGGCAGCATCGCCGCGAGCCGGTGGTGCGATCGGGGGACGATCCCCTGCCCCAGCATCACCGACGTCCAGCTGTCGACGCGGAAGATCTCGTGCCCGTCCTGGTGCGCCATCGCGCTTTCCGCGAACAGCGCGATCCGCTCGGCAAGGCTGTCGGGGATCGGCATGTCGGCGCAGCGCCGCCAGAACGGCTCCTGGCGCTGGGTGAGGTGGTAATGGAGGATGATGAAGTCGCGCACATGTTCCCATTCGGCGCGCGCCTGGGCGTTAAAGCGCTGGGCGAGCGCAGCGTGATCGCGGGTGAACGGGAATTGCTGGATCAGCCGCGTCACCGCGATCATCACCAGATGGATGCTGGTCGATTCCAGCGGCTCGATGAATCCGCCCGCGAGGCCAAGCGCGATGCAGTTCTTGGCCCAATGCTCGCGCCGCATCCCCGTCGTGTACCGGATCAGCCGCGGGTCGAAGAGCGGCGCGCCGTCGAGCGAGGCGAGCAGCGTTTCGCGCGCCGTGTCCTGCTCCATGAACCCGCTGGCGAAGACGATCCCGTTGCCGACGCGGTGCTGGAGCGGGATGCGCCAGCGCCAGCCGGCCTCATGGGTGATCGCGCGGGTGTAGGGGACCGGCGGGCCGGCGCTCTCGCTTTGCACCGCGAAGGCGCTGTCGCTCGCCAGCCAGTGGCTCCAGTCTTCGAACGGCACCCCCAGCGCCTGCCCGATCAGCAGCGCGCGAAAGCCGGTGCAGTCGAGGAACAGATCGCCCCCGACGCGCTCGCCGGAGGCGAGGTGCAGCGCGGCGATCGCGCCGCTTGCCGGGTCGAGCTCGACCCGTTCGATCCGCCCCTCGCGGCGCTTGGCGCCGGCGGGCTCGGCGATGGCGCGCAGGAACTTCGCATAGGCCGTCGCGTCGAGGTGATAGGCATAAGCGAGCGGCGACGTGTCTCCGCTCGCGAACTTGCCCGCGAGCGCCGCCTGCGCCTCGAGCGAATAGTCGCAATATTCGCCCGCGACGCCGGACGCCCGTCCCTCCAGCCAGAAATGCTGGAAATCGGCGAGCATCACCGATCGGCCGATCGTGCCGAACGGATGGAAGTAGCGGTCCTCCGCAAGCCGCCAGCCTTCGAACGAGATGCCCAGCTTGAACGTGGCGTTCGTGGCCCGAACGAAGTCCCGTTCCTCGACGCCGATCAGCTGGTGGAACGTCCGCGTCGTCGGGATGGTGGATTCGCCGACCCCGACGGTGCCGATCTCGTCCGATTCGATCAGTGTCACGTCGACCAGCGGCCCGAGCTGTTTGACCAGGGCCGTCGCGGCGAGCCAGCCCGCGGTGCCTCCGCCGGCGACGACCACACGAACGGGGGGAGGAGCTTGGGTCATCGGTTGAGCCTGTGCAGGAGATAGGCTCGCAGCCGCCGCGCGCCGATCTCGTCGAGCGGCGCAAGCGGTCCGCGCGCGGCTTCCGGCAGATGCGCGACGGGCTGCGCGGACTCGCCGAAGATGTAATAGTCGAACAGCGCGCGCCACGCCGCCTTTTCGGCCGGAGAGCGGTCGCGCAGCGTCAGCATGGCGTGGAGCATCGTGTCGGCGGGGGTGTCCAGGAACGGCGGGGCGTCGTTCCACCAGTAATTGACCATGACGTTGAAGGGCGAGAGCGCCTCGACATTGTGCCACCACATCGCCGGGTAGAAGAGCGCGTCGCCCGGCTCCAGCTCGGCGACTTGGGCGGCCGCCAGCGCCTCGGCGAACCGCGGATACCGATCGAGATCGGGAGCGCGCAGATCGACCAGGCTGACGACCTGCCCGCCGGGCGTCGGCTCGAGCGGGCCGGGATAGAGGTTCGCCACCTGCTCCGGGGGGAACAGGGTAAATCGGCGACGCCCGACCAGACAGCAGGCGATGTTGTTGGTCTGATCGTAATGCGTCGAGGCGATCGTCCGATTGCCGATCCAGATGCTCACCAGCAGCCGATCGGGCTCGGCGACCGAGCCGGCAAGCCGAAGGTCATTGGCGTCGCGAAAGCCCGGCAGATAGGTGTCGAGATCGGTCGAGCCGACGTAGAAGGACGGCGGCGCGGGATCGTCCAGGTGCGCGATGATCTGGTCGAGATAGGCGTCGAGCTGGACGCGGGACGGGGTGAAGTTGAGCTTGGTCAGACCCGGTTCGTAGAAATAGCGCCCTCCCGCCTCAGGCGGTGCCGTCGACCCGACCACCGGGCGACCCGAGGAGAACGATTTCAGGTAGTCGGCGGCCGCCGCGGGCGATCGCGCGCCCTCCGCCATCATGGGCCAGTCGCACACGACGCCCTTGAGGATTGCGGGCTCGCCCGCCGCGAGCAGCTCGGCGATCGGAAGGTCGCCGGGCGCAAGCCGCTCGATCACGCGGACCGGACGCGGAGCCGGGGTCATCCAGCGTCCTTGTCCCGCTTCATCGCCGCCAGCCGGCCGATGTTGCCGAGCGACGCCGCCGCGAGCACCGCGAGCGGCAGGTGTCCGTCGCGGTTGAGCCGGTGGACCGTCGCCGCATCAAGCCGAGCCAGCGCCTCGCGAGACACGATGACCACGTCGGCAACGGCGTAGCGACGTCCGTCCCCGATCTCGACGTCGAGCGTCACAGGCTGGAGCAGTCCGGCGTCGCCCAACGCCGACGCAAGCGCGCGCATCGCCGACGCGCCCTCGTGGATGATCCGCAGCGCATCCGCCATACGTTCGAGCAGCGGCGCATTGCCGCCGTGTGGGAGGAACAGCGGCTCGCCCTCGTCCTCGCTGATCCGTGGGTGATCGAGATCGACGTTGATCACCGGCCCTGCCGCGGCATCGGACGACCCCGCAGCGATCGACAGCGGTCCGCGTCGCAGGACCGCGGGGACGAAGCGCGCGTCCCACCCGCTCTCGCTCAGGAACAGATTCTCGCGCGGGTCGAGACCGAGCAGCGCGAAGGACCTGAGGTCGCCGCCCTCGTCCTGGCGGAAGACGATAGGATACTCGCGCTGGACCTCCTCGAACTCGCTTGGGAAGACCAAGGCCTGGTTCAGATCGTCGCCGAACGCCGCACCGTGACCGGTGCGCACGCGCAAGCCGGCATGATCGACGTTGTTGAGCAATACAACCCTGGTCATTGGCGCGTCCCGGCCGATTGCGGCGCGGCTCGGCCGAAGCACCGACGCGCCGCGGACCGGAGGGGTATCGGGCCATGACGGTCGCGGCAAGCCGCGTTCCCCTCCGCCATGGCCCGCCCCCGGTTAGAAGCGGAAGCGCGCGCCGAACAGGAAGCGCGAGCCGATCTCCTGCTCGAACCAGATGCTGTGCTCTTCGCGCGAGTAGGTCTTGAGCGTTTCCTTCGTCAGGTTGATGCCCTCCACCGTCACCGCGATCTGCGGCGTGATGTCGTAGCTCAGGTTGACGTCGAGCTGGCCGAAGGGCGCGACGAAGGTCGGGTTGCGCGCCACGTCGCCGCGGTTCGCGCTCGCCAGGAACTTGTCGCGCCAGTTGTACGCCAGCCGCGCCGAGATCCCGTATTTGTCGTAGATCAGCGTCGCGTTGGCGGTGTCGGACAGACCCTGCAGCGCGAACTGCGTGGTGCCCGGCGGGGCCGAGACGTTGAAGCCGATGTCACCCTCGACATGGGTGTAGGCCCCCGAGACGCCGATGCCGGTGTCGCCGAGGAAGTACTGACCCGCGACCTCGAAGCCGTAGATGTGGGCGCTTTTGTTGTTGACCGGGCGCGTCACCTGGTAGTTGAAGTACGGATCGTTCGCGTTCGCGGTGATGTCGTACTGGGTGAAGATCGACTGTTCGAAGTTGGCGAGGTTACCCAGGTTGGCCTGGAATTCGGCCTGCGCGGCGGCGACCGACGGCCGATTGTCGATCAGTGCCGTCATCGTGAACAGGCTCGCCTCGTCGATCGGCACGCCTAGCGCGTTGAGCGCCGCGACCGCATCGCCCGAACGGGTGCCAGGAGCGCCCGAACTCGGATCACGCAGCCCGAAGATCGTCTCGGTCGTCGTGTCGTTGCCGATGAAGTTCTGCACCCGCTTGTCGAAGAAGCCGAACGACAGGTAGCTGTCCTTCTTGAAATACCATTCTGCCGACACGTCGATGTTGTCGGAGATCAGTGGCTGCAGCCCCGGGCTACCGAAGGTGGCGGTCGGCTCGCTGTTGCCGAAGTAGGTCGGCCGGTTGGGCGAACCGACACCGGTGACCGCGAACAGATTGTCGTAGGTCGGCCGCGCGATCGTCTTGCCGAAGGAGAAACGGCCCACCAGCTTGTCGGTAAAGTTGACGCGGAAGTCCATCGCCGGGAGCAGATTGTCGTAGCTGCCCTTGGCGCTGTAGCTCTGGCTGCCCGAGGTGGTCAGCGCAAAGTCGTTGTCGCCCTGCCAGATCACCGCGCTGGGCAGTGCGAAGGTCGACGCCGAGGTCACGTCGGTATGCTCGTAGCGCAGCCCCGCGACCAGCTGGGCCCGCAGCCCCGCAAGCTCGCCGTTCCACGTCGCCTGGCCGTACGCCGCCCAGATCTTCTCCTTGATCGTGTCGTTGGTGTCCGAAAGGACCTGGAGCGGCGGATTGTAGAGGTTGAACAAGCCGGTGAAGAGCTTGGTGGCGTCGCCGCGGAAGGCGACCAGCTCCTGCCCGCTCGCCTGCGGATCGTAATGGTCGAAGCGGCACAGCAGGCAGTAGGTCTGCAGGCCGTTCGACAGCACCGAATCGGCGTCGCCCGGATGCGCGGCGCTCCAGTCGCCCAGGATCGCGCGCGTGGTGGTCGTGCGCGAGTTGGTGCGCGCGTCGCGGTAGTCGGCGCCGAAATCGAGGCGGCTGCCGCCGCCCAGGTCCCAGGCGCCGTCGATGCGCGCCTCCTTGACGGTCTGGCGCTGGCTGCCGGTGAAGTTGTTCGACACCGTGCTGCTGACGTCGCCGCTGTCGAGCTCGCCGTTGCCGTTGCCGTTGACGGCGTCGTTCAGCGTCCAGTTGGCGACCGGGAACCCGCTCGAGAAGTCGAGCCCGTGCTCGGCGACGACGTTGGCGGCGAGGCCGACCGCGGTCTGGCTCATGCCCAGCGGGTTGTCGGGCACGCTCGACGCCTTGCTGTAATGGCCGTCGACCGTGAAGGTCAGCCGATCGGTCGCCTCCCACTTGGCGTTGAGGCCATAGTCCTGCAACTCGTTCTTCTGCGCGCGATACTGGTTCTCGAACGCGATGTCCTTGGGACCGCCCGGATTGCCGTTCTGCCCGTCGTTGGTCTCATGCGTGTACACCGCGGTGACGACGCCGTGGTCCGGATTGGTGAAGGTCACCTCGTCGAACGGATGGCTGAACCAGATCGAGCTGTCCGAACGGCGCTCCTTGGCGGTCTGGCGCGCATAGAGCGCGTCGGCGGTCAGCGTCAGCGTGTCGGTCGGCTTGAACTGGACCACCGCCTGGCCGTTCAGCCGCTCGCGGTTGTTCTCCGAGAAGTGATAGCGCGCGTCCGAATCGGCGTAGGACACGAGGGTGCCGCCGGCGCCCGGCGCGTTGTTGATGACCGCGCCCGGCTTCACCAGCGAGGGATCGGACAGGAAGTCATCGAGCGTACGGACGGCCCAACCGTTGGCGGTGGCGCTCGTCGTCGAGAAGTTGCGCTTCTGATAGCTGCCGTACAGCGTCACGCCGAACGTCGCGTCGGGGTTCGTCCAGGAGATCAGGCCCGTCGCCTCGGGGGTGACGTGCGATCCGCAGTCGAGGCAATGATCGACGGTGGTGTCGTAATCCGCCTTGACGCCGATGCTGCCGCTGAGGCCGACGTTGCCGGCGTCGAGCGGCCGGCGCGTGATGATATTGATGGTCGCGCCGATGCCGCCGCTCGGCACCGCGGAGCGCGCGGTCTTGTAGACCTCCAGCGTCTTCACGCCTTCCGACGACAGGTTCGAGAAGTCGAACGAGCGGCCGTTGCCCGACGAGGGATTGTCCGTGCCGACCACGGGGACGAGCGAGGTCGCCAGCGTACGGCCGTTGAGCGTCACCAGGTTGAAGTCCGGGCCGAAGCCGCGGACGGTGACCTGCTGGCCCTCGCCGTTGACGCGGTTGATCGAGACGCCGGTGATCCGCTGGAGCGATTCGGCCAGGTTGGTGTCGGGGAACTTGCCGATGTCCTCGGCCGAGATCGCGTCGACGACGCCGTTCGAGTCGCGCTTGATCGCGATCGACCGTTCGAGCGAGGCCCGGATCCCGGTGACCACGACGTCGTTGCTGGTGTCGTCCGCGGCGGGCTGATCGGGCTGCGCGTTGGTCGCGGAGGCGCCCGCCTCGATGCCCGGAGGCGTGGACGCGCTGGTGTCGGCGCCCGGCGTGCCCTGTTGCGGGTCGCCCTGCGCGAGTGCCGGCATCGTCAGGCCGGCGGCAAGCGCCACGACCGAGACCGAGCGTACGAGCCCGGCTGCCAGGTTGATCGCCTTCATGTGTCCCCTCCTCCAGACGACCTCGACACCCTGTTTGTCGCGGTCGGAAATGAACGGTGTGATCCCGTTCCCAGCGTGCTGATACGGCGCTGGAACAGGCTTGTCGACACCGATGTCAAGAATGTGGTCGCTTTCGGCGCGTCCGTGACTCAATGTGTCCGCGGCGCAACACCAGGCACCGTGACGTCGCTCGACGCGACCTCATGCTCGGCGTCGGTCGCGACCGCGAGCCGGTACGCCCCCGCAGCCGTCGACCAGCCACCGGGGGTCCAGCGCGCGAGGATGCGCGGATCGGCCGCGATCGTCACCGTCGCGCTCTCGCCCGGCGCGAGCGGGAGTCGATTCCAGCCGGCGAGCCGCGGCGGCGACGTGTCCGGCCCGGTCACGTAGAGCTGCGCCAGCGCCACGCCGGCCCGCTTGCCCTCGTTGCGGACGGTCACCGTCGCGGACGGAACCGCCCCGCCCGCGAAGGTCGCGCCGGAATAGCGGAAGTTCGTATAGCCAAGGCCGAAGCCGAAGGGGAACAGCGGCCTGTTCCGTTTTGCCGCATACCAGCGATAGCCGACGTTCGCGCCTTCCAGATAATCGACGGGATAAGCAGGAACCGACCCGCCGGGCGATCCGGCGTTGCTCGCCGCGGCCGAGCGCGCCGCCTCGGGCGACACCACGGGTGCGGGCCGGGGCAGTTGCCCGGCAGCGCGCGGGAAGCTGATCGGCAGCCGGCCCGACGGGCTCACCTCGCCGAACAGGATGCGCGCCAGCGCCTCGCCGCCGCGCTGCCCCGGATACCAGGCCTCGACCACGGCAGGCACATCGGCCAGCCACGGCATCAGCACCGGGCCACCCGTCTCGAGCACGACCACGCTCTTCGGGTTCGCCGCCGCCACCGCGGAGATCAAGGCGTCCTGGTCGTCGGGGAGCGCGAGCGAGGGCGGGTCCTGCGCCTCGGTCTGCCACTGGGTCGCGAAGACGATCGCGATGTCGGCCGCCTTCGCCGCCACTGCCGCCGCCGCTCGGTCGGCGCCGTCGACGTAAGTCACCGTCGCTCCCGGCGCGAGCGCGCGGATCGCGCGCAACGGCGACGAAGCGTGCCACGTCTTGCGCGCGAACGACATCGCCGCGCCCTCGGTCAGCGGGATCTCGACCGGCACTCCGCCGACCGAGCGCACCTGCGACGAGCCGCCGCCCGACAGCACCCCGACATCGGCATGACCGCCGATCAGCACGATCGACGCGGCCGTCTTCGCCAGCGGCAGCACGTCGCGCTCGTTCTTGAGCAGGACGATACCCGCCTCCGCCTGCCTTTGCGCCACCGCGGCGTGCGCGGCATAGTCGATCGGTTGCGCCGTCGTCGGCGTCGGCCGGTCGTAGAGTCCGCTCGCGATCACCCCGGTCAGGATGCGCGTCACCATCTCGTCGAGCCGCGCCGCGGGCACACGCCCCGCCTTGAGCGCCGCATCGAGCGGTTTGCCGAAGTAGACCGCCTGGTCGAGTTCCTGCCCGGACTCCTGGTCGAGCCCGGCGAGCGCGGCCTTTTCGGTCGAGTGGACCGCGCCCCAGTCCGACATGACGAAGCCGCCGTACTTCCAGTCGCCGCGCAGCACGTCGGTCAGCAGGTGCTTGTTCTCGCAAGCGTAATCGCCGCCGATGCGGTTGTAGGCGCACATCACCGACCCGGGCTTGCCGGCTTCGATCGCGATCTCGAACGCCAGCAAGTCGCTCTCGCGCAGCGCCGCCTCGTCGATCCGCGCGTCGAGCACGGTGCGCCCGGTTTCCTGCGCATTGAGGACGTAATGCTTGACGGTCGAGACGATGCCGTTCGACTGCACCCCGGCGATCGCGCGTCCGGCAAGGGTGCCGGCGAGCAGCGGGTCTTCGCCGAGATACTCGAAATTGCGGCCGTTCCAGGCGTCGCGCGTCAGGTTGACGCCGCCCGCGAGCAGCACGTTGAAGGTCTTCGCGCGCGCCTCCGCGCCGATCATCGCGCCGCCGGCATAGGCGAGTTCGGGATCGAACGACGCCGCCAGCGCGAGCGACGAGGGAAGCGCGGTCGCGGTGTCGCCCTTGCGCTGCTCGACCTGATTGGCGACGCCCAGGCTGGCGTCGCTCTCCCGCAGCGTCGGGATGCCGAGCCTGGGCACGCCGGGCACGTAGCCCGCGGACGGGATCATATCCTGCGGCGCAGGCTTGGTCATCGGTGGGAACAGCCCGTGGACGTAGGCGAGCTTTTCCTCGCGCGTCATCGCCTTGACCAGCGCGGCGGCGCGCTCGGCGGCAGGGCGGCCGCTGTCTCGCCACGGCTGGTTCCCGGAGTCGGGCGAGCGCGCCGCGACCGCCGTCGGGGCGGCGGCGAGCAGGAGTGCGACGATCGCACGTGAGACAAAGCGACCGCCGTCCGCATGCGGACGGCGGTCGATCCCGGCTTGGACGTGTCCGACGTGGACAGGCCGGGTGGGGATCGTGCGGGCGAAGCGCGGCTCGCGACGGCGCGCCATGCGCTCGGGCAGGTCAGTCGTCACGGTGCTTCCCCTCCACCGTCGACCGGCTTGCGGCCGACGTGCTTGACGTCTTCATCCAAAAGACCGACACCGATGTCAAGAACGGGATTCGCGTGGGAGGGGTTGATGAGGCGAGCAATGCGGGTCGGCGCGGGGGCGCTGGCCGGATGGATCGCGCTTGGCGTCGCGGGTGCGCAGGCCGCCCCGCCCACACCCTCCACCCCCGCCAACACCGCGCATCCCGCGGCTTGGCCCAAGCTGACCTCGCCGATCCCAGCCGATCCGAAGATCGAGGCGAAGATCACCGCGCTGATGGCGAAGATGTCGCTCGAACAGAAGGTCGGCCAGGTCGTTCAGGGCGACATCGCCTCGATCACCCCCGCCGACGTCCGCACCTATCACCTGGGCTCGGTGTTCAACGGCGGCAATTCGGACCCGGGCGGCAAGTACAATGCGCCCGCGAAGGATTGGCTCGCGCTCGCCGACGCTTTCTGGGAGGCCTCGACCAGCGACGATCCGAAGCTGCCGCGCATCCCTGCGATCTGGGGGATCGACGCGGTCCACGGCCATTCGAACATCGTCGGGGCGACGCTGTTTCCCCACAATATCGGGCTCGGCGCGATGCGCGACCCTGCGCTGATGCGCAAAATCGGGGCGGCGACCGCGATCGAGATGCGCGCGACCGGCATCGACTGGACCTTCGCGCCCACGATCGCGGTGGTTCGCGACGATCGCTGGGGCCGCACCTACGAGGGGTTCGGCGAGGCGCCCGAGATCGCCGCCTCCTACGCCGGACCTTTGGTGGAGGGGCTCCAGGGCCGGATGGGGGACAGCGACTGGCTGCGCGGCCCGCACGTCATCGCCACCGCCAAGCACTTCCTCGGCGACGGCGGCACCCATGACGGCCGCGACCAAGGCGACTCGCAACTCCCCGAGGCGCAACTGCGCGATCTCTTCGCGCCGCCCTACGAAGCCGCGATCAAGGCGGGCGTCCAGTCGATCATGGCCAGCTTCTCCAGCTGGAACGGCCGCAAGATGACCGGTAACGACAGCTTGCTCACCGGTGTGATCAAGGATCGCTGGAGCTTCGACGGCTTCCTCGTCGGCGACTGGAACGCCCATGCGCAGGTCGAGGGCTGCACCGCCACGGTCTGCCCGCAGGCGATCAACGCCGGGCTCGACATCTACATGGCGCCCGACAGCTGGAAGGGGATCTGGGAGTCGACGCTCGCCGGGGTAAGGTCTGGCGCGATCCCGATGGCGCGGCTCGACGACGCGGTCCGCCGCGTCCTGCGGGTAAAGTATCGGGCGGGCATCTTCGACGCGCCCAAGCCCTCGGCGCGGCCGTTCGCGGGCGAGTGGAGCCAGCTCGGCTCCGCGGCGCACCGCGCGATCGCCCGTCAGGCGGTCGCCGAGTCGCTGGTGCTGCTCAAGAACACGGGCTCGGTGCTGCCGCTCAAGGCGGGCGCGCGGATCCTGGTGGCGGGCGACGGCGCGGACAATGTCGCCAAGCAGGCGGGCGGCTGGACGCTCTCGTGGCAAGGCACCGGCACCACTCCGGCGGACTTCCCTGGCGCCACCTCGATCTGGCGTGGCGTCAAGGAGGCTGCCCCGAACGCCACGCTGTCGGTGGACGGCAGCTTCACGACCAGCCCGGACGCCGCGATCGTCGTCTTCGGCGAGGAGCCTTATGCCGAGTTCCAGGGCGACCGCGCCGATGTCGGCTTCGACGATCCCGCGTCGGTCGACAACCTGGCCACCATGCGCCGGTTGAAGGCAGCGGGCATCCCTGTCGTCGCGGTCTTCCTGTCGGGACGCCCGCTCTGGGTGAACCCGTACCTCAACGCCGCGGACGCCTTCGTCGCCGCGTGGCTGCCGGGGTCGGAAGGCGAAGGCGTCGCCGACGTCCTGTTCGGCAAGGCCGAGTTCCGCGGCAAGCTGCCGTATAGTTGGCCCAAGCGGCCCGATCAGACCCCGCTCAACGTCGGCGATCGCGGCTACGCTCCGCTGTTCGCCTATGGCTTCGGGCTGACGACGAGGGAGCGGGGCGACCTCGCGCGCCTGTCCGAAGATCGCGGCACAGGCGGCGGCGACCGCAACGTCCTGTTCGCGCGCGGCAAGCCGACCGGCGGGCGGCGGTTGCTGATCGGTCCCGACGGCGGGCTCGCCCCCAATCCCGGTCCGGACCTGATCGCCCAGCACGCCGCCGATCGGCGCGCGCAGGAGGATTCGGTCCGCCTCACCTGGACGGGTCGCGGCCCGGCGACCGCGGCGTTGGTCGGTGCTCCCGTGGACCTCACTCGCGAGGCGAACGGCGACGTCGCGCTGATCGTGGAAGCCAGAGCGGAGAGCGGGCCCACCGCCCCCGTGACGCTCGGCGGGCACGACATCACCGCGCGTCTGACGGCACTCGGCCGCGACTGGGGCGAGGTGGCGGTTCCCTTGCGCTGCTTCGTCGGCGTCGATCTCGCCAAGCTCGACCGTCCGTTCGCGATCGCGACTGCGGGGCGGCTCGACCTGACGATCTCGTCGGTCCGCCTCGGCACGGCGGGGGTCGGGGCGGTCGACTGCCGATAGCGACGGCGGACCTCGCGCTATCCGCCGTTCGCCGCCACCGCCGCCTTCACCAACGCGGCGAACGCCGGCTCGTCGAGAGCGTCGCCCTCGCGAAGGTCGATCGCTCGGCGGGTCCCGCCGTCAAGGCTGGCATTGAACAGCCCCGCCGGATCGGCGAGTGAGGCGCCCTTGGCAAAGGTCAGCTTGACCTTGTCCCGGTAGAGCTCGCCGGTGCAGAGGAGCCCGCCCTTCGACCAGACCGGCACGCCGTCCGGGTTGGTCGGCTTGCGCCACTTGATGTCCTCGCCGATCGCCGGGTCCGCCGCGAGGATCAAGGCACGCACCTTCGCCAGCAGCGCCCCACGCCAGTCGCCGATCCGCGCAAGCTTCGCGTCGATCGCGGCGGACGCGCTCACCGCCCGGTGTACCCGCGGAACCAGTCGACGAAGCGCGGCACCCCGACCTCGATCGGCGTGGTCGGCGCATAGCCCAGGTCACCCGCGATCGCCGAGATGTCGGCATAGGTCGCCGGCACATCGCCCGGCTGGATCGGCTGATAATCGCGGATCGCATCGCGGCCGCAGGCGGCCTCGATCAGGTCGATCAGGCGGCCGAGCTCCTCGGGCCGGTTGTTGCCGATGTTGTAGAGCGCGTGCGGGCTGACGCTCCCACCCGCCTTCGCCGCGCCGTCGTCGGCGGGGGGATGGTCGAGCGCGGCGATGACGCCGGCGACGATATCGTCGATATAGGTGAAGTCGCGCTGCATCCTGCCGTGGTTGAACACCGCGATCGGTCGCCCCGCCAGGATCGCGTCGGTGAACAGCCACAGCGCCATGTCGGGCCGTCCCCACGGGCCGTAGACGGTGAAGAAGCGCAGCCCCGTCTGGGGGATGCGGAACAGGTGCGAATAGGTCTCGCTCATCAGCTCGTCCGCCTTCTTGGTGGCGGCGTAGAGCGAGACGGGATGGTCGACGCGGTCCTCGACCCGGAACGGCATGTCCTTGTTGCCGCCATAGACCGATGACGAAGAGGCATAGACCAGGTGCTTGACCTGCCGCTCGCGCGCCAGCTCGAGGATGTTGACGTGCCCGGCGAGGTTAGAGCGGACATAGGCGCGCGGGTTCCGGAGCGAATAGCGCACTCCGGCCTGCGCCCCGAGATGAACGATCCGGTCGATCTCGCGCCCCAAGACCGCCGCCTCCAGCGCCGCCTCGTCGGCGAAGTCGAGCTGGGTGAAGCGGACGCCGCCGCCCAGCTCGGCGAGCCGGTCGCGCTTGAGCTGCGGGTCGTAATAGTCGTTGAGATCGTCGACCCCGATCACCGCCTCTCCGCGCGCCAGCAGCACCCGCGCGACGTGGTAGCCGATGAACCCGGCGACTCCGGTGACGAGGACGGTCACGCAAGCAGCTCCGCCGCGAACGCGCGGACAGCCGGCCCGATCTCATCATGCTCCAACGCCAGCGCCAGGTTCGCCTGCACCCATCCCGCCTTGTCGCCGCAGTCGAACCGCCGACCGTCGAAGGTGTAGCCGTGGAACGGCTGCCTGCCGATCAGCTGCGCCATCGCGTCGGTCAGCTGGATCTCGCCGCCTGCACCCTTCACCGGATTGTCGAGGATGCGCATCACCTCGGGCTGGAGGATGTAGCGTCCCGGCGTCATCAGGTTCGACTTGGCGGTGCCCTTGGCGGGCTTCTCGACCACCTCCAGCACCTCGGTCAGCGCGCCGTCGACCTTACCCGGCGTGATGATCCCGTATTTGTCGGTCTCCTCCGGCGCGACTTCGAGCGCGCCGATCAGATTGCCGCCGACCGTCTCGTAGGCGGCGACCATCTGCGCCAGAAAGCCGGGAGTCCCCACCATCAGCTCGTCGGGGAGCAGCACCGCGAACGGCTCTTCGCCGACGATCTCGCGCGCGCACCAGACCGCATGGCCGAGGCCCAGCGGCTCCTGCTGGCGGACGTAGACGGGCGAGCCGGGCTTCTGACGGACCCCCTCGATCAGGTGCAGGCTCTTCCCGCGCCCCTTCATCGTCGCCTCGAGCTCGTAGGAGACGTCGAAGTGATCCTCGAGCGCACCCTTGCCCCGCCCGGTGACGAAGATGATCTGCTCGATCCCGGCTGCCAGCGCCTCCTCGACCGCGTACTGGATCAGCGGCTTGTCGACGACGGTCAGCATCTCCTTGGGCATCGCCTTGGTGGCGGGCAGGAAGCGTGTGCCGAGCCCGGCGACGGGAAAGACGGCCTTGCGGACTGGCTTGAACGTCACGATGGTCCCCCGGGCTGCTGCTGTCGCCGCGCCGCTTACCGGCGCGCGCGCGCGGGAGCAATTCGGAACGCGCGGTCGGACGTCGTGACGAGGTTGACGCGCCCTTAAGCTCACTCCGCTAAGCACCGCGCCCATGAAGGTCCTCGTCGTCTTCGGTACCCGGCCCGAAGCCATCAAGCTGTTCCCCGTCGTCCGCGCGCTCGCCGCTCGCGAAAGCGTGACGGTGCGCACGTGCGTCACCGCGCAGCATCGCGGGCTGCTCGATCAGGTGCTCCAGGTCGCTGGACTCACCCCCGATATCGACCTCGACCTGATGGAGCCCGGCCAGACGCTCGACCGCCTCACCGCGCGGCTGCTGACCGGGCTGGGCGAGGTGCTCGACCGGGAGGCGCCCGATCGCGTCATCGTGCAAGGCGACACGGCGACAGCGATGACCGGCGCGCTCGCCGCTTACTATCGCCGCGTCCCCGTTGCCCATGTCGAGGCCGGCCTGCGCTCGGGCGACATCTACCATCCGTGGCCGGAGGAGGTGAACCGGCGGATGATCGCGCCGATCGCCGACCTGCACTTCGCCCCGACGCAGACCGCCGCCGACGCGCTCGCCCGCGAGAACGTCACCGCCGGCGTCCACGTCACTGGCAACACCGTGATCGACGCCTTGCTGTGGACCCGCGACCGGATCGCCGCCGACCCGTCGCTCGCCGCCGGGCTCGACGAGATCGCCGCGCAGTTCGCGGGCAAGCGCATCGTCCTCGTCACCACCCACCGCCGCGAGAACTTCGGCGGGGGGATGGAGGCGATCGCCCGCGCGATCCGCCGGATCGCCGCGCGCGAGGACATGGCAGTGATCTTCCCGGTCCACCCCAATCCCAATGTCGGCCCGGTGATGGACCGTATCCTTGGCGGTCTCCCCAACGTCGCCCGAATCGCGCCGCTCGATTACCCCCACTTCATCCGCGCGCTCTCGCTCTCGACGCTGGCGCTGACCGATTCGGGCGGGGTGCAGGAGGAAGCTCCCGCGCTCGCCAAGCCTGTGCTCGTCATGCGCGACACGACCGAGCGGCCCGAGGGCGTCGCCGCCGGCACCGCGAAGCTGATCGGGGCGGACGAGAACCGGATCGTTTCCGAAGTCTCAACCCTTCTCGACGATAGCCACGCCTATTCCGCGATGGCGCGCGCGCACAATCCGTACGGCGACGGCCACGCGGCGGAACGGATCGCGGAGATCGTCGCCGATGGTGTCGGACGTTGAACTGAAGGTCGTCGTCGTCGGCCTGGGCTATATCGGCCTGCCCACCGCAGCCGTCATCGCCCGTACCGGCGCGAAGGTGCTGGGCGTCGACGTGTCCGAGCATGTCGTCGAGACCGTCAACTCCGGGCGCATCCACATCGAGGAGGTCGATCTCGACGGGCTGGTCTCTGGCGTGGTCGCACGCGGGGCGCTGCGGGCCTCGACCGAGATCGAGTCCGCCGACGTCTTCGTCATCGCGGTGCCCACCCCGTTCGGCCAGGATCACGCCCCCAACGTCGGCTACGTGCTTCGCGCCGCGACCACCGTCGCCGCCGCGCTCAAGGCCGGCGACACGGTGATCCTCGAGTCGACCTCGCCGGTCGGGACCACCGAACAGGTCCGCGACCTGCTGGCGAAGCTGCGGCCCGATCTCAAGGCGCCCGGCCTTGGAGAGGGCGCGGACTATGCGCTCGCTTATTGTCCCGAGCGCGTCCTGCCCGGTCGCATCCTCGTCGAACTGATCGACAACGACCGCGTCATCGGCGGCATCACACCCCGCTGCGCCCGCAAGGCGCTCGGCTTCTACCGCCGCTTCGTCCGCGGCGCGTGCGTCACGACCACCGCACGCGCGGCGGAGATGACCAAGCTTACCGAGAACGCCTTCCGCGACGTCAACATCGCCTTCGCCAACGAACTGAGCCTCGTCGCCGACACGATGGGGGTGGACGTGTGGGAGGTGATCCGCCTTGCCAACCGGCACCCGCGGGTCAACATCCTCCAGCCCGGCCCCGGCGTCGGCGGGCATTGCATCGCCGTCGACCCGTGGTTCCTCGTCGCCGCCGATCCGGCGCAGACGCCGCTGATCCGCACCGCGCGCGAGGTCAACGACGGCAAGACCGATCATGTCATCGCCAAGGCGTCGGCGCTGATCGCCCAGCGGCGCGGCCCCGTCGCGTGCCTCGGTCTCGCGTTCAAGGCGAACATCGACGACTTTCGCGAATCGCCCGCGCTCAAGATCGCGACCGCATTGGCCGAGACCTTCGGTGAGCGTATCCGCATCGTCGAGCCCTATGCCGCCGCGCTTCCGCGCGACTTCGACGGGTCGGGCGCGACGCTGATCGATCTCGACACCGCAATCGAAACCTGCGTGACGATGATCGTCCTCGTCGACCATGACCTGTTCCGCTCGGTCCCGCTCGACGAACGCGCGACCAAGGCCGTGCTCGACACGCGCGGCATCTGGCCCGATCAGCCGCGCGCCCAGCCCGATCGGCCGGAGCTCAAGCTGGCGGGCTGAAGGTCCCGACATTGCGGGGCCGTCAAGCCGCGGTTAAGGCCGCGCGCTTCAGCGACGACGTCCCGCCATGCTCAGACGCTTCCTTCCCGCCCGCCGCGACAGCGAGCCGCTCGCCGCCGTGCCGCCGGGCCACCGTGTCTATGCGGTCGGCGACATCCACGGCAGGCTCGACCTGCTCGACGCCGCGCTCGCCCGCCTCGCCGCCGACGACCGGGCACGCGGGCCGGCCGAGACGAGCCTGATCTTCCTCGGCGACCTCGTCGATCGCGGGCCCGATTCGGCGGGCGTGGTCGAACGCCTCCGGCGCCTTGCGCACGACCAAGCAGGACCGCGGTTTCTGCTTGGCAATCACGAGGAGGTGTTCCTGCTCGCCCTCACAGGGGATCAGCGCGCGGTGCGGCTATTCTGCCGGATCGGCGGCCGCGAGACACTGATCAGCTACGGCGTTTCGCCGGAGGACTATGAGCGGCTGAGCTACGAAGACGTCGCCGAGCGGCTGACCGCGCTGGTGCCCGCCGAGCACCGCGAGTTTCTGGATGGCTTCGAGCAACTCATCGTCGTCGGCGACTATGCCTTCTCGCACGCCGGCGTCCGTCCCGGCGTGCCGCTGGCCGAACAGCGCGGCGAGGACCTGCGCTGGATCCGCGAGCCCTTCCTCGACCACCGCGGCGCGCTGGAGAAGGTGATCGTTCACGGCCACACGATCCGCGAGGACGTCGAGTTCCGCCGGCACCGGATCGGGATCGACACCGGCGCCTACGCGACCGGACGTCTCACCGTGCTCGGGCTTGAGGCCGAACAGCGCTGGATCGTCGACTAACGAAGTGGGAGATGGCTTGCCCGGAACGTCGGCCGCGGCTAATGTGTTGCACAGCGGCAATAGCCCGGGATCGAAGTCTTTTTTCCCGGTCTATTGCGGTTGCCATCGGCACGGCGGCGTGCTTATGGCCTCGACGACGAACAAAAGGGAGTTCCCGATGCGTCTTGCTTCTTACCTGATGGCCGCAGCGGCCGCCACGATGGCGACTGCTCCGGTCATGGCCGCGCCGGCGAACCCGGCCGCCAGCCTCTCGGTCGCCAAGTCGGTCCGGGCCGGCACCCCCACCACCGCCAAGAACAAGGCGATGGGCGGCGGCATCCTGATCGCGGTCCTCGCCGCTGCCGCGGTTGTCGCCGGCATCGTCGTGGTGGCGCAGGAGGACGACAAGACCGACAGCCCGTGAGTCGTCGGCGTCAGCCTTGAAAAAGGAATAGCGGCCTTCGGGCCGCTATTTTTTTGCCCTGTCGCCAGCCGTGGTCGCGGAAGCATCGCCGGACCATGATCCTGCGCTGCTCCCCCGTCCAGATCATCGCCTCCGGTTCGGCCCCGCGAAACCGAACATCCAGGCCGCGACCTTGCGCATCTGGATCTCCTCCGATCCTTCGGTGATCCGGTAGCGGCGGTGGTGGCGGTAGATGTGCTCGAACGGCTTGTGCCGCGAATAGCCGATCCCGCCATGGACCTGCATCGCCCGATCCGCAGCCTCGCAGCACAGCCGATTTGCATAGTAATTGCACATGCTGATCTTGTCGGAGAGCCGCTTCTCCAACTCGGGCTTGGGCATCTGGTCCATCTGCCACGCGGTCTCGCGAATCATCAGCCGCAGCATCCGGATCTGGGTCGACAGCTCGACCAATGGGAACTGGATCGCCTGATTCGCGGCGAGCGGCTTGCCGAAGGGCTTGCGCTCCATCGCGTATTTGACGCTCTCCTGGACGCAGTAATCCGCCGCGCCGCACGACGACGCCGCCTGGCGGATACGATTCTCGTGGACGAAATGCTGCGCGACCGCGAGGCCCTTGCCCTCCTGTCCCAGGATCGCGTCGTCGCCGACCACCACGTCCTTGATCGTCAACCGCGGGTGGTCGGTCGGCATGTTGAAGGTCCACAGATATTCCTCGATCGTGACGCCCGGGTCCTTGGCGTCGACCAGGAAGCAGGTGATCCCCTCCGCGTCGCCGTCCTTGCCGCTCGACCGGGCGAACAGCATGATGTGCGTCGCGACGTGCATCCCGGTGATCCACATCTTCGGCCCGCTGATTCGCCACGAGCCGCCCTCGCGGACCGCGCGGGTCTCCATGAAGGTCGCGTCGGAGCCGTGGTCCGGCTCGGTCAGCCCGAAGCAGATGCGGTAGCCGCCCTCGAGCATCCCGGGGATGAATTCGTCCGCCTGCGCCTTCGTGCCGAAATCGCGGAACATCAGCACCTGCGGGAAATTGGCGACGATCGAATGCTCGTTCTGCAGGTCGTTGTGGAGCCCCAGCCCCTGCGACGCGAAGTGATCGCGGATGACGGCCATCCACAGGTTCGATCCGTCCTTGCCGCCATATTCCTTGGGCAACGCGAAGCGCAGGTGCCCGGCCTTGTCGGCGCGGCGCTTGGCCTCGCGCAGCAGTTCCTCCCACTCGTGGCGGGGCAGGCCCTGGTTGTCCCAGTCGGTGCGGGCATGCTCGCGGCGATGGTCGAAGAAGCGCTCGTTGTCGTTCTGCGCCTGAAGCGGCTTGATCTCGGCGTCGATGAAGGCGTCGAGCTCGGCAAGATAGTCGGTCAGCTCGGTCGGCAGATTGAAGTCCATGTCCCTCTCCATGCAGCGATCTAAGTCGAGTCTTTTAACTGGCGTAGCGCGCCGCCGCGTGATTTACACGTCCCAAGCATGGAAAAGCTGACGCGAGAGGACATCGGGGAGCGGCTGGGTGCGGCGCTGGGCGGCGCGGTCGCCGGGCTGACGCTGCTGACCGGCGGCGCGAGCATGGAGACATGGGCGTTCGAGGCTCGCGGCGAGGCGCTGATCCTGCGTCGCCGCAACGCCGCGGTGGGCACCCATCCCGGGCAGAAGCCGCCGCTCGCGCTCGAGGCGGAGGTGATCGTAGCCTGCGAGGCGCACGGCGTGCCCGTCCCCGGCGTCGTCCACGTCTGCACCGAGGCCGACGGGCTGGGCGAGGCCTATGTCATGCAGCGGGTCGCGGGCGAGACGCTGGGCAAGAGGATCGCGACCGATCCGGCCTTCGCGCCCGCCCGCGCGGTGCTGGCGCGGCAGTGCGGCGCGGCGCTGGCACGGATTCACGCGACGCCGCCGCTCCCGGCGCTCGCGCGGGTCGACGTGCGCGAAACGCTCGCGAACTACGAGGCGACATGGCGGGGATCGGGCGCGGTCCGCCCGACGATCGACGCCGCCTTTCGCTGGCTCGAGCGCCGCATCCCCGACGAGACCGCATTGACCCTCGTCCACGGCGATTTCCGGAACGGCAACATCATGGTCGCGCCCGACACCGGCCTTGCCGCGGTGCTCGACTGGGAGCTGGTCCATGTCGGCGACCCGGCCGAGGACATGGGCTGGATCTGCACCAATTCGTGGCGCTTCGGCCGTCCGCAACGGCGCGTCGGCGGGTTCGGCGAGGTCGCCGATCTGCTCGCCGGCTACGAGGAGGCGGGAGGGGCGCCGATCAGCCCGGATCGCGTCGACTTCTGGACGATGGTCGGCAGCCTGAAATGGGGTGTGATGACGACGATGATGTATGCCCGCTGGGCGTCGGACCCGAGCGTCGGCCCGGAGCGCGCGGTCATCGGCCGTCGGCTGAGCGAGACCGAGGCCGACATCGTCGCGATCCTGGAGCGCGCCCGATGATCACCCACCCGACCGCGCAGGAACTGGTCGAGAGCGTCGCCAAGTGGCTGCCGCTCGACGGCAGCGCCGGCGGCTTCAGCCTGCGCGTGGCGCGCAACGCGCTCGAGATCGCCGCCCGCGACCTCGCGCTCGCCCCCGCCGCCGACGCGCGCGCGGTGGAGCGCATGGCGGCCATGCTCGGGCGCTGGGGAACGCGCGACGAGCTCGACCGCGGGCTGGTCGACGCGATCCGCTCGGGTGCGATAAGTCCCGACGACCCGAAGCTGCTCGGGCATCTCAAAGCCGCCGCGCTCGACGCGCTCGCGATCGACCAGCCGAAATACGCGCACGAGCTCGGCTGAGCCTAAGCGCTTGACCGCGCGACTCCCGCTGCCGCAAAGGCGGCGCATGGTTCCCTTTTCGTTCGGTGGACACGATCTGATCGCGCTGGCGGGCGGCCTCTACTGGCCGTCGCGGCGGGCATTGCTCGTCGCCGACCTCCATCTCGAAAAGGCCAGCTGGTATGCCGGGTTCGGGCAGATGCTGCCGCCCTACGATTCGCGCGCGACGCTCGCCGATCTCCAGGCGTTGCTCGCCGCGACCGGGGCGGCGGAGGTCTGGTGCCTCGGCGACAGCTTCCACGATCCGCGGGGCTGCGAGCGGCTCGACGAGGAATCGCAGGCGCTGCTGCGCGGCATGACCGCGGCGACGCGCTGGACCTGGATCACGGGCAACCACGATCGCTACGGTGTCGATCGCTGCGGCGGCGCGGTCGCGGATGAGGCGATGGTCGACGGGCTGGTCCTCCGCCACGAGGCCGATCCGCGCGAAACGCGCCCCGAACTCTCGGGCCACTTTCATCCCAAGCTGCGCGTCCGTGTTCGCGGCAAACTGATCGCCCGCCGCTGCTTCGTCGCGACCGGGACGAAGCTGATCCTGCCGGCGTTCGGCGCGCTCACCGGCGGGCTCGACGTCGATCACCCCGAGATCGTCCGCGCGGTCGGCCGGAGCGCGCAGGCGCTGGTGCCGGTGGAGGACCGGCTGCTGCGCTTCCCGATCGCGGCGTGAGACGCAGACCTCCTCGCAGCGGGAGGAGGCACGAATGGCCGGGCGGGGCAGCCGCAGGCACCCCGTAGCCCCCGCCCGCCTGCGGCTGCCCCACCCGCGACGTCCGTCACTCCTCCCCGTTCCGAGGAGGCCAAGGGGAATGCTTGCCCCCCTCCCCCCCGCGCGTTACGTGACCCGCTCAATTCCCGCGTCAGGACCTTCATCCATGTCCCCGTTCCGCACCGCGCTCGCTCTCGCCCTAGTCGCATCGCTTGCCGCGTGCGGCGGGGGGCGCAAGGCGAACGGCGCCGATCTCGCCGCCGCCAAGGTGACGACCATCGGCGTCAACAGCTATCTGTGGCGCGCGACGCTCGACACGCTCAGCTTCATGCCGCTCGTGCAGACGGATTCGAACGGCGGCGTCGTCGTCACCGACTGGTACGTCAATCCGCAGCGCCCGACCGAGCGGACCAAGGTGACGGTGTCGATCCTCGATCAGGACCTGCGCGCCGACGCGGTCCGTGTCGCGGTGCTGCGCGAAGTCAGCCAGGGTGGCGGCTGGGTGAATGCTCCCGTCGATGCCTCGACCCCGCAGAAGCTCGAGGACATCATCCTCACCAAGGCGCGCGACCTGCGCCGCGCCTCGGTCGCCAGCTGAGGCAGAGATGAGCGAGCGGTTCGACGCCGCCAGCGTCGACGCGCGCTGGCAGGCCGTGTGGGACGAGCGGCGCACCTTCGCCGCCGACGACCATAGCGCCAAGCCCAAGAGCTACGTGCTGGAGATGTTTCCCTATCCCAGCGGGCGCATCCACATGGGGCACGTTCGCAACTACACGATGGGCGACGTGCTCGCGCGGTTCCGCAGGATGCGCGGGATGGAGGTGCTTCACCCGATGGGCTGGGACGCCTTCGGGATGCCCGCGGAGAACGCCGCGATGGAGAAGGGCGTTCACCCGCGCGGCTGGACCCTCGACAATATCGCCGCGATGAAGGCGCAGTTGAAGCGCCTCGGCTTCGCGCTCGACTGGACCCGCGAGCTGGCGACGTGCGAGCCCGATTATTACGGCCACGAGCAGGCGCTGTTCCTCGATTTCCTCGCGTCGGGCCTCGTCTACCGCAAGGAATCCTCGGTCAACTGGGACCCGGTCGACATGACCGTGCTCGCCAACGAGCAGGTCATCGACGGCCGCGGCTGGCGCTCGGGCGCGCTCGTCGAGAAGCGCAAGCTCAACCAGTGGTTTTTGAAGATCACGCAGTTCGCCGACGATTTGCTGCGCGGGCTCGGCGCGCTCGAGCATTGGCCGGGCAAGGTCAAGCTGATGCAGGAGAACTGGATCGGCAAGAGCCAGGGGCTGACGTTCGGGTTCCGCCTCAAGGGTCCCTCGACTGCGCTCGGGACGAACGACCCTGCCCCGCTCGTGCCGAGCGAAGTCGAGGCATCGGTCGAGGTCTATTCCACCCGCCCCGACACGATCTTCGGCGCGTCGTTCGTCGCGATCGCGGCGGATCATCCGATCGCGCAGCGCATCGCCGCGGACAACGCGCGGGCGGCGGACTTCATCGCGCTGTGCAAGCAGGGCGGCACCACGGCGGCCGAGCTGGAGACGCAGGAGAAGCTGGGCTTCGACACGGGCCTGCGCGCGATCCACCCGTTCGACGGGCGCGAGCTGCCGGTGTTCATCGCCAACTTCGTGCTGATGGATTACGGCACGGGCGCGGTGATGGGCGTCCCCGCGCACGATCAGCGCGATCTCGACTTCGCACGCAAGTACGGGCTCACCGTCCAGCGTGTCGTCTCCGAAGGCGACAAGAGCGATCCGGTCTTCGAGGGCGACGAAGCGTACACCGGCCACGGCACGCTCGTGAACTCGCACTTCCTCGACGGCATGGACGTCGAGGACGCCAAGCGCGAGGTGATCCAGCGCGCGGAAGCCGGCGGCTGGGGCGAGGGCACAACCGTCTATCGCCTGCGCGACTGGGGCGTCAGTCGCCAGCGTTACTGGGGCACGCCGATCCCGGTGATCCACTGCGCCGACTGCGGCGTCGTACCGGTCCCGCGCGAGCAGCTGCCCGTCGTGCTGCCCGAGGACGTGAGCTTCGCGGTCCCCGGCAACCCGCTCGATCGCCACCCGACCTGGAAGCACGTCGCCTGCCCGCAATGCGGCGGCGCGGCCCAGCGCGAGACCGACACGCTCGACACCTTCGCCGATTCGAGCTGGTACTTCATCCGCTTCGCCAGCCAGCCCAAGGACGCGCCGTTCGACCGCGCGGTCGCCGAGAGCTGGCTCCCGGTCGGGCAGTATATCGGCGGGGTCGAGCACGCGATCCTCCACCTGCTCTACGCCCGCTTCTGGACCCGCGCGCTCAAGCACATCGGCAAACTCGACATCGCCGAGCCGTTTGCGGGGCTGTTCACCCAGGGGATGGTGACGCACGAGACGTATTCCTTCCCTCCGATTGAGGAAGGTCACGGTCCCACTTGGGTGTCGACTGACGATATCGAACGTCGTGGTGATGGCGTTTTCCAACGCAGCAGCGGCCGTCAAGTGACGGTCGGGCGCGTCGAGAAGATGTCGAAGACCAAGAAGAACACGGTCGATCCGAATCCGATCGTCGACCGCTACGGCGCGGATGCGGTGCGCTGGTTCATGCTGTCCGATTCGCCACCCGAGCGCGACCTCGAATGGAGCGAGAACGGCATCGAGGGGGCGCACCGCTTCACCCAGCGGCTGTGGAAGCTGGTCGGCGAGAAGCACCAGGGCGGCACCGGTGAGGATATCGGCCTGCGCAAGCTCGCCCACCGCACCACCGCGCTGGTCGCCGAGGATATCGAGGGCCTCCAGTTCAACAAGGCCGTCGCCCGGCTCTACACGCTCGTCGGCGCGATCGAGAAGGCGGCCCCGTCCGCCGATCGCGACGCCGCGGTCGCGACGCTGCTGCGCTTGGTCGCGCCGATGACCCCGCATATCGCCGAGGAAGCGCACGAGCGCCGCGGCGGCGACGGGTTGATCGCCGACGCCGCCTGGCCCGCGGTCGACCCGGCGCTGCTGGTCGACGACGAGGTGACGATCGCGATCCAGGTCAACGGCAAGCTCCGCGACACGCTCGTCATGCCCAAGGGCGCGGCCAAAGCGGATGTCGAGGCCGCCGCGCTCGCCAGCGAGAACGTCGTCCGCATCCTGGGCGGCAATGCGCCGAAGAAGGTGATCGTCGTCCCCGATCGCCTGGTGAACCTGGTCGCGTGAGGGCGTTCCTCCCTCTCCGTTCGTCTCGAGCGAACGGGACCTGGCTTGCCGCCCTCCTCCCCCTCGCGCTCGCCGGCTGCGGGCTGCACCCGCTCTACTCCGGCGGCACCAGCTCCCCCGTGGCCGCGACGCTCGCCGGGATCGAGGTCGCCCCGATCCAGGGCAAGGCCGGGTTCCTGCTGTCGAACGCGCTCAAGGACCGGCTCGAGGCGGCGGGGCGCGACACCCCGCGCTACCGGCTCCAGGTCAAGCTCGACGACCAGATCATCGGCCTGGCGCTGCGCCGCGACAACGCCGTCACCCGCGAGCGGCGGACGCTGCGCGCGCGCTACCAGCTGATCGATCTATCGACCGGTAAGGACATGGTCGTGCTCGATGCGACCGCGGGTTCGGACGCGGGGATCGACGTGGTCAGCTCCGAATATGCGACCATCGCCGCCGAGAACACCGCGCTCGAGAACCTGGCGCAGATCGTCGCCGAGCAGATGGTCACCCGCATCGCGATCTACGCGCGCGGCCACGCGCCCGCGGCGGCGCTGCCGTGAAGGCGAACGAGGCGCAGGCCAAGGCTGCGCTCGATTGGCCCGCCCCCGACATCCGACTCTATCTGCTCCACGGCCCCGACGAGGCGGGGGCGGCGGCTCTGGCGCAGCGGCTCGCAAAGGCGCTGGGCGATGGCGCGGAGCGGGTGGACCTCGATGCCGCCACGCTCAAGAGCGATCCCGCGCGCCTGGCCGACGAGGCCGCGTCGCTGTCGCTGTTCGGCGACACACGGTGGATCCGCGCGACCGGGGTCACCGAAGATGCGATCGCCGCGGTCGAGGCGCTGCTCGCCGCCGAGCGGGCCGGCAATCCGGCCGTCCTGATCGCACCGGGGGTCAAGACGACGGGCGCGCTCGTCAAGCTCGCCACCGCGTCGAAGGCCGCGCTCGCGATCGGCTGCTACGTGCCGACCGAGCGGGACGCGGGCGCGATCGTCGCCGAACTCGCGCGCGACCAGGGGCTGCGTCTCCAGGGCCGCGTCGCCGCCAAGATCGCCCAGGCCGCAGGGTACGATCGCAGCGTCATGGCGCGCGAGATCGAGAAGCTGGCGCTTTACCTCGACGCCGCGCCCGATCGCCCCGCCACGCTCGACGATGCGGCGCTCGCCGCGATCGGCGCGGACCTGGGCGAAAGCGAGACGACACGGCTGGTCGCGGTCGCGCTCGCCGGGGACGCGGCGGCGCTCGGCGACGAGCTGGCGCGCGCGGGCGAAGCGGGAACCTCGCCCATCGTCTGGCTGCGCGCGCTCGCCCGCCGGCTGGCCGCGCTCGCGGCGATGCGCGCCGAGATCGACGGCGGCGGTACGGTCGACGCGGCGATGAAGCGTCAGCGCGTGCACTGGCGCGAGGAAGCGACGACCAAGGCGCTGCTCGCGCGCTGGACCGCCGCCGCGCTCGCCGCCGCGCACGACCGGGTTAAACGGGCCGAACGAGCGACGATGGCTCCGGGCAATGCGGGCGGGGTGCTCGCCGGTCACGAAGCGGTCGCGCTGGCGCAGACGCGGCGCTGACCGCACGTCGAAAGGCCCGGCCGGCGTGACGCCGACCGGGCCTCCCGTGACGAACGTGTGGACTTAGCGGTAGAAGCCCGGGATCACGCGAACGACGCGGCCGCGGCGATAATCGACCAGCACCACGTCGTTATAGTGACGGATCCAGCGCGTGCCCGCATAGGCGACCGGCAGGCGGTACATCCAGGGATCACGGATCCAATAGGCCGAGCCGTAATAGGACGGCGCGATCCGCGCGCCGACGCCGAAGCGGGTGTAGCGGAACGGCGCCCGCCAATTGCCCCGGGCATAAAGCCGCGGATTGGTGTTGCGATAGTTCGACCAGTCGTTCGAACCCCAGCGATGGTTCCGATCGCGATAGTCCTCGCGGTACTCGCGCTGGGCGTCGCGCACGTCGCCGCGGTTTTCGCGGATGTCTCGCACGTCGCCGCGAGCGCGCGCATTGTCGAGCTGGCGCTGCTCGCGGTGGATGTCGCGGCGGTCGCGCTGAAGCTCCCGCTGCGACTGGGCGCTGGCCATCGCCGGCAGGGCCGTGGCTGCGATCAGCAGGGTCGTGATCAGTTTACGCATGATGTCGGTCTCCCAAGAGTGGGACGATTCGCGTCGGACGCTCCTCGTCTTGAGACGCTCAATGCCGGTCACCCGCTGAATGTTTCGGGAACGGTATCGTCAGCGAAACGACAGCTTGCGGAATCGAGGCGGCCGCCCGCGTGCTCCGGTCCGGCCAGCACTACGGCTGGTCGCGCCCGCCGCCGGCGCCGCCCGCCCCCGCCGCGCCGACCGCGCCGATGTTGCCGAACAGGTCATGGAAGAAGCCGCGCTTGCGCCCGAGCGTGGGGGTGATCTTGCCGTAAGGATCGATCGCCGCGACCTGCTCGGCCCCCGAGCGGCGGATCGCAGCGACGTTGCCGCCGGCGTCGAAGCTGACCTGGATCACCAGCTGTTCACGAACCCGCGGCGAGTTGAACGCATAATTGCGGCTGTCGCGTGCGACATAATACCAGTCGCCCTGATTGAACTGCGCCGCGAAGCTGGGCGTCCCCAGCGTCGCCTGCACCGATTGCCGGTTGTCGACGCCGGGGCGGATCGAGTTCACCAGATCGGCGTCGATGATGTAGCCCTGGTGCGAGCGGAGCGGAGTGCACGCCGATGCGGCGAAAAGCGCAGTGGCGGCCCAGAAAACCTTGGCATGGACGTGACGCATGAACACTCCGCGAGGCCCGAAGCGTGCGTGTTGCGCGCGCGGCCGATCGGCTCAATATGCCGCGGCGTCGCGTCGGGCAAGCCGCGCGGGCAGGAGACAGATGTGAGCTGGTGGGACGCGCTGCTCGGGCGCAGGGACGAAACGGCGCTGCCGCTCTACGACGCGGTCGTGCGCGAGGGGCGTCGGCCGCATTGGTATGCCGAGGCGCGGGTGCCCGACACGATCGACGGCCGGTTCGACTGCATCGCCACGGTGCTGGCGGTGGCGCTGCTCCGGCTCGAGCAGGACCCCGTCGGCGCCCCGTCCGCGGCGCGCGTCACCGAGCGCTTCGTCGAGGACATGGAGGGGCAGATCCGCGAAGCCGGGATGGGTGACGTCGTCGTCGGCAAGCACATGGGCAAGCTGATGGCGATGCTCGGCGGCCGGCTCGGCGCGTACCGTCGCGGGCTGGCCGGCGACGATCTGGACGGCGCGCTGCTCCGCAATCTCTATCGCGGCGCACATCCTGGCGATGCCGCGCTGGCGGAGGCCCGGCTGGCGCTGCTGGCGTGGCGCAACCGGCTCGCGGCGACGCCGCTCCCCGAGCTCCTGACCGGAGCCGTCGCATGACGCCGGAGTTCAGTCGCCCCGAGCGCGTCGACACGATCGGCGAGGAACCGCGCATCATCCGTGTCCAGGCCGACGAGGCCGAGCGCCGGCGCCTCGCCGGTCGCTTCGCGCTGATCGCGGTCGATCGGCTGGCGGCCGAGTTCGCGGTTCGCCGAGACGCCGCCGGCGTGGTCGCCGAGGGGCGTGTCGAAGCGGCGGTGACCCAGGCCTGTTCGGTGACCGGCGATCCCATCACGGCAACGGTCGACGAGCCGGTCAGCCTGCGCTTCGTCGAGCCGGTCGTCGTCGGCGAGGAGATCGAGCTCGCCGACGAGGACGTCGACACCGTCGAGATCGAGGACGGCGCGATCGACCTGGGCGAAGCCGCGGCCGAGACGATGGCGCTCGCGCTCGACCCTTATCCGCGAAGCGCCGCGGCGCAGGCGGCACTCGAGGCAGCGGGGGTGAAAAGCGAGGACGACGTGGAGACCGCGGCCTTCGGCGGGCTGGCGGCGCTCAGGGACAAGCTGAAGGGCTAGACGCCGATCCGGTCAACGCCCCCGCAGCGTGCGGGTGAGCCAGAGCGCCATGTCATCCAGCGGCGCGGCGTCGGTCGGCGGCAAACCGTCCTCTTCCATCGACGGCGCGGTGCCGAGAGAATGGCCGAGCCCCGGATAGGTCCGCAGCGTGACCCGGCCCGCCGCGTCGGGTCTGGCGGCCAGCGCGCGCGCCGCCGCCGGATCGACGTTGGCGTCGTTCAGTCCTTGCAGGATCAAGGTCGGCGGCGTCGCGGCGCTCCAGCTCTCCCCCACGCCCTTCAGCGCACGCCCGGTCGCATCCATGCCGAGCCCCCCGTTCGGCGTGTCGGCGTACCAGCCGGCGATGATCGGATCGGCCTCGACGAAGCTGATCCGCCCGTCCTTGTCGGTGTCGAGCAGCGGATTGACCCGCTCGCCGGGGCGGAAGCCCCGGAACATCCCGACGAAGACGTGGGGCAGCAGCCCTCCCGGCCCGGCGTCGGCGCGGGCGATCGCGTCGGCGTCCAGCGCGCCGTTCGTCGCATAGCGCTGGAGATACGGCTTGCCGACCCGCAGATAATGACCTTGGACCGTGGCCGCCGGGCTGTCGACGACCGGCGCCATCAGCACCAGCGCGCGAACGCTCGGCTCCGCGGCGGCGACCGTCGCCGCGACCGTCGTCCCCTGGCTCCACCCGATCAACGCCAGCGGCAGCCGCGCGAGATCGGCGCGCGCCCGCACGAAGGCGACCGCCGCGCACCCGTCGGCCGCCAGATCGGCGCCGGTCAGCGTCGCGAACTTCGCCTGGTCGGCGGTGGTCGGGCCGGTCACGTAGCGCTTGTTGTAGCGCAGCGTCACGAAGCCCGCGCAGGCGAGCCGATCGGCGACCTGCCGCAGCGGGCGAGAAAGCGTCTTCCCGTCGCGACCGACGACGGTCCCGTCCCGATCGGCGATGTCGGACCCGGCGAACAGGACCGCGACCCCGCGCAGCGCCGCGGGGCCGGGCGGCGACTCGATCTCGCCGGCGCTGGCGAAGTCGGCGAGGCGCAGCGTCACCGGCTCGCGTCGCGGAACGCAGGCCGGAGTGGCGGCGGCATAAGCGAGCAGCGCGGCGGCGATCATCACGCCGGTCTGGCAGGACGAGCGGGGCGGCGCAAACTCAATCCTCCGGCCCCAGCGCCGCATCCAGATCGCGCGGACGGACGAACCGCGTCAGCGTCGCGCCGCCCGGCCCGATCGACGGCCAGTCCGCCACGTCGAAGCTCAGCTCGGCGACGGCCGCGGTCGGATATTTCTCCTGGACCGCGCTGCGCAGCGGGCCCGAACGCTCCGCGACCAGCAGCAGCACCAGATCCTCCAGCCCCGGATTGTGCCCGATCACCAACAGGGATCCGAACTCCGGCCCGGTCTCGCGCACGATATCGAGCAGCGTCGCCGACGAGGCGAGATACACGCGCTTGTCCCACGCCGGCGACAAGGCCGCCCCATAACCCGCCTCGATCTCGGCGATGGTCTCCTCGACGCGGCGCGCCGGCGAGGCGACGACATGATCGAACGCAAGCCCCTCGCCCCGCAGGTGACGCCCGATCAGCGCGGCGGCGCGGCGACCCTTGGCGTTGAGCGGGCGATCGAAGTCGCGCGCCACGGGGTCGTCCCAGCCGGACTTGGCGTGGCGCAGCAGCGTCAGCGTCTTCACCGGATCAACCTCGATCAAGGGCGGGAACACCTTCATGCCCCAGCACGGGCGCAGAGGAAAGGCGTTCGCGCACACGCCGCGTCGCTTCGTCGAGCGGGACGCGCGCGACCGCGACACCGGCCGGAAAGGCGGTGAGCAGCCGTGACGGCATCGCCGCCGACAGCAGCACGAAGGCGCCGCGATCGTCGGCGCGGCGGATCAGTCGCCCGAACGCCTGGGCCAGCCGCGCCCGCACGATGCGGTCGTCATACGCGCTCCCTCCGCCCGCTAGCCGACGCGCGGCGTGGAGCACGGTCGGCTTGGGCCAGGGCACGCCCTCCATCACGACCAGCCTGAGCGATTCGCCGGGCACGTCGACGCCGTCGCGGAGCGCATCGGTGCCGAGCAGGCTGGCGTGGCGATCGTCGCGGAAGATGTCGACCAAGGTTCCGGTGTCGATCGGGTCGACGTGCTGCGCGTGGAGCGGCAGCCCCGCGCGCGCCAGCCGGTCGGCGATCCGGGCGTGGACCCCGCGCAAACGACGGATGGCGGTGAACAGCCCCAGCGTCCCGCCCCCCGCCGCCTCGATCAGCCGTGCGTAGGCGCCCGCAAGGCTCGCGACGTCGCCGCGCTTCACGTCGGTGACGATCAGCACCTCGGCGTTGGCGGCGTAATCGAACGGCGACGCCGCCTCGAACCGGCGCGCGCTGGCGATGAGATGCGGCGCGCCGACCCGCGCCTCGGCCGTCTCCCAGTCGCCGCCCGCGGTCAGCGTCGCCGACGTGACCAGCGCGCCGTGCGCCGGCCGCAGCACGACCTCCGCGAAGGGCTTGGTCGGGTCCAGCCAGTGGCGCAGCAGCCCGACATCGTATTCGCGCCCCTCGCCGCGGTTGACGATCAGCCAGTCGACGAACTGCGGCAACGCCGGCCCGCCGACGCGCGCGAGCAGCGCCAGCCATGCCGACACCGCCTCCGCCCGCCACTGGAGCGACGCGATCGCCCCCTCGACGCGCGCGCGCGCGGGCGCGTCCATCCAGTCCGGCGCGTCGGCGAGCACCGCCTCAAGCCGCCGCCCGAGCACCACGAGAGGACGGTACAACGCCTCCAGCGCGCTCGCCGCGCCCGCCGCCGCCTCGATCAGCTCGGGCGTCGGCTCGGCGAGCTCGGTCTCCAGCGCATAGCCGGCGTCGTCCGGCTTCTCGGCGCGCGCGTAGACGAGGCCGCGCACCGCCGCGAGCAAGGTCTCCATCGGCCCGAACGGCTGGCCCTCGGCCAGCCGCTGCAACCAGCCCTCGCTCGCCAGCGCCTGCGCCGCCTGGACAGCGTCGGCGATCGCAACCCCGCCCGCCTCGTCGTAGCTCGCGACATCCGACAGGCGCGCCTGCAACCCCCGCCGCCGCCCCCGCCCGCCCGCCTCCGGCCCCATGATCCAGCGGCGGAGCTCGATCATCTCGCCGCCGGTCAGCGCGGTCGAGAACATCGTGTCGGCGGCGTCGAACAGGTGATGCCCCTCGTCGAAGACGTAGCGCGTCGGCCGCGTCGCGAGTTCGCGCCCGCGCACCGCGTTGACCATCACCAAAGCGTGGTTGGCGATCACCAGATCGGCCTCCGCCGAGGCCCGCGCGGCGCGCTCGATGAAGCATTTGCGGTAGTGCGGGCAGCCCGCGTAGACGCATTCGCCGCGCCGGTCGGTCAGCGCGGCCTGGCCGTTGCGGCGGAACAGGGTCGTCAGCCACCCGGGCAGGTCCCCGCCCACCATGTCGCCGTCGACGCTATACGCCGCCCAGCGCGCGACCAGCTGGGCCAGCACCGCCGCGCGCCCGGCGAACCCGCCCTGGAGCGCATCCTCCAGGTTGAGCAGGCACAAATAATTCTCCCGCCCCTTGCGCGTGACGACCTTCTGTCGCCGCACCCCGTCGTCGGGGTAGACCTTGCGGGTCTCGTGGCTGAGCTGGCGCTGGAGCGCCTTGGTGTAGGTCGACACCCACACCGCGCCTCCCGCCTGCGCCGACCACACGGACGCTGGCGCGAGATAACCGAGCGTCTTGCCGATCCCCGTCCCCGCCTCCGCCAGCACGAGATTGGGCGATTCGCGGACCGCGCGCGGCGCGAACGCCTGCGCCGCGGCGTCGGCATAGGCGCGCTGCCCGGCCCGGACCTCCGCCCCGGTCCCCGTCAGTTCGGCGAGCCGCGCCTGGGTCGCGGCGGGATCGATCCCGACCGTCCGCGGCGCGGGCCGCGGCGCGCGCTCCTCCCATTCGGGGAGCTTCGAGAACAGCCAGCGCTCGTGCTCCTTGGGCTTGGCGATGCGCTCGGCCAGCAGCGGCGCCCAGGCCCAGCGCAGCCGCGTCAGCGCCTGCACCGCGGTCCATGCCCCCTCGCGCTCGGCCCAGTCACCCGCGGGGGTCGCCAGCAGCCGCGCCGTCGCCGCCAGGAGCATCGGCGCGACCGCGGCATCGTCCTCGGGCACGCTCAGCCCCGCAGCGTCCGCCAGTCCCTTGGCGGTCGGCACCAGGAAGCGCGCGGGCCGCAGGAAGGCGAACAGCTCGAGGACGTCGAGCCCCGACAGCTCGGCATAGCCCAGCCGCTGCCCGACCAGCGGCGCGTTCATCACGATCATCGGCGTGTCCGCCGCGCGCCGGATCGCCTCGCCGCGCCCCACCGGGCGCGTCTCGCCGCCCTCGGCGATCCAGATGCCCGAATGGCTGGCGTGGAGAGCGGGATAGGGGAACACGGCCGCGACGTAGAACATCGCACGAACGACCGCCAGAGCTACCGCTTTCTTGCGAATGCTTCGCGTCATCATCAACGCGAACATTTCGCGCGCGCGGTATGGATTCCCGGGCTACCTTGTGCTTAAGCCCGCCGCAAACCCGCAGGAAAGGCGCGCCCGCCCGATGAACATCCACGAGTATCAGGCCAAGGAACTCCTCGCGAAGTTCGGCGTGCCCGTCCCCGCCGGCTATGCCGCGCTGTCGGTCGACGAGGCGGTCGCCGCGTCGGCGAAGCTCCCGGGACCGCTCTACGTCGTCAAGGCGCAGATCCACGCCGGCGGCCGCGGCAAGGGCAAGTTCAAGGAACTCGGCCCCGACGCGAAGGGCGGCGTCCGGCTGGCCAAGACCGCCGACGAGGTCCGCGCCGCGGCGGCCGACATGCTCGGCAACACGCTCGTCACGGTCCAGACCGGCGAGCACGGCAAGCAGGTCAACCGCCTCTACGTCACCGACGGCGTCGACATCGCCAAGGAGTTCTACCTCGCGCTGCTCGTCAACCGCGCGACCAGCCGCATCTCGATGGTCGTCTCGACCGAGGGCGGTATGGACATCGAGACGGTCGCCCACGACACGCCCGAGAAGATTCATGCGATCGACATCGATCAGGCGACCGGCTTCATGCCGCACCACGGCCGCGCCGTCGCCGCGGCGCTGGGCCTGACCGGCGATCTCGCCAAGCAGGCGTCGAACGTCGCGTCCAAGCTGTACGACGCCTTCATCGGCACCGACGCCGAGCAGATCGAGATCAACCCGCTCGCGGTGACCGACGACGGCAAGCTGATGGTGCTCGACGCCAAGGTTGGGTTCGACGGCAATGCGATGTTCCGCCACAAGGACCTGATGGAGCTCCGCGACGAGACCGAGGAGGACCCCGCCGAGCTCGAGGCGTCCAAGTACGACCTCGCCTATATCAAGCTCGACGGCGACATCGGCTGCATGGTCAACGGCGCGGGCCTGGCGATGGCGACGATGGACATCATCAAGCTGAACGGCATGTTCCCGGCGAACTTTCTCGACGTCGGCGGCGGCGCGACCACCGAGAAGGTGACCGCGGCGTTCAAGATCATCCTCGCCGATCCGAACGTGAAGGGCATCCTGGTCAACATCTTCGGCGGCATCATGAAGTGCGACATCATCGCGGAGGGCATCGTCGCCGCCGCGAAGGAGGTGAACCTCTCGGTGCCGCTGGTGGTCCGGCTGGAGGGGACGAACGTCGACAAGGGCAAGGACATTTTGTCCAATTCCGGCCTCGCGATCGTTCCTGCTAACGACCTGGGCGACGCGGCGCAGAAGATCGTCGCCGAGGTGAAGAAGGTGGCTTGAGATACGTCCCCATCGTCCTTGTGTCGGCAGCGCTGATCGGCTGCCGACCGGGCGCGGGGATCGGTGAAGACAGAATGGATTTCGCGAACGGCGATGCCTGGATCAAGCATGATCACGAAAGCCAGGTCATCGACGAGAGCGGTGAGATACTGATCGATCACGTCAAGGAGGCGCACGGCGACGGCCCGATGGTCCGCGGAACACTCGAGAACGGTTCCGCATTCACGGTCGACGCTCGCAGCGGCGCACTCCAAAAGGTTGGAGACAGGATGTGAAGGTAGTCGTCCCCGTCAAGCGTGTGCTTGACTATAACGTGAAGCCCCGCGTGAAGGCGGACGGGTCGGGAGTCGACCTCGCCAACGTCAAGATGAGCATGAACCCCTTCGACGAGATCGCCGTCGAGGAGGCGATCCGGCTCAAGGAGAAGGGCGTCGTTACCGAGATCGTCGCGGTCTCGATCGGCGAGCAGAAGAGCCAAGAGACGCTGCGCACCGCGCTCGCGATGGGCGCCGATCGCGCGATCCTGGTCGTCGCCGAAGGCACGGTCGAGCCGCTCGGCGTTGCCAAGATCCTCGCCAAGATCGTCGCGGAGGAGCAGCCGCAGCTCGTCATCCTGGGCAAGCAGGCGATCGACGACGACGCCGGCCAGACCGGGCAGATGCTCGCCGGGCTGCTCGGCTGGGGCCAGGGCACCTTCGCCTCCAAGGTCGAGATCGCCGACGGCCAAGCCAAGGTCACGCGGGAGGTCGACGGCGGGCTCGAGGTCGACACGTTCAAGCTCCCCGCGATCGTGACGACGGACCTGCGCCTCAACGAGCCGCGCTATGCCTCGCTGCCGAACATCATGAAGGCCAAGTCCAAGCCGATGGCGCAGAAGACGCCCGCCGATTACGGCGTCGACGTCGCCCCGCGGCTGACCACCCTCAAGGTCGTCGAGCCCGGCAAGCGTCAGGCCGGCGCGAAGGTGGCCGACGTCGACGAACTGGTGATGAAGCTCCACGCGATGGGCATCGCGAAGTGAATTCTTAGGATTTCCGTTCGTGGTGAGTTGGGACTGAGCGCAGCGAAGGCCCGTATCGAACCACCCGCCTGCCCCAAGTCCTTCGATACGCCACTTCGCATTCGCTCAGCGGCTACTCAGGACGAACGGACGTTTTCCACTCCGAATGGGAGTACAATGACATGAAAACCCTGGTTTGGGTCGAGCACGACGGATCGACCGTCAAGGACGCCACCCTGTCGGCGGTCACCGCCGCGTCGCAACTGGGCGAGGTCCACCTCCTCGTCGCCGGGCAAGGTGTCGGCGCGGTCGCCGAAGCCGCGGCGAAGATCGCGGGCGTCGGCAAGGTCCACGTCGCCGACGACGCCGCCTACGCCCATGCGCTCGCCGAGAACGTCGCACCGCTGATCGTCGAGCTGATGGGCCATCACGACGCCTTCGTCGCGCCCGCGACCACCAGCGCGAAGAACATCACCCCGCGGGTCGCCGCCCTGCTCGACGTCCAGCAGGTCAGCGAGATCCTGTCGGTCGAGGGCGAGGACACCTTCACCCGTCCGATCTACGCCGGTAACGCCATCGCAACCGTCCAGACCAGCGACGCCAAGAAGGTGCTGACCGTCCGCACCACCGCGTTCGAGAAGGCCGCGGCCGAAGGCGGATCGGGCACGATCGAGGCGGTTTCGTCGACCGGCGACACGGGCCTGTCGACCTTCGAGAGCCAGGAGATCGCCAAGTCGGCGCGCCCCGAACTCGCGAGCGCGAAAATCATCGTCTCCGGTGGCCGCGCGCTCGGCAGTAGCGAGCAGTTCCACGCGCTGATCGATCCGCTCGCCGACAAGCTCGGCGCGGGCGTCGGCGCGAGCCGCGCGGCAGTCGACGCGGGCTATGCTCCCAACGACTATCAGGTCGGCCAGACCGGCAAGATCGTCGCCCCCGAAGTGTACGTCGCGGTCGGCATCTCGGGCGCGATCCAGCATCTCGCGGGGATGAAGGACTCGAAGGTGATCGTCGCGATCAACAAGGACGCCGACGCCCCGATCTTCCAGGTCGCCGACCTCGGGCTGGTCGGCGACCTGTTCAAGCTGGTGCCGGAGTTGACCGAGAAGCTCTGAGCGGGGCCGCGGGCGGCGCAGCAGTCGTTTGTCCCGCGACCGTGAGCCCGATCGGTCGCGTCCCGCGTTCTCCTTCGCCGGCATCCATGCCGCTGGCGAAGGAACACACCATGGCCGACTCACCCGAAGCGAAGCCGACCGACAAGGACCAGGAGCCCGACGTCGGCAAGGCACCGGGCGGCGGCGACTCGTCGGGGGCGGGCAACATTCTGGGCGGGGTGCAACCCGCGTATGACGATCCGGAAGGCGCCGAGCGCCGTGACCGCTAGCCGAGACCGGCCCGCATCCGATGGAGACGAGACATGACCGCGACGCCTCACAACCACCCCGGCAACGAACCCGATGCGGGCGACATGGCGGTCGATCCTGCGGAGGTCCCGACGACCCCCGAACTGCCGGACGACGAGGCCGAAAAGCTGGGCGACTTCGCCTGAAGCCCTCAGCCGGGCGTGCCTAGCGGCCGGTCACTTTGGGCAGCGGCTCCGGATCGCAGTCCAGCCCGTGCTCGCTCCGGACCGTCTCGATCTCCTCGGAGCTTCGGTTCTCCAGCCCGATCAGCGTATCGCGCGCGGTGACGCTGGTCTTGATCAGCTCGTCGATCTTGGCCTGGAGCGCCGCGCCGTCGCGGTTCTGCGTCGCCTGGAGGATCGGGAGGATCAGCAGCGTCAGGACGTTGATCGCCAGGTTCGCGCCGCCGAGCAGGTGATCGCTCCCCGACGCATAGGCCGTGAACCCCGTGATCGAGATCGCGACGCACAGCGCCAGCATCAGCGGCCGCCCCACGAATCGCGCGCAGCCGGTGGTGAACCGATCGAACATCCTCATCGCGCCAACCTCTGCTCGCGGTGACCGCACCGGCCCCGGCCAGCCGTGCGTACGCTTCGGCCCCGCTCGCGCAACGCGGAAAGCGCGGCGGTCTCGCTCGCCCCTAACGTAGATCAATCACACCGCCGGGTCCGGCCGCACTGGGACCGTCGCCTCGCGACTTTGCGCCAGCCGCGCCCGCCGCTAGCGTGGAGCGATGCTCCTCGCCCTCCTCCTCGCCGCCCAAGCCGCCGCCGCGACGACGCCGCCGGCGCCCATCACCACCATCGCGACCGCCCCCGCTCCCGCCGCGAGCCGGTGGCCGACCAGGGACGCGGACGCGACCCTCCGCGGCTTTCGCTTCAAGACCGGCGAGATCCTCGACCTTCGTCTCCATTATACGACGCTCGGCGCGCCGCACCGCGATGCGAGGGGCGAGATCGACAATGCGGTCATGGTGCTCCATGGCACCGGCGGGACGGGCAAGCAGTTCCTCGCCCCACAGTTCGCCGATCGGCTGTACGGCCCCGGTCAGCCGCTGGACATCGCCAGATACTGGATCATCCTGCCGGACAACATCGGCCACGGCGGGTCGTCCAAACCGTCCGACGGGCTGCGGATGAGCTTCCCCAGATACGATTACGACGACATGGTCGCCGCGCAGCACCGCCTGCTGACCGAGACGCTCGGGATCAAGCGGATGCGCCTCGTGATGGGCACGTCGATGGGCTGCATGCACGCTTTCGTCCTCGGCGAGACCTACCCGAATTTCGCCCGAGCGCTGATGCCGCTGGCGTGCGAGCCGGTCGCGATCGCCGGCCTCAACCGCATGTGGCGGCAGCTCGTCATCGACGGGATCGAAGCCGACCCGGCCTGGGCGGGGGGGAACTATACCGATCAGCCGCAGCAAGGCTTGCGCACCGCCGCCTCGCTGCTGTTCGTCGCGGGCGGCGCCCCGCTCTGGCTCCAGGCGCAATTCCCCACCCGTGCGGCGGCGACCGGCTACGTCCGCGAGCGCGTCGCCGCGTCGATGAAGGGCATCGACGCCAACGACGTGATCTACCAGGTCGACGCCTCGCGGACGTACGATCCCTGGTCGAGACTCGAGGCGATCACCGCGCCGACCGCGTGGATCAACTCGGCGGACGACTTCATCAACCCGCGCGGGCTGACCTATCCGACGCAGGCCGTGACGCGGATGAGGGACGCGACCTTCCGGCTGATCCCGGAGACCGCGGCGACGCGCGGCCACGGAACGCACACCTGGGCGGTCAATTGGGAGGCGGATCTGCGGACGCTGCTGAAGCGGACGGAGTAGCGTCGCCACACGTTCGCCGCGCTCAAGCGATCCCCGGCAAGTCCAGTCCGTTCTCCCGCGCGCACGCCACCGCCTCCGGGTAGCCCGCATCGGCATGCCGCATCACGCCCGACGCGGGATCGTTCCACAGCACCCGCTCCAGCCGCCGCGCCGCCTCGGGCGTGCCGTCGGCGACGATCACCATGCCGGCGTGCTGCGAATAGCCCATGCCGACCCCGCCGCCGTGATGGAGCGATACCCAGGTCGCGCCGGACGCGGTGTTGAGCAGCGCGTTGAGCAGCGGCCAGTCGCTCACCGCGTCGCTCCCGTCGCGCATCGCCTCGGTCTCGCGGTTGGGGGAGGCGACCGAACCCGAATCGAGGTGGTCGCGCCCGATCACCACCGGCGCGGAAAGCTCTCCGCTCGCGACCATCGCGTTGAACGCGAGCCCGAGCCGGTGACGGTCGCCCAGCCCGACCCAGCAGATGCGGGCGGGCAGTCCCTGGAACCGGATCCGCTCGCGCGCCATGTCGAGCCAGCGGTGGAGGTGCGTGTCGTCGGGCAGCAGCTCCTTCACCTTGGCGTCGGTCTTGTGGATGTCCTCGGGATCGCCCGATAGCGCCACCCAGCGGAACGGCCCGATGCCGCGGCAGAACAAGGGTCGGATATAGGCCGGCACGAAGCCGGGGAACGCAAAGGCGTCCGCGACCCCCTCGTCCTTCGCGACCTGGCGGATGTTGTTGCCGTAATCGACCGTCGGCACCCCCGCCGCCTGGAAGGCGAGCATCGCCTCGACATGCCGCGCCATGGACGCCTTGGCCGCGGCGGCGACGGTCGCGGGGTCCTGCTCGCGCGTCGCGATCCAGCGTTCCACCGTCCAGCCCGCGGGAAGGTAGCCGTTGACCGGATCGTGCGCGCTGGTCTGGTCGGTCAGCAGATCGGGACGGACGCCACGCGCGAACATCTCGGGCAGCAGTTCGGCGGCGTTGCCGAGCAGGCCGACCGAGACCGGCTCTTTGGCGTTGGTGACGATCGCCAGCGCCTCGTCCAGGCTCTCGGTCGCGCGGTCGAGATAGCCGGTGCGCAGCCGCATCTCGATCCGGCTTTGCTGGCATTCGATCGCGAGGCACGACGCCCCCGCCATCACCGCCGCGAGCGGCTGCGCCCCGCCCATCCCGCCCAGCCCTGCGGTCAGCAGCCACTTGCCGGAGAGGTCGTCGCCGTAATGCTGGCGGCCCATCTCGACGAAGGTCTCGTAGGTCCCCTGCACGATGCCCTGCGTGCCGATGTAGATCCACGACCCCGCGGTCATCTGGCCGTACATCGCCAGCCCCTTGCGATCGAGCTCGTCGAAATGCTCCCAGGTCGCCCATTTCGGGACGAGGTTGCTGTTCGCGATCAGAACCCGCGGCGCATCGGCATGGGTGCGGAACACGCCGACCGGCTTGCCCGACTGGACGAGGAGGGTCTCGTCGCCTTCGAGCCGCTTGAGCGTCTCGACGATCCGGTCGTAGCTCTCCCAGTCGCGCGCCGCCCGCCCGATCCCGCCATAAACCACCAGATCCTCAGGCCGCTCCGCCACATCGGGATGCAGGTTGTTCATCAGCATCCGCAGCGGCGCCTCGGTCAGCCAGCTCTTGGCCGAAAGTGCGCTGCCGATCGGCGCCTTGATGACGCGGGATGGGTCGTGGCGGGTCATCGGGCGAACTCCAGGCAGGCGGTGAGCACGGCGCGAAGCGTCGCGCTGATCGGCGCGGCATAGGCGGGGTCGAAGGGCGGCGGCCAGTTGGCCTCGTCGGGCGTGTCCGGCTCGGGAGCATAGCCGCGGATCGCCAGCTCCATCTGGATCGCGTGCACGCCGCTGGCGGGTTCGCCATAGTGCCGCGTCGTCCACCCGCCCTTGAAGCGCCCGTCGATCACCTGATCCGGACCGCACGCCGCGGACACCGCCGCGGTCAGCTCGGGCGAACAGGTCGCGCCGCCGTTGGTGCCGATGTTGAACCGCGGCAGCACGCCGTCGAACAGGCGCGGGATGACGCTCCGGATCGAATGCGCGTCGTAGAGTACGACGTGGTCATGGTCCTTCCGCAACCGATCGATCTCGGCCTGGAGAGCGGCGTGATACGGATCGAAGTAGCGCTCGCGTCGCTCGGCGATCTCCTCCTCGGACGGCCCCTCACCGCGATACAGCGGCTCGCCGTCGAACGTCGTCGTCGGGCATAATTCGGTCGTCGCCTGCCCCGGATAGAGCGACGCGCCCGAGGGATCGCGGTTCACGTCGATCACCGAGCGCGACACCGGCGTCCGCACCGTCGTCGCGCCCAGCTCGAAGGCGAAGGCGTAAAGCCGGTCGATCCACCAGTCCGCATCCCGCCGCGCCAGCCAGGGAGAGACGAAGGCGTCGTCGCAGCCGACGAGGTCGGTGCCAGTATGCGGGAACGCGACAATCAGCGGCGCGGTGCCGCGATGAATCTCGATCATCTTCCAATGCCTTCCCTGCAAGGAGAGGTGGCAGCGCGCAGCGCTGACGGAAGGGTGTCACCAGCCGTGACGGAGTACACCCTCGCAAAGCGGGACACCCCTCCGGCGCTACGCGCCACCTCCCCTTGCAGGGGAGGCAAGAAGATTGCGCTCACCCCACCACCCCCGGCAACTCCGCCACCCGCGCCAACACCCCGCCCCGCACCAGCGCCGTCGCCTTCGCCATGTACGGCGCGAAATGCCGGTCCTCGCCCAGCGTCGGCACGTCCGCCCGGATCGCCGCCCGCGCCGCCTCCAGCGCGTCGGACGACCGCAACGGCGCATGGAAATCGCAGCCTTGCGCCGCCGCCAGCGCCTCGATCCCGATCACCTCCGCCGCATTCGCCGCCATCGCCAGGAGCCGCCGCGAGCCATGCGCCGCCATGGACACATGATCCTCCTGATTCGCGCTCGTCGGGATCGAGTCGACCGAAGCCGGATACGCCCGCTGCTTGTTCTCGCTCACCAGCGCCGCCGCGGTCACCTGCGGGATCATAAAGCCGCTGTTCAGCCCCGGCCGCGGCGTCAGGAACGCGGGCAGTCCGGAGAGCGCGGGATCGACCAGCATCGCCACCCGCCGCTCGGCGATCGAGCCGATCTCGCAGATCGCCAGCGCGATCGTGTCGGCAGCGAAGGCGACCGGCTCGGCGTGGAAATTGCCCCCCGACAGCGCCTCGTCGCCATCCTCGCCCGTGAAGATCAGCGGATTGTCGGTCACCCCGTTGGCCTCGATCTCCAGCGTCTCCGCGGCGGCGCGGAGCAGATCGAGGCACGCGCCCATCACCTGCGGCTGGCAGCGCAGGCAATAGGGGTCCTGCACGCGCGGATCGTCTTCGCGGTGGCTGGCGCGGATCGCCGAGCCTGCCATCAGCGCGCGCAGCGCCGCGCCGACCGCGATCTGCCCCGGCTGGCGGCGCAGCGCATGGATACGCGCGTCGAACGGCGCGTCGGTTCCCTTCGCCGCCTCGGTCGACAGCGCGCCCGTGACCAGCGCGGCCTGGAACACCCGCTCGGTTTCGAACAGCCCGGCGAGCGCGTTCGCGCACGAGAATTGCGTCCCGTTGAGCAGCGCCAGCCCTTCCTTCGGACCGAGCTCCAGCGGCGACAGACCCGCCCGCGCCAGCGCCTCGGTCGCAGGCATCCGGCCGTCGGGCGTATCGACCTCGCCCACTCCGATCATCGCCGCCGCCATGTGCGCAAGGGGGGCGAGATCGCCCGACGCCCCGCACGATCCCTGCCCCGGGATCACCGGCAGCAGGCCGGCGGCGAGCATCGCCTCGATCAGCGCCACCGTCGCGAGCCGCACGCCCGACGCGCCCTGCCCCAGACTCGCGAGCTTCAGCGCCATCATCAGCCGCACGATCGCGGCGGGCGTATCGTCGCCGACGCCCGCGGCGTGGCTCAGCACGATGTTCCGCTGGAGCGTCGCCAGATCGGCGTCGGCGATGCGGACGCTCGCGAGCTTTCCGAAGCCGGTGTTGATCCCATAGACCGGCGCGCCCTTCGCCACGATCCGCTCGACCGCGGCGGCGGAGGCGGCGACCGCCTCGCGTGCGGCGGGATCGAGGGTCAGCGACGCGCCGAAGTAGATGTCGCGCCAGATGGCGAGCGGGGTGTCGCCCGGAGTGAGGATGTGCATGGTCGCTCCATAGCCAATCCTCCCCGGCACGGGGAGGTGTCAGCGAAGCTGACGGAGGGGGCTCTCCGCGGGCGAGTCGCCTGCGGAAAACCCCCTCCGTCTCGCTACGCTCGCCACCTCCCCGCAAGCGGGGAGGATCTACACCCCCGCCGCCGCCGCCGGCCTTCCCCGCATCGCCTCCGCCCACCGGGCGACGTTGGCCATCCCCTCGGGCACCTGGAACTTCACCATCCGCGAGAAATCGAGCCCGGTGAAGGCGATGATGTCCGCGATCGTGATCCGGTCGCCCGCCAGCCACTCCGCCTCGCCCAGCCGCCGGTCGAAGAAGCCGAGCGTCTTCTCCGCCCCCTCGCGGTTGCGCCCGGCGATCTCCACCGATTGCCGTTCGAGCGCCGCCAGCGCCGGATGGCCGTGGCGCACCGCCATCATCAGCGGGTTGGCGAGCATCATCTCCGCGCGGCGCATCCACATCTCGATCTCGGCGATCTCGCGCGCATCGCGGCCGAACAGGTTCGGCTCCGGGTAGAGGCTTTCCAGATACCGCCCGATCGCCACCGACTCCGTGATCGCGGTGCCGTCCCCCAGGTCGAGCACCGGCACCACGGGCAGCCCCGCACGGGCGACGTAATCGGGCGTCCTGTGCGCGCCCGCGAAGATGTCGACCTCGACCACCGCGACGTCGTCGATCCCCTTTTCCGCCATTACCCAGCGCACCCGGCGCGGGTTGGGCGCGCGGCGGCTGTCGTAGAGCGTCAGGCTCATGCGGCGGGCTCGGCCGGCGCCAGCTTGTCCTGCGTCTTCGTCTCGAAGTCGCCGGCGTCGTGCCGCTCATGGAGCTGGCTCGCGGGATCGCCCATCATCCGGTTGACCATCCGCCCGCGCTGCACCGCCGGCCGCGCCGCGATGCGGTCGGTCCAGTGCATCACGTTGGTATAGTCCTGCACCTGGAGGAACTCGCCCGCGTCATAGACCAGGCCCTTCACCAGCGCGCCGTACCAGGGCCACACCGCCATGTCGGCGATCGTATAGTCGGCCCCCGCGAGATACTCGGCCTCGCCCAGCCGCCGGTCGAGCACGTCGAGCTGGCGCTTCACCTCCATCGCGAAGCGGTCGATCGCATATTCGATCTTGATCGGGGCGTAGGCGTAGAAGTGCCCGAACCCGCCGCCCAGATACGGCCCCGCGCCCATCTGCCACATCAGCCACGACAGGCATTCCGCCCGCGCCGGCTGCGCCGTCGGCAGGAACGCGCCGAACTTTTCCGCCAGGTGGAGCAGGATCGCGCCCGATTCGAACACGCGGATCGGCTCCGCCCCGCTCCGGTCGACCAGCGCCGGGATCTTCGAATTGGGATTGGCGGCGACGAAGCCGCTGCCGAACTGGTCGCCGTCCATGATCTTGATCAGCCAGGCGTCATACTCGGCCCCGGCGTGGCCGGCGGCGAGCAGCTCCTCGAGCATCACCGTCACCTTCACGCCGTTGGGCGTCGCCAGCGAATAGAGCTGAAGCGGGTGCTTGCCGACCGGCAGCTCCTTGTCGTGGGTCGGCCCCGCGATCGGCCGGTTGATGCTGGCGAAACGCCCCGCCGCCTCCTTGTTCCACGTCCACACCTTGGGGGGTTCGTAGTCGCTCACCGGAATGCTCCTCGATTTCTGTACCGCTCGGTATGCCGACCGGCCCGGCGCGTCAACGCCTCTTGCCACGCGCGGCCTCAAGGGCGAGACGAAGTGTCATGCGTTACCTTCTTTCAGCCGCCCTGCTGCTCGCGTCCCCGGCGCTCGCCGCCCCCGACGCGCCTTCGCCGATCCTGACCACGCGAGAGGCGAGGGACGTCCTCACCTATGCCCAGCCGCAGGTCGCCCGTGTCACCCATGTCGATCTGAACCTCGTCGCCGATTTCGCCGCCAAGGTGATGCGCGGCACCGCGGCGCTCGACATCCTCGCCGCGCCGACCGCGCGCGAGATCGTGCTCGACGACAAGGGCCTCGTCATCGCGAAGATCACCGACGCGCGCGGCCGTCCGCTCGAATGGTCGGTCGGCGCCGACGATCCGGAGAAGGGCGCCCCGCTGACGGTCCGGATCGGCACGGCGCGCCGCATCGTCGTCACCTATGCGTCAAGGCCCGACGCAAGCGCGCTCGGCTGGCTCGCGCCGGCAGAGACGGCAGGCAAGCGCAGGCCCTACCTGTTCAGCCAGGGCCAGGCGATCAACAATCGCAGCTGGATCCCGACGCAGGATTCTCCCGGCATCCGCCAGAGCTGGACCGCGAGCATCACCGTCCCCGAAGGCCTGACCGCGGTGATGAGCGGCGAGCGCCTGACCCCCAGGGGCGAGCGCGCCGGCAGAGGCCAGCGCCGCTTTCGCTTCCGCATGGACCACAATGTCCCGCCATACCTGATCGCGCTCGCGGTCGGCGACGTCGCGTTCCAGCCCATCGATGCGCGCACCGGCGTCTGGACCGAGCCGTCGCAACTCGCCCGCGACGCCGCCGAACTCGCCGACACCGGCAAGATGGTGACGACCGCGGAGGGGCTCTACGGCAAGTACCGCTGGGGCCGCTACGACGTGCTCGTCCTGCCGCCGTCCTTCCCGTTCGGCGGGATGGAGAACCCCACCCTCACCTTCGCCACCCCGACGATCATCACCGGCGACAAGTCCAACGTCGACGTGATCGCCCACGAGCTGGCGCACAGCTGGTCCGGCAACCTCGTCACCAACGCCACCTGGGCCGACAGCTGGCTCAACGAGGGCTTCACCACCTATTTCGAGAACCGCATCGACGAGGCGCTCTACGGCAAGGAGCGCGCCGCCACGCTCGCCGATCTCTCCTGGGACGATCTCCAGCGCGACCTGAGGGAGGCTTCGCCCGCCAAGACCCGCCTTCACGGCGACGAGACCGGCAGCTACGGCCAGCTCGACTATGACAAGGGCTCGGTGTTCCTCCGCACGATCGAAGTCACCGTTGGTCGCGCCAAATGGGACGCCTATCTGACGAGCTATTTCGACCGTCACGCCTTCCAGCCGCAGACCAGCGCCGGCTTCCTCGCCGACCTTCGCGCGAACCTGATCCGCGGCGACCAGGCGCTCGAGGCGAAGCTCCAGCTCGATCGCTGGGTCTACGAGCCCGGACTCCCCGACAACGCCGTCCACGTGAAATCGGCGACGCTCGCCGCGATCGACCAGACGGTGGCGAAGGTCGCGGGCGGCGGCTCGCTCGTCGGCATCGACGCCTCGCATTGGTCGACCCAGGAGTGGCTCCGCTTCCTCGACGGCCTCCCCCGGAAGCAGACCCCGGCCCGGCTCGCCGACCTCGACGCCAAGTTCGCGCTGTCGACCTCGACCAACGCCTACATCCGCTCGGCCTGGCTGCGGCTGGCGATCGCCAACCGCTACGCCCCCGCGATCCCCTCGATCGAGCAGTTCCTGCCCAGCGTCGGCCGGATGCTGCTGATCGTCCCCGTGTACAAGGCGCTCAAGGAGCAAGGCGACTGGGGCCTCCCCATCGCCCGCCGCGTGTTCGAGCGGGCGAAGAGCGGGTATCATCCGGTGACGGCGGGGGCGGTCGCGAAGCTGCTGGGGTGATCTCCATAGCGTGGTTCCGGCCTCAAGCCGGAGCGATGAAGCGGATTCGCCCTCAGCTCCGGTGGGACAGCCGCCCCACCTCGCCCAGTTCACTTCTTGCTCGAGGATCGATGGGAAAGCTGCCGGACCGCAAACGCCCAATAGCGGTCGCGCGACGTTTGGTGCAGAAGTCGGGTTATGGTCCGCATACGTGCCTACTCCTTTGTCTTGACCCTGCCTCTGTTGGTGGCGTTGGCCGGGGTCGTCTGGTTCATCGTCGCGGACAGCGGACGTGGGATCATCGGTTGGTTCGTGTTTGCGGTAGCCATCATTCTCCAAGCTATTCTGGGGCTTACGGTGGTTTGCCCCCGCTGCGGCAAGTCGGCCTACACCATCGGTCCGAACTGGGGTCCGATTGGGATCGCAAGCAAGCCCGTGCCTGACGTGATCTGCTCCAAGTGCGGATTTGATCTGCGTGATGGCCGCGCCTCCAACGGCAGCTAACCCCCAAGCCCGGCCGTTCCGACCACTCCGGCACCCGCGGCTCGCCCTAAAGCGGGCGTCCGCTTCCGGGAGAAAGAGCGGACGGTCGCGAACCGCCCAGAAGCGGACGTCGAGGCGGGCTTCATTGCCTCTCGTAGGTCAGCGTGATCGTTTCGGCCGGCTTGGTGACGAGCCAGCTCACCTCGCTGAATGTCTTGCGGTCTGCGCCAAGGCTGTTCCTGCCGCTGACGAACGGCTTGCCCGCCTTGAAGAAGGTCCAGCTGTAGCTCGTCGGAGAGGTGGCCTTTACTGCGAGGGCGTTACCCCTCGCCGCGCCTTCGCCGATGTCAGCTGCGGGCTTCCCGTCGAAACTGGTGACGATCACACTCTTGGACTCGACCGAGACCATTCGCATCGCACCGTCGCCGGCATCGCTGTAGATCAAGGTTTCGGGCTTCTCGCCGGGGTCGTTCAACCGAAGCTTCCAAGTGCCAAACCATGGGCTTGCCGCCTGCTGCGCGGACGCAGCGAGCGGCACGAAGGCGATACAAACGATTGCGAGGCTCAGCTTCACGTCGGCGTACCCCTTTGTCGATCGGCGATTTGGTCGGGCACATAGGTCCGAAAGCTGCCGGTCGGCAAACCCCCGATATCGGACCTTCCTCATGCGGGGTCCAGCCGCAATCGCCCGACTGCAAGCCGCAAGGCGATGTACGAAAATCCGTGGTTTGATTGCGAAATGCGTCGCCCCGCTCCTCCGCCGGTTCGACCCAATCGCCCAGCCGGTCGATTGATGCGCGCCACGAAGCGGGCGCGTGGGTGTCGCGTTCCTGTAGCGTGGGTGGCGCGCACGCGCCGCGTCGCCGCCGCGCCCCGGTGGCGCTCCCGTGGCGTCTCAGCCGCGTCGGTGCCGCGTGTGCGGCGCGTTCCTGCCGCGTCCCCGTCGCCCCCGAAACGCGCGTCCACGCCTCAACCGCCGCAACCTGTCTCCTCAACCCCACCCTTGACCCGCCCCGCCCCCACCTCGAAAGCGGCGGCATGACAGGCCATCCCCTTGCCGGCGTCCGCGTGGTCGAGCTCGCGCGCATCCTCGCCGGTCCGTGGGCGGGGCAGATCCTCGCCGATCTCGGGGCGGAGGTGATCAAGGTCGAGAGCCCCGCGGGTGACGACACCCGCACCTGGGGCCCGCCCTTCGTCGAGGCGGACGGCGAGCGCGCCGCGGCCTATTACCACGCCTGCAACCGGGGCAAGGCGGCGACCGTCGCCGACTTCACGAATCCCGCCGACGTCGCCCGCGTGAAGGCGCTGATCGCCGACGCCGACGTCGTGATCGAGAACTTCAAGGTCGGCGGCCTCGCCAAATACGGACTCGACCACGCCAGCCTCGCCGCCGAGCATCCGCGCCTCGTCTATTGCTCGATCACCGGCTTCGGCCAGGACGGCCCCTATGCGCCGCGCGCGGGGTACGATTTCATCATCCAAGGGATGGGCGGAATCATGTCGCTGACCGGCGAGCCCGACGGCGCGCCGCAGAAGATCGGGGTCGCCTTCGCCGACATCATGACCGGGCTCTACGCGACCATCGGCATCCAGGCGGCGCTGCTGATGCGCGCGCGCACGGGGCGGGGCCAGCTGGTCGACTGCGCCTTGCTCGACACGATGACCGGCGTCCTCGCCAACCAGGCGGCGAACTTCTTCGCGAGCGGCGTCAACCCGCCGCGGATGGGCAACGCCCATGCCAACGTCTCGCCGTACGCGGTCTTCCCGACGTCGGACGGTTGGTTGATCCTCGCCGTCGGCAACGACGCGCAATATTGCCGCTTCGCCCGGATCGTCGGCATCGCCCCCGACCCGCGCTGGGAGACCAACGCCGGCCGGATCGAACACCGCGCGCCGCTGTTCGCCCTCATCGAGGAGCGCTGCCGCACCTTCCACCGCGACGATCTCCTCGCCCGGCTCGAAGCCGCAGGCGTCCCCGCCGGTCCGATCAACACCGTCGAACAGGCACTCGCCGATCCGCAGGTCCAGGCCCGCGGCATGGTCCTGCCGCCGACCGAAACGCGGCCGATCGCCGGCCTGCGCACCCCGATCCGCTTCTCGGACGCCGCCCTCTCGCTCGGCCGCGGCGCGCCCGCGCTCGGCTCCACCCCGCTCGCGGAGGCGCGGTTCGCTCCGACCCCGTTCGCTCCGAGCGACGTCGAGAAGCCGCTCCCGAACGCCCACATGTCTCGACTTCGCTCGACACGAACGGAATAGGGAAGCCATGCCCCCCCTCGACGACCAACAGACCGAAGCCCGCACCTGGTTCGAGCACTTGCGCGACCTGATCTGCGCGGAGTTCGAGGCGATCGAGCGCGAGGCGGGGTCCGGCGCCGCCTTCGCCTACACTCCTTGGGACCGCCTCGACCCCTCCGGCGCGCCCGGCGGCGGCGGAGTCCGCGGCGTGATGAAGGGCCGCGTGTTCGAGAAGGTCGGGGTCAACGTCTCGACCGTCGGCGGCGCGCTGGAGGGCGAGTTCGGCAAGACGATCCACGGCGCGGCGGAGGACCCGACCTTCTTCGCGACCGGCATCAGCCTGGTCGCGCACATGGCCAATCCGCACGTTCCCGCGGTTCACATGAACTGCCGGTTCCTGGTGACGACCAAGCGCTGGTTCGGGGGTGGCGCGGACCTCAATCCTCCGCTGCCCATCGAAGAGGACACCGCCGATTTTCACGCGACGCTGAAGGCCGCGTGCGACGCGCACGATCCCGCCTATCACCCCCGCTTCAAGGCCTGGGCCGACGACTATTTCTACATCCCCCACCGCGGCGTCCACCGCGGCGTCGGCGGCATCTTCTACGACCATCTCGAGGGCGATTTCGCCGCGAACCTTGCCTTCACGCAGGACGTCGGCCGTGCCTTCCTGGAGACCTATCCGCGGATCGTCCGCCGCCGCATGGCCGCGCCGTTCACCGACGCCGACATGGTCCAGCGCGACGAATGGCGCGGCCGCTACGCGGAGTTCAACCTGGTGTACGATCGCGGCACGTTGTTCGGGCTCAAGACCGGCGGCAACATCGACGCGATCCTGATGAGCCTCCCGCCAGTCGCCACATGGTCCTGATCCCCGTCCAGCCGCACGAGGTCGCGACCGTCGTCACCACGCTGGAGATGACGCGCCGCCCGCCCGCGCGGCCGTTCCCCGACAGTCCGCTCCGGCTCGTCGACTGGCCGCAGCCCGATCTCGCCAACTACCGCAAACTCTTCCGCCGCATCGGCTCGCCCTGGCTCTGGTACTCGCGCCTCGCGATGGCCGACGCGAAGCTCGCGGGGATCGTCCACGATCCCGCCGTCACCGTCCATGCCGCGGTCGACCGCTCCGGGATCGAGGTCGGATTCCTCGAACTCGATTTCCGCCACGCCGGCGCGTGCGAGCTGTCCTATTTCGGCTTCGTTCCCGAACTCGCCGGGCAGGGCCACGGCACCTGGCTGATGGCCCATGCGCTCACCCGCGCGTGGCGGCCGGGCGTGACGCGCGTCTGGGTTCACACCTGTACGCTCGATCACCCTCGCGCGCTGCCGTTCTACCGCGCGCAGGGCTTCACCGCGGTCAAGCGCACGCTCGAAACCTTCCCCGATCCCCGCGCGCTCGGCCTCCTTGAAGCCGACGCCGCGCCGCAGATTCCTCAGCTCGCGAGCCGGCGGTAGGCGACGACGCCGAGCAGCACGAGCGCGGTCTGATACAGTGCGGCGATCGCGGCCATCCCGGCGTCGACCAGCGCCAGCACGACCGGGTTGAGGTGCGCCGGCGCGCGCAGCCAGCTATCGAGCGGCACGAGTGGCGTCAGCGCGATCCACTGGAGCGCGAACAGCGCCGCCACCGCCCCGAACACCCCGTTCGCGGTGCCCGTCAGTCGCCAGCTCCGCCCCAACGCGCCCGCCGCCGACACCGGCTCGACCGCCAGCACCGTCGTCGCCGCGACGAACCGGGCCTGGAGAAACAAGCCCGGCAGGATCAGCCACATGCCCAGCCCGACCGGGATCGCCGCCAGCACGCTGGCCAGCAGGAACCGCGGCCCCAGCCGCCCGGCGCGGCCGAGCGCCTGCGCCACCGTCGGCCGCCCTGTGCCCGCCAGGAGGACCGTCAGCGCCGCGCCGCCGAAGACCGCGATCACGTCGGCCAGCAGATACCAGCCCGCATTCGCCTCACCCCAGACGCTCAGCGCGTCGAACCACCGCGCCAGCGTCGCCTGCGTCCGCTCGGCCGGCAGCATCGGCGGCGGCGCCGTCAGCAGCTGCACCGCGAGTGCCGGCAGGAACAGGAACGGAGCGCCGAGCGCCACGATCAGCGTGCGCTCGCGCGCCCACAGCGCCCGCACGTCCGCGAGCAGCGTCGCCATGCTCACCGGCGCGCTCACGAGGCCAAAGACGCTTCCCGCACGGTCCGGATGGCGAGGTACAGCCGCGCGCAGAACACCGCCAGGACGACGGTCGCCCCGAGCGTGACGACGGCGTCGACCACCGCGACCAGGAAGTCGACCAGCGCCTTCTCGTCGGAACCCAGCAGCAATCGGAAGATCAGGCCGAGCACCGACGTCGCGGCCGCCTCGACCACGCCGAACACGATGACGAAGAGGATCAGGACCCCGATCAGGCGAAGCGCGAGCCCGCGGGTGAGTCTGAACGTCCGGACGATCGCGCTGACGCCCCGTCGCTCGTTGGCGATGACCGCATTGAGCGGCGCCAGCCGCACCCCGGCCCAAATGGCGAGCAGCGACCAGACCGTGAGATAGACCGACGCCCAGAGCAGCTTGCCAAAATCGAGCCGTGTCTGGGCGCCGTCGACCATCGCCGCCTGCCAGTCGATCCCGCTCGCCGCCAGCAGCAAGAGGCCGGGCGCGACCGTCGCGCAGAGGATCACCACGAACACCACGTTCGCCGCGATCCCGCCCGGGAGCCTGTCGCGAGCGAGCGCGTAAGCGGCGCGCTCATCGACGCTCGGATCGCTTGCGAGCATGACGATCGCCAGCGTTCCGAAGATCGTCACGACGAGAACGGCCAACCCCATCGGCCAGATCAGCGCCGGCCCCGCGGCGCTTGCGAACGCCAGCGCGGCGGCGCGCACGACCGACGGCAGGAACACCGTCAGCATCGCGACGCGCGTGATCGTCGCGCCACGGCCGGCGAGCACCTGGGTGGTGCTGTCCCAAACGGCGCTCATCCTCACCATCGCGCGTCTCCCGTTCGCTGCCAGCGTGCGCCCGCGGTAGCGGATCGCCTCGACCCGCGCCACCGCTTGCAACCCCGCCGCCGGCGACGCATCTCACGCTGCGTGAGCACCATCGAATGGCGCGTGTCGCCCGGCCTGACCAATTACGCCGACGCGCTCGCGGACATGGAGGCGCGCGCCGCGGCGGTCGCCGCGGGCGCGGCGGACGAGCTGATCTGGCTGCTCGAGCACGCGCCGGTCTATACCGCGGGTACCAGCGCCGATCCGGCCGAACTGCTGGACGCGCGCTTCCCTGTCGTCGCCGCGGGGCGCGGCGGACGCTACACCTATCACGGTCCGGGCCAGCGGGTCGGCTATCTCGTCCTCGACCTCAATCGGCGCGGTCGCGACGTGCGCTGCTTCGTCCATGCGGTCGAAGGATGGGTGATCGCCGCGCTCGCGACCCGCGGGATCACGGCGTTCCGCGCGCCCGGGCGCATCGGCATCTGGACTCTGGACCGCGAAGGACGCGAGGCGAAGATCGGCGCGATCGGGGTGCGAGTGCGAAAATGGGTCACGCTGCACGGCTTTTCGGTGAACCTGGCGCCCGATCTTTCGCACTTCGGCGGCATCGTCCCGTGCGGCATCGCCGACCACCCGGTCACCAGCGCCGCAGCGCTCGACCGGGCCATTTCCATGGAAACCTTCGATGCGGCGCTCGCGTTGACCCGCGACGCCTTTCTCGATAGCTTGACTTGCGACAGTGAAATCCGGGCTTGAGGGGGCGGCGTCTTGCGTTTAATACCCACGGCGATTTGGGTATTAATCGTTCGTACACGCCGTCCAAATCCGTCAATCTAGGGAGCAACAGTATGCGCGCCATTTCGAAGATCCTGACCGGTTCGGCCCTCGCCGCGGCCGCCCTCGCCGTTTCGGCGTGCGGTTCGAAGACCGAGAACACCACGACCGAGAATACGACCATCACCGACATGAACGCGACCGAGGGCATGGACACCATGTCCGACAACATGACCGCGGTCGACGGCGCCACCAACGGCGGCATGATGGCGAACGACACCGGTGCGATGGGCGGCAACGACATGATGATGTCGAACTCGACCACCACGTCGACGACCACCAACGCGATGTGATCCGCGCCGGACGCCCGCTGGGGCGTCCGGACGATCTGCAAAGGCCGTCCGGGCGACCGGGCGGCCTTTTTCATGCGCGGTCCTCGGCGTAGCCCGAAGAGGCGAGGCGTTCCCTGCCCCGCTACCGGGCCAGGAACTCGGCGATCGCCTGCCCCAGCTCGGGCTTGACCACCGCACTCATGTGCCCGCCCGGCACCTCGACGTAGCGCGCATTCGGGAGCGCGTCGGCCAGCGCCGCGGCGGAGCCGTTGTCGAAATCCTCGACGCCCGCCACTACGAGCGCCGGCTGCGCGAAGCCCTCCACCATCTCGGCCGGCGTGTCGACGAACGTGTCGAGTACGCCAAGCAGCGCGACCGGATCGCCCCTCGTCGTCTTCAGGAACGCCTCGGCCAGCCACTCGGGACTGCCCCGCTCGTGCCGGCCGAGCCGCGTCAGGATCTTGCGGAAGTGATCCACCCGCCGCGCGGTATGGACCAGCCCGTCATACCCCATGCCCGCGAACACCACCCGCCGCGGCGTCGCGCCGGTCGCAAGCAACCGCGACGTCGTCCGTGCGCCGAGCGAATAGCCGCCCAGGTCGTAATCGGTCAGGCCCAGGTGCGCGATCAGCGCGTGTCCATCGCGCGTCAGCGCGTCGGGCGGATAGGCGGCGGGATCGTGCGGACGTCCGCTGGCACCATGCGCGCGCAGGTCCGGCATGATGACGCGGAAGCCCCTGGCGGCGATTGCGGCGGCGTGACCGTACCGGATCCAATTGGTCTCGGCATCCGAGAAATAGCCGTGGATCAGGACGACGGGACGCCCCTCCCCCATTTCGCGCCACGCGATTGGAACTCCGTCGAAGCTTACGAAGGACTCAGTCGGGGAGCTTGCCACAGGCGTCCATCCACTTCTTGACCACGCCCGCATTCTCCTCGCTGCGCATTCTCGGCAAGTCGCGGGTGTCGATCCAGGCTTCGTGCAGGCTCTCCGCCGCATAGTGATGGACCGGGCGGAACCGCTCCGGCGCGTCGAAGCTGCCGACCGTCAGGTCGACGTTCCTTGCGTCCTGCAGGAACTCGAACCCGAGCGGCGTACCGCAGGCCGAGCAGAATGGACGGTGCGCGATCGGGGACGATCGGTACCAATCGGGCGTCGACAGCCACGTCACCGCGTCGTGCGGCACGTTGACGAAGGCGATCGAGACGCCGCCCGTCGCGCGCTGGCACATCCGGCAGTGGCACAGATAGGCGTCGTCGCTTTCCACCTCGGCGGAATAACGGACGCGCCCGCATTGGCAGCCTCCGGTCATCGTCGTCACGCTTCGTCCTTCCATACCGCTCCTCCACCGCTTTCGACCGGCGCAACCACGAATGCAACCACGGCAAGCGGCAGCGCTTCACATCCATGAGCAGGCTTATTATATGTGCCGAATGTCAGACAGCATCGGTTTCCTGATCAGTGACGTGTCCCGGCTCATGCGCCGCCGCTTCGACGAGCGTGCGCGCGCGTTCGGCGCGACCCGAACCCAGTGGAAGGCGCTGGCGCACATCGGTCGCAACGAGGGGATGAACCAGGGATCGCTCGCCGAGCTGCTTGAGGTCGAGCCGATCACCCTTACCCGCATGGTCGATCGCCTGGAGGAGGCGGGGCTCGTCGAGCGCCGCCGTCACCCCGGCGATCGCCGCGCGTGGCGGCTGTTCCTGACCGACAGGGCGCGTCCCATCCTCGACCGGATGCGCGACGTCGCCGAAGAGCTCACCGGCCAGGCGCTTGACGGCATCTCCGCCGATCAGGCCGCCCAACTCACCGCCACCCTCGAACAGATGCGCGCCAACCTCCACGCGCCTACCCCGCAAAAGGACGCCGCCCATGGCTGACGCCGATCCCCAGCGCGCGCCCGTCGCCGAACGCGAAGTCACCTTGCCCGTGGAGGATTTCGCCACGCCCGCCGAGCCGAAGCGGCGGCGGTGGCTTCGTCCGCTGCTGCTGTTCGGGGTGCCGCTGCTGATCGCGGCGATCGCTGGCTATGTGTACCTGACCTCAGGTCGCTACGTTTCGACCGACAACGCCTACGTGCAGAACGACATGATCTCGGTCAGTCCGGACGTGACCGGACGCATCGTGGCGGTGAACGCGCGCGAGAACCAGCGCGTCCGCAAGGGCGACGTGCTGTTCACGATCGACCCAGAACCCTACCGGATCGCGCTCGCCCAGGCCGACGCCGATCTCGCCACCGCGCGCGTCAACGTCGCGACGATGGCGACCGACACCGGCAGCGCGCAGGCGGATATCCAGGACGCGCGTGCGCAGATCACCCTCGCCGAGGCGACCTACCAGCGCCAGGCCGCGCTCATGAAGGAAGGCTTCACCACCCGCGCCGCGCTCGACGCCGCGACCCAGGCGGTGGCGGCCGGCAGGGCGAAGCTCGCGACGGCGCTCGCCTCGGCGGCTCGCGCACGTCAGCAGCTCGGCTCGGGAGGCGGTTCGGGCCAGCCCGCGGCGATCCAGGTCGCGTTGGCGAAGCGCGAGAAGGCGGCGCTCGACCTCGCTCGCACCACCGTGCGCGCTCCCAAGGACGGGATCGTCAGCCAGACCTCGCGACTTCAGATCGGGACGATCACGCCCACGGGTGTTCCCGCGCTCAGCCTGGTCGTCAGTCAGCAGCCCTGGGTCGAGGCGAACTTCAAGGAGACCGATCTCAACCACATGGCCGTCGGTCAGTCCGCCGAACTCACCTTCGACGCTTATCGCGGGATGAAGGTGCGCGGCCACGTCCAGTCTATCGGGGCGGGCACGGGCAGCGAGTTCTCGGTGTTGCCGGCGCAGAACGCCAACGGCAATTGGGTGAAGGTGACGCAGCGCGTACCGGTCCGCATCGCGATCGACGGCCGCCCGCCCCGCGAGTTGATCGCCGGGCTTTCGACCGACGTCCGGGTCGACACGGGCAAACGCTGATGGCGAGCGCTGCTCTCCCGTCGCGCGCCGCACCCCGGGCGGCGCCCCCGCCGATCGCGCCGGCGGGGAGTGCGCCGCTGCTCCAGACCACCAATCGGGGGCTGCTGACCGTCGGGGTCATGGGGGCGATGATCATGCAAATCCTCGACACCACGATCGCCAACGTCGCGCTGCCGCACATGACCACCGCGCTCGGGGCGACCGCGGACACGATCACCTGGGTGCTGACCAGTTACATCGTCGCGACCGCGATCGCGCTGCCCGCCACGGGCTGGCTGTCCGATCGGCTGGGCAGCCGGAACCTCTTCCTGATCGCGACCGGCGGGTTCATCCTCGCGTCGATGGCGTGCGGCACCGCCGTCTCGCTTGAGGAGATGGTCGTGTTCCGCGTCCTCCAGGGCGTGTTCGCCGCCTTCATCAACCCCCTCTCGCAGACCGCGATGCTCGATATCAACCCGCCCGATCGCGCGGCCAAGGCGATGAGCGTCTGGGGCATGGGAGTGATGGTGGGGCCGATCATGGGGCCGGTGATCGGCGGCTGGCTGACCGAGAGCTACAATTGGCGCTGGGTGTTCTACGTGAATGTCCCCGTCGGCGTGCTGACCTTCGCGATCCTCTGGTTCCTGCTGCCGTCCCGACCCAAGGCGCGGCGCTCGTTCGATTACGCCGGGTTCGTCTTCGTCGGCGTCGCCGTGTCCGCGTTCCAGCTGATGCTCGACCGCGGCCAGACCGCCGACTGGTTCTCGAGCTGGGAGATCGTCGTCGAGGGGCTGGTCGCGCTCGCGGCGGCGTGGATGGCGGTGATCCACCTCGCGACCGCGAAGAAGCCGCTGTTCGATCGCCACCTGTTCCACAATCGCAACCTCGTCACGGGCATGTTCTTCATGGTCGTGATCGGCATCTCCACGATGGCGCCGATGGCGCTGCTGCCGCCGATGCTCCAGTCGCTGTTCGGCTATCCGGTGATCGACACCGGGCTGATGATGGCGCCGCGCGGCGTCGGCGTGCTGTTCACGATGTGGCTGGCCGGCCGGTTGATGGGCAAGATCGACACCCGCATCGTGATCGTCGTCGGGCTGCTGATCTTCGCCGTCTCGCTCCGCCAGATGGCGGGCTATTCGCTCGAGCAGGATTTCTGGCCGATCGTCACCGCGGGCTTCATCCAGGGGCTCGGCATGGGTCTGGTCTTCATGCCGCTGAACGCGCTGGCGTTCGCGACCCTCGACGGGCGCTACCGCACCGACGGCGCCTCGCTGCTCAATCTCACCCGCTCGATCGGCCAGTCGGCGGGGATCTCGATGGTGACGGTGCTGCTCGCCCGTAACCTCCAGGTGAGTCACGCCGATCTGTCGCAGCACGTCACCGCCGCGTCCGCGCCGATGGTCGATCTCGGCGCGCTGGGGCATCTGAACGTGCTGACCGACACCGCCTTCTCGATGGCGGACGCGCTGGTCAACCAGCAGGCGGCGATGATCGCCTATCTCGACGATTTCTACCTGATGAGCTGGATTTCGATCGCAGCCGCCCCCCTCGTGCTCCTGCTCAGGAAACCGAAGGGGAAGGTCGAGGTCGTCCATTCCGAGTGAGCGCGGCGGCGAAGTCCGCCGGCGGCGCGGCTTCGGGCCAGCTCGGCACGTCGGCGGGAATCGTGACCCAGGCCTGCTTCATGGCGGTGAAGATGTGCGCGCGGCACACGAGCTCCTCCGATCGGTCGAGGGTTCCCGCCCGCACGACCGCCAACCCCGGCCGGCGGGTGTTGGTGTTGTAGAGCCGGGAGTGACACACCGAGCAGACCCGCTGCGACGAGGTTCGATCTTCCGTGACGATCTCGTAGATCGCGATCGGCCCACTGACGCTCAGCGCCGCTTCGGGCACGATGGCCTGCAGGCTGAACGCGCTCCCGCTCCAGCGCTGACAGATGTGGCAGTGGCAGGCGTATACGGGCGGCGGAACGTCGACCGCGAGCTCGTACCGACACGCGCCGCAGCGGCAGCCTCCCGTCACCGTCATCTCAAGCGGCCTTCTTCAGATGCCTCCGCCCGAGCAGCTCGGCGATCTGCACCGCGTTGAGTGCCGCCCCCTTGCGCAGATTGTCGCTGACGCACCACAGGTTGAGCCCATTCTCGACCGTCGGGTCCTCGCGCACCCGGCTGACGAAGGTGGCGAAGTCCCCGACGCACTCTACGGGCGTGACGTATCCGCCGTCCTCGCGCTTGTCGACGAGCATCACTCCCGGCGCCTCGCGCAGGATGCGCTGCGCCTGCTCGGCGGAGATCTCGTCCTCGAACTCGATGTTGATCGCCTCCGAATGGCCGACGAAAACCGGCACCCGGACGCACGTCGCAGTGACCTTGATTCGGGGATCCAGGATCTTCTTGGTCTCGACCACCATCTTCCACTCCTCCTTGGTCGATCCGTCGTCGAGGAAGCTGTCGATGTGCGGGATGACGTTGAAGGCGATCTGCTTGGTGAACTTCCGGGGCTCGGCCGGGTCGCCGACGAAGATGTTGCGGCTCTGCTCGAACAGCTCGTCCATTCCCGCCTTGCCCGCGCCGGAGACCGATTGGTAGGTCGCGACGACCACCCGCTTGATCCGCGCGACATCGTGGAGCGGCTTGAGCGCGACGACCATCTGCGCGGTCGAGCAATTGGGGTTGGCAACGATGTTGCGCTTGGCGAAGCCGTCGATCGCCCGGGGGTTCACCTCGGGCACGATCAGCGGGACGTCCGGGTCCATCCGGTAGAGCGAGGAATTGTCGATCACCGTGCAGCCCGCGGCGGCGAAGCGTGGCGCGTGGACCTTGGTCGCCTCGCTGCCGATCGCGAACAGCGCCATGTCCCAACCGGCGGGGTCGAAATGGTCGATGGTCTTGACCGTGAGCATCCGGCCGGTGTCGCCATATTCGATCTGGTCGCCCTGAGACCGCGAGGAGGCGAGCACCGCGATCTCGTCGGCGGGAAACTCGCGCTCGGCGAGGATGTTGACCATCTCGCGCCCGACGCTGCCCGTCGCGCCGGCGACGACGACCCGATACCCCATGACCTGCTCCGTATCGCAGCGCGACGTCCGTTCGTCCGCGCGCGCCTCCTAGAGAGCATAACCGTCAGGCGGGCAAGACCGCGGCGGCATCGGGCTCGATCGGGCGCGCGGCGCGCCGCTTCACGAAGGGCTGGCGCTCGCCGTAGGCAAGGCTGCGCCACGCCCATTCCATCGGCCCCATCGCGAACCGCCGGACCCACAGATTGGCGATCACGAGGCAGAGGACGATCACCGCGGTCGCCACCGCGAACATCCCCGCCCAGGCGAACCGGCCCCACAGGTTGAATCCGTAAGGCGAGAACAGGATATGCATCCCGATCAGCTGTTCGAGGAAATAGAGCGAAAAGGCGGTCCGCCCCGCCGCCTTGAACGGAGACAGCGCCGCACGCCCGGTCGCGGTCTTCACCACCAGGTTGATGAGGCACAGGTGCCCGAAACCGGTGGCCAGACGTGCGAACTCGCTGGTGAACCACAGGGACTTGGGTGCGATGTCGAAGGCGATGATCTCGGCGGTGGCCAACGAGCGGCAGGTCAGCCCAAAGCCGTAGGCGAGGATCATGCCGGCGAGATAGAAGCGCGCGCTGCGGCCACCCTGGATCACGCGCCACTTCCACAGGGCGATGCCGATCAGCATCGCGCAGAACGCCTCAATCACCGTCATGAACAAGGCGTTCTTGCCGATGAAGAACTGCATCCAGCCGGACCAGCTGAAGGTGTAGTAAGCCACGACGCCACCGGCGTGCGCGGTCCTCTCCGCCTTCGCCAAATCACGAAGCGGCGGCGGCATGGTCAGGCGCTGCATTTTCTTGTCCGCCAGCGCCTTGATGTCTGCGGTGTCGGATGCGGTGAGCGTCTGACCGGCTCGCTGCTTGGCTTGGGCGGCCTCGGCCTTGGCGAGCAGATCGACGCGGCCGGCATAGTCGATCGCGCCATTCACCGCGGTGAACGCCGCGAAGCCGAGCCCGATCGTCAGCAGCCAGCGCGCGCCCAGCTTGCGGAACGGGAACAGGAACATCGCGGCGAGCGCGTACGGGGTCAGAATGTCGCCGGTCCACAGCCAGGCGAAGATGTCGAACAGCCCGAATGCGAGCAACCAGAGCGTGCGGCGAAAGTAGAGGTCCGCCACCGCCACCGGGCCGGTCGGCTCCATCGCCTTGGCGGTCAGCACCATCATGCCCGCGCCGAACAGGAACTCGAGCAGGCAGCGCTGCGTGCCCTCGAGATAGATGTTCACGAAGGACCAGGCCGCAGCGTCTGCGGGCGTCCAGCCGATCCGGCGGACGTCGAACATCGCAAGCGGGATCGACGCCGCCTGATACGGGATGTTCATGTAGAAGATCGCCAGGATCGCGAGCCCGCGGGTGATGTCGAGCACCTCGATCCGTTCGCGCCCGGTCACCGGCGCCTGGCTGAACGCTCCCGTCATCGTGATCCCCTTGTCCCCGCGACGGGGGGCTAGCGGATCGTCACGCCGTCCGATTGTACGGAATCGTCATCGCGCGAACAGGTGGCGATCGAGGAAGGCGAACAGGGTGGTCCAAACGTGCACGTCGCGCACCGCCCCGTGCGCCTGGCCGGGATAGAGCATCATCTCGAAAGGACGGTCGTTCGCCTGGAGGATCGCCGCCAGGGCAGTCGTGTTCTCCAGAAAAACGTTGTCGTCGGCCATGCCGTGCAGGAGCAGCAGCGGGTCGCGGATCGTCAGCGCATCGGCGAGCGCGCCGGACTTCGTGTAGGCCGCCGGGTCGCTGCGCGGATCGCCCAGATACCGTTCGGTATAATGCGTGTCGTACAGCGACCAGTCGGTGACGGGAGCGCCGGCGACGCCCGCCGCATAGAGACCGGGATCGGCCTCCAGCATCTTCAGCGTCATATAGCCGCCGTAGGACCAGCCGTAGGTCGCGATCCGCTCCGGATCGACGAACGGCAGCGTTTGGAGATAGCGCGCGCCCGCACGCTGGTCGGCGACCTCGACCGAGCCCATGGCGTGACGGATCGCATCCTCGAACGCCTTGCCGCGGTTGGCAGAGCCCCGGTTGTCGATCTGGAAGAAGATCCAGCCGCGGTCGACGATCGCCTGCTCGAGCGGCTGGCCAGACCATTGGACGTCGACGGTCTGGCTGTGCGGTCCGCCGTAATGCTGGAAGAACACCGGGTAGCGCCGCCCGCGGACGAGCGGCGGCGTGATCATCTGCCAGTGGAGCTCGGAGCCATCCTGGGCACGCAGCGTCCCGTAGGTGGTCGGACGATGGCTCGCCCGATACGGCGCATAGGGATGGCCGTCGGCGATCGCATTCTCGTTGATCCACGCGGCGCGACGACCGTCGGCGTCGGCGAGATAGGTCTGCGGCGGCTGGCTTCGGTTCGAGCGGGTGACGATCATCCGCGTCGCGCCCGCATCCATCGTCGCCGCGTGCCACCATCCGCGCTCCGTCAACCGCCGCGGCTCGGCCGGGCGCCGAAGGTCGACCGCATAGATGTGACGTTCGAGCACGCCGTCCCGGTTGCCGGTGAAGAAGACCCGGCCTTGCCGCTCATCGACGCCGATCACGCCCGCGACCTCCCAGTCACCGTGCGTCAGCTGCGTCCAGCCGCCCTTCCGGAACAGATAGAGGTGCCCATGGCCGTCCCGCTCCGACCACCAGAGGATCGCGCCGTCCGCCAACACCCGGAACACGCTCGACAGATTGATCCAGCTCTTCGGCGCGGCCCGTTCGGTGAAGACGATTTCGGACCGCCCGGTCGCGGGGTCGACACGCAACAGGTCGAGCACGGTCTGGGCGCGGGTCTCGCACTGGACGTAGAGCGCGGACCCGTCCGGCGCCCAGTTCACCCGCGCCAGGTAGATGTCCGGGTCCGGGCCGAGATCGACCTTCACGGCACCCGTCCCGTCGGGGCGTATGACGTGAAGCTCGACCCGGACGTTCGGGGTTCCGGCTGCGGGATAGCGCTGCTCGTAGAGCCGCGTACCGCTGGCGCCGATCGCCGCACGGGCGGCGACATGGACAGGCGCTTCGTCGAACCGCTCGACCGCGAGGAACCGCTCGTCGGGCGACCACCATGCTCCGGTGCGGCGATCCATCTCCTCCTGGGCGACGAACTCGGCCTCGCCCCAATGGATCGTCCCGCCGCCGTCGCTCGTCACGCGCTGCACCTCGCCGCTATCAGCGAGCGGGCGCACCCAGAGGTTCTGGTCGCGCACGAAGCTCAGATACGTGCCGCGGGGCGAGATCGCCGGGTCGAGCGCATCGTGGATGCCGAGCCGCCGGACCGTCCCGTCACGATCCGCCAGGATCAACTCGCCATCGACCGGGGCCAGCAGTGCGCGCCCGTCGGGGGACCAGTCGTATTCGAGCACGCCGCGCTTGCCGGTAAGCGTCCGGTCGCGCTCGCGGCGCATCTTCTCGCCCTCGGACATGGCGGCGGCCTTGGAGAGCGTCTTGGAGTCGAGGAGCATCCGCTGCTCGCCCGTCGCAGTGTCGACCGCCCACAAATCGAACCGCTCGCGTTCGTCGTCGCGGTTCTTCACCAGCGCGACGAGCGTCCCGTCGGGGGAAAGCGCGAGGGATTGCGGCTGCGGCCCCGACAGGTCGGGGCTGGCGAACACGCGCTCAAGGGTCAGCGGCAGCGGATCAGCGGCCATCGCCGGCCCACCCGCCACGGCGATCGCCCAGGTCAACCACCACCATCGCGTCACCCGATCCTCCGCCAGCGGACATCGGATCGAAGTGGCGGAGGCGTGAACCAGTGTCCACGATAAAGGGCGCCGACGTCCCCGCCCGCGCCCTTCCTACTCTCAGCGGCGGCGGATCACTCCGCGGCGGTCGCCTCGCCCTTCGCAGGACGGGTGTCGCGGCGCTCGGCGATGCGCGCCGACTTGCCGGTGCGGCCGCGCAGGTAATAGAGCTTGGCGCGGCGGACGGCGCCCTTGCGGACCACGTCGATCGAATCGATGTTGGGCGAATAGAGCGGGAAGACGCGCTCGACGCCCTCGCCGAAGCTCATCTTGCGGACGGTGAACGAGGAACCCATGCCCTTGTTCGACCGCGCGATGCATACGCCCTCATAGGCCTGGACGCGGGTGCGCTCGCCCTCGACCACCTTCACGCCGACCTTCAGCGTGTCGCCGGGGCGGAATTCGGGGATCGCACGGACGGCGGTCAGCTTGGCGATCTGCTCGGCTTCGAGCTGCTGGATCAGGTTCATGTCACTCAACCCTCTTGTCATCGCCGCGCGCCAGAGGGCGGTCGACCCGAGCGCCGACATGGCGCTCCCACAGGTCCGGCCGCCTTAGCCGTGTGTCGGTCTCGGACTGGGACAAGCGCCAGGCCGCGATCCTCGCATGATCCCCCGATCGCAGCACTTCGGGGATCGTGCGCCCTTCCCAGTCCACTGGTCGGGTATAATGCGGATATTCGAGGAGGCCGCTTTCGAAGCTCTCCTCGTCCCCGCTGGAAGCCGCGCCCATTACGCCGGGGAGCAGCCGAACGCAAGCGTCGAGGACGACCATCGCCGCCGCCTCTCCGCCCGACAGGACATAGTCGCCGATCGACAGCTCCTCGACCGAACGTGCGGCGAAGAGCCGTTCGTCGAACCCCTCGAACCGGCCACAGAGGATCGTGACTCCGGGGCCGGCAGCGAGGTCGCGGACGCGGCGCTGGGTCAACGGCGCGCCGCGCGGCGTCATCGCGATCACCGGACGCCCGCCCGGCTGCGCATCGAGCGCCGCCGCGACCACGTCCGCGCGCAGCACCATCCCCGCCCCGCCCCCCGCCGGCGTGTCGTCGACGGTGCGGTGCCGGTCGGTCGCGAAGTCCCGGATGTTGACCGCATCGAGCGACCACAGCCCCTCTCCCAGCGCGCGCCCGGCGAGCGCGCAGCCGAGCGGTCCGGGGAACATCTGCGGGTAGAGGGTGAGGACCGTTGCGGCAAAGGTCACGGTTCAATCCAATGGCCGGCGTCGATGACGCCTGCCACATGGGCGAGAGTCAAGCGTTCAGGAAAATGCCGCGGGTCAGATCGTGGGATCAACGGCTCGCCGTTAAGCAGCCGCTTCGGCAGTCTCCAGAGCAGCCAGAACGGAACGGCGAAGACCGCACGTCCACAAAACGAACTCGTCTGGTCCGTGTATTTCAGCCAAGGAATTTCACGCACGACCGGCCCGAACTCGGCTTCAAGTTCGTGAACATAGTCGTCCACATCGATGCCGAATATCAGGGCGTCCTGACACACCGCAGAGTCACGGTCGAGCGCGCAGCCGCCATCCGCCTCACCGGCACGGTTCGCGCGGTACCGGCGCGTCACCTCGATCACGCGACCCACGCTCGACATCGTCAGACCGTCCAGTTTTCGACGCGGAGGCCGGGGATGGGAGCGAAATCCCGTTCGTTGTTCGTGACGAGCAGAAGCTGTCGCGACCGCGCGTGCGCCGCGATCAAGCGGTCAAAGCCGTTCCGCTCCGGCCCGATCTGTCGGATGAGCAGCCCGTAATCCTGGGCCGCTGCGGCATCGAACTCGAGCAGCGTGACGGTCTGCAGCAAGAGGTCCAGGCGGAGCTCATCCTCCGGCTCGGCCGATGGGTCCTTCGCCCCGACCCTCAATTCCGCCAACGTGATCGCGGAAATCGCCAAGCCCCCATCGAACGCCTGCTCCAATCGCGTGGCGAGGCGCTGGCTCCTCGCCAAGGCGAAGTCGATGCAGGCGTTGCTATCCAGCATGATCATGGTCAGGCCGCCTGATCGCGCTTCGGCTTGCTCCAATCCCTCTCCTCCGGCTCGATGTCGCCACGTCCGCCGGACATGAAGCCCGGTGAGAAGGCACCGTAAAGGCTCATGAAAACCCGCTTGGCATCGTTTCGACGATAGAGGGTGAAGCGGCCGTCCGCGTGCGGAACGACCACGAGTTCCTCGCCATCGACGAGGCCGAGCGCCTTCGGCAGCCTCAGCGCGACCGAGTTGCCCGATTTGAACGTCTTCGCGGTAAACTCCGCCATGCTCGCCTCCGTATCTACGCCGCGTATACACGGGCAAGCGTGCGGTCGCAAGGAACCACCCCGCCCGCCCCGCGTCCGGTTCCACCATGGACGATTGCATCATCATCGGGGCCGGCCCCGCCGGGCTGACCGCCGCCATCTATCTGGCGCGGTTTCATCTGCGGATCCGACTGCTCGACGCGGGCGACAGCCGGGCGGGGTTGATCCCCTGCACGCACAACCATGCGGGCTATCCGGACGGCATCTCGGGACGCGACCTGCTCGCGGCGATGCTGGCGCAGGCTGAGCGCTACGGCGCGGTGCGCGAGGCCGCGAAGGTCACCGCAATCCAGCCGAGCGGCGAGACGTTCGTGGTCCACACCCCCGAGCGGGCGATCGAGGGCCGGACGGTGTTGCTCGCTACGGGCGTGAAGAACAACCGGCCCGACATGCCGGACGAGATCCACGACGCCGCGCTCGAACGCGGGCTTTTCCGATACTGTCCCATCTGTGACGGCTACGAGGTGACCGACAAGCGCGTGGGCGTGGTCGGCACCGAGATGCACGGGATGAAGGAAGCGCTGTTCCTGCGCGGCTACACCAAAGACGTGACGCTGATCTCGCCCGATGGCGGCCACCGCCTGGACGAGACCTGCCGGCGCAAGCTGGAGGAGGCCGGCATCGCTCGGGTCGACGGCCCGTGCGGCGGCTGGGCGATCGAGGGCGATACGCTGGCGTTCGGCACCGCCGAGGGTCGGCTCGCGTTCGACAGCGTCTATCCCGCCATGGGCTCGGTGATCCGCTCCGAACTGGCGGTCGCCGCGGGCGCGCGAGCGAGCGCGGACGGCTGCCTGGAGGTGGACGACCACCAGCGCACCAGCGTGCCCGGCCTGTTCGCAGCAGGCGACGTAGTGAAGGGTCTCGACCAGATCAGCCATGCGATGGGCGAAGCGGGCGTGGCGGCGACGACCATCCGCAACCTGCTGGACGAACGCTCGCCGATCCGGCGCTAGTCGATGTAGGCCGCGCCGATCACAAGCCGTTCGTCGGTCCAGTCGAGCACCGCCGACATCGGCGCCATGAAGCGCTTGCCGTCCGCGCGCTCGACTTCGATCACGTCGCCGGCGCCGAAGTTCTCGACCGCGACGATACTGCCCACCGCGTTGCCGTCGCCGGTGACGACCGGCAGACCCAGCAGGTCGGCATGGTAATATTCGTCGTCGCCAAGCGGCGGCAATGCGCTGCGGGCGACCGTCAACTCGGTCCCACGGAGCGCCTCGGCAGCGGTGCGGTCGCGCACCTCGGCGAAGCGCGCGACCGTGCCGCGCAGCGACGTCAGCGTCAGTGCGCCGTCGTTGAAGCTGGTGAACGCCGACAGATCGTCGGCGAACACCTTCAGCTTGACCTCGCCGCCGATCCCATGCGCACCGGCGACCGCGGCGAGAACGACGCGCCGCTCGTTCGGCCGATCAGCCTTGCGGCGAGCCGGGCTGCCGGCGTCCGGCATCGTCGTCCCCTTCGGCGGGCGCGGGGGTCGAGACGCCTTCATTGGTCGCGTCCTCGTCGTCATCGGCGGAGGTGCGGGGATCGGGGTCGCTCAGCGGATTCGTGGCCATGACGGGCTCCTTTTGAGGCGAAGGAACGCATCATGGCCGCAAACGGATGCTTACTGCTCGGCGGTCGCTTCGGCGACCTGCTCGGCCTCTGCGGTCGGCGTCTCGGTCGCGGCCTCGACTTCGCTCCCCATCACCGCCTCCGCCTCGGCGTCCTGCTGCGCCTTGAGCTTCTCGGCGCGCTCCTCGGCGCGTTCGGTCGCCTTCTCGCCGGGCTTGCCCTTGTTAGGGTTGCTGCGCGCAGGCCGCTCCTTCACCCCGGCCTTGTCCAGGAAGCGGGCGACGCGGTCGGTCGGCTGCGCACCGACGCCCAGCCAATGCTTGGCGCGCTCGGCGTCGAGCACGACGCGCTTCTCGTCGTCCTTGCCGAGCAGCGGGTTGTAATTGCCGATCTTCTCGATGAACTTGCCGTCGCGCGGGCTGCGGCCGTCGGCGACAACGATGCGGTAGTAGGGACGCTTCTTCGAGCCGCCACGCGACAGGCGAATGCTGAGTGCCATTGGTCTTCGTCTTCCTTCTTCGGGTTCGTGTGAGAGTTACTTCTTCCGGAAACCGCCCATGCCGGGGGGCAGGCCGGGCCGGCCCGGGAGGCCGGGCATGCCGCCGCCGAGCTTGCCCATCATGTCGCCGAGCCCCTCGCCGCCGATCGCGTCGCCGAGCCCGCCGAGGCCGCCCTTGCCGAGCATCGCCATCATCCCCTTCATGCCGCCCATCTTCTTGATGCGCTTCATGGCGGTGGCCATTTCCTGGTGCATCTTCAGCAGCTTGTTGACGTCCTGAACGGTGGTGCCGGAGCCCTTGGCGATGCGGATCTTGCGCTTGGCGTTGATCAGCTCGGGCTTGGCGCGCTCCTTGCCCGTCATCGAGGTGATCATCGCGTCCATGCGCAGCAGGATCTTGTCCCCGCCCGCCTGATCGACCGCGGCCTGCGCCTTCTTCATGCCGGGGATCATGCCGGCGAGCGCGCCGAGCCCGCCCATCCGGCGCATCTGGCCGAGCTGGGCACGCAGATCGTCCATGTCGAAGTGGCCCTTGGCCATCTTCGCCGCCATCCGCTCGGCGTCGTCCTGCTGGATCGCCTCCGCCGCGCGCTCGACGAGGCTGACGACGTCGCCCATGCCGAGGATGCGGCCCGCGACCTGCGCCGGGCGGAACGGCTCGAGCGCGTCGAGCTTCTCGCCGGTGCCGGCGAACTTGATCGGCTTGCCGGTGACGCTGCGCATCGACAGCGCCGCGCCGCCGCGCGCGTCGCCGTCCATGCGGGTCAGCACGACGCCGGTGAGCGGGACCTGTTCGGAGAAGTTGGTCGCGACGTTGACCGCGTCCTGCCCGGTCAGTGCGTCGACGACGAGGAGGATTTCCTGCGGGCGCGACACCTCGGCGACGGCGCGCATCTCGTCCATCAGCGCCTGATCGACGTGGAGACGGCCCGCGGTATCGAGCATCAGCACGTCGAACCCCTGGAGCTTCGCCGCCTGCATCGCGCGCCGGGCGATGTCGACCGGCTGCTGGCCCTGAACGATCGGCAGCGTCGCGACCTCGACCTGCGTGCCGAGCGTCGCCAGTTGCTCCTGCGCCGCCGGACGATTGACGTCGAGCGACGCCATCAGGACCTTCTTGCGCTCGGTCCCAAGCGACCCCTGCGACAGGCGGCGCGCGATCTTGGCGGTGGTGGTCGTCTTGCCCGAGCCCTGGAGGCCGACCATCATCACGATCGCGGGCGGAGTGACGCCGAGCTGGAGCTCGGTCCCCTGCGGGTCCTCGCCGCCGAGCATCTCGACCAGCGCGTCGTTGACGATCTTGACGACCTGCTGACCCGGCGTGACCGAGCGCAGCACGTTCTGGCCGATCGCCGCCTCGGTGGCCTTGTCGACGAACTCGCGCGCGACGGGGAGCGCGACGTCCGCTTCGAGCAGCGCGATGCGGACCTCGCGCATCGCCTGGCGCACGTCCGCCTCGGTCAGCGCGCCACGGCCGCGCAGCCGGTCGAACACTCCACCCAGACGATCGCTCAGGCTCTCGAACATCAACTTCCCTTCCGGCAATGCCGGTCGTACCTGGTGATCCGGACCCAAACGCAAAAGCGCCGGCGGGCGAAACCTCGCCGGCCAGCGTCACGCTCCGGTCGTGCCGGATGCGTGTTTCTCTTGTCGCGTTCACTTCGGAACCGGACGGCGTTAGCCGATCCGTCCCGCAAACGCAACCATCAGACGGGAGCCGGCTCTCCAGCCCTCACCCCGCGACGCCGGAGCCAGCGCTGGCACGGCAATTCGACGAAGCGCCGGCTGAGCGTCGCCACCGCGATCGAGACCGGGATGGCGAGGAGCGGCGGCAGCGTCAGCGCCGCACCTTTGAGGCAGAACAGCTCCTGCCAGAGATAGAGGCTGAACGAGATCGTGCCGAGGAAGTGGATCGGTCGCCAGCGCGTCGCGCGGGCCATCCAGAAGCCCGGTCGGTCGACCAGCACGACGATGACCAGCGCGGCGAGCAGGGACTCGATCGTCCGCCCGAACGTGAAGGTCCAGGCGCCCTCGACCGTCGCGGCGATCGCGGGGGTAGCGACGAACAGGAAGACGACCGCGCCCGTCACCCAGCGATCACGCACCTTCGCCACCCATTGACCGACGCGCGCGCGGTGGAACGCCAGCAGGCAGCCGACCGCGATCGGATCGAGCGCGGTGTGGAACATCGAGGTCAGCGACAGCCGGCTCGCGGGCCACAGCTGGTAGGACAGGACGCGCACCGCGGGCATCGCCAGGATCAGCGCGATCAGGATGAGCGAGGCGTGACGCCGCCAGCGGATCAGCACCAATGGCCAGAGCCAGTAGAATTGCTCCTCGAGCGCGAGGCTCCAGAAATGGCCGAGCGACCGATGCCCCTCCCAAGGACCGTCGCCGGTCGGCCCGAAGAGGACCGCCGAGTAATTCTCCGCCTGGAACGCCGCGACCGCGATCTGAAGCGCCGAGACCTGCGCCACGCCGAAGAGCCCGAGCGCCACGACGACGGCGATATAGAGGTACGACGCCGGGAAAATGCGGGCGACGCGGCGGGCGTAGAATTCGCGAAGTGAGATGCGCCCCCCTCGCTCAAGCTCGGCGATCAGCAGCGAGGTGATCAGGTAACCGCTCAGCACGAAGAAGATCAGCACGCCGAGTGCGCCGCTCGCGATCACGTCCAGCGTCGCGAGCAGGAGCGGCCAGCGCCCGCCGGGCAGCAGGCTTTGCACGTGGCTGAGCACGACCAGCGAGACCGCGACGCCGCGCAGTCCGTCGAGTTCGGCGATCCTGCGGCCCGCTTGGTTGCTCACCCGCGGGCGGATAGATGCCGGTAGTTAGCGCCACGTTAAGCAAGTCCCGTCTATATCTTGGCAACGGATGGCGCTTAGCCCCTCGTCCATGGCGTTCGACCAGCCCCATCCCCGGCCGCGCGCCGACGCGGGCCAGGAAGCCGCGATTATCGGGGTGACCGCGCTCGCGCTGATCCTGTTCGTGGGCGTCGGCGGCACCGCGATGACGAGTGTGCTGCGGACCCTTACCGGCAGCGGCGAGACGCTCGATCATTCGCTGCTGATCGCGCTCTGCCTCAACATCGCGCTGATCCTGCTCGGCTGGCTCAGGCACCGCGATGTCCTCGCCGAGAGCGCCGGGCTGACCGCCGCGGAGGAGCGCGCGCACTCGCTCGCCAGCCGCGACGCGCTGACCGGACTGCTGAACCGACGCAGTCTGATCGAGGACGGTGCGGCGCTGCTGCTGCGCGTCCAGCGCAAGGGCAGGCTCGCGGCGCTGCTGATCATCGACCTCGACCATTTCAAGACGATCAACGAGGCGCACGGCCATGCGGCGGGCGACGCGCTGCTCCGGGTCATCGGCGAGGAGATCACGGCCGCCGTGCCGCCGGGAAGCATCGTCGCGCGGACCGGCGGCGATCAATTCGCCTGCGCCTTCGCGGTCGATCCGGGCGCTGTCGATGGCGTTGCCAGGATCGCGGAGCAGGTCGCGAGCCAGCTCGGCCAGCCGCTCCTCGCGGGATCGCAACGCGCGACGGTGTCGACCTCGATCGGCACCGCGCTGTCCGTCGGCGGCGGATCGATCGAGGTGCTGATCCGCCACGCCGAGATCGCGGCGGCGGCGGCGAAGCGCGCGGGCCGCAACCGCGTGCTCGCGTTCACGACGGAGATGGAGGACGCGCTCCAGGCGCGGCTGCAATTGGAGCGCGGCTTGCGGACGGCGATCCCTGCGGGCGAGATCGTGCCCTTCTTCGAGAAGCAGATCGACCTCAGCACCGGCCGGCTCGCCGGGTTCGAGCTGCTGGCGCGGTGGGAGCAGCCGGGCGGCCGGATCCTCGGTCCCGACGTCTTCATCCCGGTCGCGGAGGAGATCGGACTGATCGGCGAACTGTCGCAGGCGGTGATGCGCCGCGCCTTTGCGGCCGCGCGCGACTGGGACGGCGCGCTGACGCTGTCGGTCAACATCTCGCCTCTTCAGCTGCGCGACGCCTGGCTGCCGCAGAAGATCATCAAGACGCTGACCGAGACCGGATTCCCCGCCTCTCGGCTGGAGATCGAGATCACCGAAAGCGCGCTGATCGACAATCTGGCGCTGGCGCAATCGATCATCGGCAGTCTCAAGAACCAAGGCGTGCGGGTCGCCCTCGACGATTTCGGGACCGGTTTCTCCAGCCTCTCGCATCTGCGCGCGCTGCCGTTCGACCGGATCAAGATCGACCGCAGCTTCGTCATGGTGATGCACGAGAGCGCGCCATCGGCGGCGATCGTCGCCGCGGTTTCGGGGCTGGGCAAGACGCTGCGGTTGCCGGTGACCGCGGTCGGCATCGAGGACGCGGACACCGAGGCGCGGCTGATCACGCTCGGCTGCGGCAAGGGTCAGGGGTGGCTTTACGGCCGGCCGATGTCGCTCGCCGACGTGCGCCGACTGCTCGCCTCGGAGCGGCTGCTCGTTCACCAGGCGGACGAACTCGAGGAGCGCCGCGCCGCGGGCTGAGTTCGTGGACTCGGTCAGCACCTGCGACTAGAGCGCGGGCCATGCCGGCCCATCCCGCCCCCGACGTGATCTCGCTCGGGTGCCGGCTCAACCTTGCCGAGAGCGAGACGATCGCGGCGATGCTCGCCGGACGCGACGCGGTGGTGGTCAACAGCTGCGCGGTGACCGCGGAAGCCGCCAGGCAGACGCGCGCCGCCATCCGGCGCGCGCGGCGTGCGCGGTCGGGCGCGGAGCTGATCGTCACCGGCTGCGCCGCGACAATCGATCCGGCGGCGTTTGCGGCGATGCCCGAGGTCGACCGAGTGGTCGCCAACGCCGCCAAGCTGCTGCCGGCGAGCTGGAGCGTCGGCGGGACCGTGCCGATCGCGGCGAGCACCGGGACGGCGCGGGCGTTCGTCGCGGTGCAGACCGGGTGCGACCACGCCTGCACCTTCTGCACGATCCCGGCGGGGCGCGGCGCGAGCCGGTCCGAACCGGTCGCGGCGGTGGTCGCGCGGATCGCCACCCTCGGAAGGCGCGAGGTCGTGCTGAGCGGAGTCGACCTGACGAGCTGGGGCCACGATCTGCCGGGCACACCGACGCTCGGCGCGCTTGTCGAGGCGATCCTGGCAGAGACGCCGGTCAAGCGGTTGCGGCTGTCGTCGCTCGATTCGATCGAGATCGACGACGCGCTGTTCGAGCTGGTCGCAAGCGAGCCGCGGATGATGCCGCATCTCCATTTGTCGCTGCAGGCGGGCGACGATCTGACGCTCAAGCGGATGAAGCGGCGGCATAGCCGCGCCGACGCGGTCCGGCTGGTCGAACGGCTGAAGGCACGGCGCGAGGTCGCGATCGGCGCGGATCTGATCGCCGGCTTTCCCACCGAAAGCGAAGCGATGTTCGCCAATACGCTGGCGCTGATCGACGATTGCGACATCGTCCATGCGCATGTCTTCCCCTATTCGGAGCGCGACGGGACGCCGGCGGCGCGGATGCCGCAGGTGGCGCATCCGGTACGGCGCGAGCGCGCGGCGCGGCTGCGCGCGGCGGCCGACACCCGCAAGGCTGCATGGCTCGGCGGGCTGATCGGCAGCGTGCAGGACGTGCTGGTCGAGAAGCCCGGCGATCGCGGGCACGCGCCGGGGTTCGCCGAGGTGCGGTTCGCGGCTTCCCACGCGGTCGGCGAAATCCTACCTGCGCGGATCACCGCCGCCACCGCGACCCATCTCATCGGAACCGCATGACCGACCAGCGCTCCTCCTGGCACGACAAGCTCCTCGGCGGGTTCCGCCGGACCTCGGACCGGCTGGTCGGCAACCTTGCGGGCCTCGGGCTCGCACGGCTCGACGAGGCGACGCTCGACGACATCGAGGAGTCGCTGATCGCTTCGGACCTGGGGCCCGAGACCGCCGGACGGGTGCGCGCGCGGCTGGCCGACGGCTCGTACGAGCGCAACATGGAGGAGCTCGGCATCCGCCTCGTGGTGGCGGAAGAGGTCGAGCGCTCGCTCGCCAAGGTCGCGCGCCCGCTCGAGATCGAGGCGTTCCCGCGTCCGCAGGTGATCCTGGTGATCGGGGTCAACGGCAGCGGCAAGACGACGACGATCGCCAAGCTGGCGCACCTGCTGGTCGAGCAGGATTATCAGGTGATGCTGGCGGCGGGCGACACGTTCCGCGCGGCCGCGATCGGCCAGCTCAGGACCTGGGCCGATCGCGTGGGCGTGCCGATCGTGACCGGCCCCGAGGGCGGCGACGCGGCGGGGATCGTGTGGGACGCGGTCAAGAAGGCGACCGAGATCGGCACCGACGTGCTGATCGTCGACACCGCCGGCCGCCTCCAGAACAAGCGCGAGTTGATGGACGAGCTCGCCAAGATCCGGCGGGTGCTGGGACGGATCAACCCCGCCTCGCCGCACGACGTGGTGCTCGTGCTCGATGCGACCACCGGGCAGAACGCACTCAACCAGATCGAAGTGTTCAAGGAGATCGCCGGGGTCACCGGGCTGGTGATGACCAAGCTCGACGGCACCGCGCGGGGCGGCGTGCTCGTCGCGGCGGCGGAGAAGTTCGGACTGCCCATCCATGCGATCGGGGTTGGCGAACAGCTCGGCGACCTGCGGCCGTTCGACGCGACCGAGGTCAGCCGGATCATCGCGGGGGTCGAGGGGCGGTGAGCAAGGCCAGTCCGGGGTTTCGCGCGGCGGTCGACTATGGGCCGCTGGCGGTGTTCTTCCTCGCCAACTTCCTGTTGCCGGCGACGCTGGCGGTACGGATCGTCTCGGGCGTGTCTGACGTGCTGGCTGGCCTCAGCCCTGAGCAGGCCAAGACGATCGCGCGGGTGCTGGTCGGCACCGCCGCCTTCGTGGTCGCGACCGTCGCGGCGATGGTCGCGGCGCAGGTGAAGCTCAGGCGCATCCCGCCGATGCTGTGGATCTCGGGCGGGCTCGTCGTCGTGTTCGGCGGGCTGACCTTGTGGTTCCGCGACGAACGCTTTCTCCAGATGAAGCCGACGCTCGTTTATCTGATGCTTGGGGCGGTGCTGGCGTTCGGGCTGGCGACCGGACGCCCGCTGCTCGCGGCGGTGCTGGGGAGCGCCTATCCGGGGCTGACCGAGACGGGATGGCGCAAGCTCACGCGCAATTGGGCGTTGTTCTTTGTCGCGATGGCAGTCGCGAACGAGGTGGTGTGGCGCTCGTTCGGCTGGGACGTGTGGGTCGCGTACAAACTGTGGGGCGCGATCCCGGCGACCCTACTGTTTGCAGTCGCAAACGTGCCGATGCTGCTGCGGCACGGGCTACAGACCGAGGCGCCTGCGGTGCAGGACTAGCGGGGGCGGCGCACCGCCCCCGCCCGCTCACGCCGCGTCGAAACGCTTGCCGGCCTCGTCCCAGTTCACGACGTCCCACCAGGCCTTGAGATAGCCGGGGCGGTCGTTCTTGTACGTCAGGTAATAGGCGTGTTCCCAAACGTCGTTGCCCAGGATGGGCGTGCCCTTCTCCTTGGCGTCGTCCATCAGGGGATTGTCCTGATTGGGCGTCGAGGTGACCTTGAGCGCGCCTGATGAATCCTTGATCACCCACGCCCAGCCCGAGCCGAACTGGCCCGCGCCCTTGCCGTTGAAGTCTTCCTTCAGCTTGTCGAGCCCGCCATAAGCGTCGATCGCGTCCTTGAGCGCGCCCGACGGCTGCGAGGAGCCCTTCGGGCCCATGATCTTCCAGAAGAAATCATGGTTCCAATACCCACCGCCGTTGTTGCGGACGAGCGGCGGCAGCGTCGAGATCATGCCGAGGATGTCCTCAATGCTCTTGCCCCCCAGCTTGGGATCGGCGGCGACGCCCTCGTTGAGTTTGGCGGTGTAGGCGGCGTGGTGCTTGTCGTGGTGAAAGGTCATCGTCTCCTTGGAGATGACCGGCTCCAGCGCATCATAGTCGTAGGGCAGCGGAGGGAGTTCGAACGCCATGGGGGTCTCCTTGATCGGGGTTGGCCGGGGAACGATCACGAGGGCGAAATGGTCCCGGTCGGGTCGTTGCGCAAGCGAGTTGAAGTCGGGCCGTCAGCCCCCCGCGCCGATCAGATCGTGCCGCCGCAGCGCGTGGCGGAGCTGGTCGTAGGTGAGGCCGAGCGACTCGGCGGTCGCGCGCTGATTGAAGCGGTTGTCCGCCAGCGCCTTGGTCAGCAAATCCTTCTCGAACTGCGCGACGCGGCTCTTGAAGTCGGAAGGGCCGACCTCACACGCCGCGACCTCGTCGTGGCTGTCGGGGCGATCCTGGCTAGGCGCGGACGGCGGCGGCGCGGCGGTGGGCATCGGCCGGGTCGAGGATTGCGGACGGTGCGGCGAGGCGAACGGATCGAACTCGATGCGGGCGATCGGCTCCTCGAGCTCCCAGCGATAGACCGCGCGTTCGACGACGTTGCGCAGTTCGCGAACGTTGCCGGGCCAGCGGTATTCGGTCAGCTGCGCCTGGGCCTCGGGCGTGAACCCGTGCCAGCGGTTCCAGCCCATCTCGGCGGCCATCCGGCGCCCGAAATGGTCGGCGAGCACCGCCACGTCGCCGCGACGCGCCCGAAGCGGCGGCAGCGTGACGACCTCGAAACACAGGCGGTCGAGCAGATCGGCGCGGAATTCGTGGCGCTCGACCTTGTCGGGAAGGTGCTCGTTGGTGGCAGCGACGATGCGGACGTCGACGCGGTGCGGGCGCGACGCACCGATGCGGGTGACTTCGCCGTATTCGACCGCGCGGAGCAGGCGTTCCTGCGCCGCCATGCTGAGCGTCCCGAGCTCGTCGAGGAACAGCGTCCCGCCGTCCGCCTCCTCGAACCGGCCCGGTCGCGCCTTGGTGGCGCCGGTGAACGCGCCGGCCTCGTGGCCGAACAGTTCGGCCTCGATCAGAGTCTCGGGCAGTGCGGCGCAGTTCATGACGATCAGCGGCTGATCCCAGCGCGGGGAGAGGCGGTGCAGTCGTTCGGCGACGAGTTCCTTGCCGGTCCCGCGCTCGCCGATTACCAGCACCGGGCGGTCGAGCGCCGCGGCCCGGCTCGCGCGTTCGAGCGCGTCGAGGAAGACGCCGGATTGGCCGAGAACCTGGGTCTGCCGTTCCATTCCCAAGCTCTGGCGTAAATTCCCAACGTTCCGCAAGGGGTGTGTTGCGGGCCCCACATACCGTCATCCCCGCTCAGCTGCCGATCCCGCGGTGGGGTGTGCCGTATGCCCTTCATGTTATTGGGAAATCTCTGGCCCTGCGGGGTGCCGTGACGATGGTGGTACGCGCGGGGAGCGATTGGCACGGCCTCTGCAATACCCTTGGCATCCCGCTTCGAGCGGCCTCTTCAACCGAACCAAAGGGAGTTTTCGCCATGACCGCCTCCGTCACCAGCCGCCTCGCCGCGATCGCCCTGACCGTCCTCGCCAGCGCCACGCTGCTGGTCGGCGCGGTGGGCCCGGCACAACAGGCGGCCCCGGTCGCCGCGACCCAGACGATCGCGTAATTGGGCGTCATCGTCCGGGTGGACCACCCTACCCCCCGTCCCGTCCCGACGCTAAACTGGACTGAACTTCTGCCATCTGGGAGTGATCTGATGGGCATCTTCTCAAGAACCCGCGACATCGTCGCCGCCAATTTCGCCGAGTTGCTCGACAAGGCGGAGGACCCGGCGAAGATGATCCGCATGATCATCCTCGAGATGGAGGAAACGCTGGTGGAGGTTCGCGCATCCGCCGCGCGGACGATCGCCGACGGCAAGGAGATGCGCCGCCACATCGCCAAGCTGGAAGGCCTGGAGACGAGCTGGACCGAGAAGGCCGAGCTGGCGCTGTCGAAGGACCGCGAGGACCTCGCCAAGGCCGCGCTGGTCGAGCGCCAGAAGGCTTCGGACATGGCCGAGCAGCTTCGCGCCGAATGCCAGGTACTCGACGACGCGCTGCGCGCCAGCGAGGAGGACATCGGCAAGCTCCAGAGCCGGCTGCGCGAGGCGCGCGCCAAGCAGAACGCGATCCAGACCCGCTACGAGACCGCGAACAACAAGGCGCGACTGCGCGAGATGTGGAACGGGCCGAAGACGCACGAGGCGTTCAGCCGCTTCGACATCCTGGAGCGCCGCGCCGACGAGGCCGAGGGCCGCGCCGAGGCGATGGGACTGGGCGCGCTGCCCAAGACGCTGGAGGAGGAGATCGCCGAGCTGCGCGGGGCCGAGAAGGTCGATGCCGAGCTCGCCGCGATGAAGGCCCGCCTCTCGAACAGGGAGGGGTGAGATGGAAGACGTGCTGGTGCCGATCGTCGTCATCCCGGTCATCTTCATCGCGCTGCCGTGGCTCATCCTCCACTATGTCACCAAGTGGAAGCAGGCGCCGAAGATCACGCAGGAAGACGAGAACCTGCTCGACGAGATGTTCAATCTCGCCCGGCGGCTGGAGGATCGGGTGACCACGGTGGAGCGCATCGTCGCCGCCGACAATCCGAACTTCAAGCCCGGCCTCTCCGATTATCGTTCGACATCCGATTACCGGCTCGAAAGCCGGACCGACAGGAGGAACTGATGTCCGATCGTACGAAGTTCTATCTCGACAAGCAGAACGGCAAGTTCAAGGGCGTCTGCGCCGGGATCGCCGACTATACGGGCATCGAGGTGCTCTGGGTCCGGCTGGCGGCGGTGCTGCTGACCGTCACCGGGGTGGGGATGCCCTGGATCCCGCTCGCCTACATGCTGGTCGCCTGGATGGCGCAGAAGAAGCCGATCGGCCTCTACCAGTCGGAGGAGGCGGCCAAGTTCTGGCAGGGCGTGCGGACCAACCCCAAGCGCTCCACCACCGAGGTCCGCTCCAAGTTCCGCGAGCTCGACCGGCGCCTGGCCGACATCGAGCTCCACTACACCAGCCGCAACACGCAGCTCGCCGACGAGATCGACAGCCTGCGCTGAGCACGCCGGGCGAGAAGGGGAGAGATACGATGAGTTTCCAGGGACCCGGCTTCGTCCTCGCGATCATCGCGATGAGCATGATCGCCTGGGTGATCACCACCGCGATCCGCGCCAAGCACGGCTATCCGATCACCGACGACTGGGGCGGGCGCGTCCACAAGGACGAGTTGGCGGAAGGTCGCAAGGTCGAGCTGCTCGCCAGCGAGAACGCCCGGCTGACCGGGCAGATCGGCCGGCTCGAGGAGCGCCTGGCGGTCCTCGAACGGATCGCCACCGATCCCGCGGAGCGCACCGCCCGCGCGATCGACGCGCTCCGCTGACCGCAAGAAGGGGGGAGGATCATGAACGAGGGACAAGAGATCGTCGCCAACCTGCCCGCGCTGCTCGCGCTCGGCATGGGGCTGGGGTTCACCGGGATCGCGGGCTGGGTGTTCACCACCTGGCTCAGGATCAAGAACGGCTACCCGCTGGAGAACAGCTGGGGAAAGGCGATCTACCCCAAGGCGGATAGCGAAGCGGTCGAGCGCGTCAGGCTGCTGACCCAGGAGAACGCACAGCTTCGCGCCGAGGTGGGGTCGATCAAGGATCGGCTCGCCAACGTCGAGCGGATCGTGACCGACGGCGGGGTGATGCTCTCCCACGAGATCGACCGCCTGCGCGACCACGCCAACTGAGGAGATGTCGAGATGGGTGAAGTCGCCTTGCTGATCCCGGTCCTTGGGATCTCGTGCGGATTGTTCGCGATCATCGGCGGAGTCTTCGTCAAGCCCTGGCTTGCCTACCGCGAGAAGCGGCTGGAGATCGAGGCGAGCATGGTCGCCGAGAAGGCCGCGCAATACGCTGCCCAGACCGAGCGGCTCGAGCGGCGGGTCCGCGTGCTGGAGCGGATCGCGACCGACAAGGGCGTCGACCTCAGCGACGAGATCGACCGCCTGCGCGACGAGGGCGGGCCGACCGCTCTCAACTGAAATCCCAACGGAGTTTGACCGATGAACCCGTTCGAAATGGTGATTGCGATCGTCGCGATCGTGATGATCGCCCGCGTGATCATGCACCGCCAGCGTACGCTGTCCTCCGACGCGGCGCCGACCGACGCGGTCGATACGATGCGCCTCAAGGATGAGGTGCGGCAGTTGAAGGAGCGCGTCCAGGTGCTGGAGCGCGTGATCACCGACGAGCGCAAGAGCATCGATCTCGACCGCGAGATCGAGCGGCTGCGCGACCACTGAACCCTGAAGTTCCCAGGAAGGAGGGAGAGATGTTCGATCCCACGGTCTACCTGATCATCGCGGCGGCGACGCTGGCTGCGGTCGCGATGCTGACCTTCGCGGGCCTCTCGGGGTTCCGCGGCTGGCTGGACCTCAAGCGCCACCAGATCGTCGGCGAGCGCAGCGGCGACGGCGTGCCGAGCGCCGGCGCCCGCATCGAGATCGCCGATCTGAAGGAGCGGATCCGCAAGCTGGAGGCGATCGCCGCCGGGGTGGAGCTGTGAGCGCCCCCGCCCCGCCCACCGCGCCGCTCGACCCGGCTGCGGTCGCCGCCGCCGTCGGCTGGGCGGTTGCGGGTCGCAGCGCGCCGCTCTACCCGGCGGCGGATGGCCGACCTGGACGCAATCCGCGAAGAATATGAGTTCCTCGATGCCGACGATCGCTATCGGCTGCTGATCGAGCTCGGCCGCGCGCTGGAGCCGATGCCCGAGGCGCTCAAGACCGACGCGACGAAAGTAGCCGGCTGCTCCGCCTCGGTCTGGGTCTATCCGACGCGGACCGGCGACGGAACGCTCCACTTTCTCGCCGATTCGAATGCCGCGATCACCAAGGGGATCATCGCGCTGGTGCTGGCGACGGTGCAGGACCGCAGCGTGTCCGAGATCGCCGCCACCGACATCGACGCCGCGCTGGCGCCGTTCGCGCTGAAGGCGCAGCTGAGCTCGAACCGGACGCAGGGCATCCCCAACATGATCGCGCTGATCAAGGAGACCGCGGCGCGGTACTCCAATCCGTCATCCCCGGCTTGACGCGGGAACCAGCCGGCGGCGCGCCCCCCGGCTAGAGGCGCGAGGGCGTCCCGCGTGGCCCTACCGGCTCCGGCGCGAGGCCGGGATGACGGGGCGTTTGCAACCGCGCCGCGACCTCGGCCACGTCCTCGCCCTGTTCGACGACCAACCACGTCGCCGGGGTGCGCGGATCGACCAGGGTCACGGCGCCTTTGGGGCACAGGCCGAGGCACTTGGTCTCGGTCACTTGGACCGCGCTCTTGCGGCCTTTGCCGAAACCCTCGATCTTGGCGAGCGCCTTGACGAGCGGAGTCCGGCCCTTCTTGCCGAACCCGCCGCCGGCCTTCTTCGAGCATTTGCCGCAGACCAGGAAAATGGCGCCGCACCCGCCCTTCGCCGTCTTCACGCGGGTTTCCAGCTCCGCGCCTCTTCCGCGGTCCGGAGCACGTCATAGGCGGCCTGGATCGCCTGGAAGCGCGTCGCAGCTTCGGCGTCGCCGGGGCGAACGTCGGGGTGATTGGCCTTGGCGAGTCGGCGCCACGCTGCGCGGACGTCGTCGAACGACACGTCCACTTCGAGTTCGAGCACTTCGAGGGCGCGCATCTCGTCCCGGCTGCGGGTGCCGTCGCCCGGGCCGGCCCAGGCGTTCTGACGCGACTGGGTGAAGCCGGAGGCGTCGCGGCGCTCGTTCGCCTCGCGCGCCGCTGCCTCCTCCGCAGACAGCCCTTCGAAATAGTCCCAGCCGCGATTGTACTCGGCGGCGTGCGGCTGACAGAAATACCAGCGCTCGGGGCTGTTCGGAGACTTCGGCGCGGGGAAGTCGCCCGGCTGGTCGCAGCCATGGCGGTCGCACAGGCGCACCGCCACCGCCTCGCGCTCCGCGCCGTAGCTGCGCCAGCGGGGAAAGCCCCAGTCGCTCGATCGAGAGGAACGCGCCATTCTGCGGTGCGAGATAGGGGCGGCAGGACGTTCGGGGAAGCGCAAGCGCGGAATTTGCGTGGTCACGTGTCCATTTTCCGACCGAGCAATGCGATTGCGTGAGGAATGGTTGCTGCGCTGCGTCATCCATATCGCGCGCGGTCCTCGGCCCCTAGTTCAAGCGCCGCACCCCTAACGAGGACGCCCGTGACCTCCATTCTGAAAACCTGGCGGCAGGATGTGCCGGCGTCGATCGTCGTCGCGCTCGTCGCGCTGCCGCTCTGTCTGGGCATCGCGCTCGCCTCGGGCGCGCCGTTGTTCTCGGGGCTGATCGCAGGCATCGTCGGCGGCATCGTCGTCGGCGCGATCTCGAAATCGCCGTTGTCTGTCGCCGGGCCGGCGGCAGGGTTGACCGTGATCGTGCTCGCCGCGGTCGAGAGCCTGCCGAGCTACCCGGCGTTCCTGCTCGCGGTGGTGCTGGCCGGCGTGATCCAGCTCGGCTTCGCGGCGACGCGCGCCGGGGTGCTCGCCGAATTCGTGCCCTCGTCGGTGATCACCGGCATGCTGGCGGCGATCGGGCTGATCCTGATCCTCAAGCAGGTACCGCACGCGATCGGCTATGACGGCGACTTCATCGGCGACTTCCGGTTTTTCCAGAAGGATGGCGACAACACGCTGACGACCATCGTCCACACCGTCCAGAACAGCGTCACCGGAGGGGCGGCGATCATCGGCATGGTGTGCGTCGCCTTCCTGTTCTGGTGGGATGCGGCGCGGCCCAAACAGGGGCCGCTGCGTTTCGTGCCGGGACCGCTGGTCGTCGTGTTGCTCGGCGTCACGCTCAACGCGCTGTTTGCGGCGGTCTTCCCGCATCTGGCGCTCGGGACGACGCACCTGGTCCAGGTGCCCATCGCCGACAGCGTCGCCAGGTTCGGCTCCTTCTTCTCGTTCCCGGACTTCGCCCGGATCGGCGACGCCGCGGTCTGGACGACCGCGCTGACGCTGGCGATCGTCGCCAGCCTCGAATCGCTGCTGAGCGTCACCGCGGTCGACGAGCTCGACGCCAAGCGCCGCGTCACCCCCAAGAATCGCGAGATCGTGGCGCAGGGCTGCGGCAACATCGTCTCCGGGCTGGTCGGCGGCTTGCCCGTCACCTCGGTGATCGTGCGGTCTTCGGCGAACGTCGACTCGGGTGCGGACAGTCGGCTGTCGACGATGCTCCACGGGCTGTGGCTGCTGCTGTCGGTCGCGCTGATCCCGGTGTTGCTGAACCTGATCCCGCTGGCGGCGCTCGCCGCGATCCTGATCGCGACCGGGTACAAGCTCGCCAAGCCGAAGCTGTTCGTCGAGCGGTGGAAGCAAGGATGGACGCAGTTCGTCCCGTTCGTCGCGACCATCGTCGCGATCCTGTTCACCGATCTGCTGATCGGCATCTGCATCGGCCTCGCCATCGGCTTCGCCTTCGTGATCGCGCGCAACTTCCGCCCGGCGATCACCTTCGCCGCCGAGGGGCCGGATTGCCTGATCCGCGCCCGGCGCAACCTCTATTTCATCCACAAGCACGAGCTACAGAAGACGCTGTCGCGGGTGCCCGACGGCGCCAGTCTGCTGATCGACCTCACGTCGACCAACTACGTCGATCTCGACAACGTCGACCTGATCAACGGCTTCATCAAGGGGGCGGCCTTCCGCGGCATCCAGGTCAAGGTCCGTGGCGATCTCGCCCGAAGGACCGCCCCGCTGATCCGCGCTCCCCAGACCGAAGTGGTGTACGCATGAAGGAAGAGACCCAGCTGCTCCTCGCCAACCGTGCCTGGGCGGCCGAGCTGCTTGACGAGGACCCGGACTTCTTCCGCCGCCAGGCGGCAGGGCAGCGCCCCGAGTTCCTGTGGATCGGCTGCTCCGACAGTCGCGTCGCGCCCGAACAGAAGACGCAGTCGCTGCCGGGCCGCATGTTCCTCCACCGCAACATCGCCAATCTGGTGCGCGCCGACGACCTCAACCTGATGAGCGTCTTGCAATATGCGGTCGACGTGCTGGGGGTCGCCAATATCGTCGTCTGCGGGCATCACGGCTGCGGCGGGATCAAGGCCACCCTAGACGGCGGGACGACGGGCCCGGTCGACCGCTGGCTCGATGCGGCGCGGGCGGTGCTGTCCGACCACGGCCACGAGATCGACGCCCAGGGGAGCGAGGAGGCCCGGGTCAACCGGCTGGTCGAGTGCAACGTGCGCGATCAGCTGCTCAACCTGGCGCGGACCGCGACGGTCCAGTCGGCGTTCGCGCGGGGGCAGGAGCTGACGCTGCACGGCTGGGTGTACGACATCCGCGACGGGCTGCTGCGGCCGCTGATGCGGATCGACCGCAAGACGGACCTGGCGGACGTGGGGCGGCCGGAGAAGGTGCTGCTGACGACGGGGGAGATGAGTTAGTCGTCACCCCGGCCCCGAGCCGGGACCCAGATTCAGCTGGACGCGACCTCAAGGCAAGGTTGCCGACGGTCTGCCCGGCTCAACCTCGGACCCCCGGCTCGGGGCCGGATGGCGCTGCGCTCACCCCGCCAGCGCCTCCGCATCCAGCGCGTAGAGCACCTCGGCCGTCGCGGTCGCGGCGGCGCGAAGGCCCAGGGCCTCGGGCACGATCTGATCGAGGTAGAAGCGCGCGATCGCCTGCTTGTGCGTTCCGAAGGCATCGTCACCCGCCGCCCTCGCCTCACGCTCGAGCAGCCACCCGCATACGGCGACCGAGAGCATGGTGAGGAACGGATAGCTCGCCGCGAGCCGGTCGTCGCTATCGGCGGTCTGGAGGTGTCGGCCGATCTCGCCGCAGGTCTGGGCCAGGGCCTTGAGGTCCGCGTGCTCGGCCTCGCGCGCCATGTCGTCGATCAGTGAGGCGAACGCGCCGCCGACGTCGAGGTTGAGCTTGCGGCCGACCAGATCGGCGGCCTGGATACCGTTGGTCCCCTCGTAGATCGGGGTGATCCGCGCATCGCGGAAGAACTGCGCGGCGCCGGTCTCCTCGACATAGCCCATCCCGCCGTGGACCTGGATGCCGAGCGACGCGACTTCGTTGCCCAGATCGGTCGCATGCGCCTTCGCCAGAGGAGTGACGAGCTCGAGCCGGCTGCGCGCGGCGGCGTCCCCCGCCGCGGCGCGATCGACCTGACCGGCGGCGTAATAGACCAGAGCGCGCGCGGCCTGCGTCTGCGCCTTCATCCGCATCAGCATGCGGCGGACGTCGGGATGCTCGACGATCGCGGCGGGCGCGCCGGCGCGCGCGCCCTGCACCCGCTCGCGCGCATAGCCGACCGCCTTCTGGGTCGCGGCCTCGGCGACCTGGACCCCCTGGAGGCCGACGTTGAGGCGGGCGTTGTTCATCATCGTGAACATCGCGCGCATTCCGCCGCCGACCGGGCCGATCAGCTCGCCCACGCAATTTCCCTCGTCGCCGAACGACAGGACGCACGTGGGGGAGGCATGGAGCCCCATCTTGTGTTCGATCGAGACGACGCGGACGTCGTTGGGCTCGGCCGGCGCGCCGTTCGCGTCGAGGCGGAACTTGGGGACGAGGAACAGCGAGATGCCGCGCGTGCCCGCCGGCGCATCCGGGGTGCGGGCGAGGACGAGGTGGACGATGTTGTCGGCAAGATCGTGGTCGCCGAACGAGATGTAGATCTTGGTGCCGACGATGCTCCACTTGCCTTCGCCGAGCGGGGTCGCGGTGGCGCGGAGCGCGCCGACGTCGCTCCCCGCCTGCGGCTCGGTGAGGTTCATGGTGCCGGTCCATTCGCCGGTCGCGAGCTTGGGCAGGTACAGCCGCTGCTGCTCCGGCGTGCCATGGTGGGCGAGCGCCTCGATCGCGCCGACCGTCAGGATCGGGCAGAGCGCGAAGCCCATGTTCGCGCTGCCGAGCGTCTCGAGCACCGCGCACTGGACGGCGAACGGCAGCCCCTGCCCGCCCCACTCCTCGGCGACGCCGATCGTGCCCCAGCCGCCCTCGACGAACGCCTGATAGGCGGCGTGGTAGCCGTCCGGCATCACCACGCCTTCGGGGGTCCAGCGCGCGCCGACGGTGTCGCCGACGCGGGCGAGCGGGGCCCATTCGCCGGTGGCGAACTGGCCCGCGCCCTCGAGCACCGCGTCGAGCATGTCGGCGTCCACCCCGAGTGCGCCGACGCCGGCGGTCCGGTCCAGCACGAAGCGCTGCTCGGCAATGGGGGCGGCGTAGGGCATCTCGTCTCTCCTCGGAGACGCCGCTATACCGCCGCGCGATGGAGGCTCAACACCCCGGCCTGCGCGCATACGGCGAGGCGGCGATCGCCGAGGCGGCGGCGCTGATCCGCGGCGGGGGGATCGCCGCAGTGTCGACGGAGACGGTCTATGGGCTTGCGGCGGACGCCACCAATCCGGACGCGGTCGCGCGCATCTATGCGGCAAAGGGTCGCCCCGGGTTCAATCCGCTCATCGTCCACGTGAGCGGAACGGCCGACGCCGAACGGCTGGCGACCTTCGACGCGCGCGCGCGGGCTCTGGCGGCGCGATTCTGGCCCGGCCCGCTGACGCTGGTGCTGCCGCTTCGCGCCGATGCGGGCATCGCGCCGGCGGTCACGGCAGGACTCGACACGGTCGCGATCCGGGTCCCCGCGCACCGGGCGATGCGCGCGCTGATCGCCGCCTCCGGGCGCCCGCTCGCCGCCCCGTCGGCCAACGCCAGCAACGGCATCAGCCCGACGACCGCGGCGCATGTCGCCGCGAGCCTCGGGGCGCGCGTGCCGTTGATCCTCGACGACGGCCCCTGCCCCGCCGGCATCGAATCGACCATCGTGATGGGCGATCGCATCCTCCGGCCGGGGCCGATTCCGGCGGAGGCGCTGGGGCTCGCCGCCGCAGCGATGACGGCAGGCGAGGTCCGGGCCCCGGGGCAACTCGCGACGCACTATGCGCCAGCCAAGCCGCTGCGGCTGGGGGCGACCTCTGCCACGGCCGACGAATGGCTGATCGGGTTCGGTGCGGTCGCCGGCGACGATACGCTCTCCGCGACCGGAGACCTGGCCGCGGCCGCGTCGCACCTGTTCGCCGCGCTTCACCGCGCCGATGGATCGCAAAAGTCGCGGATCGCGGTCGCCCCGGTGCCGGAGCGCGGCGTCGGCGCAGCGATCAACGACAGGCTCCGGCGCGCCGCGCAGCGATAGCTGGCCCGCTTTCCTCGCGCTTCCCGCTTGATGGGCGGACACGACAGCAGGGAAGCGAGACATGGCGTTCAACACGGGCTGGAACGGCTTCGGTGAAAACACCGGCGGCATCTTCATTAACGGCGACACGAGCAAGTACAAGGTCCGCTGGGGCGACGGATCGGAAGAGGTCGTCCGGCTGGACCAGGACGATGACGGCGACCCGCTGTCGGGCGGCACCTTCCACTCCTATGCGCAGGACGGGACCTACGATATCGCCGTGGACCAGGCCGGGGCGGGGCTGCCGCCGATCCGGCTCAAGGCGTTCATGTACTCGCACGCCACCAACGATCTCGACATCGGCGGGACGCGCCTGTCGGACCTGTTCACCGGCGGCAGCGGCCACGACACGTTGAAGGGCGCGGACGGCAACGACGCGATCGCGGGCGCGGACGGGGACGACCGACTGTTCGGTCAAGCGGGCGACGACTTCGCCGCCGGCGGACGAGGGCAGGATTCGGTCTCCGGCGGGGACGGCAACGATCTCCTGGGCGGCAACGAAGACACCGACGTGCTGCACGGCGACGGCGGCAACGACACGTTGTACGGCGATACCGGCAACGACCGGCTGTTCGGCGACGACGGCGACGACTTTCTCGAAGGCGGCTCAGGCGCCGACCGGCTGACCGGAGGCGCGGGCGCGGACGTGTTCGAGATCGCGCCGCCGCGGGACGAGAACGGCGTGCAGGTGTTCTTCGATCCCGACCGCGACATCGTCGTCGATTATCAACAAGGCGTCGACCACCTCTCCGTGGACCAGTGGTTCGCGGACAATCAGTTCACGCTGATCGGCTCCGCGAAGTTCACCGGAGCGGGGGACGAGGTGCGGTTCACGAGCCAGAACGGCGGGACGATCGTGTTCGGCGATGTCGACGGAGACAGAATCGCGGACTTCAGCATCCGCCTCGACGTGCAGGTGACGCTGACCAGCGACGACTTCGTGTTCTAACGCCAGTCGAAGGCGATCCGGGTCTCGCCGCTCGGATCGCCGGCCGGGGTGAAGCGGCGCTCGACGATCATCCCATGCCCGTCGGCAGCGACCGCGACGACGGTCGAACAGCGGGTGCCGTAGACGGGATTGCGGATGAAGATGCCGGAGAACGCGGGGTCCTCCGTCATCTCCTCGGCCAGCCCGTCGAGCAGCCGTTCGGGAATGTCGGCGGGACCGGCGAGCCAATCCGATACGATCGCCTTGAGGCGGACCGTCTTGGGCCAGGGCTCGTCGAGCCCGGCGTTGGCGACGCCGTACACGCCGGGGGCGAGCGGGTGCTGCGCCGCCTTGGGGCGGTTCGTGGAGAAGGTCGCCGCCTCGCGATCGGCTGCGATGAGGTTGTACGCGCCGTATGCGGCGGAATCGCCGGGGGCGGACCGGGTCACCGCGGCGGTGACCAAGTCGCCGCGCGAGCGCGGGGCGGGCGTCATCGTCCCGCCGCGGACGTTCGTGACCACCGCGAACCGGCCTTGTCGCGACACTCCCAACCACGTCCCTCCCGACACGAGATCCCGGCCCGCGATCACGCCCGGCAGGTCGTCCCATTCGGCGAGCGGCGCGGACTCACGGGCATGGAATTCGTCGCGATTGCCCGCCGCGACCAGCAGCCAGCGTGGGTCGGCGCGCCAGGCCAGGGCGAGGACGCACACGCCTTAGAAGGTGAGCGGATCGGGGCCGATGCGGCCGTCCGGCGAATCGAGGCCGTCGATCGCGGCGACGTCCTCGGCCGACAGCGAGACCTCGGCCGCGCGAGCGTTGTCGCGCAGGTGCTCGGCGTCGCCCGCCTTGGGGATCACCGACAGGCCGTGGTGCAGGTGCCAGGCGATCACCACCTGCGCCGGGGTCGCGCCGATCCGCTCGGCGATGCCGCCGATCGTCGCGTCCTTCAGCACATCACCCTGCCCGAGCGGGCTCCAGCTCTGCGTCACGATCCCGTGCGCCGCGTGATAGCCGCGCTGTTCGCGCTGCTGGAAGCGGGGGTGAAGCTCGATCTGGTTGACCGCGGGGGTGACGCCCGTCGCCGCCACGATCCGGTCGATATGCTCGGGGAGGAAGTTCGACACCCCGATCGACATCGCCTTGCCCGCGTCGCGGAGGCGGATCAGCGTTGCCCATGCCTCGACGAATTGGTCCTCCGCCGGATGCGGCCAGTGGATGAGATAGAGGTCGACCGTGTCGCGACCGAGCAGCGCCAGGCTCTCGTCGAGCGCCGCCTCGGCATCGGCATGGCGATCGTTCCACAGCTTTGTGGTGAGGAACGCCTCATCGTTGGTCAGCCCTTCGCCGACCCCCCGCTCATTGTGGTAGATCGCGGCCGTGTCGACCAGGCGGAAGCCGAGATCGAGCCCGTTGCGGACCACCGCCGCCACCTGGCCATCGGGGATCTGATAGGTGCCCATGCCGAGCCGGGGCATGACGCGGCCGTCGTTGAGGGTGAGATCGGTCATCCGCGTCGAACCATTGCTGCGCCGCGCCGGTTCCGCCTTCGCGCTTGCCCGCGGCGCGATCTGCGCTAGGCGGCGCCGATGGTCGAGAAGATTTTGGGGGCGCTCGCGGCGTTCGCGATCGCGGTGATCTCCGCAGGAGGCTATTGGGGAATCGCGCTGCTGATGGCGATCGAGAGCGCCTGCGTGCCCTTGCCGTCCGAGATCATCATGCCGTTCGCGGGCTATCTGGTCTCGACGGGCGAGCTGAACCTGTATCTCGCCGCGACCGCGGGAGCGATCGGGTGCAACCTGGGGTCGATCGTCGCCTACGAGATCGGCAGGCGCGGCGGGCGGCCGCTGGCGGAGAAGTACGGCCGCTACCTTCTGATCGGGCCGGGCGAGCTCGACTTTGCCGACCGCTTCTTCGCCCGCTGGGGTGGGACGGCGGTGCTGATCGGGCGGCTGCTGCCGGTGGTGAGGACATTCATCGCCTTTCCCGCCGGGGTGGCGCGGATGAAGCTGGTGCCGTTCCACCTCTATACCTTCGTGGGTTCCTGGCCGTTCTGCCTGTTCCTCGCCTGGATCGGGATGAAGCTCGGCTCCGCGTGGAACAGCGATCCGCGGCTGAAGGCCTTCTTCCACCGCGCGGACCTGGCGATCGGGGTGGTGATCGTGGCGGCGGTGGCGTTCTATGTTTGGCACCGGGTGAGGGGGATGCGGGGCCGTTGAGTTGATCCTCCCCTGCAAGGGGAGGTGGCAGCCGAAGGCTGACGGACGGGGCTCTCCGCCGGCGATACAGAGGAGGAGAGCCCCCTCCGACGCTTCGCGCCACCTCCCCGCAAGCGGGGAGGATCGAAGAAGTCAGAACAACCTACCCCCATCCGGCACCGGCTCGCTCGGCCCGATCAGGACGACCTTGCCGTCGACGTCGGGGAAGCCGAGCGTCAGGACCTCGGACATCACCGGGCCGATCTGGCGCGGGGGGAAGTTGACGACCGCCGCCACCTGCCGCCCGACCAGCTCCTCGAGCGGGTAATGCTCGGTGATCTGCGCCGACGACTTCCTCCGCCCGATCGCCCCGCCGAAGTCGATCGTCAGCTTGTAGGCGGGCTTCCGCGCCTCGGGGAACGGCTCCGCCGCGACAATCGTGCCGATGCGGATGTCGACCTTCAGCCAGTCGTCGAACGCGATCGTCTCGGCCGCGGGGGTGTTCGCTTCCGGAACGATGTGCATTAGAAGTCCGGGTCCTCATAATGGCTCGGCGGCTCGACGCCGCGCATCCGTTCGGCGAGGATCGGCCGGACGCTCCGCCGGCTCTTGAACCCACGGTACCAACGCGCGGTCTGCTCGTGGCCCTTCCAGTCGATCCCGCCGAGATAGTCGGCGATCGAGATCTGCGCCGCCGCGGCGAGATCGGCGAGGCTGATCGTCGAACCGGCCATCCAGTGGCGGTGATCGAGCAGCCAGTCCACATAGTCGAGATGCCGGATCGCGGCCTTCATCGCCTCGCGCAGCACCTTGGCGTCGGGCGAGGTGCGGCGGATCATGCGCTTCTCCATCCGCTCCTGGAGCAACGGCGCGGTGACGTCGCGGTAGAAGTGATGATCGAACCAGGCGACCAGCCGCCGGATCTCGGCGCGCCCGGTGGCGGGGCCGTTGATCATCGCGACGCGCTCGACCGTCTCCTCGAAATATTCGCAGATCGCCATCGAATCGATCAGGACGAGGCCCTTGTCGCGCTCGACCATCACCGGGGTCTGCCCGGCGGGGTTCATGTCGAGGAACTCGTCGCGTTGGTCCCACGGCGCCTCCGCGACGAGCTCGTAGCCCACGTCCTTCTCGTTGAGGAGCAGGCGGACCTTGCGGGAGAAAGGACACAGGGTGAACTGGTGGAGCTGCCACATGCGGGTCCTATGCGCGTAGGGAGCAAGCGGTGGAAGGGGCGATGGACGAAGGCAAGTGGATGACGGCGGGGCTGACGCTGGTCGCGTTCGTGATCGGGTTGACCCTGCCCGACATAGACCAGTTGGTCGGCGTGCATCGCAGCGGGGTGACGCACAGCGTGCTGCCCGCGCTGGTCGCGCTGGGGCGGGTGCGATGGCGCGAGGCGGGGTGCGGGCTCGCCGGCGGGATCGGGGTGCATCTCTCCGCCGACTGCTTCCCGCGGGCGATGACCGGGTATGCGACGGTGAAGCTGCCGTTCGAAGGGTCGATCGGGACGGTGGCCTCGTATCTGTGGCTGGGGACGAACGCGCTGCTGGCGCTGGCGCTCGCCGCCTGGGCGCTGCGGCGGTTGCACCATCCGTTCGCGGCTGCGGGCGTGGCGGCGGGGGCGGCGGTGTTCGCGACCGGGTATCTGTGGCGCGATCCGGGTGGGTGGCCGGTGCTGGGGATTGTGGCGGTGGCGGGGATGGTCTGGTGGCGGCTCAGGTCCGGGAGAGGCTATGACAGGTGATCCTTACAAGGGGTCCTGCGAGGCGGAGGTTACCGCGAAAGGTGCGCTCCAAGCCACATCCAACTGGTGCCTTGGCCGTTGATCACGGCACCGCCCGTTTTGTGGCCGTCCGTCTGTTCAGTCACAAAGTTCGATAGTTCACCATGGCCATCCGGCCATTTCCAGAGTTCTCGGTCGAAACCGGCCAACCGATCCGCTGAGACAGGCTGATGCGTAAACGCGAGGTCATCCACACCGACGAAGTGGATTGCCCGGGTCTCGGTGGCTCCCGGCACAAGGCCGGGCTGGCGGAGGGTGCCGTCATTCGTCCCCTACTCCGCCGCGACCGCCTCCAGTTCGGCGTCGTCGAGCGGATGCGTCAGCCGTCCGAGCATCTCCTTGGGCACCACCTGCCAGAAGTCGCCCGCCGTCCGGTCGAAGTCATCTAGGATGCCGTGCGCCCAGCGGCTGTCGGTCGCCACCGCGTGCTCGGCGATGAGGGCGCGGAGGCGGGTGGTCCAGTAATCGGACGCGAGGCGGCGCCAGACGATCGATTCCGGGTTGGCGCGGCGGGCGAACGAGCCGTCTGGGTCGTAGACGAACGCCATCCCCCCGGTCATCCCCGCGCCGAAATTCGCCCCGACCGCGCCCAGGATCACCGCGACGCCGCCGGTCATATACTCGCAGCCGTTGGCCCCGCAGCCTTCGACCACCACGACAGCACCCGAGTTGCGGACCGCGAACCGCTCGCCCGCCTGCCCCGCCGCGAGCAGCTTGCCCGAGGTCGCGCCGTAGAGGACGGTGTTGCCGACGATCGTGTTGTCCTGCGTCGCGAGCGTCGAGGACACCGCCGGGCGGACGACGATGACGCCTCCAGAAAGACCTTTGCCGACGTAATCGTTGGCGTCGCCCAGCACCTCCAGCCGGATGCCCTTGCACAGGAACGCGCCGAGCGACTGGCCGGCGGTGCCGCGCAGGCGGATGGTGACGTGGCCGTCGTTCAATTTCGACATGCCGAAGGTGCGGGTGATCTCCGACGACAGCCGGGTGCCGACCGCGCGGTGGACGTTGCGGACGCTGTAGGTGAGCTGCATCTTCTCGCCGCGGCTGAAGACGGCGGCGGCGTCCTTGATGATCTGCGCGTCGAGACTGTCGGGGACCTCGTTGCGGAAGGTCGAGAGCGAGAAGCGCCGCTCGGCGTCGGTCGCGTCGACCTTGGCGAGGATGGGATTGAGGTCCAGATCGTCGAGATGCTCGGCCCCGCGGCTGACCTGCTTGAGGAGCTCGGTCCGCCCGATCACCTCGTCGAGGCTGCGGAACCCCAGCCGGGCGAGGATGTCGCGCACTTCTTCCGCGATGAAGGTCATCAGGTTGATGACCTTCTCCGGCGTGCCGACGAACCTGTCGCGGAGCTTCGGGTCCTGCGTGCAGATGCCGACCGGGCAGGTGTTCGAATGGCACTGGCGGACCATGATGCAGCCCATCGCGACCAGCGACAGCGTGCCGATCCCGAACTCCTCCGCGCCGAGGATCGCGGCGATGACGATGTCGCGTCCGGTCTTGAGCCCGCCGTCGGTGCGCAGCTTCACGCGGCCGCGCAGCCCGTTCAAGGTGAGGACCTGGTTGACCTCGCTCAGCCCCATTTCCCACGGGGTCCCTGCATATTTGATGCTGGTCTGGGGGGACGCGCCGGTGCCGCCGACGTGGCCCGCGACGAGGATCACGTCGGCATGCGCCTTCGCCACGCCGGCGGCGACGGTGCCGATTCCCGCCGAGCTGACGAGCTTGACGCAGACGCGGGCGCGCGGGTTGATCTGCTTCAGGTCGTAGATGAGCTGGGCGAGGTCCTCGATCGAATAGATGTCGTGGTGCGGCGGGGGCGAGATGAGGGTCACGCCCGGGGTGGCGTGGCGCAGCTTGGCGATGAACTCGGTGACCTTGAAGCCGGGGAGCTGTCCGCCCTCGCCGGGCTTGGCGCCCTGCGCGACCTTGATCTCGATCTCCTCACAGGCGTTGAGGTATTCCGCCGTCACGCCGAACCGGCCCGACGCGATCTGCTTGACCCCGGAGTTGGCGTTGTCGCCGTTGTCGTACGGCTGGTAGCGCGCCTTGTCCTCGCCGCCCTCTCCCGACACCGCCTTCGCGCCGATCCGGTTCATCGCGATCGCGAGCGTCTCGTGCGCCTCGGGGCTGAGCGCGCCGAGCGACATGCCCGGCGTGACGAAGCGCTTCCTGATCTCGGTGATCGCCTCGACCTGATCGATCGGGACGCCGTCCGCTGGGAAGTTGAACTGGAGCAGATCGCGCAGGTAGATCGGCGGCAGGTCCGCCACCCCGCGCGAGAATTGCAGGTAGTTGGCGTAATTGTCGGTCGCGCACGCGGTCTGGAGCAGGTGCATCAGCTGCGCTGAATAGGCATGCGCCTCGCCGGTGTGGCGCTGGCGGTAGAAGCCGCCGATCGGCAGCGTGGTGACCTGCTCGTCGAACGCCGCTTCGTGCCGCTCGGTCGCGTTGACGTGGAGCGAATGATAGCCCTCGCCGCTGATCTTGGCGGGCATGCCGGGGAACAGATCGTTGACCAGCGCGCGGGAAAGCCCGACCGCCTCGAAATTGTAGCCGCCGCGGTACGACGAGATCACGGCGATCCCCATTTTGCTCATGATCTTGAGCAGGCCCTCCTCGACCGCCTTGCGGTGGTTGGCGAGGCATTGGGTGAGCGTCAGATCAGCGAACAGTCCGCGGGCGTGGCGATCGGCGATCGCGGCCTCGGAAAGATAGGCGTTCACCGTCGTCGCGCCGACGCCGATCAGGACAGCGTAATAATGCGTGTCGAGGCATTCGGCGGTGCGCGCGTTGATGCTGGCGTAGGAGCGCAGCCCCCGGCGGACCAGATGGGTGTGGACCGCCGCGGTCGCGAGCACGCCGGGGATCGCGACCCGGTCCTCGGACACGCGCTCGTCGGTCAGGAACAGCTCGCTGCGCCCCTCGCGCACCGCCTGTTCGGCCTGGTTGCGGATGCGCTGGATCGCGGCGCGCAATTTCTCGGGACCGCCGCCGATCTCGAAAGTGCAGTCGATCTCTGCCGCACCCGCGCCGAAATAGGTCTTGAGCCGCGCCCAGTCTTCGCCGGTCAGCACGGGCGATTCGAGCACCAGCACCCGCTCGCGCCGGTCCTCGGTGTCGAGGATGTTGGCGAGATTGCCGAACCGGGTCTTCAACGACATCACGTAGCGTTCGCGCAACGGGTCGATCGGCGGATTGGTGACCTGGCTGAAGTTCTGGCGGAAGAATTGGCTGATGATCCGCGGCTTGTCGCTGATGACAGCGAGCGGGGTGTCGTCGCCCATCGAGCCGATCGCCTCCTTGCCGGTCTCGACCATGGGCGCGAGGATCAGCTCCATATCCTCGAGCGTCTGCCCCGCGGCGACCTGGCGGCGGGCGAGCTCGGCGCGGGGGTAGCGCGTGATCGTGTCCGCCGAAGGCGGCGGCAAATCGTCCATCACCGCGAATTCGCCGATCATGCCGGCGTAATCGTGCTCGGCGGCGATCCGATCCTTGACCGCCCGATCCTCGAGCAGGACGCCCTCTTGCAGGTCGACCGCGATCATCTGCCCGGGGCCGAGCCGGCCCTTGGCGACGATCGTCGATTCGGGGACCGAGACCATCCCGCTTTCGGAGCCGACGATCAGCAGTTCGTCCGACGTGCGCGTGTAGCGCAGCGGGCGGAGCGCGTTCCTGTCCATCCCCGCGACCGCCCAGCGCCCGTCGGTCATCGCCAGCGCGGCGGGGCCGTCCCACGGCTCCATGACGCTCGCCAGATATTGGTACATCGCGGTGTGCGCCGGCGGCATGTCGCCGCCGTCGACCTGCGCCTCGGGCACCAGCATCAGCTTGGCGGTGGGCGCGTCGCGGCCCGAACGGCAGATCGCCTCGAACACCGCGTCGAGCGCGGCGGTGTCGCTCGCACCTGCGGGGATCACCGGCTTGATGTCTTCCGAATGCTCGCCGAAGGCGGTGGCCGCCATCTTGATCTCGTGGCTGAGCATCCAGTTCTTGTTGCCGCGAATCGTGTTGATCTCGCCGTTGTGCGCGAGGCAGCGGAACGGCTGCGCAAGCCACCACTGCGGGAAGGTGTTGGTGGAATAACGCTGGTGGAAGATCGCGACGCGGCTCTCGAAGCGGCGATCCTGCAGGTCGGGGTAGAAGAGCGACAGGCTCTCGGCGAGGAACAGCCCCTTGTAGACGATGCTCCGGCAGCTGAGCGAGCAGATGTAGAAGCCCTGGATCTGCGCGGCGATGATCCGCTTCTCGATCCGGCGGCGGACGAGGTAGAGCGTCTTCTCGAACTCGTCGGCCGACTGTTCGTCCGCGGTCGGTCCGGCGATCATGATCTGCTCGATCTCGGGGCGCGTCGCCTGCGCCTTCATGCCGATGACCGATACGTCGACCGGCACCTGACGCCAGCCGTAGATCGTGTAGCCGGCGTCGATGATCGCGCTTTCGACGATCGTGCGGCAGCTCTCCTGCGCCGAAAGATCGGTGCGCGGCAGGAAGATCATCCCGACCGCAAGCCGGTTCGGCAGCACCTTGTGCCCGCCGGCGACGATGGCGTCGTCGAAGAAGCGGGTCGGCAGGTCGACGTGGATGCCCGCGCCGTCGCCGGTCTTGCCGTCGGCATCGACCGCGCCGCGGTGCCATACCGCCTTGAGCGCATCGATCGCCGACTGGACGACGCGGCGCGACGCCTTGCCGTCGGTCGCGGCGACGAGGCCGACGCCGCAGGCGTCGGACTCCATGTCGGGGCGATACATGCCCTCTTGCGCGAGGCGCGTGGCGAGGTGGGTGCGGGGGTCAGTCATCGGACGATTCTCGATCGCTCGCAAAGCGAGTGGAAATCAGGTGGAGCGCGGCGACGAGGCGTTCGGCGGCAGCCAGCGCATCGGCGAGTTCGCGTCGACGCTGCTCCGGCGTCATCGCATATTCGTGAATCAGCCGGTTGCGCTGCTCGTTGAGTTCAATCCAGACGGGGACATTCTCGATGATCTCATAGCCATCGAGACGATCGAGCATCGCACCCAAGGGATGACGAAGGTCGCGTCCTTCCAGCACCGCCAGGAGGCGCGGGAACAGCTTCCGCAACGTCAGGTCCGTGACCTGCTGGAACCGCTGGAGAAAGGCGTCGGTGGCGAGCAGATCGAACCGCGTCTTGCCGTCCTCTTCCCTCAGGATCGCGTCCGCATCTTCGTGCAGCGAGCGCTCAAGCCGCGCGATGGCGCCGGCGAGAGCCCGCGCGGTCTCGGCCAGCCTGGCCTCTCGGGTGCTCACAACCGCTGACCTTCGGCCATCGCACGCGCAACGACATCGGAAATTGGCTGTCCGGCGATCGAGACGAGGATGTCGTATTCGCGGTCGCCTACCCAGCGATCGAGCAGCGCCCGGAAACGAGCGCGCGACCCCGGCGCGGGCTCATCGGAAGAAAGAATGTGAAGGTCGATATCCCCACCCCGCCGAGTATCGTCGAGCCGGCTGCCGAACAGCCGAACGACTGCGCTGTCACCGAAGGCCTCGCGCGTGGCCGCCTTGATCGCGGCGACCTCCTCCGGCGTCAGCCTCACGGTCGCACCTGCGGCGGGTCCTTGAGCTGGGCCGGCGCGACACCCAGCGCCTTCGCCATCTGCGCCTTCTGGACGGGCGTCAGCTCCTCCAGCTTGCGCGGCGGCGGGAGCGCAGCGGTCGCCTTCTGCGCGGCCTCGACGAAGCGCGGCATCTGGGCGATCATCTTCGGCATCATCGCCTTGGTCACGTCCATGATCGCCGGATCGGTCGCCATCGTCATGTAGCGCGCGGCGAACTTCGCGCCGGTCGGTGTCGCGAAGTAGCGGCCGAGGTCCTTCAGTTCGTCGAGCGTGAAGGTGTGGACCAGTGCGCGCGCGTAAGCCTCGCGCAGGTCGGGCTCGACGCCCGCGAAGAAATCGCCCATCGCGGCGAACATGGCGCGCATCTGGAGCTTGGCTCGCTCCTGCCAGTGCGGATCGTAGATCGCCAGGACCCGCGCAAGATCGACCCTGTCGAGCGCCGCCGCCTGCTTTTCGTCAAGCCCGCCGAGCTGAGCCAATTGCTTCAACGGCATTGCGCCGATGCTGTCGCCGATCGAGTCCATCAGCGGCCCCATGGTCGTGCCCATCAGCCGCTGGTACGTACCAGGCGGCAGCAGCCTGACGGCGATCGCCCGCGCCTCGGCGAGCGCAGCCGGATCGTCGGGACCAGCCGTGACGGGAGCCGAAGCCACTTGCGCGACGGCAGGCGCGGCAAGCGACAGCGCCGCCGCCATGACGATGAAGCCCAACCTGCTCACGCCGCCACCCCCTCGCGCACCTTCGCCCGCAGGTACTTGTGCATCGACGCCGCGACATCGCGCCCGTCGCGGATCGCCCAGACCACCAGCGATGCACCCCGCACGATGTCGCCGGCGGCGAAGACGCCATCGAGCGAGGTCATCAGCGTCTCGCCGTCGGCCAGCACCGTGCCCCAGCGCGAGACGCCGAGATCGGGGGCGCCCCACAACACAGGCAGGTCCTCGGCGTCGAAGCCGAGCGCCTTGATGACGAGATCGGCGGCGAACGTCTCCTCGCTGCCGGGATCGACCTCGGGCGCCCGCCGGCCGCTTGCGTCGGGGCTGCCGAGGCGCATCCGGTGGGCGCGAACGCCTGTGTCCTCGAACGCGGCGGGGGCGGCGAGCCAGACGAACTCGACGCCCTCCTCCTCGGCGTTGGCAACCTCGCGCTGTGACCCCGGCATGTTGGCGCGGTCGCGGCGGTAGAGGCACTTCACGCTGGCCGCATCCTGGCGGACCGCGGTGCGGACGCAGTCCATCGCGGTGTCGCCGCCGCCGATCACGACGACATGCTTGCCCGCGGCGTCGAGCGAACCATTCTCCAGCTCCGGTACGGCGTCGCCGAAGCCGCGCCGGTTGGACGCGGTGAGATAATCGAGCGCGGCGACCGCACGGTCGGCGCCCGCGACCTCGACCTGGCGCGCCTTGTAGACGCCGGTCGCGATCAGGAGAGCGTCGTGGCGCGCGCGGAGATCGTCGAGCGAGGCCTCGCGGCCGACCTCGAAGCCTTCGTGGAAGACGATCCCGCCCGCCTTCAGCCGATCGACCCGGCGCATCACCACCGGCTTCTCGAGCTTGAAGCCGGGGATGCCGTAGGTCAGCAGCCCCCCGGCGCGGTCGTGGCGATCGTAGATGTGGACCTCATAGCCGTGGCCGCGCAGATACTCCGCCGCCGTCAATCCGGCCGGACCGGCCCCGATCACCCCGACCGACTGGCCGCGCTCGGCTCCCGGAACGAGCGGCTCGACCCAGCCTTCCTCCCAGGCGGTGTCGGTGATGAACTTCTCCACCGCGCCGATCGTCACCGCGCCGTGGCCGCTGAACTCGATCACGCAATTGCCCTCGCACAGCCGGTCCTGCGGGCAGATGCGCCCGCAGATCTCGGGCATGGTAGAGGTCGCGTTCGACAGCTCGTACGCCTCGCGCAGCCGCCCCTCGGCGGTCAGGCGGAGCCAGTCGGGGATGTGGTTGTGCAGCGGGCAATGGACCGAGCAATAGGGCACGCCGCACTGCGAGCATCGACCCGCCTGGTCCTCGGCGGTGGGGACCGCATAGCGAGCGGCGATCTCGCGGAAGTCTTCCGCGCGCTCGGCGGCTTGGCGCTTGGCCGGATAGGCCTGCGGGCGCGCCGTGAACTTGAGCATCGTATCCGCCACACGCACCTCGGCCGAGTCGCGGTCCGCGTGGCCGCCCCGAACCGCTATTCGCAGGCGCGATCGACTACAAGGCAGCTATGCTGCCGCTTTCATGCACGTTTCATGCATTGATCCGGTCCTGCGAACGTTTGCGCTCCTTGCAATAGGACCGCTCTGTTACCTAAACATCAACCAGGCGAGCGCGGCGGTACCCGCGACGATGCGGTACCACGCGAATGGCGCGAAGCCGGTCCGCCCGATCATCGTCACGAAGCCGCGGACCACGACCAGCGCCACGACGAACGACACGACCATGCCGACCCCGATCGCGCCCCAGCCGACACCGCCGCCCGCGGCCAGGGCATGGCGGTTCTTGACCAGTTCGAGCGCGGTCGCCCCGACCATCGTCGGGATCGCCAGGAAGAAGGAGAATTCGGCCGCGGTCCGCCGCTCGACCCCGAGCGAAAGCGCGCCGAGGATCGTCGCGCCCGAGCGGCTGACGCCCGGAACCATCGCCAGACACTGGATGACGCCGACGCCCAGCGCGGTGCCGAGCGGGATGTCGGCGACCCCGCGCACCGCGCCGGGCTTCGCCAGCCGCTCGACCAGGAGGATCGCGACCCCGCCGACGATCAGCGCCACCGCAACCACCTCCGCATTGCCGAGCAGCGCCTCGACCTGCTTGTGGAGCGCGAGCCCGATCACCGCCGCCGGGATGAAGGCCACGAGCACGTTGCGCGCGAAGCGCCACGCGCCCGCATCGCCGCGCAGCAGCCCCGACGCGACGGTCCAGACCGTGCGCCAGTAGAGCGCGACGATCGCCAGGATCGCGCCGAGCTGGATGACGACGTTGAAGGTCGCCCAGCGCCCGGCATCATAGCCCAGCAGCTCGGTCGCCAGGATGAGATGCCCGGTCGAGGAGACCGGCAGGAACTCGGTCACCCCCTCGACGATGCCGAGGAGGACCGCGGTCAGCAGGTCCGACATCAGGATTGCAGGGCTTCGAGCGCCCCGAACCGCCCGGCCCGGCGATAGCGGACGAGCCAGGTCGGCGCGATCGCCTCGAGCGGGGTCGGGGTGACGCCTAGCGCCGCCAGCCCCTTGCTGCCGGGCGCGGCGACGGCGTCGCGCTGAAGCATCTTCCACTGATCGGCGGTGATCGGCGCGCCGGGCAGGAAGCCGAGCGCGGCGATCGCGCCGCCCGCCATGTCGGGCAGCGCGACGAACTCGGGGCTGCGCCCGATCGCAACCGCGATCCAGCGTTGCAGCGCAATCATCGTCAGCACCTCCGGACCGCCGATCTCGTAGGTCTCGCCGCCATAGCGCGCGGGGTCCGACAGCGCCGCCGCGATCGCCTGGGCGACGTCGCCGACGAACACCGGCTGGAACTTCGCGGGCGCGCGCAGCACCGGGACGATCGGGAAGCGCGCGATCATCTGCGCGAAGCGGTTGATGAACTGGTCCTCGCGCCCGAACACCGTCGACGGCCGCAGGATCGTCGCCGCGGGGAGCGCCGCGCGCACCGCCGCCTCGCCCTCCCCCTTCGTCGCGCCGTAGCGCGACGACGACGCGGGGTCGGCGCCGATCGCCGAGACATGGACCAGCGCCGCGCCCGCCTTCGCCGCCGCCTCCGCGACCGTGCGCGCGCCGTCGACGTGGATGCGGCGGAGGTCGCCGGTGAAGGTCCCGACCAGGTTGACGACCCCGTCCGCACCCTCGCAGGCGCGTGCGATCGTGTCGGGCCGGGTCACGTCGGCGGCGACGAACTGGGTCTGGCCGAGCCCGCCCTGCGGCTTGAGGTACAAGGCGCGGCGGGGATCGCGCTCCGCGACCCGCACCCGCGCGCCGGCCTCGAGCAACGCCTGCACGGCATAGCGGCCGAGGAACCCCCCGCCGCCGACCAGAGTGATGAGCGTGTTGTTGAGCATGTGACCTTCTCGATCCGGGGCGCGACGTCGCCGCGCCTCTGCCCTCGCGATGCCCGATTGACAAGGCCGCGGGGGTCCCTCTAGAGGCGCGCCCCTACCCCGTGCCCAGATGGCGGAATTGGTAGACGCACCAGCTTCAGGTGCTGGCGGTCGCAAGGCCGTGGAGGTTCGAGTCCTCTTCTGGGCACCATTTTCCGTCGCGTGGCGCGACGTTCCGATTTCTCGGCGTGACCTCGTCTCACGGGCTGGTTGCATCCGTTCTGGCGGCAAGTTCCGCTTGACTCGACGACTGCCAACGTGCCCTTTTTGTTCCGGCGGGAGGGGCGGATGATCCACTGGCGGGACGAGGCGGACGCGCTGCACGAAGGCCCGCTGTTCGGCGCGTTCGCGGCGCTGGCGCGGGGCGAGGCGTGGAGCTTTCCGGCGCTGCGCCCGCATCAGCGCGAGCCGTGGCACGCCTTCACCGTCCAGGTCGCGGCGATGGCGCTGATCCGCAGCGGGCGCGACGCGCTGCCGGAAGACGAGGCGAGCTGGCGCGAGCTGCTGCTGGCGCTGTCGGACGGCGTTGCCGAGGCGTGGGAGCTGGTGGTGGACGACTGGTCCAAGCCGGCGCTGCTGCAGCCGCCGGTCGTCGCTGCGACGAACCGGCTCGACTATAAGAGCGTCCTCTACACCCCCGATGCGTTGGACATGTTGGTCACCGCCAAGGCGCACGACCTGAAGCCCGAGCGGATGGCGGCGGCAGGCGACGAGGACTGGCTGTTCGCGCTGGTGACACTCCAGACGTACGAGGGTTTTCTCGGCGCGGGAAATTATGGGATCAGCCGGATGAACGGCGGGTTCGCCAGCCGCATGAGCCTGGGCATCCGGCCCGCGGGAGGCGGCGCGGCGGCGGGGTTCCGGCGCGACGTGGAGCGGGTGGTCGCTCATGCGCGCGGCCGGCGGGATCGGCGCAACGGTCTCGCCCTGGTTTGGACCGCGCCTTGGGACGGGGCGGCCTCGCTCGACTTCCAAACGCTCGACGAACTCTACGTCGAGGTCTGCCGTCGAGTCCGGCTGCGGCGCAGCGGCGACACGATCGACGGAGTCGCGGCCGGATCGAGGTGCGCGCGGATCGCGGCGGCGGAGTTGAAGGGCAAGACCGACGACCCGTGGTTGCCGGTCAAGGCCGATGGCTCGTCGAGCCATACGCCGACCGGCGCGGGGTTCGGCTACCGGCAGATGGCGAACCTGCTCGATCGCCAGAAGGTCAGCGAGCCGCTGCTGGCGCGGCTCGCGCCGGAGGACGATCGACAAGGGCTGGCGATCGTCGCCGCGGCGCTGGTGCGGGGGCAGGGCAAGACCGAGGGGCTGCACCGCCGCATCGTGCGGACGACCCGGGTTGAGGAGATCGAGGAGACGGGAGAGGTCGACGTGCTCGACCGGATCGGCGATGTCGCGCAGGTCCGCTCCGGTGAGGCGGGACAAGCTTCAGATAAGCTACGGTACGCCTTGTATGCGCTACTCCAAGGCGCTCCATCAGAACCGGGCGCCAACAAACGACTTGCTGTCCGTTTGAACGACAAAGCGTCCATAGCTCGAGCGGAAGAATGGACGGTGCTGTTCGACGCGCGAGTAGATCGTGTCTTCTTTGATGGTGGTTTCTGGGCCGAGGCCGCCGAGCGCGACGGCGACCATCGCCGCCGCTGGCGCGAGCGGCTGCGCGTGCTCGCGACCGAGGTGTTCGACGAAGCGGCGGAGGCCGCGCCGCGGACCGAGATGCGCCGTATCCGCGCGATCGCGCGCGCTAAATCGTATCTGGATGGTCAGATGACCAAGTGGCTGGGAGAGCTCGCATGACCGAGATCGCACCCGACGTTCCCGTGGAGGAGCGCGCAAAGGACCCGGTCGCCTCGATCGCGGGGCAGATCACCAAATTGTCGACCGGCGACCGCGCGGCGCTGCGCCGCATCTATCTCACGCGCTCCTACGAGGCGGACGGGATCGTCGTCGGTCTGCTGACCCGCGCCGGCGTGACCGTTTCCGAGCGCGAGGACGTGTTCGCACCGTGGCGGCTGATCGCGCATGTCGCCGCGCTGCTCGCGGGGACGGCGGCGGCTCAGCCGCACGCGCCGGCGCGCCGCCTCGGCTCCGCGCTGCACGCCTCGGGCTATTCGGAGAACCGGCTCTTGCGGCTGACCGCCGCGCGTGGGCCGGCGCTGCACGGACAGGTCGTGCGCGCGGCACGGATGCTGGCGCAGGCGGGCGAAGCGCCGGTGAACCTGTGGACGTTGCTCAACCTCGTCGGACGCGATCCCGACAAGGCCGAGGAAGCCCGCATCCAGATTGCCCGAGACTATTACGCCGCCGCCGCGCGGGCCTGAGGGGGAAACCATGACGCCGAAGTTTCTGCAAATCCACTTCCTCGCCGCCTGGCCGGGGGCACTGCTCAACCGCGACGACGCCGGGCTGGCCAAGCGGCTGCCGTTCGGCTCGGCGACGCGGACGCGGATCTCGTCGCAGTGTCTCAAGCGGCATTGGCGCGTCGCCGACGACGACCGGGCGCTGCATAGGCTCGCCAAGGAACAGGGCGTCGAGGGCGTCCGCTCCAAGATCACGATCGAGCGCGCGGTGACCGGACCATTGCGACAGCGATACGACGGCAAGGCGGTCGACGCGGTCGAGGGCGTGTTTCTCACCCATTTCTACGGCAAGAACGCCAAGTCGTCCGACAGCCGCCAGGCTTTGCTGTTCGGGCGGCCGGAGATCGCGTGGATGCGCGAGAGTGCCGAGCGGCTGCTGTCGGAGAACCCCGACGCTAAAGGCGTCGAAACCGCCGCTACCGCGTGGATCAAGGAGGGCCGCGCCAACCTCAACCAGCTGCGCGAGCAGACCGCGCTCTCGGCAAGCCTGGAAGCCGCGCTGTTCGGGCGAATGGTGACGAGCGACACCCGCGCCAACACCGACGCCGCGATCCATGTCGCCCACGCCTTCACCGTCCATGAGGAGCAGCCCGAGCTCGATTACTTCACCGTCGTCGACGACCTGCGCGACCGCGCGCAGGGCGACGACGCCGGGGCGGCCGGCGTGTTCGACACCGAGCTGACCTCGGGGCTCTATTACGGCTACGTCGTCGTCGACCTGCCGCTGCTCGTCTCGAACCTGACCGGCTGCGACCGCAAGGACTGGACGGGCGAGCACGACCGCGACCTGGCAGCGCGGGTGGTCGAGAACCTGATCCATCTCGTCGCCGAGGTCTCGCCGGGCGCGAAGAAGGGGTCGACCGCGCCGTACAGCCGCGCCGAGCTGGTGCTGGTCGAGGCGGGCGACCGCCAGCCGCGCACGCTCGCCAACGCCTTCCGCGACGCGATGCCGCTGACCGATCGCGACTCGAACCGCAGTCTCGGCCACCGCACGGCGGCGGCGCTCCGCAAGCATCTGGCGGACATGGACGCGGTCTATGAGACGCGCGAAGCGCGCCGCCATATGGCCCTGCCCGACCTGGCGCTGGCCGGCATCGACGGCGGCTCGCTGCGCGCGCTCGCCGGCTGGGCCGGCGGCATCGTCCGGAGCGCTTCGGTCGAGGCGCCCGACGAGGCTGCGGCGGCGTGAGGCACCTGCTCCTCGATCTCGACGCGCCGCTGATGAGCTTCGGCGGCGACATGGTCGACGCTTACGGCGTCGTTCGCGACTTCCCGGCCAAGTCGATGGTCGCGGGGCTGATCGCCAACGCGCTCGGCTGGGAGCGATACGAGGCGGACGCGCACGCACGATTGCAGGAGCGGCTGGTGATGGGGAGCGTGCGCGCGGGGGAAGGCCGGCGGATGCGCGACTTTCAGACGGCGAAGCTCGGCGCGGGAGACCGCGGCTGGACGACGCGCGGACGCTTCGAGGGGCGCGCCGGCGGGGCGGCGACCTACGAGTCCCCCCACATCCGCTACCGCGACATGGACGCGGACGCGCGCGTGCTCGTGGCGCTGCGGCTCGAACCGGCGGACGACGCGCCGACGCTCGACGACGTCGCCGCCGCGCTCGACCGGCCCGAGCGCCCGCTCTTCGTCGGCCGCAAGCCGTTCCTTCCGTCGCGGCCGCTGCTGCTTGGCATCGTCGAGGCGGAGGGCGTCCCGGCGGCGCTCGCGACCGCGCTCCACGTGATGCGCGACGCTCCCGCACACGACGAGGACGTGCGCGCGCAATGGCCGCTGCGTGAGCCGGTCGATGGCGAACTGCTCGCCCGGCAGTCCGACGGATCGCCGATCGATCCGCAGGAGGAGGAACTGACCGACGAGCGCCGCTGGCCCGCCGGCGTCCACGCCGGGCTGCGGCGCGTGATGGAGGGCCGGCTGCGCTGGCCGGCGCCCGCGGAGGCCGCGGCGTGACGCTCCACCTCGTCCGCCTGCCGGTGAACCTGCGCGCGCTCGCCGCCTTCGCGGTCGCCAACCGCGCGAGCGACGACGACGGCGGCTACGCGCTCCATCTCGCGCTCCGCCGCCGCTTCGGCGAGGCCGGGCCGCAGCCGTTCCGGCTGTTCGCCGACGACGGACCGACCGCCCCTCACTTGCTCGGCTATGCCAAGGATGAGCCCGCGCTCGCCGACATGGCCGCGCTCCCCGCCGCCGATCCGGCCCTCGACGCCGCCTTCGGTGAGCCGCAGCTGCGCGCGATGCCCGAGACCTGGCGCGACGGCGCGCGCTTCGGCTTCGACGTGCGGGTGCGGCCCGTCGTCCGCTTCGGTGGGCGGGTCCGCGCGGCGCGAGCCGGTCGCGACGACGCCTTCCACACGGGTCGCGCCAAGCCTGCGCAGGAGATGGACGCCTATCTCGCCGCCTGCGAACGCGCCGGGCCGCTCCAAGAGGGCGCGCCGACGCTCGGTCGCGAGCCGGTCTATGTCGACTGGCTGGAGCGCCAGTTCGCCGCCGCCGCGACCCTCGAAGGCGTCGAGCTGCGCCAGTTCCGCCGCGTCCGCAGCCGCCGCGCGCGCCACGCTTCGCCCAGCGGCGGTGCGCCGGCGACCGGCCGCCCGCAGGTCGAGGGCCCCGAGGCGCTGATGGCGGGCACGCTCACCGTCCGCGACCCCGCCGCCTTCGCCGCATTGCTCGCGCGCGGGGTCGGGCGGCATGCGGCGTTCGGCTACGGCATGCTGCTGCTCTCGCCGCCGCGGCGCGGGTAGGTGCTCTCGGGCCGCCTCGGGCTCGAACGCGCGCGCATCCCGCATGCGGACCGGCAGGGGCTGGTGTGGCTCGATCGCGGGCGGCTGGAGGTCGAGAACGGCTGCCTGCGCTTCGTCACCGCCGGCGGCGATCTCGCGGCGGGCGATTACCAGATCCCGCATCAGGCGATCTCGATCGTGCTGCTCGGCCCGGGATCGAGCGTGACCCACGACGCGCTGCGGCTGCTCGCGCGGCACGGCTGCGGGCTGGCGGCGATCGGCGAGGGCGCGGTCCGCTTCTACACCGCGCCGCCGCTTCTGCCCGACGCCTCCGCGCTCGCCCGCGCGCAGGTGACGCGCTGGGCCGATCCCAAGCTCCGCATGGAGACCGCGCGCGCGATGTACGCGATGCGCTTCGGCGAGATCGTGCGCACGCGCGACATCACCGTGCTGCGCGGGCAGGAGGGCGCGCGGATCAAGCGGGCTTATGTGCTCGCCGCCGAGCGCCACGGCATCCCCTGGGCCGGTCGCCGCTACGACCGCGAGAACCCGGAGCTGGGCGACCTCGCCAATCAGGCGATCAATCATGCGGGCGCGGCGATGACCGCCGCCGCCTGCGTCGCGGTGGCGGCGACCGGCGCGATCCCGCAGCTCGGCTTCGTCCACGAGGAGAGCGGGCAGAGCTTCTGCCTCGACGTCGCCGATCTCTACCGCCACGACGTGCTGCTCGACATCGCGTTCGGCGCGGTCAAGGAGGCGCGCGCCCGCGGCGCGGCGCCGATCGAGCGGCTGGTGAGGAAGCGCGCGGCGCTGCTGTTCCGCCAGCGTGAGGTCATTCCGGGCATGATCGACCGGATCAAAACGCTGCTCGCGCCCGGCGCGGCGCTCACGGGCGAGGCGGACGCCAAGGGCGGGGCGGAGGAAGGCTGATGCCGCTGACCGTCGTGATCACCCGCGACGTGGAGGATCGCTACCGCGGGTTCCTGGGCTCGGCGATGCTCGAGCTGGCGCCCGGCGTGTACGCGCAGCCGCGGATGAGCGCGGGCGTGCGCGAGCGGGTGTGGGCGGTCGTCGCCGAATGGTACGCGCGGCTGCGGCGCGGCAGCATCGTGATGTGCTGGGCCCAGCCGGGCGCCTCGGGCGGGCTCGGGCTGGCGACCCTAGGCGAGCCGCCGAAGGAGGTCGTGTCCCACGACGCCGTGCTGCTGGTGCGGCGGGGGCTGGTGGCGTCGGCGGCGCCGACCGGCCCGCCGCGACCGGGGTGAGTCCGGCTGCTCTTTAACATTGTCGAACGGAACCAAGCCGTTGTAGGGCAGAGGCTCCCCCGCATGCGCGGGGATAGGCCCAAGGTGCGGCACGGCAACCCCGAATACTTGGGGGCTCCCCCGCATGCGCGGGGATAGGCCCGCGCAAGCCTAAGGACCTTTCGGCCCTTATCCGGCTCCCCCGCATGCGCGGGGATAGGCCCCCTATGAACGCCTCGACCCCGCGAACACGAAAGGCTCCCCCGCATGCGCGGGGATAGGCCCCTGCTCGATCGCCGCGTCGAACGTGAGGGCGGGGCTCCCCCGCATGCGCGGGGATAGGCCGCAGATCAACCGCAAGGGTCAGGTGCTCGTGGAGGGCTCCCCCGCATGCGCGGGGATAGGCCCTCCTCGATGTAAGCGTCGAGCATCTGGTCGATGGCTCCCCCGCATGCGCGGGGATAGGCCCTCCGACACGCCGACGTCGACCGTGATCGCCGAGGCTCCCCCGCATGCGCGGGGATAGGCCCAACCTCAAGCTGGCGCAGAAACTGCTCGGGCAGGCTCCCCCGCATGCGCGGGGATAGGCCCACCCAGCCCATCGTGGTCGATCCCGACCAGACGGCTCCCCCGCATGCGCGGGGATAGGCCCCACCGGGACCAAGCTGCCTCCGGGCGTGAACAGGCTCCCCCGCATGCGCGGGGATAGGCCTCACGTCCCGTCGGCGCCCGGCACCCCGCCGAAGGCTCCCCCGCATGCGCGGGGATAGGCCCGATATACTGCTGGTAATCGCCCGGCAGCGCCGGGCTCCCCCGCATGCGCGGGGATAGGCCCACTTGTGAGGTCGAGAGCCCGGAGGCGGACCTGGCTCCCCCGCATGCGCGGGGATAGGCCCGGAAGATGTCGGTTCGCGTGCCCTTCTCGGCGGGCTCCCCCGCATGCGCGGGGATAGGCCCTTCTTCTGATCAAAGGACAGGCGTGTCCACTTGGCTCCCCCGCATGCGCGGGGATAGGCCCTTGATCTTGTCAGCGAAGAACGCCTTGGCGTCGGCTCCCCCGCATGCGCGGGGATAGGTCCCTCGACGGCACGATCGACCTCTACGATAGCACGGGGCTCCCCGCACCCGCGATAACAGGCCCGGCCGAGACCGCTCAGGCGTCGGCCGCGCGGGTGCGTCTCTCGCCGCGGCCGAAGCCCAGCGTCCGCGCGATCTTGCTGCGCGTTTCCGAATAGGCGGGCGCGACCATCGGATAGGATTGGGGCAGGCCGTACCGGGCGCGATACTCGTCCGGGGTCAGCCCGTGCGCCTTCAGATGGCGGATCAGCGAGGCATAGGGTTTGCCGTCGATCATCGAGATGATCCGGCCGACGATCTTGAGCGACGCCTTCGCACCCACGGCAGGCTTGTGTTCGGGCCGCTCGGGGACGGCAGGCGCGACCGGCTCCGGATGGTCGAGTTGCTCGACCGCGGCATAGACGCTGGCGAGCAACGCCCCGGCCTGATCGGCGTCCGCGCGGGTGTGGGGGCTGGCCAGCCAGGCAAGCGTGATGTCGGTCGCGCGGGCAAGACTGTTCTGTTCTGACATGGCGTGATCCCCCTCGATGACGAGCCTGGCCAGTAGAGGATAGTTACCGTTCGAAGACAATGGCCGTTTCGTAACAATCGTCCTTAACCCGGCACTGCGGTCGTGAAATAGTCGAGCGCGATACTGTCCCCCAGCGCGAAGCCGCCGGCGCCGAGCGTCAGGCCGCGGGTGTCGACGATCCGGAGGCCCGCGCCGACCAGCAGCGACGCCAGGTCGGCCGGCGTCAGAAACCGCGACCAATCGTGGGTGCCGCGCGGGATCCGGCCGGTGCCCTCGGCGACCGTGATCAGCGCGAGACGCGACAGCGCCGTCCGGTTGGGGGTCGACAGGACCAGCAGCCCGCCCGGCGCCAGCCGCGCGGCGAGCCCGCGCACGAACGTCTCGCGGTCGGCGACGTGCTCGATCACCTCCAGGCAGCTGACGACGTCGAACGCGCCCTCGATCGCTTCGACCCCGCCGTGACGATAGTCGATCGCGAGCCCGGCCGCCTCGGCATGGGCGCGTGCAACCGCGATAGTCTCCGCCGCCGCGTCGACCCCCGTCACGTCCGCCCCCATCCGGGCGAGCGGCTCGGCCAGCAGCCCGGCGCCGCAGCCGACGTCGAGCGAGCGCTTGCCGGCGAGCGGCGCGAAGCCGGCCGGATCACCGCCCCAATGCGCGTCGACCCGTTCGCGGATGTAGCGCAGCCGCACCGGATTGAGCCGGTGGAGCATCGCCGACGAGCCCTTCGGATCCCACCAGTCGGCGGCCATCGCGCCGAAGCGCCGCGCCTCCTCGGCGGAGATGGTGGTATCGGTCGTTACGGTTGCGTGGTCCATGCGCCGCTCCTATCAGCGCACACCCGTTCCCCAAAGCGTGAGGCAAGTCGAGACGTGGCCCGCATCGTCATGAAATTCGGCGGCACGTCGATGGCCGGGATCGAGCGGATCAGGAGCGTCGCGACGCGGGTCAAGCGCGAAGTCGACGCCGGCAACCAGGTCGCGGTGGTCGTCTCGGCGATGGCGGGGGAGACCGACCGGCTGGTCGGCTTCTGCCGCGAGGCGTCGCCGCTCTACGATCCGCGCGAATATGACGTGGTGGTCTCGGCGGGCGAGCAGGTGACGAGCGGGCTGCTCGCGATCGCGCTCCAGGCGATCGGGGTACCGGCGCGCAGCTGGCTCGGCTGGCAGCTGCCGGTCAACACCTCCTCCGCCCACGCCTCGGCGCGGATCGCCACGATCGAGACCGACACGCTCGACGAGAGCCTCGCCGCAGGCGAGGTCGCGGTGATCCCCGGGTTCCAGGGCGTCGCAGTCGGCGGGCGGGTGACGACGCTGGGGCGCGGTGGCTCGGACACCTCGGCGGTCGCGGTGGCGGCGGCGATGAAGGCCGATCGCTGCGACATCTACACCGATGTCGACGGCGTCTATACGACCGATCCGCGGATCGTCCCGCGCGCGAGGAAACTCGCCAAGGTGACGTACGAGGAGATGCTCGAGCTCGCGAGCGTGGGGGCGAAGGTGCTCCAGACCCGCTCGGTGGGCCTCGCGATGAAGGAGAAGGTCCGCGTCCAGGTGCTGTCCTCGTTCACGGGACCGGACGCGCCAATGGCGGATGCATTGCCCGGCACGATGATCGTCGGCGAAGAGGAGGTAGACGACGTGGAACGCCAGCTCATCACCGGCATCGCGCACGACAAGAACGAAGCGAAAATCACGCTGACCGCGGTGCCGGACAAGCCCGGATCGGTCGCGGCGATCTTCGAGCCGCTGGCGAACGCCAACATCAACGTCGACATGATCATCCAGAACATCGCGCATCGCAGCGCGAGCGCGTCGGCGACCGATGTGACCTTCACCGTCCCCGCCGCCGACCTCGCGCGCTCGATCGAGGCGCTCAACCAGGCGCGCGAGGCGATCGGCTTTGCGGAACTGGTCCACGACACCCGCGTCGCCAAGGTCTCGGTCGTCGGCGTGGGGATGAAGAGCCACGCCGGCGTCGCCTCGACCATGTTCACCACGCTCGGCGCGCGCGGGATCAACATCCAGGCGATCTCGACCAGCGAGATCAAGGTCAGCGTGCTGATCCACGAGGACGAGACCGAACTTGCGGTGCGGGTGCTGCACACCGCTTACGGGCTGGATGCGGACGAGGTGGCGTAGCGCGGCGCGGCGCGGGAGACGGATGGAGGCGCCGATCCGGTTGCGGAGAGTTTGCGAGCGGTGGGTGTCGAGGAGGTTCCGCGAACACGCGGAGTCCAGGACCTTCGGTGAGCGTTCGCCGCATCTGACGACGAGGCGGCAGCTCCCACAGGCGCAAGCCCGGGCGATGGACCGCACGGAACGATTCCATCACGGCTCTTTCAACATCGCTGGATGCAGTTCGACGGAGGTGCGTCGGCGTCTCCCATCTTGTCAGCCCATCGGACGATAGCTCGCGATTTGCGGATGTTCCAATGGCGGCGCGCCCATCCGCCATGTAGGTGTTCTCACAAGATAAATCGCTCGGACGCACCTGATCATGCTCGTTCTATTTGCTGCCGCCGCGGTGGCATCTTCCGCACCGGAGCCGGTCTCTCCGATCGGTTCGCTCGTCGGGGCCTCCGATTACCCGCCGGGGGCAATTCGACAAGGTGTCACCGGCCGCGTCGGCTTTCGGTTGCGCGTGGATACCACCGGCAAACCCGATGGGTGTGTGGTGTCGCAATCGTCCGGCTCGACAGAGTTGGACAACGTCACTTGCGACCTGATGTTAACTCGCGCGCGCTTCAAACCGGCACGCGGACCGTTCGGAGAGCCGGTCCGTGGAGATTTCGAGGCCCGAATCGCCTGGGCGATCGACAACGAGCCAGAGGCTGTCGCTAGCTAAGTCATTCGCGTGCGGAGCGAGCTTGATTCTGCGGGCAGGGTCGTATCCTGCACGGCCGTTCCCGCAGAAGCCGCTGCCGAATTCGGCGGCTGCACTTTGTTTGGTGATCCTCGCATGCTCGGCCATCTGGTCATGCGCCCGCTGAGCGGGCTGTCCTGGGTGGAGATGCGCATGATCAAGCAAGCATCGACCGGCGCGCCGGTCGCAGATCCTGTTCCCGCAGGCGCGATCAAGAGAGTGCTGGCGAGATCGACCGTCACTATCACGCCGAGCGGCGCCATGGGCGGCTGCACAAGCGACGTCGTTACAGAATTTGAGGGTCGCCCGTTGAATCTCTGCGCCATCGGGCAAGTGGACCCAGACACCAAGTTTACACCCGCCGTGACGGCTGAGCCCCGCCTGCTCACCATCATCATGGAGGTGGTGTCGCAAGCCCGGTGACCTGGGCGCCCGAATGATTGCGTTTGAGCTCATCATCGATGGTCACAGATAACTGAGTGTGGGTGGTCGCGCCGCCACTTCGCATATCATGTCGGATCGCTCATCTCTCACCCTTGCCGCGCTCGTTAGCGCGGCGGCAGTGGGTCCTCTATCGGGCGCTTTCCGTCCGGCCGCTTTCCCTCTTGGCACACCCCCACTAAGCCGCGCGCCATGACCTGGCGGTTCTGGATCGATCGCGGCGGCACCTTCACCGATGTCGTGGCGCGTGCGCCCGATGGCGCGGTCCACACCGCCAAGCTGCTGTCCGAGGACCCCGCTTATACCGACGCCGCGGTCGAAGCGGTGCGGCGGATCGCGGGGACGATCCCGGCCGACCTAGAAGTGCGGATCGGGACCACCGTCGCGACCAACGCGCTGCTCGAACGCAAGGGCGAACCGACACTGCTCGCGATCACCCGCGGCTTTGGCGACGCGCTGACGATCGGGTATCAGGAGCGCGCCGATCTGTTCGCGCTCGACCTGCGTCGCCCCCCTCCCCTGTTCGCGCGCGTGGTGGAGATTGACGAGCGGGTCCAGGCGGACGGGGCGGTGCTGACCGCGCTCGATCGCGAGGGGGCGCGAGCGGGGTTCGTGGCGGCATATGACGCCGGACTGAGGGCCGTCGCGATCGTGCTGATGCATGGGTATCGCTTCCCCGCGCACGAGGCGGCGCTGGCGGACATCGCGCGTGAGGTCGGCTTCGCGCAGGTGTCGGTCAGCCATGAGGTCGCGCCGCTGATCAAGCTGATCGGGCGCGGCGATACGACACTGGTGGACGCCTATCTGTCGCCGGTGGTGCGGCGCTATGTCGGGAGCGTCACCGGCGACCTCGGCGAGGCGCTGTTCATGCAGTCGTCGGGCGGGCTGGTCTCGGGCGGCGCGTTCCGCGGCAAGGATGCGGTGCTGTCGGGGCCTGCGGGCGGGATCGTCGGGATGGCGGCGACCGCGCGGGCGGCGGGGTTCGACCGGGTCATCGGCTTCGACATGGGCGGCACCTCGACCGACGTGTCGCACCATTCCGGCGCGTTCGAGCGCGACAGCGAGACGCGGGTCGCGGGGGTGCGGCTGCGCGCGCCGATGCTGCGGATCCACACGGTCGCGGCGGGGGGCGGATCGATCTGCCGCCACGAGGGCGGTGCGCTCCTGGTCGGGCCGGAGAGCGCGGGGGCGACGCCCGGCCCGGCCTGCTACCGCCGCGGCGGTCCGCTGACCGTCACCGATTGCAACGTGCTGCTGGGGAAGCTCCGGCCCGAGCTGTTCCCGGCGCTGTTCGGACCGAATGGGGACGAGCCGCTCGATGCCGAAGCGGTGCGGGCGCGGTTCACCGAGCTGGCGCTCGATCCGCACGAGGCCGCGGAAGGGTTCGTCGCGGTGGCGGTGGCGAACATGGCGAATGCGATCCGGACGATCTCGGTCGCGCGCGGGCATGACGTGGCGAAGTACACGCTCGCCTGCTTCGGCGGTGCGGGCGGGCAGCATGCTTGCCTGGTCGCCGACGCGCTGGGGATGGCGCGGGTGATGATCCATCCGCTCGCCGGCGTGCTCTCCGCCTACGGGATGGGGCTGGCCGACCGGCGGGTGCTGCGCGAGGAGACGTGCGGCGTCGCGATCGGAGACCACCGGGCGATCGACGCCGCAGTGGCGCGGCTGAGCGAGGCGGCGCGGGCGGCGCTGGCGGAACAGGGCGTGGCGGCGGATCACCTGGCGGTGCGGCTGGAGCTGCGCCGCGGCGCGACCGAGCATACGATCGCGGTGGCTCCGGACTCCGTGGCGGCGATGACGGCGGCGTTCGATCGCGAGCACCGCGCGCAGTTCGGCTACCGCGCCGACGCGCCGCTGGTGGTTGACCGGGTGTCGGTCGAGGCGATCGCGCGGTCGGGGGTCGAGGATGTCGGGCCGGTGCTGCCGGAGGTGGCCGCGGCTCCGCTGGCGACGGTGCCGGTGTACATGGCGGGCGAGTGGCGCGACGCGGTCGTTCACGCACGGGACGGACTGCCCGCGGGGCATGAGGTCGCGGGGCCGGCGCTGATCGTCGATCCTGTGTCGACGACGGTGGTGGAGGCCGGCTGGCAGGCGACGGTCGATCGCTTGGGGAACCTGATCCTGGAGCGCGAGGTTCCTCGACTTCGCTCGGGACGAACGGAGGATCGCGACGCCCTTCCTCTCCCGGTCGTGCCAAGCGACGTCGGGGCACCAGACCCCACGCGGCTCGCGATCTTCGCCGGGCTGTTCATGGGCGTCGCCGAGGAGATGGGGGCGGCGCTCCAGCGGTCGGCGATGTCGGTCAACATCCGCGAGCGGCTCGACTTCTCGTGCGCGGTGTTCGATGCGGGCGGGAGCTTGGTCGCGAACGCGCCGCACATCCCGGTCCATCTCGGCTCGATGGGCGACAGCATCCGCGCGGTGCTGGCGTCTCGCGGCGGGAGCGCGCGGGGCATCCGCGCGGGCGACGCCTATGCGCTGAACAACCCCTATCGCGGCGGGACGCACCTGCCCGACGTCACCGTGATCGTCCCGGTCTTCGCGAACGAAGACGACCCTGCCCCGGCCTGGTTCGTCGCCGCGCGGGGACATCATGCCGATGTCGGGGGAACGACGCCAGGGTCGATGCCCGCCGACAGCCGCTCGGTTGAGGAGGAAGGGGTGCTGCTCGACGACGTGCTGGTGGTCGACCAGGGGCGCTTCCTAGAGGCGGAGTTGCGGACGGTGTTCGCTTCGGGCCCGCACCCGGCGCGCGACATCGACCAGAACATCGCCGACCTGTCGGCCCAACTTGCCGCCTGCGCGCGCGGCGCGACGGGATTGCGGCGGATCGCGAGCGACTATGGGGCGGAGGTCGTCTCCGCCTACATGGAACATGTCCAGCACCATGCCGCCCAGGCGGTGCGGCGGCGGATCGCGACGCTTTCGGACGGCGCGTTCGCGTACGAGATGGACGACGGCGCGGTGGTGCGCGTGACGCTGCGGGTCGCGGGCGACGCGCTGAGGGTCGACTTCACGGGCACGAGCGGACAGCGCCCGAACAACTTCAACGCGCCGACCGCGATCGTGCGCGCGGCGGTGCTCTACGTCGTGCGGACGCTGATCGGCGGCGACGCCCCGCTCAACGACGGCTGCCTGCGGCCGGTGACGATCGTCGTACCCGAGGGCTCGATGCTGGCCCCGCGGTATCCGGCGGCCGTGGTGGCGGGGAACGTCGAGACCAGCCAGGTCGTCACCGACGCGCTGTTCGGCGCGCTCGGCGTGGTCGCGGCGAGCCAGGGGACGATGAACAACTTCACGTTCGGCGATGCCTCCCGTCAGTATTACGAGACGATCGCGGGCGGCGCGGGCGCGGGCGCGGGGTTCGACGGCGAGGATGCGATCCAGACGCACATGACCAACAGCCGGCTGACCGATCCCGAGGTGCTGGAGACCCGCTTCCCGGTGCTGCTCGAGGAGTTCGGCATTCGCCGCGGCTCCGGGGGGATAGGCGCGCATCGCGGCGGCGCCGGCGCGACGCGGCGGGTGCGGTTCCTGGCGGACATGACGGCGAACATCCTCGCGAACCGCAGGCGGGTGCCGCCGTTCGGCGCCGGCGGCGGGATGCCGGGCGAGGTCGGCGCGGCGTGGGTCGAGCGGGCGGACGGCGGCCGCGAACCGCTGGGCTCGACCGGACGCGCGGAGCTTCGTGCGGGCGACGTGTTCGTGATCGAGACGCCGGGCGGCGGCGGGTTCGGGCGAGCGTGAGGCTGGACGCCGATCTCGCGACGCGCTTCGCCACGCTGACGCTCGGGCACCTCGGGCGCGAATGGCCGTACAAGCTCGATCAGGTTCTCACCGGCCCAGGTGACCTCGCCCGACCGTCGGCGCTCCATCCGATCTTTCACGGCAGCTTCGACTGGCACAGCTGCGTCCACGGCTGGTGGCAGGTCGCGCGCCTCGCGCGGCTGTTCCCCGATGCGCCATTCGCGGCGGAGGTGGCGATGCGGGCGGACGCGACGTTCACGGCGGAGACGGTCGCCGGAGAACTGGCGACGCTGGCGCGGCCCTACACGGCAAGCTTCGAGCGGCCGTATGGCTGGGGCTGGCTGCTCGCGCTTCACGCTGAGCTTGCGCTCCGGCCCGAGCCGTGGGCGGCCGCGTTCGAACCGCTGGCGCGCGAGATCGCGCGGCGCTTCGCCGATTATCTGCCCAAGCTCCCCTACCCGGTGCGCAGCGGCAAGCACGACAACACCGCCTTCGCGCTGGTTCATGCGCTCGACTGGGCGCGCGCGTTCGATCCGGCGCTGGCGGCGCTGATCGCAGCGCGAGCGCGCGGCTGGTTCGGCGACGACGACGACGTACGGCCGCTGGAGCCCTCGGGCGAGGACTTCCTCTCGGCGACCCTGTGCGAAGCGGTGCTGATGCGCGCGGTGCTCGGGACGGCGTTCGGCGCGTGGCTGGCGCGCTTCCTCCCCGATCCGTTCGCGGTCGGTTGCCTCGGCAAGCCGGCGGTCGTCACCGATCGCAGCGACGGTCGGCTCGCGCATCTCGACGGGCTCAACCTGTCGCGCGCCTGGGCGTGGCGGACGATCGCGGCCGCGACCCCCGATCCGGAGCGCGCTCGCGCAATCGCCGACCGCCACGTCGCCGCGGCGCTGCCGCACCTCGCCGACGATTATATGGGCGAACACTGGCTCGCCACCTTCGCGCTGCTCGCGCTGGAGTAGGCGTGTCCCCGCGAGGGCGGGGAGCCAGGGCCACCAGCCGGATCGCTGGACACTCTGGGCTCCCGCCCTCGCGGGAGCGAGCCTCACTCGCTGAACGCGGTCTCCTTGAGGCGGGTGATCGGGGTCAGGATGTACTGCATCACGGTGCGCGGATCGCCGAGCAGGTTGACCTCGGCGGTCATGCCCGGGCCGATCGGGAGCAGCTTGCCGTTCGGATCGCGCAATCCCTTCTCGTTGGTGCGGACGCGGACGATGTAATACGGTTCCTGCTGCGGCCCCGCCCGCTCGTCGGTCACCGCGTCGGGCGACATCGATTCGACCTTGCCGAACATCGAACCATAGACCGAGCTGTCATACGCGGTGATGTTGACGCGCGCGCGCTGGCCGATGCGGACGCGGGCGATATCCTGCGTGCGGATGTGGCCCTCGACCAGCAACGTGTCGCGCGACGGCGAGATCTCGACGATCGGCGCGCCCGGCGAGACCGCGGCGCCGACGGTGGTCACCAGCACGCGGTTGATCCGGCCGGTCATCGGCGCGCGGACGGTGGTCCGGGCCAGCCGGATCTGCAACGCCGGCAGCGCGCTCGACCGGGCCGCGAGCTCCGCCTGCGCCTGGGCGAGTTCGTCGGCGGCCTTGGCGCGCCAGTCCTGCCGAGCCTGGGCGATGCCCGCTTGCGCCTCCGCCACGCCGGCGCGGGCGCGGGCGATCGTCTCGGCGGCGCCCGCCGCCTCGTTCTGGGCGACGATCGCCGCGCTCTCCGCCTGGTGGAGCGTCATCTGCGATTCGATGCCCTTGGCCGCGAGCGGACGGATCGATTCGAGATCGCTCGTCCGCTGCTGCGCGGCGCTGGTCTTGGCGGCGTAGCTCGACTGCGCCTCGGCCACCGCGCGCTGCGCCTGAACGCTGCGCGCCGCGTTCGCGCCGGTGATCGCCGCCAGTTCCTGCATCCGGGCGGCGTGGAGCGAACGCTCGATCTCGATCTGCTGGGCGATGGCTGGGTTGGTGGCGGCGGGATAGACCGGCTCGCGCCCCAGGACCTCGGCGCGGAGCCGGGCGATCTTCGCCTGGAGGGCGCCGGTCTGCGCCTCGCCCGAACCCAGCTCCGAGCCCGACGCGGTCGGGTCGAGGAGGACGAGCACCTCTCCCTGGCGCACGACCTGGCCGGTGCGGACCAGGATCTTCTTCACCACCCCGCCCTCGAGGTTCGAGACGGTCTGGAGCGAGGAGCTGGCGATCACCTTGCCGGTGCCGCGGACCGTCCGGTCGATCCGCGCCCAGTTCGCCCAGATGATGAAGGCGACGAAGAAGCTGACGATCACGTAGAGCAGGATCGTCGACGCCTGCCGCGGCTTGATGTGGTCGGTGAGCGACTCGAGCCCGTGTTCGGGTTCCTTCAACCCGATCGGGTCGAGGACGGAGGCTTGGGTGTCGGTCATCGGATCAGGCCACCTTGGGTCGGGTCAGCTGCTGCAGCACGGCGTCGCGCGGGCCGTCGGCCATGATCCGACCGCCGTCGAGCACCATCACCCGCTGCACCAGCGCAAGCAGCGACGGGCGGTGGGTGACGAGCACGAAGGTGCGGCCCTGGATCTCGCGGCTGAGGCGTTCGATCAGCGCGCTTTCGGTCTGGGTGTCCATCGCCGAGGATGGTTCGTCGAACACGAGAAGCTGCGGCTTGCCGGCGAGCGCGCGGGCGATCGCGATCGACTGGCGCTGCCCGCCCGACAGCCCCTCGCCGCGGTCGGCGAGGCGGAGGTCGTAGCCGTTGGCGATCTGCCCCATGAACTGATGAGTGCCGCTGAGCTCGGCGGCGCGCAGCATCTCCGCATCGTCGACGGTCCTGCGGCCGAGCGTGATGTTGTCACGGACGCTGCCGGAGATCAGGACGCTGTCCTGCATCGCGGTGCCGACCCGACGACGGAGCGCGGCCGGATCGAGCTGGCGGATCTCGTTGCCGTCGATCAGCACCAGCCCGTCGCCCGGCGGATAGAGGCCCAGGATCAGTCGCGTGATGGTCGACTTGCCCGAGCCGACCCGCCCGAGCAGCCCGATCCGCTCGCCGGGCTCGATCACGAACGAGATGCCGTTCAGCGCATTCTCGCTTGCCCCCGGATAGCGGAAGCTGACGTTGCGGAACTCGATCCGTCCCTTGAGCGTGCCGATCTCTAGCGCCTCGCCGACCGGGCCCTCGCTCGGCTGGATCATCATCGCGTTGATCTGCTTGTAGGCGGTGCGGGTCGCCGACAGCCGGGTCAACAGCTGCGAAATCTGCGCGAGCGGCGCGATCGCGCGACCCGAGAGCAGCGAGCAGGCGATCAGCCCGCCGGTGGTCAGCTCCCGCGCGGCGATCAGATTGACGCCCACGATCACCATCGCCGCATAACTGATGGTCGACGCCGAGCCGGCGACGTTGATCGCCAGCGACGACACCATGCGCTGGCGAAGCGACGAGTCCGACTGCTGACGCACCGCGTCGAGCCAGCGCGCGGTGAGCAGGTCGCCCGCGCCCGACGCCTTGACCGTCTCCAGCCCGCCGATCGCCTCCACGAGCACCGACTGCTTCGACAGACCTTCACGCATCGAGCGCGCCGACAGCCGTTCGAGCGCGGGATTGGTCGCCCAGCCCGCGAGCAGCACCAGCGGGATGATCACGAACAGCACGATCACCACCTTGCCGCCGATCGCCCAGATGACGAGCACGGTCAGCAGCAGGAACGGCAGGTCGACGAGCGTCGAGACGGTCGCCGAGGCGAAGAAGTCGCGCAGCGCCTCCAGCTCGCGCATCAGCCCGGCGAGCGCCCCGGTCGACCCGCGCTTGAGCTCGAGCCGCATCGACAGGATCTTCGCGAACACCTGCTCGCCGATCTTGTGGTCGATGTCGGCCCCGGCGATGTCGACGAAATAGGCGCGCAGCGTCTTCAGCACGAAGTCGAAGATCACGACGACCGCGAAGCCGATCGACAGCGCGGTCAGCGACGCCATTGCGTTGTTCGGGACGACCCGGTCGTAGATCACCATCGAGAACAGCGAGGTGACCAGCGCGAACAGGTTGATCAGCACCGCGGCCATCGCGACCTTCATGTAGGTCGACTTGTTGGCCGCCATCGGCTCGAACAGCCACGGCGCGAACCGCGGCTTGGGATCGGCGACGAGCGTGTGGTCGCTCATTCCTGGGGTCCTATCACGGGCTTGTCGGCGTTCTTGATCGTGTCGGGCGCGGCGGTCGCCCCCGACAGGCCGAGGGTGGAGAGCAGGGTGTTGGTCCGCGACAGCAGGACGTAGCGCGCCGCGTCGAGTTCGGTGACCGCCTGCAGGTACGACGCCGCGGTCTCGAAATAATTGTCCTCGGCCGAGATCACGTCGAACAGCTCGCCGGTCGAGACGCGGAAGCGCTCGGCGATCGCGTCGCGCGAGCGGCGGCTGGCGAGATAGGTCGCCTCGGTCGCGGTCAGCTGGTCCTGAAGCGCCTGGACGTCGGTCCAGGCGATCTCGGCGTCGCGCTGCGCGTCGCTCGAGACGCGGTCGGCTCGTGCCGTGGTCGAGCGCGCGCGCGCATCGGCCTGCTTCGCGCGCTCGGGGATGCCGCCGAACAGCCGTTGGCGGATCGTGAGGCGCGCACGCACGTCATAGTCGCGCGGCGTTTCGTAGATCCCGTAGCGTCCGGCATCCATGCCGATCGACAGGCTGGGGGCCATGTCGGCGTGCGCGGCGCGCGCGTCGCGGCGCGAGGCGTCGGCGGCGGCGCGGGCCGAGCGGACCGCCGGGGTCTCGATCGCGCGCATCGCGGCGAGATCGCGGCTCTGCGGCACGCCTCCGAACGGCGCACGGGCGAGGCCTGCGGGCGGGGCGCGGCCGGTCAGCGCCTCGAACCGGGCATCGGCCTGCTGCGCCTGCCGACGGAACCGCGCCAGCCGCGTGTCCGCGGAAGCGATGTAGCTGTCGACTCGCGCGATGTCGGCGGGCGCCGAGACCCCGCGCTTGATCCGTTCGCCGACCATCTCGCGCAGCTCGCGCTGGCTGGCGGCGAAGGCGACCGCGATGTCGACCAGCGAATGGTAGGTGAAGACGTCGTACCAGGCGGAGACGGTCTCGAGCGCGGTGCGATCGGCGGAGCTTTCGACGTCGAGGTCGGCGCTCTTCAGCCGTGCGCGCGCCGCCCCGATCCGCGCATTCGCCGCGCCGCCGTCGAGCAGGAGCTGGTCGATCGTGATCAGCTGGTCGGTCCGCCGGTTCGGACGGGCTGCCTCGATCACGTTCTCCGGGCTGTTCCCGAAGTTGCGGCTGATCACGCGGTAGCTGCTGACCGACAGATCGATGCTGGGAACATAGGCGGCCTTGGCCTCGGCAACGGCCGCGCCCGCTTCGTCGCGCGACGCCTCGGCCTCGGCGCCCTGCGGGTCGCGCGCGATCGTCTCGGCGATGATCTGGCGGAACAGCGGAAGCGGCGAGGTCTCCTGCGCCAGCCGCAGCAGCGGATCGTCCTGGGCCTTGATCGCCATGGGATCGCCGCTGTGGCTCGGCAGCAGACCGGCGGCGTTGGCGGTGGCGGGAGACGCCGCGGACGGAGCGGCGGGCTTGGGCGCGACGGGCCTCGGCGCCTGCCGCGGCGCCTGGGCCGACGAAAGCGGCGAGCCCACGGGCATCTGCTGCGCCGCGCCGGCGACGGCGACACCGATCAGCGTCGTGCCTGCCGATAGCCTCAACGCAGCGCCGATCCGCGCTCGTCCGTTCGACGGAATCACCAACCCCACCCAATCCCCCCCGGGAGAAGCCAGCGCCACTACAGTCCTTTACCGGCCGCGCCAAGCGGCGCGAATGCCGCTTCGTCTCACGGTGTGGCGAATTGGTCGCAGCTACTGCCCGAAGCGGGCTTGGCGGTACAGGAGCGTGATCGCGACCCGGCGGTTGCGCGGATCGGCGGGGTCGTCGGTAACCAGCGGCTCGCGGTCGGCGACGCCCTCGATCCGGCTGAAGCGCGGCTCGGGGATACCGCCCAGCGCCAGCCGCCGCCGGGTCGCCTCGGCGCGCCCCGACGAGAGCATCCAGTTGTTCATCGCACGCGGATCGCCGTAGGGTACGCTGTCGGTGTGGCCGCGGATCATCACCGGGTTGCGGGTCTCGCCGACCGATCGCGCGACGAGCCCGATCAGGTCGGACGCCTCGGGTTCGAGCGCCGTGGTCCCGAGCGCGAACATCGAATAATCGGCATTGTCGACCAGGTCGATCCGCAGCCCCTCGCTCGTCATGACGAAGCGGATGTGGCTGGCGAGCTTGCGCAATTCCTTCGAGCCGGCGATCTCGGCCGTCACCCTGCGGCGCATCGCCTCGAACGTCTTCTTGTCCTCGGCGGCGATCGCGCTGGCGCTCCGTAGCGAGCCCTTGTCGCCCGATCCCGCCTTCTCGCCGCCGGTCCCGTCGGTCGGCATCGCGATCGACTGGATGATCGACGACGACGCCTTCGGCCCGAGCTTGTTGGTGCTCGTGATCGACTCGCCCCCCATCGGGCCGTTGCCGCCGATCCCTTGCGTGCGGGTGTCGAGCAGGGTCGGGGCGAAATAGTCGGCGATGCCCTTGCGCTGCTTCTCCGTCGTCGCGCCCAGGAGCCACAGGAGCAGGAAGAACGCCATCATCGCGGTGACGAAATCGGCGTACGCCACCTTCCACGCGCCGCCGTGATGGCCGCCGTGCCCTTCGATGTAGATCTTCTTGTAGATGATCCTGGGCGGCTGGTTCGAGCCGTGGGGCGCTCTGGCCGCCATTATGCGGCGCCTCTCGGCGCGGGGCGGCACCAGCCCGTCGGCGTGAGCCGATCAACCATCATTTGCCCCGGAGTCCGTCGAACACCTCGGCGAAGCCGGGCTGGTTCTTGTGCGCGATCCCCGAGCGTGCCGCCTCGATCACGAGGGGCTGCGGGTGGCCGTGGAGCGAGGCGATGATGATCTGCTTGACCACGTGGTAGATCGCGCCGTCGGCGTCGATCACCTGCTTCAGTCGCGAGGCGAGCGGGGCGACCATGCCGTAGGCGAGCAGCACCCCCATGAAGGTGCCGACCAGCGCCGAGCCGATCATCCCGCCCAGGATCGTCGGCGGCTTGTCGATCGAGCCCATCGTCTTGACCACGCCCAGCACCGCGGCGACGATGCCGAGCGCGGGCAGCGCATCCGCGAGCGAGGTCAGCGTCGTGTGCGGGCCCTCGACCTCGTGATGGTGGGTCTTGATGGTGTTGTCCATCACCTCCTCCACCGCGTGGACGTCGAGCGTGCCCGACGAGACGACGACGAGGCGCAACGTGTCGGCGATCAGGTTGACGAGGGTCTGGTCGGCGAGGAGGCGCGGATATTCGGCGAAGACGGCGGAGGATTTGGGATCCTCGACATGCGGCTCGAGCGCGATCGGCCCTTCCATCCGCAGCATCTTCATCAGCTTGGAGACGAGAAAGATGACGTCGAGATAGTCCTGCTTCTTGTACTTGGGCCCCTTAAACACCTTCATCAGGCCGCCGCCCATCGCCTTCAACTCCTTGCCGGAATTGCCGATGATGAGCGCGCCCGCGGCGGCGCCGCCGATGATGAGCATCTCGTGCGGGATCGCCTCCATCACCGGGCCGAGCGCGCCGCCGGTGATGGCGAAGCCCCCGAACACCATCACGAGCAGGACGACGAGGCCGATGGCGGCGAACATGCTTTTCCCCAGTTGCGCCTTTCGGATTAACCCTGTCGGGTAACCGAGTCGTTAACCGCGCCTCAGCGCAGGTAGTCGAACAGCGACAGGTTCGAGAGCTTGGCGAAGCTCGCCTGCGTCGCCTGGAGGACGGTCATTGTCTTCTGGAGATCGGTGATCGCCTGGCTCACGTCGACGTCCTCGAGGCTGGAGCGCGCCGCCTCGCGGTCGACCGCCGCATTCGTCTGCTGCGCGGCGACGAGATCGACCCGCGCCGCGCGCGCGCCGAGCGAGGACTGGGCGGCGGTGGTCTGGTCGGTGATCGACTTGAGCGCGTCGGCCGACCCTTCGGGCAGCGCGTCGCCGCTGTTGAGCGCATCGATCATGCCGGTGAGCACGCTGGCGACGTCGCCCGCGTCGGAATTCAGGAAGCCGCTGGCGTTGAGCGTCGTGTGGACGGTCTGGCCGTCGCCGATCGGGATCGCCCCTGCGGTGCCTTGCGCGAAGGTCAGCTTGCCGTCGGCGAGCGTCACCGCCGCGCCGTCGTCCGCGCCGCCGAACATCGGCTGACCGCGCGCGTCCTTGGTGTTGGCGAGCGAGACGATCGAGTCGAGGATGCCCTGGAGCTGGCCGGCGATCGCCGTCTTCGCGTCGGCGCTGAGCGTGCCGTCGCCCGCCTGGACCGCGAGGTCGGACGCGCTCTGCAACTGATCGCGGATCGCGCTGAGCGTCGAGTCGGCCTGGCCGAGCAGCCCCTGCGCGAGCGTGACGTTGGCGCTGTCGACCCCGGCGTTCGCCTTGGCCTGCACCAGCCCCTGGAGCTTCGCCCAGGCGGCGCTGTCGTCGGAGGGCGAAAGGATGCGCTTGTTGGTCGACAGTTCTTCGTACAGCCGGTTCGCCGACGACGTCAGCGACGACATCTGCGAGTTGGAGCGCCCGTAGAAGAGGCTGGTGGAGAAGCCGTAGTCCATCACTGGATCTCCAGGATCGACTGGAAGGTCTCGCGCGCGACCTGGATCACGCGGCTCGACGCCTGATACGCCTGCTGGAACCGCATCAGATCGACCGCCTCATTGTCGAGATTGACCCCCGACACCGCATCGCGCGCGGCGACGGCATTGTCGCGGATCGTGCCCTGCGCGCTGGCGACGGTGGCGCGGCTCTGGATCGCCGCGGCGTTGGCGGCGACGAGCCCGGTCAGCCGCGTCTCGAAGCCCCCGCTCTGACGCAGCGACGCCAGCGCGGCAAGGTTGCCGTTGCCGCGGCTGCCCTCGCCCGGGGAGGCGGCGGCGATGCCGTTCGGATCGGTCATCGCTACGGTCAGGCTGGTCGGCGGCGTGCCGATCGTGAAGATCGGCTGGCCCGGCTGGCCGTTCGCATCTTCGCCCTGCGCCTGGACCGCGTTGACCTTGTTCGCGAAATCGGTCGCGAGCGCGTTCAGTGATTTGGTCGCGTCGGCCAGCTTGACGGCCCCGTCGGCGACGCCGGCGAGCGCGCCACCGTTGAGCGAGACGAAGGCGGTCTCCCCCGCCCGGTGGACCGCGAACGAGACCGCGCCGTCGGCATTGCGCGCATAGCCGATCGTGCCCGCCGTCGCGCCCGAGACGAAGGTCGGCCCGCCCGCGCCGCCGAGCTTGACGGTCGCGCGGCCCGCCGCGTCGAACTGTGTGTCGAGATCCGACAGCGCGCTCATCTGTTCGAGCACGGCATCGCGCTGGTCGGCGAGCCCCGCGGCGGCGGCGGTCCCGGGCTGGGTCGAACCGAGCGCGTCGTTGATCTTGGCGAGCGAGGCGCCGAGCGCGTTGAGCGTCGTGGTCGCCGACGTGGCGGTCGCATCGAGGTCGCCGGTCGCGGTCGCCAGCGCCTCGCCCGACGCCTTGAACGACGCCGCGGCCGAAGACGCGCTTTCGAGCATCACCGCGCGCGCCGCGGTCGACGTCGGATCGGCGGCGAGCGCCTGCGCGGAATTGAAGAAGCCGGTGATCCGCGCGAGCAGATCGTTGCCGGTCAGCCCCGACTGGACGCCCTGGAGCCACGTCGCGCCGACCTGGGTCCGCGCGAGGTCGCTCGATGCGGTCCGGACCGCAGCGCTGCGTTGCGCGTCGCCCGCGCGCCAGACGCCGGTGACCATCGCGCCCATGCCGGTCGCGTAGCTCGAGCCCGGCACGATCAGCTCGGCGATCCCGGCCGCGCGGCGCGTGAAGCCGAGGTTGCCGGCGTTCGCGATGTTCTCCGACACCGTCGTCAGCGCGATCTGATACGCGCGCACGCCCGAGGCGCCGATGGAGAGGAGGTCGCTCATCGACTAGCCGGTGGGGCCGCCCTGGTTAACATCGGGTGTGGATTGGAGGCCGCGCGACAGGAAATCGGTCATCGCCTTGCCGATCCCGATCGGGGTGTGCTCGGCCATCTGCTGGACAAGCTTCTGGTCCTGCATGTCGCGGAAGGTGTCGAGCGCCTTCGAGTCGAACAGCGGATCGGCAAGCTTGGCCTGCCGCATCGACTTGAGCATCATCCCGGTGAACGCGGTCTCGAACTGCTGGCCCGCCTTCTTGAGGTTGGCGGCCGTCGCGGTCCGCGCGAGCCCGGTATCGAGCCCGGTCGCGCCGCTGATCTGCGGCAGATCGCTCACAGCACGATCAGCTCGGCGCGCAGCGCGCCGGCTTCCTTGAGCGCTTCCAGGATCGCCACCAGATCGGCCGGCGACGCGCCGATCGCATTCACCGCCTTGACGATGTCGGCGAGCTTGGGGCCGGGATTGATCAGGAACATCGGCTTGTGCTCCTCCTCGACCGCGACGCCGCTCTTCTGCTCGACCGCGGTCTGGCCCTGGCTGAACGGCTGCGGCTGGCTGATGCGCTGGCTCTCGTCGATGCGGACGGTGAGCTTGCCGTGGGTCACCGCCGCCGGGCCGACGCGGACCGCGGAGTTGATGACGACGGTGCCGGTGCGCGCGTTGACGATCACCTTGGCGGGGGGCTCGGCGCTGGTCACGTCGAGGTTCTCGATCGTCGACATCAGCGCCGCCCGCACGTCCGCCCCCTGCGGCGCGCGGATCTGGACCGAGGCGCCGTCGGTCGCGATCGCGGTGCCGAAGCCGAGCCGCTGGTTGATCGCGGCGGCGACGCTCTGCGCGGTGGTGAAGTCCGCGCGCTGGAGGTTGAAGGTCAGGCCCGGCGTGGTCTCGAACCCGGTCGCGACCGCGCGCTCGACCGTCGCGCCTTCGGGGATGCGGCCGGTCGAAGGGACGTTGACGACGATCTGCGACCCGTCCTTGCCCTCCGCGCCCAAGCCGCCGACCGCGAGGTTGCCCTGCGCCATCGCGTAGATCTGGCCGTCGGCGCCGAGCAGCGGCGTCATGACGAGCGAGCCGCCGCGCAGCGACTTGGCCTTCCCCATCGAGGCGACGGTGATGTCGACGCGCTGGCCGGGCTTGGCGAAGGGCGGCAGCTCGGCGGTGATCATCACCACGGCGGCGTTCTTCAGCCCCGGGTTGACGCTCGACGGCAGCTGGAGGCCGAAGCGCGAGGCGACCGCCTTCATCGACTGGATCGTATATTCGAGGTTGTCGTCGCCGGTGCCCGGCAGACCCACGACCACGCCGTAGCCGGTCAGCTGGTTCGAGCGGATGCCCTGAAACGCGCCGAGGTCCTTGACCCGGTCGGCGTAGGCCGGCCCGGCGAGCAGCATGGCGGCAAGAACGGCGATTCCCCACCCCGTTCGTGTCGAGCGAAGTCGAGACACGTGGGCGGGCTGAGTAGACGGGGTCCTCGACGTCGTTCGGAACGAACGGAGGAGGGAGAACAGGCTCGTCATCAGAACGGGCTCACCACCTGGAAGAAGCGGGACAGCCAGCCCTGGCGGCTGGCGCGGGCGACGTCGCCCTTGCCGGTATAGGCGATCTGGGCGTCGGCGACGCGGGTCGAAAGGATGCGGTTGTCCCGGTCGACGTCCGCGGTGCGGACCAGTCCCTTGATCTGGACGAACTCGTCGCCGCGGTTGAGCGTGACGCGCTTCTGGCCCTGCACCAGCATCGTGCCGTTGGGATAGACTTGCGCGACCGTGACCGAGATCTCGCCCGACAGGCTGTTCGCCTGGTCGGCGGTGCCCTGGCCGTTGAAGTTGCGGGTGCCGCTCATGCTCGCATCGGTGCCGCTGAACAGGCTGAGCGCGCCGGTCGTCGGCGGAGTGATCCCGAAGCCGCCGCCCGAATCGAGCTTGGAGCCCGCCGATTTGGAGGCCGCGGTGCGCTCGACCAGCACGATCGTCAGCGGATCGCCGACCTTCTTGGCGCGCCAGCCTTCGTAAAGAGCGGCATAGCCCTGATCCGCCTGGAAGATGCCGCCATTGGCGGGCGGCGGCGCGGCCGGCTGCATCGGCGCGCGGACGACGGTGAAATCTTCGGCCGGCTTCTTCTTGCCACCGAGCAGGCCGGCATTTGCCGGGCTCGGCAGGAACGCGGCGGCGACGAGCGCGGCGATGCCGGCGCCGAGCGCGAGTTCGACCCACAGGCCGGACAAAGGGTTGGGAGCGCGGCTGGCCATCAGATGTTCTGGTTCACGTACTTGAGCATGTCGTCGGTGGCGGAGATCATCTTCGAATTGACCTCGTAGGCGCGCTGGGTCTCGATCATGTCGACCAGCTCCTCGACGACGTTGACGTTCGACGCCTCGAGCTGGCCCTGGCGGACCCGCCCGCGCCCGTCCTCGCCGGGCACGCCCAAGTTCGCCGCGCCGGAGGCGGCGGTCTCCTTGAGGTAATTGTCGCCGGTCGCGAGCAGCCCCGCGCCGTTGGGGAACGACGCGACCTGGATCTGGCCGAGCTGCTGCGCCTCCGCCTGCCCCGGGATGGTCGCGGAGACGGTGCCGTCGAGCCCGATCGTGACCGCGGTCGCGCCCTCCGGAATGGTGATGCCAGGCTGGACCTGATAGCCCTCGTTGGTGATCAGCAGCCCTTCGGGCGAGCGCGAGAAATTGCCCGCGCGGGTGTAGCCGAGCTCGCCGCCGGGCATCTGCACCTGAAAATAGCCGTCACCGTCGAGCATCATGTCGAGGCTGTTGCCGGTCTGCTGGACCGATCCCTGCGTGTCGATCCGCGCGGTGCCCTGGACGCGCACGCCGGTGCCGAGGTTGAGCCCGGTCGCGTACTGCGTCTCCTGGGTGGACTGCGCGCCGGGCGAGGTGACGGTCTGATAGGCCAGCGTCTCGAACGCGGCGCGATCGCGCTTGAACCCCGTCGTGTTCACGTTGGCCAGGTTGTTCGAGATGACGCGCATCCGCATGTCCTGGGCGTCGAGCCCGGTACGCGCGATGTGCATGGCGGCGGTGGTCATGGCTGATCCTTCGATCGGTTCGGAGGCAGTTTAAGCAATCTTCGTGCCAGTGACTTCACGGTTCGTGTCGAGCGGGACACCGCGGCGATGCCCATCGACTTCGCCCGGAGCGACGAGGTTGGTCAGCCCGGCATCCGCATGACGGAGGCGGCGCCTTCGTCCATGTCCTTGGCGTTCTTGAGCAGGTTCGCCTGCACCTCGTAGCTGCGCTGGTTCTCGATCATGTCGACCAGCGCCTGGGTCATGTTGACGTTCGAGCCTTCGAGCGCCCCGGCGACCATCTTGGCGTTGGCGTCCTGCGGCAGCGCCCCGCCGCCCTTGACGTGAAGGAGGTTGTCGAGCCCCTTCACCGTCTGGCTTCCCTTGGTCGAGGCCAGCTTGATCGTGTCGATCACGGTCGTCTGCCCCGACTTGTCACCCTGCGGCACGATCGAGACGGTGCCGTCGCTGCCGATCGTCAGGCTGTCGTAGGGCGGCAGAGTGATGGGGCCGCCCGACCCCATCACCAGATAGCCGTCGCCGGTCTGGAGCGTGCCGGACGGCGAGACCGAGAGGTCGCCGCGCCGGGTATAGGCTTCCGTCCCGTCGTTCGCCTGCACCGCCATCCACGTGTCGTTGGCGAGCATCGCGACGTCGAGCGGACGCCCCGTGGTCTGGATCGCGCCGGGCGAGCGGTCGAAATCGGGCACTTCCGCCCCCGCCGGCGCGCGGCTGGCGAACTCGTCGCCGCCGCCCTGGAGCGAGAGGCGATCGAACACCACCCGGTCGGCGCGGAAGCCGGTGGTGGAGGCGTTCGCCATGTTGTTCGCGATCGCCGCCTGCGCCGCCATGTGCGCCTTGAGGCCCGTCGCCGCCGTATAGACCAATTTGTCCATGGAACGCCCCCGCCGCCTTCAGATCACGAACGGATGTTGAAGATCGTTTGGGTGATCTGGCTCTGGGTATCGAGCGCCTTGGCGTTCGCCTGGAAGTTGCGCTGCGCCGAGATCAGGTTGACCAGCTCCTCGGTCACGTCGACGTTCGAGCCTTCGAGCGTACCCGTGAGCAAGCGGCCCGCGGCGCCCTCGTTCGGGGTGCCGAGCGACGGCGCGCCGGAGAAGGCGGTCGCCTCCCAATGCCCGTCGCCCATCTGCTTGAGGCCGGTCGGGTCGGTGAAGGTCGCGATCGCCACCTTGCCGAGGTTCATCGTGTCGCCGTTCGAGAAGCTGGCGGTGATGAGGCCGTCGTCGCCGATCGTGAGGTTCGAGAGCTGACCGACGGTCGCGCCGTTCTGGGTCTGCGCGGCGACGCTGAACACGCCGAGGTTCGAGGTCGAGCCCGACAGGTCGAGCGTCAGATTCTGCGCCGCGCCCCCCGCCGGGGTGAAGGCGTCGAACGCGATCGGGGCAGCGGGAACGGTCATCACGCCGGTGGCATCGAACGTCATCGCCTGCCCGTCGACCCCGCCGGCGGTGAGCGGCTGGTCGCCGACGAAGCTGTACGCCTTCCAGTTGGTCGCGCCGTCGCCCAGGTCCGATGCGGTGTCGCGGACGTAATAGGTGGTCATCGTCATCGCGTTGCCCGCGCTGTCGAAGATGCGGGTGGAGGTGACGTTGTTGTAGCTGGTCGGGTCGGTGCGGTTGAACGGCGTCACCGCCGGCGCGGTCGCGGTGTTCGACAGGTTCACGCCGAGCCCCACCTTGGTGGTCGCGATCGCGGTGCCGCTGCTTTCGGGCAGGCGGACGTCGACCAGCCCCTGCGGACCGGTCGAGACGACATTGCCGTTGGCGTCGACGGGATAGGCCTGGAGCAGGTTGCCCTGCGAGTCGACGATGTTGCGGGTGGTCGTATCGACCTTGAAGCCGCCGTCGCGGGTATAGGTGACGTTCGCGCCGCCGTTGGGCGAGCGCACCGCGAAGAAGCCGTCGCCCGAGATCGCCAGATCGAGCATCGATCCGGTCGATTTCAGCGAACCCTCGCCGAAGTTCTGGCGGTTCTCCATCGCGACCACGCCCGAGCCGACCAGCGTGCGCGGATCGGACGAGAAGCTGGACGCCATCACGTCCCCGAAGAACGAGCTGCTCGACTTGAACCCGTTGGTCGAGACGTTGGCGAGGTTGTGCGAGATCGTCGACATGTCGAACTGCGCGGCCTGGAGGCCCGAGAGCGAGGTGTAGAAAGACATCGGAAGAGGCTCCTGTTGATCGCGTGAAGGAAGGGATCAGCCGATCTGGCGGACCTGGCTGGCGGGGACCTCGCCCACGCCGGGCAGGGTCAGGATGATCTGGCCCGAGGTGGTCGACACCGACTGGACCGGAGCCCACACCAGCGTCCCCGCGGGAACGTCGTCGGCCCCGGATTTCGCGTCGACCGAGACCTTGAACGGGCCCGGCCCCGAATCCTCGCCCGCGCCGTTCTTGCCGTCCCAGTCGAAGTAGAGCGTGCCGGCGGTCTGCGCGCCCATGTCGAGCGTCTTGAGGACCTCGCCGTCGGCGTTCTTGATCGTGACGGTGACGTTGGTCGCGTTGCCCGCCAGCTCGACCCCGCCCGAGATGCCGCCGCTGGTGCGTCCGAACGCGACGTCGCCGGCGGCGAGCACGGTCTTGCCGATATAGCTGACGGCCTCGTTCGCGCTGGCCCCGGCAAGCTTGGCCTGGATCGCTTTCAGCGTCGTCGACATTTCCGAAATGCCCGCGACGCTCGAGAACTGCGCCATCTGCGCGACCATCTGCGTGTTGTCGACCGGGCTGAACGGGTCCTGGTTCTGGAGCTGCGCGGTCATCAGCTTGAGGAAGTCCGCCTGCCCCAGCGCCCCGGACCCACCGACCGCGGACTGGGCCGCGGTGTTGGCGGTGGTGTTGATGCCCAACGTGGAGAGAGTGGTGTCGAGGCTCATGGTCAGCGGCCCAGCTTGAGGGTGTCGACGATGAGGCTCTTGGCCGTGTTCATCACTTCGACGTTGTTCTGGTAGGAGCGCGAGGTCTCCATCATGTCGACGAGCTCGCGGGTCTCGTCGACCGCGGCTTCGAAGACGTTGCCGTCCTTGTCCGCCATCGGATTGCCCGGGTCGTAACGCTTGGTCGGGGCCTCGCCTGCGGTGACGACCGACTGGACGTCGACGGTCGACATGCCCGACGCGGCATCGAAGCTGGTGCGGAACACCGGCTTCATCGTGCGGTAGGCGGCGCCCTCCGACGAGGCGATGCCGCCGGCATTGGCGAGGTTCGACGCGGTCGTGTTCATCCGCACGAGCTGCGCGGACATCGCGCGGCCCGCGACCTGGAAGATGGTGAGCGGCGACTGCGACACCCTTATTCTCCCCTCAGCGCGCGGGTCAGCTGCGAGATGCGGCCGTTGAGGAACGAGAGCGTCGTCTGATACTGGACCGCATTCTCGGCGAAGGCGGTCTGCTCCTGGCTGAGCTCGACGGTGTTGCCGTCCATCGAAGGCTGGTTCGGCACGCGGTACATCGTCGCCGCCGACGCGCCGGTGTCGGGGTCGCCGTTCGACGTCGCGGTGGCGAGCGCCTGGCGGAAGTCGATGTCCTTCGCCTTGAACCCGGGGGTGGAGGCGTTGGCGATGTTCGACGCGAGCACCCCCATCCGCTGCCCACGCAGCTCGAGCGCGGCGCCGTGGATCCCGAAGAGACTGTCGCTGGCCACCTGGCCGAACCTCCTTGCACGTCAGTATGCGGCGGACTGTCAGCAAGGGACGTGCCAGATTGGGGACCATATACCTCCCCGGCACGGGGAGGAGCGCCGAATGGCGCGGGTGGGGCGGCCGCAGGCGGGACGATCGAGACTGCACTGCTTGGGGCTGCCCCACCCGCCACGTTCGTGGCTCCTCCCCCTGCCGGGAAGGTAGAAGGCGGTTGAACGAATCCCGCCCGGCAAACCCTTGCCGCCCTTCCGGCAACCCTTGCCGCTTGCCGCGCCCGCGATTGCCGCACCGCCGGAGCGGCCCGAACTGGCACATCCCGTGCAACTTGCTCCCCGATGACTCCCGGCACCTTCCTCGACCCGCTCGCGCTCGCGATCGTCGGCGGCGGCACGATCGTCGCGACGCTGCTCCGCTCGCCGCTGCGCGACGTCGGCCGCGCGGTCGCGGCGGTGCCGACGATGGCGCGTGGCCGGTTCAGCGCCGATCCGCTGCTCGCGCAGATCGCCTCGCTCGCGAAGATCGCCAAGCGCCACGGTACGATGGCGCTCGATCGGTCGGTGATCACCGATCCCGATCTCGCGGCGGCGGTCGCCGGGGTGGTCGACGGCCACGCGCCCGATCGGATCGCCCGAGCGCTCGCGGACGCCCGCCGGCGGCGCGTCGAACGCCACGCCGCCGCCGCCGACGTCTGGGCTGGCGCCGCGGAGGCCGCACCGGCGATGGGCATGGTCGGCACGCTGGTGGGCCTGGTCGCGATGTTCACGAGCATGACCGATCCGCAGGCGATCGGCGGCGCGATGGCGGTGGCGCTGCTCGCCACCCTCTACGGCGCGCTGGTCGCCAATCTTCTCGCCGCGCCCGTCGCCAATCGCCTTCGCGCCGCCGCCCGGATCGAGGCGGCCGAACGCGAACGCCTCGAAGCGCCGCTCATCGACCTCGCCGCGCGCGAGGCCCCGCGCAGCGTGCGTCCGGTCCATTTCTCTCCCGCTCCGGCCGAACTCGCGTGACGGCCGAAGACCTCCTCGCCCCCTGTCCCGCGCGGCCGCTCTGGCTGGTGACCCTCGCCGATCTGGCGCTGCTGCTGGTCGGCTTCATGGTGCTGATCCACGCCACCGCGATCGACCGGCACGCACTCGCCAGGGGTCTGAAGGCCGGGTTCGGGGTCGCTGCGCCCGCCGACGAACCGATCCCCGTCGCCGCGGCCGCGATCACCAACTTCGCGCCGGGTTCCGCCGCGCTGCCGGCCTCGCCCGCCCCTCTGGTCGCCTGGGCACGGGAGTCGCTGCGCGATCCGCGCGTCTCGCTGCGCGTCGCGGGCGCGGTCGACGGATCCGCGCGCGACGTCGATCCCGTCACGGGCAGCGGCGCGGTGCTCGCCGCCGACCGCGCCCGCGCGGTCACGGTCGCCCTCGCCCGGGTCGCGGACGGACGGCTGAGCGTCGCGACCGCGCCGCCCCGCCACCGCCAGGTGATCGTCACCCTCGCCTTTGCCGGCGAACGCCGAGGACCCCAATGATCCGCTTGCTGCCGTTCCTCGCTCTGCTGGCCGCCGCGCCCGCGCTCGCTCAGCCGTTCCAGGACACCGCCGGGCTCGACCGGGCGGTGGTCGCCTTCACCGGCCACGCACTGGGCGAGGCCGGGGGGGCGCGCGCCGTCGTCGATTCGCGGTTGAAGCTCGCGCCCTGCCCCACGGTCTCGCTGTCGTGGCGCACCGAGGCGCACGATGCCGTGGTGATCGGCTGCCTCGGCCCCGAATGGCGGATCTTCGTGCCGGTGATCGGCAGGGTCGACGCCGCGGCCCCGGCTGCCGCACCCGCTCCGAAGATCGCCGCGCAGCCGCCGGTCATCAGGCGCGGCGATCCGGTGACGATCGAGGCCGGGCAGGACGGCTTCTCGATCACGCGCGAAGGGATCGCGATGGGCGACGCCCCCGCCGGCGCGCGCGTGCTGATCCGCGTCCCCGACGCCCGGACCCCGGTCCAGGCGGTCGCGATCGAGAGCGGACGCGCCACGCTGCCCGGCTGGCCGGAGTAGAAGATGGTAACCGCGGCGCTCACGATCATTTCGTTTAAGTTCATGCGAGCACGGTCGTTTCCTCCTTTGCGAGGATCGCCCGGAGCAGTGTGTGATGGTGGAGTCAGTGGGATCGAAGGGCGGAACGGTGAGCGACGTCTCGCTCGCACCCGTCGCGCGGACCGCCGCGTCCGCGCCGGTCAAGCCGGTCGCGAGCGAGAGCCCCGCCGCGCAGGCGGCGACGACCGCCTCGACCGCCAAGACGCTGGCCGCCGGTCCGCCGGTCGACGCCGAGCGCGTGCGGCGGATCAAGGCGGCGGTGCAGAGCGGCGCCTTCCCGATCTCTCCCGCCACGATCGCCGACCGGCTGATCGCCCTGCGGTACGAATGGATGTCCGATGACAAGGCGTGACGCGCTGATCGCGGTGATCGAGGCCCTCCATGCGGAGATCGCCGCGCTCAAATCGAACGACGTCGGCGCTCTGGAGCGCGCGACGGAGGCCAAGCTTTCGGCGATCGAGGATGTGCGCCGCCTGGGCGACGGACCCGCCGGCCCCGAGCTGCGCGCGCTCGCCGACGAGGCCGACAAGCTCAACGAGACCTGCCGCATCTACGTGAACCTGATGGCGGCAAATGTCCGCCGACGCCTGCAGATTCTGTCCGGCGACGCCGGGACGGCCTACGGGCGCGCGGGGCTGGCCTACGCTTGACGTCTTCTCTCCCGCGCGGAGCGGGGGAGCGATTTTCCATCTGGCACACCGCTTGCTGTGATCCTCCCCGAACAGGGACTCCGTCACAGCGCATGACCGTCGAAAGCATCTCCGCCGCCGGGCGCGTCCAGTCGGCGATCGCGCGCGCCGCGTCGCGCACCGGCGTCGACTTCAACTATCTGCTGGGGCAGGCCAAGCTGGAGAGCGGCTTGAACGCCAACGCCCGTGCGGGCACCTCCTCGGCGAGCGGACTCTACCAGTTCATCGAGCAGAGCTGGCTGTCGGTGGTCAAGAAGCACGGCGCGGAGCACGGGCTCGGCTGGGCCGCCGATGCGATCGGCTCCTCGGGCGGGCGGCTGACCGTCGCGGACGGCGCCACCCGCTCCGCGATCCTGGCGCTGCGCAACAACCCGGAGGTCGCGAGCCTGATGGCGGCCGAACATGCCTCCGACAACGCCGGCGCGCTGCAATCGACGCTGGGTCGGGCGGCGACCGGGACCGACCTCTACATGGCGCATTTCCTGGGACTCGGCGGGGCCAAGCAGTTCCTGTCGGCGATGCAGGTGTCGCCCGATCGTACCGCCGCGGCGATGTTCCCGGCCGCCGCGCGCGCGAACCGCAGCGTCTTCTACGACACCTCCGGCAACGCACGCTCGCTCAGCGAAGTGTACGACCGCTTCGCCGGCAAGCTCGGCAACAGCGGTGCCGCGGGCGGCAACCGCTTGCCGGCGATGCAGTTCGCCGCCCAGTCGCTCGACATGGACGGCGCGACCGTCGTCACCGGCAACGGCGAGGCGGCGTCCGACGCGCTCAGCTGGGCGAATGCGGCGATGAGCCGGTTCCGCACGACCGCGCCCGCACCGAACGACGCCTCGGTCCTGCGCCCGTCGCCCCAGAATGCGCGGCTGGCGTATATGATGCTCGCGAGCATGGGCGCATGAGGCTGCTCGGCAACGCGCGGCAGGCGGCGCTCCCCGCCGCGATCCTGCTCCTCGTCGTCGTGATGGTGGTGCCGATCCCGGCCTTCCTGCTCGACGTCTTCTTCATCGCGAACATCGCGATCAGCCTCGCGGTGCTGATGGTCGCGCTCAACGCGCAGAAGCCGCTCGACTTTTCCGCCTTCCCGACTGTGCTGCTGTTCGCGACCCTGTTCCGCCTCGGCCTCAACGTCGCCTCGACCCGCGTCGTGCTGGTCCACGGGCATGAGGGCGAGGCGGCGGCGGGGCATGTCATCGAGGCGTTCGGGACGTTCCTGATCGGCGGCGACTATGTCGTCGGCATCTTCGTCTTCGCGATCCTGATGATCATCAACCTGATCGTCGTCACCAAGGGCGCCGGTCGCGTGTCCGAAGTGTCCGCGCGCTTCACCCTCGACGCGCTCCCCGGCAAGCAGATGGCGATCGACGCCGATCTCAATGCCGGACTGATCACCCCCGATGACGCCAAGAAGCGCCGCGTCGAGGTCGCGACCGAGGCGGACTTCTACGGCTCGATGGACGGCTCGTCGAAGTTCGTGAAGGGCGACGCCGTCGCCGCGATCCTGATCCTGGCCGCCAACGTGATCGGCGGGCTGATCCTGGGGCCGGTCAGCCACGGCATGGGGATCGCCGCCGCCGCCAAGGGCTATATCCTGCTCGCGATCGGCGACGCGCTGGTCGCGCAGCTCCCCAGCCTCATGCTCTCGATCGCCGCCGCCGCGATCGTCACCCGCGTCAGCGACGAGAGCGACCTCGCCGGCCAGATCGGCCGCCAGTTCGGCTCGGCGCGGACCTGGACCCCGGTCGCCGGCATCCTGACCCTCCTCGGGCTGATGCCGGGGATGCCGCATGTCATCATCCTCGCCGCCGCCGCGCTCGCCGGCTTCGCCGCATGGAAGCTCCACCAGATCGCCAAACGCCCGGTGATGGTGGACGCGCCCAAGGTCGAGGCCGCCGATCCGTCGCGCATCGCCTGGGACGAGGTGACCGAGACGATGCAGGTCAATCTCGACGTCGGCTACGGCCTGGTGCCGCTGGTCGACGAGCGTCGCGGCGCACCGCTGATGGCGCGGATCACCGGCGTCCGGCGTCAGCTGTCGAAGGAACTCGGCTTCGTCGTCCCGCAATGCCGGGTCCGCGACGACATCAACCTCGCGCCCTACACCTATCGCCTCGTCGTCGGCGGGGTCGTCGTCGGCGAGGATCAGGTGTCGCCCGACGAGATGCTCGCGCTCGACACCGGGACCGCGGTCGGCACGCTCCTCGGCAAGAAGGCCAAGGACCCCACGTTCGGGCTCGACGCGACCTGGATCCAGCCGGGCGACGCCGACGCGGCGACCGGTCAGGGCTTCCTCGTGGTCGACGCCGGCACCGTCATGGCGACCCACCTCAACCACGCGCTCGCCTCGAACGCCGCCGACCTGCTCGGCGCCGACGAGGTGCAGGCGTTGCTCGACGGCCTGAAGGAACGCTCTCCCCAGCTCGTCGCCGCGCTGACGCCGCAACCCTTGCCGCTGACGACGCTGACGACGGTGCTCAAGGGCCTGCTCGCCGAAGGCGTGCCGCTCAAGGAATTCCGCCGCATCGCCTCCGCGATCGCGACCGCGGCGCAGAAGACGCTCGACGCCGACGAGATCGTCGAGCTGATCCGCCCCGCGCTCGGCGGACTGATCGTCGGCAAGCTGTGCGGGGTGCGCGAGCCGCTGCGGGTGATGACGCTCGAGGGCAGCCTCGAGGCGATCCTCGGCCAGGCGATGCGCGGCGACAGCGCCAGGCGGCATGTCATCGAGCCCGACCTCGGCCGCCGCATCGTCGATGCGCTGCAGCAGGCCGCGCAGCCGCTGATCGCCGAAGCGAAGCCCTTCGCGCTCGTCGTTCAGCCGGCGATCCGCGTCGCCATCCGCAAACTGGTTCGAACCGTATTGCCGGACACCCCCGTGATGAGCTTCTTCGAAGTGCCAGAGGACAAGGCGGTCGAGGTCGTCGCCGTGATCGGCGCGCACCAGCAGCAGCAGGCGCTCGCGGCATGAGCGCCGCGCCCCTCACCTACGGCCCGCGGAGCCGCGCGCGCGAGGACAAGGCGCGGGTGGAGGAACACCTCCCCCTCGTCCGCCGGCTGGCGTGGCACGTCCACGGCAGCGTCTCGACCGCGGTGGAGGTCGAGGACCTCGTCCAGGTCGGGCTCGTCGCGCTGGTCGAGGCGGGCTCGGCGTTCGAGGATCGCGGGCTCGTCACCTTCAAGCAGTATCTGACGACGCGGGTGCGCGGCGCGATGATCGACGAGCTGCGCCGCCACGCCGCCAACACCCGCGGGGCGATGCGCCGCCGGCGCGCCTATGGCGAGGCGGTGCGCGCGCTCACCGCCGAACTCGGTCGCACGCCGAGCGAAGCGGCGGTCGCCGAGCGGCTGGGGGTCAACGTGGCCCGGCTGCGCGCCGAATATCTGACGGCGGAGGCCGCCCGCTTCGATTCCCTCGACGAGGTCTATGCCGATGACCAGCCGTGGTTCGCCGACGACGCCCCCGACGCCTTCGAGCAGCTTGCCGAGGGCCAGCTCCGCGACCGGCTGATCGCCGCCATCGCCGCGCTGCCGGAGCGCGAGCAATTGGTGATCCAGCTCTATCACGTCGAGGAGTTGAACCTGGAGGAGATCGGCCGGGTGCTCGGTGTCGGCGCGGCGCGCGTCTGCCAGATCAAGGCGTCGGGGCTGGCCCGCCTGAAGACGGCGATGCGACGCTGATCCGCCGAGCTGCTTGATCCAGATCAGCGCCTTGCCCGGGAACAGTCGCAGCGCGCAGAGAGTCTAATCGGGGATGCCCGAACCGAAGACTCCCATGTTCCCCTGGCGCCATCCGGCGCAATCGGAACTCGAAACGCTGCTCAAGACCCATGTCGAGGCCGCCGCCTTCCCGTGCGTCGGCGCCAAGGCGGCACTCGCAAAGGGCACCTTGAACGTCCTGGCCTGCAACCGGCTCGACAGCGCCTGGGACGATCTGCGCATCCACGACGGGCTGATGCGCTTCGCCGCCGACTATCGCGAGGAGCCGACGCTGTTCCGCAGCTTCGCGGTCGTGTTCGACGGTCCGGTCGATTTCGACGAGCCGACGTTCGAGCAGGCGCTGTGGGCGCGCGTCCAGTCCCTCAGCGACAAGGACGTGTGGCGCGGCCAGCCGTACGACACGCGGGTCAGCCATGATCCCGACGATCCGCATTTCTCGCTGAGCTTCGGCGGCGAGGCGTTCTTCGTCGTGGGGCTGCATCCGAACGCCAGCCGGCCGGCGCGGCGGTTCTCGCGGCCGACGATGGTGTTCAACCTCCACGATCAGTTCGAGCTGCTGCGCGCGCAGGGCAAGTATGAGGGTCTGCGAGAAAAGATCCTCGTCCGCGACGAGGCGCTGGCGGGCACCCGCAACCCGATGCTGTCGCGCCACGGCGAGACGAGCGAGGCGCGGCAGTATAGCGGGCGCGTCGTCGATGCGGGTTGGGCCTGCCCGTTCCAATATTCGGGCGCCAAGGAGTGACGGATGCCGTCCGCATCCCCGAACGCAGCGGGGTCGCGTTCCGGCTGGCGGCGGGAGAGACGCTGGAGGTGATCGACCCCATGGGGGTCCAGGTCGCCGATCTCCTCGCCTTCAACGCCGCCGAGATCGGCGAAGCGATCTCGGCGGGGCGGACGTTCGATTATGCCGAGACGATCTATCTCACGCTCGGCCACACGCTCTATTCGAACCGATCGCGCCCGCTGCTCGAGATCGTCCGCGACGACGTCGGCCGCCACGATTTCCTGCTGACCCCGTGCTCGACCGCGACGTTCGAGCATTTCTATCCCGACAAGCCGGTCCACCGCGGCTGCTTCGGCAATCTCGCCGCCGCGCTGGCGCCCTATGGCGTGACCGAGGACATGATCCCGTCGGCGTTCAACTGCTTCATGAACGTGCCGGTCGACGGCGAAACCGGAAAGGTCCGCGTCCTGCCGCCGCTCAGCAAGGCCGGCGACGTGGTCGCGTTCCGCGCCGCGATCGATCTCGTGATCGGCCTCACCGCCTGCTCGGCGTACGATTCGAACGGTGGCACGTTCAAGCCGATCGACTACCGCATCGTTCCCGCCTGACGCGAAAACCCCGGCGGTCTCGCGACCGCCGGGGCTCATCGTGGCGTCGGCGCGGCGGCTCAGCCGAGGAGCTTGAGCACGCCCTGCTGCGACTGGTTCGCCTGGGCGAGCATCGCGGTCGAGGCCTGCGACAGGATCTGCGCCTTGGCGAGATTGGTCGATTCGGTCGAGAAGTCGGCGTCCTCGATCCGGCTCTTGGCGTCCGACAGGTTGGTCGCGTTCGAGGTCAGGTTGTTGACCGCCGACTCCAGCCGGTTCTGCGCGGCGCCCAGCCCGGCGCGGGTCGTCGCGACCGTCGAGATGGCGCTGTCGAACTTGGCAAGGTCCACCGTCGTCTTCAGCCGCGCGGTGGTGCCGGTGGCGGTGAAATCGACGATCTGGCTCAGCTGGCCGCTCTCGGGAGGACCGGCCGCGTAGGCGGCGTCGAGCTTGGGCAGGCTCAGCGTCACCGTGTCGCTGGCGTTGGCGCCGGCCTGGATGGTGATGTCGTTGCTGGCGGTCGCGAACAGGTTCTTGCCGTTGAAGCTGGTGTTCTTGACCACCGACTGGATCTGCTGCGCCAGCGCCTCCTGCTCGGAGGTGATGTTCGCCTTGTCGCTGGTCGAATAGGTGCCGTTCTGCGACTGGACCTGAAGCTCGCGCATCCGCTGGAGCATGTTCGACACTTCGTCGAGCGCGCCTTCGGCGGTCTGCGCCATCGAGATGCCGTCGTTGGCGTTGCGGATGCCCTGGTTCATGCCGCGGATCTGCGAGGTCATCGAGCTGGCGATCGCGAGCCCGGCGGCGTCGTCCTTCGCCGAATTGATGCGCTTCCCCGAGGACAGGCGCTCCATGGCGGTCGACAGCTCCTTGCCGGCCACGGTCGATGCGTTGGTGGCGCGCAGCGCCGAGGTGTTGCTAGCGATAACGGTCATTGTGTGTCTCCGTGCCCGTCAGGCATCTTCGTTCGGAAGTGGATCGAGGAAATGGCGGCGGCTTAGCCGAGGAGCTTGAGCACGCCCTGCTGCGACTGGTTCGCCTGGGCGAGCATCGCGGTCGAGGCCTGCGACAGGATCTGCGCCTTCGCCAGGTTGGTCGACTCGGTCGAGAAATCGGCGTCCTCGATCCGGCTCTTGGCGTCCGACAGGTTGGTCGCGTTCGAGGTCAGGTTGTTGACCGCCGACTCCAGCCGGTTCTGCGCCGCGCCCAGGCCCGAGCGAGAGGTTGCGACCTGCTTCAGCGCATCGTCGAACTTGGTCAGATAGTCGGAGGTGCCCGCAGTCCCGGTGTCGGCGACGGTCACGTCGACCGCCAGCGCCTTGTTGATCGCGTCGCCGCCGCTCGCCGCGTCGTTGAGCTTGCCGAGAGTCAGGGTCACCGTGTCGGACGCATTGGCTCCCGCCTGGATCGACACGCTGGTCTTCGAGCCGTCGAACAGCTTGGTGCCGTTGAACGCGGTGTTGGTCAGCACGCTGCCGATCTGCGCGCCGAGCGCCGTCATCTCGGACTTGATGTTGGCCTTGTCGTTCGCCGAATAGGTGCCGTTCTGCGACTGCACCGTCAGCTCGCGCATCCGCTGGAGCATGTTGGTCACCTCGTCGAGCGCGCCTTCGGCGGTCTGCGCCATCGAGATGCCGTCGTTGGCGTTGCGGATGCCCTGGTTCATGCCGCGGATCTGCGAGGTCATCGAGCTGGCGATCGCGAGCCCGGCGGCGTCGTCCTTCGCCGAGTTGATGCGCTTGCCGGTCGACAGCCGCTCCATCGCGGTGGACAGCATGGAAGAGGCTTCGGCGCCGGCGTTCGACGCGCGCAGCGAGGAGATGTTGCTACCGATCACGGTCATGGTGGGAACTCCGTCCTGCCGCGCTCGCGCCCCCCGGCGCGGCTTCACGGCTCGGGATGGGAAACGGCCGTTGCGGCGGAAACTTTAGACTCCGCGCGCCCCGCGCGGACGGGAATGATCGAGTCGAACGAAAAACCCCGGCGGTCTCGCGACCGCCGGGGCTCATCGTGGCGTCGGCGCGGCGGCTCAGCCGAGGAGCTTGAGCACGCCCTGCTGCGACTGGTTCGCCTGGGCGAGCATCGCGGTCGAGGCCTGCGACAGGATCTGCGCCTTGGCGAGATTGGTCGATTCGGTCGAGAAGTCAGCGTCCTCGATCCGGCTCTTGGCGTCCGAGAGATTGGTCGCGTTCGAGGTCAGGTTGTTGACCGCCGACTCCAGCCGGTTCTGCGCGGCGCCCAGGCCCGAGCGCGTCGTGGCGATCTTCGCGATCGCGGTGTCGTACTGGGTCAGCGTCGCGGCGGCGACCGAGGCGCCGCCGGTGACGACCGCGGCGAGATCGGTGTCGGTCGACAGGTTGGTCATCGACATCGTCACCGTGTCGCTGGCGTTGGCGCCCGCCTGGATCGAGACGGTCGCGGCGCTGCCGTCGAACAGCTTCTTGCCGTTGAACGCGGTGTTCGAGACGACGCTGGTGATCTGCGCGGCAAGCGCGTCCTGCTCGGACTTGATGTTGGCCTTGTCGCTGGTCGAGTAGGTGCCGTTGGCCGACTGGACCTGAAGCTCGCGCATCCGCTGGAGCATGTTTGACACCTCGTCGAGCGCGCCCTCCGCGGTCTGCGCCAGGCTGATGCCGTCGTTGGCGTTGCGGATGCCCTGGTTCATGCCGCGGATCTGCGAGGTCATCGACGACGCGATGGCGAGGCCGGCGGCATCGTCCTTGGCCGAATTGATGCGCTTTCCGGTCGACAGCCGCTCCATCGCGGTCGACAGCATGTCGCCCGCCTTGGTGCCGGCGTTGCTCGCGCGCAGCGACGCGATGTTGCTTCCGATGACAGTCATGATCGTGAACTCCGTGCTGCCGCGCTCGCACCCCCCGGTGCGGCTTTACGGCTCGCAGAGTGAAACGACCGGACCGGGAAGAACTTTAGCGCTTCGTCATGCCCGCGAGGGCGACGCGACGAGAAAAACGAAAAACCCCGGCGGCCGTGCGGCCACCGGGGCTCTCGTCCGCCCGAGATGCGGGCGGGAAGACGGAGCCGACACCCTCGAGCGGGGGGCGGCGCCGGCTCCGAACGGATCAGCCGAGCAGCTTGAGCACGCCCTGCTGCGACTGGTTGGCCTGGGCCAGCATCGCGGTCGACGCCTGGGCCAGGATTTGCGCCTTCGCCAGGTTGGTCGATTCGGTCGAGAAGTCGGCGTCCTCGATCCGACTCTTGGCGTCCGACAGGTTCGTGGAGTTCGACGTCAGGTTGTTGACCGCGCTCTCCAGCCGGTTCTGCGACGCGCCGAGCTTCGAGCGGACCGTCGCGACCTGGCTGATCGCGTCGTCGAAGTTCTGGATCGTCGGGACGACCGGAGTCGTCGCCGCCGAATCGCCGGGCATGCCCGCCGGCGAGGCGGCGAGATCGACCACCAGCGACAGCTTGTTCGACGCGGCGTTGTTGCTGAGGTCGTCGATGCTGATCGCGACGGTGTCGCTGGCGTTCGCGCCCGCCTGGATCGTCACCGACTGCGCGGTGCCCGCGGTACCGTTGCCCTTGAACAGCGAGGTGCCGTTGAAGGCGGTGTTGTTGACGACCGAGCGGATCTGGTCCGCCAGCGCATTCTGCTCGGCGTAGATGTTCTGCTTGTCGGAGGCCGAATAGGTGCCGTTGCCCGACTGGACCGACAGCTCGCGCATCCGCTGGAGCATGTTCGACACCTCGTCCAGCGCGCCCTCCGCGGTCTGGGCGAGCGAGATGCCGTCGTTGGCGTTGCGGATGCCCTGGTTCATGCCGCGGATCTGCGACGTCATCGACGAACTGATCGCGAGGCCGGCGGCGTCGTCCTTGGCCGAGTTGATCCGCTTGCCGGTCGACAGCCGCTCCATCGCGGTGGACAGCTGCTTCGACGCCATGGTCGAGGCGTTGGTGGCGCGCAGCGCCGAGGTGTTGCTTGCGATAACGGTCACGGGAAAGCTCCTTGCCGAACCGCGCGCCGCCACCCCCCGCGAGTGGACGAGCGCGCCGTTCGGACAGGGTAAACGGCCGCCGTCCGGCAAGGTTTAGCCGGTTCTGCCGCCGGCCCGGCAAGCCCCCGCCGCCGGGCGGTTTCGTGCCCTTGCAAGCGATTCCCGCACGCGCGCCGACACGTGTGTACGCTTGCGGACGCACGCGCTCGCGCCCGGAAAAAAGCTGCCGGCAAGCGGCGGTTAGACGCCGCGTTAACCTTTTTCCCCGCATCAGACGCCGGTCAACACCGGGGGTCTTCCAAGAATGCGAGCCATCGTTCCCACCGCGTCCATCGCGGCGAGCCGTATCGCGCTGATCTCGTCGCTGCGTGCGCAAGGGTTCGAGGTGCAGTTGCCGACCGGCCGCGCGCAGGCCGGGGTCGCTTATCTCGTTGGCGAGAGCGAGGCCTGCCCCGTCCCGGCGCGAACGGTGGTGATCGGGACCGAGGGTCGCGACGTTCGTCCGAGCCGCGACGGCGCGCCGGCGCGGATCGCCTACGGCCCTGCCGACGCGGCCGTCGGCGACGCCTTCGCCCGCGCGCTGATCGGCGGCGCGGACCTCCCCACCGCCGCCGACCCCGAGAGCCTGGCGCTGTTCGCGCTCGCCGAGCGGGTCGCGGAAGCCGACATCACCGTGCTCATCAACGGCCCGACCGGCACCGGCAAGGAGGTGCTGGCGCGGACCATCCACGCCAATTCGCCGCGCAAGGACGGCCCGTTCGTCGCGCTCAACTGCGCCGCACTGCCCGAGACGATGCTTGAGGCGATGCTGTTCGGCCACGCCAAGGGCAGCTTCACCGGCGCCTCGGCGTCGGGGGAAGGCTTCTTCCGCGCCGCGCAGGGGGGCACGATCCTGCTCGACGAGATCGCCGAGCTGCCGCTCAATCTGCAGGCGAAGCTGCTGCGCGTCCTGCAGGAACGCGAAGTCGTCCCGATCGGCGCGACCCAGCCGATCCCGGTCGACGTCCGCGTCGTCGCCTGCGCGAACCGGGATCTTCAGGTCGAAGTCGCCGCCGGACGGTTCCGCGCCGACCTCTATTACCGTCTTTCGGTCTTCCCGCTGACCAGCAAGGCGCTGGCCGAGCGCGCCGGCGACATCCCCGCGCTCGCCGCGACGATGATCCTGCGCCACTCGGGCACTCGCGCGGTCGTGCCGTGGCCGAGCGGCCAGGCGATCGACAAGCTCTGCGATCATGACTGGCCCGGCAACGTCCGCGAGCTGGAGAACGTCATCCAGCGCGCGCTCCTGTTCTGCGGCGGCGACACGATCGAGGCGTCGCACATCGTCTTCGATCGTCCCTCCATGCCCCGCGCCGCCAACGACGGCGCGACGACGCTGGGCGAGGTCGTTCAGCTCTCCGAATTCGCCGCGATCCGCGAGACGCTGAAGGCGTGCGGCGGCTCGCGCATCGAAACCGCGAAGCGGCTCGGCATTTCGGAACGGACCTTGCGTTACCGGCTCGCGAAGGCTCGCGAGCAAGGGGACGACATCGTGAAGGCGGCTAGCGCATGAGCGCGATCGGAGGGGTCGGCGGGATCGACCGCGTGATGCAGTTGCGCGCGCAGATCCTCGAGCGCAACCAGGCGCTCGCCAAGGCGAACGCCACCGGCGGGTCCGCCCCCACGGGAGGCGCGGCGCCGGCGGCGAGCTTCGGCGACACGCTGGAGACCGCGCTCAAGACCGTCAACGACGGCCAGCAGAAGGCGTCGGCGCTGTCGGAAAGCTACGAGCGCGGCGACACCATCGACATCGCGAAGGTGATGCTCGCCCGCCAGGAGGCGTCGGTCGGCTTCGAGGCGACGCTCCAGGTCCGCAACAAGATCCTGTCCGCGTACAAGGACATCATGAGCATGCCGGTCTGACATGGCGAACGCTTTGACCCCCGCTTCCTCGACCCTGCCCGCGATCCCCGAGCGGTTCGCGAATCCGCTCAAGCAGATCCAGGGCGTGCTCGCGCAACCCGCGGTCCGCCGCGCGGGGCCGATGGCCTTGATCGTGACCTTGCTCGGCGGCGCGGCGCTGGCCTGGTCGGCGCTGGCGACCCCGCCGCAGAAGACGCTGTTCCAGGGCCTGACCGACGCGGACAAGGCCGCGGTGACCGGCGCGCTCACCACCGCCAACATCACCAGTCACGTCGACGATTCAACCGGCGCGCTGACCGTCGCCGACGAGGATTATTCGAAGGCGCGGATGCTGCTCGCCGGACAGGGCCTGCCCAAGGCCGCCCCGGGCGGCTACGCCATCCTCGACCAATTGCCGATGGGCGTCAGCCGCGCGGTGGAAGGCGAACGCCTGCGCCAGGCGCGCGAGACCGAGCTCGCCCGTTCGGTCGAGGAGATCGACGCGGTCGCCGAGGCGCGCGTCCACCTCGCCATGCCCGAGGCGAGCGTCTTCGTCCGCGACAACGCCGCGCCGTCGGCGTCGGTCGTCATCAAGCTCCAGGGCGGCCGCTCGCTCAGCGATGCCCAGGTCGCCTCGATCGTCAATCTCGTCGCGTCGTCGGTGCCGGGGATGAAACCCGATGCGGTCACCGTGGTCGATCAGATGGGCGCGCTGCTCTCGAAGAGCGGCAATCCCGCCGACGCCGCCACCAGCGAGCGCATCGACTTCCAGCGCCGGCTCGAGGACAAGTACCGCCAGCAAGTGGTCCAGCTGCTGACCCCGCTGGTCGGCGCGGGCAATTTCACCGCCGAGGTCCAGGCCGAGGTCAACCTCGACGAGACCAGCGCGACCCGCGAGAGCTACGACAAGCAGGGCGCGCTGCGCGCCGAGACCGGGCAATGGACCGGCAACCAGGCGCCGAGCCAGACGCCGGGCGGCATTCCGGGTGCGCTCAGCAACACGCCCCCCGCCGCCTCGACCCTTCAGCAGCCGACCCCGGCGGTCGGCGCGAGCGGATCGACCCCGCAGCCGCAGGCGGGCGCTCCGGCCCCCGATCCGCAGAAGCAGTCGGACCAGTATCAGCGCGCCTACGACCTCGGCCGCGAGGTCTCGGTCACCCGCGCCGCGCCCGGCTCGATCAAGCGGCTGAGCGTCGCGGTGCTCCTGCGCGATCCCGAGAAGACCCGTCGGACGACGATGGAGATCGGCCAGATCAGCGATCTGGTGAAGGGCGCGGTCGGCTTCGATCCGGCACGCAACGACAACGTCACGGTCATCTCCAAGAAGTTCGCCGACACCGCCGCGGCCGACGCCGGACCCAAATGGTACGACAACAGCTGGCTGCCGCTGCTCGCGCGCAACCTGACCGCGGTCGTGATCGCGCTGCTGGTGCTGCTGCTGGGCGTCCGCCCGATCGCCAAGGGGCTGATGGCGAAGCGCGAGGAGGCCGGCGCAGGCGGGCTGCCGATCGGCTCGGCCGACGGCGCCGCGGTCAACGCGCCGGTGGTCGGCCCCGACGGGATCGCGACCACTCCGCCCGTCAGCCTCGACCAGATCGAGGCGACCCGCAGCTACGAGGGCCGCGTCGCGGCGGTGCGCGGCTTCACCCGCGACAATCCCGCGCGCGCCGCGCTCGCGGTCCGCGACATGATCGCCGCGGGGGACCGCGGGTGACCGAGCTGCGCACCTTCACCGGCGTCGAGCGCGCCGCCGTCCTGATGATGCTGGTCGGCGAGGACGAAGCCGCCGCCATCCTCCAGAAGCTGGAGCCCGAGGAAGTCCGCCATCTCGGCTCCGCCATGTTCAAGGTCGCCGACGTCAGCGAGGCGGAGGTCGAGACCGTGCTCGACGATTTCGTCGGGCGCGCACGCGACCGCTCGGGCATCGCGTTCGATCCGCGACCGCGGGTGGAGGCGGTGATGACCCGCGCGCTCGGCCAGGAGAAGGCGGCGAGCGTGCTCCAGCGGATCATCCCGGCCGAGGCCGCATGCGGGATCGACCTGCTCGACTGGCTGGACGCCGCCGACATCGCCCAGATGATCGAGGGCGAACACCCGCAGATCGCCGCGGTCCTGATCGCCCAGCTCGATGCGAGCGTCGGCGGCCAGGTGCTCGAGCTGCTCCCCGAGGCGGTTCAGCCCGATATCCTCCACCGCATCGCCAAGCTCGGTCCAGTCTCGCCCGAGGCGCTCGATACGCTGCGCACGATGCTCGCGGGCCGCGCCGCGAAGGGCGGCGGCTCGAGCCAGTCGCTCCAGCTCGGCGGCACCCGCGAGGCGGCCAAGATCCTGCAAGGCGCGCGCAAGGCGACCGAGCAGCGCGTCATGCCCAAGCTGTTTAAGATCGACCGCGAGACCGCGAAGCAGATCGAGGAGTCGATGTTCGTCTTCGACAACCTGCTCGAGATGGACGACAAGAACCTCGGCACGCTGATCCGCAACGTCGACACCGACATCCTGACGCGCGCGCTCAAGGGCGTCGACGAAAAGGCGCGTGGCCGCTTCCTCGGCTGCATGTCCGCCCGCGCCGCCGACGGCATCCGGGACGACATGGAGGCGCGCGGGCCGATGAAGCTGACCGAAGTGCTCGAAGCGCAGAAGGTCATGATCCAGGTGGCGCGCAATCTCGCCAAGGACGGCACCATCCAGATGGGCGGGGGCGAGGACGATTATGTTTGACCGGGGACGGCTCGACGGCGAGCCGATGACCCCTGCCGACGGCTTCGTCGCCGGCTTCGCCGCGCGCCACGACGCCGCGTCGGTCGCCCTGCGGCACGCCTTCTCGGCGCGGCCGAAAGGGTTCGCGCCCGCCGACCTGCTCGCGCGGATCGACGCCGCGCGCACGCCGGAACCTGGCCCCAGGCATTTCTCGCCCGCCGATCGCGCGACCAACCCCACCGAGGGCTGGAACCCGCTGCGCGCCGCCGACGATCCCCCCGCGCTCGATCCCGTCCAGGCCGCGCGCGCCGAGGGCTATGCGGAAGGGCTCGCCGCCGCGCGCGCCGCGGTGGACGAAGCGGCGGAGCGCGACAAGGCGCTGCTCGGCGGGCTGCTCGATCAGCTCCAGGCCGGCGACCGCGTCGACCGCGAGGCGATCGCCGCGCGATTGCGCGAGACGGTGCTGCTGCTGGTCGGCAAGCTGGTCGGCGAAATCGGCGTCTCCGCCGACATGCTGATCGGCCGCGTCGAGGCCGCGGCCGACCTGCTCGCCGACGCGAGCGAATCGGCGATGCTCCGCGTCCATCCGGACGACGTGGCGCTACTCGAAGGGCGGCTGCCGCGCTCGATCTTCCCGATCGGCGACGCGAACGTCGCGCGCGGCAGCTTCGTGCTGGAGGCGTCGTCGACCATCGTCGAGGACGGGCCGGCATTGTGGCTCGAACAGCTCGGCCAGACGATCGACCGGCTGCCGGTGCCCAAGGGATGCTGAACCGCTTCACCCACGACTATCTCGAGACGCTCGCCGCCTGCGACTTCGCGCCGAAGCCGAAGGTATCGGGCCGGCTCGCCTCGTACGACGGCCTCCTCATGGAGGCGATCGGGCTCAGCCTCCCCGTCGGCACCGTGTGCCGCATCGGAGAGCAGGTCGAGGCGGAGGTGATCGGCTTTCGGGGCGGCCGCACTCTCCTCATGAACCTGGGCGGTCCCGCCCCTCTCCTGCCCCAGGCCCCGGTCCGCCCGACCGGCGCGCCCGGCGAGGCGGAGGTCGGCGCGGCGCTGCTGGGCCGCGTCGTCGACGGCGCGGGCAAGCCGATCGACGGGCTCGGCCCGATCCGCGGCGCCGGAACCTGGCCGCTCGCCGGCAAGCTCCAGTCGCCGCTCGATCGCGGGCGCGTCCGCGCGCCGCTCGACGTCGGCGTCCGTGCGATCAACGGATTGCTGACGATCGGCCAGGGCCAGCGCGTCGGCATCATGGCGGGCTCGGGCGTGGGCAAGTCGGTGCTGCTGGGCATGATGGTCCGCGCCGCCAAGGCCGACGTGATCGTAATCGGGCTGATCGGTGAGCGCTCCAGAGAGGTCGCCGACTTCCTCGAGACCAAGGTCGCAGGCGCCGCGCGCGCGCGCTCCGTCGTGGTCGCGGTCCCCGCCAATCATTCCCCCGTCCTCCGCATCCGCGGCGCGCTCCGGGCGACCGCGATCGCCGAGGGCTTCCGGGCGGGGGGCAAGAACGTCCTCCTGATCATGGATTCGCTCACCCGCGTCGCGCACGCGGGTCGCGAGATCGGCCTCGCGCTCGGCGAGCCCGCCTCGGCGCGCGGCTACCCGCCCTCGGCCATCGCGATGCTCCCCAACCTGATCGAGCGCGCCGGCGTAGACGTTTCGAGCGGGGGTGCGATCACCGCGATCTACACCGTGCTGGCGGACGGCGACGACGGCAACGATCCCGTGGTCGATTCGGCCCGCTCGATCCTGGACGGCCATATCGTCCTGTCGCGCCGGCTGGCGGAGAACGGCGTCTATCCCGCGATCGACCTCAGTCCCTCGGTCAGCCGGGTGATGACCGACATCGTTCCGCCCGCGCAGTCGAAGGCGGCGCGGGTGCTGCGCCGACACCTGTCGACCTACGAGCAGAACCGCGACCTCGTGCTGATGGGCGCGTATCGAACGGGCGCGGACCCGGCGATCGACGCCGCCATCGCCTACCATCCCGCGATCCTCGAATACATCCGCCAGGACGCGGACGCGACCGTCTCGCTCGACGACGCCGTCGCCGAGCTGACCGGCGTCTTCGGCGATGGATAGGAAGCAACTCGCCCGCATCCACCGCGTCCGCTCGCTCCAGCTCGGGCTCGCGCAGGCGGGGGAGATGCGGGCGGCGGAGAGCCTCGCCAGCGAAGCCGCGCTCGCGGGGCGCATCGCCGATCTCGCCCGCGCCGTCTCGCCGACCCCGAACGCAACACCGGGCGTGTCGCTCGCCGCCGCCGCGCACTACCGCGAGCGCCTCCACCAGAGCGCGCACGCCGCGGAGGCGCGGGTCGTCACCGCCACGCGCCAAGCCGAGGCGGCGCGTACCGCCCGCGAGGACGCGCACCGGGATCGGACGGCGGTCGAGAAGCTGATCGCCCGGGCCGACGCCGCCAATCTGCTCAAGGCGGTTCGCGCGCTCGAGGACGCGCCGGCGCTTCGACCGAGCTTGGGGAAAGTCCGGCACGATCCTTGCTGATCTCGCCCGCGACCAGTCGCGAGTTCCGATTTGACGCTTTCGATCGCCCCTACTCCGCCGCTCCCGCTCGGGCCGGCGACGCCGATGTCGGCGACGCCGCCGGAGACCGGCGGCTTCGCTGCGATGTTCGGCGCGGTCGGCGGCAAACCCGGCAGGATCCTGCCGGGCTTGCCGGGCGACGTCCCCTCGTTGCCGCCGCACGTCCCGGTTGCGGACGCGGAGCCGGCGGCCGTCTCCGATCCGTTCGCCGAGTCCGCGGGCGCGTCCGATCGCACCCGCCGGCCGGGCCTGCGGGGCACCGGAGTCGAGCGAACCGAGCCGACGATCGATCCGCGCCTTCGGCCGGAGGCCGACCCGGCGCCGGTCACCCGGCCCCGCCCCGCCACGCGCGACGACGAACCGAAGAGCGAGACCGAGCAAGCCGACGCCGACGCGGCGGCGACGGCGACGCTCGCGATTGGCTCGACCGCACGGGCCGAAGCGCCAGCCGGCGGCGAGCGCTCGATCCCTCCGGAGGCTCGAACCCCCGACCGCGTGGCCGCGCCCTCTTCGGGACCGGCCGATCCACTCCCGGTGTCGAGCAACGCGCTCCCGCCGCTTGCCCATCACGAACGCGCCGCCCAGCCCGTCCCCACTCTGTCCCGCAGCGACGCAGAGCCGCCCACCGCCGCTCCGCTCCGCCCGGCGTCGGCGTCCGCCGTCCAAGCCATGCGTGGGGAGCGGACCGGCAGCACCACGCCGACGATCATGACCGCACCGCCCTCCGTCGCGGCCTCGACCCCGGCGGTGCGGTTCCGGATGGGATCCGAACCGACCCTTTCGCCCGTGGCGGCTTCGGTCCCGGACCGCGCGGCACCCAACGCTCTCGGAGACGCTTCGCCGATCAGGTCCGACCGGCCCATCACACGGCCCGCGCCGACCCACGGGACGACCCCATCGATGACCAGCGTCGCGCCGTCCACCGGCCGCGCGCGTCTCACCGATCGGCCGCGTACGGGTGCACCCGAACCGAACGCGCCGACTTCGCAATCCGACACGCCCGCCCACCGCGCCGTGGCCGCGACGCCGCGCGGACCGGTCGACCCGTTCCCAAACGATCGCGCTCCCGAACAGGTCCGGTCGCCGGTCGGCGCGCCGGCCACGGTTCAGGCGAGTCCGCGCTCGCCCGCGCCGGCGGCGGTTCCTGCCGTCGATTCGGTCTCCAGCCCAATCGCCTTGATGGCGCCGACGGACCCGCGGCCCGCCAGCGCACAGCCGATCTTGGGCGTACGCATCCTCACGGCGGCGCCTCGGGCGCGCTCGACCTCATCCTCGCAGTCGAGCGTCGCTGCCCCCGATCGCGTCGCGCTCGCGCTCGAAGTCGCCGCCGCCCCCGCAATCCCGAGCCCATCCACGGCGGCTCCCCTGACCCAGGCGGCTCGACCGCCCTCGCCTTCGCCGCAGCCGGCGCCTCCGCGAGCTGCCGACGTCGCGCACATCGCGCAACCGACCGCCAGGGCGCATTCGGTCGCGCCGACCCCGCAGGTCGTCTCGCCGCCGGCCGGCACCGCGGCGACCCTCCCGAGCGCCCGTCCGGTCCCCGCACCGCCGCATGTCGTGGCCGCGCCCGCCCGGGCCGAAGCGCCGAGGGTCCCCGCGCGCGCCTCGGCGCCAGCGCCGCCCGGAACCGCTCCGCTCGACACCGCCTCCCGGCTCGTCGGCCGCCCGGCGTCGACGCCGCGCACCGCCGCGCCGCGCATGGCCGCGACCGCCGAGCTCGGCGCTCCGATGCTGACGACCGCGGCCGCGCTCGCCGCGACCGCCGCCGTCGTCGCGCCCGCCTCGCCGCCGCCGCCGGTCGACATGGCCCGGCACAATTGGCCCGCCGCGATGATCGCGCGGATCGAAGCGCTGCGCGACGCCGCCGACGCGGCTTCGACGACGATCCGCGTGATCCCGGATGCGCTCGGCGCGATCGACGTCTCGCTCAGGCAGGACGGCGAGGTCACTCATGTCCATCTCGCCGCCGAACAGCCGCAGACCCGCGCCCTGCTCGCCGAGGCCGCGCCCAAGCTCGCCGAACTGGCCGAGCAGCGCGGGCTGCGGCTCGGCGACGCGCAGGTGGATGGCGGACCGGGGTCCGGCGGCGGCGGGCAGCAGTCCGCCGCGCACCAGACCCCCCGCCGCCCCGCTGCCGCGCCGCCGTCCGCTCGCACGGCGGCCGAGCCCGGCTCCGCCGACGACCGCATCGCCTAGCCCGAAGGACCCGACATGAGCGATCCCAAACCCGAAGACGCCGCCACCCCCAAGAAGAAGGGCGGCCTGAAAAAAATCCTGATCCTGGGCGTCGGCGTCGCCGCGCTGCTCGGCGGCGGAGTCGGTGCCGGGCTATACGCCGCCAGTTCGGGGATGATCGGCGGCGGGCACGGCGCCCCGGTCGACGACGGCAAGCCCAAACTCGTGCCCAAGAGCGAGCAGAAGCGCCCGAAGGAAGCCGGCGCGGAAGGAAGCGGGGGCGAGGGCCACGGCGAGGCGAGCGCCGCCGGCCACGAGGGCAAGGCCCCGCCCGCGGGCGGCGGCGGCGAACGCTACGCTTCCAATTACTATGCGATGGAAAAGGATTTCACCTCCAACCTCCAGGATTCGGTCCACATGGTCCAGGTCGGGATCGCCGTCTCCACGCCCTACGACGACACCGTCATCGACAACCTCAAGACCAATGACATCGCGGTCCGCTCGGCGATCCTGATGACGCTCGGCGACACCAGCGAGGAGCAGGTCTTCTCGAGCCAGGGCAAGCAGCAGCTCCAGCAGCGTCTCGCCAAGGCGATCAACGCGACGCTCGAGCAGAAGGAAGGATTCGGCGGGGTCAGTAACGTCTACTTTACCAATTTCGTCGTTCAGTGAGCAGGCATGGTTAACGGCTCCGCCACCCCGAACTCGTCCGACCGCCGCGAGCGCAATCGCAGCGACGTCGAGGCGCGCCCGGGAATGCTGGGCGCCGCCAAGCTCAACCCGTTCGGCGATCTCCACAGCGTCCAGCATCTCTCCGCCCGGCTCGCGCGGAGCCTGAAGGGGGTGTTCGAGCCGATCCTGCGCGCCGAGGTCCGCACCTGGGCCGAGCCGCTGGTCGTCCAGCGCTTCGCCGACTATCGCGCCGAGCGCCCCGACACGCTGTCGGCGTGGCTGCCGCTGGCGATGACGCCCGGCGACGGCGCGGCGCTGCTGGTGATGGACGGCCGCTTCGTGCTCGAGCTGCTCGACCTGTTCTTCGGCGGCCTGGGCGCGGCCCCGCACGAGCTGCCGCGCGAGTTCTCGCCCGCCGCCTCCGCGCTCGTGGCGCGGCTCGGCCGCTCGATCGCCGAGCAGCTCGCCGCGGCCTGGGAGCCGCTGGCACGGATCGCCTTCGCCGCCGGGCATCCCGAGGCCAACCCGGCGCTGCTCGGCGGCGTCGACGGCGACGACGCGGTGATCGTCACCCGCTTCGGCATCGCGCAGGGGACCGCCAAGCCGGTGTTTCTTGATCTCTGCTATCCGGTCTCGGCGATGCGCCTGCACGGCCAGGCACTGACCGGCAAGGTCGTCGCCAAGGCGGCCGAGCCCGACGCGGCGTGGCGCAATGGGCTGACCCGCGCGGCGATGGACGTGCGCTTCTGCGTCCGCTCGGTCCTCGCCGAGCCGATCGTGCCGCTGTCGCTCCTCATCAACCTGAAGCCCGGCGACGTCATCCCGATCAGCTTCAACGAGGTAGTCCCGGTGATGGTCGGCGACGACCGCCTCGGCAACGGCACGGTCGGCACCTCGAACGGCCATGCCGCGATCCGCCTCACCTCTCTCGCCTCGCTCGAAGGACAGAATCCATGAACGCCATGACCGGCGACTTCCCGGTGGACTCCGCCGTCGCCGCCAATTTCCGGCTGCTCCAGGACGTCGACGTCAAGCTGACCGTCGAGATCGGCTCGACCCAGCTGAGCTTGCGCGAACTCCTCGCGCTCGGCGAGTCGAGCGTGATCGAGCTCGACCGCCAGGCGAACGAGCTGCTCGACGTCTTCGTCAACGGCACCCTGATCGGCCGGGGCGAGGTGGTGACCGTCGGCGACCGCTTCGGCGTCAAGATGACCGAGCTGGTCAACCCCGACAAGCGCGGCTGAGGCGATTCCGACATGATGTGGACCTACGTCCTCAAGCTGGTGATCCTGCTCCCGCTCGTCTGCGGGCTGATGATCGGCTCGCTCTACCTCTGGCGGCGGGTCGAGAGCCGGATGCCGGGCAAGGCGACGACGCGGCTGATCGCGGTCAAGGAGACGATGATGATCTCCCCGGGTCTGCGCCTCGCGGTGCTCGACTTCGAGGGGCGGCGGTTGCTGGTCTCGGTCGGGCGCGGCGGAGTCGCGCTGATCGACAAGGTCGAGAGCCCCTCGGCATGAGCGTCACCCGCACCGGAGGCGGCGTCGCGCTGATCCGCGAGGCCGCGAGCGAGCGCCGCGCGCCGACGATGCCGGTCCTGAAGATCGCGCTGATCCTGCTGGCGCTCGCCCTCGCCGTCCTGCTCGCCATGCCCGCGCTCGCCCAGACCGCCCCGGCGGCCCCCGCGGCGCCCGCGGCGCCCGGCGTCGGCGACGCGGTGGACCGCGCGATCGGCCAACTCGCGAACGGCGCCGCGAACGCGCCGGGGTCGCCCGGCAACGGCTCGCTGTCGCTCAGCCTGCAAGTGCTCATCATCATGGGCCTGCTGACGATCCTGCCGGGCATCCTGCTGATGATGACCAGCTTCACCCGGATCATCATCGTGCTGTCGATCCTGCGCCAGGCGCTCGGCCTCCAGCAGACCCCGCCCAACCAGGTGCTGATCGGGCTCTCGCTGTTCCTCAGCTTTTTCGTGATGGCGCCCGTCGTCACCCAGATCAATCAGACCGCGATCCAGCCATATGCCGCCGGACGACTGGCGGGCACCGACATGATCAAGGCCGGCGGGGCGCCGCTCCATGCCTTCATGGCCAAGCAGACGCGGGTCAAGGACCTCACGATGTTCGCGTCGATGGCCAAGAGCGGCCCCTACGCAAAGCCCGACGACATTCCCTATTCGGTGCTGCTCCCGGCGTACGTCACCAGCGAGCTCAAGACCGCGTTCCAGATCGGCTTCCTCGTCTTCCTGCCCTTCCTCGTGATCGATCTCGTGGTCGCGACGGTCCTGACCGCGCTGGGCATGATGATGCTGTCGCCGACGATCATCTCGCTCCCGTTCAAGCTCTTGCTGTTCGTCCTCGTCGACGGCTGGGCGCTGACGATGGGCAGCCTGGCGAATTCGTTCGCGACCTGACCACGCACACCCGCCTGCCCGTTCGTCCCGAGCGAAGTCGAAGGGCAGGCGGAAGACGGTGCCTCGACTTCGCTCGCCACGAACGGACTGATGATGCATCCCCTCGTCGACGCCGATTACTTCCTCACCGTCGCCAACCAGACGATGTGGGTGCTGGCGCTCGCCGCCGCGCCGATCCTGATTCCGGCGCTGCTGTCGGGCCTCATCCTCGGCATGGTCCAGGCCGCGACCTCGATCAACGAGGCGACGCTGTCGTTCGTCCCCAAGCTCATCGTGGTCGCGGTGTCGGTGCTGGTGTTCGGCAGCATGATCCTGGGGCTGCTGAGCGACTTCACCGTCGACATCTTCGCGCGCATCCCGGACCTCGTCCACTAATCCGATGTTGGGCTTCGGCTTAGCCATCGAGCCCCAGCTCTGGGCGCTGGTGTTCGTGATGATCCGCGTCGGTGCGGCGTTCGTCGCGGCGCCGATGTTCGGCAACGTCTCGGTTCCACTCCCCGTCCGCGTCGCGCTGTCGGGCGGCATCGGCGTGCTCGTGCTCGGCACCCACGCCGTCACGCCCCCGCCCGAGGTCTTCGCGCTCGCCACCTTCATGGCGATCGCCGCCGAGGCTCTGGTCGGTCTCGCGCTCGGCTTCATCCTCCAGATCGCCTTTGCAGCACCCCTGGTCGCCGGCGAGATCATCGGGGGCGCGATGGGGATCGGCTTCGCCAACATGATCGACCCCAATTCGGGTCGCTCCTCGCCCGCGATCGGCCAGTTCCTGTCGATCCTGCTGACTCTCCTGTTCCTTTCCCTCGACGGGCACCTCGTCCTGGTCGACACGATCGTGAAGAGCTACGACGTGCTTCCCGTCGGCAAGTCGTGGCTGGCCGCCGCGCAGGCGCGCGACATCGCGCTGTTCGGCGGTTACGCCTTCCTCGCCGGGCTGCTGCTCGCGCTGCCGGTCGGCTTCCTGCTGCTCTGCCTCAATCTCGTCATGGGGATGCTCGCGCGCTCGGCGCCCGCGCTCAACATCTTCTCGGTCGGCATCCCGGCGAGCCTCGCGACCGGCGTCGTCGCGCTCGCCATCGCCTTCCCGGCGATGGGCGACTATCTCCAGGTCATCGTCCGCGAGGGCCTTGCCGCCACCTCCAGCCTGGTGCTCGGCTGATGGCGGAGGACGCCGGCGAACGGACGGAAGCCCCCACCCAGAAGCGCCGCAAGGATGCGGTCGACAAGGGCGAACTCCTCAAGAGCCGCGAGCTCTCGACCGCGCTCGTCGTCCTCGCCGGCGTCGCCTGGATCCTGCTGTTCGGCGGTCAGCTGATCGCGGGCCTGAAGGCGGTGATGGCGGCGAGCTTCTCGTTCGGCCGCGCCGACGTCGAGGATTTCGAGCCCTGGCGTCCGCTCGCCGCCGCGGCCTGGACGCTCGCGGTCCCGGTCGGCGCGCTGTTCGTGCTGGCGATGGCCGCGACGATCTTCGCGCAGGCCGGGCTCGGCTCGCTGCGCTTCAACGCCTCGCTGCTCGCGCCCAAGCCCTCGCGCATCAATCCCGCCTCGGGGCTGAAACGGATCTTCGGCACGTCCGGGCTGATCGAACTCGGCAAGTCGCTGCTCAAGGTCGTCCTGCTCGGCGCGATCGGCGCGTACGTCCTGTGGACGTCGACGCGGATCACCTTCGGCCTCGCCTCGTCGAACATCGACCAGGCGGTCTCGACCCTCGGCGGCACGCTGACGACGATCCTGCTGGCGATGGCGCTCGGCCTCGTGCTGATCGCGATGGTCGACGTGCCGACCGCCATGTTCCAGCTCTTCAAAAAGCTCCGCATGTCGAAGCAGGAGATCAAGGACGAGCATAAGGAGAGCGAGGGCAATCCCGAGACCAAGGGCCAGCAACGCGCCCGCGCCCGCGCGATGCTGTCGAAGGGCGCGCGCAAGGCGGTCGCCGAGGCGCACGTCATCCTCACCAACCCCACGCACTTCGCGGTGGCCCTCCGCTACGAGCGCGGGCGCGACCAGGTGCCGGTGGTGGTGGCGAAGGGCCGGGGCGCGACCGCGCTGGCGATCCGCGAGATCGCGGGCGAGATGCACGTGCCCGTGCTCGAATATCCCGCGCTCGCCCGCGCCGTCTACTACACCAGCCGCGAGGGGCAGGAGGTCCGCGACGACCTCTACCTCGCGATCGCGACGGTGCTGGCGTTCGTGTTCGGCATCAACGCACGGGCGGGGGGGACGGCGACGCCGCCGCCGATCGACGTGCCGCCGGGCGCAAGGTTCGACGAGAATGGGGTGCAATCCTCACCCCGCTCATCCCGAGGATGAGCGGAAAAGAGGACGAACTCCGCTTAACTTCGCGCTCCACCAGCCGTTTCACCTCCCGTCATGACCACCACTTCCCCCACGTCGTCGTCGCCCACACCGACGCCGACGCCGACCGCGGCGAGCATCAACGCCGCCGCCGCGCAGTCGCTGCTGACCTCGCTCGGCGCGGGCTCGGGGGTGGACACCGCCAGCCTCGTCGCCAGCCTGGTGCAGGCGCAATTCGCGACCAAGACCGCGCAGCTCAAGACGCAAGGCGACACGCTCACCGCGCAGATCTCGGCGGTGTCGTCGCTCAAGAGCACGATCAGCGACTTCGCCGACGCGCTCGCCAATCTGGTGAAGGGCGGGACGCTCCAGTCGCAGCCCGTCGTGTCGAACGGCGCGGTCCTTTCCGCCAGCGCGATCCCCGGCGGCAAGACCGCGGGGCTCAGCGCCAGCATCACCGTCAGCCAGCTCGCGAGCCAGCAGACCGCGGTCAGCAGGACCGCGTTCGCGACCAAGGACGCGGTGGTCGGCACCGGCACGCTGACGCTCAAGCTCGGCGCGGCGACCTACAATGCGGACGGATCCATGGCGTCCTTCGCGCAAGGCGCGACCGGTGCCATCGACATCACGATCGACGACACCAATTCGTCGCTGACCGGCATCGCCGCCGCGATCAACGCCAAGAAGGCCGGTGTTACCGCCAGCGTCGTCACCGACGCCGACGGCGTCGCCTACCTCTCGCTCAAGGGCGCGACCGGCGCCGCGCAGGCGTTCACGCTCGACGCGGCCTCGACCACCGGCGATCTGTCGCAGGTCGCGGTCGGCGTCGGCGCGGCGAACACGGTCGTGACCAGCCAGGCCAGGAATGCGAAGCTGTCGGTCGACGGCGTCGCGGTCGAGCGCGCCTCGAACGACATTTCGGACCTGATCGCCGGCATCAAGCTGTCGCTGACCGGCGTGTCCGCGACCCCCGTGTCGCTCACCACCACCCAGCCGACGACCGCCCTCACCAATGCGGTCAACGATTTCGTGGACACCTACAACGGCGTGGTCGCGACGGTGAAGGCGGACACCGATCCGATCACCGGCGTGCTCCGCGCCGATCCCGCTGCCAAGGGCCTGCTCCAGTCGATGCAGGTTTTGGTGTCGAAGACCCTGCTGTCGGGCGCGGCCGCGGGCGAGCCGGCGACGCTGGCCGCGATCGGGGTGCGCACCAACCGCGACGGCACGCTCCAGGTCGACGCCGACCAGCTCGCGACCGCGCTCAAGGACTATCCCGACCAGGTCGAGGCGATGTTCGCCTATTCGACCTCGAACCCGGACGGCGTCAACGCGGCGATGTCCTCGCTGAAGCTGAACGCGACCAGCACGCTCTACGGCCTCGGCGCGTCAACCACCCGCTATACCGAGGCGCAGACCCGGCTCGCGGCGCTGCAGGACGACATCGCGACGAAGTCGGCGTCGATGACCAACCGGCTGACCCAGCAATACGCCAGCATGAACGCCAAGCTCTCCGCCTACAAATCGACCCAGTCGTACCTGACCCAGCAGGTCGACATGTGGACCAAGTCGACCGGCTGATGGCGTACGCATCGGCGCTGCTGCGCAATCCGGCGCGGACCTACCGCGACATCGACCTGGCCGGCCGCACCGCGATGGCGGACGCGGCGGCGCTCGTGTCGCTGCTCTACGACGAACTCACCGGCGCGCTTCGCGTCGCCGCCTGGGCCGCCGAGCATCGCCGCTTCGAGATCAGAAGCGAGAAGGTGACGCGAGCGACCGCGATCCTGTTCGCGCTCGAAGCGGGGCTGGACTTCGAACACGGCGCGGAGGTCTCCGCCACCCTCGCCCGCTTCTACGCCGGCGCGCGCAAGGAGATCGTCCGCGCGAGCATCGGCACCGAGGCCAAGCCGCTGCTCGACGTGGCCGCCAGCATCGACGAGATCGCGGGCGCATGGAAGATGGCCCGCGCGGCTTAGGCTAGGCGCCGCGCACCCAGTGCCGACGGACGAAATACCCGACCGTCCCCACCGCGATCACGACGCAGATGGCCATGATGGCATCGAACGCCCACGGCTTGTGCGCATAAGGCAAGCCGTCGACGTTCATGCCGTACAGCCCGGTGATGAACGTCAGCGGCAGGAACACCATCGCCGCGATCGCGATGATCAGGCTGCGCGAATCGAGCTGCTCGGCGCGCAGGTCGGTCAGCGCCTCGTGCATCAGGCTGGCGCGTTCGCGGATCGCCTCCAGCTCCTCGGCCATGCGCGCGGCGCGGTCGGCGGCGGCGGCGAGGTGGAGGCGATCGTCATCGGCCAGCCATTCGCCCGGAAGCGTCGCCAATTTCTCCAGGGCCGCGCGCTGGGGGGCGAGGAAACGGCGGTAGTTGATCGCCTGGACGCGAACATGCGTCACCCCGCGACGCAGTTCGAACACATGGTCGGCGTCCAGCTTCTGCTCGCAATCGTCCAGGCTGTCGCCCAGATCGGCGACCTCGGGGTCGAGGTCCTCGGTGATCGCGGTGGCGAAGGCCGCGATCAGGTCGCCGGGGTCGCGCACCTCGCCGTCCGCCACCTCGCGCTCGACCGCGTCGACCGCGATCAGATGCTTGCGGGTGAGCGAGATCACCCGGCCCTTGATCGCCCAGATGCGGACCGAGGCGAGCGCGTCGGAGCCGTCGAGTTCCTCGTCGGTGCGCCCGCGCAGGTTGAGGAACGCGCCGTCCTGGAATTGCTCGCAGCGGGGGCGGGTCTCCTGCGCGGTCAGCGCCTCGACGAGATATTCGGGGACCTTGGCCTCGTCGCGCAGCCAGACCTGCGCATGTTCGGCGGTGGTCGACAGGTGCACCCAGACGAGATCGGCGGTGCAGCCCAGCGCCTCCTTGATCTCGACCTTTGCCGCCTTGCCGTCGGTGATGCGGTAGCCGAACCCGCTCATCGTCGCATCCTCATCGGGCCATCCTCACGTCGACGTTCAGTCCCGGCGCCGGGTCAACCGGCGGCGCGGCGGTTTCGATCCGCACCGCGTCCGCGCGGGCACGGTCGAGGATCGCCGCGGGCACCTCCGCGCCGTGGGTCACGCGGTCGGCGTTGGCGAGCAGCCGCGCCTGGCGGAGCGTGAGGTCGTCCGGGTCGGAGGAGGTGAGGACGATCGCCTCCAGCTCCGCAGTGTCGTGGCCCCGGAGCTGATCGGCGCCCAGCCACCGGTCGACACCGGGTTCCGGACCGAATGGATCGAGGTCGCCTCCCGGAGCAAGCGCCGCGGAGAGCGCGCGCCGCCGCGCGATCGCGTCCGGAAGCGCCGCGCGGATTGCGCCCCGAGCCGCGAACAGCGCGTCCGCCAGCTGCCCCAGCCGAGCCGGCAAAAGCGCCTCCAGCCGCTGACGGAGCGCTGCCGCCAACCCCGCCGACGCGCCCCCGGTCCCGATCGCGACGATCACCGGCGAGCGGTCGACGATCGCGGGCAGGGTGAAGTCGCACAGCTCGGGCCGGTCGACCGCGTTGACCAGCACCCCGCGCGCCCTGAGCCGCGCGACCGCGGCGTCGTCGTCGACGACGATGGCGAGGGGTGGGAGACGTAGGTTCGTGCCGAGCGAAGGCTCTGCTGAGCTTCGTCGAAGCATCGAGGCACCGCCTGCCGCTTGTCCCTCGACTTCGCTCGGGACGAACGGCGGTTCGGGGACCACCACCGCTCGCGCACGTTCCAGCAGGCGCCGCTTCGCCTCCGCCGCCTCGCCTTCGCCGACCAGGATCACCTTGCGACCCTGGAGGCGCAGGAACACGGGCAGCGAATGGAGCGTCACAGCCAGGCGGGCACGCGCTCGGCGGCGATCAGCATCTCCGCCGCGACCCGGTCGGCGACGACGGCGTAACGGTCGCCGTCGACCAGCACCTCGGGCACCAGCGGCCGAGAATTGTAGGTCGACGCCATCGTCGCGCCGTACGCGCCTGCGGTACGGAAGATCGCGAGGTCGCCGCGGGCCACGAGGTCGATCTCGCGATCGCGGGCGAAGGTGTCGCCGGTCTCGCACACGGGCCCGGCGATGTTGGCGACGAACCGCCCGCCCGTCGGCCGCACCGCCTGAAAATCGTGCCAGGCGTCGTAGAGCGCCGGCCGCGCGAGGTCGTTCATCGCCGCGTCGACGATCACATAGGGGTTGCTCACCCCCGGCTTCACCCAGATCACGCGGGTGAGGAGCACCCCGGCATTGCCCGCGATCACGCGCCCGGGCTCGAACATCAGCTCGACCTCCCACCCCGCGGTCGCGCGCGCGACCACCACGCCGAGGTCGGCGGGCGACGGCAGCACCTCCCCCGCGCGGTAGGGCACCCCCAGCCCACCGCCGAGATCGACCCGTGTGACGGCGTGACCGGCGGCGCGCAGTTCGGCGACCAGCGTGCCGACCCGCATGTACGCCGCCTCGAGGGGCGACAGATCGGCCAGCTGGCTGCCGATGTGGATCGCCACCCCCCGCATCTCGAGCCCGGGCAGCGCGGCCAATCGCGCGTACATCGCGGGCGCCTGGTCGATCGGAATGCCGAACTTGTTCTCGGCTCGTCCCGTCGAGATCTTGGCGTGAGTGCGCGCATCGACGTCGGGATTGACCCGCAGCACCGCGGGCGCCCGCACCCCCCGCGCCTCGGCCAGCGCCGAGAGGACGACCCCCTCTTCCTCCAGCTCGAGGTTGAACTGCCCGATGCCGGCGTCCAGCGCCGTCGCCAGTTCGCCCTGGGTTTTGCCCACGCCGGAAAAGACGATGTCGGCGGCGGGCATCCCCGCCGCGAGCGCGCGTGCCAGCTCGCCTCCTGAGACGACGTCGGCCCCGTAGCCCTCGTCGGCAAGCACCCTCAGCACCGCCAGATTGGGGTTCGCCTTGATCGCATAGGCGAGATGCACCTGCCCCGCGCCGGCAACGCCCTCACGGAAGACCCGCGCATGGCGGCGCAGCGTGGCCGCCGAATAGACGTAGACGGGCGTCCCCACCTCGTCGGCGATGCGCGCGAGCGGCACGTCCTCGCACCAGAGCTCGCCCTCCCTCAGATCGAAATGGTCCATCGCTCTATTGCGGCGGATCGGCGGCGGCGGCGTCGACAGGCGCAGGCCGGTCCGGCTCGCCCGCACGGCGGGGCGGCAGGTCGAACTCGTCCGAGCGGCGCTTCTCGGAGCGGACGAGCAGATCGTCGACCGTCAGCGGCCGCTGTTGCGGTCGCGGGGTCGTCAGCTGCTTGGGGGTCGGCGTCGCGGTCGCACCATAAGGCGCGACCGGCAGCGGCTGTCCTGCGCGCGGCTTGAGCTCCGCCGCCGAGCCGCACCCGGTCAGCGCCAGACACAGCATCAGACCGCGCCTCATCGTCCCGCCTCCAGCGCGTCGCGGGCGGCGGCGATCGCCTCGCGCACGCGCGTCGGCGCGGTCCCGCCGAAGCTCGTACGGCTCGCGACCGAGGCATCGACCGAGAGCACGTCATAGACCCTTGGATCGAGCCGTGCGTCGATCGCCTGCAGGTCGGCGAGCGGCAGTTCGTCGAGGCGCACGCCCGTCGCTTCCGCCCGCGCCACCGTGCGGCCCGTGATGTGGTGCGCCTCGCGGAACGGCACGCCCGCCTCGCGCACCAGCCAGTCGGCGAGATCGGTCGCGGTGGCGAAGCCGGCCTCCGCGACCTCGCGCATCCGATCGGCCCGGAACGTCGCGCTCTCGACCATGCCCGTCATCGCCGCGAGGCTCAGGGTCAGCAGATCATGCGCCTCGAACACCGGCGGCTTGTCGTCCTGCATGTCCTTCGAATAGGCGAGCGGCAGCCCCTTCATCGTCATCATCAGGCTGACGAGGCTGCCGACGATCCGCCCCGAATGGCCGCGGACCAGTTCGGCCGCGTCGGGGTTGCGCTTCTGCGGCATGATCGAGCTGCCGGTCGACCAGGCGTCGGACAGCGAGACGAACCCGAACGGCTGCGACGCCCACAGCACGAACTCCTCGGCGAGGCGGCTGAGGTGCAGCGAACATTGCGCCGCGCACGTCAGGAACTCGATCGCGAAATCGCGGTCGCTGACCGAATCGAGGCTGTTGCGGGTCGGGCCGTCGAACCCCAGCGCCGCCGCGGTCGCCGCCCGGTCGATGGGGAATCCCGTCCCCGCCAGCGCCGCCGCGCCGAGCGGGCACAGGTTCATCCGCGCCCGCGCATCTCGAAACCGAGAGGCGTCGCGCGCCGCCATCTCGGCATAGGCCATCAGGTGATGCCCCAGCGTCACCGGCTGTGCCGATTGGAGGTGCGTGAACCCCGGCATCACGCTCGCCGCATGCTCCTCCGCCCGCGTCAGCAGCGCGCGACGCAGCGCCGCCAACCGGCCGAGCGTCGCGTCGATCGCCTCGCGCACCCACAGCCGGAAGTCGGTCGCGACCTGGTCGTTGCGGCTGCGCGCGGTGTGAAGGCGGCCCGCGACCGGTCCGATTGCCTCGGCCAGCCGCGCCTCGGTCTGCATGTGGATGTCCTCAAGCGCGAGGTCCTCCACCACGCCGTCACGCTCGTATCCCTCGGCGACCCGGTCCAGCCCGGCCGTGATCGCCGCCGCATCCTCGGCCGAGACGATGCCAGCCGCGCCCAGCATCGCGACATGCGCCTTCGATCCCGTCACGTCCTGCCGCCACAGCCGCTTGTCGAAGGGGATGCTCGCATTTATCTCACGCATCACCGCAGCGGGGCCTTCGGCGAACCGCCCGCCCCACATCTGATTGCCCCCCATGGGATTGGACGCCTTCATGCTATCGTCGCTGCGGTCGGGAACCGGCGTTCTCCTGCTCGGCCTGCTGGTCGCGGGCTGCGATAGGCAAGCCCCCGATCACTCGCAAGCCATCCAGCCGCAAACCGCGCCATCCGGCGCCGCCGCGGAGGCGCCGACGCCCGGCGCAGTCGACCGCAGCCACCGCGGCGAGCCGGCGGTCACCGCCGCGTTCGAAGCGCCGGACGGCAAGCCGACGACCCTCGCCGCCTTCACGGGCAGGCCGTTCCTCCTCAACCTGTGGGCGACCTGGTGCGCGCCCTGCATCGCCGAACTGCCGACGCTCGACGCGCTGGCGAAAAGCGGGACGCTGGTCGTTGCGGTCGACCAAGACATGGACGCGACCCGCGCCGCGCCGTTCCTCAAGGGAAATGGCGTCTCGCTCACCCCCTTCCGCGACCCCAAGCTCGCGCTCAGCGTCGCCTATGCGGCCAATCTCCCGACCTCCATCTTCTACGGGGCCGACGGGCGCGAACGGTGGCGCGTGACCGGCGGCCGTGACTGGACGGGTGCGGATTCGCGCGCGCTCCTCGCGGAACGATGAGGGCCGGCGGTCCTTCTGCGGCAACGATGCAACACTTGGCCGAAATGTGGCGGAGTCGGGTGGCGGGCCGCGCCGGATCGGTGCTAGTCGCGTTGGCATAACGAATCCGGGAGGATGGACAGGGTCGTGACGCGGAAGCGCGTGGTCTTCGGTGGGATGTTGGGGGCCGGGCTCGTCGCCGGCGCCTTCGTCGCGCCCGCGATCGGCGCGACCGAGAAGGCCGTTCGCCTCGCCCGTCAGCCCGTCGCCGCCGCCCGCGCGCTTTCCGCCTTCACTCCCGCCGCGGCCGATCCGCGCCTCGCCGCGGTGTTCGCCCGTGGCGGCCTGGGGGGTGCGTTCCGCTTCACGCCGTCCGAGACCCGCAGCACCGGCAAGGCCGTGACCGTCGCGGTCCGCACGCGCTCGAACCGCGTGCCGGCCGAGGAGCGCATCGCCGCCGTCGCGCCGACCGTCGGTCTCGCTCCGATCGCCTATAATCTTGGCGTCGCGGTCGGCTGGAAGCGCTTCGCGGTTTCGGGCGATCTCGCCAAGGTCGATCTCGCCGGGCAGCCCGGCTCGCGCGACAGCGCCGACGTTGCGGTCACCTACGCCGGAAATCGCTTCTCGGGGCAGGTCCGCGCATCGAGTGACAAGCCGGACGCGAACGCGGTCCGCCTGATCGAGGGGGCGCCAAGCTACTCGATCGACGTCGGTGGCAGCTATTCGCTGACCCGCAACATCGATGTGACCGCGGGCATGCGCTACAAGAGCGAGCGTGACCGGCTGGTTCGCTTCACCGACGACCGCCGCGACAGCCAGGCGGTATATGTGGGCACCGCCTTCCGCTTCTGATCCGGTGGCGGTCCGCGCTTCGGTGCGCTCGGTACGTTAGCGAACGTTCAGCCTTAAATTCGGATTTACCGTTCGATCGCTAGGACGACCGGACGATGCCGCTGCCGACGTTTCGACCCGTTCCGACCCAATTCGCGCTCGCAACGCTCGCCCTCGTGGCCGTCGCTCTGGCGCCGCCCGCACGAGGGCCGATGCTGCTCCTCCCGCTCACCGGCGATTCCGGTCTCGCGATCCGGATCTCGACCACACACGGCGCCCGTCTGCTCGGCCCCACCTCCACGGGCGCGCTGCTCGTCTGGGCGGACCGGAGCGCTGTCGGGCCGCTCGCCGCCGCCGGCGTGCTCGCAATCGCGGCGCCGTCCTCCGCCTGCGGGCAGGTCCGGGCATGACCGCCGCCGCGTTACGCCTGACGGCCGTACTGCGCCTTCCGGACGCCGCCGTCGCTCCCGGGGCGATCGACCAGCTTCGGCAGCGCGGCGTCCGCACGCTGGCGCTGCTCGGCTGGGCCGCGTGGCTGCTGCTCGTCGGCGGCTCGCTCCTCCGGCATGGGGCCGGGCTGTGGCCGATCCTGACCGTCGGCGGCCTCGTCAACATCCTGCCGACGCTAATGGCGCTGCGCGGCCGCTACGATGCGGAGGCGCGCGCGGTGATGGCGCCGCTCGCGGCGGTGATGCCCGCGCTGCTGGTGCTGCTGCTCAGGGGCCACACCTGGCAGATGGACGGGCATATGTATTTCTTCGTCGCGCTCGCCGCCCTGGCGGTGCTGTGCGACTGGCGCCCGATCGCGCTCGCCGCGGCGCTGATCGCCGCGCACCACCTGCTGCTGGAGTTCCTCGCCCCCGAACTCGTCTTCGCGGGGTCGGGAAACTACGGCCGCGTGCTGTTCCACGCCTTTGCGGTCGGGCTCGAACTCGGGGTGCTGACCTGGCTCACCGGCCGGCTGCAGGCCTTGACGGTCGCACAGGAGCAAAGCGTCGCCGAGAGCCGCCGCCTCGCCGCGCTCGCCGAAGCCGAGCGCGCGCGCGCCGAACGCGCCCTGGCCGCCAACCAGGCCCTGGCGGAAACCGCCGCCGAGGAGCGCGACCGGCGCGAGACGATCGAACGGCGTACCGCAATCGAGCGTCGGTCCGAGTTGATGGTCCTTGCGGCGCAGTTCGAGGCCAGCGTCGCCGCCGTCACCAGGTCGATCGAAGCGGCGGCGGGAACGCTCGAGACATCCGCGATCCATCTCAACCGGATCGCGGCAAGCGCTGGCGTCGAAGCCGGGGACGTGAGCGCCGGCGCTGCGCTTGCGACCACCGAAATCCGCCAGGTCGCAGAATCGCTGCGGTCGCTGGGACTCTCCATCGGCTCGGTCGCCGTCTCGGCGGACCAGCAGGAGCGCATGACGCTAGAGGCCAACGCGCACGGGGCGGCCAGCGGCGAGGCGATCGCGCTCCTCGCCGACCGTACGGAGCGGATCGACGCGCTGGTGGAGGACATCCGCGGCATCGCCGCCACCACCAACCTGCTGGCGCTCAACGCGACGATCGAGGCGGCGCGCGCGGGCGACGCAGGACGCGGGTTCGCGGTGGTCGCCGGCGAGGTGAAGTCGCTCGCCGACGACGCCGCGCGCGCCAGCGACCGGATCGCCGCCATCCTCGCCGAGATCCGCTCCGGAGTCGGCGGGTCGATCGAGTCGATCGAACGGGTGACCGCGGCGATCACCGAGGTGGCGAGCGCCGCCGCGGGAATCGTCGCCTCGGTCGACGAACAGCGCGGCTATGCGCTCGCGATCGAACGCAGTGCGGAAAGCGCGTCCGGCAGCGCCGATCTGATCGCGCACCGGATCGGTCGCGTCGCCCATACGGTCTCCGCCACGGCCACGCTGTCGGCCGAGGTCCGGACCTCGGCGGAGGCGCTCACCGCCGATGCGCGCGACCTGCGCGCGGCGACCGACTCGTTCGTCGCCTTCCTGCGCGAGGACTGACCCTCAGGAGTTCGTCCGCAGCCGGAGCGCCACCGACCGGGCGTGCGCCGGCAACCCTTCGGCCCGCGCCAGCGCGATCGTCGCCGGACCGAGCTCCGCGAGGCTCCCCTCGTCGAGCTGGAGGAAGCTGGTCCGCTTCATGAAGTCGGTCACTCCCAGCCCGCTCGCGAACCGCGCCCGCCGACCGGTGGGGAGCACATGGTTCGGCCCTGCCACGTAATCACCGATCGCCTCCGGCGTGTGCCGCCCGAGGAACGCCGAGCCGGCATGGCGCAGCCGGTCGAACAGCGCCTGCGGCTCGTCGACCGCCAGTTCGACGTGCTCGGGGGCGAGCCGATCGACCAGCGGCATCGCCGCGACGAGCGTGTCAACCACGATAATCGCCCCGTTCGCCGCCCATGCCGCCCGCGCGACCTCACGGGTCGGCAGGTCCGCCAGCTGTCGTTCGACCGCCGCCGCCGCCGCGTCCGCGAAATCGGCGTCATCGGTGAACAGGATCGATTGGGTGGTCGGATCGTGCTCGGCCTGGCTCAAGAGGTCGGCGGCGATCCATTCCGGATCGTTCGCACCGTCAGCCACGACGACGATCTCGCTCGGCCCTGCGACCATGTCGATCCCGACCACGCCGTAAACCTGCCGCTTGGCCTCGGCGACCCAGGCGTTGCCCGGTCCGGTCACCACATCGACCCGCTCGATCCGATCGGTGCCGTACGCAAGCGCGCCGATCGCCTGCGCGCCGCCGATGCGCCACACCTCGTCCGCGCCCGCCAGATGCGCGGCGGCGAGCACGAGCGGGTTGATCTGCCCCCCGGGCGTCGGCGTCACCACCACAAGCCGCTCGACGCCGGCGACCTTCGCCGGGATCGCGTTCATCAGCAGCGTGGACGGATAGGCCGCGCGACCGCCCGGCACATAGACCCCGGCGGCCTCGACCGCGCGCCACCGCGCGCCGAGCCGCACTCCGGCCGCATCGGTGAAGTCGGTGTCCGCCGGGCGCTGCTTTTCGTGATAGGCGCGGATGCGGGCCGCCGCGAGGTCGAGCGCGACGCGCAATTCGGGCTCCAGCGCCGCGAACGCATCGGCGCAGTCCGCCGCCTCGACGCGCCAGCCGCCCGCATCGAGATCGTGCCCGTCGAGCCGCTGGGTGAACGCGCGCACGGCCGCATCGCCCTCGTCCCTCACGCTGCGCAGGATCGTCGCGACATCGCGCGTCACGTCGGCCGAGGACTCGCGACGCGCATCGACCAGCGCGGCGAAGGCGGCCTCGAATCCGGCCTCCGCGGTCGAGAGCCGGATCATGGCGCCACCGCCCGTCGGAACCGCTCGACCAAGGGCACCACCTCGCCGCGGGTCTTCATCGCCGCGCGATTGACCACCAGCCGCGCCGACACCTCCATTACCCGTTCGATCTCGACCAGCCCGTTGTCCTTGAGCGTCCGCCCCGACGAGACCAAATCGACGATCCGGGGCGCGAGCCCCAGGGTCGGCGCGAGTTCCATCGCGCCGTTCAGCTTGACGCACTCCGCCTGCACGCCCGCCTTCGCGAAATGTTCGGCGGTGACGTGCGGATATTTGGTCGCCACCCGGACATGGCTCCACCCGCGCGGATCGTCCTTCCCCGCCATCTCGGCGGGTTCGGCGACCGACAGCCGGCAATGGCCGATGTCGAGATCGACGGGGGCGTAGAGCTCCGAATAGCCGAATTCGGCGATCACGTCCGACCCCACGATCCCCAGCTGCGCCGCGCCGTGCGCGACGAAGGTCGCGACGTCGAAGGCGCGCACCCGGATCAATTCGATCGCGGGATCGTCGGTCGAAAAACGGAGCGCGCGGCTGTTCTCGTCCGAAAAGGCGGGTTCGGGCACGATCCCCGCGCGCGCCAGCAGCGGCAGCGCTTCGCCAAGGATGCGGCCCTTGGGGACGGCGAGGATGATCGGTCGCAGCACGGTCGCGGCGGGCTTTACGGTGGCGGTCGCGAAGGAGCAATGCGTGCCGCAGGAGGACGATCATGGCCAGCGAAGAGACCAACCGGGGGGCGTTCCGCATCCAGGCGCATTACTGCCGCGAGATGGACGCGCCCCATTATGCGCGCCTCTGCACGGCGGTGGCCGACGGGCTGACGCGGGCGACCGAAGTCGGCCGCCGCCTGCTCGACTGGCCGGGCGAGCCGACGCGCGACGCGCTGCCGCTGCGCTTCGTCGGCGGCCTCCATGCGCTGGTACTGGCGGGCAAGGACGCGGACGTGGCGGCAGCCTTCGCCGGTGCAATCCCGGACGATCGCCTCGCCGCCACGCTGGAAGGCGCCCTGGCGCGCCACGAGGCCGAGCTGCTCCCCTGGCTCGACGGCCCGCCCCAGACCAACGAGCCCGGCCGCTCCGCGGCGCTGATCTGCGGGCTCATGGAGGTCGCGCGTCGGCACGGGCCGAAGTTGGAGGTGCTCGAGATCGGTTCGAGCGCCGGGCTGAACCTGCTGATCGACCGCTACCGTTTCGATCTCGGCGGGACCACGCTCGGCCCGGTCGACTCGCCGGTCGCGCTCGTCCCCGACTGGACCGGACCGGCGCCCGCGCCCGTCGAGGTGGAGATCGTGTCGACGCGGGGCTGCGACGTCCAGCCGCGCGACCCGACCGATCCTGCGGTCGAGGCGCGGCTCTCGGCCTATGTCTGGGCCGAGCAGCCCGAGCGGCTGGCACGCCTGCGCGCGGCGATTGGCATGGTCCGCGCGCACGGCGTCCGCCTCGACCGCGCCGACGCCGCCGACTGGCTGGAGGCGCGCCTCGCCGAGCCGCAGGAGCAGGGCGTCACGCGCGTGCTGATGCATTCAGTCGTCTGGCAGTATCTGCCCGACGCCACCGCCACCCGCGTCCGTGCCGCGATGACGACCGCGGGCGAGGTGGCGACGCCCGAGCGCCCGCTCGCCTGGGTGATGATGGAGCCCAACCGCGCGGTCGCGCACCAGGTGATCCGGGTGATGAGCTGGCCCGACCACGCCGAGCCGACGGTGCTCGGCGTCGCGCATGCCCACGCCGCCTGGGTCCGCTACGGCGCCCCGGATGCGGGCGACGGGATCGACTTGCCCGAGTCGGCGCGCGTGTGGCCTTGAGGGTTGCACAATCCCCCCGGCCATGCCTTCTTCGCGGCCGAGACCGGGAGATCGATGATGCGCCTGCTTGCCGTCGCCCTGCTGACCACGATCGCGATCCCGGCCGCCGCGCAGACCCGCTCCGGTCCGGAGGCCGCACTCGCGGTACTCGACACCCGGCAGAAGGAAATGGTGGCCAAGGCGGATCTGCCGGGGCTCGCCGCGCTGGCCGCGCCGGGGCTGACGATCAACGCCCCGACCAACCGCATCCTCACGCGCGAGCAGTTCCTGGCCATGATGAGAAGCGGCGCGATCGGGGCGGAAGCCTTCGAACGGACGGTCGAGCACGTCAGCATCGACGGCGACGTCGGAGTGGTGATGGGGAGCGAGGTGTTCACCCCCACCGCCGACAGCGAGCTCGGCCGGACCTACGGCGCGGTTCCGCTCGAGCGACGCTACACCAACGTCTACATCCGTCGGGGCGGCCGCTGGAAATGGCTCGCCCGCCACGCCAATGTCGTACCCCGGTCAGCGCGCGAACGCCCACGCCCCTGATCGTGGCCGCGGACGCTCCGCTACGCTTCCCCGTCGGCCGCCAAGGCCGCCGCGAGCATCGTACGCACCCGCTGCACCGCGTAGAGCGGATCGGTCGCCGGCGCGGGTGCGCCGTCGCCGAGCAGCTGCTGCACCCCGCGGATCGTATAGCCCTCACGCTTCAGCAGCGCGTCGATCCGCGCGACCAGCGCCACGTCCTCGGGCCGGTAATATCGCCGGCCGCCCGCGCGCGTCACCGGCTTGAGCGCGGGGAAGCGCGTCTCCCAGTAGCGGAGCACATGCTGCGGCACGCCCGTCGCCGCGGCGACCTCGCCGATGGTGCGGAAGGCGCGTTCGGATTTCGCGCCAGGGGACACCGGCGTCAGCCGGCCGCCACGATGCGGTCGCGCATCGTCTGGCTGGCGCGGAAGGTCAGGACGCGGCGCGGGGCGATCGGCACCTCGACCCCGGTCTTGGGGTTGCGCCCGACACGCTCGCCCTTGTCACGCAGCACGAACGTGCCGAAGCCGGAGACCTTGACGTTCTCGCCCTCGGACAGCGCGTGGCACATGCAGCCCAGGATCTGCTCCACCAGCTTGGCGCTGTCGGCGCGCGACAGGCCGATCTCCGCATGAAGCGCATCGGCCAGGTCGGCCCTCGTCAGCGTCGCGACATCCGCCATCTGATCCCCCAAAGCAACGGTCCACCCACCCGGCGCTCACTCGGCGCAGCCGATACGATGCACCGGATTTTACGCTGCGTCCAGAAGGGCTAGAAGCGCATCACCGACGCGCCCCAGGTGAAGCCGCCGCCCATCGCCTCGAGCACGACGATATCGCCCTGCTTGACGCGCCCGTCGCGCACCGCGGTGTCGAGCGCGAGCGGCACCGACGCGGCCGAGGTGTTGGCGTGGCGATCGACCGTCAGCACCACCTTCTCCGCCGGGAGCCCCAGCTTGCGCGCGGTCGCATCGAGGATGCGCGCGTTCGCCTGGTGCGGGACGACCCAGTCGACCTGATCCGACGTCAGCCCCGCCGCGACCAAGGCCTCGCCCATCACCGCTGCAAGATTGGTCACGGCGTGCCGGAACACCTCACGGCCCTTCATCCTGAGCTTGCCGACCGTTCCCGTGGTCGACGGCCCGCCGTCGACGTAGAGCAGTTCGTTATGCCGCCCGTCGGCATGAAGCTTGGTCGCCAGGATGCCGCGCCCGTCCGCCTCGTCGCTCTCCCGCGCCTCCAGCACAAGCGCGCCGGCGCCGTCGCCGAACAGCACGCAGGTCGCGCGGTCCTCCCAGTCGAGGATGCGGCTGAACGTCTCCGCGCCGATCACCAGCGCCTTAGCATGACCCCCGGCACGGATCATGCTGTCGGCGACCTGCACCGCGTAGAGGAAGCCGGAGCACACCGCCGCCACGTCGAAGGCGACGCAATCGTCGATGCCGAGCATCGCCTGGACCTTGGTCGCGGACGACGGGAAGGTCTGGTCGGGGGTCGCGGTCGCCAGCACGATCAGGTCGATGTCCTGAGCCGAAAGGCCGGCGGCGGCGATCGCCCGCGACGCCGCGTCGCGCGCCAGCGTCGCGGTGGTCTCGTCCGGTCCGGCGATGTGGCGGAAACGGATGCCGGTGCGCTCGACGATCCACTCGTCGCTGGTGTCGACCTGCGCCGCCAGTTCGGCATTGGACACCCGCCGCGTCGGCAGCGCCGCGCCGGTGCCGGTGACGACCGAACGGATCACGCCGCCTCCCGCTCGAAATTGCCGAGATCGTCGCGGATGCGTCGCGTCAGGTCGGCGGTCACCATCTTGGCCGCATGCCCGATCGCGGTCGCCACTCCCAGCTCGCTCGCGCCGCCGTGGCTCTTCACGACGAGGCCGTTGAGCCCCAGGAACACGGCGCCATTGTGGTTGTTCGGATCGAGATGCCCGCGCAGCAGCTCGGTCGCCGGCTTGGAGATCAGGAACCCGATCTTCGAGCGCACCGACGATCGGAACGCGCGCTTGAGCAGGTCGGCGACGAAGCGCGCGGTGCCCTCCGCGGTCTTGAGCGCGATGTTGCCCGAAAAGCCGTCGCACACGATCACGTCATGCTCGCCGCGCGACAGCCGGTCGCCCTCGACGAATCCTTCGAAACTCATCGGCAGGTCGGTCGCGGCGCGCAGGTCCTGCGCGGCCTCGCGGATCGCGTCGGTGCCCTTCTGATCCTCGCTGCCGATGTTGAGCAGCGCGACGCGCGGCCGCTCGAGATCGAGCGTGACGCGGGCGTAGGCGGCGCCCATCACCGCGAACTGGACGAGATTGCGCGCGTCGCATTCCGCATTGGCGCCGAGATCGAGCATGATCACGTCGTTGTCGCCAAGCGTAGGCAGCATCGCCGCCAGCGCGGGCCGATCGATCCCCGGCATGGTCCTGAGCGCGAGCTTGGCCATCGCCATCAGCGCGCCCGTGTTGCCGGAGGAGACCGCGACGCCCGCGCGGCCGCGCTTCACGCAATCGATCGCCACCCCCATCGACGTGGTCTTGGCGCGACGGATCGCCTTGCCGACCGCCTCGCCGGAGGAGATGACCTCGGGCGCGTGGACGATCTGGCTGTTCGCGGTCAGATTGGGGTGGGTCTTGAGTTCCTCGCGGATCGCCGCCTCGTCGCCGACGAGGAGGAACTTCATCCCCTCGAATCGGCGGCGCGCGCGGGCGACCCCGGCGAGCATCACCGCCAGTCCCTCGTCACCGCCCATCGCGTCGACGGCGATCCAGGACGTGTCGGACATTCCCACTGGATCCTGTCGCCGGGCGTCAGCCTTCGGCCGAGACGATCTCGCGACCGTTGTAGTGCCCGCAGGCCCCGCACAGGTTATGCGGGCGCTTGAGCTCGCCGCAGTTCGGGCATTCCTGGAACGCGGCGACGCTGAGCGAGTCGTGCGAGCGGCGCATGCCGCGACGGGAGGGCGAGGTCTTTCGCTTCGGGACGGCCATTGCGGCACCTTGATCAGTGTGAACGGTGGGGCGAATCGACTGGCCGCCGTCACGACCGGCAGACCGGCCGCGCCGGAGGCCGGACGCTTCGATGAAGTCGTGCGCCTATAGCGATTCCGCCGCGCGTTGCAACCGCTGCGCGCGAGTGGCAGGTTGCGCGCCAACAGGGGGAGGAACGTCATGGTGCTGCCGATCACGCTCGTCATCGCCGCCGCGTGCGGCGTCATCAACATCTGGCTCTCGCTCCGCGTCACCCAGCGGCGGCTGGCCGGCAAGGTGATGATGGGCGACGGCGGCGATTCGCTGATGCTGTCGCGCGGCCGGGCACACGCCAACTTCACCGAATACGCTCCGTTCGTGTTGATCCTGATGGCGCTGATCGAACTGGCGCGCGGCGGCTCGCCGTGGCTGTGGGCGCTGGGCGTGCTGTTCGTCCTGGCGCGCATCGCCCATCCGATCGGGATGGACCGCCCCGCGCCCAACCCGTTCCGTGCGGGCGGGTTCCTGGTGACCACCCTGGTCCTCGCCGTGTTGGCGGGCTGGGGCCTGGCGATCGCTTATGGGACGACGATCGCGCGCGTGCCCGCGGGCGCGATCGAAGTCGCGCCCGCCAGCGCCTAATAGCGGAGCGACACCGTCCCCAGCACGGTCCGCGGCGCGCCGTAATAGCCCTGGTCGAAGTTGAGCGCGGTCAGATACTTGACGTCGGTCAGGTTCTTCAGGTTCGCGCTCACCGACACGTTCGGTGTCACGTCGTAGCGCGCGAGCAGGTCGACCAGCACGTAACCGCCTTGAGTGATCCGGATCGGATCGCCGGTGGTGTCGGACACCGCGCCCGGCTCGAGATAGATCCGGCTCTGGTACTGGATCGACGCGCCGACCTTGAGCCGCTCGAACGACGGCGGGGCATAGGTGACATTGAGCCGCGCGGTGTTGCGCGGGACGAAGGTGCGCACATTGGCATCGTCCTCGCCGCGGATGCGCATGATCGTGTAGCCGCCGGTCGCCTGGAGCCCCGGCAGCAGCTGTCCGCCGAACTCCAATTCGATCCCCTGCGACTTGGCGTCGACGCCGCGGTAGATCGTGCGACCGAGCACCGCGTCGAAGCCGGCGGCCTCCGCGGTGTTGTTCTGACGCGCCTGGAAGATCGCCGCGCTGGCGTTCAACCGGCCGCCGAACCATTCGCCCTTGAGCCCGGCCTCGATGTTGTCGCCCTCGATCGGCTTCAGCAGGCGGTTGTCGGCGTCGAACTGGGTCTGCGGATTGAAGATCGTCGCATAGCTCGCATAGGCGCTGATGTTCGCGGACAGATCGAGCGTCGTGCCGACGAACGGCAGGAAGCGCGAGCGATCGTAATCGGTCGGCACGCCGTAGGAGACGCCCTCGCTCACCGCATGGGTGTAGTTGCCGCCGACCATCAGCTTCAGCGGATCGGCAAGGTTCAGCCGCACCAGCCCGTACACCGTCTCGCGGCGGTTGTGCGTGTCGAGGCTCGGATCGAAGGTCGCGGGGAAGTTCGGCAGCGGGAACGATCCGTCGAACACCTGATCGAGCGGGATCGGCGTTCCGACGACGCTGAAGTCGTAACGTGAGCCCTGGCGATATTCTTGCGCCGCGCGGTTGAAGCCCAGCATCACGTCATGCTCGCGGCCGAACAGGCCGACCCTGCCGTTGACATAGGCGTCGAGCGTCAGGTTGCGCGTCTGCGCGCGGAACGATCCGGGATAGCTGAACACGGCGCGCGTGTCGTTGGGATCGTCGGGATCGCCGGGGTCGATCCCGCCGGGCGAGCCCTTCACCGGATTGCCGTAGACGTAGAACAGAGTGTCGTTCTCGTAGATCGCGCGGCGCAGCGCGCTGACCTTGGCGGTCCAGCCGCCGCCGAAATCGTGCGTGATGTCGCCGAAGATCTGGCGGTCGATCACGTTCCAGCTCGCCCAGTCCGGCCCCGTGTTCGCCGAGCGCGGCAGGTCGATCCGCGTGCCGTCGGTATAATAGAGCGGGAGCGCCCCCCAGGTCGCGCCGTTCGACTTGTGATCCTGGATGCCGTAGCCCGCACTCACCACGGTGTCGGGGCCGAGGTCCGCCTCGACGATCCCGTAACCGGTCCAGCGGCGCAGGTGATAGCGGTCGAGATAGCTGTCGGTGTCGAGCAACGCCCCCACCGCTCGCGCGCGGACGTGCCCGCCCTCGGTCAGCGGCACGCTGACGTCGCCGTCGAGCCGCAGATTGTCGTACGAGCCGTATTGCGCGCTCGCGCTCGCCTGGAAGTCGGTGGTCGGGCGCTTGCGGATGAAGTTGATCACCGCCGACGGATTGCCCGTCGAGGACAGCAGCCCGGGCGCGCCCTTCACCACTTCGACCCGGTCGTAGATTGCGGTGTCGATCGTGCCGGTCTGGACCTCGAACGCGAAGGGCAGACCGATGCCGTCGATCTGGAAGGTCTGGATGTCGAAGCCGCGCGCCGAATAATAGATGCGGTCCGTCTCCTGCGCCTGGACGTTGACGCCCGGCACCGTCGTCAGCAGTGCGTTGACGTCGTTGAGCTGGAAGTCGTCGATCTGCGCGCGGGTGACGACGCTCACCGACTGCGGCGTCTCGCGCTGGCTAAGCGGCATCCGTGTCGCGGTGGTCTGCGCCTTGACGCCGTAATCGTCCGTTCCCTCGGTGGCGGCGGTGACGATCACGTCGTCGCGGCCCCCGTCCAAGGAGGCGTTGGCAGGCGCGGCGGCGGCGGCGGCCGCGAGGACGGCGAGGACAACGGACACGGCGAACATACCCCTTTATTGCGAGTCGTTCGCGTCATTACCGCACGCTGGCGGTAATGCAAGTCACTCTCATTAACGGTTAGTCGCTCAGCGCGTCGTCGCCGACGAAAGGATTCCACTTGCGCTCGTGCGCGAAGGTGCTCGGCTTGCCGTGGCCCGGGATGAACGCGGTCTCGTCGCCGAGCGGCCACAGCTTGGTGACGATCGAGCGGACGAGCTGCTGGTGGTCGCCCTGCGGCAGATCGGTCCGCCCGACCGAGCCCTGGAACAGCACGTCGCCGACCTGCGCGAAGTTCGACGGCGGATGGTGGAAGATCACATGGCCCGCGGTGTGGCCGGGCGTGTGATAGACGTCGAGCGTCAGCGCGCCGACGGTCACCGTGTCACCCTCGTCGAGCCAGCGGTCGGGCTCGAACGGAACACCCTCGATGCCCCATTGCCGCCCGTCGTCGGCGAGCCGCGCCAGCCAGAACCGGTCCGCCTCGTGCGGCCCCTCGATCGCGACGCCGAAGCGTTCGGCGAACGGCTTGGCCGCGCCCGCATGGTCGATGTGCCCGTGCGTCAGCAGCACCTTCTCGACGGTGACGCCGGCCTGCGCGACCGCCGCGGCGATCCGCTCGACGTCGCCGCCGGGATCGATCACCGCGCATCTCATCGTCGCGGTGCACCAGATCAGGGTGCAGTTCTGCTCGATCGGCGTGACCGGCACGATCGCGGCGCGGAGGGGCGGACTGGTCATGGCGCGAAGGCCTACCGTCCGTTCCGAGCCTAGTCGAGGAACATGGTCCGTCCGAACTCAGGTCTGGACTTCGCTCGAAACGAACGGTGGGGCTTGTCGCGCACAGGACAGCGGCGGCATGGCCTCCGCGATGATCGTCGCTCCCTGCCTTCTGTTCGACGACGCGCGGGCGGACGGCGCGCCCGCCCGCCTCTACCGGGCGCCGATCGCCGTCATCGAAGCGCGCGCCGTCTCGGAAATCGCCCCGGCGCTCGCCGCCGTCCGCCAAGCCCTCGCCGAAGGCCGCCACGTCGCCGGCTTCCTGTCCTACGAGGCCGGCGCGGCGTTCGACCGGATGCCGCGCGGCGACAGCCGCACCCCCCTCGCCTGGTTCGGCGTCTTCGACGGCTACCAGACGATCACAGACGTCGCCGCCGCCCTCCCCGACCCCGCGGGCGCATGGATCGGCGAACCCGTCCCCGAACTCGCCCGGACCGAATACGACGCCGCGATCGCCCGCGTCCTCGCACTGATCGCCGCGGGGGACATCTACCAGGCCAACCTCACCTTCCGCGCGAAGGTCCCGCTCCTCGGCCACCCCCTCGCAGCCTACGCCCGCCTCCGCGCCAACGCCCGCGCGGGCTGGGGCGCGTATGTCGACACCGGCGTCGACACCTTGCTCTCGCTCTCCCCCGAACTCTTCTTCGCAGTTGAGGACCGCCAGCTCACCTGCCGCCCGATGAAGGGCACCGCGCGCCGCCTCGCCGACCCCGCCGCCGACCGCGCCGCCGCCGCCGCGCTCGCCGCCGACGCCAAGCAGCGCGCCGAGAACCTGATCATCGTCGATCTGATGCGCAACGACCTGTCGCGGATCGCCGCCCCCGGCAGCGTCGCCGTGCCCGAGCTGTTCGCGATCGAGACCTATCCCACCATCCACCAGATGACCTCGACCGTCACCGCACGCCTGGGCGACGGGCGCGATGCGATCGACGTGGTCGAGGCGCTCTTCCCCTGCGGCTCGATCACCGGCGCGCCCAAGCTGCGCGCGAGCGAGGTCATCGCCGAGGTCGAGCGCTCGCCCCGCGGCGTCTATACCGGCGCGATCGGCTGGTTCGAGCCCGGCGGAGCCGCACAGTTCAACGTCGCGATCCGCACCTTGCACCTGCGTCGCGGGGAGGACTACGCTACTCTCGGGCTCGGCGGCGGCATCGTCGCGGACAGCCGAGCCGCGGACGAGTGGGACGAGGCGCTGGCGAAGGGGGCGTTCGTGACGATGACGCAGCGCCGCTTCGACCTGATCGAGACGATGGCGTTCGACCCCGACGACGGCGTCCCGCTGATCGAACGACACCTGGCGCGACTGAAGGCGAGCGCGGAGGCGTTCGGCATCCCCTTCGATCGGCATGCCACCCGCAACGAGCTCCAGGCCGCGACCTTCCGGCTGCGCGCGCCCGCGAAGCTGCGCCTGCTGCTCGCCGCCTCGGGTGCGATCGCGATCGAGGTGGCGCCCGCACCCCCGGCCGCGCCGCACCCGCTCGCCGTCCGGGTTGTGCCGCTTCCGGTCGCGGCCGAGGACTTCCGGCTCCGTCACAAGACCACCGATCGCCGCTTCTACGACGATCCCCGACTGGCCTTGGGCGTCGACGAGGTCGTCTTCGTCGATGGCGACGGCTATCTGACCGAGGGCAGCTTCACCTCGCTGTTCGTGCCGCGTGGCGGACGCCTCCTCACGCCGCCCCTCTCCCGCGGCCTCCTTTCCGGCGTGCTGCGCGCCGAGCTGATCGACAGCGGCCGCGCGGTGGAAGCCGACCTCACCCCCGCCGATCTCGTCGGCGGGTTCCAGGTGGGCAATGCGCTGCGCGGCCTCATGCCCGCCGCGCTCGCGGTTGCGGAATCGTGACGCGCGTCTAAGAGCGACCCGCCTCTCGAAGGGACCGCCCGTGAAGACCTCCGCCGCGCTCGACCGCATCTCGCCTTCGCCGACGCTCGCGATCACCAGCCGCGTCCTCGAGCTCCAGCGCGCCGGGGTGGACGTGATCGGGCTCGGCGCGGGCGAGCCCGACTTCGACACGCCCGACTTCGTCAAGGAAGCGGCGATCCAGGCGATCCGCGACGGCAGGACCAAATACACCAACGTCGACGGCATCCCCGAACTCAAGGCGGCGATCGCGGCCAAGTTCGCGCGCGACAACGGTCTCGCCTATGCGGCGAACCAGATCAGCGTGAACGTTGGCGGCAAGCACACCCTGTTCAACGCGCTCGTCGCGACGCTCGAGCCCGGCGACGAGGTGATCGTGCCCGCGCCCTATTGGGTGTCCTACCCCGACGTCGTCCAGTTCGCCGGCGCCACCCCCGTCGTCGTCAAGGCAGACGCGGAGCAGGGATATAAGCTCACGCCGGAGATGCTCGAGGCGGCGATCACGCCGAAGACCAAGTGGCTGATCCTCAACTCTCCCTCGAACCCGACCGGCGCCGCTTATTCCGCCGAGGAGCTGCGCGCGCTCGGCGAGGTGATCGAGCGCCACCCGCAGGTCTGGGTCTTCGCCGACGACATGTACGAGCATATCGTCTATGACGACTTCGAGTTCGCGACGATCGCCCAGGTCTGCCCTTCGCTCTACGAGCGGACGCTGACCGTCAACGGCTGCTCGAAGGCCTATGCGATGACGGGTTGGCGGATCGGCTTCGCCGGCGGCGCACCCTGGCTGATCAAGGCGATGGCGAAGCTCCAGTCGCAGTCGACCTCGAACCCCTGCTCGATCGCCCAGGCTGCCGCGGTCGCCGCGCTCACCGGCGACCAGGCGTTCCTCAAGGACCGCGCCGCCGCCTTCCAGTCGCGGCGCGACCTCGTCGTCGCGAGGCTCAACGAGGCCGAGGGCATCACCTGTCCGAAGCCCGAGGGCGCATTCTACGTCTATCCTTCGATCGCGGGCGCGATCGGCAAGACCACGCCGACGGGGAGGACGATCGCGACCGACGAGGATTTCGTCGGCTACCTCCTCGACGACGCCAAGGTCGCGGCAGTCCAGGGCGCGGCGTTCGGCCTCTCCCCCGCCATGCGGATCAGCTACGCCACGTCGGAGGCACTGCTGACCGAGGCGTGCGATCGCATCCAGGCCGCCTGCGCCGCGCTCAAGTAGCGCGCGGTCGTTTCCATTCGGAAACGATCATGTTCGATCTTGGACATGGCGCTGCAACGCAACGCGCCTAGATCGCAACGCACGATGAACGGGCGTTCCAGCGTCCGTTCAGCCCGGCCTCTCTAATCGATGACAACCGACAGCGACCAAGGACCCAGTATGATCCGCCTGCTCAAGACCAGCTTCGTGTGGCAGTTCGCCGGCGGGTTCGTGCTGGGCGCGATCGGTCTGGTCGCGTTCCACCCGGCCCAGTCGGATTCGTATGCGGCCGCGCCGTCTGCTGCGCACGCGACGCTTCAGTAGCGGTTCAGCGACGCGCGCCCATATCCGGGCGCATGATCCGTCCGCTCCTCGCCACCAGTGCCGTCGCTGCGCTGGCCCTCGCCCTCCCAACGGCCTTTGCGCATGCCGAGCGCGCGGTGCCGATCCCGGCCCCCGCGCGCGACGTCCCCGCCGCCGCGGCGCCGCAGGTCGCCGTGCTGGCCGGCGGCTGCTATTGGGGCATGGAGGCGGTGTTCGAGCGGGTGAAGGGCGTCCGTGCGGTCACCTCGGGCTTCGCGGGGGGCGACGCCGCGACCGCCAATTACGCCGACGTCTCGAGCGAGCGCACCCGCCATGCCGAGGCGATCCGCATCGTTTATGACCCGCGTCAGGTCAGCTACGGGACGCTCTTGCGCGTCTATTTCTCCATCGCGCATGACCCCACCCAGGTGAACCGCCAGGGCCCGGACAGCGGCCCCAGCTATCGCTCGGCGATCTTCCCGCAGTCACCCGCCCAACGGGCGGTCGCGGCCGCGTACATCGCCCAGCTCACCCGCGCCCACGCCTATCCCAGGCTGATCGCGACGCGGCTGGAGACCGGCGGCTTCTTCCCCGCCGCCGCCGACCACCAGGATTTCTACGATCGCAATCCGACGCACCCGTATATCGTGATGTGGGACAAGCCCAAGGTGGCGGCGTTCAAGGCGGCGTTCCCGGCGCTGGCGAAACGGGGATAGGCACTAACGCACCGCGGCCTTCAGCGTCGCTCGCGTCCCCCGGTGCGCGGGGTCGTATTCGACGACGGAGTGCAGGCTCTGCGCCATCGCGCGGATCAGCTTGGTGCCGATGCCCGTGCCGCCGGGCGCGACCTCGCCCGACAAGCCAACACCATCGTCCTCGACCGCCAGCAGGAAGACGTCGTCGCCCTCGCGATGGAGCGTGACGCGGACCTCGCCGCTCGTCCGGGGATAGGCGTATTTGCAGGCGTTCGAGACCAGCTCGGTGACGATCACGCCGAGCGACACCGCTCGGTCGGTCGGCAGACGGATCGGCTCGGCGACCAGCGTCAGGGTTCGCGGCAGCGCGTCCGAGGACCACGTGTCCTCCAGTTCGTCGACCAGCGTCGTGAGATATTCCTGCATGTCGACGCTCTCGACGTCGCCCCCCGAATACAGGCGGCGGTGAACCTGCGCGATAGCGGTGATCCGGCGCTGCGTGTCGTCGAGCGCGCTTTTGGCGGCGGAGTCGCTCAGCGCGGCCGCCTGCATCCGCACCATCGCCGAGACGATCTGGAGCGAGTTGGCGACGCGGTGGTTGACCTCCGCCAGCAGCGCCTCAAGCCGCGCGTTCGATGCGCGCAGTTCGTCTTCCGCCGCCGCCTTCTGCCGCGCCAGCTCGGCCCGCTCCAGCACCCCCGCGAACGCGGCGTCGAGCAGATCGAAGAAGTCGTCGCCCACGGTCTTGACCACATAGTCGGCGGCCCCCGCGCGCAGCGCCGCGATGGCGATGCGGCCCTCCTCCGATCCGGTGACGTAGACGATACCGGGGGCGTCCGGCAGCGCACGCAGCCGATGGAGGCACTCCAGCCCGTCCATCCCCGGCATGTAATGATCGACCGCGGCGATGTCGAAGCGGTCCGCCGCGGCCATCGCGACGCCCTCCGCACCGCCGTCGGCGGTCACGACCTCATGCCCGCGGCGCGCGAGCGCGCGCGCAGCGAGCCGGCGCAGCCCGGCGTCATCGTCGATGTAGAGGATCCGCGCCATCAGTCGCCCAGATCGGGGACCTGGATCACCGACAGGAACAGTCCCAGCTGGCGGATCGCCTGGGCGAAGCTCTCGTAATTGACGGGCTTGGTGATGTAGACGTTGGCGCCCAAATCGTAGCAGCGCTGGATCTCGCGGCTGTCGTCGGTCGTGGTCAGCACGACGACCGGGGTCCGCCTGATCGGGCCGTCGCCGCTCTTGATCTTCGCCAGGATGTCGGTCCCGCTCATGTCGGGCAGGTTGAGGTCGAGCAGCACCAGCGCCGGACCGTTGCGCTGCGGACCGTCCTCGGCGTTGAACAGATAGTCGAGCGCGGTCCCGCCGTCGGTGAAATGCTTGATGTGGTTGAGGATGCCCGCGCGGCGGATGTTCTTCTCGATCAGCCGGGCATGGCCCTCGTCGTCCTCGATCATGACGATGCTGACGGACTGGTGGGTGTTCATCGGGAGGGTTCCTGAAGGAGCGTCGCGGGAAGCGATAGGCGGAAGGTGGCGCCCTCGCCAAGTGTGGAGCGCAGGTCGATCGTCCCGCCGAGCCGATAGGCGAGCGCGCGGACGTGGGCGAGGCCGATCCCCTCGCCCGGTTGGTCCTGTTGGCCGGACCGGCGGAACAGGTCGAAGACCCGCTCGTGATCGCGCGGGTCGATGCCGCGGCCGTTGTCGGACACCGCGATCCAGGCGCGCGCCCCCTCGCGCCCGCCCGTGATCGTCACCCGCACCGGCCGCTCGGGATGACGGTATTTCACCGCATTCTCGATCAGGTTCGACAGGATCTGCTCGATCGCGAGCCGGTCGGAGACGATCTCGGGCAGCGCGCCCTTGATCTCGACCGTCGCGCCCTCGTCGTCGAGCCGGTGCTGCAGCGAGCCGCGGATCCCGTCGACCACCGCCTCGACCTTGACCGGCTCGGGCGCCAGCACCCGTCGGCCCTGCCGCGACAGCTGGAGGATCGCGTTGATCAGCCGGTCCATCTTCTGCGTCGAGGTGCGGATGAAGCCGATCGCCTCCGGCAGATCCTCGCGCGCGGCGAGCGTCGCGTCCTCGGTCAGAATGTCGGGAGCCTGCCGCTCGGCCCGATCGATCAGCGCGCGGATTTCCCCGGCCGCAGCGTCGAGCTCGGCGGTGAACCCCATGACGTTGACCAGCGGCGAGCGCAGGTCGTGGCTGACGATATAGGCGAAGCGTTGAATCTCCTCATTGGCGCGCGTGAGGTCCGCGGTCCGATCGGCGACGATCTCCTCCAGGCTGTCGTTCAGCTGCTGGAGGATGTCGCGCGACGTCGCCAGGTCGCGCGTGTAGCGCAGCACCGTCAGGAGCGTCACGAACGCGACCAGCAGCAGCAGTACGCCGGCGACGACCGACACCGTGTAGAACAGCCGGACGCTGCGTTGCAGATCGCCGTCGCGTTCCACCAGCAGGCGACGCTCGGCGTCGCGCATCCGGTCGAACAATGCGCGGACATGCGCCATTCGCCGCAGGCTCGTCTCGCGGCGGAATGCCTCGACCGCCGCCTGCCCCCGGCCCGCCGCGACCTGCGCGATCGCCGCCGCGCGCACCGCGCGGACGACGCGGACCTGCGCGTCGAGCGTCGCCAGGTTCGCGCCCTGCGCCGGATTGTCGCTAGTCAGCATGCCAAGCCGCCGACGAACGGCGACATAGTCGCGATCGGCCTGCTCGCTCGCGGTCCGGAAGCCCTCGTACCCCGGCGTCAGCATATAGCCACGGCGCGTCGTCTCCGCCTGTTCGAGCAGCCGCCGCGCATCGCCGATCGCCAGCTCGACCTCATAGGTGTGCGCCACCCAGCCGGCATGGACCTGGTTCTGCCCGGTCACCCAGGCGGCGGCGACCCCCGCCGCGATCAGCGCGGCGAACCCGACCGCCATCAGCACGAGCAAGGCCCGGCCGATCCGCCCCTCGCGTGCGATCAGCGCGACGCCCGCGCCGACGCCGCTCGTGTCCCCCGTTCGTGCCACGCCGAAGCGTCTAGGCGCGAACGGGCCGATGCGCCAGCGCGCTCGCCCCGACCGTCGTCAAAGCAGCAGCTCTTGCGCCGTCATCCGCCCGACATGTCCGCCGCCGCGCCGACGTGCGAGCTCGGTCTCGGCGGTGAAGCGCACGTCCTCGTCGCGATCGGTCAGGAACTTGACCAGGCTCTCCTGCTCGATCTCGTTCCAGGGCTTGCCGCGGTCCACGCCGAAGCGGACGCGCGGCAACAGCGCCGGCGTGCCCGACCATTCCAGCAGCTGCGCCACGCTCGCCTCGTTCAGCTGATCGCGCAGGTGGAAGGCGGTGACATAGGCGTCGGGGAACGCGCGGTGCGCGGGCAGCCCGCGCTCGTGCTCCAGCCCCGCGGGCTTGCGCCAATAGCGCAGCACCTGGTTCGAGAAGCTGGGCGAATCGGGCCACAGCCGCAGCGCGCACTTCCAGGTGCAGATCCACTTGGCGCCGTGGGTCATCGCCGGAGTGCAGAACATCTCCTCGAAGGAGGCGCGGTGCGCGGCGAGCGCGACGCGGCGCGGATAGGGGTCGAGCACGCGCCTGGCGACATCGTGCCACCACGGCGCGTCCGCCACGTCCTCGTCACGGATGTGATGCACGGCCTGGGTGACCGGCGGCATCGGCCGACCGGGATTGACCAGCAGGTTCCCGCCCTCCCCGTACAGCTCCCAGCGGCCGTCCTCGCCCAGCGCCACGTCCTGCCACCCGATCTCGCACACGCCGTGGGCGGGCGGGGGCGAGCCCGTGGTCTCGAGGTCGATGACGCGGACGATGCTGGGAAGGGAGCGCATCACGGCCATGTGGGGGCATCGCGCGTGCGTGTCATCCCAGGGCGGTCATCGGCGCGCCACGCCGCTCGCCGCCAGCTGCGCGTCGATCCGTGCGACCAGCCGGTCGCGCGCGGCCTCGTCGCGCCCTTCCGCCCGGGCGGTGAGCATATCCTGCGTGTTCGACGCGCGCAGCAGCCACCAGCCGTCGGCCTCGCGCACGCGCACGCCGTCGGTCGTGTCGATGTCGGCCCCCTCCACGCGCAGCCGCCCCAGCACCTCGCCGACCACGTCCTCGCGCCGTCCCGATTCCACCGCGAACCGCAGCTCGGGCGTCGCGACATAGTGCGGCAGCGCGTCGACCAGCTCGGCGAGCGACCGCCCGGACAGATCGACCGCCCGGATCAGCCGCACCGCGGCGTAGAGCGCGTCGTCGTAGCCGCGCCCCTCGGGCGGGCCGAAGAAGATGTGGCCGCTCATTTCCCCGCCGAGCGGCGCGCCCGCCTCGCGCATCCGGGTCTTGATGTTGCTGTGCCCGCTCTTCCACATCAGCGCGCGCCCGCCGAGCTCCGCGATCCGATCGAACAGCGCCTGGCTGGCCTTGACGTCGGCGACGATCGCCGCGCCAGGATGCTCGGCGAGCAGCGGCGCGGCGAGCAGCGCGAGGATCTGGTCGCCCCATACCGTTCGCCCGCGCCCGTCGACCGCGCCGATCCGGTCGCCGTCGCCGTCGAACGCGACGCCGAAGTCGAGGCCTTCCTCGACCACGCATCGTGCGAGGTCGGCGAGGTTCGCCTCCTCGGTCGGATCGGGATGATGGTTCGGGAAGTCTCCGTCGACCGCAGTGTGGAGGAGCCGATGCTCACCCGGCAGCCGCGCCGCCAGCCGCTCGACCGCGGGTCCCGCCGCGCCGTTCCCCGCGTCCCACGCGATCCGGTACGCCCCGCGCGCCGATCCCGACAGCAGATGCCCGACATAGGCGTCGAGCACGTCGGCGTCCTCGACCGATCCCGCCCCCGCGGCCCACGCTCCGCTCGACGCGATCCGGGCGAGGTCCTGAACATCGTCGCCGAAGAAGGCGCGTGACCCTAGCACCAGCTTGAACCCGTTCTGATCCTTGGGATTGTGGCTCCCGGTCACCTGGACGCCCGCGTCGACCGCCAGTTCTGCCTCCGCCCAATAGAGCATCGGCGACGGTCCGACGCCCAGCCGCACGACGTCGATTCCGCTCGCGCACAGTCCCTCGACCAGCGCGGCTTCGAGCATCGGCGACGACAGGCGCCCGTCCCGGCCCACCGCGACGCGCCGGCCGCCGATCGCGCGCACCCGCGTCGCGAAAGCGCGCCCGATCGCATGCGCCGCTCGCCCATCGATACCCTGTCCGACGACGCCGCGAACATCGTACTCGCGCAACACCCGCCGATCGATCTCGAACCCCAAGCCCTTGCCTTTCCCCCGCACTCCGCGGGATGAACGCCCGCCATGGACGCCTTCTCCTACCTCTCGGTGCTGCTGTCGATCATTCTGGGTCTGGCGATCACCCAGGTGCTCCAGGGCGTGCGGGGACTGCTGCTGTCGCGGAGGCGCGTGCGGCTGTACTGGCCGACCATCGTCTGGTGCGGGCTCATCCTCGTCTTCGCGACGCAATCCTGGTGGGCGAGCTTCGGTCTGGCGGACCACCGGGAGTGGACCTTCGCCGGCTTCGGGATGCTGCTGCTCCAGACGACCCTACTCTACATGCTCGCAGCGCTGGTCCTCCCGGACTTCGCGACGGCCGAGGCGGTCGACCTGCGCGCGCATTATTTCCACGAGTCCCGGCCCTTCTTCCTGGTGACGGTGGCCATGCTGCTCGCCAGCGTGTTCAAGGATCTGGCGATCGACGGGCGGTTTCCGGACGGGGAGAACCTCGCCTTCCACCTGACGTTCGGGACGTTCGGGGTGTTGGCCGCGCTCAGCCGGCGTCCCTGGCTCCACGAGGCGGTCGCGGTCCTGACCGCGGCCATCGTCGCCGCTTATATCGCGCTGCTGTTCGCGACGCTGAGGTGAGCGAGCAGCAGATCCCGCGCGGCGTTCAGCCGCCGCGCCGCCTCGTCCGTCCCGCCGCGGTCGGGATGCGCGTCCGCTACCAGCCGCCGGTGCGCGGCGCGGATCTCCGCCTCGTCCGCCGCCGCCCCGACGCCCAGCGCCGCGCGCGCGTTCGCCAGCTCGTCGCCCCTCACCGCCGCCGCGCGCGTCACGGCGCGCGACGGTCCGCGCCACAGCCGCCAGCCGAGATAGGCGACCAGCAGCGCGATGAGGAACTTGCCGATCACGCGACGAGCAACGGCGGCTGCGCTGCGGCGGCGGCATCGGGCAGCGCCAGCCCCGCCATCATCTCGCGCAGCTCCTGCCGCGCGGCGACGTGGGAGAGGCCCATCGCGCCGAACTCCTTGGTGTCGAGCATGGTGAGTCCCGACGGGAACAGCTCGCGGTAGATCACGCGCTCGCCCAGGCCGGGGATGATGCGGAAGCCGACTCGCTTGGCCAGCTGGTCCAGCGCCTCCGACACCCGCCGCATGTTGCGCGCCTCGATATGCTGGAGGCGGTTTCTCAGCACCACCCAGTCGATCGTCGTCCCATCGGCCGCGGCGCGGGCCTTGCGCGCGTTCCAGATCATCTCCGAATAGAAGCTGGGGCGCGTGACCTTGTAGGTGTCGGGATCGACCTGCCCGATCAGGTCGAAGTCGACGAAACTGTCGTTCATCGGCGTCACGAGCGTGTTCGACAGCGCCGCCGCGGTGCGCGCGGAGGCGTCGTCGCGCCCCGGCGTATCGATCACCAGGAAGTCCGCGCCGTGGCCGAGCTCGTGGAACAGCTCGGCGAAATTGCCGTCCGCCTGACCGTCGCCGGTCGCGTGACGCGGGATCGCGAGCTCGGCCCCCGTGCGCTTGGCGGTCGCGGCGCGATTGTCGAGATAGCGCCCCATCGTGCGCTGGCGGTGGTCGAGGTCGATGCACGCGACCTGCGCGCCCTTGCTCGCCAGCGCGATCGCGACGTGGACCGCGGTCGTCGACTTGCCCGTGCCGCCCTTCTCGTTGGCGAAGACGATGACATGCGGGACACGCTGATTCACTTTGCATCGGTCCTGTGTTGATCCGGCTCTCCCCCCTCCATAAGGGTGCGGCTCGGGGGATACGAGGGGCTTGGCGTTGCAGATCGTTCGCGAATTGAGCGCGTTGCGCGACGCCGTGACGGCGTGGCGAGCGGAAGGGCAGCGCGTTGCGCTGGTTCCGACCATGGGCGCGCTCCACGCCGGGCACATCGCGCTCGTCGAGGCGGCGAAGCGGCCCCGCACCCGGATCGTCACCTCGATCTTCGTCAACCCGACTCAGTTCGGCCCGAACGAGGACCTGTCGCGCTACCCACGCAAGGAGCAGGCCGACCTCAAGATGCTAACCGAGGCGGGCTGCGACTTGGCCTGGCTGCCGACCGTCGACGAGATGTATCCGGCCGGTTTCGCCACCAAGGTCAGCGTCTCGGGGATCGGCGACAAGCATGACGGCGCGGCCCGTCCCGGCCATTTCGACGGCGTCGCCACCGTCGTCGCCAAGCTCTTCAACCAGGTACGCGCCGATTGCGCCTATTTCGGCGAGAAGGATTATCAGCAGCTCCAGGTCGTGCGCCGCATGGCGACCGATCTCGACATGGGGATCGAGGTGATCGGCGTTCCCACCCAGCGCGACGACGACGGGCTCGCCCTCTCGTCACGCAACGTCTATCTCGATCCGGACGAGCGCGCCCGCGCGGTCGCGCTGCCCCGCGCGCTCGGGATCGCCGCGCAGGCGATCGCGCGCGGCGACGATCCGGAGGTTGCGATCGCCCAGGCCCACGCCGCCCTCAACGCCGCGGGGTTCGCGGTGGACTATGTCAGCCTGGTCGACGCAGAGACGCTCGAGCTTGCCCCCGCCGCCGACCGCCCCCGCCGCCTGCTCGCGGCGGCGCGGATGGGCTCGACCCGGTTGATCGACAATCTCGCGGTGGGATGAGCGGGGCTCCGCATTAACCATTTCGCTACACGAATCGCGTCACAAGCTCCGATCGGTTCCCCTCGGAGGGGATCGCAATGAGGGGGCGATGATGGGCAATAGCCTGAGAAGCGCGCGATTCCTGCTCGAATCGCGAATCGGTGACGCCATGCGCGGCGACACGGGGGCGTGCTACGACCTGGGCGTATTCTACTCGACCGCGACCGGCGGGGCGGACTACGACCTGATCGAGGCGCACAAATGGTTCAATCTCGCCGCGGTCGCGGGCCATGCCGCAGCCCAGGCCGCGCGCGGCGAGATCGCCGACGACATGACCGCGCGCGAGATCGCGACCGCCCAGGGCGCCGCGCGCGCGTTCCTGCGCTCTACCCAGCGCCGCGCCGCCTGATCGTCGCATCTCCGTCGCGGCGTCGATGACGCCCGCCCTCCTCCGCCCTAGCCGGGGCGCGAAAGGAGAGAGACGATTCGGGCACGACTGACGACCGGACTGGCGGGACTGGCCCTGACGCTCTGCGCCGCGGCCGTCACCCCCAAGCTCGCGGCTGCCGCTGACCTGGCGCGGGTCCCGACCGAAGGCTCCGCATCTATGCGGCGCTAACCGTCGCCACCTTCCTGGCCGCGGGCGAGGTCTTCGTCGCCGGCTTCTTCGCCGCCGCCTTCTTCGCGGGGGCCTTTGTCGCCGCCGCCTTCGCCGGCGCGGTCTTCTTCGTCGAAGCCTTCTTCTTCGCCTTCCCCGCCGGCGCCGCCGCCGCGCGATCGTCGATCAGTTGCGCGGCTTCCTCCAGCGTCAGCGCGTCGGGCGCGATCGTCTTGGGCAGCGTCGCGTTGGTCGTGCCGTCGGTGACGTAGGGGCCGTAGCGCCCCTCCATCAGCTTCAGTTCGGCCTCGGTGCGCGGATGCGCGCCCAGGACCTTCAACGGCTCGCGCGCCGCGCCGCGCTGCGGCCGCCCGCCGCCCGCTGCCGCCTCGGCGAGCTTGACCACGGCGGCGTTCATCCCCGTCTCGAACACCTCGGCGGTCGATTGCAGCCGTGCGTACTTGCCCGCATGCTTCAGATACGGCCCGTAGCGCCCGATCGCCGCCTCGATCGGCTCGCCCGTTTCGGGATGCACGCCGATGGTTCGCGGCAGACTCAAGAGCTTGAGCGCCAGCTCCAGGGTCAGCTCGCCCGCATCCTTGGGAATCGACGCGCGTTTGGCGTCCCCGCCCTCGCCCAGCTGGATGTACGGGCCGAACCGCCCGGACTTGCGCTCGACCTCGAGGCCCGTCGCCGGATCCTTCCCCAACCCTTCCGGCCCGGTGTCCTCCGCCGCCTCGCCGCCCGCCTGCGCGAACCGCCGCGTGTACTTGCACTCGGGATAGTTCGAACAGGCGATGAAGGCGCCGAACTTGCCGCCGCGCAGCGCCAGCTTGCCCACCTGGCAGTTCGGGCACAGCCGCGGATCGGCCCCGTCGGCCCGATCGGGGAAGAGGTAGGGCGCGAGGAAGGTGTCGAGCTCGGCGGTGACCTCGCTCGGCTTCTGCTCCATGACCTCCGCGGTGCGCGGCTTGAAGTCGCGCCAGAACGCCTCGAGCACGCGGCGCCACTCGGCGCGGCCGCCCGAGACGTCGTCCAGTTCCTCCTCGAGCTCGGCGGTGTAGTCGTAACCGACATATTTCTCGAAGAACCGCTCGAGGAACGCCGTCACCAGCCGCCCGCTCTCCTCGGCGAAGAAGCGGTTCTTCTCGATGCGGACGTAGGCACGATCCTTGAGCGTCTTGATGATCGAGGCATAGGTCGACGGGCGACCGATCCCCAGCTCCTCCATCCGCTTGACCAAGGTCGCCTCGGAGAAGCGCGGCGGCGGCTGGGTGAAATGCTGCTCGGCGTCGACCCCGAGCTTCGCCGGCGCATCGCCCTCGCGCACCCGCGGCAGGCGCTTGGCGTCTTCGGCCTCCTCGTCGGTCCCTTCCTCGTACAAAGCGAGGTAGCCGGGGAAGAGCACCACTTGGCCCGTCGCGCGCAGCACGTTGCGCCCGGTGCCGTCGGCGAGGTCCACCGTCGTCCGCTCCATCCGCGCCGACGCCATCTGGCTGGCGAGCGCTCGCTTCCAGACGAGGTCGTAGAGGCGCGCGTGATCGCCGCTGCCGATCTTGTCGCGCCCGAAGTCGGTCGGCCGGATCGCCTCGTGCGCTTCCTGCGCGTTCTTGGCCTTGGTCTGATACTGGCGCGGCTTGTCGGGCACGTAGCTGGCGTCGTAGCGATCCGCGACCGCCTTGCGCGCGGCCGAGATGGCGCTGCCGTCCATCTGGACCCCATCCGTCCGCATATAGGTGATCGCGCCGTCCTCGTAGAGCTGCTGCGCGATCCGCATCGTGTGATCGGCCGAGAAGCCGAGCTTGCGCGACGCCTCCTGCTGCAACGTCGAGGTCGTGAACGGCGGCGGCGGATTGCGCGTGGCAGGCCGCGTCTCGACCGACTGGACGGAGAAGCGGCCTTCCTCGACCGCCGCCTTGGCCTTGAGCGCGTCGCCCTCGTTCCCGATCGAAAGCCGGTCGAGCTTCCTGCCCTCCCACTGCACCAGCCGCGCCGCGAACGGCGTCCCGTCTTGCTCGAGCCGCGCCGTGACCGACCAATATTCCTGCGCCCGGAACGCCTCGATCTCGCGCTCGCGCTCGACGATCAGCCTGAGCGCCACCGACTGCACCCGCCCCGCCGACTTGGCGCCGGGGAGCTTCCTCCACAGCACCGGCGACAGCGTGAACCCGACCAGATAGTCGAGCGCGCGGCGTGCCCGGTACGCATCGATCAGATCCTCGTCGAGCGCGCGGGGATTCCCCATCGCGGTCGTCACCGCCGCCTTGGTGATCGCGTTGAAGGTGACGCGCTGGACATCCTTCGGAAGCGCCTTGCGCTTCCTCAGCACTTCCTGGACGTGCCAGCTGATCGCCTCACCCTCGCGGTCGGGGTCGGTCGCCAGGATCAGCCGGTCGGCGGTCTTCGACAGGTCGGCGATCGCCTTGAGCTGCTTGGCCTTGTCGGCGTAATTCTCCCATTCCATCGCGAAGCCGTCGTCGGGGTTCACGCTGCCGTCCTTGGGCGGCAGGTCCCGGACATGGCCGTACGAGGCAAGGACGCGGTAGTCCCCGCCCAGATACTTTTCGATGGTCTTGGCCTTGGCCGGCGATTCGACGATGACGAGCTGCATTGGCGCCTAACTAGGGGGCTTCACGTGTACGCGCGAGGGTGAAGGCCCGGCGGGGGCGGCGTCAAGCGTCCGCGTCGAGCGCGACGCTCGCGATCAGCGGCGGCGTCTGCTGGTGCTGGACCACCCGCCAGTCGTCATGCGCCAGCCGGTGCATCGTGGTGGTGCAATGCGCCTCGTAGCGCTCGTCGCCATTGGCCGCCTCGGCGCGATAGGCGATCACGATCAGTCCTTCGTGCGGTCGCATCACCTGCTGGTCGGAGAAGGTCACCGACTCCCACCGCGGCGTGTCGCTCACCGCATCGACCGCGGCCTGGCCCGCGTACACGTAAGGCGGCTGGGGCAGCACCAGCAGCGCCTCATCGGCGATCTTGGCCTGATAATTCTCCCGGCCCTCGGTCCAGAGGCTCTCCTCGAACGCCCAGATGCGGCTGTCTTCCATGTCACGGCTCCCGACGAATGAGGGAGGCAAGCGCGCAGAAGCGACCGGCGGTTCCGCGTCAATCCCGCGGCGTCGTTCGCCAGGCGAGGAAGAAGCCGATCCCCAGCAGCAGGTCGATCGTCCCGAACAGCAGGACCATCGCCGGGACCTTGCCCGCCGCGTAGAGCAGCGCGACCGGAACGGCGAACACCAGCTTCTCGACGACGGTAACCGGCATCAGCGCGCGGTAGCGGACCGGGTCGCCGCCGATCACCCAGAAGGCGAGCTGGAACGCCGCCGCCACGCCCACGAAGCCGTAGGTCGTCGCCTCCGCCCCCGCGATCGGCGGGACCAGGTAGAGCGGCAGCAACACGATCAGGCCATAGACCGCCGCTCCGCGATACCACCATGCGATCCACCCAGGCTCGGTCATCCGCTCACCCCGTCATGCTCACGCGCGCGCCGGCATGGCGCTCGATCCGCCCGGCGAGCTCGAGTTCGAGCAGCACCGTCGCCACCACCGCCGGCTCCGCGCCCGACTGACGGATCAGCTCGTCGACCGAGACCGGCACCGCCCCCAGCAACTCCGCGATCCGCCGCCGCGCACGGTCGTCCGCGTCGGCGGCCGGCGCGCCCTCGAACCGGGCCGCCGGCATCCGGACCGCGCGCGCGTCGATCGGGCGGACCTGCTCCAGGATGTCGGCGGCGGACTGGACCAACGTCGCGCCGTCACGGATCAGCCCGTTGCCTCCTTGCGCGCGCGGGTCGAGCGGGCTGCCCGGCACCGCCATCACCTCGCGCCCGGCCTCTCCCGCCAGCCGCGCGGTGATCAGCGAACCGGACTTGACCACCGCCTCGACCACCACCGTCCCCAGCGCGAGCCCGGCGATGATCCGGTTGCGATAGGGAAAGTGCCGCGCGCGCGGCTCGGTCCCGGGCGGCATCTCGGCGATCAGCAAGCCCTCGCTGGCGATCCGCTCCTGCAATTCGGCGTTCTCGGGCGGATAGACGACGTCGACGCCGCCCGCGATCACCCCGACCGTCCGGGGCAGCGCGCCGACATGCGCCGCGGTGTCGATCCCGCGCGCCAGCCCGGAGACGACCGTCGCTCCCGCCTGCGCCAACCCATGCGCCAACTCGCGCGCGAAGCGGCACGCCGCGGCGGAGGCGTTGCGCGCGCCGACCATCGCCACCGTCGAGCCGCGCAGCAGCGCCGGCTCGCCGCGCAGCGTCAGGACCACCGGCGCATTCTCGAGCTCGGCGAGCAAGGGCGGGTAGTCGACGTCGTCGAGAAAGAGATACCGTGCGCCCGCCTTCGCCGTCCGTGCCATCTCGCGCCGGATCTCGCCCGGCTCCGGCACGCGCGGCGCCGCGCCGCCGCCTCGCCTGGCGAGCATCGGCAACCCCTCGATGGCCGCCGCCGCGCTGCCGAAGCGCGCGATCAGCTGGCGAAAGGTGACCGGCCCGACCCCGGGTGTCCGGATCAGCCGCAGCCGATCGAGCGCACCGCCCGCGTACGGGTCGGCGTCAGCCACGCCCGACCGGGTCCTTGGCGCCGATCCGCGGCTCGGTCCCGCCCAGCAGCCGTTCGAGGTTCGCTCGGTGCTTCCACACCACGATCAGCGCCAGCGCGATCAGCAGCGGCACGAGGTCGAACCGCGCGAACGCCGCCGCCGCGACCGGCGCGCTCACCGCTGCCGCCATCCCCGCCACCGACGAAATGCGCATGGCGGCGAGCAGCCCCAGCCAGACGACTGCATAGACGAGCCCGAGCGGCCAATGGAGCGCGAGCACGATCCCCATCAGCGTCGCCACCCCCTTGCCGCCGCGGAACCGCAGCCACACGGGATAGCAATGCCCGACGAACGCGCCTGCCGCCGCCAGCGCCGCGTTCCCCGGGAACAGCCGCTCGACCAGCAGCACCGCCGCCGCGCCCTTGAGCATATCGAGCAGCAGCGTCGCCGCCGCCAGCCCCTTACGGCCGGTGCGCAGCACGTTGGTCGCGCCGATGTTGCCCGATCCGATCGCGCGCAGGTCCCCCGCCCCGCCCCAGCGCGTCAGCAACACCCCGAACGGGATCGACCCGAGCAGATAGCCGACCGCCAGCGCGAGCGTCGGCGGTATCCAGATGATCTGCGGCGACATGTTCCCCCTTTGGCCCGCTTCTAGCGGATCGTCGAGCGGAGCGCTACCTCAGGCGTCGTTGCTTCACGACACGGTACCGCACCCAAATGCCCGATCCGCGCCCGATCCTGTTCTTCGATTCGGGCGTCGGCGGCCTCTCCGTGGTCGCGCCGACGCTGGCGCTGCTCCCGAACGCGCCCGTCGTTTATGCCGCCGACTCGGCGGGATTCCCCTATGGAACGCGCAGCGAGGCGGAGATCGCCGCCCGCGTCCCGGCGCTGCTCGGCCGCCTCGTCGAACGCTATCGCCCGCGGCTTGCGGTGATCGCGTGCAACACCGCCTCGACGATCGCGCTCGCCCACGTCCGCGCCGCGCTCGACCTGCCCGTCGTCGGCACCGTCCCCGCGATCAAGCCCGCCGCCGAACTGAGCCAAACCCGCGCGATCGGTGTGCTCGGCACCGCCGCGACCGTGCGGCAGCCCTATGTCGACGACCTCGCCGCGCGCTTCGCCGCCGACTGCGCGGTGCTGCGCCACGGTTCGGCGGCGCTGGTCGAGATCGCCGAGGCCAAGCTCGCCGGCGAAACGCCCGACGCGGAGCGCGTCCGCGCCGAACTCGACCGCCTCTTGCGGCAGCCCGGCGGCGACCGGATCGACGTGATCGTCAACGCCTGCACCCACTTTCCGCTGCTCGAGGCCGAGCTGACCGCTGCCGCTCCCCCCGGCGTCCGCTTCGTCGACGGCGGCCCCGGTATCGCGCGCCGCATCGCATTCCTCACCCAGAGCCAGGACTGGCCCGACTCGCCCTCGCCTGGGCGGCTCGTCTTCACGAGGCTGGGCGAGCGCGAGCGGACGATCGCGACGACGCTCGCCGGGCGCGGCTTCGCCCCGGCCGAGATGCTGTGATCGCCGCCGTCGGGACAATTTGTCCAAGCCCGGATCCGCGTTTCTCGCTGGAAAGGCAGGCGCCCCGGCGTTAAGTCGCGCCGCATGAGCGAGGGACACGCGCCCGCGGTCGATTACGGCCGCGTCTTCACCCAGGCGATCGATCGGCTGCACGCCGAAGGGCGCTACCGCGTCTTCATCGACATCCTCCGCAACAAGGGGTCCTACCCCAACGCGCGCTGCTTCGCGGGACATAACGGGCCCAAGCCGATCACGGTCTGGTGCTCGAACGACTATCTCGCGATGGGCCAGCATCCGAAGGTCATCGCGGCGATGGAGGAGGCGCTCCACGACGTCGGCGCGGGATCGGGCGGCACCCGCAACATCGGCGGTAACACCCACTATCATGTCGATCTCGAGCACGAGCTCGCCGACCTCCACGGCAAGGAGGGCGCGCTGCTCTTCACCAGCGGCTACGTCTCGAACGAGGCGACGCTGGCGACGCTCGCCAAGGTGCTGCCGGGCTGCATCATCTATTCGGACGACCTCAACCACGCCTCGATGATCGCAGGGATCCGCAATTCGGGCTGCGAGAAGCGCGTCTTCCGCCACAACGACGTCGCGCATCTCGAGGAACTGCTCGCCGCCGACGATCCCGCGACGCCGAAGCTGATCGCGTTCGAGAGCGTCTATTCGATGGAGGGCGACGTCGCGCCCATCGCCGCGATCTGCGACCTCGCCGACCAGTATAACGCGCTGACCTATCTCGACGAGGTCCATGCCGTGGGCATGTACGGCCCGCGCGGCGGCGGCATCAGCGAGCGCGAAGGTCTGGCCGACCGGCTGACGATCATCGAAGGCACGCTCGGCAAGGCGTTCGGCGTCATGGGCGGCTATATCGCCGCCGACCGCATGATCATCGACGTGATCCGCTCCTATGCGCCGGGCTTCATCTTCACGACCTCGCTCTCCCCGGTGCTCGTCGCCGGCGTGCTCGCGAGCGTCCGCCACCTGAAAGCGTCGAGCGCCGAGCGCGAAGGCCAGCAGGCCGCCGCCGCGACGCTCAAGGCGATGATGGCCGACGCGGGCCTGCCGGTGATGATCGGTGACACCCACATCGTTCCGGTGATGGTCGGCGACCCCGTCAAGGCCAAGCGGATCAGCGACATCCTGCTCGCCGAGTACGGGGTGTACGTCCAGCCGATCAACTACCCGACCGTCCCCCGCGGGACCGAGCGGTTGCGCTTCACGCCGGGTCCGGCGCACACGCCCGCGATGATGCGCGAACTGGTCGAGGCGCTGATGGAGATCTGGGACCGGCTGGAGATCCGGCTGGCGGCCTGAGGTGCTTCGCGCGGCGAAGAGCCGGGGACCGACGGTCCGCGTGGCGGCGACGATGATTCTGGTTCAGGCGACCTGAGCGACGAAGGTGCTGGCGCGTTGGGTGACGTCGGCGAAGCGTTCGAGCACGCTGGAGGCGGCACGCAACACTTCTTCGATCTCGGCGGCGACAACGACCGTATCCTCGCGGATCGCCACGAGCGTGCCCGACATGGCATCCGCGGCATGCGCGGTGTCCCGGACCGCACTGGTGATCGTGCGCACGGTTTCGAACTGACTGTCCATCGCCATCCGCAGGCGGTCGCCGCTCTGCTCCACTTCCTGAACGGTACGCCGGATGGTGGCGTTGGCCGCGACGGTATATTCGGTCGCGGACTGGATCGTGGCGATCTTGCCTGCGATGTCGTCCACCGCGCGCGAGGTCTGACCGGCAAGGCTCTTCACCTCCTGGGCGACCACGCCGAAGCCACGCCCGGCGTCGCCCGCGCGCGCGGCCTCGATCGTGGCATTGAGCGCCAGCAGGTTCGTCTGCGAAGCGATCCCGCGGATGAGCGCGAGGATGGACTCGATGGAGGTCGCCTGTTCCCGAAGCTGCTCGGATTGCTGCACCGAAGCGCCGGCCTGCTCTGCCGCGCGACTGGCGATCGCGGCCGAGGCCTGCACTTCGGTGCGGGCTTCCTCGATCGCACGGATCAGGCCCTCGGCGGTGCTCGCCGCTTCGCACATGGCCATGGCGGATTGCTCGGCGGTCGCCGCCACCTCGCTCGCCTTCAGCAGCGAGCCTCGGGTGATGTTCGCCGCGGCATGGGCCTTCTCCTCCAGTTCCGCCCCATCGCGACTCGCCAGGGACAACGATCCTGCGACGTCGATGTCGAACGCCCGTCCCAGCCCCTCGCGCTGCTTGAATGCGCGATGCTCGAGATACTGAGTATAGATCGAGAAATAGACGTCGCATTCGAACGAGCGGAAGCGCGTGAACACGTCGTTGATCCGGTGCCGCTCCTCCTTGGAGCATTCGTATCTGCGGCCCAGGATCTCGAGGGACAAGGATGCGCCGGCAGAGGTCATCGCGATGATCGCCGTCAATGGCACGTCGTCGACGAATGCGCCCCGGACGGTCCGCTCGGCGGAGAGCGCCCAATCGATCCGATCCGGCGCGAGAAAGCGGTTACGAAGATACGCGATGCCGGCCCGGATGAGCCGTTCTTCCTCGAGCTCGTCGCCGAACTGGACCGACTGTCGAAAGCGCCGCCAGTGCTGCCAATGCTCGAGCGCGACCGAGGTGATCTCGGGCTCCAGGATCTCCCAGATCTTGCGTGCCACAGCGCACTCTTCGGGACCGATCCGGAAGAGCCTCATGCGCTCCTCCAGATCGAGGGAGCGAGCGGTGCGTTCGGGTTCGGGCAATGTCTCTAAGTCGTTCACGAGCATCGGCGCCTTGCTGTCGACCCGGATATGGACTTAGCATCGCTAACTCCGGCTTAAGCCTGCGCCGATGCGCGCTCACCCGCCTCCGTGCAGGTTGACCTTCTGCCCCGTCACATAGTCGGCTTCGGCCGACACGAACCACGCCACCGCGTTCGCCACATCGTCGGGCGTCGAGACCCGCCCAAACGGCGATTGGGCCGCGAGTTCGTGGATATCCGCCACGCCGCGGGTCGCCTTCGCCAGCCGCTCGCCCATGTCGGTGACGGTCAGCCCGGGCGCGACGATGTTGACACGGATGCCGTTCGCCCGCTCCTCCTTCGACAGGGTCCGCGCCAGCGACTCCGCCGCCGCCTTGCCCATGTTGTACGGCGCGCCGAACGCCGCGTCGTAGAGCGTGGCGACGCTCGAGATGAAGACGATGTCGCCCCGCCCGCCGTCCTTCGCCCGCGCGCGCATCGACGGCAGCACGAACTTCGACAGCCAGTGCGGCGCCAGCGCATGCGTGCGCACCACCCGCTCCAGCTCGGCCGGCTCGGTGTCGGCGACCGAGAGCCCGCGGCTCGCGATCCCGGCGTTGTTGACCAGGATGTCGACCCCGCCGAAGTCCGCGACGACCGCCTCGACCATCGCGGCGCACTCCTCGACCCGGTCGACCGAGGCGCCATAGGCCTTGGCGGCGCCGCCCGCCGCCTCGATCGCCGCAACCGTCTCCGCCGCGGCGTCGGCGTCGCGGCGATAGTTGACCGCCACCGTCGCGCCGTCCTTCGCCAGCCGGATCGCGATCGCGCGTCCGATCCCGCGCCCGCCGCCCGTCACCAGCGCGACGCGCCCATCCAGTCCGCTCATGCCTTGCTCCTCGAATAATCCGGCGGCCGCTTCTCGAAGAAGGCCGCGATCCCCTCGCCGAAATCGGGCGAGGTCGCGCACAGGATCTGGTTGCGATCCTCCATCGCCACCGCCGCCTCCAGGCTCGGCGCGTCGATCGCCATGCGTAGCGCCTCCTTGGTCAACCGCAGCCCCATCGGCGAGGTCGTGAGCATCGACTCGATCAGCGGCGCGGCCGCCGCCTCCATCTGGTCGTCCGGCACCACCCGGCTCACCAGCCCCGTCTGGAGCGCCCGCTCGGCAGTGATGAAATCGCCGGTCAGCAGGAACTCCGCCGCAACGCTCGCCCCCACCAGCCGCGGCAGGAAATACGATACGCCGATATCGCACGCCGACAGGCCGATCCGGATGAAGGCCGCATTCATCCGCGCGCTCTCGCCGGCGATGCGGATATCGCTCGCCAGCGCCATCGCGAACCCGCCACCGCATGCCGGGCCGTGGATCAGGCTGACGATCGGCTGGGGGCAATAGCGCATCGCCATCACGATCTCGGCGATCGAGCGCTGATGCCGCAGCCGGTCGATCGTATCCATCTCGCCGCTCCGGCGTTCCTGAAGATCGAGTCCGGCGCAATAGGCTCGCCCGGCCCCGCGCATCACGACGACGCGGACGTCGCGGTTCTTGCGCAGCTCGTGGAAATAGGTGGACAGCTCCTCCACCATCGCATCGTTGAGCGCGTTGAGCCGCTCCGGCCGGGCGAGCGTCAGCCACTCGACCTCGCCGCGCCGCTCCACCTGGATCGTGGTGCGCATGTCCTCTCCCTCTTGCTCCGTAACCTTTGTTACGGCAGACCCGCCCGAAAGCAAGCGAGAGGATCGGGCATGAGCTACGAACAGATCATCTACGAGGTCGCCGACGGGATCGCGACGATCACCATGAACCGGCCGGACAAGCTCAACGCCTTCACCGGCACGATGATGACGGAGATGATCGACGCCTTCGACAGGATCGACGCCGACGACGACGTCCGCGCGGTGATCGTCACCGGCGCCGGCCGCGCCTTCTGCGCCGGCGCGGATCTGTCGGCGGGCGCCAAGACCTTCGACTACGACAACCGCACTGATCGCCCCGAAAAGGGCGGCGGCAAGGTCGCGCTCAGCTACGAGATGGAGGAAGCCCGCGACGGCGGCGGGCGGCTGACGCTGCGCATCTTCCAATGCCTCAAGCCCGTGATCGCCGCGATCAACGGCCCTGCGGTCGGCGTCGGCTCGACGATGACGCTGGCGATGGACATCCGCCTCGCCAGCGACACCGCGCGGATGGGCTTCGTCTTCGCCAGGCGCGGGATCGTGCCCGAGGCGGCGTCGTCGTTCTTCCTCACCCGCATCGTCGGCATCGCCCAGGCGCTCGAATGGTGCTACTCCGGCCGCGTGTTCGACGCCGCCGAGGCGAAGGACGGCCGCCTCGTCAGCCGCGTCGTTCCCGCCGACCAGCTCCTCGCGGAGGCGACCAAGCTCGCCCGCGAGATCGCCGACAACACCGCCCCCGTCTCGGTCGCGCTGACCCGCCAGATGCTGTGGCACGGCCTCGGCTTCCAGCACCCGATGGACGCGCACCGCGTCGACAGCCGCGCGATCCTCGCCCGCGGCCGTTCGGGCGACGCGAAGGAAGGGGTCACCTCCTTCCTCGAGAAGCGCCAGCCGAATTATCCCGACAAGGTCTCCAGCGACATGCCCGACTTCTATCCCTGGTGGGAGGAGCCGGCGTATCGGTGAGGGTCAACCTCCGTCCGTGCCGAGCGAAGTCGAAGCTCCTTCCCGCGCGTCGGGAAAGCCGTTCGACTTTGGCGGGCGGCGCCGAAGCTGTCCTGAGCGGCTGGCTTGCCTGCCAGCCGAAGGGCGCAAGGCGAACGGATGTGAGATGCTGGCCTCAGCCGGCCCGCTCCACCGCCTCCAGGAACCGCTGTACCCCGTCGGGCATGAACGGCTTCTCCAGCACGGGTCGTCGCACCTCGTCCAGGAACCGTGCCACCGCGGCGCCCAGCGTGTCGCCGGTCGTGAACGCCATCCGCGTCAGCAGGTGCGGCCGCTCCGCCGCCACCCAGGCGTGGAGCGCAGGACCGTCGACCCCCGGCATCCGCAGGTCGCTGACGATCAGATCGTAATCCGTCGCGGTCAGCCGCTCGATCGCGGCCGCGCCGCCGACCGCGACCTCCGCCGCATAGCCTTCTAGCGACAGGAAATCGCCGAGCGACTCGGCGATCTCCCGCTCGTCGTCGACCACCAGCGCGCGCCGGAGTGGCCCCGCTTCGACCACCGGCGGTTCCGGCACGGCCGCCGGCGACCCCTGACCTTCGTCGATCGGCAGCGTCAGCCGGAAGCACGCACCGACCCCCGACGGCGCCAGCTCCAGCCGCCCGCCATGCGCCTCCGCCAGACCCTGTGAAAAGGACAGCCCGACACCCGTTCCCTGGCCCTGCGGCTTGGTGGTGTAGAACGGCTCGAAGATGCGGCGGCGGAGCGCCTCGGGGATGCCCGGCCCGGTGTCGGCGATCTCCAGCACCACCGTCTCCGCCGCTCCGCGCCGGGTCCGTACCGTCAGGCGTCGCTCGGCGAGCGCCGCGCCGCCCATCGCCTGCTGCGCATTGACGATCAGGTTGACCACGATCTGGTGAAGCTGGTCGGAGTCGGCGGAGATCAGCGGCAGATCGACCGCGAAGTCGCGCTCGGACGCGATCCCGTCCGAGCGTAGGCCGTAATCGGTCAGCTCCAGCGCCGCCGCGGCGACGCCGTTCAAGTCGACCGGGCGCCGCTCGGGCGTCTTCTGCCGCGCCATCGCCAGGAAGGTCTGGACGATGCGGGCGCAGCGATCCGCCGCCTTGCGGATCTTCCCCGCGCGCTCGGCCAGCGGGGTCCCCTGCCCCTGGCGCTCCATCATCACCGCCTGCGCGACGACGATCGACAGCGGATTGTTGAGCTCGTGGCTCACCCCCGCCAGCAGCGAGCCGAGCGCCGACAGTTTCTCGGTCTGGTAGAGCGCCTCGCGCGACCGCGCCAAGGCGGTCTCGGCGCGGTCGCGTTCGGTCACGTCGATCGTAAAGCCGCCGGTCTTGGTCTCCCCGCCGGGCACCGCGATCGGGAACACGACCGCGAGCAGGGCGGCATGCTCGTCGCGGTCGGCGAAGCGGAACTCGGTCGACGCCGGACGCCCGGCGAGCGCCTCCGCTTCCAGCGCGTCGACGCGCTGGGCGACCGGCGGCGGCAGGAACTCTCGCGCCCTGCGTCCGACGACGCTCTCGACCGGCACCCCGATCTGCCGCGCCAGCTCGGGGTTCATCATCAGATACCGGCCCGCTCCGTCGCGCAGGTGCATCCCGAGCGGTGCGTTCTCCATGAATGCCGCGAGCAGGGCCTCGCTCTCGCGCCGGCGCTGCTCGGCCCGCGCCCGCGCGACCACCGCCCAGGTCCGATCGGCCAGCTCGCGGATCAGGTGGCACTCGGCGTCGGTCCATTCGCGCGGGCCGGTCTCTTCGACCGACAGCACCGACGCGATCCGCCCGCCGTCGATCATCGGCACGCTCAGGAACGCGCGGCACGCCACCGCGTCGTAGAAGCCGAGATTGCCGCCGTCGAACCGCGGATCGACGTGCGTATCGCTCACCCGCACCGGCGTGCCGGTCAGATAATCGGCGAGGACCTTCTCGCCGAGCGCCTCGGTCGCGAACGACTGGTAGACCGAGCCCACTCGCCCGTCCTGCCATGCCTGTTCGACCGTCAGCGAGCGTCCGTCCTCGCCAGCCTTCGCGTAGGTGGCGCGGGCCACGCCCAGGTGCCGGGCGAGCTGATCGAGCGTAGAGGCGATGATCGCGTCGGGATCGACGAGTGCGCGAACGCCGTCGCTCCAGGCGACGAGGAACGCCTCGCGCTGCGCCTGCTCGTGGCGGCCCGACAGGTCGACCATCGTCCCGCACCAGCGGCGGACCGCGCCGTCCTCGCCGCGGATCGGGGCCGACTTGCTGAGGAACGGGCGGTAGGGGCCATCGCGTCCGCGCATCCGCACCGTGATCTCGACCGGCTCGCCCGACGCGATCGCCGACGCCCAGGCCGCCACCGCACCGTCGTGGTCGGCAGGGTGCAGGACGCGCCCGATCGCCCCGAGCGCGGTCTCCGTCCCGCCGAACATCTCGTGCCAGGCGCGGTTGCCCCAGATCGGACAGCCGGTCTCGTCGGCGAGCCAGCAGAGCGCGGGGACGTTCTCCGCCAGGGTCCGGAACTGCTCCTCGCCTTCGCGCAGCTGCGTCAGCGTGCGCAGATGCTGAAGCGCGCCCCACAGCCGCTCGCCCGCATGGGCAAGCGTGACGACCTCCTCCTCGGTCCACCTGCGCGGTGCGTTGTGGATCGCGTTGAAGACCGCGACGAGCCGGCCGTTGTCGATCACCGGCACGCCCAGGCAGGCGCGCGCGTGCTCGGCCTCCAGATACGCGCGCTGCTCGTCGTACCACGGCTCCAGCGTCACGTCGGGAGCGATCAGCGTGCGGCCTTCGGCATACATCCGCGAAAAGGTGTCGCGGCGGTCGAACGGGCGTCGCTCGGCGCGGCTCGGGACACCGTCGACCCAGTCCGCCGGTACCGTCATCCACGCGCCGGTCTCGTCGATCTCGCCGTACCCGACGCGGACGACCCCGAGATAGCGCCCGATCGTCTCGGCGACGATCGCGATCAATCGGTCCGGGTCGGTCTCGCGCGCGAACTGCTCGGAGAGGAACAGGCGAACGGCCGGGGCCGACCCGATCAGGCCGGGCGGCATGCGGGCAAGGTCGTCACGCGCCATACTCCGGCGACGCTAGCAGCGCCGCCGATGCGCCACCATGCGAAGGAGCCCGCCGGCGGCCGGCGCGACGACGCCTTCGTCGCCGCTTCGTCGCAAAGCGTCAGGCCGCGAGCGCGGGCTGCGCCCCGGCGAGCATCGCCCGCCAGTTGTCGATCGTCATCGCGCCCACATATTGGCGCTGCATCTCGGGGGTCAGCACCTCGATCATCCGGGCGCCCTCGACGAAGATCTCGATCACTCCGAAGACGCCGCCGCGCAGGCAGACCTTCGCCGGCCAGCCCTCGCGCCGGCAGATCGCCAGCACCGCGTCCGCGTCCATCGTGGTCCCCATCGCGAAGTGCGTCGCGGAGCGATCGCCGCCGCGTCCGATCAACCCGAACGATCCCGCCGCGCCCGCCGCCTCGCGAAGCTCGGTCCCGCGCGGATAGACTTCGACGATCGTGCCGCGGTCGTCGCCCGCGAACGCGACCCACGATCCCTCGATCACCGCCGGGAACGGCATCGCCGCGCCGCCCCACAGCTCGGCGAGGACATGGGCGACATGGGCGGGATCGCCGGCGTCGATCGACAGATGAAACAGCATGGAAACCTCCTCTGGTGAGAGGAGGCGTGTGGCCCGCCGACACCGCCCGTTCACGCATGCTGCGGCGGAGGATCGGCGAAACGGCTTCGTCGCGCCCGGCGACGCCTTGGTCGCGTCACGCGAACGCCGCCGCCTTGCGCAGCTGCTGGTAGGCGGCGATCACCTTGGCGAGCGCGGCCTCGTGACTGCGGTCCCCGCCGTTGCGATCGGGATGATAGCGCCGCACGAGATCGCTGTAGCGCCGCCGCAGCGCGCCGCGATCGGCATCGACCTCCAGCCCCAGCGTGCGCAGCGATTCGCGATCCGCGCCGGACAGCGGCCGTCCGTCCTTGCGCTCCGCCGTGGCCGCGCGCCGGTCCGCGAACCGCGCGCCGATCGCGTCGAGCGGGTCGGCGAAATCGGCCCAGCGCGGCGGGCGGTCCACTCCGCCGTTCGAATAGACGCGCGTCGCCTCCCATCCCGCCATCGGCCGCTGCGCGTCGTGGATCTCGTCCGCGCTCATCCCGTCGAAGAAATTGTAGCGCTGGTTGAACGCCCGGACATGGTCGAGGCAGAACCATCGGAACGGCGGCGGGCGGTCGCCGCGCACCGGGCCGTCCGCCGGCGGCGCGCGGAACTCGCCGCGCTCCTCGCATCCGGGCTGGTCGCACACGCGACCGCTGTTCTCGATCCGGCCGTGAAACCTCGCGTTCGGCCGTTCCTTCTTCTCCGTCACCCGGCTCCCGCTCCGCGCAAAGCAGGCTATATGGTGGCGATGACCCAGACCGCCACCACGCCGCTGACCGAAACCATGGAGGCGCGGCTCCGCGCCGCGCTGTCCCCGGCCGCGCTCACCGTCGTCAACGAAAGCGCGCAGCACCGCGGCCACGCGGGCGACGACGGCACGGGCGAGACGCACTTCCGGGTCGACATCGTCGCCGATGCGTTCGCCGGCCGGTCGCGCGTCGCGCGCCAGCGGCTCGTCAATCAGGCGCTCGCCGATCTGCTCGCCACCCGCATCCATGCGCTCGCGATCCGCGCCCGCGCGCCGGGAGAGGCGTGATGGCCTACAAGCTCTGGTACTGGCCTCACATCCAGGGACGCGGCGAGTTCGTCCGCCTCGCGCTCGAAGCCGCGGGCCTACCCTATGAGGATTGCGCGCGCGACCGGGGCGTCGAGGCGCTGATCGCCGATCTCGATGCGCGGGCGGGGCGGACGCCGTTCGCGCCGCCGTATCTGGAAGACGACGGGATCGTCGTCGCGCAGGTCGCGAACATCCTCCTTTACCTCGCCGAACGCCACGATCTGGCGCCGACCGAACTCGGTGGGCGCACCTGGGTTCACCAGCTCCAGCTGACGATCGCCGACGCGGTGGGCGAGGCGCACAACGTCCACCATCCGGTCGCCGTGATGGCCTATTACGACGAGCAGAGGCCCGAGGCCGCGCGCGCCGCCGCGCAGTTCCGCGCCGAGCGGATGCCCAAGTTCCTGGGATGGCTGGAGGAGGCGGCGCAGGCCGGGGGCGACTGGCTCGCGGGGGATCGCTGGAGCTACGCCGACACCTCGCTGTTCCAGCTGGTCGAAGGGCTCCGCTACGCTTTCCCGAGGCGGATGGCGGCGATCGAGGGCGAATACCCGAACGTCCTCGCGATTCGCGACCGCGTCGCCGAGCTGCCGGGCGTCGCCGCCTATCTCGCCAGCGACCGGCGGATCGCCTTCAACGAGGACGGCATCTTCCGCCATTATCCCGAACTTGATGGCGACGAGTAGGACGCCTCGCCCGGCGGCACGCATCCTGCTGGTCGACCGCGCCGGCCGGCCGCTGCTGTTCCGCTTCGACGCCGCCGACCGTGCGCCCTTCTGGTGTACGCCCGGCGGCGCGCTCGATCCCGGCGAGAGCTATGCGGAGGCGGCGCGCCGCGAGCTGTTCGAGGAGACGGGAATCGTCGCGGATCCCGGCCCCGAGATCTCCCGGCGCACCGTCGAGTTCCTGACCCTCGAAGGCGTCGAGGTCCGCGCCGACGAGCGCTGGTTCCGCGTCGATGTCGACGCCCGCGACATCGATCCCGCCGGCCACACCGAGCTCGAACGCCGCGTCATGACCTCGTGGCGCTGGTTCGAGCGCGCCGAACTCGCCGGCTGGCCCGAGACCATCTACCCCGACGACCTCCTGACCATGCTGGAGCAGACCGATGACCCGTGACGAGCTGTTCGAGATCGTGCTGACGCCGGTCACCCACGATCTCGGTGGGTTCAAGGTCCACCGCACGCTTCCCGCCAAGGCGCGGACGATGATCGGGCCGTTCCTGTTCTTCGATCAGATGGGTCCCGCGCACCTGCCGCCGGGCGAGGGGATCGACGTGCGGCCCCACCCGCACATCAACCTGGCGACCGTCACTTACCTGTTCGACGGCGCGATCGGCCACCGCGATTCGCTCGGCACCGACATCGTGATCGAGCCGGGCGCGGTGAACCTGATGACCGCGGGCACCGGCATCGTCCATTCCGAGCGCTCGCCGGCCGAGGTCCGTCCCGCCGGTCCGCCGCTCTCGGGCATCCAGACCTGGCTCGCGCTTCCCGACGGCCGCGAGGAGATCGACCCCGCGTTCGAGCATGTCGCTGCCGCCGACCTGCCGGTGATCGACGCGCACGGCGCGACCGCGCGCGTCATCATGGGAGATCTGTGGGGCGCGCGCTCGCCGGCCACAACCTACGCCGGCACGATCTACGCCGACATCGTCCTGACGCCCGGCGCGTCGATCCCGATCGACGCCGCTGCCGACGAACGCGCGATCTACCTGGCGGAGGGCGAGGCGGAGCTGGAGGGCGTCCCGCTCGTCGCGATGCAGCTCTACGTGCTGCGGCCCGGCGTCGCGGCGACGCTGCGCTCGGCGAGCGGCGGCCGCGCGATGCTCGCCGGCGGCGACGCCTTCGCGACGAAGCGCCACGTCTGGTGGAACTTCGTGTCGTCCTCGCGCGAACGGATCAACGAGGCCAAGCGCGCGTGGATGGCGGGCGAGTTCCCGAAGGTCCCGGGCGACGACCAGGAATGGATCCCGATCCCGGAAGCGCCGAAGACGGTGAGCTATCCGTAATCCCTCTCCCGTGGGAGAGGAGGGAGGCGCGAAGCGCCGGACGGGTTAGGACAGCGCCGCGGCAAAGCCGCGTCGTCGGACGGCGCTTGAGCGCCGCCGACCGTGCCGGGCGCTGCTTGCTCCGCAAGCAACGGGGCGAACGCAGTCGCCCCTGCGCCCGTCAGTACATATGCTGCCCGCCGTTGATCGACAGCGTCGAGCCCGTCACGAACCCGGCCTCCTCGCCGACCAGGAACGCCACGCCGCGCGCGATCTCCTCGGCCTTGCCGAGCCGGCCGACCGGGATCTTGGCGACGATCTTCGCCAGCACGTCCGCGGGCACCGCTGCGACCATGTCGGTATCGATATAACCCGGCGCTATCGCGTTGACGGTGATCCCGAACCGCGCGCCTTCCTGCGCCAGCGCCTTGGTGAAGCCGTGGATGCCGCTCTTGGCCGCCGCGTAGTTCACCTGGCCGTATTGCCCCGCCTGGCCGTTGATCGAGCCGATGTTGACGATCCGGCCCCAGCCGCGCTGCTTCATCCCCTCGAACACAGCCTTAGCCATCGTAAAGCAGCCGCCGAGGTTGGTGTCGATCACCTCGTTCCAGGCCTGCTTGTCCATCTTCATCAGCGTGCCGTCGCGCGTGATGCCGGCGTTGTTGACGAGGACGTCGACCGCCCCGACCTCCTCGGTCACCTGCTGGACGCCCGCCTGCGCCGCATCGTAATCGCCGACGTCGAACTTGACGGTGCGAATGCCGGTCCGGTCGCTGAACGCCTTGGCGCGCTCGTCATTGCCCGCGTAATTGGCGACGACGGTCATCCCCATGTCCTTGAGCGCGAGGCTGATCGCCTCGCCGATGCCCCGGGTGCCCCCCGTCACGATCGCCACGCGCGCCATCACACCTCTCCGTCCCGATTGCGACCCGAGGCTATTGGCAGTCGACCCAGCCCGCAAGCTCCGTTGCAAGAATGCTGCGCAGCATGGCGACACCGACGGGCGAATCGTTGAGGCAGGGCAGATAGGCGAAATCGGTCCCGCCCGCCTCGACGAACGATTCCCGCCCGCGGATCGCCAGCTCCTCCAGCGTCTCCAGGCAGTCCGCCGAAAAGCCGGGCGCGATGATCGCGACGCGCGTGACGCCCCGGCCCGGCAGCGCCTCCAGCATCGTGTCGGTGGCGGGCTCCAGCCACTTCGCCCGGCCGAAGCGCGACTGGAAGGTGACGATCACCTCGCGTCCCAGCGCCTCGCCCAGCAGCCGCGCGGTCTTGCGGCAATGGCAGTGGTATGGGTCGCCCATCTCCAACGTCCGCTGCGGCATCCCGTGAAAGCTGGTGACGAGCGCGTCCGGCACGAACGGCAGCGCCGCGATCCCCGCCTCCACCGAGGTCTTCAGCGCCGCGATGTAGCGCGGGTCGTCGTGGTAGGGGGGCAGCGTCCTGAGCGCGGGCTGCCAGCGCATCGCCGCCAACTCGGCGAACGCCTTGTCGTTGGCGGTCGCGGTCGTCGCCGCGCAATATTGCGGATAGAGCGGCGCGAGCAGCACCCGCTCGCACCCCGCCTCCTTCATCGCCGCCAGCCGCTCGCCGATCGAAGGCCGGCCGTAGCGCATGGCATAATCGACGACGACGCCCGGCCCGAAGGCGCCGTCGAGAGCCTTCGCCTGCGCCTTGGTGACCGCGGCGAGCGGCGAGCCGTCGTCGCGCCAGACCTGCGCATAGGCCTCCGCCGACTTCTGCGGCCGGGTCCTGAGCACGAAGCCGCGCAGGATCGGCTGCCAGGCGATCCAGGGCAGCTCGACGACGCGCCGGTCCGACAGGAACTCGCCCAGGTAGCGCCGCACCGAGGCGACGTCGGGCGCATCGGGGGTGCCCAGGTTGATGAGCAACACGCCGACCTTGCGGGGCGGGATCGGCGGATGGTCGGCGGGGATCACGAGGGCACACGTAAGGGGAGCGCGCGCAGCCGCAAGCCCGTGGCGGAGCGAACCGCGTTCGCGATCGCCGGCGCGACCGCCGGAACCCCCAGTTCCGCGGCCCCGCCCGGCGGCTCGTCGCTGGCGATCAGCTCGACCGTGATGTCGGGCGTGTCGGCAAGGCGGGGCAGATGGAGCGCGCTCGGCACGGCCGCGCCGCCTGCGTAGGACTGCGCCGCCCCCAGCGCGGCCGCCATGCCGAACACCAGACCGCCCTCGATCTGCTGGCGCACCAGATCGGGGTTGATCGCCCGCCCGCAATCGACCGCCGCCACCAGGCGGTCGACCGCGATCCGGCCGCGCTCGACCCGCACCTCCGCCATCACCGCGACGAAGCCGCCACGCATCGCATGACAGGCGATCCCCTGGCCGCTCCCGTCCGCGCCACCGCCCCAGCCGCCCAGCGCCGCCACGGTCTGGAGACAGCGCGCGAGCCGCGGCTGTCCCCCCAGCATCGCGAAGCGGAACGACACCGGCTCGCTTCCCGAGCGGTGCGCGAGTTCGTCGACGAACGACTCGGTGAAGAAGCACGTGTAGCCGTCCGCGCCGCCGCGCAACCGCCCGGTCGCGACGCCGATCTCGGCCGGGTGGTGGTCGATCGCATAGGCCGGAATGCGGTAGGGCGGGATCGCGCCCGCCACCGCCGTCGCATCGCTTATGGTCGCCAGCACCGCGCGCAACGGCAGCCCCCCCGCAAGCCGCCGCGGCAGGTCGCGCCCTGTCGACGGCGCGGCGATCTTCGTCTGCCAACCGAGGATCATCCCCGCCGGCGACAGCCGCGCCGCCATCCGCGCCATCGCCGGCGCGCGGACCCGATCCTGACGCGACGCCTCCCGCCGGCTCCAGGTCACCTGCACCGGCCGCTTGAGGTCGTGCGCCAGCACCGCCGCCTGCGCGATGACATCGCTCTCCAGCGCCGCACCGAACGAGCCGCCCACCATCTGCGGGTGGATCGTCACCGCGTCGGGCGACACCCCGATCGCGTCGGCCGCGGCGATCCGAGCGGCGTTGGGAGCGTCGCTCGCGATCCACACCTCCAGCCGCCCCGCACGCCAGCGCGCGGTCGCCGCCGGCGTCTCGAGCGCGGCATGGACCGCCGGGGCCGCGCGGTAATCGGCGGTGAACAGCTGCGCGCCCTCGAACGCGGCGCCGAGATCCCCCGCCGAGGCGATCCGGACGCCGTCGCCCGCGAATGCAGCAGTGAGCGCACGGTCCGTCGCGGCGTCGTCGATCGGCGGCCCGCTGGTCACGAAACGCGGCGCGAGGGCGGCGATGCCACGATTGGCCGCCCACCAGGTGACGCCGATCGCAGCCGCCCAACGATCGGTCTCGACCACCTGGATCACCCCGGGAACACGGTCGGCCGCCGCCGTGTCGGTGCGCCGCAAGCGGCTGTTCGGGGCGGGGCCCGCGGCGACGCTGGCGAACACCATGTCGGGCAGGCGGATGTCGCCGGCGAAGTTCGCCGATCCGTCCACCTTCGCCGGCGCGTCGAGCCGCGGGAGCGACTGGCCGGCCAGCCTGTTGGTGGTGCGCTGGCGATACGGCAGCGGATCGGGCGCGGTCTCCTGCGCCGCCCCCGCTGCAAGGTCGGCGAAGCGCAGCCGCCGCTTGCCGTGGGTGACGAAGCCCGCGGCCGTGTCGCAGGCCGTCCAGTCGACGCCCCAGCGCGCCGCCGCCGCCTGCATCAGCAGCGCGCGCGCGGTGGCGCCGCATGCGCGCAAGGGGGCCTCCAACATCCGCACCGAGGTCGACCCCGCGGTCAGCATCCACGTGCCCCGTCGCGCCGCCTCGGCCGCGATGGCCTCGGACAGCGGCTCGCCGAACAGCTCGCGCGCGGCGAGCGGGTTGGCGTAGAGCGGGTTGACCGGCGCCGCTTCGACCCCGACCGTCCGCCAGTCCGCGCCGAGCTCGTCGGCGACGATCTGCGGCAGCGCGGTGTAGACGCCCTGTCCATGTTCGGTCTGCGGCACCGCGACGGTCACCTGCCCGTCCACCCCGATCTTGAGGAACGCGCCGAACGCCGTCTCGCCCTGCCCCACGGCCAGGTTCGGCGCATAACTCCGCGGCCAGCCCGCCCACAGCACGAGGAGGCCAATCCCGGCCCCACCGCCGATAAAAAGATCACGGCGGGTCACCATTGCGGCGGGTCGGTAAGAAGGTGGTTCACGCGACGCTCGCGACCAGACGATAAGAGCGCGAAGAAGAACAGAGATGATGAATGCGGCGCTTTGCTCTTCCGAGCGCGTCAGCGCTCTCGTCGTCAAACCGTGGCTTGGGGACAACCGCTCGACACGAGCCGAACCTCATAGCGTCCTTCTCTTCTTCTTCGCGTCCTTCGCGTGAACCACCTTCTTCTTCTTCTCTATCGCTCTCCGAGCAGCCCGGATCACGCCGCCCGCGCGACCGCCCGGTAACGTTCCCGCAGCGAGACCTTGTCGATCTTCTCGGTCCCCAGCCGGGGCAGCGGATCGGGGCTGATCCAGATCTTCGCCGGCACCTTGAACGCCGCGATATGCGCGTGGAGGAAGGCGATCAGGTCGTCCGGCTCGACCGCGCCCGGCTCGTCCAGATGGACCACCGCGCCCGGCACCTCGCCGTACTTCTCGTCCGGAAGACCGAACACCGCGGCTTCGGCGACATGCGGATTCTCATAGAGCGCGGCCTCGACCTCCTGGCAGCTGATGTTCTCGCCGCCGCGGATGATGATGTCCTTCTTGCGATCGACGATGAACAGATAGCCGTCCTCGTCGAGGTAGCCGATGTCGCCGGTGCGGAAGTAGCCGTCGGCGGTGAACGCCGCCGCGGTCGCGTCCTCGCGGCCCCAATATTCGAGGAAGTTGGCGACCGAGCGGATGCACACCTCGCCGCGCTCGCCCCGCGCCACCGGGCGTCCGGCATCGTCGAGGATCGCCAGGTCGACCAGCGGCATCGAGGGGCGTCCGGCGGAGTTCGGCTTGGCGAGATAGTTGCTCCGCCAATTGCCGGTCCCGACGCCGTTGGTCTCCGTCAGGCCGTAGCCGATCAGCGGCTTGGCGGTCATCTCCTCGTCGATGCGGCGGACGTGCTCGGCCGGACGCGGCGCGCCGCCCGCGGCGATGTCGCCCAGCGTCGACAGGTCGTATTTGCCACGGTTCGGATGCGTCAGGATCTCGAAGCTCATCAGCGGCACGCCGACGAAATAGGTGATCTTCTCGCGCTCGATCAGCCGCATCGCCTCCTCGGCGTCCCACTTGGGCATCAGCACCAGCTTGCGCCCGATCGCAAAGCTCTGGAGCATCACCGGCACTTCGGCGGTGACGTGGAAGAGCGGCACGTTGAGCAGGGTCGAGGGCTGGAGTTCGCTCGTGGTCCCGTCCTCGGTCGCCAGGCCCAGCATCATCAGCGCCGACGCCAGATAGTTGAACACCCCCTGCACCACCCCGCGGTGATCGCTGAGCGCGCCCTTCGAGCGTCCGGTCGAGCCCGAGGTGAACAGCACCGTCGCATGATCGTCCGCGGTCACCTCGGGCAGTTCGCCCGTTCCTTCCGCGAGGATCGGCGCCATCGCCGCGTCGATCGGCGCCAGATCGTCGAACGGGACGATCCGCGCGCGAATGTCCGCGATCGCCTCCAGCCGCTTCACCCGCGGGGCATCGGCAAACACCAGCTGGCAGTCGACGTCCGCGATCGCGTCGGCCAGCTCCTCGGACTGCCACCAGCCGTTCAGCAGGGTCGCGACCCCGCCCGCCATCAGGATGGCCATGTAGAGCACGATCCACGACGGCGAATTGCGCGCGGCGATCCCGACGCGGTCGCCCTTTCGAACCGCGAACCCGCCGGCCAGCGCCCGGGCGACCTCGGCGGCCTTCGCATACACCTCGCCGTAGGTCAGCCGCTCGTCGCCCGCGATCAGGAACTCGGCGGCGGCATGCACCTGGCTGAAGTAGGCGAAATAGGCCGGCAGCGTCGGTGGCGCCGCGGCGATCATCGGCATCGACACGCCGCGCCGCTCGAACGTCCCGAGCGCGAGCTGGCCGCCCGCGCCGGTCATCGCGGCCATCACCCGGTCCATCCGCTCGTCGAGCTCGGTGCGCATTCGTCTCTCCGCTTGGTCTTGTCGTTTGCGGCTCCTATGGGACGCGCAAACGCTGGGGGAAAGCCTTGATCCTGCCCTTCCTTGCCGCCGCGACGGGCGGTCACATCCGCTTCGACGAGCTCGGGCTCCGGCCCGAGGTGTTCACGATCGGCTTCTTCACGCTGCGCTGGTACAGCCTGGCCTATATCGCGGGCATCGTCATCGGCTGGTGGTATCTGCTGAAGCTGCTCGCCCAGCCCGGTGCGCCGATGGCGCGCCGCCACGCCGACGATCTGGTGTTCTACGCGACGCTCGGCATCATCCTGGGCGGGCGGATCGGCTACGTCCTGTTCTACGCGCCCGAAATGCTGACCCATCCCTTGAGCATCCTGAAGCTCTGGGACGGGGGCATGAGCTTCCACGGCGGGGTGATCGGCACCTCGCTCGGGCTGATCGTCTTCGCGCGCAAGCACAGGCTCGATTGGCTGCGCGTCCACGATTACGTCGCCGCCTGCGTCCCCTTCGGTCTGTTCTTCGGCCGGCTCGCCAATTTCGTGAACGGCGAACTGTGGGGCAAGCCCTCGGACGTGCCCTGGGCGATCGTCTTCCCGCGCGGCGGTGGCGAGATCGCGCGCCACCCCAGCCAGCTCTACGAGGCGGTGCTGGAGGGCGTGCTGCTGTTCTGCCTGCTCGCCTACGCCTTCTGGCGGACCAAGGCGCGCTACGATCCGGGCAAGCTCGTCGGCATCTTCCTGCTCGGCTACGGGCTTGCGCGGTTCACCGTCGAGTTCTTCCGCGAGCCCGACAGCCAGTTCCAGGGCACGATCTTCGCGACCACGATCCACATGGGCCAGCTGCTGTGCCTGCCGATGATCGCGGGCGGCCTCTACCTGATCCTGACCGCGGCCGGGCGGCGGCGGCGCGTCACCCCGATCGCCGGGGACGAGAGCGTGGCGTGAGCGGCGCGGCTTGCCCTGCTCCGTTCGTGTCGAGCGACGTCGAGACACCGCGGCGGACCGCAGCGTCCCTCCACTGCGCTCGGGACGAACGGAGATGAGCGCGGACGACCACCTCCCCGAACGACTCGCCCGTGCGATCGCGCTGTCCGGCCCGATCCCGGTCGCGCAGTTCATGGCCGCCGCCAATGCGCATTACTACGCCACCCGCGATCCGCTGGGCGCGGCGGGCGACTTCACCACCGCGCCCGAGATCAGCCAGATGTACGGCGAGCTGATCGGGCTGTGGATCGCCGACCTGTGGGACCGCGCCGGTCGGCCCGACGCCGCGCTGGTCGAGCTCGGGCCCGGCCGCGGCACGCTCGCCGCCGATGCGCTCCGCGCGATGGCGAAGGCCGGCGCCGCGCTGCCCGTTCACTTCGTCGAGACCAGCCCGGCTCTGCGCGCCGCGCAGCGCGAGCGCGTGCCCGAGGCGACCTGGCACGACGACGTGACCACGCTTCCGGACCGGCCCCTGATCGTCGTCGCCAACGAGTTCTTCGACGCGCTCCCGGCCCGCCAGCTGGTCCGCGCTGCCGACGGCTGGCGCGAGCGCGTCATCGCCTGCCAGGACCTGATCTTCCTTCCCATCGCCGGACCGCGCATCCCCGACGGGGTCATCCCCGAACCCTTGCGCGACGCCCCGCCGGGCGCGGTGTTCGAGGTCAGCCCCGCCACCGTCGCGATCGTCCGCGCGCTGTCGCAGCGGATCGTCGCCCACGGCGGTGCGCTGCTCGCGATCGACTATGGTCATGAGGGGCCGCTCGTCGGCGAAACGCTCCAGGCGGTCCATGCGCACGCCTATGCCAATCCGTTCGAAGCGCCCGGCGAGCAGGATCTGACCGCTCACGTCGATTTCACCACCCTGGTCGCCGCCGCGCAGTCGATGGGCGCGGTCGCCTGGGGGCCGGTGGAACAGGCGGAGTTCCTCGTCCGGCTCGGCATCGACCCGCGCGCCGCGCAGCTCGCCCGCACCGCCCCCGAGCGCGCCGACGAGATCACGGCCGCGCGCACCCGGCTGGTCGGCGAGATGGGGGCGCTGTTCAAGGCGGTCGTGCTCACCGCCCCCGGCTGGCCCGAGCCTGCGGGGTTCCGATGATCGACTACCGCGACGCGACCATCGCCGACGGCCCCGAGCTCGACGCGATGGCGAAGCAGATCTGGCTGGAGACCTTCGGCCATTCCGCCCCGCCCGCTGACATCGCCGCCTATGTCGCGCAAGGATACGGCCCCGACGGCAACCTGATCCGCGACCTCGCCGATCCCTATATTCGTTACCGGATCGCAACCGACGACGATGCGATCGTCGGCTACGCCAAGCTGGTCGACCCCTGGCTTCCGGCCGCGGCGATCCAGCCCGGCGGGCTCCAGCTCGCCCAGCTCTACGTCGCCGCGACCCACCACGGTCGCGGCGTCGCCGACGTCCTGATGCGCTGGGCGATCGGCACCGCGGTCGCCTGGCGTGCGAACGCGCTCTACCTGACCGTCTGGGAGGAGAACGAACGCGCGATGCGCTTCTACGCCCGGCGCGGGTTCGTCCACATCGGCGATTACGCCTTCAAGACCGGCACCCAGATCGACCGCGACCTGATCATGAAGCTGGCGCTGTGAGCGTCGAGGTGATCCGCGCCGCGGCGCTCGCGGGTGTGCCGCACGGCTTCCTGGGGCGCCGCGGCGGCGTGTCGGACGGCCTCCACTCCGGCCTGAACGTCGGCATCGGCTCCGAGGACGATCCCGCGCGCGTCGCCGAGAACCGACGGCTGGCGGCGCGCGCGGTGCTGCCCGAAGCGGTGCTCGTCACCTGCTACCAGGTCCATTCCGCCGACGTCGTGACCGTCGCCGAACCGGGCGCGGACCGGCCGCGAGGGGACGCGCTCGTCACCGACCGGCCCGGCCTGCTCCTCGGCATCCTCACCGCCGACTGCGCCCCGGTCCTCCTCGCCGACGCCGCGGCAGGGGTCGTCGGGGCCGCCCACGCCGGCTGGAAGGGTGCGCTCGCCGGGGTGACCGACGCGACCCTCGCCGCGATGGAGGCGCTCGGCGCACGCCGCGACCGCATCGCCGCCGCGGTCGGCCCGTGCATCGCCCGCGCGAGCTACGAGGTCGACGCCGCCTTCCGCCGCCGCTTCGCCGGGGACGATGCCGGCAACGAGCGCTTCTTCGCCGACGGCCGCGAGGGCCGCGCGCAGTTCGACCTGGAAGCCTATGTCGCCCACCGCCTCGCCGCCGCCGGCGTGCGCCGGATCGAGACGCTCGGCCTCGACACCTACGCCGACGCCGACCGCTTCTTCAGCTACCGCCGCGCCACGCATCGCAGCGAGCCGGACTACGGCCGCCAGATCAGCCTGATCGGCCTGCGCTAAGTCATCGCGCGCTGGCGCTGCTCGCCCTTGTCACCCTGCGCCCGACCCTCGGCCCCGCTCAAACGAAGGGCCAACCAAGCCGTGAGCGACCGGGTTTGGGGGAGTGCGGACCGTCCGCTTCTGGACGTGACCGAGCGTTGTCGACCATAGCAGGCAGCACAGGATCAAGGAGGTGCGTGTGTTCGGCCCATTCTTCGTTGCCGCAATGATCGCGGTCGCCTCCGCTCCGTCTAACGCCCGCGTTGCCCCAAGCCCACCAGTTCGCGAGGCCGTGACAGGGTATCAGTTCGAAAACGGCATAATGGCTTCGAAAACAGGCGACTCGCGCCTGTATGTTTTGCTCGGTAGTGGACTTTTTCGGGCCACCACTTTCGAAGACCCGAAGGTCTTTATAGTTAGCTGGCTGAAAAGGCACCCCAAAGCGATTGTTACACCTATTTCGCGACTGCTCTCAACTAACACTCGAACGCACCAGCTTATGGAACTCTTTTATGTTTGGGTAGAGGATGGGAACGACAGCTTGAACGTCGACCTCATTCGATTTGGAATGTTCGTCGGTGGAACGATGTACGACATGGTTGATAATGAAAGAGGACTTGATCGGCTGCTCAAAAGTGATCCGAAGCTGGCTGACGCTCGGGCCGAGATTGAGAAAGAACGAGCTGCGGCACCGCAGGACCGCAGCGAACGCTTGATACCCGAAGACGACTACAGGAAGCGCATCACCCGAATTAGCGAGGCGGAACGGACCGCGCGGGCCGAGAAGCAGGGCATATGGTCGGATGATATGAAAGAGGAACGCGAGGCCGACGACATCCAATGAAACCGCCTTGCCGCCATACGGAACGGCCCAAGCAAGAAGGCACGTCCCTGCGCTCAATGGCGGAAAGTGGGCGTTTGCGGTCGTCCGCTTTTTCGCCCGAGAGCAGACGGTCGGCTTCCGAGCGATCCGAGGCCCACGCGCGGGCCGGAGCGACCTGGTTCGGGGGTTTGCAGAACGTCTGCTTCTCGATCGCCTGACTGACCGTCCGCATCGATCATCATCGGGTTTCGATGGATGCGCGCCGGAAGCCGACGCCGGTCGGACCTACCTAAAGAACGAGGTCTCCTGCAACCAGCGGTGCGGCGGTGTGGATCAGGATCGAGAAGTCAGCCATGCCGTCATGGTTCACGTCGCCCTGAAGCGTCACGGTGCCGTCGCCGTTGACGACCTGGCGTAACTCACCATGTTGGCCACCAGGTCCAGTAAAGTCATCTTGATCGATAAACACAAAGGATTGATGGTGCTTCACCATCTCATCTGCATCGATCGCCGCAAGGTATAGCCTGTCACCTTCCGCTTGACTGAAGTCGAGAATGGTGTCGGCAGCCGATACCAATGAGTCAGCTAACTGGTCATAGAAAAAGAAGTCCGCACCCGCGCCGCCACTCAGGAGATCCGCACCACGTCCACCGTCAAGTTGATCATTTCCACCGCCGCCGGAAAGATGGTCAACCCCCCGGCCACCGCTGAATGTTTCAGCCATAGCGCCCCCTAGCGCACCATCGTCGCCACCTCCGAATGTGACGGTAAGTCCTTCAAAGCTGCTAAATTTCCCTATTTCAGTCAAGATAGCGCCATTCGCAAGCACTTCAACGTAGTGATCATTCTTGCTATGAAATTCTAAAAATAGGATATCAAGACCGGCTTCAGCATTGACTTCAAACATCGACTCAGAGGCTGCGGAGGACACATCTATAAACAATGTATCGTTTGATTCTGTGCCCGTATATACAATCCGCTCGACGTTTGTGAAGGAAACAGCTGAATCGTGAGGATCATCGTTGAGTCCTCCACTTAACGTCCCGACTAAGCTACCATCATCAAGAACATTGACATGATTGTATCCGAAAAAGTAGCTGTGCTGGCCTCCATAGTTAACGATCAAGCGGTCAAAACCGCCTCCACCATCCACTTTGTCTACGCCACGATGAACTCGAAACACGTCGTCTGAGATTGTACCGATCAGATTGTCGTCGCCGCCTGTGTCTTTGTATCTCATCACACGCCTCCAAAGCCGAGTGGCTGACCCGCCATTTCCGATCAAGAACACCGGCACCCATTGTCACGTCACGATCCCCGGAGACCGGCAGCCGCGGGGTTCCTTCCGCTGAAGTCTTACATCAGTTTATGACCAAATTGCCCGGGCGTCGAGCATGTCCGCTATTGGGCGTTTCCCGTCAGGCCGCTTTCCCGCCTGAAAGCTGCCGGTCCATTCGCTGCTTTGAAGCGACAGGGCTTGATGGCTTGCCGACGGCCCACCCCTCCCGCTCCGCGAACACCGCAGCGACCGCGTCGAGGTTCGCGCTCCCCCATTCGCACAAAGGCGCGAGCGCGTCGGACAGGCTTCGGCCCAGCGGGGTCAGCGCATAGTCCACGCGCGGCGGCACCTCGCCGTAATCGGTGCGCCTGACCACGCCGTCCGCCTCCAGCTCCTTCAGCTGCTGGATCAGCACCTTGTCGCTCACTCCCTGCACCGCGCGCTTGAGCGCACCATAGCGGTTCGGCTCCTCGCGCAGGAAGTAGATGATCAGCGGCTTCCACTTCCCCGCGATGATGCGGAGCGTGACGTCGAGCCCGCACGAGAAGCCCGGCGGCGAGGTGGTGATCATGTCCATGGGGGTACTTACCAGAAGGTGCATACTTGTCGATAGGTGGGTGCGCCGCCAGCTCTCCGCCACCTGAACTTGTGGAGGCATACATGAATAGACTCTCGGGCAAGACCGCGGTGATCACCGGTGGCGGCAGCGGCATCGGCTTTGCGTCCGCCAAGCGCTTCGTCGACGAAGGCGCGTTCGTCTACATCTTCGGCCGGCGGCAGGACGCGCTCGACGCCGCGGTCGCCAAGCTCGGCGGGCAGGCCCGTGCGATCGCCGGATCGGTCACCGACGCCGCCGACCTCGACCGGCTCTACGCGCAGGTGAAGGCGGAGCGCGGCGGCGTCGACATCGTCTTCGCCAACGCCGGCACCGGCTCCTTCGCGCCGCTCGGCGAGATCACCGAGGCGCAATATGACGAGACCTTCGACGTCAACGTGAAGGGGTTGATCTTCACCGTGCAGAAGGCGCTGCCGCTGATGAAGGCGGGGGGCTCGATCATCCTCACCGGATCGACCACCGGCGAGATGGGCACGGCGCAGTTCAGCATCTACAGCGCGTCGAAGGGGGCGGTCCGCAACATCGCGCGCAGCTGGGCGCAGGACCTGCGCGGGACCGGCATCCGCGTCAACGTCCTCTCCCCCGGGCCGACGCTGACCGAGCTCGCGATCAGCGTCGTCGGCGAGGAGGAGTTCAAGGCGCTCGGCGCGGGCACCCCGCTCGGCCGCGTCGGCGATCCGGCGGAGACCGCGGCGGCGGCGGCGTTCCTCGCCTCCGACGACAGCAGCTTCATGACCGGCAGCGAGTTGTTCGTCGACGGCGGGCTGGCGCAGATCTGAATGCAATGGGGTCGCCGGTTCGCCGGCGGCCCCGACGCATCTCGCAAGGTTGGACAAACCATGATGGTGACAACGGATGCAGCGCCCTCCCGATCGACCGGTCTCTCCGCATCGACGCGCGGGGCCGCCTCGATTGCCTCGACCTGTCTCACCTCACCGCCCCGTCCGCACGCCTAAACCGCCTCAACCTGTCTCCGGTGGTATCGCCTGAAACGATCCTGCGTTAGGGACCTGCGCACCCAGGAGACACACGATGCCAGACATCAAGAACGAAACCGAAGCCGACCTCACCGGCGTCGCCCCGCGAGTTGCCCCCAAGGCCGAGATCAGCGAGATCGGCGGGCGCAAGCTGAGGCCCGCGACGCTGATGATGGGTCACGGCTTCGATCCCGCGCTGTCGGAGGGTTCGCTCAAGCCGCCGATCTTCCTCACCTCGACCTTCGTCTTCCCCAATGCCGCGGCGGGCAAGCGCCACTTCGAGGGCGTTACCGGCAAGCGGCCCGGCGGGTCCGAGGGCCTGGTCTATTCGCGCTTCAACGGCCCGAACCAGGAGATTCTGGAGGATCGGCTCGCGATCTGGGAGGAGGCCGAGGATGCGCTCGCCTTCTCGTCGGGCATGTCGGCGATCGCGACCCTGTTCCTGGCCATGACCAAGCCCGGCGACACGATCGTCCATTCCGGCCCGCTCTATGCCGCGACCGAGACGCTGATCGCGCGCATCCTCGGCAAGTTCGGGGTCAAGTGGCTCGACTTCCCCGCCGGTGCGACCCGCGCCGAGATCGACGCGGTGCTGACCGAGGCGTCGGCGGGGAACGTCGCGCTGATCTACCTCGAATCGCCCGCCAACCCGACCAACGCGCTCGTCGACGTCGAGGCAGTCGCCGCTAGCCGCGACGCGATCTTCACCGGCGACACGAAGCCGCCGATCGCGATCGACAACACCTTCCTCGGCCCAGTGTGGGCGCAGCCGCTCAAGCAGGGCGCGGACCTCGTCGTCTATTCGCTGACCAAATATGCGGGTGGCCACAGCGATCTCGTCGCCGGCGGCGTGCTGGGGACGAAGGCGCACATCAACACGCTGCGGATGATGCGCAACACGATCGGCACGATCTGCGATCCGCACACCGCCTGGATGCTGCTGCGTAGCCTCGAGACGCTGGAACTCCGCATGACCCGCGCGGGCGAGAATGCGGTCAAGGTCTGCGCGTTCCTCAACGTCCATCCGAAGGTCGAGCGGGTCGGCTATCTCGGCTTCCTCGAACAGCAGGGCGATGCGCGCCAGGCCGACATCTATCGCCGCCACTGCACCGGCGCGGGCAGCACCTTCTCGCTGTATCTCAAGGGCGGCGAGGCGGAGGCGTTCAAGTTCCTCGACACGCTCAAGATCGCCAAGCTCGCGGTCAGCCTGGGCGGCACCGAGACTTTGGCCTCGGCTCCCGCGGCGATGACCCATCTCTCCGTGCCGGACGAGCGCAAGCGGGCGCTCGGCATCACCGACAACCTCGTCCGCATCTCCATCGGGGTCGAGGACGCCGACGATCTGATCGCCGACTTCGAACAGGCGCTGGCGGCGATCTAAAGAACTCGACTTAGCTCTTTCCTCGCGCCGCCGTTCCGGGCATCCTCCCCGAAACGGCGGCACCGAACCGCAGGCACGAGAGGACGGACATGGGTAAGCGGATCGCGGTCGTCGGCGCGGGGATGGGCGGGCTGTGCGCCGCCATCAAGGCGCGCGAGGCGGGGCATGAGGTGACGCTGTTCGAGCATGCCGAGTCGGTCGGCGGCACCTGGCGCGCCAATCGCTACCCAGGCGTGGCCTGCGACGTGCCCGCGATCCTCTACCAATTCTCCTTCGCGCCCAATCCCCACTGGAGCCATCATTACGCCCGTGGGCCGGAGATCCACGCCTATACGCAAGGCCTGGTCGAACAATTCGGGCTCGCTCCCGTGCTGCGCCTCAACGAAGGCGTGACCAGCGCCAGGTGGGACGAGGACGCCAAGACCTGGACGATCGAGACCGAGAAAGGCGAGATCGAGACCTTCGACGCGATCGTTCCCGCGCTCGGGCAGCTCAGCCGCCCCAACCTCCCCGAGATCGCGGGACGCGAACGCTTCGCGGGCCAGACCTTCCACGCCGCCGAATGGCCCGACGGCGTCGACCTGACCGGCAAGCGCGTCGGCGTGATCGGCTCGGCGGCGAGCGCGGTTCAGTTCATCCCCGAGGTCGCCAAGGTCGCGGGCGAACTGGTCGTGTTCCAGCGCACTCCCAACTGGGTCGTCCCTCGCAACGACGTCGCCGTCACGCCCGAGACCAAGGCACTGATGGCGACCGACATGGCGGTCGCGATGCGGCTGGGCGCGATGCAACGGGCGATGATCTTCGACAATGCCGATGCCTATTTCTGGCAGGCGTTCCAGTGGACTCCGGAAGGGCGTGCCGCCTTCACCCGCACCGCGCTCGACCATCTCGAAGCGCAGGTCCCCGATCCGGAACTGCGCGCGAAGCTCACCCCCGACTATCCGATCGGATGCAAGCGCATCCTGATCTGCGACGATTTCTACCCCGCGCTGATGCGCGACAACGTCACGCTCGAAACCGCGACGATCGCCGGCATCGAGCCGGGCGGCGTCAGGACCGCCGCGGGATTCCACGAGCTCGACGTGCTGATCTACGCCACCGGGTTCGAGACGACCGAGTGGAACTGGTCGATGGCGGTCGCGGGCGAAGGGGGGCGGACGCTCAAGGACGCCTGGGCCGACGGACCCGAGGCCTATCTCGGCATCATGGTCGCGGGCTTCCCCAACATGTTCGTCCTCTACGGCCCAAACACCAATCTGGGACACAATTCGATCAGCTACATGATTGAATGCCAGGTCGATTTCATGCTGCGCACCCTCGCCGCGCTGAGCCAGGAGGAGAAGCGCGCCGCGATCGTCACCGCCGACGGGCAGCGCCGGTTCAACGAGCGGATCGAGCAGGCGCTGACCGGAACCGTCTGGGCCGACCCGCACTGCCGCAGCTGGTACAAGGCCGCGAACGGGCGGGTTTATCAGAACTGGGCCGGAAACTGCGCGGACTATGCGCGCGAGACCGGCACGCTCGACCGCGAGGTGCTCGCCTTCGCCTGACGCCGCCAGGCGAGCGAACGGCGGTTGAGCGCGTGAAGGTCCGCCGCCCCGGCGATCGCCGCGCGTCCGAGCGCAACCGCCGCCGCGAGCACCGCCGCCTCGGCATGGCGATAAGCAGGACGTCCGGTGATCGCGTCGTACCAGACGCCGCCGACCGCATTGTCCAGGAGGATGCGCTGGAAGCAATGGTCGGCGTGCACGGGCCAGCCACGCTCGGCGGCAAGCGTCGGCAGGTCGCGCCGCGTCAGCTCCAGCCAGGCCGCTTCCAGCACCGTCCGGGTCACCGTCCGCTCGGCCCTTCGGCCGCTTCATCGAGTGCGGATGCGACGATCGGTCCGGGAAGCCGGCGGAGTACGAAAGGCTGCATCCCTTGCGGTTACCCGTCGGAGCGCGCCGAAGCGAGAGGCGGACGGAAACGTTCCGTTACACCTGCGTTTCATCCCCGACCGGGGGCATCGGGCGCCCGGCTATCAAAGGAGGATGTGGATGCGGAACCTGCTGATCGCCGCCGCGCTCGCTGGCGCGACGACGCTCGCCGCCACCCCGGCGCTCGCCGCCCAGGGCTGCGGCCCGGGCTTCCATCGTGGCCATCATGGCCGCTGCCTGCCCAACGGGGGCGGCTACGGTCGTCCGGCGGTCGCGATCGGAGCTCCAGGCGTCGTGCTGAGGGTCGGCGGCTTCTATCCGGGTCGCGGCTATTGGGACGGTCGCCGCTACTACCGGACGCGCTACCGCTATCACGGCGGCTGGCGTTACCGTTGACCTGAGCCCGGCAGGCGGCGTGGCGATGCCACGCCGCCCATTCGCGCCAATGCTAGATGTGGATGGGCTTGCCCGTCACCGCCATCGCCGCCTCCTTGATCGCCTCCGAATGCGTCGGGTGGGCGTGGCAGGTGTAGGCAATGTCCTCGCTGGTCGCGCCGAACTCCATCGCCTGCGCCGCCTGGGCGATCATCGTTCCCGCGACGCTGGCGATCGCCCAGACGCCCAGGACGCGATCGGTTTTCGCGTCGGCGATGATCTTCACGAAGCCGTCGGGCTCGTGGTTGGTCTTGGCGCGGCTGTTGGCGAGCATCGGGAACTTGCCGACGTTGACCTCGCCCTTCTCCTTCGCCTGCTCTTCGGTCAGACCGACGCCCGCGATCTCGGGCCAGGTATAGACCACGCTCGGGATCAGGTCGTGGTTCACGATCCCGTGGCGCCCGGCGATGTTCTCGGCGACCGCGATCCCCTCATCCTCGGCCTTGTGCGCCAGCATCGGGCCGGGGATCACGTCGCCGATCGCCCACACGCCGCCCACCGCGGTGCGGAAGTCGTGATCGGTCTCGATCTGCCCGCGCGCGTTCGGCTGAAGGCCGATCTTGTCTAGCCCGAGCCCGTCGGTGTTCGCGCGGCGACCGATCGAGACCAGCACCACGTCCGCCTCGATCGTGGTCGGCTCGCCACCCGCTGCGGGCTCGACGGTCAGCATCGCCTTGGCGCCATCGCTCTCGACCCGGGTCACCTTCGTCGAGAGCTGGAAGACGATCCCCTGCTTCTTGAAGATCTTGTTCGCTTCCTTGCGGACCTCGCCGTCGAACCCGGGCAGGATCTGGTCGAGGAACTCGACGCAGGTGACTTTGGCCCCCAGCCGCCGCCACACGCTGCCGAGCTCCAGCCCGATCACCCCGCCGCCGATCACGACCATATGGCCCGGCACCTTCGGCAGCTCGAGCGCGCCGGTCGAATCGACGATCACCTGCTGATCGATCTCGACTCCCGGGAGCGGCGTGACGGCCGATCCGGTCGCGATGACGATGTTCTTGGCGGTGACCGTCTGGCCGCCGACACTGACGGTGTGAGCGTCCTCGAACGCGGCGCTGCCCTTGAGCCAGGTGACCTTGTTCTTCTTGAACAGGAACTCGATCCCGCCGGTCAGCTGCTTGACCGCGTCGCGGCGCTGCCCGTGCATCGTGTCGAGGTCCAGCTCGGGAGTCACCTTGACGCCCATCTTCGCCATCATGCCGTTGGCGGCGGCGTCGAAATATTCGCTCGCGTGCAACAGCGCCTTCGACGGGATGCACCCGACGTTGAGGCAGGTGCCGCCCAGCGTCTCGCGGCTCTCCGCGCACGCGGTCCTGAGCCCCAGCTGCGCCGCCCGGATCGCGGCGACATAACCGCCGGGCCCGGACCCGATCACCAGGACGTCATAGTCGTAGTCAGCCATCTCAAACTCCGTTCGCGCAAGCGATATGGGGATGCGCGCCGGCGCTTACAGGTCGATCAGGATCCGCGTCGGGTCCTCGATCGCGTTCTTCAGCGCGACCAGGAACGTCACCGCCTCGCGGCCGTCGATCAGGCGGTGGTCGTAGCTGAGCGCGAGGTACATCATCGGCCGCACCACGACCTGCCCGTCGCGGACGACCGGGCGATCCTCGATCCGGTGGAGGCCCAACACCGCGGCCTGCGGCGGGTTGATGATCGGGGTCGACATCAGCGAACCGAACACGCCACCGTTGGAGATGGTGAAGGTACCGCCCTTCATCTCCTCCATCTTGAGCGTCCCGTCCTTGGCGCGGCGGCCGAAGTCGCCGATCGTCTTCTCGATCCCGGCGACCGTCAGGTCCTGCGCGTCGCGGACCACCGGCACCACGAGCCCGTTCGGGGCCGACACGGCGACCGAGACGTCGACATAATCGTGATAGACGATCTCGTCGCCCTCGATGCTCGCATTGACGCTCGGGATATCCTTGAGCGCCATGCAGGCGGCCTTCACGAAGAAGCCCATGAAGCCCAGGCGGACGCCGTGCTTCTTCTCGAACAGGTCCTTGTACGTGTTCCGTGCCGCGATCACCGCCGACATGTCGACGTCGTTGAACGTCGTCAGCAGCGCCGCTGTGTTCTGCGCATCCTTCAGCCGCTTGGCGATCGTCTGGCGCAGCCGCGTCATCCGAACGCGCTCTTCCTTACGCCCGGTCGACGCGGCGACGGAGGGAGTCAGCGGCGCCGGGGCGGGTTCGGGAGCCGGGGCCTTCGCGGTCGCGGCAGCGGCGGCGATGTCCTCCTTCGTCAGCCGGCCGTCCTTGCCCGAGCCGCGCACGCCCGACGGGTCCACCCCCGTCTCGAGCACCGCACGCCGGACCGACGGGGAAAGCGCCGCGGGCGCGCTGCTCGTCACCGGGGTCTGACCATGATTGCCGTAGCCGCCCGCGACCGGCTCCGCCTGCTCGGGAGCCGCAGCCGCCGCGGGAGCGGCCGCGGGCTTCGCCGGCGCGGCAGCGCCGCCGCCCGCCTCGACGGTGGCGATCAACGCCCCGACCAGAACCGTGTCGCCGACCTTGACCGCCTGCTGGCCCATGACGCCGGCGACGGGGGACGGCACCTCGACCGAGACCTTGTCGGTCTCCAGGCTCGCGATCGGCTCGTCGGCGGCGACCGCCTCGCCGGGCTGCTTCAGCCACTCGCCGAGCGTCGCCTCGGTGATCGATTCGCCCAGCGTGGGGACCAGAACTTCGGTTGCCATGGGGTCTTCCTAGATTACGACGCGGCCTTGCCGGCCTTCTTGACGGTGTCGGCGCCGCGGGTCCGGCGGATCTCCTCGCGGACCGAATGGCCCAGCGCGTCGGCGACCAGCGCCCCCTGTTCGGCCTGGTGGCGCTTCATCAGCCCGGTGGCGGGGGACGCCGCGGCGGCGCGGCCCGCATAGCGCGGGCGCTTCACCGGCGACCTGGCGGCGACCAGCGCCTCCTCGATCATCGACTCGACGAAGAACCAGGACCCGTTGTTGCGCGGCTCCTCTTGCGCCCAGACGACGTGCTCGAGCACGGGCATCCGCGCGATCCGCCTTGCCAGCGCCTCGCTCGGGAATGGGTAGAGCTGCTCGATCCGGACGATCTGCGTACCCGTGTCGCCCGCCGCGTCGCGCGCCTCGATCAGGTCGTAGGCGACCTTGCCGCTGCACAGCACCAGCCGCCTCGTCTCGGCATCGGGCGAGCCATTCGGGTCGGACAGCAGGCGGCGGAAGTGCGTGTCGCCCAGGAAGTCCGCCGCGGTCGACACCGCGAGCTTGTGGCGCAGCAGCGACTTGGGGGTGAACACGACCAGCGGCTTGCGGAAGCCGCGGTGCATCTGGCGGCGCAGCAGGTGATAGTAGTTGGCGGGCGTCGTGCAGTTCGCGACCTGCATGTTGTCGCCCGCGCACAGCTGCAGGAACCGCTCGAGCCGCGCCGACGAATGCTCCGGCCCCTGCCCCTCGTAACCGTGCGGCAGCAGCATCACGAGGCCATTGGCGCGCAGCCACTTCGCCTCGCCGGCCGCGACGAACTGGTCGATCATGATCTGCGCACCGTTGGCGAAATCGCCGAACTGCGCTTCCCACAGCACCAAGGTCTTGGGGTCGGCGAGCGCATAGCCGTATTCGAAGCCGAGCACGCCGTACTCGCTGAGCGGCGAATCGAGTACCTCGAAGTGACCATGCTCGACGTTCCACAGCGGCACGTATTTGTGCTCGTCGGTCTGGTCGACCCAAACCGCGTGGCGCTGCGAGAAGGTGCCGCGCCCGGAATCCTGCCCCGACAGACGGACCCCGTACCCCTCGGACAGCAATGTCCCGAACGCCAGCGCCTCGCCGGTCGCCCAGTCGAAGCCCTCGCCCGTGCGGAACATCTCGCGCTTGGCGTCGAGGACCCGCGCGAGCGTCTTGTGGATCACGAGACCGTCGGGAACTTGGGTCAGCGTCCGGCCGATCGCGTCGAACAGCTTCTTCTCGACGCCGGTTTCGACGCTGCGGCGCTGGGTCTCGGCGTCGGCGGGCGCGTGGAGCCCCGACCAGCGTCCGGCGAACCAGTCGGCCTTGTTCGATTTGTACCCGGCCCCCGCCTCGAACTCACCCTCGAGCAACGTCGTGAACTGCGCGATCGCGCCGTCGACCCACGCCTGATCGACGACGCCCTGCGCGATCAGCTTGCGGCCATAGATCTCGCTGACCGGCGGATGGCTGCGGATCGCCTTGTACATCAGCGGCTGGGTGAAGCCCGGCTCGTCGCCTTCGTTGTGCCCGAACCGGCGGTAGCACCACATGTCGATCACGACGTCGCGGTGGAACTTCTGCCGGTACTCGATCGCGACCTTGCACGCATAGGTCACGGCTTCGGGATCGTCGCCGTTGACGTGGAGGATCGGCGCCTGGACCCCCTTTGCCACGTCCGACGGATAGGGCGAGGAGCGCGCGAACTGCGGGCTGGTCGTGAAGCCGATCTGGTTGTTGATGACGAAGTGGATGCAGCCGCCGGTGTTGTAGCCGCGGATGCCCGAGAAGCCGAAGCATTCCCAGACGATCCCTTGTCCCGCGAAGGCGGCGTCGCCGTGGATCAGCACGGGAAGCGACTTGCAGTGGTTCTCCAGATCGCCGGCGATCGTCTGGATGGCGCGGATCTTGCCGAGCACCACCGGATTCTCGGCCTCGAGATGCGAGGGGTTGGCGACCAGCGACATGTGGACCTGGTGCCCGTCGAACTCGCGATCGGTCGAGGTGCCCAGGTGATATTTGACGTCGCCGGAGCCCTGGATGTCGTCCGGATTGCCGCTGCCGCCCGCGAACTCGTGGAAGATCACGCGCAGCGGCTTGGCCATGACGTTGGCGAGCACGTTCAGCCGCCCGCGGTGCGCCATGCCGATCACGATCTCGTTGACGCCCGCCGCGCCGCCATATTTGATGACGCTCTCGAGCGCGGGGATCATGCTCTCGCCCCCGTCGAGCCCGAACCGCTTTGTGCCGACGTACTTGCGGCCGAGGAAGCGCTCCCATTGCTCGGCCTCGATCACCTTGTTGAGGATCGCCTTCTTGCCCTCGACGGTAAAGTCGACGCGCGCGTCCTTGCCCTCCATCCGGTCCTGAAGGAACTTGCGCTCCTCGACGTCGGCGATGTGCATGAACTCCAGCCCGACGTTGCCGCAATAGTTGCGCCGCAGGATGTCGACCACCTCACGGATGGTCGCCCATTGCAGGCCCAGGGTGCCGCCCAGGAAGACGGGGCGGTCGACGTCGGCGTCGGAGAAGCCGTGATATTCGGTCTTGAGGTCGTCGGGCAGTTCGCGCGGACCCGACAGGCCGAGCGGATCCAGGTTCGCGGCCAGATGTCCGCGGACCCGGTAGGTGCGGATCAGGATCTGCGCACGGATCGCGTCGGAGGCGGCGCTGACGATCGCATCCTGCGACGGCGCCGGGGCCGCGGCGATCGGCGGCTTGCCCTTGGCGGGCCTCGGTGCCGGCTCCATCTGGGTCGGGTCGAGCGCGGCGGTCAGGTCGTCGGTCGAGGAGAGCGGCCAGCTGCTGTTCGCCCAGGACGGGCCCGAATGCGCCTGCTCGAGCCCCTCGAACATGCCGCGCCATGCCGGCTCGACACTGTCGGGCGACTGCTTGTAGCGCGCGTACAGCGCATCGAGAAATGCGGGCGACACGCCGCCGGCGATGTCCGAGAAATCCTGCGCTTCGTAGCCCATCGTCTTACTCTCTTTCTCCTCTCTTTTGGGAGAGGAAGGGGCCCGCTCGGCAGAGCCGAGTGGGAAGGTGAGGATCGAAACCGTCCTGTCCTCACCCTTCCGCCGCTGCGCGGCTCCCTCCCTCTCCCACCGGGAGAGGGAAAGCTTCAGCCCTTCAGCACGTCCAGCAGCGTCGAGCCGAGTTCGCTCGGGCTCGCCGCCACCTTGATCCCGGCGGCTTCCATCGCCGCGATCTTGTCCTCGGCCCCGCCCTGGCCGCCCGAGACGATCGCCCCGGCGTGGCCCATGCGGCGGCCCGGAGGTGCGGTGCGGCCGGCGATGAAGCCCGCCATCGGCTTCTTGCGCCCGCGCGCCGCCTCGTCCTTGAGGAACTGCGCGGCCTCTTCCTCCGCGCTGCCGCCGATCTCGCCGATCATGATGATCGACTGGGTCGCATCGTCGGCGAGGAACAGCTCGAGCACGTCGATGAAGTTCGTGCCGTTGACCGGATCGCCGCCGATCCCGACCGCGGTGGTCTGGCCGAGCCCCGCATTCGAGGTCTGGAACACCGCCTCGTAGGTAAGAGTGCCGGAGCGCGAGACAACGCCGACCGAGCCCTGCTTGAAGATGTTGCCCGGCATGATGCCGATCTTGCACTCGCCCGGGGTCAGCACGCCGGGGCAGTTCGGCCCGATCAGCCGCGACTTGGAGCCGCTGAGCGCGCGCTTGACCTTGACCATGTCGAGCACCGGGATGCCCTCGGTGATGCACACGATCAGCGGCACCTCGGCGTCGATCGCCTCCAGGATCGAGTCCGCGGCGAAGGGCGGCGGCACGTAGATCACACTCGCCGATGCGCCGGTCTTCGCGATCGCCTCGGCGACGGTGTCGAAGTTGGGGAGCCCGGTCTCCTCGTGGATCGTCCCGCCCTTACCCGGGGTGACGCCGCCGACCATCTGCGTGCCGTAATCGAGCGCCGCCTTGGTATGGAAGGCGCCGGTCTTGCCGGTCATCCCCTGAGTGATGACCTTGGTGTTCTTGTCGACGAGGATGCTCATGCGCTGTATCGTCCTTACTACAACCCCGGCGAACGCCGGGGTCCAGTTGCGAAGCGGTTCATGGCAGCGCGATACGATCGTACAGGTCTTCCCATTCCGGGTTGAGCCCCTCGACCTCCTGCAACTTCCAGATCCGCTTCCAGTCCTTCATCTGCCGCTCGCGTAGGCGGGCCGCTTCCCAACTTGCTTGCGCCTCGTACCAGACGAGGATCTTGCACTTGTACCGTTTGGTGAACCCATCGACGACGCCGTTGCGGTGTTCCCACACTCGTTTCGGCAAATTGATCGTCGAACCTAGATAGATCGTCCCGTTGCGTGCGCTGGCCATCATGTAGACGAAGGCCAGTCCTTCCACTCGGACGTTCTCCCTACTGGACCCCGGCGTTCGCCGGGGTGGTTCACTTTTTCCTTACGCCAGCGAGCTGTCGATGCCCTTGCACGCCACCAGCAGCTCCTTGACCGCGTCGACCGAGACCTGGAGGTTGCCCTTGGCCTCGTCGTCCAGCGCGATCTCGACGATCTGCTCGACCCCGCCCGCGCCGATCACCACCGGCACGCCGACGTAGAGGTCGTTCACGCCATACTGCCCGTCGACATAGGCCGCGGCGGGCAGGACGCGCTTCTGGTCGTAGAGATACGCCTCGGCCATCGCGATGCCGCTGGTTGCAGGCGCATAATAGGCCGAGCCGGTCTTGAGCAGCGCGACGATCTCGCCGCCGCCGCCGCGGGTGCGCTTGATGATCGCGTCGATCTTTTCCTGGCTCGAATTGCCCATCTTGATGAGGTCGGGAACCGGAATGCCGGACACGGTGGAATAGGAGATGACCGGCACCATCGTGTCGCCGTGGCCGCCGAGCACGAAGGAGGTCACGTCCTTGACCGAGACCTTGAACTCGTCCGCGAGGAAGTGGCTGAACCGCGCGCTGTCGAGCACACCGGCCATGCCGACGACCTTGTTGTGCGGCAGCCCCGAGAACTCTCGCAGCGCCCAGACCATCGCGTCGAGCGGGTTGGTGATGCAGATCACGAAGGCGTCGGGGGCGTTGGCCTTGATGCCCTCGCCCACCGCCTTCATCACCTTGAGGTTGATGCCGAGCAGGTCGTCTCGGCTCATGCCGGGTTTGCGCGCCACGCCCGCGGTGACGATGATGACGTCCGCGCCGGCGATGTCGGCATAGTCGTTCGAGCCGGTGATCGTCGCGTCGAAGCCCTCGACGGGTGCGCACTGCGACAGATCGAGCGCCTTGCCCTGCGGGACACCCTCGACCACGTCGAACAGCACGATGTCGCCCAGACCCTTGAGCGCCGCGAGATGGGCGAGCGTGCCGCCGATGTTGCCGGCGCCGATCAGCGCGATTTTCTTGCGGGCCATTCGGAACACGATCCTTCTGCTGGGCGCGCCGCGCACACGGCTGTTCGGCGCGGCCTTAGGCCGATCGCGCCGTACGAGCAACTGCTAAACCACGGCAGATGCCTCCCTTACTGCATGTCGTTCTCATGAGCAATAACGACGATGGCTAGGCAATGCGAGGTCCGGCTCGTAATGCGCCGCCCATGACAGACACCCGAGTTCCCAGCCGCGTCTTCCCGCGCGCGAAGCAGGACGCCGAAACCGCCAAGAGCGGGGTCTCGACCCCGCAGACCGAGCATCCCTCCTACCGGCTCGCGTTCCAGGACATGGACTTCCTGCTCCGCGAGGATCTCCGCCCGGTCCGCTTCCAGCTCGAACTCCTCAAGACGCAGCAGATTCTCGACGAAGCGCATATCGGCTCGACCTTCGTCTTCTACGGCTCGGCACGCATTCCCGAGCCGGCGAAGGCGCAGGCGCTGCTCGATCTCGCCACCGACGATCAGGGCCGCCGGATCGCGGAACGGCTGGTCGCCAAGAGCCGCTACTACGACACCGCCCGCGAGCTTGCACAGCTGTGCTCCAACTTCCCGAGGGACGAGCGCGGCTTGCGGCACTTCGTCGTCTGCTCCGGCGGGGGGCCGTCGATCATGGAGGCGGCGAACCGCGGCGCGGCGGATGTCCATGCCGAATCGATCGGGCTCAACATCGTCCTGCCGCACGAGCAGGCGCCCAACCCCTATGTCACCCCCTCATTGTCGACGCAGTTCCACTATTTCGCGCTCCGGAAGATGCACTTCCTGCTGCACGCCCGCGCGCTGGCGGTGTTCCCCGGCGGGTTCGGGACCTTCGACGAACTGTTCGAGGTGCTGACGCTGATCCAGACCGGCAAGATCGCCCCGCTTCCCGTCCTCCTGTACGGGCGCGAGTTCTGGGAGCGGGTGATCGACTTCGGCGCGCTGTGCGACGAGGGCGTGATCTCGGAGCGCGACCTCGGCATCTTCCGCTTCGTCGAGACCGCGGCGGAGGGCTGGGCATTGGTCCAGCAATTCTATCGCGATCGGGCGGCGCAGGACCCCGCGCCGCCGAGGTAAGGGGTCAGCCCGTCACTTGCCCCGCGCTGCGGCTTCCCTGGCCGCATTGGGATCGACTGAGGGTGCGCCGCTCGCCGGAGTGCCGGTGTTCGCGATGTCACCGGTCGAGGCGCGGCGATCGGTCGCGACCGCGTCGACCGCATTCGCTGCCGCGGGGGCGGCGCCCGCACCCTTGGAGGCGTCGGCGTTGCCGCCCGCCGCCGGGGCTGCGCCGGCCGCGGGAGCCGCCGGCAGCGGCAGGTTCGAACCCTGCTGGTTGAGATACAGGATGACGTCGGCGCGGTCCTGCGGGTTGCCGAGCCCGGCGAAGGTCATCTTGGTGCCGGCCGCGAACTTGCGCGGGGACGTCAGCCAGGCGTTCAGCTTGTCGAAATCCCAATTGCCGCCCACGCCCTTCAGCGCGTCCGAGAACGGATACCCGCCCTTGCCCTGGGCGATCGCCTCGCCGACGGTCGCATAAAGGTTCGGGCCGACGCCGTTCGCGCCGCCCTGGTTGATCGTGTGGCAGGCGGCGCACTTCTTGAAGACCTCGGCGCCCTTGGCCGCATCCGCCTTGGGCAGCAGGCTCGCGATCGGCACTTCGGCGGCGGCGCCGCCCGCGCCTTCCTCGACGACACCCTCGATCGCATAGCCCATCTTCTCGGGGCGACCGCCATGGAAGAGCATCCCGCCCACGATCGACAGCCCGAGCGCCGCGCCGCACCCGGCCAGCACCCAGCCGGCAATCGTGTTGTTGCGATCGTCCATGTGTTCCGCGAAGCCCCTTTTGATGCGCGCCACCCCATAGGAAAGCGATTCTCGGACCGCAAGCGGCGCTTGAGGCCCCGCGCCCCCTCCCCTACGCGCGCCTGCCATGGATCAATACGCCGCCCCCGCCCGCCCGATCGTCGCCGCCATGACCGAGGCGGCGGCGCGCGCGCCCGACCGCGCTGTCGCGTTCCAGGGCGCGCCGGGCGCGAACAGCCATGTCGCGGTGGGCGAGGCGTTCCCCGACGCGCTCCCCCTTCCCTGCTTCGACTTCGCCGACGCGATCGAGGCGGTGCAGACCGGACGCGCCGACTGCGCGGTCATCCCCATCGAGAACTCGCTCCACGGCCGCGTCGCCGACATCCATTTCCTGCTGCCCGAATCCGGCCTGGTCATCACCGGCGAGCATTTCCTGTCCATCCGCCACGCGCTGATGGGACCGGGAACGCGCGACGACGTGACCGAGGCGGCGAGCCACCCGCAGGCGCTCGGGCAATGCCGGCACTGGCTGCGCGCCCACGGCATCCGCCCGGTCGCCTATCCCGACACCGCCGGCGCGGCGGCACTGGCGGCGGAGCGCGGCGACCCCGCCTTCGGCGCGCTCGCACCCCCGGCGGCGGCGGCGATCTACGGCCTCAACCTGCTCGCCGACGACGCCTCCGACGGCGAGCACAACACCACCCGCTTCGTGACGCTGGCGCGCGGCGGCCGCCCGGCGGTGGGGGACGGCCCGTGGATGACGACCTTCATCTTCGAGGTGAAGAACATTCCCGCCGCGCTCTACAAGGCCATGGGCGGGTTCGCGACCAACGGCGTCAACATGACCAAGCTGGAAAGCTACCAGCACGGCGCCAGCTTCGCCGCGACCGAGTTCTTCTGCGACGTCGAGGGCAAACCCGGCGACGAGCCGTTCGACCGGGCGATGGCGGAACTGGGCTTCCACTCGAAGTGGCTGAGGATGCTCGGCACGTATCGACAGGCGCGCAAGCGGGGTTGAGATCGACGCGAAACCGTCGAAGTTCCGGCATCTGGCGGCAAAACGGAGACGTCGGCCACGCGCTGGCGATGGTGGAAGGTGCGCGTCGGACGACGCATGTGTCACCTTTCGCCGGGACTTCGCCGAGCGCGCGATCGGGTGTCGACAGTGGAAAGAGCGCGGCTCGTTTACGCGATCGGAGGGCTGTAGGACAGCGCCTTGCTAAGATCGCCGAGGCTGCTCCTCAACCGTTCGTCCCGAGCGAAGTCGAGGGACGGGTCACGCGCAATACGTCGGGTGTTTCGACTTCGCTCGACAGGAACGGGAGCAGGAGGAGGACGATGGCCGAGATCAGGACCGAGCGGTTGCTGCTGCGGCCCGTGCGCGAAGACGATCTCGACGCGCTCCATGCAATCCTGAGCGACCCGCGCGCGATGCGCTATTGGTCGACCCCGCCGCATACGACGATCGAGCAGACCCGCGACTGGCTCACGTCGATGATCGCGATTCCACCGGTCGAAGGGGAAGACTTCGTCGTCGAGCGCGACCGCCGCGTGATCGGCAAGGCGGGGCTGTACCGCTTCCCCGAGATCGGCTTCATTTTCACGCCTGCGGTGTGGGGACGCGGGCTGGCGTTCGAGGCACTGGCCGCGGTGATCGCGCGCGCGTTCGAGACGCACGGGCTCACCGCGATCGAAGCCGACGTCGACCCGCGCAACGCCGCATCGCTGCGGCTGCTGAGCCGACTGGCCTTCGTCGAGACACGTCGAGCACCGCGCACCTGCCTCGTCGGCGACGAGTGGTGCGACAGCGTCTATCTCACACTCACGCGCAAGGCGTGGGCGGAGGCGCGTTAGCGTCCCGCGCCCGCCCCGCTGGATCGGCCCGCACCGCCGCCGCCACGGCCACGGCCGCCGCGGCCACCGCCGCCACCCGTGCCGCCGCCGCTCGGCCCGCGCCGGCTCGCACCGGCATAATTGCGTCCGGTCGCGCCCGTGGCGACCGGCGCGTGCGTCGCACGCGGCCGCGCGGGACCGCGCTGCTGGCGGGGACGGTCCTCACGCGGCGCGGGATCGGCGCCGATCGCCTTGACCCGCGTGTTCTTGATCGCCTCGGCCTGCTTCAGGAAATCGTCCGGCAGCGGCACGACCGCGATCTTCTGGCGGGTCAGCTTCTCGATGTCTTTGAGGTACGGCCGCTCGTCGTCGGCGCAGAAGGCGATGGCGATGCCGCTCTTCCCCGCGCGCGCCGTCCGCCCGATGCGGTGGACGTACTGCTCGGCGACGTTGGGCAGCTCGAAGTTGACGACGTGGCTGACGCCGGAGACGTCGATCCCGCGCGCGGCGATGTCGGTCGCGACCAGGATCGGCACCTGGCCGTCCTTGAACGCGGCGAGCGCGCGCTCGCGCTGCGGCTGGCTCTTGTTGCCGTGGATCGCGTTCGCGGCGATGCCGTTGCCGGCGAGCAGCTTCACGACCCGGTCGGCGCCGTGCTTGGTGCGGGTGAAGACGAGCGCACGCTCGACCGCGGGGTCTTGCAGCGTGATCGTCAGCAGCGCCTGCTTCTCGGTCTGGTTGACGAAGGTGACCGACTGATCGACGCGCTCGGCGGTGGTCGCCGCGGGCTTGACGCTGACGGTCGCCGGGTCGTGCAGGAACTGCGAGGCGAGATCGCGGATCGCGACCGGCATCGTCGCCGAGAAGAACAGCGTCTGGCGCTTCCTCGGCAGCATCCGCACGATCTTCTTAAGCGCGTGGATGAAGCCCAGGTCGAGCATCTGGTCCGCCTCGTCGAGGACCAGGATCTCGATCGTCGACAGGTTGAGGAACCCTTGCTCGACGATGTCGATCAGCCGGCCCGGGGTCGCGACCAGGATGTCGACGCCGTTGCGGACATCGGCGCGGTTCTTGTTGATGCTGGTCCCGCCGAACACGGTCGCGACCGACAGCTTGGAGAACTGGCCGTAGGCGCGGGCGCTCTCGGCGATCTGGCTGGCGAGCTCGCGGGTGGGGGCGAGCACCAGCATCCGGCAGTGGATCGGCAGCACACGCTTGCCGGCGGCGGCCATGCGGTGGATCGAGGGGAGGACGAAGGCGGCGGTCTTGCCGGTGCCGGTCTGCGCGATGCCGAGCAGGTCGCGGCCCTCGAGCACCAGCGGGATCGCGTCCTGCTGGATCGGGGTCGGGGTCTCGTACCCCTTGGCGGCAAGCGCGCGGACGAGCGGTTCGGCGAGGCCGAGATGTGCGAAAGACATGGGTATGGAGTCCGTAGGTATGCCGGGCTCGCACGTCGTCGGACGCACGAGGGGCGGGGGAGAATGACACCCCGCGTGAAAAGGGAAGCCCGTTGAAACGACCGAGGCGGAGCTCAAGCGCAGGGCGGACCCGACTGCTCGATCACGCTGCATACGCCTCGATGATGACGCATCTGTGCGCAGATGCGGCAAAAGTCAAGGTGGGGTGGAATCGAGGCGGTCAGACGTGAACGACGCCGGGGTACTGGGCCATCGCATGATCCGTGGTGACGATCGTCAATTGCTGAACACCGGCCTGAACGATCAGCATCCGATCGAACGGATCACGGTGTAGGTGCGGTAACTCCGAGAGAGCGAAGCAATGCTCGCTCCGCAGGAGCAGTTCGGCATGTTCGGCTGCGAGCAGCTTCTCCCGCAAGCGGCGGGGCTCGACCCGGAAGTCGGGGCGATCGAGCGCCCGCTTGATCGCGATCTCCCAGATGCTCACGGTGCTGAACCAAAGCTGGTTCTCGGCCCGCTCGATCAGGTCGCGCGCCGCTTTCGAAAGCCGATCGGGTTCGCCCGCCGTCCACAACAGCAATTGGGTGTCGAGCAGGAGCCTCAAGCCTGACCGTCCGCACGTCCGTAGAACATCGCCTCGATCTCGGCTTGGCCCATCGTGTTGAAGTCGTCCGGAACGGAGATCTCGCCCTCCATGAACCCGATCCGGCGCTTCGCCGGCTTCGCTTCGTCACCGTCGAACGGAACCACCTTCACCAGCGGTTTGCCCGCGCGGGCGATGACGAACGGGTCGCCGGCCGCCGCCGCCGTCACCAGCTTCGACAGATGGGTCTTCGCCTCATGCATGTTGACCTTGCGCATGAGGGTGGACTTAGTCCGGTCGTGATGCGGGCGCAAGGAAGGCCGACGGCGAAGCCGTCGGCCGGACCGAGCGCGTGATGCGCGCCCGTCCGCCGTCCGGGCAAGCTGTTCGCGCTGCGCGCGACCGCCGCGGAACTTACCTTCCGCGTGCTACAACTTGCGCGAGATCACTTCCTTCATGATCTCGTTCGTGCCGCCGTAGATCCGCGACACGCGCGCCGCGCGCCACATCCGGGCGATCGGATATTCGTTCATGTACCCCGCGCCGCCGTGGAGCTGGAGGCACTTGTCCATCACCTCCCACTGAAGGTCGGTGTGCCACAGCTTGGCGGCGGCGCCCTCCTCGTTGGTCAGCTTGCCTTCGAGGTGGCGCTTGATCGCCCAGTCGAGATGCGCCCAGCCGACCTGGAGCTTGGCCTTCAGGTCCGCGAGGACGAACTTGGTGTTCTGGAAGTCGAAGATTGTGCCCTTGAACGCCTTCCTGTCCTTCACGAACGCGACCGTGTCGTCGAACGCCTTCTGCGACGAGGCCTGGACGCTGACCGCGATCGACAGCCGCTCCTGGGGCAGCTGGCTCATCAGGTAGATGAAGCCCATTCCCTCTTCACCGAGGCAATTGGTGATGGGCACGCGGACGTCGTTGAAAAACAATTCGGACGTGTCGGCGGCGTCCTGGCCGATCTTGTCGAGCTTGCGGCCCTTCTGGAATCCCTCGCGGTCGCTCTCGACCAGGATGATCGACATGCCCTTGTACGCCGGCTGCGCGTCCGGATCGGTCTTGGCGACGACCAGCGTCAGGTCGGTGTTCTGGCCGTTGGTGATGTAGGTCTTGGAGCCGTTGAGGACGTAATGGTTGCCGTCCTTTTTCGCGGTCGTGCGGATCGACTGGAGGTCGCTCCCCGTCCCCGGCTCGGTCATCGCGATCGCCGTGACGACCTCGCCCGAGACCATCTTGGGAAGCCATTCGGCCTTCTGCTCCTCCGAGCCGTAATGCTCCATATAGCCGGCGACGATGTCCGACTGGAGCGAGAAGCCCGCGGGGACGCCCGCATAGGCCATCTCCTCGTCGACGATCGCGTTGTAGCCGAAGTCGAGCCCCAGCCCCCCGTACGCCTCGGGCACGGTCGGGCACAGCATCCCCATCTCCCCCGCCTGCCGCCAGAAGCTCTTGGGGACGAGCCGATCCTTCTCCCACTGGTCGGCGTGGGGCACGCCTTCCTTGGCGAGAAAGCCGCGCACGGTCGCGCGGAACGCCTCGTGATCCTCGGTGTAGGCGAAGCGGCCGGGCAAGGTATCGAGCGACATGGGACATCCCCTCCGAAGTGTTTGATCCGCTTGTCGCGGCGGCTGCGGAAGGGGTCAAGTAACTTTTGTTATGGTGCGCAGCGCGCGACCAGGGCGCGGGTGTGCGCGGCGTCGAGCTCGCCCGCGACATCGGCGCAGCGGCGGCCCTGCGCGTCGGTCGCGAAGGCATAGGGAAGGCCGGGCGCGCGGGCGAACACCGTCTCGGCGAAACGAAGCCGCTCGGGGGGCGAGAGCTTCCATACCGCCCAGACCGGCAGCCCCGCGAGCATCGTGCGGGTCGATTTCGCATCGTCGATCGCGACGACGCGGACGACGCGCGGCTCGGCGGCGACGGCGATCGCCTCGCGGTGTGCGATCTCGTCTCGGCACGGCGCGCACCAGCCGGCGACGACGAGTACCACCGCCGACGGCGGCGCGGCCGGGGCCGAAGCAGCGACGAGCATCGGTGCCACGACGGGCGCGAAAAGAGTCGACAAGCGCATCCGCGATGAGGTTTCTCCCGGATGTTGGGGGAGAGCAAGATCATGATGTTGCCAAGTCTGCTGCTGGCGGCCGCCGCCGCACCGGCAGCGCCCGCTACCGCGGCACCGGTCACGGTGCAGGCACAGTTCGACGCCGCCAACGCGGCGTTCGACGCGATGCGGTGCCAGGATGCTGTTGCGGGCTATTCGGCGGTCGAGCACGCTCCGGGGATCATGCGCAACGCGCTCGCGCGCGCCACCTTGGCGGTGCGCAAGGGCGTGTGCATGATCCGCACCGGTCGGGTCGCCGAGGGCGAGGCCTCGATCCGCAGCGGATTGCCGGTGGTCGAAGCCAGGGGTGCCGAGTTCGCTCGCGACGTGCGCGACGCCCGCCTCGCGCTGGCCGGCGCGGCGCAGCTCCACTTCGACTATGACGCGGCCATCGCGGAGGCGGAGAAGGCGTTGGCGCTTTCGACCGGGATCGAGCGCGTGCAGCCGCTGCTCACCCTCTCGGCGGTCACGATGTTCGACGGCGACGGGCGTGCGCTCCGCTACGCCGAGGAGGCGAGCACCGAGATCAAGTCGGCGAAGGCCAGCAAGGCCGACGTCGCCTCGGTGCAGACCCAATATGCGCGCGTGCTGCTCAACGCGGGGCGGACGAAGGACGCCTATGCGATGCTCAAGGACAGTCTGGCCAAACAGGGCGGTCTGGGCACCAGGATCCACATCGAGGACGTGGCGACCCGGTCCGACCTGGCGATCGCGGCGCTGCTGACCGGGGACAAGGACGGCGCGCGCGAGTACCTTGCCTACACCAACGCCGGGCGGATCAGCCAAGCCCCGTTCGCGCAGGCGCGATCGATGGATGCGCCGACCTGCGATCCGGCGATCGGACTGAAGCCGAGCGATGTCGCGGTGGTCCAGTTCGCGCTCGACGAGAACGGCGGGATCATCTCGTCGCTGCCGATCTACGTCACCGGCAATCGCTCGGCGGCGATCGCGTTCGCGCGCGCCGTTGCGGGCTGGTCGTGGAAGGCGGAACAGGCGAAGGCGATCCCGATCTTCTACCGCGCGCTGACCCGGGTCGAGCTGCGGTGCTCGACGGCGGCGGACGTGCCCGGCCCGGGCCGGGCGGTGGTCGACGCAATGAAGGGGTGGCTGTTCGATGGAAGTGCGCCGGCCTGGGACGACATGAGCGACGCCGCTGCGGCTCCCCTCCAGCGCGCCGCGCTCGCCGCGGCGAAGCCGGGCTCGCGCGAGGAACTCGCCGCTGAGATCGCCCTCGCCGCGAACGTCTCGCTGTCCGACGAAGAGCGGTTCGGCTTCGTAGAGCGTGCGGGTGCGGCCGGTGCGCTGACGTCCGCGCCCGCCGCGGTGCACACGTGGATCGGCATCAACCGGGTTCATGCGCGCGCCAAGTCGCGAGCGAGCTACCTCCAAGGCGTGAGCGCGCTGCTCACCGATCCGGTGATTGCCGCCGATCCGGTCGCCGCCGCGGTACTCCGGCTGAACATGGCCGGCGCAGAGGAGGGCGGCGCGCCCAGCAAGGACACTGCCCTGCTTCTGGATCAGGTGATCGAAGCACCGGGCCTGCCCGAGCACCACCCGCTCAAGGTCAATGCACTGCTGCGCAAGGCGAACCTGCTTGCGCGCGAGGGCGACGCCGCGGGCGCGGGCGCCGCCTTCCGCCGTACCGGCCTTTCCGCCGAACAATGCGCGATGCTCGGCGTCACGCCCGCGATGCGCAGCAGCGGGGCCAGCTCATCCGATTTTCCGCAGGAGGCGCAGCGCTGGGGCTTCGAGGGCTGGGTGCAGACCGAGTTCGACATCGCCGCCGACGGCCGCACCGCGCAGCAGCGCGCGCTGATCGCCTATCCGCCGTTCGTCTTCGACGAGGCGGCGACGGGGATCGCGAAGCAATCGCGCTGGACGAGCAGCTATCGACCCGGCGGCTCGCTGGCGTGCACCGCCAGCCACCTGCCGGTCCGGTTCCTGATGCCCTAGCCCCGCGCCGCCAGCGTCACGATCGACACGCCCGGCGTCATCGGCACGCGACCGACGAGGTGGCGCTCCAGCCGGAAGATGCGCTCGAACAGCGCGTTGACGGGCTTTGCGGGCGGCGAATCGTCGCTGTCGTCGCGGCCGGTGATCCGCCCCGCGACGCGCGCGGCGGCGGCGAGCGGGAAGAGGAGCGAATTCATCCAGCGCATCTTGCGCGAGCGCAGCCCGGCGTCGGCGATCGCCTTCGCGAGCGTCGCCTTGGTGTAGCGGCGGTGGTGGTGGTTCACCACGTCGTGCGCGCTCCACAGCCACGGGTGCGCGGGGACGGCGATCAGGATGCGGCCGCCGGGCTTGAGGCAATCGGCCATCGCGCGCAGCGCCGCGACGTCGTCCTCGATATGCTCGACGACGTCGAGCACCGCGATCAGGTCGTAGGCGCCGCGCTCGACACCCGTGAGCGCGGGGAGCGGCGCATCGCCGACCGGACGGCCGAGCCGCTGCGCCGCGACCGCGCGCGCCGCCGGATCGATCTCGATCGCGTCGACCTCGCCGAAGCGCGCGAGCATCGGCAGGTTGTGCCCGGTGCCGCAGCCGATCTCCAGGATGCGCGCGTCCTTGGGCAGCCCGGCGTAGCGGGTGATGTAGTCCGCCAGCACCTCGCGGCGCGCGCGGTACCACCAATGGGTCGAATCGTGCTCGGCCATGCGATCGTAGACACGTCGATCCATTATCTGAAAACCCAGAGGCGGTTGAGCGCGAAGGTGACGAGCGGAGTGACGAACAGGATCGGGACCAGCGGCCACCACGTCGCGCCGTGGAACAGCGGCCCGGTCAGCACCCAGACGAACATCGTGTTGAGCGCGAAGCTGACGAGCGAGACGGCGAAGAACCGCGACGAGGTGGCGACCTCGTCCTCGCGGCTGCCATGTCCCTTGAAGCTCCACCGGCTGTGGAGGAAATAGCCGCTCACCATCGCCGCGAGATAGCCCAGCACGTTGCCGATAAGAGGCCATTCCGCGCCGCTGCCGACGTGCAGGATGCGATGGCCGTAGGTCGCGACCGGCCAATAGACGATCGTGTAGATCGCGGTCGCCAGCCCGCCCGCGATCCCGAAGCGGACGAGCTGCCAGAAGACCGCGCGGGTCTCGGGATGATCCAGGCGGGAGAGGAGCGCCGTCATACTTGCCCTTTGCGCGCGCGCGGCTAAGCCCGCGCGTCGGCGGCGGTGATGCCGCGGGTCCCTAATGCCGCGCCAAGGGTGAGGAAAGCGTTTTGACCGAACCCGCCCCCGATGATCCCGGCGCCGGATCGACCCTGAAGGCGGAGCTCGACCGTTACTGGCTGCGGCTGACGCTGGTCGCATGGGTGTGCGTCGGCGCATGGTTCGTGGTCGATTACTGGCCCAACATCCGCTTCCTGTCGCTTGGCGACACCGACGACAACATGCGGCTGATGCAGGTCCGCGGGCTGCTCGGCGGGCAGGGCTGGTACGATCTGCGCGACTACCGGCTGAACCCTCCGGCCGGCTTCGACATCCACTGGAGCCGGCTGGTCGACCTGCCGATCGCGGCGCTGATCCTGGTGCTGCGCCCGCTCGCCGGGCCGGTGTGGGCCGAGCGCCTGGCGTGCGGCGTCGCGCCGCTCTTGCCGCTGTCGATCGCGATGATCTCGATCGCGGCCACCGTGCGGCGGCTGATCGCGCCGCTCGCCTGGCCGCTCGCGCTGGTCTTCCTGATGGGATGCTCGGCGACGCTGGCGATGTTCATGCCCGAGCGGATCGACCATCACGGCTGGCAGCTGGCGATGCTGGCGGTCAGCGTCGCCGGGCTCTGCGATCCGCGCGGCGTGCGCGGCGGCGCGCTGGTCGGGGTGTCGAGCGCGGTGTCGCTGACGATCGGGCTCGAGCTGATGCCCTATGCGGCGTCGGCGGGGGCGATCATCGCGCTGCGCTGGGTCTGGGACCGGGCGGAAGCGGAGCGGCTCAAGGTCTATGCGCTGACGCTCGCGGGCGGGGCGGCGCTGGGCTTCGTCGTGTTCGCGTCGAATGCCAACCGGGTGATGCGCTGCGACGCGCTGACGCCGGTGTGGCTGTCGGCGGTGATCGCCGCGGGGGCGTTGCTGTTCGTGCTGTCGCTGCTCCGCGTCGAGCGGCGCGAGGTGCGCCTCGCGCTGGCGCTGGCGGCGGGGGGCGCGGTCGCGGCCTTCTTCGCCCTCGCCTTCCCGCAATGCCTGGGCCGCCCCGAGCAGGTCAGCCAGGAACTGTACGACCAGTGGCTGGCGAACGTCCGCGAGGCCAAGCCGATCTACAAGCATCCCTTGCGCGTCGCCTTTCCGATCGTCGCGCTGCCGGTGGTGGGCGTGATCGGCGCGATCGTCGCGACATGGCGCGCGCGGCGGGCGGACAATCTCGTCGGGTGGGCGAGCGTCCTCCTGTTCGTCGCCTTCGCCGCCGCCATGCTGCTGTGGCAGGCGCGCGCCGGCCCGGCGGCGCAGCTGATGGCGGTGCCGGGCGCGACCGCGCTCGGCTGGCTGCTGCTGCCGCGACTGCTCGGCAGCCGGATGATGCTGGTCCGGGTGTTCGGGACGGTCGCGGGGTTCCTGATCGTGTCCGGCCTGTTCGCCGGGCTCGCGATCAAGTGGCTCCCGATCGACCGGCCGAGCGACTATACGAAGCGGGTGAACCGCGCCGGCGCGCGGTGCAACGCGCTCCCCCAGCTCGCCCGGCTGGACCGCATCCTGCCGCCGCAGACCGTCTTCACCTTCGTCGATCTCGGCCCGCGGCTGATCGCGACGACGCGCCTCTCGGCGATCGCGGGACCATATCACCGCAACGGCGACGCGATCCTCGACGTCCAGCACGCCTTCAAGCGCTCGCCCGAACAGGCGCGCGCGATCATCAAGCGCCACGGCGCGACGGTGCTGCTGGTCTGCCCGAACATGGCGGAGTCGACGGTCTATCGCGCGCGGGCGAAGGGCGGGTTCTACGACCGCCTGGCGCACGACGAGCAGTTCGACTGGCTGGAGCCGGTGCCGCTGTGGAAGGACGCGCCGTTCCGGGCGTGGCGGGTGCGGTGAGCGGGGGCTGACCGCGATCAATCCGCGCGCGCGCGCAGCCGCAGCCGCGTCATCATCGCCTGCACGTCGACCGCGGAGCGGCCCTGCGCGTCGGCGACGGCCTGGACGCTTCCCCCTTCGGCGAGGCGCGTGCGAAGGTCCGAAAGGGCGGTCTGCGTCCAGCGCTGATGTGGGATCATGGCGCGACGTTTGCGCTCCCTTGCGCCGCGACGCCAGCGCCGTCGTCGCGGAGCCCCGCGCTACCCGCCGACGACCGTCTGTTCGATCGTCCCGAAAATCGGGTGGTGGCGCTCGTCCTCCGCCCAGATCCGCACCGTGTCGCCCACCTTCAGGAAAGGCGTCGCCGGCTTCCCGTCCCGGATCGTCTCGACGGTGCGGACCTCGGCGAGGCACGAATAACCGACTCCGCCGTCGGCGATCGGCTTGCCCGGGCCGCCCTCGGCGTCGCGGTTCGAGACGGTGCCCGAGCCGATGATCGTCCCCGCCCCGAGCGCGCGGGTCTTCGCGGCGTGCGCGATCAGCGTGCCGAAGTCGAAGGTCATGTCCTCCCCCGCCTCGGCACGGCCGAACGGCTGGCCGTTGAGGTCAACCATCAGCTTGCGGTGGAGCTTGCCGTCTCGCCACCAGTCGCCGAGCGCGTCCGGCGTGACGAACACCGGCGAAAAGGCGCTGGCGGGCTTGGACTGGAAGAAGCCGAAGCCCTTGGCGAGTTCGCCGGGGATCAGGTTGCGCAGCGACACGTCGTTGGTCAGCCCCACCAGCCGCACCGCCGCCACCGCCGCCTCGCGCGACGCGCCCGGCGGCACGTCGCCGGTGACGACCACCACCTCGGCCTCCAGATCGCAGCCCCAGCTCTCGTCGGCGAGCGGGATGGCGTCGCGGGGTCCAAGGAAGCCGTCGCTCCCGCCCTGGTACATCAGCGGATCGTGCCAGAAGGTCTCCGGCATGTCCGCCCCGCGCGCCTGGCGGACCAGCGCGACGTGGTTCACGTACGCCGAGCCGTCCGCCCACTGATACGCGCGCGGCAGCGGCGAGGCGGCGTCGTGCTCGTGGAACCGCTCGCGCGGGATCGCTTCGTTGCGGAGGTCGATCGCGAGCAGTTCGAGCTGCGGCGCGACCCGGTCCCAGTCGTCGAGCGCGGCCTGGAGCGTCGGGCAGAGATGTGCGGCGTCCGCGCACCAGGCGAGATCGTCGGAGACCACGACGAGACGCCCGTCGCGTCCACCCTTCAGACTGGCCAATTTCACGCACGTCTCTCCTCGTTGCCGCGGAGAGGTCTAGCGCGCCCGAACCCCGCGCGCCATGCCGGCGACGGCTTTGATCCATGGCAAAGCGCGGTCGATCCGATCCGCTATCATCGTCGCGCCGGACCGACTCGGGTGGCGTAGCGAGTCGATGATCCGGGATCAGACGGGGACGCTCCATGACCGACCAGCGTTACTTTCAGAACCGTGCCGAGACCGAGCGCCGGCGCGCGCAATCCGCCGCCGGGACCGCGGCGGCACATGCCCATGCGAAGCTTGCCGACCTGTACCGCGAGCGTGCCGAGGCGGAGGCGCGCGACCAGCAGACCGCCTGACTTTTCCACCCGCGCGCCCCACATCGGCGCGCGATGGGACGAGTCAGTCGGTTGCGCGGGCTCGCGGCGGCGGAGGCGCTGGCCGCGCGCGCGGTGGAAGCGCCGCGATGCGCGCTGTGCGGCAGACCGCTCGGCGCCAAGGTCGAGGCGCACCATGTCGTGCCGAAGAGCGAGGGCGGGCGCGAGACGCTGCCGGTCCATCCGATCTGCCACCGCGCGATCCACGCGGCGCTGCCCAATGCGGAGCTGGCGGGCCTCGCGACCTTGGACGCCGCGCGCGCCGAGCCGGCGGTCGCCCGCTTCCTCGCCTGGGTCGCGGACAAGCCGCCCGACTTCCACGCGCCCACCCGTCGGCGGCGTTAGCGCAGCCGCCACGCTCCGGCGACCGCGCGGTCGCAGCCGCCGGGTCGCCGGTAAAGGCAGATCGCGCGCGCCTGCCGATCGGCGCGCGAGGTGAAGGGCGCGGCCGGAGTGCGGCACCCGACCCGCGCATAGCCCGGCGGCATCGCGCTCGCCCCCGCCGGCGTGGTCAGGATCGCGTCGAACCCGGGCGCGATCCGCGCCAGCGTCGCCGGATCCATCGGCGGGACGCCCAGTTCGTCGCGGGCGGTGACCGGGTAGATCGGCACGTCGCGGTGGAGGAAGGTCCACCCGCCCGACTGCCAGTAGCGCATGTCGTAGGTGGCGATCCCGCACAGCTTCGGGTCGCGTCCGGCGAGCGTCGCCGCCTCGAGCGCGGGCGCGCCGTCCGACCAGCGCCAGCGCCTCTCGCCGGTGAGGGCGAGCGCGAGGCTGACCGCGGCCCACCCCGCGAACGCCGCCGCGATCCATGCGCCCCGATGCGTCCACGCCATCTCGACCAGCGTCGCCGTCCCGAGTGCGGCCAGGATCACCAGCAACGTCATCGCGAACAGGATGAAGCGCAGTTCCTTGTGCCCGATCGCCATGTGGAGCACGATCGTCAGCACCGCGGCCGCGAGGAGCTGGGGATAGCGCCGCGCCCCGAAGATCGCGAGGAACACGATCGGCATCAGCGCGATGCTCCACCAGCGGCGCAGCTCGACGAGGTAGAAGAGCGGCCCCGACACCCCGTAGGTCGCCGACGCATTGTCGACGACGTTGCGGCGGTAATTCGCCGCGATCCACGCGAAGGGCGTCGCGCCGCTCGCCAGATCGACCGCGGCGGAGATCGCCAGCACCGGCAGCGCGCCCGCGATCGCCGCGGTCCAGGCGCGGGGATCGAGACGGCAGCGCCAGGCGACCAGTAGGGCCAGCGCGGGGGCGTAGTGGAAGCGGACCAGCGCGGCGAAAGCGAGCAGCGCGCCGGCGAACATCAACGCCGTCCGTCCCGAGCGAAGTCGAGGACCGATGGCCTCGGCCTCCACGGTGCCTCGACCGCGCTCGGCACGGACGGAGGACGCGCCTACTCCTTCAAAGAGCAGCGCCACTCCCGGCACGGCCGCCGCGGTCGCGATCGTCTCGGTCAGCGTGTGGCTCGCGAAGAAGACCTGATCGAACCAGGTCGCCGTCACGAACGCCGCCAACAGCGCGTGGCGGCGCGACACCCGGTCTCCCAGCGACCATGCGCCCCACACCGTGCCCAGGGTCGCCAGCGCCACCGCCAGGCGCGGCAGCAGCACGTGAGCGCCGAGACCTTCGCCCGCCCACATCGGCGCGGCGAGCAGACCCGGCACCAGCCAGCTGCGCATCCCGTCGCGATATTCCCAGGGGACGTAGCCGTAACCGAACACCAGCCGGTGCGCCTGCTCCAGATATTGGAACACCTCGTCCGGATGGTGGACGCTCGCGCCCCAGGTCACCGCCAGCCGCAGGACGGCGGCGAGCAGCAGCAGCGCCGCGAGCGGCGATCGAGAGGCGGAGCGCATCGCCCGCTCGTGCCCGCCCCTCGTCCACGCGGCAAGCGGCGTTCGCCCGCGTCATTTGTCCCGGCGCGGCCGTCGACACCGCGGCCCGCCTCGTCCAGAACGGGCCCGACAGCCGAGGACGACGCATGCCCGCCACCGCCGCCGCCAACGACCTCTCCTCGCCCCCCGCGCCCGCGGACGAACGTCCGCCGCTCGCCGACGCGATCCTCGACACCTTGGTCCACCGGATCGGCAAGGACGCGAAGGCGGCGCGCCCGCACGACTGGCTCGCCGCGACGATCTTCACGGTGCGCGACGAGATCATCGAAACGTGGATGGACTCCACCCGCGCCGCGCACGCCGCCGGGGCGAAGCGGGTCTATTATCTCAGCCTGGAGTTCCTGATCGGACGGCTGCTGCGCGACGCGCTCGCCAACCTGGGGCGGTCCGACGAGATGAAGGCGGCGCTGGCCGCGCTTGGGGTCGACCTGGCGACGATCGAGGAGATCGAGCCCGACGCCGCGCTCGGCAACGGCGGGCTCGGGCGGCTGGCGGCGTGCTTCATGGAGAGCCTGGCGACGCTCGACCTGCCCGCCTACGGCTACGGCATCCGCTACGTGAACGGGATGTTCCGGCAGCGGATCAAGGACGGCTGGCAGATCGAGCTGCCCGAGACCTGGCTCCAGCACGGCAATCCCTGGGAGTTCGAGCGCCGCGAGAGCGCCTATTTCGTCGGCTTCGGCGGCGCGGTCGAAGGCGACGAGGCGGGCCGGGTCCACTGGGCCCCGGCCGAGGCCGTGGAGGCGATCGCGGTCGACACGCCGGTGGTCGGGCACCGGGGCAAGCGGGTCAACACGCTGAGACTCTGGACCGCGCGCGCGTTCGATCCGATCCGGCTCGATGCGTTCAACGCCGGCGACCATGCGGGTGCGCTCGCCGGCCAGGTGCGGGCCGAGACTTTGGTGCGCGTGCTCTACCCCGCGGACTCGACTCCGGCGGGGCAGGAGCTGCGGTTGCGGCAGGAGTATTTCTTCTCCTCCGCCTCGATCCAGGACATCGTCCGCCGCCACGTCCAGTATTTCGGCGATATCCGCACGCTCCCCGACAAGGCCGCGATCCAGCTCAACGACACCCATCCCGCGGTGTCGGTCGCCGAGCTGATGCGGCTGCTGGTCGACCATCACGACCTGTCGTTCGACGAGGCGTGGGACATCACCCGGGCGACCTTCGGCTACACCAACCACACGCTGTTGCCCGAGGCGCTGGAGAGTTGGCCGCTGCCCTTGTTCGAGCGGCTGCTGCCGCGGCACATGCAGCTGGTCTATGCGATCAATGCGACGCTGCTGCGCGAGGCGCGGGCGAAGGGAACCGACGACCGCGCGATCGGCGCGATCTCGCTGATCGACGAGGGCGGCGAGCGGCGGGTGCGCATGGCGAATCTCGCCTTCGCGGGTTCGCACAGCGTCAACGGCGTCGCCGCGCTCCACACCGAGCTGATGAAGCAGACGGTGTTCGCGGACCTCCACCGGCTCTACCCCGAGCGGATCAACAACAAGACCAACGGCATCACGCCGCGCCGATGGCTCCACGAGTGCAATCCGGGACTGACCGCGCTGATCCGCGACGCGATCGGCCCGGAGTTCGGCGACGATGCGGCGAAGCTCGCCGCGCTTGCCCCCTTCGCGGCGGACGCCTCGTTCCGGGAGCGATTCGCCGAGGTGAAGCGTTCGAACAAGGTGGCGCTCAGCACATACATCAAGGAGAGCATGGGGCTTCGCATCGACCCCGACGCGCTGTTCGACGTCCAGATCAAGCGCATTCACGAATACAAGCGCCAACTCCTGAACATCGTCGAGACCGTCGCACTCTACGACCAGATCAGGAGCCATCCCGAACGTGACTGGACGCCGCGGGTCAAGATCTTCGCGGGCAAGGCGGCATCGAGTTATCACAATGCCAAGCTGATCATCAAACTGGCGAACGACGTCGCCCGGCGGGTCAACGGCGATCCTGCGGTGGGCGGGCTGCTCAAGGTCGTGTTCGTCCCCAATTACAACGTCAGCCTGGCGGAGAAGATCATCCCCGCCGCCGACCTCTCCGAACAGATCAGCACGGCCGGGATGGAGGCGTCGGGCACCGGCAACATGAAGTTCGCGCTCAACGGCGCGCTGACGATCGGGACGCTCGACGGCGCGAACATCGAGATCCGCGACCGTGTGGGTGACGAGAACATCGTGATCTTCGGCATGACGACCGAGGAGGTCGCCCAGCGCCGCGCCGCGGGCTACGATCCGCGCGCGGTCATCGACGGGTCGCCGGAACTGCGTCAGGCGCTCGATGCGATCAGCAGCGGCGTCTTCTCGCCGGACGATCCCGGTCGCTACGCGGAGCTGGTCGGCGGGCTTCACGACCACGACTGGTTCATGGTCGCCGCCGATTTCGACGCTTATGCCGCCGCCCAGCGCCGCGTCGACGCCTGGTGGAACGACAAGGCGGCCTGGGGCGCGGCGGCGGTCCGCAACGTCGCCGGAGTCGGCTGGTTCTCGTCCGACCGCACCATCTCCGAATACGCCCGCGACATCTGGGGCGTGATGTGACGCCGCCGCGTGGCGCGATCGAGGCCCTGGTCGAGGGGCGCCACGACGATCCCTTCTCGCTGCTCGGCGCATTCGCCGGCCCCGGCGGCACGTTCGTCCGGACCTGGCTGCCGGGGGCGGAGGCGGCGACCGCCTATGCGCTAACCGGCGCGGCGGTGGGATCGCTCGAGCGGGTCCACGACGCCGGCGTCTTCGAAGGTTGGATCACCGGCGATCCCCAGCCCCTCGCCTACCGCGTGCAGGGCGGCCGCGCGGAGTGGTGGGTGACCGATCCCTACACCTTCGGTCCCGTGCTCGGTCCCACCGACGACCTCCTGATGGCGGAAGGGACCCACATCCGCCTCCACGACAAGCTCGGCGCGCACCGGATCGAGCATGAGGGCGCAACCGGAATCCATTTCGCGGTCTGGGCCCCCAATGCCCGGCGGGTGTCGGTGATCGGCGACTTCAACGACTGGGACGGCCGCCGCCACGTGATGAGGAAGCGCGGCGACGTCGGCGTGTGGGAGATCTTCCTGCCCGACCTCACGGAAGGGCAGGCGTACAAGTTCGAGATCGTCGGACCGGACGGTACGCTCCAGCCCGCCAAGGCCGATCCCTTCGCCTTCGCCGCCGAACTCCGCCCCGCCACCGCCTCGCTCACCACCGCCCCTGCCGCGCACGTCTGGGGAGACCGGGACCACCGCGCCTATTGGGCCGCGGTCGATCCGCGGCGCATGCCGATCAGCATCTACGAGGTCCACGCCGGATCGTGGCAGAAGGACGAGAACGGCTGGTTCCTGACGTGGGACGCGCTCGCCGACCGGCTGATCCCCTACGTCGTCGGCATGGGCTTCACCCATATCGAGTTCCTGCCGGTCAGCGAACATCCCTACGATCCGTCCTGGGGGTATCAGACGACCGGGCTCTACGCCCCCTCGGCACGGTTCGGCGACGCGGACGGGTTCGCGCGCTTCGTCGACGGCGCGCACCGCGCCGGTCTCGGCGTGCTGATCGACTGGGTGCCCGCGCATTTCCCGACCGACGCGCACGGCCTTGCACGGTTCGACGGCACCGCGCTCTACGAGCACGAGGACCCACGGCTTGGCTTCCATCCCGACTGGAACACCGCGATCTACAATTTCGGGCGGCGCGAGGTCGAGGCGTTCCTCGTCAACAACGCGCTGTTCTGGGCCGAACGCTACCATGTGGACGGCCTGCGCGTCGATGCGGTCGCATCGATGCTCTACCGAGACTACAGCCGCAAGGCGGGCGAGTGGATCGCCAACGAGCAGGGCGGGCGCGAGAATTGGGAAGCGGTCGACTTCCTCCGCCGCGTCAATCGCGAGGTCTATGCCCAGCATGGCCCGGGCAAAGCGGGCGTGTTCACGATCGCCGAGGAATCGACCGCCTGGCCCGGCGTCACCGCACCGGCGTTCGAGGGCGCGGCGCAGGAGAACCTCGGGTTCGGCTTCAAATGGAACATGGGCTGGATGCACGACACGCTCCGGTACATGGCCAAGGAGCCGGTCCACCGCGCGCACCACCACACCGACATCACCTTCGGGCTGACCTACGCCTTCACCGAGAATTTCGTCCTCCCGCTGAGCCACGACGAGGTGGTCCACGGCAAGGGGTCGCTGCTCACGAAGATGAGCGGCGACGACTGGCAGCAGTTCGCCAATCTTCGCGCCTATCTGGCGATGATGTGGGGCTATCCGGGGAAGAAGCTCCTGTTCATGGGGCAGGAGTTCGCGCAGCGCCGCGAGTGGAGCGAGGAGCGCGCCCTCGACTGGGACCTGCTCGCCAGCCACGCGCACGACGGGGTGAGGAAGCTCGTCCGCGACCTGAATCGCCTTTACCGCGAAAAGCCCGCGCTCCACGCGCGCGACTGCGAGCCCGAGGGTTTCGCATGGCTGGTGGTCGACGATGCCACCAATTCGGTCTTCGCCTGGCTGCGGACGGCTCCCGACGCGCGGCCGATGGCAGTGATCTGCAACATGACCCCGGTCGCCCGCGCGCCCTACCGGATCCCGGTGCCGCACGACGGCCGCTGGCGCGAGGTGCTGAACTCCGACGCGCACGATTATTGGGGATCGGGGCTCGGCAATCTTGGCGGCGTGGTCGCGAAAGACGGCGCGGTGCTGGTGACGCTGCCGCCGCTCGCGACGGTCATGCTCGAATGGGCGGGGTAAGAGCGTTCCGATCATCCTCAGGATGAGCGGGCTTGGAAAGGAGATGGGGATGGACCAGTTTCGACACCCGCTCGCGCGCGATGCGATGGCCTATGTGCTCGCCGGCGGCCGCGGCAGCCGGCTGTTCGAGATGACCGACGCCCGCGCCAAGCCCGCGGTCTATTTCGGCGGCAAGTCGCGGATCATCGACTTCGCGCTGTCGAACGCGGTCAACTCCGGCATCCGCCGCATCGGCGTCGCGACCCAGTACAAGGCGCACAGCCTCATCCGCCACCTCCAGCGCGGCTGGAACTTCCTGCGCCCCGAGCGCAACGAGAGCTTCGACATCCTGCCCGCCTCGCAGCGCGTCAGCGAGTTCCAATGGTATGAAGGCACCGCGGACGCCGTCTTCCAGAACATCGACATCATCGAGAGCTACGCACCGGAATATATGGTCATCCTGGCGGGCGACCACATCTACAAGATGGATTACGAACTGATCCTCCAGCAGCACGTCGACACCGGCGCCGACGTGACGGTCGCCTGCCTGGAGGTGCCGCGCGCGGAGGCGAGCGGCTTCGGGGTGATGCACGTCGACGCCGACGACCGCATCATCGCCTTCGTCGAGAAGCCTGCCGATCCTCCGGCGATGCCGGGGAAGCCCGACATGGCGCTCGCCTCGATGGGGATCTACGTCTTCCAGACGAAATTCCTGCTGGAACAGCTGCGCCGCGACGCCGAGACGCCCGGCTCGGCGCGCGACTTCGGCAAGGATTTAATTCCCCATATCGTCGAGCACGGCAAGGCGGTGGCGCACCAGTTCTCCAGGAGCTGCGTCCGCTCCACCCATGAGGCGGGGAGCTACTGGCGGGACGTCGGCACGATCGACGCTTATTGGGCGGCGAACATCGACCTGACCGACGTTATCCCCGAGCTCGACCTCTACGATCGCACCTGGCCGATCTCGACCTATTCGGAACTGACGCCACCCGCCAAGTTCGTCCACGACGTCGACGGCCGGCGCGGCTCGGCGGTGGCGTCGCTCGTCTCCGGCGACTGCATCGTCTCGGGCTCGTCGATTCACCGCTCGCTGTTGTTCACCGGCGTGCGCAGTCATTCGTTCGCAATGCTCGACGAGGCGGTGGTGCTTCCCCACGTCCACGTCGGCCGCGGCGCGCGCCTGCGCAAGGTGGTGATCGACCGCGGCGTCGTGATCCCCGACGGCCTGGTGGTGGGAGACGCACCCGAGCTCGACGCCAAGCGCTTCCGGCGGACGGAGAGCGGGGTCGTGCTCATCACCCAGCCGATGGTGGACCGGTTGTGAGGGGAGCGAACCGATGCCTCCCCTGCAAGGGGAGGTGGCAGCCCGAAGGGCTGACGGAGGGGTGTCGCCAGGTGTTGCGGAGTACGCCCTCACAGCCGGGGACTCCCCTCCGTCGCGCTGCGCGCGCCACCTCCCCTTGCAGGGGAGATAAAAGGTGAAAATCCTCTCCGTCGCCTCAGAGGCATTCCCCCTCGTCAAGACCGGCGGGCTCGCCGATGTCGTCGGCGCGCTTCCCGCCGCGCTCTCCGAACACGGCATCCAGGTGACGACGCTGATCCCCGGCTACCCCCAGGTCGCGGGCGCGGTGAAGGGGAAGGCGCTGCATCGGTGGCGCGACCTGCTCGGCGTCGAGGCGCGGCTGCTCGGCGGCGAGATTGCGGGGCACCCGCTGCTCGTCCTCGACGCGCCCGAGCTGTTCGCGCGGCGCGTCGAGGGTGGAGGGGGCGGGCTCTACGCCGATCGCGGCGGCAAGGACTGGCCCGACAATTGGCGGCGCTTCGCCGCGCTCGCCCGCGCCGCCGCCGACCTCGCCTCGGGCGTCGTCAAGGGGCAGGCCTATTGCGTCCTCCACGCGCACGACTGGCAGGCGGCGATGGCCCCCGCCTACCTCCGCTACGCCCCCGGCCCCGGCGCGCCCGCCAAGAGCGTCGTCACGATCCACAACATGGCCTTCCAGGGCCGCTTCGACGCGAGCATCTTCGACGAGATGGGGCTCCCGGCGGGCGCGTTCGCGATCGAGGGCGTCGAATATTACGGCGGGGTCGGCTTTCTCAAGGCGGGGCTGGAGGCGGCGGACGCGATCACCACCGTCAGCCCACGCTACGCCGTCGAGATCCGCGAGCCCGAGTTCGGCATGGGCCTCGAAGGCCTGATCGCCGCCCGCGCCGAGCGCGTCAGCGGCATCGTCAACGGCATCGACCCCGCCGTGTGGAGCCCCGCCGCCGACCCCGCCCTCCCCGCCCGCTACACCGCGAAGACGCTGGCGAAACGCGCCGCCAACACCCGCGCGGTGGAGAAGATGTTCGGGCTCGAAGCCGCGGACGGCCCGGTCTTCACCGTGATCAGCCGACTGACCTGGCAGAAGGGGATGGACATCCTCGCCGAATGCCTCGACGATCTCGTCGCGACGGGCGGACGCCTCGCGCTGCTCGGCTCGGGCGAGCCGGCGCTGGAGGCGGCGTTCCTCGCGGCGGCGGCGCGGCATCCCGGGCGGATCGGCGTGCGGATCGGCTATGACGAACCGCTCAGCCACCTGCTCCAGGGCGGCGCCGACGCAATCCTGATCCCCTCGCGGTTCGAGCCGTGCGGGCTGACCCAGCTCTACGCCCTCGCTTACGGCTGCGTGCCGGTGGTGGCGCGAACCGGCGGGCTCGCCGATACGGTGATCGACGCCAACGCCGCCGCGCTCGCCGCCGGGGTGGCAACGGGGATACAGTTCGCCCCCGTCACCGCCGACGGCCTGCGCCACGCGCTTCGTCGAACGATGGCGCTGTGGGCGGACCGCGAGGCGTGGGGCGCGGTGCAGAGGAACGGGATGCGCGCCGACTTCTCTTGGCGCGAGAGCGGGCGGCGCTATGCGGAATTGTATCGGAGCTTGAGAGGGGACCGATGATCCGATCCGTCGAGACCACACCGTATCCGGACCAGAAACCGGGCACTTCGGGCCTGCGCAAGAAGGTCCGTGTCTTCCAGCAGCCCAACTATGCCGAGAATTTCATCCAGTCGGTGTTCGACGTGGTGGAGGACAAGGCGGGCGCGACCCTCGTCATCGGCGGCGACGGGCGCTTCCTCAACCGCGAGGTGATCGCGATCGCGATCCGGATGGCGGCGGCGAACGGTTTCGGGCGCGTCGTCGTCGGCCAGGGCGGGATTTTCTCGACCCCCGCCGCCTCGAACCTGATCCGCATCCGCGGCGCGATCGGCGGGCTGGTGCTGTCTGCGAGCCACAATCCCGGCGGGCCGGACGAGGATTTCGGGATCAAGTACAATGTCGCGAACGGCGGCCCCGCCCCCGAGCGCGTGACCGAGGCGATCTTCGCGCGGACCAAGACGATCGACCAATATCGCATCGCCGACTTCGCGCCCGAGATCGACCATCTCGGCGAGACGGTGATCGAGGGGCTGGCGATCGAGGTGGTCGATCCCGTCGCCGACTACGCCGCGCTGATGGAGCGGCTGTTCGACTTCGACGCGATCCGCCGCGCCGGGCTGACGATGGCGTTCGACGCGATGCACGCGGTCACCGGGCCGTATGCGACCGAGATTCTCGAGCGCCGCCTCGGCTTCGCCCCGGGCACCGTCCGCAACGGCACGCCACTCGAGGATTTCGGCGGGCATCACCCGGACCCCAACCTCGTCCACGCCCGCGCGCTCCACGACACGATGATGGGTGCGAACGCCCCCGATTTCGGCGCGGCGTCGGACGGCGACGGCGACCGCAATTTGATCATCGGCCGCGGGCGCTTCGTCACGCCGTCGGACAGCCTCGCGATGCTCGCCGCCAACGCGCATCTCGCGCCGGGCTATGCCGGCGGGCTCACGGGCATCGCCCGGTCGATGCCGACCAGCGCCGCGGCGGACCGCGTAGCGGAAAGGCTCGGCATCCCCGCCTTCGAAACCCCGACCGGGTGGAAGTTCTTCGGCAATCTCCTCGACGCCGGCATGGCGACGATCTGCGGCGAGGAAAGCGCCGGCACCGGCAGCGATCACGTCCGCGAGAAGGACGGGCTGTGGGCGGTGCTGCTCTGGCTGACGATCCTGGCGAAGACCGGCAAGTCGGTCGACCGGCTCGCCCGCGATCACTGGGCGACGTACGGGCGCAACTATTATGCGCGCCACGATTACGAGGGCGTCGAGAGCGCGAAGGCCGATGCGCTGATGGCGTCGCTGCGAGCGTCGCTGGAGACGCTGCCCGGCAAGGCGTTCGGCGAACTGACGGTCGAGACCGCGGACGATTTCGCCTATACCGATCCGACCGACGGCTCGGTCAGCGCGCAGCAGGGCGTCCGCGTGCTGTTCGCGGGCGGCTCGCGCGTCGTGTTCCGGCTCTCGGGTACGGGAACGAGTGGCGCGACCTTGCGGGTGTATCTCGAACGCTACGAGCCGGTTGGCGGCGACCTCGACGCGGAGACGGGCACAATGCTGGCGGAGATCGTCGCCGCGGCGGAAGCGATCGCCGGGATCGCGCGGCATACGGGACGGACCGAGCCGGATGTCGTCACCTGAAATCCTTCCCGTTCACGGGGAGGTGGCGCGCAGCGCCGGAGGAGGGTCTCCTCCTCTAGCGGATCGAGGAGGAGACCCCCCTCCACCGCTTCGCGGTCCCCCTCCCCGTCGCGAGGAGGACTTGGGCGCGACACTCGCGCCGGACGCCACCACCTTCCGCGTCCGCGCCCCCCGCGCCACCTTGGTCTGGCTCTGCCTCTTCGACGAGGCTGACCGCGAGACCCGCCACGCGATGGCGCGCGAGGGCGACACCTGGTCCGTCACCCTCGACGGCGTCGGCGAGGGCGCCCGCTACGGCTACCGCGCCGATGGTCCCGCACCGCACGACGCAGCGAAACTGCTCGTCGACCCCTACGCCACCGAACTCGATCACGCCTTCGCCTACGATCCAAGCCTGTCGCAACCCGGCACCGACACCGCCGCGCTCGTCCCGAAGGCGGTGGTCCGCGCGCCGCTCCCTCCGATCCACCCGCCCCGCCTTTTCCGCGACGGCGGGCTGATCTACGAGCTGAACGTCCGCGGCTTCACCATGCGCAATCCCGACGTGCCGGAAGCGATCCGAGGCACCGTCGCCGCGCTCGCGCACCCGGCCATCATCGCGCACCTCCGCAAGCTCCATGTCTCGGCCATCGAACTCATGCCGATCGTCGCCTGGATCGACGAGCGCCACCTGCCCCCGCTCGGCCTCGTCAATGCCTGGGGCTACAACCCGGTCGTGCCGATGGCGCTCGAGCCGCGGCTCTGCCCCGGCGGGATGCGCGAGCTGCGCGAGACCGTCGCCGCCCTGCGCGACGCCGGGATCGGCACCATCCTCGATCTCGTCTTCAACCACACCGGCGAGAGCGACCTCGACGGCCCCACCCTCGCCTTCCGCGGCCTCGACGATGCCACCTACGCGCGCGACGCCGCGGGCAACCTCATCAACGACACCGGCACCGGCAACACGCTCGATTTCGGCCATCCCGCCGTGCGCGACCTGACGCTGGCGACGCTGCGCCACTTCGTCGCGCAGGCGGGGGTCGACGGCGTCCGCTTCGATCTCGCCCCGGTGCTCGCGCGCGCACCCGGCTTCGATCCCCAGGCGCCGATCTTTGCCGCGATCGGCGACGATCCGGTGCTCGCCGACCGCATCATGATCGCCGAGCCGTGGGACATCGGCCCCGGCGGGTACAACCTCGGCCGGTTCCCGGCGACCTGGCTCGAATGGAACGACCGCTTCCGCGACGACGTCCGCCGCTTCTGGCGGGGCGACCTGCGGGCGGGCGACCTGGCGATGCGGCTGTCGGGCTCGCCCGACATCTTCGGCGAGACGCGCACCCGCACCGTCAACTTCGTCGCCGCGCACGACGGCTTCACGCTCGCCGATACGGTCGCCTATGCGCACCGCCACAACGAGGCGAACGGCGAAGGCGGACGCGACGGCCATGCCGACGAGGTCAGCTGGAATAGCGGCATCGAAGGCGAGACGGACGATCCGGTGGTCACCGCCGGTCGCGCCCGCGATCGCCGCGCGCTGCTCGCAACGCTGTTCGCCTCGCGCGGGACGATCATGCTCACCGCCGGCGACGAGTTCGGACGGACGCACGCCGGCAACAACAACGCCTATGCGCAGGACGAACTCGGCTGGCTCGACTGGGAAGGCCGCGACCGCGAGCTTGAGGAGGATGTCGCCGACCTCGCCGCCGTCCGTGCCGCCTATCCCGCCCTCGGCGATCCCGCGATCCGCCACGATGCGGCGTGGACGCGGCTCGACGGCGCGCCGATGACCGCCGCCGACTGGAACGGCGCCGACGGCTTCGAACTGCGGCTGGCGCTCGGCGACGAAACGCTGGTCGTCCGCGTCGATCGCGCGAACGGGATCGGCGTCGCTATTCCAGGTCGTTCTCGCTGACGATCACCGGGTTGGCGTCTGGATTGCGCGCAAGCGCGGTCAGCGCCGCCTCGACGATCGTGTCGCTGAAGCGGTTGAACGTATCCTGCGCGTCGCCCTCGGGCGGATCGCCGGACAACGCCTCGAGCACGTCGTACTGGACGACGAACTCGCGTTCGTCGCCGTCGACTTCGCCGCTGAACTCCACCTGCTCGGCGTCGATGTTGTCGAACACGCTGGCGTCGTCGATTTCGAGCTGGCTGGCGGGCATGGGAATCCTCTTCGGTCTGTCGCGGCTGCTAGAAGCGCGGGAGGCGCGTCCGGTTCCCGAGAGCGGCCACTGCGCGACCGCATCGTAGCGCGCGCCCTCGCCGCCGAGCGTGCTCTCGAACAGGATCAGCCGGTCGAGCGCGAACGGCGGCGACGCGAGCGCGGCATGGTCCGCCAGCCAGCGCGCGACCCCCTCGCCGCCGGCGGACCGCGCGAAGCGGGCCAGCGTGACGTGGGGCAGATAGGCCCGGCGTTCGGGCTCCAGCCCGCAGCGGACCAGCGCGTGATCGACCTTGCGGTGGAGCGCGGCCAGCGCGTCGTGCGGCGTCACCCCGGCCCACAGCGCCTCGGTCCGCCCCCGCCGCTCGAACCGGCCGACCCCGGCGATCGCCACCTCGGGCGCGGGTGCGGCGATCCCCGACAGGGCCGCAGCGATCTCCTCCGCCATCCGGCCATCGACCGCGCCGACGAAGCGCACCGTCAGGTGGAGCTGCGCATCGTCCTGCCAGCGCGCGCCGGGCGCCCCCGCCATCGTCGCGGCGAGGCGATCGCGGACATGGGGCGGCGGGCGCAGGGCGACGAACAGGCGGTGCATGGTGTGACGAACTGTTTCCGGCGCGATCCGGCTCCTCCGACCCCGCTTGAAATACGTCGTGCCGGGGGCGATATTCGGACGCAACCGGCCTCTTCGTGGCCGGGCAGAGGAGCTTGATTTTCGATGGCCAACTGGTCTGATCCCCGGCCGAGCGCGATGCCTTTCGGCGCCGCCCGCACGCGCGACGTCGCGTACGACGCGGGGCTGCGGTCGTACATGCTCTCGGTCTACAATTACATGGCGTCGGGCGTGCTGCTGACGGGCATCGTCGCGCTGCTCTTCGCGAGCGGCGGGCGCGACAGCCTGGCGGCGCAGGTGTTCCTGGCGCCCGGCATCCTGAAGTACATCGTGATGTTCTCGCCGCTCGCGTTCGTCATGGTGCTGAGCTTCGGCATCACCCGGCTGTCGACCGGCGCGGCGCAGGCGATCTTCTGGGCGTTCGCCGCCGTCATGGGCGTCTCGATGTCGACGATCTTCCTCCGCTACACCGGGTCGTCGATCGCGATCACCTTCTTCGCCACCTCGGTCGCGTTCCTGTCGCTCAGCCTCTACGGCTATACGACGAAGCGCAATCTGCAGGCGTTCGGCACTTTCCTGATCATGGGCGTGGTCGGCATCCTCGTCGCCTCGCTGCTGAACCTGTGGTTCCAGTCGTCGGGGTTCGCGATGGTCATCAGCGCGATCGGCGTGCTGCTGTTCGCGGGCCTCACCGCCTACGACACGCAGGCGATCAAGCTGACTTACGACCGGGTCGCGGGCAGCGACATGCAGGGCAAGGCCGTGATCATGGGTGCGCTCCAGCTGTATCTGGATTTCGTCAACATGTTCCAGTTCCTGCTCTCGTTCATGGGCCAGCGCGAGTGAGCTCCAGCGAACCAACGTAATCGGGAGGCCCGGCGGGGAGACTCGCCGGGCTTTTCCTATATGGTCGATCCATGCGCCTGCGGATCGACGCCTTCCTCGACTATGCCTTTCCCGAGCCCGCCGACGTGCTCCTCCAGATCGAGGCGGCGGCGGGCGCGGACCAGCGGCTCCTCCATCAGTCGCTCGTTCTCGGCTCGGACCATGCGATCCGCGCCATCCCGGGCCACGACGGCGTCGGCCAGATCACCCTCGCGCGCGGCGACCGGCGGCTGACCGCGAGCTACGCCGCGCTGGTCGAGGTGTCGCGACAGCCGATCGCGCTGGAGGCCTTGCCCGCCACGCCGGCGCGCGCGCTTCCCGCCGAGGCGATCGGCTACCTTCTGCCTAGCCGTTACTGCGAGGTCGATCCGTTCGAGCATTTCGTCCGCCGCGAGTTTCCCGGCCTCGCCGGCGGCGCGCTCGCCGCGGCGCTGGCGGAGTGGGTTCGGACCTCGGTGGATTACGGACCGCCGGTGACGGGCCCCGGCGGCGGCGCCCTCCTCACCTTCGCCGAGCGCCGGGGCGTATGCCGCGACTTCGCCCATCTTCTCGTCTCGCTGGCGCGCGCCGCCGAGATCCCGGCGCGCTGCGTCTCCGCTTATGCGCCCGGTGTCGATCCGCCCGACTTCCACGCCGTGGCCGAACTCTGGCTGGACGGCGCCTGGCGGCTGGTCGACCCGACCGGAATGGCACGTGCCGACGAGATCGCGCGGGTGGCGGTCGGTCGCGACGCGACCGACATCGCCTTCATGACCATCTTCGGCGAGGCGCGGATGGTCGCGCAGCGGGTCTCGGTCCGCCGCGACGGATAGGAACGCGCGCCGCGACGGGTCGTTGTGGACCGGCAACACAGGAGAGCCGCTCGTGACCGCAGACACCGGAATGGACCCCGCCGCCATCGACAGCCTGGCGGTCGCCCCCGCCGAGCCGGTGGACGACAAGCTCGCCGCCGACGGCCGCCAGGAGGCAGGGCAGGACAAGTCGATCGCGCGCCGGCTCGAGAAGAATCCGGCGAGCGAGGACGCGCGGCTCGACAACGCGCTCGACGAGTCGATGGACGCCTCCGACCCGCCCGCCCAGACGCAGCCCGGCGCCGGCGCCGAGCCCCCGGCCTCCTCCGGGTATTCGGAAGAAGCCGAGCGGCAGCAGGATGCTTGATCATCGGCAGGATTGTTGCGCGAAAGTGACACCGGCCATGTCGAGCGTTGCGGCTGGACTCGGTTCGTCGCAACCGATGTTGCGCCGCGGCAAGCTTTCATGGTCCCTTGCTGAACCGGAGACGACACGCGGTTAAGGGGTGCGTTAACCATCCTGGCCGATAGTCGGCTCCGTTCAACGGCGTGGGGCGGGGTGGTCGAGATGGGTGCCAAGTCGAAGCCGGCCGAAGGCGCGATGACGCTGGCCGAAATGAAGGAGTTCGCGGGGTTTGCATCGTCGACCCAGCGCTACATCCGCCGCAGCCTGGATATCGGGCTCGACCGGGACGATGCGCTGGGCCGCTGGTCGCGCGACGTGGTGGAGGCGGCGAGCATCCGCGCGCAGGCGCGGCTCTACGATCGCCTGCCCGAGGTCCGCGCGCTCGTTCCCGACGACAGCGGGCTCGATGCGATCGAGCCGTTCATGGCGCCGCTGATCACGGTGACCGCCTTCGATCTGGGCCAGGGCCGGCTGACCACCTTTTCCGCCTATCGCTTCCTTTACGAGCGGCTGGTCGGCGCGACGGTGCGGCCGTGGCTGCCCGGTGCCTTCTGCGCGGCGGCGGCGCTGCCGCACCTTCATCCGGAACTGCGGCGCAAATTGCTCCAGTCGATCAGCGAGGCGGCGGCGACCGCCTCCGGCTGGTCGTCGCGGCAGCCGGCCTTCTTCCCTTACTGGGTGGAAAAAGTGGAAACGGGCGCGGGGGCGCATTGAGCCTTCTTGTCCTCTCCCCCCCACGCGCGAGGGGGAGTTGAAGCGATCGCTTTAGATCGCTAGCCCTGTCCTCAACCGATCAGGAGAGGGCTGCCATGAACGACCGCGTCCGCATCACCGTCGAGGGCGGCGTCGCCGACGTCCGCCTGACCCGAGCCGACAAGATGAACGCGCTCGATCCGGCAATGTTCGAAGGCATCGTCGCCGCGATCGACGAACTCGCCGGAATGAAGGATGTCCGCGTCGCGGTCCTTTCGGGCGAGGGGCGCGCGTTCTGCGCCGGGCTCGACATGGCGTCGATGGCGGGCGGCGGCTCGGGGATGGGACTGGCCGAGCGCACCCACGGTCCCGCCAACCGCGCGCAGCAGGTCGCCTGGGGCTGGCGGCAGCTTCCCATGCCGGTGATCGCCGCGATCCACGGCGTCGCGATGGGGGGCGGCTTTCAGGTCCTCTCGGGCGCGGACATCCGCATCGCCCATCCCGCGACCCGCATGTCGATCCGCGAGACCTATTGGGGGCTGGTCCCCGACATGGGCGGCTATGCTTTGTGGGGACGGCTGGCGCGTGAGGACGTCCTGCGCGAGCTGACCTACACCGCGCGCGAGTTCTCCGGCGAGGAAGCGTTCGGCTACGGACTGGTGACGCGCCTTTCGGACGATCCGCATGCGGCGGCGATGGCGCTCGCCGCCGAGATCGCCGGGCGCAACCCCGATGCGGTCAAGGCGGCCAAGCGTCTCTTCAACTTCATCGCCGACGAGGGCGCCCCCGCCGCGCTTCAGGCCGAAAGCGAAGAGCAGCTGAAGCTGATGCGCTCACCCAACCAGATCGAGGCCGTGCGCGCCAATATGGAGAAGCGCGCGGCGGTGTTCGTAGACTAAGCCCTATCCCGTGTGCGGGAGAGGGCGATGTCACCCCTTTACGGTCAGCCACTCCTCCTCCGGCGCGCGCGCACTCCGCGTCTGGTTCGCCGGATCGGTCTCGTCCTCGTAGCCGATGGCGACCCCGCAGAAGAGCATCCGCTCCGGCGGCGTTCCCAGGAAACGCTCGACCGTTTCGGGGAACACCGCCCAGCATTCCTGCGGGCAGGTCGCGAGCCCGGCTTCGACCGCGAGCAGCATCAGCGTCTGAAGGTACATCCCCAGGTCGCCCCATTGCGGTGGCCCCATGCGCCGGTCGACCGTGACGAAGTACGCCGCCGGCGCGCCGAAGAACTGGAAGTTGCGGGCGAACCAGATCGCCCGCGCCTTCTTGTCCTCGCGTGGGATGCCGAGGCGCCCGTACATCTCCTCGCCGATCGCGAAGGTGCGGGCGCGGTAATGGTCGGCCATCTCCTTGGGATAGATGTCGTAGCCGGGCGTTTCCTTCTCGCGGCGCTCGATCTTGCCCGCCATGATCGTCTTCAGCTCGCGCATCGATCCGCCGTGGACGATGTCGACGTGCCAAGGCTGGATGTTCCCACCCGTCGCCGCGCGCGCCGAGCGCACCGCCAGATCCTTGAGCAGCTCCGGCGCGACCTCCCGATCGAGGAACCCGCGCACCGACCGTCGCGCCGCCACGGCATCCTTCACGTCCATGCATCACCCTCTTGAAGCGCGCGTCGAACTGCGCAAATGAGGGCGGGATAACATCTGTTATGGAGAGTCGGAAGTGGCAGACGCCTATATCGTCGACGCGGTCCGCACCGCGGGGGGCCGCCGCGGCGGCCGGCTTGCCGGCGTGCATCCGGTCGATCTCGCCGCCAAGGTGCTCGACGCCCTCGTCGAGCGCACCGGGATCCCCGGTGAAGCGATCGAGGACGTGGTGATGGGCTGCGTCAGCCAGGGCGGCGAGCAGGCCGGGCAGGTCGGGCGCAACGCCGTGCTCGCGGCCAAGAACCTGCCGCAGTCGACCCCCGCCGTCACGATCGACCGCCAGTGCGGCTCATCGCAGCAGGCGATCCAGTTCGCCGCGCAGGCGGTGATGTCGGGCACCCAGGACGTGGTGATCGCCGCCGGTGTCGAGAGCATGACCCGCGTGCCGATGGGCTCGACCTACAAGCTGTTCTACGACGCCGGGCTCGGCAAGAACAAGTCGCCCAGGCTCGAGGAGAAGTTCCCTGGAATCAACTTCAGCCAGTTCGCGGGCGCGGAGATGATCGCCAAGAAGCACGGCTTCAACCGCGAACAGCTCGACGACTATTCGCTGGGCAGCCACCGCAAGGCCGTCGCCGCGACGCAAGGTGGCAAGTTCAAGGACGAGGTCGTCCCGGTCGAGATCGAGACCGCCGATGGCGCGGAACAGCACACCGCCGACGAGGGCATCCGCTACGACGCGAGCCCCGAGGGGATGGCGAACGTCAAGAAGCTGTCCGAGGAGGGCGTGCTCACCGCTGCCTCCTCGTCGCAGATCTGTGACGGCGCGAGTGCGGTGCTGATCGTCAGCGAGAAGGCGCTCAAGGAGTACGACCTCAAGCCGCTGGCGAAGATCGTCTCGCTCACCGTCACGGCGGGCGACCCGGTGATCATGCTCGAAGAACCGCTGTTCGCGACCGACAAGGCGCTGAAGAAGGCCGGGCTGTCGATCGACGACATCGACCTGTACGAGGTCAACGAGGCGTTCGCGAGCGTGCCGATGGCGTGGCTCAAGCACACCGGCGCGAACCCGGACAAGCTCAACGTCAACGGCGGCGCGATCGCGCTCGGCCACCCGCTCGGCGCGAGCGGCACCAAGCTCATGGCGACTTTGGTCCACGAACTGCGTCGCCGCGGCGGTCGCTACGGGCTCCAGACAATGTGCGAGGGCGGCGGCGTCGCCAACGTCACGATCATCGAGAATTGCGACTGGCAGGGCGAAGACGCCAAGGCCGCTGCGTAACGTTCCCCGCCATCCCGGCGAAAGCCGGGATGGCGGACCTTAGAGAGGGGATTTCATGAAACTCGATAATACCGTCGCCGCCGTCGTCACCGGCGGCGCCTCCGGGCTTGGTGCCGCCACCGCCAAGCTGCTCGCGTCCAAGGGCGTCAAGGTCGCCATCTTCGATCTCCAGGAGGAGAAGGGCGAGGCGATGGCCGCCGAACTCGGCGGCGTGTTCTGCAAGGTGAACGTCACCGACGAGGCCTCGGTCGACGCCGGCTTCGCCAAGGCGCGCGAGGCGCATGGGCAGGAGCGGATCCTGATCAACTGCGCCGGCACCGGCAACGCGATCAAGACCGCCAGCCGTTCGAAGGAAGACGGCTCGATCAAGCACTTTCCGCTCGATGCGTTCAACTGGATCATCCAGATCAACCTCGTCGGCACCTTCCGCTGCATCGCCAAGTCGGCGGCCGGGATGCTGACGCTCGAGCCGCAGGAAGACGGCGAGCGCGGCGCGATCGTCAACACCGCCAGCGTAGCGGCCGAGGACGGGCAGATGGGCCAGGCGGCCTATTCGGCGTCGAAGGGCGGCGTCGTCGGCATGACCCTGCCGATCGCGCGCGATCTGATGGGCGAGGGCATCCGGGTCAACACGATCCTGCCCGGCATCTTCAACACGCCCCTGCTCCAGGGCGCGCCGCAGAACGTGAAGGACGCGCTCGCCGCCTCGGTCCCCTTCCCCAAGCGGCTGGGCAACCCGGAGGAATATGCGTCGCTCGCGGTGCTGATGGTCGAGAACGGCTATTTCAATGGCGAGGACGTCCGCCTCGACGGCGCAATCCGGATGGCGCCGCGCTGAAGCACGGAGAGCGCGCACGCTGCGCGCCTCACGTGCGGAGCCGGCCGGCGCGGCGGTTCGCCGCCGCGTCCGACGACATGGGGCTTTGCCCCATGTCGGTTTCCGCTAGTCGGTGAAGCCAATGCCCCGCCCCGCTCCATGGCGCCTCGTGCGCGACGCCTATCCCGAGATCGAGACCGTCCAGACGCGGTTCCAGGACCTCGACACGATGGGCCACCTGAACAACGTCGCGTTCGCGGCGCTGTTCGAGACGGCACGGGTCCGGTTCAATTACCGGCTCGGCCGGGCGCTGCGCGGCGACGACCGGATGCGCGCGGTCGTCGCGCGCAACGAGATCAACTATCTCGCCGAGGGCAGCTTCCCGGACGATGTCGAGATCGGCCTGGGGGTCGGCGCGATCGGGCGGCGCAGCTGGGACCTGCTGGCGGTCATGATCCAGTCGGGCCGCGCGATCGCGACCTGCGACACGACGATCGTAATGAACGCGACAAGCGGCGACACGCTGCCGGAGGAGTTCCGGCAGCGCGTCGAGGCGTTACGGGTGCGGGAGGGCTGACCTCCCGCGTTCGTCAGGCCCGGCCCTTGCCGCGCAGGGTGTTCAGGATCGCAAGGCCGATGACGCCGGCGGCGGCCGCCGCCGCCCACGGGCGGTCCTTGGCGAACTGACGCGCCTTGTCGACGGTGCCGCCGACGCCGGGCGTGTTGTCGCCCGCGACCCCGCCGATGGTCTTCTGGATCGCGCCCTTGACCTGATCGACGATCCCGTTCGCCTGGAGCGACCGATCGCCGGTCACCGAGCCGGCGGTCTCCTTGACCTTGCCCGTGATGTCGTTCGCGGCGCCGGTGGCGGTGTCTTCGTTCATGGTCGGTCTCCGATGGTGACGTTTCGGCGGCCCAACGACCCACGATGCGTTTAGTGCCGTTCGTCGGCCCATTCGGCCAACAGCGTATGCGCGATGGCGTAAGGCGGGGGCGCGATGAACGGCGCGTCGCCGCCGGCGAGCGCCGCGCGGACCTCGTCGCGCCCCACCCAGATCGCATCCTCGAGCTCGTTCGTGTCGAGGGTGATCGCATCGTCCTCGGCCCGGGCGACGCAGGCGATCATCAGCTGCGACGGAAACGGCCAGGGCTGGCTGGCGACGTAGCGGACGTCCGTCACCCGAACCCCTGCCTCCTCGCCGATCTCGCGTGCGACCGCCTCCTCGATCGACTCGCCCGGCTCCAGGAAGCCGGCGAGCGCGGAGTAGCGCCCGGCCGGCCATGCCGGCTGGCGTCCGAGCAGCGCGCGGCCCTCATGCTCGGCGATCATGATCACCACCGGGTCGACCCGCGGGAAGTGCTCGGTCGCGCAGGCCGGGCATCTGCGGCCCCAGCCGGCGCGGAACGTCGCGGTCCCTGCGCCGCAATTGGCGCAGAAGCGGTGGCGGGCGTGCCAGTCGAGTACGCTGCGTGCCGCGGCATAGATCGCCGCCTCGCCCGGCTGCATCCCGCCCAGCGCCGCCATCAGCTGCGGGCTGCGGAACCCGGCCATCGGTCCGGCGTCGGGGAGCAGCGCGGCGAACCGGGGGCGGCCGTTGTCGAGCCCCAATAGCACGAACTCGGCCTCGTCCGGCGCCTCGGTCAGCATCGTCCAGGTCAGCCGACCGTCGTCGGCGATCTCGGGCTGCCCCTCATGCAGTCGGAGCAGCCGCGCCTGCCAGTTGCCCATCGCCGCGGCGACCCCGGCGGGATCGTGGCGGAGGTGATCGGCGCGGTCGAGCGTGCCGCCGGTGAAGCCGGGCGCTGTCTTCATTGCGGGCGATACCGCGCGGCGTCCTTCAGCAGCGCCGCCGGCACCGTGGCGCGCAGGTTCCACATCTTGTCGGGCACGAACTGGACCATCACCGTCCCCCTGAAATGCTTCTTCGGATCGACCCAGGCGATCGTTCCCGCCGCTCCGCCCCAGCCGTAGGTGCCCTTGGAACGCCCGTTCGGCTGATCGTCGATCGCGACCGACCCGCCCGCGCCGAAGCCCATCTTGGTCCCCGTCGTCCCGCTCGTCCCGTCGACATTGGTGAAGAAGACGCCCGGCGGCAGCAGGTTCGAAGTCGCGAGGGCAACGGTCTCGGGCTTGAGGATGCGCACCCCGTCCAGCGTGCCGCCATCCTGGATCATGTGGAGGAACCGATCGTAGTCGCGCGCCGACGACACCAGCCCGGCGCCGCCGTAGGGGAAGCTGGGCGGCTGCAGGAACACCGACGTCGCCGCCGGATCGAGCGGGGTCCGCTGCTCGCCGACGAAGACATAATTGGTCGACAGCCGCTTCACCTCGGATGCCGGCACGGTGAAGAAGGTCGAGGTCATCTTCAGCGGCGTGAAGATGCGTATCTGGAGAAAGCGGTCGAACGGCATCCCGCTCGCCTTCTCGATCACCGCGCCCATCACGTCGAGGCCGATCGAGTAGTTCCACGCCGTCCCCGGCTGCGCGATCAGCGGCGCCTGCGCGACGCGGTTCGCGAACTCCTGGAGCGACTTGGGGCGGACGAGCCGCGCCTTCGCCTCCGATCTCGCCTCAATGGCGCCGGGCAGGAGGCCGAGCCGCTCGTATTCCGCCAGCAGCGGCCCCTTGGCGAGGATGTTGTAGCTGAGGCCGGACGTGTGGGTCAGCAGCTCGCGGATCGTGATCGGCGACGTCGCGGGCACGCTGGCGAGCGAGGTGTCGGGGCTGGTCAGCACCCGCATCGTCTTGAAGGCGGGAAAGTATTTCGAGAGCGGGTCGTCGAGCCCGATCTTCCCCTCCTCGATCAGGATCATCGCCGCGAAGGCGGTGATCGGCTTGGTCATCGAATAGACACGGTAGAGCGAGTCCGGCCCCGCGGGCGCGGCACCCGGCTCGTCGCCGATCCGACCGGCGGCGGGAAAGATCGTCGGCAGGTCGCCCACCCCGAACGCGCCGACGATGCCGGGCATCTTGTTCTCGGCGACGAGAGACGTGAACAACGCCTGCGTGTTCGGCAGGAGCGCCGCCGCCTGTGCGGGCGCGACCTGCGCGGGAGCGGCCGGCGGCGGGGCCGCGGTCTGCGCACGGAGCGCCGCCCCGCCTGCGAGCAGCGCGATCAGCGCCGTGGAACCGACCAGAACCTTCATCGCGCTCTCCGTATCGCATCGGCCGCCTTGGCGAAGACGCCGGGCAGCCCGGCCTCGCTCAGGCGGTCGATCGGCCACCATTCTCCCGTCGCCGCCGTCTGCGCGTCTCGCTCCGCCACCGCAAGCGCGAGTTCTAGGCGGAAGTGGGTGAAGACGTGAGCGACGGTCGTGGGCAGGATCCGCCAGCCGCGGCCGTCCGGCCCGCCGCCCAGCCCGGGCGGCGCATCGGTCCATGGTCCGGTCGGCAACGCCCGCATCCCGCCGAGGAGCCCGCGCGGCGGACGGCGGACCAGCATCACCGCGCCCGCGCGCTCGATCCAGAACACCGTCCCATATCGCTGCGGTCGTTCGGCCTTCGCCTTCCGGGCCGGGTATGCCTCCGGGGTGCCGCCGGCGAACCCGGCGCACTCCTCACGCAGCGGGCACAGCAGGCATTTGGGCGCGCGCGGCGTACAGACGCCCGAGCCCAGATCCATCATCGCCTGCGCGAAGTCGCCCGCGCGCGCCTCCGGAGTGATCGCACCGGCAGCCTCGCGGATCGCCGGCCCCTTGGCCTCGATCGCGAACAGCCGGGCGACCACGCGCTCGACGTTGGCGTCGACCACCACCGCGCGCTCGCCGAACGCGATCGCCGCCACCGCCGCCGCGGTATAGGCGCCCAGCCCCGGCAGCATCCGCAGCCCGTTCTCGGTCCGCGGGAAGGCGCCGGCGGCCGCCACCGCCGTCGCGGTGCGCACCAGATTGCGCGCGCGGGCGTAATAGCCCAGCCCCGCCCAGGCGGCCATCACCTCCGCCTCATCCGCGGCGGCGAGCGCCGCGACGCTCGGCCAGCGCGCCACCCAGGCCGCGAACCGCGGCTTGACCGCCGCGACCGTCGTCTGCTGGAGCATGACCTCGCTCAGCCACACCCGGTACGGATCCGAGGTCTCGCCGGGCCGCGCCCGCCACGGCAGCACGCGCGCATGCACGTCGTACCAGGCGAGGAGCTTCTCGGACACATCTCGGCGCTTGGCGGGCACGGCCGGGCTATGGCATGGGCGCAGCCGTGAGCAAGCGCGGTCGCGTCCCAGAGCCCGACAAGGCCCCCCCCGTCCGCCGGAACGGCCCGCGCCAGGTGGCGGAGCTGCTGCCCGACGTCGGCCGCGCCGCGTTCAAGAAGTTCGGCTTCGTCCAATCCTCGGTCGTCAGCCGCTGGGGAGAGATCGTCGGCGGGCGCTGGGCCGCGGTCAGCGCCCCCGAATCGCTGCGCTTTCCGATCGGCAAGAAGGACGGCGGGACGCTGACGATCACCGTCCGCGGCGCGCATGCGGTGACGATCCAGCATATCCTGCCCGAGATCATCGAGCGGGTGAACCGCTTCTTCGGCTACGAAGCGGTCGCCAAGGTGACGATCCGCCACGGCGAACTCCCGGTCCGCGCCGAACGACGCGCCCCCTCGTCGCTGAAGCCCGTGCCGGTCGAACTCGGCGACAGCCTGAAGACGATCGGCGATCCCGAACTGAAGGCGGTGCTCGAAGCGCTCGCCGCGGGGGTCGCCGCGACCTCCGGCCTTCCGCAGGTGAAATGATGCGCCGCCGCCTCGCCGTCCTCGTCTCGCTGTTCCTCGCGACCGTCGCCTTCGCCGCCCCGGCGCGCGACTGGACCACCGTCGCCCGCGCGACTCCGGGCGGCTATGTGATCGGCAACCCCGCCGCCAAGGTGAAGCTGGTCGAATACGTCAGCTACACCTGCCCGCACTGCCGGCACTTCGTCGAGCAGAGTCACGACGTGCTGATGGGTCGGATGGTGCGGTCGGGCTCGACCAGCGTCGAGATCCGCAACCAGCTCCACGACAAGATCGACCTCGTCGCCGCGATCCTTGCGCACTGCATCGGGCCGCGGGACTTTCCCAGATATCACCGGGCGGTCTATGCCGCACAGGACGACTGGTACAAGCGTGCCGCCGACTACGACCAGTCGGGCGCGGTCGCCGGGCTGCCGAGCAACCAGGCCCGCGCCCGCGCCTTCGCCGACAGGTCCGGCCTGTCCGACATCGCCCGCAAGGCGGGCATGACCGCGCCTCGGCTCGACGCCTGCTTCAAGGACGACGCGAACATCCAGGCGGTCGCCAAGATGGCGTCGCAGGTGCGAGGCGACGTCGACAGCACCCCGGCGTTCGAGATCAACGGTCGCCTCGTCCTTCACGTCACCTGGGCCGAACTCGAGCCTCAGCTGCGCGCCGCCGGCGCCAAGTAACGGAGTCCCTTCCATGCGTCATCTCGCCCTCACCGCCACGCTCGCGCTGGCGCTCGCCGCCTGCGGCGGGTCCGACACGGCCGGCAACATCAGCGCCCCGGCCAATTCGGTCACCGCGGTCACCGCTCCCGCCGGGCAGGACTGGACCCAGGTCGTCTCGAAGACCGCCGAGAACGGCTATGTCATGGGCAATCCCGACGCCAAGCTGAAGCTCGTCGAATACGGCTCGCGCACCTGCCCGACCTGCGGCGCGTTCGGCCAGACCGGGATGCAGCCGCTCGAGCAGACCTACGTCAAGTCAGGCAAGGTCTCCTACGAGTTCCGCGACTTCATGGTTCACGCGCCGGACCTGGGCGTCGCCACCCTCGGTCACTGCGCCGGCGCCGCGCCGTTCTTCCCGATCCTCGAGCAGATGTACCTCGAACAGCCCGCCTTTCTCGACAAGCTCGAGAATGCGGCGCCGTTCCAGCAGAGCATCCAGGGCCGGCCTCCGCAGCAGCAGGCGGTCGCCTGGGTCGAGCACCTCGGCTACATCGACTTCCTCAAGCAGCGCGGCGTCCCCGAACAGCAGGCGCGCGCCTGCCTCGCCGATCCCAAGCTGATCAAGGAGATCACCGATCTGTCGCAAAAGGCGATGGACGAGCAGGGCGTGACGGGGACGCCCACCTTCTTCCTGAACGGCCAGCGGCTCGAGAACATCGTCAGCTGGCCGCAGGTTGAACAGGCGCTGAAGGCCGCGGGCGCGTAACCCTCGACACGGGCCACCGGCGCGATAGGCTCGCGCCGGACCCGATGCAGATCAAGCGCCTCCGCCTTGCCGGCTTCAAGAGCTTCGTCGATCCGGCCGATCTCCGGATCGAGCCGGGGCTGACCGGGGTCGTCGGACCCAACGGCTGCGGCAAGTCCAACCTGCTCGAGGCGCTGCGCTGGACGATGGGCGAGGCCAGCCCGAAGTCGCTGCGCGGCGCCGGGATGGAGGACGTGATCTTCGCCGGCACGGCAACCCGCCCGCCGCGCGACTTCGCCGAGGTCTCGATCCTCGCCGAGGTCGACGGGGACGATCGCGAGATCGTCCGCCGGATCGAGCGCGGGGCGGGCTCCGCCTACCGGATCGACGGTCGGGACGTCCGCGCGAAGGACGTCGCGCTGCTGTTCGCCGACGCGGCGACCGGTGCGCACTCGCCCGCTTTGGTCAGCCAGAATCGGATCGGCGCGGTGATCGCCGCCAGGCCCGCGGACCGGCGCGCGATGCTGGAGGAGGCGGCGGGGATCTCGGGACTTCACGTCCGCCGGCGTGACGCCGAGGCGAAGCTGCGTGCCACCGAAGCCAACCTCGAACGCATCGACGCGCTTGTCGCCGATCAGGGCGCGCGCGCCGCCGCGTTGCGACGTCAGGCACGCCAGGCCGAGCGCTACCGCATGCTCTCGGACGAGATCCGCGTGGCCGAGGCGCGGATGATCTTCGCGCGCTGGCGCGAGGCGGCGACCGCCGCCGACGTCGCCAAGGCCGAGGCGATGGAGGCCGAACGGCAGGTCGCCGCCGCCGCCGAGGCGCACCAGGCCGCCGCCGCCGAGCAGGAGGCGGCGGCTATCCGGTCCATCGACGCCCGTGCCGCCGCGCTTGCCGCGCGCGACCGGGCCGGCGAGGTCGCCCGTGCGCTCGCCGGCCTGCGAAGCGAGAAGGCCGCCGCCGAGCGCCGCCTCGCCGAACTCGCCGACACCGCGGCGCGGCTCGCCGCCGATCGCGGGCGCGAGGGCGTGCTCGCCGAAGACGCCGCTGCCGCGCTCGCCCGGCTCACCGACGAAGCGAAGGCGCTCGAATCACGGATCGCGGTCGCCTCGGCCGCGCTGCCCGCGCGCGACGCCGAGGTCGCCGCCGCCGAGCGGATCGCGCGCGATGCCGAGGTGGCGCTGGCCCAGGGTCTCGCGCGCCAGGCTGAGGAGGCGGCGGAACGACGGGTGGCGGACGCGGCGGTGGCGGCGGCGCGTACCCGGCTGGATCGCACCACCCGCGCGCTCGCCGACGCTCGCGCCGCGCTCGCCGCCCTGCCTGCCCCCGATCCGCTCGCCGCCGACCGCGACCGCGCGCTCGTTGAAGCCCGCGCAGCCGCGATCAGCGCCGAAGCCGCTCGCACCGAGATCGCGGAGGCCGAGACGACCGAGCGGGCGGCCACGGCACGGCGCGACGCCGCCCAGTCCGGCCGCGCCGCCGCTCGCGCCGACCTCGCCGCACTCGAAAGCGAGGCCGCAGCGCTCGAGCGGGCGACGAGGCGCGGCGGCCGCGACCGGCTGCTCGACCATGTCCGCGCGGCTCCGGGCTACGAACGCGCGCTCGCCGCCGCGCTCGGGGACGATCTCGACGCGCCGCTCGCGGCATGGCGCGGGGCCGAGGGCGATGAAGCGTGCGCGAAGGACGCGCTCGCCCCCAGCGTCACCGCGCCGCCTGCTCTCGCCCGGCGGCTCGCGCAGGTGATCGCGGTCGAGGCGGACGACGCCCGCACGCTCGCCCCCGGCCAACGTCTGGTCACGCGATCGGGCACCCTCCGCCGCTGGGACGGGTTCGTCGCCGAAGGCTCGGGCGCGGCCGCCGCCGAGCGGCTGGAACGGCTCAACCGCCTTTCCGCCATCGAGGCGGCGCTTCCACCGGCTCGCGCCGCCGTTGCGACCGCTGAGACGAACCTCGCTTCTGCCGAGCGCGACATCGCCGACGTCCGCGAAGCGGGGCGACTCGCCCGCACTGCGCTCGCCACCGCAGAGACCAAGGCGCGCGAGGCCGCCGCACGGGCCGACCGTGCCGCCGCAGCGCTCGATCGCCTGACCGGCCAAAGCGCCGACCTCGAGACCCGCGCCGGCCGCGCCGAGGCCGAGGCCGGCGAGGCGCAGGTCGAGCATGACGCGGCCGCCGCCGCGCGCGCGGCGCTTCCCGATGGCGGTGATGTCGCGAGCGAGGTCCAGCGACTCCATCACGGAGCGCAGGCCGCGCGCGATGCCGTTGCCCGCGCCCGCGCCGCACAGGCGGCGGCGGCGCGCGCGCTCGCCGCCGACCGCGAGCGCCGAGCCGGCGCCGACGCCGAAGCGAAAAGCTGGCGCGCCCGCGCCGGCGACGCCGCCCGCCGGATCGCCGAGATGGCCAAGCGCGCCGCCGCGCTCGCCGCCGAGCGGGAGACCATCGCGGAAAGCCCGGCGGCGCTACACGCGCAGATCGCCCATGAGAGCGACGCGCACGAGGCGGCGCGCGCCGCCGCCGAGGCCCTCGCCGTCGGCGAGCGCGCCGCCGATGTCGCCGTCCGTGCCGCCGAAGCCGCCGTCCGCGACGCGACCGAGGCGCTCGCTGCCGCCCGAGAGGCGCGCGCCGGCGCCGTCGCGCGGGTCGAGAACCACGAACTCCGCCGCCTCGAGATGGGTCGCGTCGCGGGCGAGCGGTTCGAATGCCCCGCACCGGTGCTGCCCGTGAGAGCGGGGTTCGACAGCGCGGACGTCCGTGCGCCCGCGGACGAGTCGGCATGTCACGACCGTCTGATGCGCGAGCGCGAACGGATCGGCCCGGTCAACCTCGTCGCCGAACGGGAGTTGGCCGAGCTTGAGGGTGCGGCGGCGCAGATCGCGGCCGACCGCGCCGAGTTGGGCGAAGCCGTTGCCGAACTGCGCGGCTCGATCGCACTTCTCAACCGCGAGGGCCGCCAGCGGCTCCGCGCGGCGTTCGAGGCGGTCGACGCGCATTTCCGACGCCTCTTCACCACGCTGTTCGATGGCGGGCAGGCGCATCTCGCGATGGTCGACTCGGACGATCCGCTCGACGCCGGGCTGGAGATCATGGCCCAGCCGCCGGGCAAGCGGCTCGGCTCGCTGACGCTGCTTTCGGGCGGTGAGCAGGCGCTGACCGCGACGGCGCTGATCTTCGCGGTGTTTTTGACGAACCCCGCCCCGATCTGCGTCCTCGACGAAGTCGACGCGCCCCTCGACGACGCCAACGTCGAACGCTTCTGCGACCTGCTCGACCGCATGACGGACGAGACGGCGACTCGCTACCTGATCGTCACCCACAATGCGGTGACGATGAGCCGGATGCACCGGCTGTTCGGGGTGACGATGATCGAGAAGGGCGTCAGCCGACTCGTCTCGGTCGATCTGGGCGGCGCGACCCACTTGCTCGCCGCCGAGTGAAGGCGCAGGTTCGGTCCGCGATGTTCGTCGACGACCGCTCCACCTGGCCCCGCCCCGACCCTGCGCCGAAGCCGCGCTCGGCGCGGGAGCGGGTCGTGTCGCGACTGGCCCTGGCCTATGCGCTGGTGCTGCTGCTCGCGCCGATCAGCCTCGGCTCGGCCGTGGACCTGATCCGTTACCTCGCCGGGCTGCTGACCGGCTGACCTGCCCGGCGGGCGCGCCGCTTCTCCGCCGCGATCATCGCCAGCGCGCGGGCGGTGTAGAGGAGGCAGAGCTCCTGGTGGATGCCGGCGACCTTCGGCTCGGCGGACTGGATGGCGCGGACGGCCTCGCACGAGGATCGTTCGAGAAGATAGTCGGTCTCATGGGTCACGGGGCGCTCCTTGGCGATTGCGGGTTCCCGTGTGCGGCCACCGTCTTGCACCAGTGCGTCGCGCGTGTTGCGACACGGTCGCATTCGTCCTCGCTCGATCGTCCCAGCGGCAGAACGCAGATCCCTAAGCCTTTTTTTTTGCGCGCCGGTGAACCGATCCCGTGACAATCGCCACCAAGATCACGTCCGGCCGCGAAGGCCGGGCGTGTGGGACGGGAGACATTCACATGGCGACTTCGATGCTCAGCGGCGCGCGCGCGCATGACGTGGACGATACGGTGATCTGGCTGCCGCGCGAGTTCATCACCCGCGACGGCACCGACGGCAAGGACCGACTGATCGGCGGCGACGGCGCGGATACTCTGCGCGGGCTGGGCGGCAACGACGTGATCGACGGCGACGACGGCGACGATCTGCTCGTGGGCGGCGCGGGCGACGACAAGATCATCGGCGACAACGGTGCCGACCGGATCTCGGGCGGCGCCGGCAACGACCGGATCGACGGCGGCGAGGACGACGACGTGATGTCGGGCGGCGGCGGCACCGACACCTTCATCTTCGACGATCAGTTCGCGCAGCACGACACGATCACGGACTTCTCGCGCGCCGACCGCATCGTCTTCGACGCCGATCGCGGTCAGGAGCCGCAGAACTTCGGGGACCTGACGCTGACTGACACCGCCGACGGACTGCTGATCGGCTACGGCGACTCGACGCTGATGCTGAGCGGGCTGACCAGCGTCGACATCAGCCCGTCACAGTTCCGTTTCGACTGAACGGCGCGGGGCGCGCGTCGTTCAGGCGCGCGCCTCGGCGGCAATGTGGCGGAGCGCGCGTTCGAACTTCTCCGGCGGCTGGCCGCCATTGATCACGTAACGGTCGTCGACGACGATATAGGGAACGCCGCGCACCCCCTCGGCGAGCCAGCGGCGCTCTTCGGCGCGGACCTCGTCGGCGAAACGCCCGACGTCCAGCACCTCCGACGCCGCCGCGCGATCGAGCCCCGCCTCTGCCGCCACGTCGGCGAGCACACTGCGATCGGCAAGGCTCGCCCCGCGCTCGAGATGCGCGCGGAACAGCGCATCGGCGAGGGCAAGCTGACGCTCCTTCCCCGCCCAGAACAGCAGGCGATGCGCGTCGAAGGTGTTCCAGATGCGCGCGCCCTCGCCGCCCGCAAGTTCGAGCCCGACCGCGCGCGCTTGCTCGCGCAGCGCCGTCCGACTCGCGCGCGCCGCATCGGACGACACGCCATATTTGCGCGCGACATGCTGGCGCGCGTCCTCGCCCTCCACCGGTAGGTCAGGATTGAGTTCGAACGGCCGGACACGGACCTCGGCGTCCACCATGCCGCCGACCCGTTCGAGCGCGATCTCGAGCGAGCGTAGCCCGATCGCGCACCACGGGCAGACGAGGTCGAGGACGACATCGATCTCGGGGCGGGCGGGTGTCATCCGCGCGTCGGATCGATCAGATATTTCTCTCCCGTCGCCTTGCGCTCGTACGCCCGCAGGATGTCGGGATCGAGCGCCTCGGCCAGCCCGATCGTGCGGGTGTAACGGCTGGCGAAGGTGGTGGTCAGCTCATCGACCACGCGCTGCCGCAGGCGCCCGGCGACCTCCTGACCGGCCTTCTGAAGGAACGGCGTCAGCAGCCAGCCGGACACGCTCCACTGGAATCCGAACGAAAGCCGGTTGAGGACCGTCGGTGACAGATCGAGTGCGCCGTAGATGTAGAGTTGCTTGAACGTGTTCGATCCGTAGCGGCTATATTCGGTCATCGTCCGCACCGCCGCCTGCTCCATCGCCTGGACGAGGTCGCCGCCCAACGACCCGCCGCCAATCGCGTCGAACGCGACGGTGGCCCCGGTCTCCGCGATCGCGTCGACCAGCTTCGCCCGGAACCCGGCCTCGCGGCTGTCGAGGACGTGCGTCGCCCCGATCCCGCGCAGCAACTCCGCCTGCTCGGCGGACCGGACGATGTTAACCAGCGGCACGCCGTCGGCGAGGCAAATCCGCTGGAGCATCTGCCCCAGGTTCGACGCGGCGGCGGTGTGGATGATGGCCCGGTGTCCCTCGGCGCGGGCGGTCTCGACGAACCCCAGGGCGGTGAGCGGATTGACGAACATCGACGCGCCGTCCGCCGCGGTCGCGCCGTCCGGAAGCGCGACGACGTCGCGCGCGCGCAGCTTGCGATAATCGGCGAACATCGCCCCGCCGAGCATTCCGACCCGTTTGCCGAGCAGCGCCTCCGCACCCTCGCCCGCGGCGATCACGGTGCCCGCACCCTCGTTGCCGACCGGGAGCGACTGGCCGATCCGCGCCGCGATCGATCCCAGCCGACGCTCCGGAATGGTGAAGCGCAGCGTCGGGCTCCCTGCCTCGCCGCCCGGCGTCAGCGACGCCACGTCGGCGGGGCCGAGCAGCAGACCGAGATCGCTCGGATTGATCGGCGCCGCCTCGACCCGGACGATCACCTCTCCGGCCGCCGGATCCTCGTACGCGACCGTCTCGAGGCTCAGCGTCAACGCGCCGTCCGGGCTTGCCGTCGACCTGAGTTCGCGTCCCGAAACCGCCATCACTCTCTCCCGTCGCTGGTTCGCCCGTTCGCATCGGCCTGGCCGCGCGCGCGGTCAACCGGCTGCTCCCGCGATCGCGGGAAGTTCGGCTTTGACAGACCACCATCGGGCCCGCACGTCGACGCGGCACCAGGAGGACGCGCCGCGCCATGACCGAACCCCGCGAACAAGATCTCAACGCCGCGCTCGGTCTCGCCCGCGTCGTCACCATGGATCCCGCGGGCCGGGCGTCGCTCGAATATCGGGCCGGACCGCACATGTGCCATTCGGGCGGCGTGGTTCAGGGCGGCTTCGTCACAGGCTGGCTCGACGCCGCGATGGCGCACGCGATCATCGCCGCCGCCGGCCCCGATGTGGTCCCGATGTCGCTGGAGCTGAAGGTCAGCTTCTATGCGCCCGCCCGTCCCGGACCGGTGACCGCGGAGGCCTGGATCGAGCGCCGGGGCCGCACCACCTGCTTCGCCGAGGCGCGGCTACTCGACTCGGCCGGCAAGGTCCTCGCCAAGGCGAGCTCGACGTTGATGCTGGCCGAACGGAGCCGGGTGGAGCAGGCCGCGGCGGCGGCCGCAGCGACGCGGTAGCCGCCGTTGAGGAAGCGTCGTCGGAACGGCGGCTGGGCGGCCGCGGCGCGTGCCTCGGCGTTCGAGATGCGGCTGCTGGTGGCGGGCGTCGTCGTCCTGGTGCTGGCCGTGGCGGCGCTGGCTGCCTGGCGCTTCCTCGGGGACGAGCGAACCGGCCCCGAGCCGCTGACGATGGCGCAGGCCCGCGCCTCCAACGCCGCCGTCCCGATCGAAGCCCGCTGGCGAGTGCGGGCGAAGCCGTACCGCTTCCGCGGTGGCTCGGCCGAGCGCGCGCAGGCGGTCGACTGTCTCGCGACCGCGGCGCTGTACGAGGTCGGCGAAGACCGGCGCGGGCAGAGGGCGGTCATCCAGGTGATCCTCAACCGCGCGCGGACGGCAGGGTTTCCGCGGACGATCTGCGGCGTCGTTTACGACGGCTATGCGCGGGCGACCGGGTGCCAGTTCTCGTTCACCTGCGACGGCTCGATCCAGCGGCGCCCGCGGCATGACGGCTGGGCGCAGGCGCGCGCGGCGGCACGACGCGCGCTCGCCGGCGCGGTGTTCGCCGATGTCGGCGGCGCTACTCATTACCATGCGGACTGGGTCGTCCCGTACTGGCGCGACTCGCTGACCAAGGTCGCGCGGGTCGGGACCCACTTGTTCTATGTCAGGACCCGTCGCGACCGTATGATGACGGTGGAGCGGGTGAAGGGAATCGAACCCTCGTCGTAAGCTTGGGAAGCTTCTGCTCTGCCATTGAGCTACACCCGCATGTCGAAATCGGCCGCTCACATCTCATGGCGCAGCCGCTCGCGCTGACGACGGGCGCTCGCACAAAGGCCCGCGGTCGTCAACTGCGGAGCGGTCGCGGGTCGGGCGAGCGCGCCCGCTCGCGTCAGGCGCGTTGCGGCGACATCGCGGTCGCCGTATCCGCCCACGGACGTGACCGTCAGCCAGCCCTTCAACGCCGATCCGCCGAACGGGGGCGCCTCGCCCCGCTCGCGCCGCACGCAGCGGGCACGCTGGATCGGCGTCCTCTCGCTCTGCGGCGTGACGGCGATCGCGGCCGTCTGGAGCGCGCGCACGACGCTGGGAAGCGCGGTGATCGATCGCAAGCTCGCGGCGGCGCACGTGCGCGCGCGCTATCGCATCGCCGATCTCGGCCTGGGTCGCCAACGGCTGGTCGATGTCGTCGTCGGCGATCCCGCGCGCCCCGATCTCACCGCCGACTGGATCGAGATCCGTACCCGTCTCGGCTTTGACGGCGTCGTCGTCACCACGGTGCGGGCCGCCGGATTGCGGGTGCGCGCGTCGATCGCTGGCGGCCGCCTCTCATTGGGCGAGATCGACCGCCTCCTGCCGGACTCGACGGGCGCGGGCGGTTTCCGCCTCCCCGCCGTCGACCTCCAGGTGACGGGCGCACGGGCGCAGGTCGCTTCCCCGATCGGGGTGATCGACCTCGTGCTCAGCGGACGCGGACGGCTGGACCAGGGTTTCCGCGGCCGCGGGGTGGCGACGAGCCGGCGCCTCACCGTAGCCGGCTGCACGGCGTCTCGACCCGGCCTCACGACGACGATCGCGACGCACGCCGGTGGCCTGACCCTGACCGGCCCGGTCCGTGCGGACCGCGTCGCCTGCCCGGGCGGGGCCGTCGCAGGGCCGATCGCCGAGGTGACGGCGACGCTCTCGGCGGGATTGCGCGAGTGGCGCGGCGCGGCGGCGCTGCGCATAAGCGGGATCGCAGCCTCGTCCTTCGCGGCGCGGAGCGCAGGAGGCCGCATCGTCTTCGCCGGCTCGCCGCAGGGCACCTCCGGCACCCTGGCGCTGACCGGAGGCCCCGCCCGGCTTGGAGGCCTCACCAGCCGGGCGATCGCGGTGACGGGCCGATACCGGATCGACAGCGACGCGGCCTTCCTGGGCAAGGTCAGCGCGACGGGCGTGTCCGCGCCTTCTCGGCTCGTCGCGCGGCTCCAGCGGCAGCGGGCCGCCGCGATCGGCACCCCGCTCGGTCCCCTGGTCGCCAAGGGAACGGCCGCACTTGCGCGCGCCGCCCGCGACTTCGACGCGGTCGCCGGAATTGTGCTGAGAGGCGGCGGGGCGTCGCTCGGTCGCCTGACCGTCGTCGCCCGTTCGGGCGCACGCGCCGCATTCCTGCCGTCCGCCCCGATCGCCATCGCGGGCGGCGCATCCGCGCCGATGGGCGGCGAAGCGCGGCTGAGGGGCGGCGGATTGCCGGCGGCGACGATCCGCTTCGTTCGTGCGCAGACGGCGGAGCGGATCCGCGGCGTCGCGTCTTTCGCCCCCTATGCGACGGTGGGCGCGCAACTCGTGCTCGATCCGGTCCGATTCACCTGGGGCGCGAGCGGCGCGCGGATCGCCACGACCGCGACCATGTCCGGACCGTTGCCGAACGGGCGCGTTGACCGGTTGCGACTGCCGCTCATCATCGACTGGAACGGGGCCACCGGCGTCACGGTCGACCCCGGATGCGCCGCGCTGTCCTTCGACCGGCTCGTCGCCTCCACCCTAACGCTGCGCAGCACGCACATCCCCTTCTGCGCCAGCGGGGCGGCGCTGGTCGCGATGGATGGCGGCGTGGTCACCGGCGGCGCGCGCATCGCCGGCCTTCGCCTTCAGGGATCGCTCGGCGCTTCGCCGATCACGCTGGCGGCCGCCGACGCGCGCGTCAGCATCGCGAGCCGTCAGGTCGAGGCCCGCGGGGTGGCGGTCCGCCTCGGTCCTCCGGACGCGGCAACCAGCCTCGATCTCGGCCGTCTGCGCGGCGCGCTGTCCGGGGCTGGCGCCGCCGGAGCCTTCGACGATCTCTCCGGGCACATCGGCAAGGTGCCGCTGCGGGTTTCGAACGGCACCGGCGTATTGGCAGCCGGCGGCGGCGCGGTGACGCTCGCCGCGACCGCCACCATCGCCGACGCGAATCCTGGTGCGCGTTTCAAGCCGCTCGGCGCGGATGCGATTCGCGTGCGCCTCGCGGATGGCGCGATCGCCGCGACGGCGGCGCTCGTCACGCCCGATCGCAGAACCCGCGTCGCCGACGTGACGATCGCGCACGACCTCGGACGAGGCACGGGCGAGGCGATCTTGGCGGTCCCCGGCCTCGCGTTCACCAAGGCGCTCCAACCCGAGGCGCTGACGCCGCTCACCTTCGGCGTGATCGCCGATGTCCGCGGAACCGTCACCGGCGATGCGCGAATCGCCTGGAGCCCGGCAGGGGTGACCAGCGGCGGGACGTTCCGCAGCGAAGGCCTGGATCTCGCCGCCGCGTTCGGCCCGGTACGCGGCCTCGCCGGCGCGATCCGCTTCACCGATCTGCTGAACCTGGAGAGCGCGCCAGGCCAGGTCGCGACGATCGCATCGGTCAACCCCGGCGTCCCGGTCGAAGACGGCCGCGTGGTCTATCGCCTCGTCCGCGGAGGCGGCGTGGCGGTGGCGAGCGGGCATTGGCCGTTCGCGGGCGGCGCGCTCGATCTGCGCCCCACCCTCTTGAGTTTCGGCGGTGCGAGCGAGCGTCGGCTCACCTTCGCGCTCGACGGTGTCGACGCGGGACGCTTCCTGCAGCAGTTCAACTTCGGCAATCTGAGCGCCACCGGCACCTTCGACGGAACGTTGCCGATGATCTTCGACGCGGGCGGCGGCCGGATCGAGAGCGGCGCGTTGCGGGTGCGTCGGGGCGGCGGCAACATCGCTTACCTCGGCGAACTGACGAAGGAGGACCTCGGCACCTGGGGGAACCTCGCCTTCCAGGCGCTGCGCTCGATCGACTACCGTGACCTCGCCATCGCGATGAACGGCCCCTTGGCGGGGGAGATGATCACCGAGGTGCGCTTCGCAGGCATCAGCCAGGGCAAGGGCGCACGGTCGAACATCCTGATCCGGAGACTGCAGAAGCTGCCGCTGGTGTTCAACATCCGCATCCGCGCGCCTTTCCGCGGGCTGATCGACTCCGCTCAATCCTTCTACGATCCGGCCCGGCTGATCGCGCGCAACCTGCCGGCCTTGCTGCGGCGGCAGAACGAAGCGGACCCGCCCGCGCCCGCGATTCAGGCTGGCGCAAGCGAGCCGCGGCCATGATAGGACGGTGGACGATGACGAAGCCTCTCAGGATGTGGTCCGCAGCGACGCGAGCGGGGCTGTCGGGCATCGTCCTCGCAACCGGCGGGTGCGTCAGCGTGACCGCGCCGGACAAGCCTATCGTGATCAACCTCAACATCAACGTCACCCAGCAGGTGGTGTACCGGCTGGACAATCAGGCCAAGTCGCTGATCCAGCAGAATCCGGGGATCTTCTGAAGATGACCAGCAAAGCCGTCCTCCTTGCCGTCGCCGCCGCGATCGGCCTGTCCTGCGTGCCCGCCTGGGCGCAGCGCGATCCCGCTTATGCCGCGGCGCGCGCCGCCGGACAGGTGGGCGAGCAGCCCGACGGCTATCTCGGCATTGTCGGCGCGGGTTCCGCCGAGCTTCGCGCGCTGGTGAGCAGCATCAACATCCAACGCAAGGCCAAATACACCGACAGCGCCCAGACGAGCGGCGCGACGGTCGAGGAGATGGCCTTCACCAGCGGGTGCAACCTCATTCAGCAGACCCGGCCGGGCGAGAAGTATCGCGGTCCCGACGGCGTTTGGAAGACCCGCACCGCCGCGGCACCGATCCGTGATCCGCGCTGCGGCTGACGTCTCGGCCGCGCCATGAGCGCCTGCACGCCCATGGCCGACGCCGATCCTGCCGCTCAGGGGCGAGGCGAGGCCGCAGCGGCGGCGGGCGCTTGCCCGGTCGGCGATGCCGGCGCGACTCCCGCGGGCCCGGGCGACGGTGGCGGTACCGCGCCCGGTCCGCCCGACGCGGGCGCACAACCCGGCGGCGGAGGCGGCGGACCGTCGCGGTCGGGGCCGCCGCGCGGGTCGGGGCGGCCGGGATGCGGCCCACGCGAGGCCACCGCGGCGATGCTGCCGTTCTGATCGACGAGGTAGCTCGCGCGCAACTGCCCGTCATCGAACCGGCCCTGCACCGTCAGCGGCTGGCCGACGCTGACCGCAGTCCCCGCCTCGCGGCCGGCGGCGATCATCGCCCGCCCGGTCGCGTCCTGCACCACGAAACGATCGCCATAGACCTCCGCCACGCGGCCCTTCACCGTCACCACACCGTGGGCAGCCCCGAGCCTGGCGATAGGCGTGCGCACCATCGGCGCCATCTCGATCGTGGGCCGGGTCGCCTGCACCGCGCCGGCGCCGCCCGCCGCCCCCAGCGCCACCAGCACCGCGGCGCCCGCCGCCAGCGCGCCGCGGCTCGTCTTCACCTTGCTGAACTCGATCATCGATTGGCTCCTTGCTTGTCGATGCCCGGTCCCTAGACCCGCCCTGCCCGCACCCCGCTGAACCCGGCGGTTCAGCTTCGGTTTAGGCTGGGGAGGTAGCCGGCTCCATGCGCATCCTGTTGATCGAGGACGATCCCGACCTGGGGCCCGCGATCGCGCGTGCGCTCCGCGCCGAACACTTTGCGGTCGACCTGTTCGCCGATGGCGTCGACGGCGGGCACGCGGGCGCGACCGAGGCCTATGACGCCGCCGTTCTCGATCTTGGACTTCCCGCCAAGGACGGGGTCGGCGTGCTGCGCGCGTGGCGCGCCGAGAAGCGCGCGCTCCCGGTGCTCATCCTCACCGCACGCGAGGCGTGGTCGGACAAGGTCGCCGGGTTCAAGGCCGGCGCGGACGACTATCTGGTGAAACCGTTCCGGATCGAGGAGCTGGTCATGCGGCTGCGGGCGCTGGTCCGCCGCGCCGCCGGGCACGCCGCCACGCGACTGGACTGCGGGCCGCTCGCGTTCGAGACCCAGACCGGCCAGTTCGAGCTCGACGGGCTGCCGCTCCGGCTGACCGCGCTCGAGTGGCGCGTTCTGTCCGCTCTGATGTTGCGCCGGGAGATCGTGATCGACCGGCTCGATCTGATGGAGCGCGTTTACGAGGGCGACGCCAACGTCGAGTCGAACAGTCTCGAAGTGATCGTCGGCCGATTGCGCAAGAAGATCGGAGCGGCGCTGATCGAGACGGTGCGCGGCCGCGGCTATCGCCTGACCGCGGGCACGACGGAGTGAGGCTGCTCCCCACCTCGCTGTTCGGGCGCATGTTCGCGCTGTCGCTGCTCGTCACGCTCGCCGCGCTGGTGCTGGCGGGGGTGGCGATCGGCGGCGTGCTGGAACGCTTCGTGATCGGCGGCATCGACGCCCGATTGGGCGACCGGCTGGTGGCGTTGGAGAGTGCGGTGCGGCCGGACGGGTCGCTCGACCCCGCGCAGCTCGCGCGGGTGGCGGCGCGGATCCCGCCCGACGAGCCCTGGCGAGTCCAGGGGGCGAACGCCTCGGCCGGGAGTCTGCCGTTCGCCGAGGCGCGGCGCAGGCCCGGGCCGCCGCGCCGGCCGTTGCCGGAGCCGGGACGGGTCGGAACCCCGTTCGAGGGATGGACGCGCGGCGGCAGCGCGGTCCATGGGCTCGCCGTCACGGTCCCGACCGAAGCGGGAGAGGCGCGCATCAGCGTCGCCGTACCGCGCGCACAGATCGACCGGCCGGTCCGCGCCGCGCTCGCTCCGCTCGCCGCGTCGCTCGCGATCCTTGGCCTTGCGCTCGGAGCGGCGGCGCTGCTTCAGCTCCGGCTCGGGCTGCGACCGTTGGCGACGCTGTGGGCGGCGGTTGAGGCGATGCGGCGCGGCGAGGCGGCCCGGATCCCGGCGACCGTGCCAGACGAACTGGTGCCGCTCGCGCGTGAGCTGAACGCGCTCGCCGCCGATACCGCAGCGGCGCTGGCGGGCGCGCGCGCCGCCGCCGCCAACCTCGCCCATGCATTGAAGACGCCGGTCGCCACGCTGAGCCTGCATCTCGCCGACGATGCGGCTGCCCAGGCGCAGCTCGCCCGCATCGATGCGACGCTGCGCCATCATCTGGGCCGCGCGCGCGCCGCTGCGACCAACCGCCGGGCCGTGACGGCGCTGTCGCCCGCGCTAGCCGATCTCGCGACCGCGATCGCCGCGCTTCACCGCGGCCGGGTCAGGATCCGCCTCGACGTTCCCGGTGGACTGGCGGTCGGCGTGGACGCGCAGGATTTCGACGAACTCGCCGGCAACCTCGTCGACAATGCGGCGCGCCATGCGGCGACCGCGGTCCTCGTCACGGCGACGGCGGTCGACCGCCGCGTCCTCCTGAGCGTCGCCGACGATGGTCCGGGCATCCCCGCCGCCGATCGCACCCGCGCGACCACGCCCGGCGCGAGGCTCGACGAGCGCGGGGATGGGCATGGCTTCGGCCTCGCCATCGCGCGCGATCTTGCCGAACTCTACGGCGGGGCGCTGACCCTCGACGACGCACCCGGCGGAGGGCTGCTCGCCCGCGTATCGCTGCCTCATGCCGGGTAGATCGCCGCTACGCCCTCACCGTCCCAGCCGCACCTTCGCACCGGCATAGACGAACCGGCCCAGCGGGCTGATCGGGACGTTGGTCTCGAACCCGATGTCGGGACGCTGGTCGCCCAGGTTGTTGGCCCCGGCGTAGAAGGCATAGGCCTCGCCGACGGCGATCTCCGCCTGCAGATCGTGCTGCCACAATTCCTTGAAGCGGAAGTAGCGCGGGTCGACGTAGGTCGGGTTGTCGTCGGTCGCCGCCCGGTCGAACCGCCGCACGCCGTCCTGCCAGCGCAGGTTGTACGACAGCGTCAGCGGCCCGGTCGTCCAGGTCGGCGAGAAGGTGACGGTATAGCGCGGGCGGAACGGGCGGTCGCTGTTGTCGACCACCGCCGCGCCGGGCGTCGCGATCTGGTCGAGCGTGTGGAGATAGCCGAAGACGAGCCGCAGATCGAACCGCCCTGCGCTCCCCGCATCGAAGGCGTAGGTGGCGTTGACCTCCAGACCCGAGGTGCGGAAGGCGGCGACGTTCTCGGGCTGGACGATGAAGCTGCTGATGTAGCCGGTGCCCGCCTGCCGCGTCTGCGAGGCGCAGAAGACGTTGTCGGTGGTCGGCTGGTCGACGCAGAGATTGGCGATGTCGGATGCGCTGGCGAGGCTGATCGCATTGCGGATCCGGATGTCGTACCAGTCGGCGGCGATCTGAAGTCCGCGGACGAAGCGCGGCCGCAGGACGAGGCCGGCGGTCCAGGTCAGCGCCGTCTCCTCCTTCAGGTCCGGATTGCCGCGCTGGATGCCGGGGCGATAGATGCTGGCGAACGGATCGTCCGTCGCGGTGAAGGTCGCCGGATTCCCTCCGGCCGCCGAGATCAGCGCCGCGCAATTGGCGGCACGATATTGCGAGCCGCTGTCGCGGTTCGAGAGGTAACAGGGATCGTCGATGAAATCGCCCGAGCCCGTCGCCGCCTGGAACAGCTCGCCGATGTTCGGCGCACGGACCGACTGGCCGTAGGAGCCGCGGAAGCTCAGGTCCTCGACCGGGCTCCAGATGCCGTTGAACTGATAGGCGCTGGTGCTGCCGACGGTCGAGTAGCGCGACAGGCGTCCCGCCGCGCCGATCGAGAGCAGGTGCGCGAACGGTCGGTCGGCGAGCAAGGGCGCGTTGAGCTCGCCGAACGCCTCCCAGACGTCGAACGAGCCCTGCGTCGGCGTCGGGATGATGTATTCGTCATATTCGTAGAAGATGTTGTCGAGGAGTTGCTGCGCGGGGCGGAAGCGGCTGCTCTCACGCCGATACTCGCCGCCGACCGCGAATTGAAGCGCGCCGCCCGGGAGCGAGAAGAACTGGCCGAAGTCGCCGCTCAGCGAGGCGTCGACGACGTGCTGTTCGATCCGTGCCTTGCTGACCGGATCGAACAGGAAATAGCCGAAGGCGGCAGGATCGGCGGCGTTCGCGCCGAACGGGTTGATCGGCAGGCACCCCGCGGCCCGCGCCGCCTCCGACCGGCACACCACCGTCCCGTTCGGCCCCTGGACGGCGTCGAGCGCCGCGGCGAATGGCGCGCCCAGCCGATCGTTGAGCTTGGTCGCGGTCAGGTCGGTGCGGCCGTAGGTGTAATAGATGTCGTAGCTGGCGTGGTCGGTGATCCGACCGCTGGCGTCGATCACCCCGCGCCACGTCTGCCGGCGATCGTCCTCGCCGCGGCGGGGCAGGTCGAAGTTGTTCCGGTTGAGGTCGATCGACGTCAGCCCGGCGGCGACCGCGGCGTCGCGGATCGAGGCGGGGATGAACGGATTGTCGAGGCTGAACGGCTGGTAGAACTGGCCCGACGAATAGGTGCCGCTGTACGAGCCGAAGGTGCGGGTGTCGATGTCGACGAACTTGGCCTCCAGGCTCAGCTTGAAGGCGTCGGATGCGTCGAAATGGCTGAGCAGGTTGACTGCGTGGCGGCGCGTGCGCGGCAGGATGTCGCCGATATAGCCCGCGACCGGCGTGTCGTCCCCGCCCACCGTGAAATAGGTGTTCTGGAACGGCGCCCCGCGTGTGTAGAGCGCGCCGTCGCCCCGGTACCGCACCCCGGCGATATCCACATAGCCGTACGTCGAGCTGTCGCCGTAGCGAATGTCGCGGACCGGCCCGAGCTTGTAGCTGCCCGGCCGCGTGGGATCGTAGTTGTCGAGGTCGATGAAGTTGTAGCGGTTCTCGCTGCGCAGATAATCGCGGTCGTCGTTGGCGAGGGGATCCTCGGCATTGTATTCGTAGGCGAGGGTGACGTTGGCGCGACCATCCGCGAAGTTGCGACCGGCGATGATCGAAGCGAAGCGGTTGCCGGCGTCGCCGCGGTCGCTGATGCCGGCCTGCGCCCGCGCGGCGAGCCCGTCGAAGTCGCGCTTGAGGATGAAGTTGACGACGCCCGAAACGCCGTCCGCGCCGTAGACCGCGCTCGCCGCGCCGGTCAGCACGTCGACCCGCTCGATCAGGTCGGTCGGGATCGCATTGATGTCGACCGCGGCGGTGTTGATCTGGCCCGACACGTGCCGGCGGCCGTTGACCAGCACTAGCGTCCGCTCCGGCCCCAGCCCGCGCAGGTCGAGCCGGTTGAGGCCCGCGTCGCCGATGTCGCCGTCCGCTTGCGCGTTCCCCGCGGTCCGGGTGCCGTCGAGCGAGTTGGTGAGCGCGGGGATGCGCCGCAGGAAATTGGTGACGTTGGTGTCGCCCGATCGCTGGAGCGTCGCGGCATCGACGCTGACGATCGGATTGGGCGCGGCATAATCCGGCCGCCGAATGCGCGAGCCGGTGACGACGACGTCCGCGCCGGCATCGCCCTGCGCGGTCGGAGCCGCCGCGTCCGGAGCGGGAGCGGGCGGCGCTTCCTGAGCGGCGAGCGGGGTCGCGAACGCGACTCCCGACAGAAGCAGCGCGCGAACCGCGATCGTCCCCATGTGAACCCCTTTTCCGGGCCCAGTCGCTATCTCCGCGCGACCTCTCGCCCGGAACCATTAGTGAACGCCCGCCTCGCGATGGCAAGTGCAATCTCCTGGCCGTACGGAACCGCACTCAGCGCCTGGCGCGACTTGGTGGCGGAATCGCTGCTGGCGCCTGCCCGGCGGGGCTGTCACCATGCCGGCATGGAGGGGAGCAACCTGTCCCGCCGCGCGCTGCTGGCGGGGGCGCCGGTGGCGTTGGCGACTGCTTGCGCAACACGAGCGGCACGCCCGCCGCTCCGTTTCTGGGCGATGAGCTACGAAGGCGATTATTCGCCCTATCTGATGACCGCCTTCACCGCCGCGACCGGAGTCACGGTGGAGACCCAGTCGCTGCCGTGGACTGCCGCGCACGAGAAGCTGCTGACCGCGCATGCCGGCGGCGCCTTCCCCGACGTGCTGATGCTCCCCAACGGCTGGGTCGGCGAATTCGCCATGATCGGCGCGATCGCCCCCGTCGCCGACGACACGCTGCTGGCGGATCTGGTTCCCGGCGCGCGCGCCAGCGTCCGCTATGCGGGGCGGCCCTATGCGGTGCCGTGGCTGGCTGCGCCGCATATGCAATTCTACCGCCGCGATCTCCTGTCCGCGGTCGGCTACGACGCCCCGCCGGAGAGTTGGGCGGACTGGCGAGAGATGGGTCGGCGCCTGAAAGCGCGCCGTCCGGGCGACTACCCTTTCCTCATGCTGCTCAACTGGTGGGATGCGCTGTTCACCTTCATCGGTCAGACCGGGGAGCGGCCGCTGCGCGAGCGCGACACGCGCGGCGCCTTCCGGCAACCGGCGATCCGCGCCGCGCTCGCCTTTTACGTCTCGCTGTTCCGCGAGGGGCTCGCGCCGACGGCGCTGTCGACCGAGGTGCAGGATCCGCTCGCCGCGTTCGCGCAAGGCTATTTCGCGGTCTATCCCAACGGCCCTCCGCTCCTGCTCGACCTCCACCGCCGGGCCGAGCTGATCGCGCCCGATCTCTGGGCGGTCGCGCGAATGCCGGGGCCGCGCGGACCGGGGGCGACGACCAGCCTCAGCTCGTGCCTGGCGGTGTCGCGCCGGACCCGCGATCCGGCGGCGGCGTGGGCACTGGCGCGGCACATGACCTCCGCGGCGAGCGAGCTGCAATTCCAGCGGCTGATCGGTCCGTTCCCGGCGCGGGCGAGCGCGTGGCGCGATCCGCAGCTCGCCGATGCGCGGCTCGCGCCGTTCGCGGCGCAGATCCGCGATCCGGGGACGCCGATCGGCATCGTCGAGTACGAGCGCATCCGGATCGACGTGCAGCTGATCGCCGAGCGGATCGTGCGCGGTCGGCTGGCGATCGACGAGGGCCTCGCCGAGATGGACCGGCAGGTGGATCGAATCCTCGAGAAGCGCCGGGCGCTGGTCGCGGCAGGGCGGATCGCATGACGCCGCAGGAACGCACCGCCTGGCTCTTCACCGCTCCGGTGCTCGCCGTCATCGCGTTCGTCTTCCTGCTGCCGACCCTGCTCGCGCTCGGGCTCAGCGTCACCGATTATTCGGTCTATGCGCTGGCGGACTGGCGCAACCTCGACTTCGTCGGAGGGGGCAATTTCGTCGACCTGGCGCGGACGCCGCTGTTCTGGCGAGCGCTGGGCAATACGGCGCTGTTCGCGGCGATCGGCGTACCGATGGCGATCGGCGCGTCGCTGTCTGCCGCGCTGCTGCTGAACGACGCGACGGTGCGCTGGAAGCCCGCGTGGCGCGTGCTGCTGTTCGCGCCCTATGTCACCAACGTCGTCGCGACCGCGATCGTCTGGCGCTATCTCCTCAACACGCGCTTCGGGTTGGTCAATTGGGCGCTGGGCGGCGTCGGCCTCGGCCCGGTCGACTGGCTCGGCGATCCGCGCGCGTCGATTCCCGCGATCCTGCTGTTCGTCACCTGGAAGATCTTCGGCTACAACATGATCGTCTTCACCGCCGCGCTGTCGGCGGTGTCGCACGAGCTGATGGAGGCCGCGCGGCTCGACGGCGCGTCACGCTGGGGCCGCTTCCGCCACGTCACGCTGCCGGCGATCGGGCCGACATTGCTGCTGGCGGCGGTGATGAGCGTCTCCGGCTTTCTCCAGCTGTTCGCCGAACCCTATGTGATGACGCTCGGCGGCCCGGCGCAAAGCACCGTCACGGTCCTCTACTTCATGTTCGACGAAGGCTTCAAATGGTGGAACCTGGGCGAGGCGAGTGCGGTCGCCTTCGTCCTGTTCGTGCTGATCCTGGGCCTGACGATCGTGCAGACGCGGATCGGCCGCCGGTACGAGTGGCTGTGACGCGGCGCGCGATCCTCGCCAACGCCGCCGTCGCGCTGCTGACCGGCGTCACCCTCGCGCCGATCGCCTGGATGGTGACGGTGTCGTTCATGCCGCGCGGCGATTCGAGTCGCTTCCCGCCCCCGCTGTGGCCGCGGCGCTGGAGCTGGGAGAATTACTACGAACTGCTCGTCCGGCGCGAGTTCGGGGGTGCCTGGTTCGACTATCACATCGTGCCCGCGCTGCTGAACAGCCTGTGGGTCGCCGCCGTCGCGACCTTGCTCGGGCTGCTGCTGACGGTCCCCGCCGGTTACGCCTTCGCCAAGCTCGCCTTCCGCGGCCGCGCGCGCCTGCTCCAGCTGCTGATCGCCAGCCTGGTGGTGCCGGGACAGGTCGCGATGCTGCCGCTCTTCCTGATCTTCAAGGAGCTGGGGCTGGTCAACAGCTACGCCGGGGTGATCCTGCCGAGCCTCGCCGGGATCTTCGCGGTGCTGTTCGTGCGTCAGGCGTGCCTGGCGATCCCCGACGAGCTGCTCGACGCCGCCCGGCTCGACGGCGCGGGCGAGGTGCGGATCTTCACCCGGATCGTCCTGCCGCTGCTCGCCCCGGTTACGGTGACGCTGGCGCTGTTCCTGTTCCTGGGCAGCTGGAACGATTTCCTCTGGCCGCTCATCATCCTGGTGGACCAGTATAAGTACACGCTGCCCGTGGCGGTGGCCGCGATCTCGCGCGAGCACGCCGCGGACGGCGAGCTGATGATGGCGGCGGCGGTGGTGACGACGCTGCCGATCCTGCTGCTCTTCCTGTCGCTGCAGCGTTATTATCTGAGCGGTCTGCTCGGCGGCAGCATCAAGGGCTGAGCGCGCGCCCGGCGGCGTCGAAGACGTGGCAGTCCGCAGGCGACACGGCGAACCGCAGCGTCTCCCCCAGCGTCGTCCGCCGCTCCGCCGGGAGTTGGGCAACGATCACCCCGCCCTCGCCCGCCAGATGCGCGAAGGACAGCGGGCCGAGCTGCTCGAACAGTTCGACCCGGCCGCCGAACGCACCTTCGCCGTCCGCCCGCAGATGCTCGGGCCGGATGCCGAGCGTGACCGCCGCGGTCCCATTCGGCAGCGCGGCGGCGACGGCGACCTCCTCACCCGTCGCGAGACGCGCAGCGTGCCGCCCGGTCGCGGTCGCCGCGAACAGGTTCATCCCCGGCGAGCCGATCGCGCGCGCGACCGCAAGGTTGGCCGGGGTTCGATAGAGGTCCAGCGGCGCGCCCACCTGCTCGACCCTTCCCTCACTCATCACCACGATCCGGTTCGCAAGCGTCATCGCCTCGAGCTGGTCGTGCGTCACGTAGATCATCGTCGCGCCCAGCCGCTGGTGGAGCCGGGCGAACTCGTGCCGCATCCGCACCCGCAGCTCGGCGTCGAGATTGGAGAGCGGCTCGTCGAGGAGCAGCACTCCCGGCTCGCGCACGATCGCCCGGGCGATCGACACCCGCTGCCGCTGCCCGCCCGAGAGCGCGCGCGGCCGGCGGTCGAGCAGCGCCGTCAGCTCCAGCGTCTCGGCCACCTGCGCGACGCGCTCGGCGATCTCGGTCTTGGGGCGCTTGGCGGTCGTCAGCGGAAAGGCGATGTTCTGTGCGACGGTCAGGTGCGGGTAGAGCGCGTAGGACTGGAACACCATCGCCAGCCCGCGGTCCGCGGGCGCGGCTTCGGTCACGTCGCGGCCGCCGATCTCGACGCGGCCGGTCGTGGGCGTCTCGAGCCCCGCGACCAGCCGAAGCAAGGTCGACTTGCCGCAGCCGGACGGGCCGACGATCACCACGAACTCGCCATCGGCGATCGTCAGGTCGGTCGGGTGCAGCACGGTCGTCCGGTCGAACGCCTTGCTCAACCCCGTCAGGGTCACGCCTGCCAAGGGGTTCGACCTCTCGCATCCACCACCCTCACCGGCCTCGCATGAGGCCGCCGAGCACGCCGCGCAGCACGCCGCCGAGCAGCCCGCCGCTCGATCCGCCGCGACGCCCGCGCCCGGTCCCCAGCACCTCGCGCCCGATCTCGTTGGCGACCTGCCGGCCCAGCGACGACGACACCGCCCGGCCCGCCGAAGTCGCCATCTTCGACCAGGGGGAGTCCGCCGCCGCCTTCGACGCCTCGCGCTCCTGCTGCGCCTGGAGCTTGGCCTGCGCGGCTTGGGCCTGTGCCTGGGCCTTGGCAGCGGCGGCAGCCTGTTTGGCCTGGAGTGCGGCGGCCTTCGCGGCGTCGTCCGACGCGCGCTTGGCGGCCTCGCCCGCGGCGGCTTCCTGCGTTTTGGCGGACAGGATCTCCTCGGCGGACTGGCGATCGACGAGCGTGTCGTACTTGGCCCCGATCGCGTCGGTGGAGACCAGCACCCCGCGCTCCTCGACCGTCACCGGCCCGACGCGCGACGACGGCGCCTTGATGAGCGTTCGCGCGACTGGCGAGGGCGCGCCGTCGGGCTGGAGCAGCGACACCAGAGCCTCGCCGATCTTCAATTCGGTGATCGCGGTCGCGACGTCGACCCCGGGGCTCGCGCGGAAGGTCTGCGCCGCGGCCGACACCGCTTGGCTGTCGCGCGGGGTGAAGGCGTTCAATTTGTGCTGGACGCGGTTGTTCAGCTGCGCGGCGACCGTATCGGGGATGTCGATCGGGTTCTGGGTGATGAAATAGACGCCCACCCCCTTCGAGCGGATCAGCCGCACGACCTGCTCGACCTTCTCGAGCAGCGCCTTGGGAGCCTCGTCGAACAGCAGGTGTGCCTCGTCGAAGAAGAAGCACAGCTTTGGCTTGTCGGGGTCGCCGATCTCGGGGAGGTGCTCGAACAATTCGGAGAGCAGCCACAGCAGGAATGTGGAGTAGAGCTTGGGGCTCGCCATCAATTTGTCGGCGGTGAGGATGTTGACGATGCCCTTGCCGGTGTCGTCGGTGGTGAGCAGATCGGCGATGTCGAGCGCGGGCTCGCCGAAGAAATGCTCCGCCCCCTGCGAGCGCAGCTGGAGCAGCGAGCGCTGGATCGTCCCCACGCTCTGCTTCGAGACGTTGCCGTATTTGACGGTCAGCTCGGCGGCGCGCTCGGCGACGTTCGCCAGCATCGCCTGGAGATCGTCGAGGTCGAGCAGCAGCAGCCCCTCCTCGTCGGCGACGTGGAAGGCGATCGCGAGCACCCCCTCCTGCACCTCGTTCAGATCCATCAGCCGCGCGAGGAGGAGCGGCCCCATCTCGCTGACGGTGGTGCGGATCGGATGGCCCTGTTCGCCGAACAGGTCCCAGAACTGGACCGGGCAGGCGGCGTAGCGCCAATCGGTCTGGCCGATCTCGGCGGCGCGCGCGGCGAAGATCGCATGGGTCTTGGCCTGCGCCGAGCCGGGCATGGCGAGGCCCGACAGGTCGCCCTTCACGTCGGCGACGAAGGTGGCGACGCCCGCGGCCGACATGCCTTCGACGGTGCCCTGGAGCGTCACCGTCTTGCCGGTGCCGGTCGCCCCCGCGATCAACCCGTGGCGGTTGGCGCGGTGCAGGTCGAGCGTCTGCGGGTTCCCGCCGCCCGCGCCTGCGCCGATGAAGATGCCGTCGCTCATGTCACGCCTCCTCCGCCCCGGAAGGGGTTCTTTGCGCCCGGCGGGAGGCGGAGGGCAAGAGGTCGGCGGGCGAAGTCCCGATACGGGCGGGACGTCCGCCAAGCCGGCGTCCGGGTCGTGTGCGTGTCCTCCCGCAAGGAACCTTTGCCGCGTCAGCGCCGGGTCCGGGGAGAAATCAACCTCGACCGGTGCTTATTGATGCTCGTTAACAAAATCGGCTGGTGGGTTGTTAAAGTCCGATCGTTGGTGGGTCTGAAACGTGACAGCCAGCGAGTTCATCGTGCGTGGTCGCAGAAGGGGAGGTTTCGGTGGACCAGTTCAACCATTATGAATATTATCTACTTCGCGCCAAGGCTTCCCGCGACATGGCGGCGCGAGCGCTGGACCCGAACATCGCCGCCATTCATGCCGATCTCGCGGTGCGCTACGACAGCCTGATCGTCCGGTTCGAAGAAAAGAACGGGACCGAACAGCGCTCAGCTCGGGCGACGCATGCGGCGGTGTAAGTAGTTCTCGTCGAAACCCGCGATCTGGACGAGTTTCGCCGGGCTGAGGATTGTAACGCTTCCCCGCTTCAGAGCCATCGCCCCGGTCAGTCGCAATTCCTTCAACACGCGATTGATGTGAACCGCGGTCATTCCCAGCGCGTCGGCGAGAACGAGTTGCGAAAGCGGGAGAATGAAGTCGTCGTCCTGCGTCAGGCCGATGTTGCGGGCGCGCAGGTACAGTTCGCAGATGAGATGCGCGACGCGCTCGATCGAGCTGCGCCGTCCCATCCTGACGATCCACGCCCGCATCACTCCCTCATCGACGAGCTGGGCCGTGTACATCGCGCGGGCGATATTGGGGTGCTCGTCCATCATCGACTGCATTTGCGACGGCGCGACCGTCGCGACATGCGCGGGGGTGACCGCCTGGATGCTGTGGTCCATCTCGGCGAGCAGCTTGATGTGGAGGTCGCAGGCGTCGCCCGGCATCAGGAACGCCATGATCTGGCGCGTGCCGCTGGGCAGGATCTTGTAGCGGCACAACCATCCTTCCAGCACCACGAACATCGGTCCGGGCTCGTCGCCTTCACGGATCAGGTCCTTGCGCGCGCCATAGCGGCGGGGATGCGCCGTGACCGCCTCGAGCGCTGCGACATCCCCCGGCGTCAGCTCTGCCAAACCGCTCATTTTCTGGGTGAAACGGTTTGCCATGCCCTACGGTCTACCGGTGAATGGACACAATAACATTGCCGGTCGATATTGCTCAATGTTGGTCTGGGTTGTGGAAACCGGCCTTGGAGACGTGTACCGCCAAGGCATCGTCGACAGGTTTCTCAGGCGCCGACGGCTGAGAGTTCCAACTCTCGCCTGCATCCACGAGGCGCGACCATGCCGACCAACGACAATGACTCAGAAGCGCCGATCGCGATCGTTACGCCGGACCCGCACGGCCACGCCGCCCTGCTCCTCGTCGAAAGCCTGATCCACGGTCTGATCGAACGATCGGTCATCACCGTCGCCGACGCGGTCGACATTGTCGACACCGCCGAAAGTGTGCAGGTCGAAGTCGCCGAGGCCGCAGATGGAGCGGGCGCGCCGATGTGGCGATCCCACGCACTGCTTTCCCGTATTGCGGAGTCGCTGAACCATTACGATGCCGGCGGCTCGGGCCCGCGGCGCCCGGGGCCGTGAGGCGTCGGCTGCGGCAGGTCGAGAGGACACCGTCCCGCCGATCGTGCAATGGTTCGGGCAGCTCGCGCGCACGACACCCTGGCGCGACGGACGGAGAGAACCGGCGTCTCGCCGCGCCGCTCTCGCCTGTCACAGCCGTCGCGGGGCAAATCCCGTGACGTCGGACGCAGGCCGCGCCGGCGCCGGCCGGCCTTGCCGGAGATACGGGCCGGTCTGCCCCATATCTCCAGCTACGCTTACTTGATCTTCACCGGCACATAGCCCCCGCCCTGCCGCCCGCGGGTGATGTTGAGCAGCACCTGTGGCCGGCCCGCGGCCTTCGCCGCCGCCACCGCGCGCGCCACGTCGGCGCCGGTGCGCACGGGGGTGGCGTTGACCGAAGTGATGACGTCGCCGCGCTTGACCTTCTGCGCCGCGTCGCTCGACGGGTCGACGGTCGCGATCACCACTCCCTGGACGGTCGAGTCGACCCCCACAGAACGCGCGATGCCGGGGGTGAGCGGCACGACCTGCACACCGATCGCGTTGGCGCCCTGCGCGGTCGCGGCGCCGCCGTTCTCGTCGGGAAGGCCGTCCGAATCGTCGTCGTCCCCACCGGCGAGCGACGCCAGCTGATCGTCAGAGGGGCGCGTACCCACCGCGGCGGAGAGCTGGATCGGGCGGCCGTCGCGGATCACGTCGAAGCGAGCCGTCGCCCCCGGCGCAGTGTCGGCGACGAGGCGCGACAGCGTCTGATCGGGGTTCACGTCCTTGCCGTTGACGCGCATGACGACATCGCCGGGGCGGAAGCCCGCGCGCGCGCCCGGCCCGCCCGGCTCGACCCGGCCGATGACCTCGCCGCGATCCTTGGGCAGACCCAACGCCGCGGCGATATCCTCGGTCATCGGCTGGATGCCGACGCCCAGATAGCCGCGCTTGATCGCGCCGCCCTTCATCAAGGTCTCGACGATCGGGCGCGCCTCGGTTGCGGGGATGGCGAAGCCGATGCCGATGTTGCCGCCCGACTGCGAGTAGATCTGGCTGTTGATCCCGATCACGTCGCCGTTGAGGTTGAACATCGGGCCACCCGAATTGCCCTGGTTGATCGCGGCGTCGGTCTGGATGAAGCTGTCGAACGGGCCGCCTCCGGTCGAGCGGTGGACCGCCGAGACGATGCCGGCGGTGACGGTGCCGCCTAGCCCGAACGGCTGGCCGATCGCGACCACCCAGTCGCCGACGCGCGCGCGGCCCGAATCGCCGAACTTCACGAACGGCAGCGGCGTCGGCGAGGTGATCTTGAGCACCGCGAGATCGCTGGTCGGATCGCGCCCGACGAGCTTCGCGACATATTCCTTCTTGTCCTGGAGCGTCACGGTGATCGATTCGACGCTTGCACCCTTGGTCCCGGCCGAGATCACGTGGTTGTTGGTGACGATATAGCCGTCGGGAGAGATGATGAAGCCCGAGCCGAGCGAGGCGCCCTCTCGCTTGACCGGGGCGCCGCCCTCCGCGCCGCCGCCGTTCATCTGGCCGAACAGGTCGCCGAACGGGGTGCCGGCGAACGGGTTCGCGCTCTGGCGGACGGTGATCGTCTGCTTGGTCGAGATGTTCACGACCGCCGGCTGAAGCTTCGCGACCATGTCGGCAAAGCTCATCGGCGCGCCCGCGCGCGGCGCGGCGGCGTTGATCGCGCCCGGCTCGTTCTGCGCGGTCTGCGCGGCGGCGGGGTTGTTCTGGAGCGTCAGGCTGGCGGCGGTCCCGCCGAGGAGCAGGGCGCCGGTGAGAGCATAAGCGTAGCGCACGATAGGTCCTCTCGAATGCGAAACGTGGAAGGGTCCCGGATCGGTTACAACTGTGGTCGGACTCGCCTGAACGGACGTTGAATGTTCATGCCCACGCAAGCCTCATCGCCCGCCGTTCTCGAACGCCCGAAGATAGGAGTTGTTCGGTCCCAGCACCAGGTTCGTCGATCCCTCCGGCGTGGTGCCGTCGACCCCGAAGGTATGACGATAGGACTGCATCGCGCGGTAGAAATCGTAGAAGTCGGCGTCTTTGCTGAACGCCTCGGCATAGATCCGCGCGGCGTTCGCGTCGGCCTCGGCGCGGACGATCTGCGCGTCGCGCAGGCCCTTGGCCTGGATCGTGTTCGCCTCCTGGCGCCGCGCGGTGCGCATCCGCTGGAGCGCGCTTTCGAGCGGGCTGCCGTCGGGCAGCTCGGTCTTCTTGATCCGCACGTCGGTGATCTCGGCGCCATACCGCTGCGCCTGGGCGTTGAGCGAGGTCTGGATCGCATCCATGATCCGTCCGCGCTCGGGGCTGAGCAGTTCGGCGAACTGGACCTTGCCGAGCTCGTTCCTGAGCGCGGTGCCGAGCAGCAGGCGGAGCTGGTTCCCGACCATCTCCTCGGTGTTCGACGTCGACCCGGTCGAGGTCACCGCCCGCAGCGGATCGACGATCCGGAACCGTGCGAAGGCGTCGACCTGGAGGCGGAGCTGATCGGTCGAGAGCACCGGCGTATCGTCGAGATCGACCGACAGCACCCGCTTGTCGACCCAGACAAGCTTGTCGACGAACGGCACCCGCGCGATCAGTCCCGCGCCGGAGCGGCCGAAGGTCTCCCCCGCGTGCCAGCGGTTGACGGTACCGACCGGATTCTCGAAGCGCAGGATCACCGCCTGCTGGGTCTCGGGGACGATCGCGAAGGTGGCCGCGGCGACGATCGCGGCGAAAAGCGCGGCGAAGCCGAGCGCGATCGGGTGACGCCAGAGATTGGTCATCGCGGCGCTCCCTGCGCCGGCGCCTGCGGGGTCGTCGTCACCTCGGGCTCGGCGACGCGCTTGCCGCCGGGCGGCAGCGCGAGATAGGGTGCGACCCCGTTCGGCTCGACGATCGTCTTGTCGGCCTTGGCCATCACCGCTTCCATCGTCTCGTAATACATGCGCCGGCGGGTGACCTCGGGCGAGAGCTTATACTGTTCGTACTGCTTGTCGAACGCGGTCGCTTCCCCTTGCGCCTTGGCGATCACCTGCTGGGCGTAGCTGCGCGCGTTGTTGAGGTTGCCCTGCGCCTCCTGCTGCGCGGCGGTGACGGCATTGAAGTCGTCGATCAGCGCCGCAGGCGCGGTCGCCTGCTTGATCGAGACGCCCTGGACGCGCACGCCCGACTGATAATCGTCGAGCATCTGCTGCATCACCTGCTGGACGCGCGCCTCGATGGTGGTACGCCCGGCGCCGATCGCCTGCCGGAGCGTCGTCGTCGCCAGCACCGCGCGCATCGCGCTCTCGGCGGCGTCGCGGACGGTCTGCGCCGGCTCGCGGAGCTGGAAGGCGAAGTCGCGCGGGTTCTGGATGTTCCAGCGCACCGAATAAGCGAGCGCGATGATGTTCTGGTCGCCGGTCAGCGCCAGGTTTTCGGTCCCGTCGCGCGGAAAGTCGTCGGTGCGGACCTGCTCGACGTCGACCTTTTGGACGGTGACGATCGGCGCGGGCAGCGTCATCCGGATGCCGGGCGAGAGCGTTTCCGAATAACGGCCGAAATAGCTGACGATTCCACGCTGCTGAGGACCGATCTGGTGGAAGGAGGTGAACAGCACCCAGACGAGGACCAGCACCGCGACCCCGATCGCCCACAAGGTCCGCGCATTGCCGCCGGGAAGCTGGGGCAGCCCGCCGCCGCCGCCGCCCACCTGCTTGGCGCGCGTCAGGAACTCGTCGAGCGCCGTGGGCTTGGTCGCGCCCTTGCGGGTCGAAGGCGGGACCGACCACGGATTGCGCGGACCGGGCTCGGGATCGCTCCCGCCGCCCCCCCACGGCCCTTGGGGTCCCTTCGGAGCGTCGGCGGCGAGGATCGGGGGGCGGGCGAGCCAGCCCGGCAGGCGTATCATGCGATCTTTATAGGGCGTGGTCCCGCGAAAAACAGTGGCAAGCCCTGCCCCATCTCGTAACGGCTCGTCGCCATGATCGACTTCGAGATGCTGAAGGCGGCGATGACCGCCGTCGCCCCCGGCCGCGCCACCGCCCGGATCGAGGGCGCACGGGTCGGCGTGGTGCTCGACGCGACGGGGCTCGACAACGTCGAACGCGACGCGCTGGAGGCCGAGGTCCACGCCGCCGCCGCCGCGGTCGCAGGCGTCGCCGAGGTGCGCATCGCCGTCACCGCAGAGCGCGTCCGCCGCAGGATCGTCGCGGTCGCCAGCGGCAAGGGCGGGGTCGGCAAGTCGACCGTCGCCGCCAATCTCGCGGTCGCGCTCGCCCGCGCCGGGCACCGGACGGGCCTGGTCGACGCGGACATCTACGGCCCGTCGCAACCGCGGCTGATGGCGACCGCCGAGCGTCCGCAGGCGCGTGAGAAAGTGTTGCTGCCGGTCCAAACGCCCTACGGCGTACCGATGCTGTCGATGGGGATGCTGGTCGAGGGCGGGCGGGCGCTAGCCTGGCGCGGGCCGATGGCGGCGGGCGCGCTCGGGCAATTGATCGAGGCCGACTGGGGGGCGACCGAGTTGCTGGTGGTCGACCTCCCGCCCGGCACCGGCGACGTCCAGCTGACGATGATCCAGAAGTACAAGCCCGCGGGCGCCGTGATCGTCTCGACCCCGCAGGACCTGGCGCTGATCGACGCCGCGCGCGCGGTCGACCTGTTCGACAAGGCGGGCGTGCCGATCCTGGGGCTGATCGAGAACATGGCGGGCTATGTCTGTCCGCATTGCGGCGAGATCTCCGACCCGTTCGGTCGCGGCGGCGCGGAGGCGGAGGCGGCGCGGATCGGCGCGCCGTTCCTCGGCCGCATCCCGCTCGACATCGCGATCCGCACCGCGAGCGACGCGGGCGAGCCGCCCGCCGCGCGCGAGGACGACAAGGTGTGGGCGCCGATCGCGGAGGCGGTCGCGCGGGGGCTGGCGGAGGTGTAGCCACCCTCCCCGTTCGTCCCGAGCGCAGTCGCGGGACCTTCCCCGCACGTACCTCGACTGCGCTCGGCACGAACGGAACTGTTTGGTCCCAACCGGCTTGAACCGGAGCCGACAGGAGACCCACCATGCCCCTCACCACCGACGCCGACATCAAGGCGCTGCTCGAATCCGTCCGCACGATCGCGCTTGTCGGCGCGTCCGACCGCCCCGACCGGCCGAGCTACCGCGTGATGGCGAGCCTCCAAGCACACGGCTACCGCGTGATCCCGGTCAACCCGCAGATCACCGGCGAGCACCTCCACGGCGAGTTCGTCTTCCGTGAGCTGTCGCAGATCGGCGAGCCGATCGACATGGTCGACATCTTCCGACGCTCCGCCCTGGCGGGCGAGGCGGTGGACGAAGCGATCGCGGCGGGCGCAAAGGCGGTGTGGATGCAGCTGGGCGTGGTCGATCAGCTTGCCGCCGCGCGCGCCGAGGCGGCGGGACTGGCGGTGGTGATGGATCGCTGCCCCGCGATCGACATTCCGCGGCTGGGCGTGGCTCCCGTCGCGTGACGCGACCGCGGCCGCGGTTTGCGCCTTGGATTGGCCGCGAAGCCGTGTGAGGCTGCGCGCCGTCCCGTAGCCGGAGTCGCGCCATGCTCGTCCTGCTCCTCGCCGCCGCCGAGGTCGCCGCTGCGCCCGGGGCCGTCGATCCCCTCGGACGCTACCGCGAACTGACCTCGGCCGAATCGCGCTGCCCCCGCGCGTCGAACGCGACCGACGTCACGGTCTGCGGACTGCGCGACGCGGACCGCTTCCGGGTTCCCTTCGTTGTTCCCGAGAAGGGTGATCCGCGCCACGAGGCGGTGATGGACGAGCGCAAGCGCTATCTGGCGCGCACCGACAATTGCCAGGAGAAGAACCTGTTCCTGGTCGGTTGCGGCGCCTTCGGCCTGAGCGTCACCACCGGCGGCGGGCGCGAGGGCGTCCAGGTCCGCCCGCTGGCGAAATAGCCCGCGCGGGCCTAGACTCGGGGTAAAGGAGTCTCCGGATGAACGCCCCCACCACCGATTGGACCGCCGCCGGCCTCGCCGAACTGGATGAGGTGATCGCGCTACGCCGCGCCATCCATGCCGAGCCCGAACTGGGCCTGCGCTGCGACCGTACTACCACCAAGATCAAGGCCGCGCTCGCCGGCCTGCCGCTGGAGTATCGCGAGGGCCCGTCGACCTCCGGTCTCGTCGCGATCCTGCGCGGCCAACGCGGCGATAACGGCCGCACCGTGCTGCTGCGCGGCGACATGGACGCGCTGCCGATGCAGGAGGAGACCGGCCTGCCCTTTGCGTCGACCATCCCCGGCGCGATGCACGCTTGCGGGCACGACGGGCACACCGCGATGCTGGTCGGCGCGGCCAAGGCGCTGGCGGCCCGGCGTGAGAGCCTGCCCGGCACGGTCGTCTTCATGTTCCAGCCCGGCGAGGAAGGACATCACGGCGCGCGCGAGATGCTGAAGGACGGTCTGCTCGCCGATCCCGCGCCCGACGCCGCCTTCGCGCTCCACGTCCTGCCGACCGCGCCCGCCGGGGTCGTGCTCGGCCGCGCCGGGCCGCTGCTCGCCTCGACCGACACGGTCTACGCGACGATCGTCGGCAAGGGCGGCCACGCGGCGATGCCCCACGATTGCCGCGATCCGATCCCGGTCGCCTGCGAGATCGTCGGGGCGCTCCAGACGATGATCGCGCGGCAGGTGCCGGTCACCGACCCGGCGGTGCTGACGATCACCCAAATCCACGCCGGCTCCTCGCACAACATCATCCCCGGCGAGGTCAAGCTGACCGGCACGCTGCGCACGCTGTCGGAGGCGACGCGCACTCTCACCCGCGCCGCCTTCCGCCGCACCGTCGAGGGCATCTGCGCCGCCCACGGGCTGACGGCGGAGATCGAGATCGAGGAGGGCTATCCGGTCACCTGGTGCGACCCGCGCGCCGCCGCGCTGATGGAGCGGGTCGCGGGCGAGGTCACGCCGAAGTGGGTGACGATGGACGCGCCGATCATGGGCGGCGAGGACTTCAGCTACGTCCTGCGCGAGATTCCCGGCGCGATGGCGTTCCTGGGCGCGGCGCCCGACGGTTCGGACGCGGCGACCAACCCGCCGCTCCACAACACGCGCATGACGATCGAGGAGCGGGTGTTCGCAACCGGGGTGGCGCTGCATTGCCGGGTGGCGGAGCGGTATCTGGCGAGCGGGTTCGGCGACTAACCCGCCATCGACGCCATGTGCGCGAGATAGTCGAACTTGCCGAGCGGCGCGCCCTGCGACCGCAGGATCGCGTAGGTCGTCGTCGCGTGGAAATAGAAGTTCGGAAGCGCGAACTTCGTCAGGAAGGTCTCGCCGGTCATCGGAAAGGCCATGCCGTTGGGAAACGTGAGCGCGATCGCGCGCTCGGCGCTGTCGGCGAGCGCGGCGGGGCCGAACCCGGCGAGATAGGCGATCGTCCGGTCGCAGCGATCCTTGAGCTGGGCAATCGTGGTCTCCTCGTCGGCCATCGCCGGGGCCTCCGTCCCGGTCAGCCGGGCGAGCGCGCCCTTGGCGGTGTCGCTGGCGATCTGTACCTGGCGTGGCAGCGGGTGCATGTCGGGGGCGAGCCGCGCCGCCATCAGCTCCGCCTCCGGCCTCACCGCGGCGGCCTTGTCGAGCCAGCCCTTCATGTCGGTCAGCATGTCGGTGAACGCCGCCACCGAGGCGGCGTGAACGTCGATCGCCATCGTCTCTCTCCTAAGTCTTGAGCCCGATCTCGCGCAGCCGCTCTTCGAGATAGCCATGGGCGGTGATCGGCTCCGGATAGCGGTCCGGGTTCCCAGCCGAAACGCACCCCGGCAGCGTCTCGATCAGGAAGTCGGGCGCGGGGTGGAGGAAGAAGGGCATCGAATAGCGTGAGCTTCCGCGCCGCTCGGCGGGCGGGTTGACGACGCGGTGGGTGGTCGAGGGCAGGACGTGGTTGGTCAGCCGCTGAAGCATGTCGCCGACGTTCACCACCATCGCGCCGGCGGGCGGATCGAGCGCGAGCCAGCGCCCGGTCGCGCGGTCGAGCAGTTCGAGTCCCGCTTCCTCTGCCCCGAGGAGCAGGGTGATGAGGTTGATGTCCTCGTGCGCCTCGGCGCGCACGCCTTCGGCGTCGGCGGCGATCGGAGGATAGTGCAGCAGGCGCAGCACCGAATTGCCCTCCTTGACCGCCGGATCGAACCAGTCGGGCGCAAGGCCGAGGTGGCGGGCGATCGCCGACAGGAGCCGGTCGCCGGCGCGGTCGAAGGCCGCGAAGAGCTCGACGAAGGTATCGTGGAACCCCTCCGGCCGCTCGGGCCAGACGTTGGCGGGCATCCGGTCCGCGTAGGGATGGCCGGCGGGCAGCTCGCGGCCGACATGCCAGAATTCCTTCAGGTCGACGACGCTCGCGCCCTTGGCGATCTCGGTCTTGAACGGCGTGTAGCCGCGCGCGCCGCCCTGGCCGGGGATGTGATACCGGCGCTTCTCCTCGTCCGGCAGCGCGAACAGCGCGCGCGTCTCGGCCCAGGCGCGGTCGATCAGCTCGGCGGGAACCCCGTGATCGGCGACGATCGCGAAGCCGAATCGCTCGAAGGAGTCGCCAAAGCGCTGCGCGAACGCCGCAGGGTCGCGGTCCTGATCGGTGAGGCTGAGGACGGGAACGGTGTCGGTCGGGGAGTCGAGCATGACGGCGTCCTAGTGACCCACCGCCAAAGCTCAACCGATCGTGATCGTTCCCTTGGCATGACCCGCGTCGCCCTCGCCGAGCTTCAGGACGAACGGCTTCTTGTCGTCTGTGGTGCCGAGCAGCCCGGCGCCGTCGGCGTGGACGGCATAGCCCGCCTTGGGCAGCCGGTCGGCGAACCAGCTGCGCACCCCGGCGGCGTCGGTCGGCGCGACGAACGCGACCGTCACCTTACCGTCGTCCTTGTCGCCCTTGCCGGCATCGACGTTGAAGCCCTCGATCTTCGAGCCCGGCGGCAAATGGACGCCGTTCAGATCGAAGGTGTCCGCCGTCATCTGGATCTTGGGGAGCTTGAATGATCCCTGGAAGCCGGGAACGTCGATCTTCACCTGGCCGGTCGCGCCGTTCATCGTTGCCGCACCGGCATTGCCGTCGTCGCTGTTGCCGGTGAAGCTGATCGAGGTGCCCGTCCCGCTGCTATCGCACCCGGCGAGTGCAAGCGTGGGGACGAGAAGGAGGAGAGCGGCACGCATAGGTTCGGCTCCGGTGTGTTGACCTACCAACACAGCTAGAGCGCGCTTACCGCAGCGTCAAGCCGCGCTTTCGGGGTGTTGCGGCGCAGCAATCGTCCCTAGCTGAGGCGGATGGCCCGTTCCGATCCGCACTCTGTCCAGGAGAATCTGGCTCCGATCGGCTTCGTCGAGTTCGTCGCGCTCACCGCCGCGCTGATGTCGCTGACCGCGCTCGGGATCGATTCGATGCTGCCGGCGCTCCCCGCGATCGGGAACTCGCTGGGCGTCGGGTCGGAGAATGCACGCCAGTTCGTCATCACCGCCTTCGTCGCGGGGTTCGGGGTGGCGCAGCTGGTCCACGGCCCGCTCGCCGACCGCTTCGGGCGCAATCGGCTGCTGGTGGTGATGCTGACGCTCTACGCCGTCGCCAACATCCTGTGCGCGGTCTCCGGAAGCTTCGCGCTGCTGCTCGCCGCTCGCGCGTTCGGCGGCGCGGCGGTGGCCGCGTGCCGCACCGCCGTGGTCGCGATCGTGCGCGACTGCTATTCGGGGCGCGCTATGGCGCGGGTCATGTCGATCGCGTTCATGGTGTTCATGATCGTCCCCGTGCTGGCGCCGACGTTCGGCACTCTGGTGCTTCAGTTCGGCGATTGGCGCGCGATCTTCTGGACGATCGCCGCGGTGACGCTGGCGGTGCTCGCCTGGTTCGCGATCCGTCTGCCCGAGACGCTCCGCGCTGAGGACCGCCATGCATTGTCGGTGAGAACCATCGTTGCCGGGTGGCGGCTGACCGTCGCCGACCGCGCGTCGCTTGGCTACACGCTCGCCTCGGGCGTGCTGCTCGGCGCGCTGTACGGCTACCTCAATTCGATCCAGCAGATCATGGCGGACGTGTTCCACCGACCCGCCCTGCTCGCGCTGATCTTCGCCACCACCTCGATCCTGATGGCGGCGGCGAACCTCGCCAACGCGCGGGCGGTGATGCGGTTGGGCACGCGCCTCATCAGCCACGGCGCGGTGATCGGGCTGATCGTCGCGAGCGCGCTTCACCTGAGCTTTGCGCTGGCGGGGGCGGAGACGCTGCCGCTGTTCGCGGTGCTCCAGGCGATCACGATGGCGTGCTTCGGGCTGTCGAGCTCGAACTTCTCGGCGATGGCGATGGAGAATATGGGGCATATCGCCGGGACGGCGTCGAGCGTGCAGGGCTTCCTGTCGGTCGCGATCGGCGCGGCGATCGGAGTGGTGATCGGCCAGGCGTTCGACGGCAGCGTCGCGCCGCTCCAGGCTGGGTTCGTGGGTTGCGGGCTGGTCGCGCTCGGCATCGTGCTGGTCGCCGAACGCGGGCGGCTGTTCGGCCGCTGAGGCGAACCGGGGAACCGCCGCTCCCGGCCCGCCGTTTGGCGATACGGTACCTCAGCGGGAGACGTGACATGGGCGGGAACAGGATCGATCCGTACAGCTCGGACGACAACAGCTTCGACGAGGACGGCTATGACGAGAGCCAGCGCGCCGAGATCCTCGAGGCGACCGGCGACGGCCCGACCGACGGCACGCTGATGACGGACATCCCGCTCGATCTCGGCGTCGACGAGGAAGACGAGGACGACGAGGACGATCTGCGCATGGAGGACGGCGAGGTCGGGCAGGAGTCGGTCGTCGACGCCGATGAGGAGGACCTCGACGAGGACGACCTCCAGGACGATTTCGACGAGGAGACCGACGGCGATCTCGGGCTCGACGACGACGGCGACCTCGACGACAAGGACGACGCGGCGCTGCGGCCGTGAGGATGCGCGTCGTTGCGGCGGGGGGCGTGGCGCTGCTTGCCGCCTGCTCGCCGACGGCGCGGTCGGGCAGCAATGGCTCGACGATCGTCGAGCCGGTCGGAGCGGCGTCCCCCGCGGGGGCCGAAGCCGTGCCCGCGCCGACGCCGGTCTCCAGCGCCGCGCCGAGCCCCGCGCCGACGCTCGTCCGCGACGTCGGCGAGCCGGCGGTGCCCGCACCGGGCGCGTCGCCACCGGGGACCAGCCTGTCCGAAGGTCCGTTCACTCCCGAGAGCGGACAGGCGGGCGCGGACGTGGTGCAGACCTATGTCGCGCTGCTCGAACAGGGGCGGGTCCGCGAGGCGCTCAAGCTATGGGGTGACAACCCCGATGCGCCGAGTCCCGCATCTTTCGACCGCTACCGCGAATTCCACGCCAACGTCGGCGGGCCGGGCCGCATCGAGGGTGCGGCGGGGTCGCGCTACGTCACCGTGCCGGTCCGCTTCACCGGCACGCTGAGGAGCGGTGCGCCGTTCGCCCAAGACGGAACGGTGACGCTGCGCCGCATCGGCGAGGTCGACGGCGCGACCGCCGAGCAGAAGCGCTGGCACATTTACTCGGTCGACGTGAAGCCCGCAGCCCGCCGGTAGCCAGGTAACGCCAGCCGCCACCGGATCGCCGCCGCCCGCAGCGCGAAGCCGGCGGCGGCGGCGATCAGCCCGGCGGTGAGGGACGGTAGGCCGATCGTCACCAGCGCGACGTACAGTGCCGCGGCCAGTGCGGCGGCGGTGACGTAGAGCTCGGGGCGCAGCAGAATCGACGGCTCGCCCGCCAGCACGTCGCGGACGATCCCGCCGACACTGGCGGTGACGACGCCCATCAGCACCGCCGGGACCGGCGGCACGCCGTATCTGAGCGCCTTGGCCGCGCCGAACACCGCATAAGCGGCGAGCCCGACCGCATCGAACCAGTCGAGCGCCGCGCCGCGCCACCAGCGTTCGGGCGTGACCCAGATCACGGCGGCCATGCCCAGGCACACCGCCGCCGCGCGGCTGTCGTGGACCCAGAAGACGGGGGCGTCGATCAGCAGGTCACGCGCGGTCCCGCCGCCGACGCCGGTCACGACCGCGAAGAAGGCGAAGGTCACGAAGGTCATGCCCCGCCTCGCCGCCGCCAACGCGCCCGAAGCGGCGAAGACCGCGAGCCCGGCGAGATCGAACCAGGGAGCGAAGACGGGGATGATGTGTGGCGTCACGCCGTGCGCCTAGCCTCGCCTTGCGGCGAGCGGAACCGCTCGTTGTTTCGCGTTCATGCAACCGCGTCCGGCAGGACACGTTCCGCTTCCGTTACCTTTTCGGGAGAATGTTGATGCGTAAACTGATGCTGGCCTTCGGCTGTGCGGCGATGGTGGCCCCCGCCCTCGTCGCCCCGGCGACCGCCGACGCGCAGCGCCGTTACAAATACCGCGAGTGGCGCGGCAATGACGGGCGCTACCGCTGCCGACGTCCGGACGGGACAACCGGGCTGGTCGTCGGCGGCATCGCGGGCGCGCTGGTCGGTCGTTCGATCGATACCCGCGGCGACCGCACGCTCGGCACGCTGGGCGGCGCCGCGGTGGGCGCGCTCGCCGGACGTGAGATCGATCGCGGCGGCAGCCGGCGGCAGTGCCGCTGAAGCCTGCGCTTTACCTTTGCGTACCGGGGCTCGGCGGGCGACCGCCGGGCCCCCCGTTCGTTCGGCCCTCGGCTAAAGGATGCCGCCGCCCAGCGACAGGCGGACGATCGCGACCAGGATCAGGAACAGGTTGAAGTTGCGTCCCGAATCATGGCTCGACAGCACGCCGAGACCGGCGCCCAGCACCGCGATCGGCAGCGCCAGCCAGTTGAGCGCGCCCAGGATCGGCAGCACCCCGGGAATCACGAAGATGAGGGCGACGAGGCCGATCAGGATCGAGAGGATGTTGAGCATCGTCCAGACATGGCCCGGCCCTGCCGTCTTCGCAAGAATGACGCTTCCTTAAGCGCCTTGGGGCATGGAGCGAGGATGACGGGAGCAGCGCGCGTGCAGAGCAAAGCGATGATCGGACTGGCGCTGGCGACCGCCCTCGCCGCCTGCGGCGGCGCGAAGCAGCCCGACGCCGATCTCGACCGGCTCGATCACGAGCTTGCCGAGGTCAACACCGCCAGCCCGGCGGCAGACCCGGCGCTGCGGTCGGCGCTCCAGGACCAGATCATGGTCGATCCCGCGCTGACCCGGATGGCCAATGCCGACGCGGTCCGGCCGCCGCCCCAGCCTTTGTCGGGCGCGGTCCCGCCCGACGCGCCGGCGAGCGGCAAGCCGGCCGAGACCGAAACGCTCCGCAGCGCGCCGCCAGCGGGCGAATGCCGCCAGTGCGCCACCGCGCGCCAGGCGATGACGCTCGGCGCGATGGCGGCATCGCAGAACGGTCGGGCGGGCGGCTGCGCCGGCGCGATCGCATATTCGGCCGCCTGGGCGAACAGGCTGCCGCGAAACGTCCCGCTCTATCCCGATGCTGCGGTGAGCGAGGCGGCGGGGGCGGACGGGGCGGGGTGCGCGCTGCGGGTGGTGAGCTTCAAGAGCGGCGCGCCGGTGCAGCGGCTGCTCGACTGGTATTGGACGAAGGCGACCACCGCGGGGTTCACCGCACAGCACGGCGTTGCCGGAGCGGAGCATATGCTCGCCGGGACCAAGCCGGGGGGCGCGTTCCTCGTGACCGTGACGCCGATGCCCGGCGGCGGGAGCGCGGTGGACCTGATGGCCGACGGGGGCTGACTCCGGAGACGATCAGGCGACCGCCGGCACTCTGCCTTCTCGGCGCCTCGAACCTCTTTCTGGCGCGTTCGCCCGCGCCGGCTACATCTTGCGCCGGTCCGCCGTGCGCCGCTCGCCCGCGCGGCGACGCTTCGCCGCGTACAGCGCGAGGTCGGCACGGTGGACCAGATCGCGGGCGGTGTCCGCGCCGCCCGCGAAGACCGCGGCGCCCGCGGTGCCGAGACAGGTGATCGGCCGGCCCCCGCTCGCGACCGGCCTGGCCAGTTCGCCTTCCAGCCTGTCGGTGAACGTCGCGAGATCGGCCGCCACCTCAGGGTCGGTCACCAGCAGCGCGAACTCGTCGCCGCCCAGCCGCGCCGCGAAGCTGCCGTCCACCCAGGAATGCTCCAGGCGCTTGCCGACAGCCTTCAGCACATCGTCGCCGGCGAGATGGCCCAGCGTGTCGTTGATCGCCTTGAACGAATCCAGATCAACCAGCGCCAGCACCAGCGGGAGGGCGCCGTCGTCACGCGCCGCCTCACATGCGGCGTCGAGGGCGCGGTCGAACGCCGCGCGATTGGCGATGCCGGTGAGCGGGTCGCGGTCGGCCGAGCGTCGAAGCTGCTGCTCCAGCGTCCACCGCTCCGTCACGTCCTGGAAGATGCCGACCACCGCGACCGGCAGCCCGCCCTGACATTCGAGCTCGCCGATCGCGCGGACCTTGCGCGGAAGCTGCTGGGCCGTGACGAAATCGACCGAGACATCCATCGGCGCGCCGGTCTCGATCGTGGTCGCGAGCGCCTGCGCCACCTGCGCGCGCGCCTGCGGCGGGTAGAAGTCGAGGGCGGTCTCCACCTTCGGCGGCGGGCCGATCGGCAGCCCGTGGATGCGATAGGTGTTGTCCGACCATTCGACGCTGTTGTCGGCAAGGGTAAGCCGCCACGAGCCGATCATCGCCAGTCGCTCGGCCTGGAGCATCACGCGCTCCTGACGCTGGAGGTGCGCGGCCTGACGCGCGCTTTCCGCGGCGAGCTGAATGGCCTCGCGGGTCGTGGCGCGCGCGGCGATCAGCGCGTCGACCAGCAGCGCCAGGTCGCGTAGCGTCTGCTCCGCCGCACCGTCGAAGGCGCGCGGCGTCTGGTCGGCCACGCACAGCGCGCCGATCCGCTCGCCGGTAGGGGCGTGGATCGGGACTCCGGCGTAAAAGCGGATGTCGTGCACGCCACCCAGCGCCTCGCGACGCGCAGCGAAGCGATCGTCGAGATCGGCGTCGGCGACGATGAGCGGCTCCTCGGACTCGATCGTGCGAGTGCAAAAGGTGATGCCGCGCGAGCAGTCGGGTTCACGCAGGCCGAGCGACGATTTCGCCCACTGCCGGTCGCGATCGATCAGGGTCACCGCGGCCATCGGCGCATCGAACAACGATGCCGCCAGCCCGACGATCACGTCGAACTCGCGCTCGGGCGCGCTGCCGACGAGCTCGAGCGCGGCGAGCGCGGCGACACGCGCGGCGTCTGAGTCGCCGCCGAAGGCGTGCGGGGAAGCCTGAAGGGCCATGCCCACGGACGTAGCCGCCGGAGGTTAACAATGGCTCGCCGAACCATCCCGATCCAGGCTAGACGCAGCGGATGTCGCTCGCCGACGATTACGCCGCCCACCTCGCGCGCGACCGGCGCCGCTCGCCGCACACCGTGCGTGCGTACCAGGCGACGGCGGCGCGGCTGGTCGCGTTCCTCGCCGATCATCGCGGCGGCCCCGGCCCGATCGGCCCGGTCGACACCGCCGAGCTCCGCGCCTTCCTGGCCTATCGGCGCGGCGAGGGACTCGGCAACGCCGCGGCCGCGCGCGAGCTGTCGGCGGTTCGCGGCTTCCTGGCATGGGCAGGGTGCGCCGCGCCCAGGCTCCGGGGCCCGCGGGTCCCGAAGGGCGTGCCTCGACCGATCGCCCCCGACGAGGCGGTGGCGCTGGCGGAAAGCGTGGCCGACGCCGCCCGCCTGCCCTGGACGGGTGCGCGCGACTGGGCGGTGCTGCTGCTGCTGTACGGGGCAGGCCTCCGCATCGGCGAAGCGCTGGCGCTCACCGGCGCGGCGCTGCCGCTCGGCGCGACGCTGACGGTGACGGGGAAGCGCGCGAAGACCCGGATCGTGCCGCTACTGCCGCAGGTGAGGGAGGCGATCGAGGCCTATGTGAGGCTTTGCCCTCACCCGCCGGAGCGCGACGTCCCACTGTTCCGGGGGAGCCGCGGGGGTGCGCTATCGCCGTCGATCATCCGGGCCGGGGTGCGCGCGGCGCGCGGACAGCTGGGGCTCGGCGAGCGGACGACGCCGCACGCGCTCCGCCATTCCTTCGCCACGCATCTGCTCGGGCGCGGCGCGGACCTGAGATCGCTCCAGGAGCTGCTGGGTCATGCCAGCCTGTCATCGACCCAGATCTATACCGCGGTGGACGCCGCGCACCTGCTCGACGTGTATCGCGCCGCGCACCCGCGCGCCCAGACCGGTCGCTAGCGCGGAGCGTCCCGATCGGTCGCCAGCTCCCACTTGCCGGAGATGGTGCGGATCATCGGCCTGCCGCAGCCGGCGCACGGCCCGCGGAAGTCGACGCCGTCGTGAAGCACCTGCCGGCCATCGCGATGATGCCGACCCAGCAGGCAGTTGAACCACTGCAACACTCTCACGCGGTCGGCTCCTTCTGCGAACCTTCCCGGGCACCCTCGCCGAGTCGGCTAGCATAATCCGAAGCGTTACGGGAGCGATTCGATCGCCAATTAGCGCCGTTTCCGCCGTTTCCACGTGACGACGCGGTAGAGATACGCACCCATGATCAACACCGTGATCGCGATCGCGATCGGCCCGACGTAGCGGTCCAGCGTGTCGAAGCGCGAGCCGAGGTAGAAGCCGGCGCAGGCGAGGATCGTGTTCCAGATCGCGCTGCCGGCGAAGGTGAACAGCACGAACTTCCAATGCTTCATCCGCGCCATCCCTGCCGGCAGCGAGATGAGGGTGCGGAACGTGGGCGTGAAGCGGACGACGAACACGACCCACTCGCCGCGCGTGCGGAAGAAGCGCTCGATCGCCTCCACGTCCTGCCAGTCGAGCGTCAACCAACGCCCGTGCCGCTCGACGAACGGCCGGAATCGCGCGATTCCGATCCGCCGCCCGAGCCAGTACCAGAAGTAATTGCCGGCGACCGTGCCCGCGGTGCCCACCAGCACCAGCGGCGCCATCGCCATGTCGCCGCGCGCCGCCGCCATCCCGCCGAGGCCCATGATCACCTCCGACGGGATCGGCGGAACCACGTTCTCGAGCGCCATCAGCAGGAAGATGCCGAGGTATCCGCCCCAGGCGATCCAATCGAGGATGAATCGGGTCATAGCGCAACGGGACGAACGGGCGTCAGCCGCGTTCCGCCACCCGCCGCTCGATCGCGTTCCAGATCAGCCCGGCGACGTCGGTTCCGTCGAACCGCTCGATCGCGACGATCCCGGTCGGGCTGGTCACGTTGATCTCGGTCAGCCACTCGCCGCCGATCACGTCGATGCCGACGAACAGCAGCCCGCGGCGCTTGAGCTCCGGGCCGAGCTCGGCGCAAATCTCGCGCTCGCGTGTGGTCAGCTCGGTCTTCTGCGCCGAGCCGCCGACGGCGAGGTTGCTGCGGATCTCGCCCGCGCCCGGCACGCGGTTGATCGCGCCCGCGACCTCGCCGTCGACCAGCACGATCCGCTTGTCGCCCTGCGCCACGCCGGGGAGGAACGCCTGGACCATGTGCGGCTCGCGGTAGGCGACGTTGAATACCTCGATCAGCGAGGAAAGGTTCTGCCCGTCCTCGCCGATCAGGAAGATCGCCTTGCCACCGTTGCCGTGGAGCGGCTTGACGACAACCGCGCCGTGTTCGGCCAGGAAGGCGCGTGCCTCGTCTAGGCTGCGGGTGACGAGGGTCGGCGGCATGAAATGGGCATAGTCGAGAACGAACACCTTCTCGGGCGCGTTACGGACGCTCGCGGGATCGTTGACCACCAGCGTGCGGTCGGCGACCCGTTCGAGCAGGTGGGTCGCGGTGATATAGCCGAGGTCGAACGGCGGGTCCTGGCGCATCAGCACCACGTCCGCCTCATCGCCAAGATCGAGCCGGACCGGGTCGGCGAAGGCGAAGTGATCGCCGACGACGCGCTGGACGGTGACGGGGTGCGCTTTGGTCCAGAGACGGCCGTTCGACCAGTTCAGGTCGCCGGCGAGGTAATGGTGGAGCTTGTGCCCCCGCTTCTGCCCGGCAAGCATCAGGGCGAAGGTCGAGTCGCCGGCGATGTTGATCGATTCGAGCGGATCCATCTGGACGGCGACGGTGAGGGGCTGGGTCATGGGGGGCCCTTATACAATCCTCTCCCGGTCGGGGAGGATTTCAAGGCACCCACGCATTTTCGATCACGCGCGGCAGGCAGCCTGGGGCGAGGAGCATCACGTCGACACGGATGTCCTCCCCCGCGGTCGCATAGTTCGGCATCAGCAGTTCCGCCGCCGCGGCGACGCGCGCCAGGCGATGCTCGTCGATCGCGTGGTCGAGCTCGCCCTGCGTCTTGCGCACCTTGACCTCGACGAAGACGACCAGCCCCGGGCGGCGGACGATCAGGTCGACCTCGCCGGCCTTGGTCTTCACCCGCTTCGCCAGCACCTCCCAGCCCCGGCGTTCGAGCCACTGCGCGGCATACGATTCGCCGCGGCGTCCGGCGGCGTCGGCGGCCTGACGCCTGAGTGTGGTCACCCCTTCAGCTCCAGCGCCCGCGCGTACAGTTCGCGGCGGTCGAGCCCCAGCCGCTTCGCCACCTCGCCCGCGGCCTTCGACGCAGGGAGCCGGGTCAGCGCGTCGGCGAGCGCGGCGTCGGCATCCTCCTCGCTGGCGGGAGCGGGCGCGCCAGGGGGCGCGACGACGACGACGATCTCGCCTCTGGGAGCGGCGTCGGCATAGCGGGCGGCGAGCGAGGACAGCGTGCCCGTCACCGTCTCCTCGAACTTCTTGCTGATCTCGCGCGCGACCGCAGCCTCGCGGTCGCCGAGTCCCTCTGCCAGCGCGGCGAGGCAGGTGGCGAGGCGGGGACCGCTCTCGTAGAACACCAGCGTCGCGCGCACCCGCGCCAGCTCGGCGATCTCGGTCGCGCGCGCGCCCGCCTTCGCCGGCAGGAAGCCGGCGAACAGGAAGCGGTCGGTCGGCAGCCCGGCGAGCGTCAGCGCCGCCACCGCCGCGCAGGGCCCCGGGATCGTCGTCACCGCATGGCCTGCCGCGCGCGCGTCGCGGACCAGCTTGAAGCCGGGATCGGAGATCAAGGGCGTCCCCGCGTCCGAGACCAGCGCCACCGACTCGGTCGCCATCCGCGCGATCAGATCGGGGCGGACGCGGTCGGCATTGTGATCGTGATAGGGCAGCATCGTGCGCTTGACGCCGATGTGACGCATCAGCGTCGCGGTGACGCGGGTGTCCTCCGCCGCGACGACGTCGGCGCGCGCGAGCACGTCCGCGGCGCGCGGCGACAGATCGCCGAGATTGCCGATCGGCGTCGCGACGATGTAGAGACCGGGCGATAAGCTTTCCAAGGGGATGTCATGGCAGAGGGTGAGGCGCGCGCGCAACGGGGTGGGTGGCTGCGGCTGGCGGCGATCGCCGCCGCCGGGCTGCTCGCCGCCTGCCAGACGGTTGTGCCGCGCGGGCCGGTCGCGCCGCCGCCGCCCCGCTACACGCCGCCCCCGCCCCGCCCCAACACCGATGTCGAGGCCGGGATCCCGCGCGACACCGCCCGCAACCGTGTCGCGCTGCTGGTGCCCATGTCGGGGCCGAACGCGGGCGTCGGGCGGAGCATCGCCAACGCCACCCAGCTGGCGCTGCTCGACACCAAGAACGAACAGGTCCGCATCACCACCTACGACACCGCGCCGGGCGCGGGCGCCGCGGCCAGCCGGGCGATCGCCGACGGCGCGCAGTTGATCCTCGGCCCCCTGCTCGCCGACGACGTTCGCCAGGTGTCGCCGGTCGCGCGGGGGGCCGGCGTGCCGGTGATCGCCTTTTCGAACGACACGGGCGTGGCGGGGAACGGCACCTATGTGATGGGCTATTCGCCCCAGCAATCGATCGAGCGTGTGGTCGATTACGCCAAGGGGCGCGGGCTCAGCAATTTCGGCGGGCTGGTCCCCAACGCGCTGTACGGCACGCGCGCGTCGACCGCATTCCTGCGGGCGGTGGAGAGCGCGGGCGGGCGGGTGATCTCGCTCCAGACCTATGAGCGGTCGAACGGCGGGGTCGCGGCGGCGGTCGGCCGCATGGCGAAGGACGCGCCGTTCGACGGGGTGCTGATCGCCGACGGCGCGACCACCGCCGCAGGGGCGGTGCCGCTGCTCCGCCGCGCGAGCCCCGGCGCGCATATCCTGGGAACGGAATTGTGGAACTCGGACGCGAGCGCCGCGGCCAAGCCGTCGCTGAACGGCGCCTGGTTCGCGAGCGTCTCCGACGCGCTCTACCGCCAATATGCGGCGAAATATCGGGCGCGCTTCGGCGCGGCGCCGTACCGCCTCTCGAGCCTCGGCTATGACGCGGTGCTGCTGACGGTGCGGATCGCGCGCGACTGGCCGGTCGGGACCAGGTTTCCCGAAGGGCGGCTTCGTTCGGCGGAAGGGTTCGGCGGGGTCGACGGCGCGTTCCGCTTCGGCCGCGACGGCGTGGCCGAGCGGAGCCTGGAGGTCCAGGAGCTTCGGGGCGGAACCGCGGTGACCGTATCGCCCGCCCCTTCGGGGTTCGGGCGGCGCTAGGGTCTGCGTTCGGCGAAGCGGGGAGCGCAGAACGTCGTTCTCCGCTCCCCGCCGTCTCTGAACCGCCTTCTTCCGCCACCGCGCCCAACCCGGCATAGCGCCGACGATGGCCAGCTTCTTCGACGCCCTCCCCAATCGCCGCGCGATCATCGACTGGCGGGTCGTGGCCGAGCGAGTGGCCGACCTCGACGAGCGCGGCGCGCCGCTGCGGCTGGCCGCCTGCGCGATCCTCAAGCAGGCGCTGGCCGACGGCCGCGCCGAGATCGCCCGGCGGCTGGTCGAACATCCGTCGCGCGGGCTCGAGGCGGCGGGCGCGCAGGCCTATCTGACCGACAAGCTGGTCACGATGCTGTTCGATCTCGCGACGAGCCGGCTCCAACCCAATCCCAATCCGACCGCGGGCGAGCGGATCGCGGTGCTGGCCGTCGGTGGTTACGGTCGCGCCGAGATGGCCGCCTTCTCCGACGTGGACATCGCCTTCGTCACTCCGTGGAAGCAATCCGCCTGGGCCGAGCAGGTGATCGAGCAGGTCCTGTATGCGTTATGGGACCTAGGGCTGAAGGTCGGGCATTCAAGCCGCTCGGTCGACGAGATGGTGCGACAGGCGAAGGGCGACGTGACGGTCCGCACCGCGCTTCTGGAAAGCCGCTTCGTCTGCGGCGACGACGCGCTGCACGCCGAGGCGGCGCGGCGCTTCCACGACGAGGTCCAGCGCGGCACCGAGCGCCAGTTCGTCGCCGACAAGCTGGCCGAGCGCGACGTGCGCCACGTCCGCATGGGCGACACCCGCTACGTCGTCGAGCCTAACGTCAAGGAGGGCAAGGGGGGCTTGCGCGATCTCCACGCCTTGTTCTGGATCGGCAAGTACGTCCACGACGTGACCCGCGCCGCGCAACTGGTCGACGCAGGCTTCTTCACCCGCGACGAATACCGCCTGTTCCACCGCGCCGACAATTTCCTCTGGGCGGTCCGCTGCCACCTGCACACGATCAGCGGCCGCGCCGAGGACCGGCTGACCTTCGACTATCAGCGGGAGATCGCCGTTCGGATGCGCTTCGCCGACCGGCCGGGCAAGCCGGCGGTCGAGCGGTTCATGCACTATTACTTCCTTCAGGTGCGCACCGTGGGCGTCCTGACCGGCGTGTTCCTCTCGCATCTGGAAGAGCAGTTCGCGGCGCGCGGCGCGCGGTTCGGGCTGCCGCGCATCCTCAGGCGCCCGCGTCGCCTGAAAGGTTTCATGCTCGATCGCGGGCGGCTTGCACTCCCGTCCGACGATTACTTCCAGCAGGATCCGGTACGATTGCTCGAGCTGTTCCAGCTCGCCGACCTGCACGGGCTGGAGATCCACCCCCTCGCGATGCGCGCGGCGGCGCGCGACGCCCGGCTGGTCGACAAGGTCCGCGCCGATCCCCGCGCCAACGCCCTGTTCCTCGACGTGCTGACCAGCCCGCGCGATCCGGAACTGGTGCTGCGCTGGATGAACGAGGCGGGGGTGATGGGGCGCTTCCTCCCCGACTGGGGCCGCATCGTCGCGCAGATGCAGTTCGACATGTACCATCACTACACCGTCGACGAGCATACGATCCGCGCGATCGGGCTGCTCGCGCGGATCGAATCGGGCGCGCTCAAGGACGACCATCCGCTTGCGACCGTGGTGATGACCCAAACCGTCTCGCGCCGCGCGTTGCGGGTCGCGGTGCTGCTCCATGACATCGCCAAGGGACGCGGCGGCGACCATTCGATACTGGGCGCGGAGGTCGCGACGCGGCTCTGCCCGCGATTGGGGCTGACCGCGGCCGAGACCGAGACGGTCGCCTGGCTGGTCCGCTGGCACCTGCTGATGTCCGCGACCGCGTTCAAGCGCGACCTGTCCGATTTCAAGACGATCCTCGACTTCACCACGGCCGTGCAGAGCGCCGAGCGGTTGCGGCTGCTGCTGGCGCTGACGGTCGTCGACATCCGCGCCGTCGGACCCGGCACGTGGAACGGCTGGAAGCGCCAGCTCCTGTCCGACCTGTTCGAGGCGGCCGAGGAGGTGCTGCGCCTGGGGCACAAGCAGCGCGGTCGCGGCGAACGGGTGGCGGCCAAGCAGGAGCGGCTCGTCGCGACCCTCGGCTGGACCCAGTCGGATGCAGCAGCGTATCTGCGGCGCTTGCCGGAGTCCTATTGGGTGGCGGAACCCGACGACGTCCTCGCCGCGAATGCCAGGCTGGTCGCCGCCGCGGGGGATGAGCGGCTGTGGATCGGGGCGGAGGTCTATGCCGAGCGCGGCGCGACGCTGGTCACGGTCTATGCCGCCGACCATCCCGGCATCTTCTACCGGATCGCGGGCGCGATCCACGTGGCTGGAGGGAACATCATCGACGCCCGCATCCACACCACCCGCGACGGCATGGCGCTCGACAATTTCCTGGTTCAGGATCCGTTCGGACGGCCCTTTGCGGAGTCGACCCAGCTCCAACGATTGCGCACCGCGATCGGCGATGCGCTGGCGAACCGCGGCAAGCTCGCCGACCGGCTGAGCGCCAAGCCGCTGCCCCGCGCGCGCGCCGAGGCGTTCGCGATCGAGCCGAACGTGCTGGTGGAGAACGCCGCCTCCAACCGGTTCACCGTCGTCGAGGTCAATGCGCGCGACCGGCCCGCTCTGCTCAGCCGGCTCGCTTATGCGCTGTTCCAGTCGAAGGTCACGATCCATTCGGCGCATGTCGCGACCTATGGCGAGCGGGCGGTCGATACCTTCTATCTGACCGACCTCACCGGCGATAAGATTGGCGGTGGGGCGCGGCTGAAGGCGCTCGAGAAGCGGCTGCTCGACGCGGCCGCCGGCCGCCAGCTCGATCTGGCCGCCTGAGGGAGGAACCGAAGATGCCGGTGTTGGGAATGGGCGGACTGTTTTTTCGCGCGCGGGATCCGGGGGCACTGTCGACATGGTACAAGGAGCATCTCGGAGTGGGAGGCGGCTGCGCGGCACCGGGGGCCGACGAGGTCAACGAGTGGGTCTGGTCGACGCTGGGCGGCCCGATGGTGTTCTCGCCGTTCAAGGCGGACACCGATTACTTCGCCGCCGACAAGCAGTTCATGATCAACCTGCGGGTGAGCGACCTGGCCGGGCTGCTCGAGTCGCTGCGCGGCGCGGGGATCGCGGTGGAGACTCGCGAGGACTGGAACGCGACGCCCGAGCTCGGCCGGTTCGCGCGGATCCACGATCCGGAGGGGAATGCGATCGAATTATGGGAGCCGCGGGCATGATCGCGGCCCTGCCGTTCGGCCGCTAGGTGCCGGCCCGCCTCGCAGGTCCGGATGACGAGTGACGACTGCGACGGAGAATGCGGCGGCGACCGAGCGCCGCCGCCCGCGTCATTTCGGCGCCAGCACCATCAGCATCTGCCGGCCTTCCATCCGCGGATAGGCCTCGACCTTGGCGGTCTCCGCCACCTGCTCTGCGACTCGCTGGAGCACCGCCATGCCGAGCTGGCCGTGGCTCAGCTCGCGCCCGCGGAAGCGCATGGTGACCTTTACCTTGTCGCCCTCGCCGATGAATTCCTCGACCTTCTTCATCTTAGTGTCATAGTCGTGGTCGTCGATGTTCGGACGCATCTTGATCTCCTTGATCTCCTGCGTCTTCTGCGACTTGCGCGCGAGGTTCGCCTTCTTCTGCGCCTCGTACTTGAACTTGCCGACATCGAGGAACTTGGCGACCGGCGGATCCGCGTTGGGCGAGACCTCGACCAGGTCGAGTCCCAGCTCCTGCGCCTGCGCCATCGCCTCGCGCGTGTACATCACGCCGAGATTCTCGCCCTCGTGATCGATCACGCGGACCTTCTGGCTCTGGATCCACTCGTTGAAGCGGGGGCCGTTCATCGGCGGCGCCTGGTTGGGCCGGCGCATGTTGGGAGGTGGTATCGGTACTGCTCCTGTAGTGGTTTGCCGCCTGATATAGCGATCTACCGGCCTAAGCGAAAGGTGGCGCCATCATCGTTCGTCCGGCGCCTTCGCTTCCGCGGTCAACCGATTGACCAGGTCATCAAGCGAGAGCACGATCTGCGATTGATCGGCTCCTAGCACGCGCAACGCGACCGATCTCTGTTCGGCTTCCCGTTTGCCCACGACCACAAGGTTCGCGACCTTGGCGAGAGAATGTTCGCGGACCTTGTAGTTGATCTTCTCGTTCCGGAGATCCGTCTCCACCCGCAGCCCCGCCGCGCGCAGCTCGGCCGCGACCTGCCCGGCATAGTCGTCGGCGTCCGACACGATCGTCGCCACCACCGCCTGCACCGGCGCGAGCCAGAGCGGGAAGCGGCCGGCGTGATGCTCGATCAGGATGCCGATGAACCGCTCGAACGTCCCCAGGATCGCGCGGTGAAGCATGATCGGGCGGTGGCGTTCCCCGTCGTCGCCGACGTAGCTGGCGTCGAGCCGCTCGGGGAGGACGCGGTCGGACTGGATCGTGCCCACCTGCCACGTCCGCCCGATCGCGTCGGTCAGGTGGAACTCGAGCTTGGGGGCGTAGAACGCGCCCTCGCCCGGCAGCTCCTCGAACTTCGCCTTGATCGCCTCGGGCAGGTTGCACGCCGCCACCGCGTCGCGCAGCTCCTGCTCCGACTGGTCCCACATCGCGTCCGAGCCGAACCGCTTCTCGGGGCGCAGCGCCAGCTTCACCGCATAATCGGTGAAGCCGAGATCGCGGTAGACCGTATCGAGCAGGTCGATGAACGCCGCGACTTCGGCCACCAGTTGGTCCTCGCGCACGAAGATGTGCGCGTCGTCCTGGGTGAATTGCCGGACGCGCATGATCCCGTGGAGCGCGCCGTGCGGCTCGTTCCGGTGGCAGCAGCCGAATTCGGCCATGCGGATCGGCAGGTCGCGGTACGACTTGATCCCCTGGCGGAAGATCAGGACGTGCGCGGGGCAGTTCATCGGCTTGAGCGCCATCAGGTCCGCGTCGCTCGACACGATCGCGCCCTCGTCCTCGGTGTTCGGGATCTCGTCGGGGACGACGAACATGTTCTCGCGGTACTTGCCCCAGTGCCCGGATTGCTCCCACTGCCGCGCATCCATCAGCTGCGGGGTCTTCACCTCCTGATAGCCCGCTGCGTCGAGCCGGCGGCGCATGTACGCCTCCAGCTGACGCCACAGCACGAAGCCGTTGGGGTGCCAGAAGACCGAGCCCTGCGCCTCCGACTGGAGGTGGAACAGGTCCATCTCCTGCCCGATCCGGCGATGGTCGCGCTTGGCGGCCTCCTCCAGCATCGTCAGGTGCTGGTCGAGCTGCTTCTTCGAAAGCCAGCCGGTGCCGTAGATGCGGCTGAGCATCGCATTGGCCTGGTCGCCGCGCCAATACGCCCCGGACACGCGGGTCAGCTTGAACGCCTGCGGATCGAGCCGCCCGGTCGAAGGCATGTGCGGGCCGCGGCACATGTCGAGCCATTGGCCCTGGCGATAGATCGTCAGCTCCTCGCCCTCGGGGAGTTCGGCGGCCCATTCGGCCTTGAACGTCTCCCCCTGCCGCTTCCACGTTTCGATCAACTGTTCGCGCGACCACACCTCGCGGACGAACGGCTCGTTCCGGGCGATGATGCGGCGCATCTCCGCCTCGATCGCGGGAAGGTCGTCCTCGGTGAAAGGGCGGTCCTTGGGCGCGAAATCATAGTAAAAGCCGTCGTCGGTCGCGGGACCGAAGGTGATCTGGGTGCCGGGGAACAGGTGCTGGACCGCCTCCGCCATCACATGCGCGAAATCGTGGCGGGCGAGTTCGAGCGCGTCCTTCTCGTCCTTGGCCGTCACCAGGGCGAGGCTGCTATCGCCGGTGAAGGGGCGCGAGAGATCGCGCAATTCGCCGTCGACCCGCGCGGCGATCGCGGCCTTGGCGAGGCCGGGGCCGATCGCCGCGGCGATATCCGCCGGGGTCGACCCCTCGGGCACCTCGCGCACGGAATCGTCGGGAAGTCGGATCGCGAACATCTGCGTCATCGAAAGGTCCTGCTGAACGTCGGGGCGCTTAGGCGAGCACGCGCCTGGCGGAAAGAGCGTCCGGGCCAGCGAAGCGGATGGAGGACGCCCGCCCACCCGTCGCCGGGCGGCGGCGCCTGTGGCTAGGCGCGCCGCCCGCAGCTGGTAGTCAGAGGAGCGCGCGGCGTCATCGCGGGTCGATATAGCGAAGTCGGGGGCGCGACACCACCTCTCTCCGGTCAGCGTGCCGACAGCTTGGCGGCGCTAGGATCCCACCGTGCCGCACTACACATCACATCAGATCACGCTTTTGGCCGCAATGGTCGCGGTGTTCGCCGTGCTGGGACTGGTCCGGCGGGTGCCGGTGCTGCGGACGGCGGTGACGCTCGTCACCTGGATCGCGATGGCGGGGCTGATCGTCGTGTTGGTCGGTGAGCGCGAGCGGTTCGACCCCTATGTCGCGCGGATCGCCGCCTTGCTGAACCTCGACGATGGCCAGAAGGTCGAAGGCGATGTGACCCGGCTGCGGATGGCCCGCGACGGGCATTTCTGGGTTCGCGCGAGGCTTGGCGGCGTCGAACGCCGCATGCTGGTCGATTCAGGCGCGACGGTGACCGCCCTGTCGCAGCGGACCGCCGCCGCAGCGGGCGTCCGCGTCCGGCCCGCCGCCTTCCCGATGCTGATCCGCACCGCCAACGGCACGATCCAGGCGGAGACGGGCACGGTCGCCGAGCTCCGGATGGGCAATATCGTCGCGCGCGACCTGGCGGTGGTGGTGTCGCCCGCGTTCGGCGACGCCGACGTGCTGGGCATGAACTTCCTGTCGCGGCTGAAGGGCTGGCGGGTCGAGGACGGCACGATGATCCTGGTGCCGCATCATCCGCAGCCCGGCGCATAAGGCGGGGTCGGGCAAGGACTTGATCACGCGGGGCTTCGCGCCGACAAGCCGGCGATGACCGACCCCCAGACCCGCCCTGCCCCGACCGTTCCCGAACGGCTCCGCACCGACGCGGAGATCGACGCCGCCTTCGCCGAGGCCACTCATCCGGACACGCCGGCGCGGCGCGCCGTCCCGCTGCTCTGCGCGGTGCTAGGCGTTCGCCCCGGCCGCGCCGATGCGTTCCGGCTGCTGCGCGGGCACCTTGAGGCGCTGGGCGATCCGCAGGCGGCCGCTCGCGCCGCGGAGTTCGCCGCGAAGGCCGAGACCGATCATCCCGCGCTCCGCCGGGCGCTGGCCGCGCTCGAGGCGGGACAACCCGCGATGGCGGCGGCGGCGCTCAACCCCTTCCTGGCCGAGCGGCCGGAAGACCCGGTCGCGCTCCGGCTGCTCGCCCTGTGCGCGAAGGCGGGCGGGCAGTCTGGCGAGGCGGCGGCGCTGCTGCGCCGCGCGCTCGACGCCGACCCCGACTATGCCGACGCCCGGCGCGCGCGGGTCGACGCGCTCGTCGCGGTGTCGCGCCACGCCGAGGCGCTCGAGGAGCTCGACCGGCTGATCGGGAGCGAGACCGACACCGTCGAGCTGCGCGCGGTCCGGGCCTCGGTGCTCAAGCGGCTGCGGCGCAGCGACGAGGCGCTGGCGGCGTACGAAGCGCTGCTCGCGGAACGCGCCGACGACCCCGAGCTGCTGATCGACCGAGGCAACGCGCGCCGCGACGCGGGCGACGCCGCGGGTGCGGTCGCGGACTACCGCGCGGCCGCCGCGCTCCGTCCGACCTCCGGCCGGGCCTGGCTGTCGCTCGCCGACATGAAGACCGCGCCACTGACGGATGCGGACATCGACGCGATGGAAGAGGCGCTGCTCGCCGACGAGATCGGGCCGGAGCCGCGGTCGGCGCTGCACTTCGCCGCCGGGCGAGCGCTGGAGACCGCGGGTCGGCACCGCGAGGCCTTCGCCCATTATGCGTCGGCGAACGCGCTCCACCGCCTCGCCGAACCCTATGACGGCCGCGCGCTGGAGGGACATGTCCGACGCACGATCGCGCTGGTGGAGGCGTCCGCCAACGCCCCGACGATGCAGCCGCCGCGGCGGGGCGGAACGCCGATTTTCATCGTCGGGCTGCCGCGTTCGGGCTCGACCCTGATCGAGCGGATCCTATCGGCGCATCCGGAGATCGAGGCGACCGAGGAGCTGCCGCACATCCGCGCGATCGCGAACGATCTGTCACGGGGCGGCGATTATCCGCTGGGCGTCGCTTCGCTTCCGCCGGAGGAGCTCGACCGATTGCGCGGGCGCTACCTGGATCGCGCCGCCGCGCAGCGACGCGAGGGCGCGGCGTTCTTCGTCGACAAGGCGCCGGCCAATTGGCAGCATCTGCCGCTGATCGCGGCGATGTTCCCCGATGCGCGGATCGTCGACGCGCGGCGCGATCCGCTCGACTGCGGCTTCTCCAATTATGCGCAGCGCTTCGGACGCGGCCATGACTTCGCTTATTCGCTCGCCGCGATCGGTCATTACACGCGCGAGTATCGCGCGGCGATGGCCGCGGTCGACCGCGCCTGGCCCGGACGGGTCCACCGGGTCGAGCACGAGACGTTGCTCGACACCCCCGAAACGGAGATTCGGCGCCTGCTGGCGTATATCGGCGTTGCCTGGGACCCGCGCTGCCTCGCCTTCCACGAGCAGGGCGACCGTGCCTTCAGCGCCAGCAGCGAGCAGGTCCGCCGACCGCTCAACCGCGAGGGGGTGGGCCGCGCGGCGCCGTTCCGGCCGTGGCTGGGGATCTTGGAGCGGGTGCTGGAGGCCTGACCCGTTCGCCTCCGCACGCGGGAAGGCGAAGTCAGCGCGATTTCACCTTGGTATAGGGGGTGAAGTCGGTGAACAGGCACGCCCCCGAGGGGATCGTGCTTCCCGGCTCGATCATCCGGAAGCGGTCGCCTGAGCAGATCTCGCCCCCGAACACCTCGACGACCAGCGTGTTGAACGGACGGAGCGCCGGGCAGGCTCCGCGGGGGCCGGTTCGGTAGAGGCGGGCGCCGTCGCGGTAGAGGATCGTCGTCGCATCGACGATCGTGGGGCCGTCGCTCGCCGTGCCGAGCGAAATGCAGCGCTGCGGCGTCCCGGCGATCCGCCCCTCGAGCGGGTCGTGGTCCGCCGCCACCAGCAGGAGGCCGGCAAGCGAAGCGGTGGCGACGGCGCGCCTCACCGCGGCGTGTACGGGACGAACTTGCCCAGGGCGCAGGCACCCCCTGCCGCGCCGGTAAGCGGATCGACCACCTGGACGATATCGCCTTCGCAATATTGCGACGAAGGCGAGCGGAAGACGAGGGCCTGGCGCGGCCCGCCGGCCTCGCAGCCCGGCGTCATCTGATTGACGTAGGTCAGCCGCGAACTCGGCCGGAAGATCAAGCGGCTGCCGGCCACCCGGAAATCCTCGGTGCGGCCGCGGATCAGGCACGAGATCGGCTTCCCTGCGATGCGTCCGTCGGTGGCGCGGGCGAGCGCTTCGGCGTCCTTCGTCCGATCCGCGGACGCGGCGGGAGCGGCGGCGAGGGCCGCGAGCGACAGGACAATCGGCATCCGCATCGTCACACCTTTCGAACCTCACCGACGCGAACGCTTTAGAAGGCGTCTTTCTCCGTGCGCAGCCGACCGAGTTCGGCTGCGGACCCCGCGCGCAGGAAGGGGTTGGTCGCGCGCTCCTCGCCGATCGTGGTCGGCACCGTCGCCTCGCCCGCCGCCCGCATCGCCTCAACCGCGGCCAGCCGCGCGGCGATCGCGGCGTTGCCGGGTTCGGCGTGGCGGGCGAACCGCGCATTCGAGAGCGTGTATTCGTGCCCGCAATAGACCAAGGTGCTGTCCGGGAGCGCGGCGTAACGCTCCATATTGCCCCACATGTCGTCGGCAGAGCCCTCGAACAGCCGGCCGCAGCCCATCGCGAACAGGGTGTCGCCGGTGAAGATCGCCGCGTCGTCGGCGAAGTGGAAGGCGATATGTCCCTGGGTATGGCCGGGCACCGCCATCACGGTCGCGATCGACTCGCCCAGGTGCACCGTGTCGCCCTCGCCCACGCCGTGGTCGAGCCGCCCGATCTTCGCGCGTTCGGCCTCCGGCCCCAGAACCGGGGCGCCGATCTCGGCGTTGCCGCCGACGTGATCGGGATGCCAATGGGTGTTCCAGACCGCCGTGATCGTCCAACCGCGATCCTGCGCGGCGTCGAGCAGCGGCTGCGCCTCGCCCGGGTCGAGCGCCGCGGTCTTCCCCGTCGCGGCGTCATGGAGCAGCCAGGCGTAATTGTCGCTCAGGACGGGCACGCGGACGACCTCGAGCGCCATCACCAGCTCCCGGTATTGGGCATCGACGCCCAGGGCTCCTGCGGCGGCAGCACGCCGTCCTGCAACAGCTCGATCGAGATGCCGTCGGGCGTCTTCACGAACGCCATGTGCCCGTCGCGCGGCGGGCGGTGGACGATGTGGCCGGCGTCCATGATCCGCTGGCACGTCTCGTAGATGTTCTCGACGCGGTAGGCGAGATGGCCGAAGTTGCGCCCGCCGGTGTAGGCTTCGGGCGGCTCGCCCTCCGCGGGCCAGTTATAGGTCAGCTCGACCTCGGCGTTGGCGCGCTCGCCGGGTGCGTTCATGTCCTCGGGCGTGGCGAGGAAGATCAGCGTGAAGCGCCCCGCTTCGCTCTCCATCCGCCGGACTTCCTTCAGACCGAGCAGTTCGAAGAAGGCGATGGTCGCGTCGGGATCGGCGACCCGGATCATCGTGTGAAGATACTTCATGCGCGCCTCATGCCTCGGGAGCGGGGATGGTTCCGACCACGTCCGCGACCGCACGGATCAGCAGCGCGATGTCGGCGTCGCGCGACAGGCGGTGGTCGCCGTCCTTGACCAGCCAGGTCTGGACATCGGCGGACGTGAGCAGCCCGGCGAGATGGGGCGAATGATGCCACGGCACGTCGCCGTCGCGCTGGCCGTGAAGCAGCCGGACCGGGCCGTCGAACGCGATCGGTCCGCCGAGCACCCGGTTCGCCTCGCCCGACGACCAGAAAGCGCGCGTGTAGAGCGTCGGCTCCGGGCCGTAAGGATTGGGGCGGCGGACTGCGCCTTCGCGCAGCAGATCGAGCTTCTCGTCCTGAGTGAAGCCCCAGTCGGTGAAGTCGGGCGCGGCGGCGACGCCGACCAGCCCGACCACGCGATCGGGCCGCGCCTTGGCGGCGAGCAGCATCAGCCAGCCGCCCATCGACGAGCCGACGAGCACGACGGGGCCTTCGACCAGCTCATCGAGTGCGGCGATCACATCGCCCAGCCAGTCGGCAAGCGTCTGCTGCGCGAACTCCCCCTCGCTCTCGCCGCAACCCGCGTAATCCATCCGCAGGAAGGCTTGGCCGGAATCCCGCGCCCACGCTTCGAGCGCGAGCGCCTTCGTCCCCGTCATGTCGGAGGCGTAGCCGGGCAGGAACACCACCGTCGGCGTCGCGCCGGGCGTGTGGCGGTAGGCGAGGCGGGGGCGTTCGGTCATCGCCGGTGCGATATGGCCGCCGACGGCGCCCCGGCAAGTCCCTTGCGGCGGAGCTGTCAGCACGCGCCATCGCCGCGTCGACCCGAGCGGACCTGGCGTTGACGCAACTTGGGCAATTCCCCCATGACTTCCGATGAAGCAGACTCCGGCGCACGGCCATCCGGAGGACAGCAATCGCGCCGGCCTTGCACTTCTCAGAGGATCGAGACGCCATGACCCGACTCGTGAATGACGCGGACGCGAACATCGAGCTTGCCACGAGGATCGGCAAGCTGAAGTTCGAGGATGTCGATACCGCGGACGACGGCTACGCCGAACTCGATTATATCGACTACAAGGGTTTTACTTGGTCCAACGGCGGCGTGCTCGACGCGCCACGGATCTATCAGGACGCTCTCAACTCGGGCTTCATTCTCGGCGCGATCTCGGGCGATCAGGTCCTGTTCAACCGCTTCGGCGCGTCGATGACGATGGCGTACAACGGGACGTTTGACGTGAAGTCTTTCTACGCCACTGCGGCGTGGAACATCGAGATGACGTTCGAGCTGAAGGGGTATCGCGACGGCGTCGTCGTCTATGACAAGACGTTCGCCATCGACGACCGGGAACCGTCGCTGATCAAGCCCAAGTTCGACGACGTCGACAAGATCGAGCTGATCCCGCTCACCTCGGTCCACGACGACGACCAGCGTTACTACGGCAATCAGGTCGTGATCGACAATCTGGTGATCAAGGACGTGAATGGGAGGGAAGTCGCGCCCGAGCATGCTGCCGCCTTCTCGCAAGCGGGTCATGCCTTCGCGAACGAGGATGCGGCGGGGCCACTCGATCTCGCCGCCATGTCCGCGGGTCACCACGCGATGCAGCCGATAATCGCGCTCGCCTGACGCCCCGCCGCGTTAGCCGAGCAGGTCGGCGGCGAGGAGGAGCAGCAGCTTGACGTCCATCGCCAGCCCCTCGGCGCGCTTTGCCTCGACGAAGGACGCGATCTCGGCGAGGGGGACGCGGTGGACGACGATATCCTCGCCGTCGTGACCGCCGCCCTCGCCGACCTTGGTCAGCCCCTCGGCACGGAGCAGCGTGAAACCTTCGGTCACCATCCCGGGCGAAGCGTGGAAGTGGCCGAGCGGGACCATGCGCGCGGCATGGTAGCCCGTTTCTTCCTCGAGCTCGCGCGCGGCGGCGGTCTCGACGCCCTCGCCTTCGCTCTCGTCGCCGACGAGGCCGGCGGGCAGTTCGAGGCAGCGGCGGCCGAGCGGCACGCGATATTGGTCGACGAGGATCACGTGATCCTCGTCGTCGATCGCGAGGATCACCGCCGCCTCGATGCCGCGGGTCCGGCTCGCGAACTCCCAGCGGCCGCGCCGCTGCGCCTTGACGAACTTGCCTTCCCACATCGTCTCGAGCGGGACGTCGTGGTCGGTCATAGTTCGATCAGTCGGTCGGGAAGTTCGTTGCGGTCGTCGTCGGCGCGAGGGAAATGTTCGGCGAGCACGACCCCGATCTGGCGGACCGCCTCGGCCATCCCGTCGCCGGGCCGCCCCTGCTTCACCGCCGCGACGAGCGCCGCCATCGCCTCGCCCCAGACGTCCGCGGAAACTTTGGAGTGGATCGCCGAATCGGCGATCAGCTCGGCACGACGTTCGTCGAGGCTGAGATACAGGAGTACCCCGGTCGCCCCCGTCGTGCGCTTCTCGGCCGCGGTGCGGAACAGGTCGAGGGCGCGGGCGCGGACCCGCCGCGCCTTGGTCGCGGCCGGTGTCAGCGCCAGCCGCACACCCATCGGCTGAAGCGCATAACGGCCGGCGAGGAAGGCGGCGGCGGCGAGCACCAGCGCGATCGTCAGCAGCGAGCGGGGCGAGGCGGGTTCGCCCCAGGGATCGTGGATCAGGGCGTCGATCCGCTCCGCGATCGCAGGAGCGGCGGAGAGCAGCGCCAGCACCGTCAGCATCGCCAGCACGCCCGCATGCGCCGCCACGTCGTTATATTTGTCCGATCGCCGCGCGACGACGGTCACGATCTCGCCTGCGGTGGCGAGTTCCGCCTCCGCCACCGCGGTGGTGACCGCGGCGTGATCGTCGGGCGAGAGCCGCATCACCAGCTCCCCGAGGCGCCGCCGCCCCCGAAGTCGCCGCCGCCCCCGCCGGAGAAGCCGCCGCCCCATGACCCGTCGCTGCCACCGCCGCCCCAACCGCCGCCCGAGCCACCACCCCAGCCGCTCGATCGGCCGCCACCGCGAAAGGCGCCGTTCGCCACCTCGTTGGCGATTCCCCACAGGATGACGTTGCCGAGCCCGCCGCCGCCGCCGCGGTAGCGCTGCCCGCCACCCCCACGCTTTCGCGCCATCGAGAGCACGACGAACCCGATCACGAACAGCCAGAAGATCAGCCCGAGCGGGAACCCGCCGCCACTGCGCGACGAGGTGCGACGCTGGTGCTGAGCGTTGAAGTCCTTGACCGCGGCGTCGAGCCGCGCCTGCGCTTCCTCGGGCGAGGCGCGCAGCTGCTTGACGATCGCGTCCGCGCCCGCGGTCATCGCGCCGGGCACGTCGCCGCTTTTGAGGAGCGGCATCATGTCCCGGTTGATGATCACGCTCGACAGCGCGTCGGTCAGCACCGGCTCCAGGCCGCGCCCGACCTCGATCCGCGGGCCACGCTGGCCGGGCGGGTTGTTGGGCGCGATGAACAGGATCGCGCCATTATCGACGTCCTTCAGCCCGACGCCCCAGGCGCGGCCCAGCTTGTAGCCGTATTCCTCGATCGGATAACCTTGAAGGTCGCCGATCGTCGCCACCACCAGCTGACGCTTGGTATCCTTCTGCAACGCTTCGAGCTTGGCGGTGAGATCGGCCTTCGTCGCTTCCGGGAGGACGTTCGCGTCGTCGACGACGAGCCCGCCGAACTTGGGAAAGGTCTGCGCGGCGACGGGGAAGGCGAGGAGCAGCGCCGCGAACAGCGCCACGATCCACGCCCAGCCGCCATGCCGACGCGACGTTGGGGCGTGCGCCACGCGGACCTCAGGCGCCGAAGTTCACCTTGGGCGCGGTGTCGGCCCCCGGCGTCGTCGCCTGGAACGGGACCATCGGCTTGGCGCCGTAGAAGATCTTCGCGCCGACCGCAGCCGGGAAGGTGCGGATCGTGGTGTTATACTGCTGGACCGCGGTGTTGTAGTCGTTGCGCGCGATCGTGATGCGGTTCTCGGTGCCTTCGAGCTGGCTCATCAGCGTGGTGTAGTTTCCCTGGCTCTTGAGCTCGGGATAGGCTTCCTGGAGCCGCTGGAGCGACAGCGTCACCGCATTCTGCGCGCGTTCGAAGTTCGCGACCGCGGCCGGATCGGTCAGCTGCTCGCCCGACAGCTTCACCTGGCTGGCGGCGCCCCGCGCCTGCGTCACCTGGACCAGGATGTCCTTCTCCTGCGCGCCCGCGGCCTTCACCGTCGCGACGAGATTGGGGATCAGGTCGGCGCGGCGCTGATACTGGTTCTGGACGTCGGCCCAGCGCGCCTTGGCGTTCTCCTCGGCAGTCGGAATGCTGTTGATCCCGCAGCCCGCGAGGCTGACGGCGAGCATGGAGACGGCAACGGGTCGGAACATGGGTTTCGATCCTTGATAAGGTCCTGTGTCGCTCATGTAGGACACCCACCCGGCTTGGCGAAAGAGGGCAAACGTGATTAATCTTTGCTCGCCACGAACGGAGGACATGCATGCTCAAGGAATTCAAGGCCTTCATCATGCGCGGCAACGTGCTGGATCTCGCCGTCGCGGTGATCATCGGCGCCGCATTCGGCAAGATCGTCACCTCGCTGACCGAGGACGTGCTGATGCCGCTGATCGGCAAGATCTTCGGCGGGCTCGATTTCTCCAGCTATTTTCTCGTCCTCTCCCCCGAGAAGGTGCCCGCCGCGCTCCAGGGATCGAGCGACTATGCCGCGCTCAAGAAGGCCGGCGTGCCGCTGCTCGGCTACGGCGAGTTCATCACCCAGGCGGTGAATTTCGTGATCGTCGCGTTCATCATCTTCCTGCTGGTGCGCAGCATCAACAGACTGATGGCGCTCGCGGCGCGCCAGCAGGCCGAGGCCGACGCCGTGCCCGCCGCCGATCCCGCGGACATCGTGTTGCTGCGCGAGATCCGCGACGAGCTGAAGGCGCGGCGGGCGGCCTAGCGCCACGTCGTCCGGCACGAGGAGCGCGGCGGCTACGCCGCCGCCAGCTCGCTCGCATTCGCGTCGGCGAGACTTGTCCCGTCGAGGATGCGCGCCGTTTCGTCGCGGACGCGCAGCATCGCCAGCCGGATCGCGCAGGTCGCCTCGTCCGCGCAATCCTTGCACGGGCGATAGGCGGTCCGGCTGACGCAGGGGACGAGCGCGAGCGGGCCTTCGATCACGCGAATGATCTCGCCGAGCGAGATCAGGTGTTCGGGGCGCGACAGGATATAGCCGCCCATCTTGCCGCGGTGGCTGTGGAGCAGGTTCGCGTCGCGCAGATCGGCGAGGATCAGCTCCAGGAACTTGCGCGGCACATTCGCCCCGGCGGCGATCCGATTCATCGGCGTGGGCGGGCCTCCGGCGGGCTGATCGGCGAGGAACAGCATGGCCCGGAGCGCGTAGCGGGAGCGCTGGGTCAACATTTGTCATCCCCTATGCCGAAAAAATGGGGCGAACGAAAGGCGTTTGCACCCCCGGTCCGCACATCCTATATCCGGCCCGTCGGTTTCGGCCGGCTATGGCGATAAATCGTCGCGTGAAATAGATGCATCGGACCCGGGGGCAGTACCCGGCGGCTCCACCATCTCCGGCCTTCAAGCTCCTTCCAGGGCTGTGGCGACCGGGCATGACGGGGCCGAACCAGGATCGACGTGTATTGAAAGGCGCGGCCTTCGCTCGGAATGGGACCACCGCAACGGCCCATTACACAAGTGCCAACGATAACGAAGCACTCGCGATTGCGGCGTAACTGAGGGCCTCACGGCCTAAGGTTACTCCAAGATAGCGCGGTTCGGACCCCACCGGGCAACAGAAGGGGAAACCAGCGGTTCGGGAGGCACCGGGCAACAGAAGCCTCCCACTCTCCCCCCTTTTCGCACCATGCCTTCGCCGGTTCCGGCCGCGTGTTCGTCGCTCCGTCGCGCTCGTGTGTGCGCTTCGTCGCCGCTCCGACCTTCCCGTCTCGCGACCCGCGCCGGCGCCGCCCGCCGCGGATATCCGGTCCTCACGCCGCCAATCCCGGCGAGACCCCAACGATATCGGAAGGACCGATCCCATGAACAAGCTCGCGTTCGCGCTCGCCGCCGCCGCCGTGACCACCGTCACCGTCACCGCGATCACCGCCACTCCCGCCGCCGCGCAGGACCGCGCGCCCTTCACGGGGCCGCGCGTCGAGGCGAACGTCGGCTACGACGATCTCCACTCGAAAAGCGTTCCGGCCGAGCTCGCCACGGTCGACGGCCTGCGCCTCGGCGCAGCCGCCGGCTACGACCTGGCGCTCGCCCCGCGGGTCGTCGCCGGCGTCGAGGCGGGGCTCGGCTTCACCGTCGCCGGCACGACTCGCGCGACGATCGTGGGGACGACCGCGACCGACCGCTTCCGCCTCGCCAACGGCCGCGACATCGACGTCTCGCTGCGCCTCGGCTACGTGGTCGCGCCGCGCACGCTGCTCTACGTCAAGGCCGGCTGGGCGAACAGCGAGGCGCGCGTCCGCCTCGACCACACGGTCGGGACCACCGTCACCACCACTCGTGCCAACGGCATCGACAACGGCGTCCGCCTCGGCGCGGGCGTGGAGCAGATGCTCGGCGATCACGCCTATGCCAAGGCCGAATATCGCTACACCACCTACGGTGAGGGCGTGGACCGCCATCAGGCGCTGGTCGGCGTCGGCTATCGCTTCTGATCAGCCCGGGGGCCGCGCGGCGGCCTCGCAGGCGAGCAAAGGAGCTGCTCGGGTGCAAGCGAGTGTCGCCGAAAAGCCGGCCGGGCGCTTCCCACCGGGCGCGAGAGCGCGTAAACTCCGTCGCAAACAGCAACGGAGAGCATCATGGCGACTGCGGCCCTCGATCGCATGGACACCGGCTACGCACCCGGTGAGTGGGAGGCGCGGGTCGATCTCGCCGCGGCGTACCGGCTGGTCTCGCTTTACGGGTGGGACGATCTGATCTTCACCCATCTCTCCGCCCGGGTGCCCGGGCCCGAGCACCATTTCCTGATCAATCCTTATGACATGATGTTCGAGGAGATCACCGCCTCGTCGCTGGTCAAGATCGACGTCGCGGGCAATCCGGTCGGCCCGACCACCCACCCGGTCAACCCGGCCGGATTCACGATCCACTCCGCGATCCACATGGCGCGCGAGGACGCCGCGGCGGTGATGCACCTCCACACGCCGCACGGGCAGGCGGTGTCGGCGATGGAATGGGGGCTGTTGCCGCATACCCAGACCGCGATGATCGCCGGGCACGACATCGCCTATCACGACTATGAAGGGATCGCGACCGATCTGGAGGAGCGCGAGCGCCTGGTCGCCGACATGGGCGACAAGAGCGTGATGATCCTGCGCAACCACGGCACGCTCGCGGTGGGCGATTCGGTCGGCGCGTGCTTCGTGCGGCTCTATTTCCTGGAGCGCGCGTGCGAGGCGCAGGTGCTGATGCTGTCCGCGGGGCGCGAGAACCTCAACACGCCGCCACAGGGCGTCGAGGAGAAGGTCGCCGGGCAGAGCAATCCCAAGGGGATGGGCAAGCTCGCCGAGAAGCTCGCCTGGCCTGCGCTGCTCCGCAAGCTCGACCGGATCGATCCGGGCTACCGCGACTGAGGCGTCGTCGGGCACCTGCCGTGACGGGCGCGCGATCGGGGTAGCCCTGCGCGGCGATGGTCAGGCGTCCGTGCGCCGCCAGAGCGGGGCGAGGCTCAGCAGATAGCCCACCACCGCGCTGCCCCCATAGCCGATCACGGGCGTCGGGTTGTTGGCGACGGTCGCCGCGGTCAGCGCGGCGAGCCAGAAGGCACCGAAGACCGCGACGGGCGCGCGCCCCCGCTCGGCCCGCAGCCCGACCACGGCCGGGATCAACAGCACTCCCGCACCAGCCAGCGCCGCCGCTCCGGCGAGGGTCCCGTCGAGTGCGGTGCGCAGGACATGCTCGACGAAGGGCTGCGGCGGCAGCGGATCCGCACGCGCGAGCGTCATCATCAGGCCGACAAGGCTCGCAGCAAGCGCGCCGAGCGTCAGTCGATCTCGCCGGAAGCCGGCGAGCGTAGCCAGGCTCGCGACGAGGACCGCCGCCATCCCGCGATCGGGCTGGACCGCCAGCCCGCCTGCCGCAAGCGCGAGGCCCGCCGCCCTTCCAGCGCTCGGCGCTCGTGCGAAGGCGACGACGGCGATGGGGAGCAGCACGAAGGCGGGCTCCACCAGCAGTCCGGGCAGACTGATCCAGCGTGCGACGCCGTCCAGCCTGACCCCGAACAGCCCGGTCGCCAGGAGGATCGGTCCCGCAAGGAGAGCGACCGCATCGAACCCGCGCCCTGCGCGACCCCCGAGGACCGTGACGAGCGCGATCAGCGCGAAGCCGATCGCCAGCGCGCCTGCGTTGATCGCCACGAACCGCTGGGGCGCGCCCGCAAGCGTCAAGGAGAGCAGCCCCAAGCCCGTCGCCAAGACCGCGCCGGCGATCCCGAGCAAGGGGGAGGAGGGGGCGAATCGGCGCTGCACGGCGACCTCGATGACGGTGCGGCCATCATCGCAGCCGGGGTATCGCCGGAGAAGCCGTCGATGACGAAAAAGCCGCCGCCCGATTGCGCGGACAGCGGCTCCTCGTCCGTCGCTGGCGCGTCGGATCAGTCGTTCAGATACTCGCCCGCATCGGCGTCGGTCCCGGTGCCCGACGGCACGACCTCGGCCAGCGGATCGTCGCCCGTGCCGACCTCCTCGCGCGCCGAGCGCGCGCGCTCGATCTCGCGTTCGGCGGCCGCGCTGTTGGCGGTCGCGGCCGACACCATGGCGTCCGACAGCTTCTTCTGCTGCGCACGGAGCGCGACGTCGCGGCTGGTCGCCGCCACGCGCAGGCGGTTCATCCCCGCCCCGGTGCCCGCCGGGATCAGACGCCCGACGATCACATTCTCCTTTAGCCCGTTCAGATTGTCCTGCTTGCCCTGGACCGCCGCCTCGGTGAGGACGCGGGTGGTCTCCTGGAACGACGCCGCCGAGATGAAGCTGCGGGTCTGCAGCGACGCCTTGGTGATGCCGAGCAGGACAGGCTTGCCGACCGCCGGATTCTCGTTCTTGCCGAGCTTGGCGTTGACCTCGTCCATTTCCGACCGGTCGAGCTGCTCGCCCGCCAGCAGGGTGGTGTCGCCGCCGTCGGTGATCTCGACCTTTTGCAGCATCTGGCGGACGATCACCTCGATGTGCTTGTCGTTGATCTTCACGCCCTGGAGGCGATAGACCTCCTGGATCTCCGACACGAGATATTCGGCCAACGGCTCGATCCCCATCACTTCGAGGATGTCGTGCGGGTCGGGCGAACCGCCGATCAGATTATCGCCGCGCTTGACGTAATCGCCCTCGTTGACGTCGATCACCTTGGACTTGGGGATGAGGTACTCGACCACATCGCCGCCGTCCTCGGGCTGGATGCCGATCTTGCGCTTCGCCTTATAGTCCTTGCCGAACACGACCCGGCCGGAGACCTTGGCGATGATCGCATTCTCCTTCGGCTTGCGTGCCTCGAACAGCTCCGCGACGCGCGGCAGACCGCCGGTGATGTCGCGGGTCTTGGCCGACTCGCGCGCCACGCGGGCGACGACATCGCCCGCCTGGACTACCGCATTGTCCTCGACCGAGAGCACCGCGCCCGACCCGAGCATGTAGCGCGCGGACTCGCCCGACCCTTCGTCGAGCAGGGTGATCCGCGGGCGCAGGTCCTCCTTCGACTTGGTGCCGGCGCGGAACTCGGTGACGACGCGCTGGGCGATGCCGGTGGCCTCGTCGGTGACCTCGGTCATCGTCTTGCCCTCGACGAGGTCCTGATACTTCACCGTGCCGCCGGTCTCGGTGATCACCGGCGCGGTGAACGGGTCCCATTCGGCCATTCGGTCGCCCTTGGACACGATATGGCCGTCGTCGAACATCACGTACGCGCCGTAGGGGATGCGGTCGACCGCCAGCTCGCGGCCATCCATGTCGCGGATGACCAGTTCGCCCGAGCGGCTGAGCACCACGCGCCGGCCGCGCTGATCGACGATCACGCGCAGGTCGCGGTATTCGACCGTGCCGTCGGCATGCGCCTCCAGGTTGGACTGCTCGTTGAGCTGCGCCGCGCCGCCGATGTGGAACGTCCGCATCGTCAGCTGGGTGCCCGGCTCGCCGATCGACTGCGCGGCGATGACACCCACCGCCTCGCCGATGTTGACCGGAGTGCCGCGGGCGAGATCGCGCCCGTAGCACTTGCCGCAGACGCCGATCTTGCTCTCGCAGACCAAAGGCGAGCGGATCTTCATCCCCTGGATGCCGATCTTCTCGATCTGCGCGACCATCGGCTCGTCGAGGAGCGTGCCCGAGGGGATGACGACCTCGCCGGTCTTGGCGTCGACCACGTCCTCGGCCGTGGTGCGGCCCAGGATGCGCTCGCCGAGCGAAGCGATGGTCGAACCGCCCTGGACGATCGCCTTCATCTCCAGCGCGCGCTCGGTGCCGCAATCCAGCTCGACGATCGTGCAGTCCTGCGACACGTCGACCAGACGCCGGGTGAGATAGCCGGAGTTGGCGGTCTTCAGCGCGGTGTCCGCCAGGCCCTTGCGGGCGCCGTGCGTCGAGTTGAAGTATTCGAGGACGGTCAGACCTTCCTTGAAGTTCGAGATGATCGGGGTCTCGATGATCTCGCCCGACGGCTTGGCCATGAGGCCGCGCATGCCGGCGAGCTGCTTGATCTGCGCCTGCGAGCCGCGGGCGCCCGAGTGCGCCATCATGTAGATCGAATTGATGTCCTTCTCGCGCCCGTTGTCGAGCTTCCGGACCATCTTGATCTCGTTCATCATCGAGTTGGCGACCTGGTCGCCGCACCGGCTCCAGGCGTCGATCACCTTGTTGTACTTCTCCTGCTGGGTGATCAGCCCGTCCTGATACTGCTGCTCGAAGTCCTTCACCTGATCGCGGGTCTCGTCGACCAGCTTGTCCTTGTCCGGCGCGACCAGCATGTCGTCCTTGCCGAACGAGATGCCCGCCTTGAACGCATGGCGGAAACCGAGTGCCATGATCGCGTCGGCGAACAGCACGGTCTCCTTCTGGCCGGTGTGACGATAGACCTCGTCGATCACGTCGCCCACGTCCTTCTTGGTGAGGAGGCGGTTGACGATCTCGAACGGCACCTTGTGGCTCTTCGGCAGCGTCTCGCCGAGCAGCATGCGGCCCGGCGTGGTCTCGTAGCGCTTGAGGTACTGCTTGCCGGCCTCGTCGGTCTGCGGAACGCGGCTGATGATCTTGGTGTGGAGCGTCACCGCCTCGGCGTTGAGCGCCTGGTGGACCTCGCTCATGTCGCCGAGCAGCATGCCCTCGCCGGGCTCACCCTCCTTCATCATCGAGAGGTAGTAGAGCCCCAGCACCATGTCCTGCGACGGCACGATGATCGGCTTGCCGTTGGCGGGCGAGAGGATGTTGTTGGTCGACATCATCAGCACGCGCGCTTCCAGCTGCGCCTCGAGGCTCAGCGGAACGTGGACCGCCATCTGGTCGCCGTCGAAGTCGGCGTTGAAAGCCGAGCAGACAAGCGGGTGGAGCTGGATCGCCTTGCCCTCGATCAGGACCGGCTCGAACGCCTGGATGCCCAGGCGGTGGAGCGTCGGCGCGCGGTTGAGCATGACAGGGTGCTCGCGGATCACCTCGTCCAGGATGTCCCAGACCTCCTTGCGCTCCTTCTCGACCCACTTCTTCGCCTGCTTCAGCGTCATGCTCAGGCCCTTGGCATCAAGGCGCGCGTAGATGAACGGCTTGAACAGCTCGAGCGCCATCTTCTTGGGCAGCCCGCACTGGTGCAGCTTGAGCTCCGGCCCGGTCACGATGACCGAACGGCCCGAATAGTCGACGCGCTTGCCGAGCAAGTTCTGGCGGAAGCGGCCCTGCTTGCCCTTGAGCATGTCGGACAGCGACTTGAGCGGACGCTTGTTGGCGCCGGTGATCGTGCGACCGCGGCGGCCGTTGTCGAACAGCGCGTCGACCGCCTCCTGGAGCATGCGCTTCTCGTTGCGGACGATGATGTCCGGCGCACGCAGCTCCATCAGGCGCTTCAACCGGTTGTTGCGGTTGATGACGCGGCGGTAAAGGTCGTTGAGGTCGGAGGTCGCGAAGCGGCCGCCGTCGAGCGGCACCAGCGGGCGCAGCTCGGGCGGGATCACCGGGATGACCTCGAGGATCATCCATTCGGGCCGGTTGCCGGACTCGAGGAAGCTCTCGACTACCTTCAGCCGCTTGATGATCTTCTTGGGCTTGAGCTCGGACTTGGTGACCGCGAGCTCTTCGAGCAGCGCGGTCTTCTCGCCCTCGAGGTCGAGCGATTCGAGCATGATGCGCACGGCTTCCGCGCCGATGCCGGCCGAGAAGGTGTCCTCGCCGTACTCGTCCTGCGCCTCGAGCAGTTCGTCCTCGGTGAGGAGCTGATACTTCTCGAGCGGGGTCAGGCCCGGCTCGATCACGATATACGCCTCGAAGTAGAGGACGCGCTCAAGCTGCTTGAGCTGCATGTCGAGCAGCAGGCCGATCCGGCTCGGCAGCGACTTCAGGAACCAGATGTGCGCGACCGGAGCGGCGAGCTCGATATGGCCCATCCGCTCGCGGCGGACCTTCGAGACGGTGACCTCGACGCCGCACTTCTCGCAGACGATGCCCTTGTACTTCATGCGCTTGTACTTGCCGCACAGGCACTCGTAATCCTTGATCGGACCGAAGATGCGCGCGCAGAACAGCCCGTCACGCTCGGGCTTGAACGTGCGATAGTTGATCGTCTCGGGCTTCTTGATCTCACCGAACGACCACGACCGGATCTTGTCCGGCGACGCGATCCCGATCTGGATCTGGTCGAAGGTCTCCGGCTTGGCGATCGCCGGGGCGAAGGGGGTCATCTCGTTCATGTCAGTTCCTCGTGTGCGAGGGAAAACCTAAACCCGTTCGCCCTGAGTAGGGAGTGAGCGAAGCGAAGGCCCGTATCGAAGGGCTCGCTCCGCCACTGTCCTTCGATACGCCGCTTCGCTTCGCTCAGCAGCTACTCAGGACGAACGGTGTGGAATACTATTCAGCCGCCACCGCGAGCGTTTCGTCCTCTTCCATCGTCTTCAGTTCGACGTTGAGGCCGAGCGAGCGCATTTCCTTGACGAGCACGTTGAAGCTCTCGGGGATGCCGGCCTCGAACGTATCGTCGCCCTTGACAATCGCCTCGTAGACCTTGGTGCGCCCGACGACGTCGTCGGACTTCACCGTCAGCATCTCCTGGAGCGTGTACGCCGCGCCGTAAGCCTGGAGCGCCCACACCTCCATCTCGCCGAAGCGCTGCCCGCCGAACTGCGCCTTGCCGCCCAGCGGCTGCTGGGTGACGAGGCTGTACGGCCCGATCGAACGCGCGTGGATCTTGTCGTCGACGAGGTGGTGGAGCTTGAGCATGTAGATGATGCCCACGGTCACCTTGCGGTCGAACTTGTCGCCCGTCCGCCCGTCATAGAGATCCGACTGGCCCGACGGGTCGAGACCCGCCAGCACCAGCATGTCGTACACGTCCTTCTCGACCGCGCCGTCGAACACCGGAGTGCCCATGGGCACGCCGGGCTTCAGGTTCTGCGCCAGCTCGACGATCTCGTCCGCCGAGCGCGCCTCGATGTCCGCGGCGTAATGCTCGCCGTACACCTCGAGCAGCCGCGCCTTGACCGCATCGGGCATCGCCCCGCCACGCGCGTCCGGGTTGGCCTCGCGCCACTCCTCAAGGCCCTGCGCGATCTGCTGGCCCAGCCCGCGTGCGGCCCAGCCCAGGTGCGTCTCGAAGATCTGCCCGACGTTCATGCGGCTCGGCACGCCCAGCGGGTTGAGCACGAGATCGACCGGGGTCCCGTCGGCGAGGAAGGGCATGTCCTCCTGCGGCAGGATCCGCGAGATGACGCCCTTGTTGCCGTGACGGCCGGCCATCTTGTCGCCCGGCTGGAGCTTGCGCTTCACCGCGACGAACACCTTGACCATCTTGAGCACGCCCGGGGGCAGCTCGTCGCCGCGCTCCAGCTTCTCGCGGCGGTCCTCGAACTTCGCCTTGATGACCTTGGCGGCCTCGTCATACTGGCCCTTGACGGCTTCCAGGTTCGCCTGGACCGCGTCATCCTGCACCGCGAACTTCCACCATTCGTGGCGGTCGACGCTGTCGAGCAGCTCCTGGTCGATCGCGGAGCCCTTCTTCAGGCCCTTCGGCACCGCGGTCGCGACCTGGCCGATCAGCATCTCGCGCAGGCGGCTCCAGGTCGCGCGGTTGAGGATCAGGCGCTCGTCGTCCGAGTCCTTCTTCAGCCGCTCGATCTCCTCGCGCTCGATCGCCATCGCGCGCTCGTCCTTGTCGATGCCGTGGCGGTTGAACACGCGCACGTCGACGATCGTCCCGCTGACGCCCGGCGGCAGGCGGAGCGAGGTATCGCGCACGTCGCTGGCCTTTTCGCCGAAGATCGCCCGGAGCAATTTCTCCTCCGGCGTCATCGGCGATTCGCCCTTGGGCGTGATCTTGCCGACCAGGATGTCGCCGGGCTCCACCTCGGCACCGATGTAGACGATGCCCGCCTCGTCGAGGTTGCGCAGCGCCTCCTCGCCGACGTTCGGGATGTCGCGGGTGATGTCCTCCGGCCCCAGCTTGGTGTCGCGGGCCATCACCTCGAACTCGTCGATGTGGATCGACGTGAACACGTCGTCCTTCACGATCCGCTCGCTGATGAGGATCGAATCCTCGTAGTTATACCCGTTCCACGGCATGAACGCGACGAGCGCGTTGCGGCCGAGCGCGAGCTCGCCGAACTCGGTCGACGGACCGTCGGCGATGACGTCGCCGGGCTTCACCACATCGCCCACCTTCACCAGCGGGCGCTGGTTGATGCAGGTCGACTGGTTGGAGCGCTGGAACTTCATCAGCGTGTAGATGTCGACGCCGCTCGCGGTCGCTTCGACCTCGCCGGTCGCGCGGATGACGATGCGGCTGGCGTCGACCTGGTCGACGATGCCCGCGCGCTTGGCGGAGATCGCCGCGCCCGAATCGCGCGCGACGGTCTCCTCCATGCCCGTCCCGACGAACGGCGCCTCGGCCTTGACCAGCGGCACCGCCTGGCGCTGCATGTTCGAGCCCATCAGCGCGCGGTTGGCGTCGTCGTTCTCGAGGAACGGGATCAGCGACGCCGCGACCGAAACCAGCTGCTTCGGCGACACGTCCATCAGCGTCACCGTCTCGGGCAGCGCCATCAGGAACTCGCCCGCCTGCCGCGCCGACACCAGCTCCTCGGCGAAGCTGTTGTCCGCGTTGAGCGTGGCCGACGCCTGCGCGACGGTGTGCTTCTGCTCCTCCATCGCGGAGAGATAGACGACGTCGCCGGTCACCTTGCCGTCGATGATCTTGCGGTACGGGGTCTCGATGAACCCGTACTTGTTCACGCGCGCGAAGGTCGACAGCGAGTTGATCAGGCCGATGTTCGGACCTTCGGGCGTCTCGATCGGGCAGATCCGACCGTAGTGGGTCGGGTGGACGTCGCGGACCTCGAAGCCCGCGCGCTCGCGCGTCAGACCGCCCGGCCCGAGCGCCGAGACGCGACGCTTGTGCGTCACTTCGGAGAGCGGGTTGGTCTGGTCCATGAACTGGCTGAGCTGCGACGAGCCGAAGAACTCGCGCACCGCGGCGACCGCGGGCTTGGCGTTGATCAGGTCGTTCGGCATGACGGTGGTGAGGTCGACCGAGGACATCCGCTCCTTCACCGCGCGCTCCATGCGCAGCAGCCCGACGCGGTACTGGTTCTCCAGCAGCTCGCCGACCGACCGCACGCGGCGGTTGCCGAGATTGTCGATATCGTCGATCTCGCCCTTGCCGTCCTTCAGCCCGACCAGCGTCTTGATCACCGCGAGGATGTCCTCGGTGCGCAGCGTCGTCGTCGTGTCCGGCGCGTCGAGATCGAGGCGCATGTTGAGCTTGACGCGGCCGACCGCCGACAGGTCGTAGCGGTCGGGATCGAAGAACAGCCCGGCGAACAGCGCCTCCGCGGTCTCCAGCGTCGGCGGCTCGCCGGGGCGCATGACGCGGTAGATGTCGCTCAAAGCCTGTTCGCGCTCCTCGGCCTTGTCGGCCTTGAGCGTGTTGCGGATCCACGGGCCGGTCGAGACATGGTCGATGTCGAGCAGCTCGATCCGGTCGATGCCCGCCTTGTCGAGCTTTTCCAGATTGTCGGGGCCGATCTCGTCCCCCGCCTCGACGTAGATCTCGCCGGTCGACTCGTTGATCAGGTCATAGGCCGAATAGCGGCCGTAGATCTCCTCGGTCGGGATCAGCAGATCGGTCAGGCCGTCCTTGGCCGCCTTGTTCGCGGCGCGCGGGCTGATCTTCTGGCCGGCGGGGAACACGACCTCGCCCGAATTGGCGTCGACGATGTCGAACAGAGGCTTGACGCCGCGCCAGTTCTCGGCGGCGAACGGGATGCGCCAGCCGCCCTCGCCGCGGACGTAGGTGACGCGGTTGTAGAAATAGTTGAGGATGTCCTCGCCGTTCATCCCGAGCGCGTAGAGCAGCGCGGTGACCGGCAGCTTGCGCTTACGGTCGATGCGGACGTTGACGATGTCCTTGGCGTCGAACTCGAAGTCGAGCCAGCTGCCGCGGTACGGGATCACCCGCGCGGCGAACAGGAACTTGCCCGAGGCGTGGGTCTTGCCGCGGTCGTGATCGAACAGCACGCCCGGCGAGCGGTGCATCTGGCTGACGATGACGCGCTCGGTGCCGTTGATGAAGAACGTCCCGTTCTCGGTCATGAGCGGGATGTCGCCCATGTAGACGTCCTGCTCCTTGATATCGATCAGCGAGCGGGTCTCGGTGTCGGGATCGACCTCGAACGTGGCGAGGGTCAGCGTCACCTTCATCGGCGCGGCATAGGTGATGCCGCGCTGACGGCATTCCTCGACGTCGAACTTCGGCGGCTCGAGGACGTAGCCGTCATCCTTCTTGATGTTGAGCTCGGCGGTGCCGGCGAAATCGCGGATCGGGAAGACCGACCGCAGGGTCTTCTCGAGACCCGAGACGTAGCCGGTCTTGGGATCGGAGCGCAGGAACTGTTCGTAGCTCTCGCGCTGGACCTCGATCAGGTTCGGCATCTGCACCACTTCGTGGATGTTGCCGAACACCTTGCGGATGCGCCGCTTCGCGGTGCCCGTCTCGGTCCGGGCGCTGCCCGTGTCGATCGCCTTGGTCGCCATGAAAATAAGTGCCTCGTCAGCCGGAAATCCGAGCGCAGGCCCGACGCAAAAAGGCCGCTCGTCGAACCCCTTGCGGGATGACGGCAGCCTTCGAGCGTCCGGTGCTCCACCCTCCTATCCGTACGAGGCGCTGCGCGACGGCGCCCCATGTCCCGGAGGTGCGGAGGCAGCGATATAGGCGTGGGGGTCGGGGGCGTCAACGGTCGGGGGTGAAGAAGAAGGAAGGGCGTTTCGCGCGAAGGACGCCAAGGAAAGAAGGGCGCGAAGGGGTCAGCCTCACGCGACTCCGCGAAGCGGAACAAATCTGCCAGTCGAATGCCGCTGCGCGGCGGTCCGCCGGAACACCCGTCGTTCCTTCTTCTCCTCGCGTCCTTCTTTCCTCGCGTCCTTCGCGCGAAACGCCCTTCCTTTACCGAGCCTTGAACAACGCGCTGTCCGGCGTGGCGTAGACCGCCACATGCCCCGGCCACAAGTTTCCGCGTCCGCCGGTGTTGAGCACCCACACATAGTCCCAGCGGGACACGTCCAGCTTCGCCAATCGATCATGCAGCCGCGCCAGTGAGAACCGTCCGTCGCAGTCGGTCGTCTGTACCTGCTGCGACGGGTCGTAGCCCCAGGCCGGGTCGATCGGATATTTCACCCGCAGCATCGCCGCCCCGGGCAGATACCACTGCGTGTTCACCAGCGCGTCGCGCCGCGCGATGGCGAGGCTCGGCAGGTGGAACCATGCCTGCGAGCGCCACGCCGGGCGACAGGTCGCGAGCGCCAGCGCGTGGATCCGTGCGCCCTGCGGCACCTCGCCCAGCCCGGCGAGCGCGGCGTCGTACTTCGCGTCCGCCGCCCGCCAGTCGTGCGCGATCATCGCCGTCCGCACCCCGAACAGGGCCAGCGCCAGCGCCACGACCCGCGTCGCCGCGCCCGCGCTCCCCGTCCAGGTCAGCGACAGGCACAGGAGGATCACGGCCGCGGGCACGAGCCGCTCGTCCGCGCCCCAGCTGCCCATCAAAGTCATCGGCATCACCATCGTCGCGAGCGCCAGCAGCGCCCCGCCCGCGAACACGCGCGCGTCGATCCGCTGCGCGCGCGTCAGCAGCGTCGCCAATACCGTCGCGCCCGCGAGTGCCGGGGTCAGGATGTCGATCACCTTGGATTCGCCGCGCAGCACGACGACCCAGTTCATGATCTTGCGCTTCCAGACTGCCGTCCCGTAGGCGAACAGCACCCCCTCGCTGCCGCTGCGCCACGCGACCGTCAGCACGACCGGCGGCACGAACGCCAGCATCCGCACGACGGCATCGACCAGCGCCACCCGGCCGTGCCGCTCCCGCAACCGCACCAGCTCGAACCCCGCGACCATCAGCCCCAGCGCGCCCCACGCCATCGCATGCGCGAGCCAGGTGAGGAACACGAGCGGCGTCAGCACCGCGAGGTGGACCCCCGCGCTTCGCTCCCGCAGCGCGATCCAGGCGGCGAACGCATATAGGCCGATCGCGAATCCGAGCACGTAATTGACGAAGCCGAACATTAGCGGATTGGACAGCACGAACAGTCCTGCCACCGCTGCCCCCGGCGTCACCCGCCCGTGCGCGGCACGGCTGACCGCGGCGATCCCGCCCAAGGTTAGCGGGGCGAGGCTCGCCGCCATCACCCACGCCGCGCGCTCGACCCCCATCCACGGCGCCAGCGCGCGCACCACCAGATCGCCGCCGAGATTGCCGACCAGCCGCCAGTCGAACGCATAATAGGTCGCCAGCCAGGGCGAGCGCCCCCCGTCCATCATCACGTGATAGCGCCCGATATGTCCGGGCAGATCGGTCATCGACGGCAGCCGCGCCAATGCGAACGGGAGAAGTGCGAATGCGGCCATCACCGCCAGCGCCATGCCGGCGATCGGCGGCGCGGCGATGCGCGGGCGGGGACGCGAGGCGATCGGGGCGAGCGTGGCCATGGTTCCTCGTCTGCCACGAAAATCTTCAGCGAAGGTGAAGCGGCGGCGTCATCGGCCGCACGCTTGAGCGCCGGATTGAGTTTGGACGACGGCTCGGCTAGCCCGCCGGCGTGAACAGGGAACTCTTGGTGTTGCGGCTGGTGCTGGCCGCTCTGCCGCTCGGGGCGGCCGCGCCGGCACGGGCGCAGATCGCCAACCAGACCGACGCCACCGTGCCGACGCCGCTCCCCATTCCCGCCGCTCCGGTGATCAGTCTTCCCGCGGCGCCCGCCCCCGCCGCCTCGCCGACGCCGCGCCCGACGCCGACCCGCGCCGCGGTCGTCGCCCGTCCGGCGCCCCGCGTCGCCGCGACGCCCCGCGCCACATCGACGCCGCGCGTCACGCCTCGGCCGACGCCGACGCCGACCGGGGTGCCCTCCTCTGCCCCGTCGCCGACGCCGGCCCCGACCCCCTCGGCGCTGCCGTCGCCGCTCGTCCCACCGCTCCCGACGCCGATCGCCACCAGATCGGCGATGAACGATCTCGCCCGCACCCCTGCGGAGACCCCGCGAGTCGAGCGGCAGGGCTGGTGGGCCGGGCTCGCCTTCGCAGCCTTCGCGCTCGCCGGCGCGGGGTATCTCGGTTGGCGCTGGCGTGTGGCGCAGCGATACCGCCGCCGCGAACAGGAGATCGCCCGCCGCCCGCACATCACCGTCGGGGGCGCGGTCGCGCCTTCGGTCCCGCCCGAGGGACCCGCCGCGGCCGAGTCGACGGCGGAGATCTCGACGTTCTGGACCCCCTCGCGTCCCGTGGCGTCTGCCGGCGACGGTCCAGCCGAACTCCCGGCCGAACCCGCGGCGCCGCCGTCGCGTCCGCGCGTCACGATGACGCTCCGCCCCCGGCGCGCCGGGGTCAATTTGGTGAGCGCCACCGCCGACCTCGAGGTGACGGTCCGCAACGAGGGCGACGCCGACGCCGAGCAGGTGAGCGTCGTGCTCCGCCTTCTCGCGGGACGCGCCCGGCAGGACGAGGAACTGGGCGAGTTGTTCGGGGCCGAGCCGGGCCGCCCGGTCGTCCCCCCGTTCACGCTGGCCCCCGGCGAGGAGCGGGTGTGCCGCACCACCGCCGTCCTGCCGCGCAGCGAGATCGAGCCGATACCGGTCAAGAACCGGCCGATGTTCGTCCCCCTCGTCGCCGCCGACGTCCGCTATCAGCGCCCCGACGGCGGGCGCAGCCAGACCGCCGCGGCCTTCGTCATCGGCGCGCCGCGGGCCGACAGCGAGAAGCTCTCTCCCTTCTGGCTCGATATCGGCTCGAAGATGCGCGACTCGGTCGAGGCGCGTCCGTACGGCCTCGAGATCGAGAGCTGAGGTCGGCTCACGCGCCTGCCCGCCAGCGGACGATCGCCGGAAGGACGGCCCCATGCGTCTCCTTCCGCCCCATGCTTGACGCCTCCCGTCCCCCCGCGCCACTAGCGCCCATGGCCAGCCCCGATCCCCTCGACCCGCACGGTTTCAAGCGCCGGGGGGTGCTGTTCGTTCTGTCCTCACCGTCCGGCGCGGGCAAGTCGACGATCGCGAAGCTGCTGCTCGCCGCCGAGCCCGATCTCGCGATGTCGGTGTCCGCCACCACCCGCCCGCCGCGGCCGGGCGAGGTCGACGGCCGTGACTATCACTTCGTCGATCTCGAGCGCTTCCGCGAGATGGTGGCGGACGGCGCATTCCTCGAATGGGCGCATGTCTTCGATCATCGCTACGGCACCCTGCGGGCTGCGGTCGACGAGATGCTCGCGAGCGGGCGCGACGTGCTGTTCGACATCGACTGGCAGGGCGCGCAGCAGCTTCACCAGATCGCGGGCGGCGATGTCGTCCGCGTCTTCGTCCTGCCGCCGTCGATGGAGGAACTGCGCCGCCGGCTCGAGGGCCGCGCGACCGACAGCACGGCGGTCATCGACGCCCGCATGGCCCGCGCGGCGAACGAGGTCAGCCACTGGGACGGTTACGACTATGTCCTGGTCAACGACGACGTGGAGCGTTGCTTCGAGTGCGTCCGCACCATCCTCGCCGCCGAACGCCTCAAGCGCTCGCGCCAGACCGGACTGATCGGCTTCATCCGCAAGCTGCGGCGTTGATCACCGTGCCCGGAGCGCCGCCAGGAAGCGCGCGCCCGCGTCGAAGTCCCGTCGCCGCGCCTCGCGCGCCGCGACGCCGAGCGGATCGTCGCCCCACATCTCGCGCTGCCACGCCTCGTCCAGGTCGGCGGCCGCCCAGACCGCGTCGGGCGTCATCGCGCCTTCGTCGAGCGCGAGCGCGAGCACCAGCGAGCCGGTGACCGTCACCACCGGCGACAGCCCGGCGAGCGCCCAGGCGTCGCGGCTCGCCAGCGCCTCGCCGAGCCGGGCGAGCGTCGCCGGCGGCTGCGCGACGTGGATCACCCCGGTCGCGACCGCGAAGTGGAGGTCGTAGCGTCCCTGCGCCCAGGCGAGCGGCGGGTTCCAGACGGCGCGCTGGCGCTCGACCAGCGGCTCGGGCGCCGCCGCTCGGTAGCAGAGCAGATCGCTCTCGCCATAGCGCGCGAGGGTTCCCGCGAAGGTCGCGGGATCGGGCGCGATGCGGTCGATCGCGGCGTTGGCGAGCCCGGTCAACGGCATCGCGCGCGGATCGATCGTCTCGCCGACCGCCCGCCATTCGTCGGCCACCGCCTCGCCGAGCGCCGCCGTCGGCAGCGCCAGCGGCGTGCGACCGGGCGTCCGCACCGGCCGTTCGTCCAGCCGCACGATCCCTGCGGGATCGACCCGCACCTCGGTCCAGAACCGCTTCACCGCGAGCGCCACCTCCGCGCCAGCGCCAGCGGCACGGTCGCGGTCATCCACAAGGCGGCGAGGACGATCGCGATTCCCAACGTCCGTGGAGCCCAGGCGTGGGCGCGGGCAAGCAGCACGACCCCCAGCACCGCCCCCAGTGCGCCGGCGAGTCGGACAGCCGCGAGCAGCAGCCAGCGGGAAAAGGCGGGATCGCGCATGCCGCCGCCCCTAAAGCGACGAGCCGTGCGGCGCAAACCGCCGAGCCGCCGGCTTAACCTCTTGGTCAGCGCCTGCCGCTATGGTTAAACGAATGCGCGGTCGTCGGGGGGCGGCCGGACTCTTCGAGAGCGGGTGGGACATGTTCGACGCGGTGGCGCTGACCTATGGCATGTTGATGAGCTTCGTGTTGTCGGCGGCGTCGCTGAACGTTAAGTTCCGGCGACCGCACCCGCCGACGATGATCTACCTCGGCTACCTGCTCTGCGGCGTCACCGCCGGCCTCGCGATCCTCGCCGGGATGCAGGCGGCGGAGCTGATCGACATCTTCTGAGGCGCGACGTCCGCTAGCGGGCGGCGTCGCCGCCGCGCGATCGTCGCTCGCCTTTCCTTGCCTTGCGCACCGTCTTGGCGTGCGCCTTCGCCCGCGCCTTCTCCACCTCGCGCTTCGGGGGCGGAGGCGGGTCCTCGCTCATCCGGTCGCCCAGCGGCTCCTCGAACCCCAGGCTCTTGAGGCTCTCGGCGAAATGCGTCGGCAAATCGGCCCGGACGTCGATCGCGCCGCCGTCGGGATGGTCGACCCGCAGCCGGCGCGCGTGGAGATGCATCTTGCGGCTGATCCCGCCGGTCAGGAACGCCGCCGCGCCGCCGTATTTTCCGTCGCCGACGATCGGGTGACCGATCGCCGCCATGTGGACGCGCAATTGATGGGTGCGCCCGGTGAACGGCTGGAGCTCGACCCAGCACGTCCGGTTCCCCGCCCGCTCGATCACGCGGTAGCGCGTCCGCGACGCCTGCCCGCCCTCCTCGTCGACGTGCATCTTCTCGCCGCCCGTCGCCGGCTGCTTGGCGATCGGCAGGTCGACGATCCCGTCGTCGATCGAGGGCACGCCGACCACCAGCGCCCAATAGGTCTTGCGTGCGGTCCGCGACGAGAAGGCCTTGGCGAAGAACCCCGCCGCGCGCGTCGTCCGCGCCACCAGCAGCGCACCCGACGTGTCCTTGTCCAGCCGGTGGACCAGCTTGGGCCGGCTCTCGCCGTCGAAGCGCAGCGCGTCGAGCAGCGCGTCGACATGCTCGGTGGTCTTGGTCCCCCCTTGCGTCGCCAGCCCCGGAGGCTTGTTGAGGACCAGCGCCTGCGCATCGCGGTGGATGACCAGCTCTCGCGCGAACGCCTCCTGATCGGCGGTGAGCGGCACGCGCTCCTTGTCGCGGCGCGGCGCGGTCGCCGCCGGCGGGGGCTCGTCCGGCGGTACGCGCAGCACCTGCCCCGCCGCGACGCGGTCGCCCGGCCCCACCCGCGCGCCATCGAGCCGCAGCTGCCCGGTCCGCGCCCATTTCGCGACCACCGAGAAGCTGACGTCGGGCAGGTGCCGCTTGACCCAGCGGTCGACGCGGATGCCGTCGTCGTCCGCGGCGACGGTGAACTGGCGGACCTGGGCGGGATCGGCGCTCATGCCGACGCCGCCCGCATCGCCGCCAGCCCCGCGACGAGCGCGAGGATCGATCCCGCGACCGAGAGCGCGAGATAGGCCGCAGCCCCCGCCCATGCGCCGCGCTGCGCCATGTCGACCGTCTCGAGCGTGAACGAGGAGAAGGTGGTGTAGCCGCCGAGCACCCCGACCCCGAGCAGCAGCCGCCACGGCTCGCCGGCGCTGGACCGCGCGAGCGCACCGGCCAGCAGCCCCATCAACAGCCCGCCCGCGACGTTGCACGCCAGCGTTCCCCACGGCCACCCCGGTCCGAACGCCTGGAGCGCCGCCCGGCCCGTCAGGTACCGCGCGCCCGCCCCGACGCCGCCGCCGACCATCACGAGAAGAAGGTTCATCGACGAGCCGTTAGCGCGCCGGGGACGCGGGGGATAGGGCACGAGATCTCACCGTCACGAGCCGCGCGGTCGGGCGCAAGGTGAGCTCGGCGGTGCCCCTGCCGGTCACCGACAGGTAGAGCCCCTGCCCCGTCGCCTGCAACGGATCGGTCCGGACATCGTCGACGCGCGCGCGGAGCAGGAACGGCCCGAGCGGCTTCTCCGCGAGCGCGGCGCCGATCTTCACCATCAGCTTGTCATAGTCCTTCGCGAAGTTCTGGGTCAGCGCGTCGGCGATCGTGTCGGCGAGGACGGGCGCGTTGGCGAGGCGAAGGAGCAGACTCGACCGGGTCGAATCGGTGACGCCGGCGACCGACAATCCGGTGAACCGCACGACCCGGCTGTTGGCGGCGTTGACCGGCCGCGCGGTCAGCCACACCGTGCCGTGCGACGGGGCGGCACCCGCCCGGGCGGCGCTGAACGTCACGCCCACCGCGATCCGGCCGCCCGTCGTGCCGTACATCGTCGCCGATCCGAACCGCGCCACCACCGCGCCGATCCCCGGCACCTCGAACGGACGCACTGAGCGCCTGGTCAGCGCGCGCATCAGCACCGGCTCCAGCTCGCGGTAGTCCGCCACCACGGGGATCGTGAAGCGGATCAGCCCGCCGGGCGCGGCGACGCGCCGAACGGGCGGCAGCGGCGTGGGCGGTGGGTCGGCCGGCCGCGGGCCGACGAAGGTCTCGGTCATCGCGGTCATGCCCAGATGGAGCGTCAACTGCTGGCCCGAGACGGTATAGCCGCCGTAGCGCAGCTCGCGCGGGGTGACCCGCATCCACACCGGCGGATTCGCACGGTTCAGGTCGAGCGCGGTGAACCCGGCCCGCCACGCCTCCGCGACGTGATCGCGCACGGAGAGCTTGGCCAGTTCGCGCGGCAGCGTCCGTTCGAGCTTGGCGATGACGCCAGCCAGCTTGGCATCGGCCTTGCCGGTGAACTCCACGCGCTGACCAAGGATCGTCAGATGCGGCGCGTCGGTCCAGTCGTAGCGGATCGACACCGTCCCACGCGGCGACCAATCCGGCGCGACGTCGAGACGGACGATCGCCCGGACCCGCGCGTCGGCGGTCGCGGTCTCGCGCTTGACGACGCCGCCGATGTCCTGCGCGCTGACCACCGCGTGAAGCGGCATCGCCACCTGGATGGTCCGGCCCGAACCCGACAACGCCAACGCGCCGCGCGTCACCTGCCCGACGATCGTGCAGCGGATCGTCGGCGTCTTCACCTTCGCGAACAGGATCTTGACCTTCTTGGAGGCGATGCAGGTCTGGCCGGGTCGGTCGATCGTCCACAAGGTCCGCGGCACCGCCTGATCGAGGGCGCGCGCCAGGGCGCCGAGCGGCGCGCTGATCGGGACCGCGATCTCGGACGTCTGCGGCGCGACGACCAGGCGCTCGTTCGACCGCGGGGGGGCTGTGCGCGGGACACGCGCCGCGAGCCACATCAGCCACGCCGCGATGCCGGCCGCGAGCGCGGCGAGCAGCACGGCGACGAGGAGGAAGATCCGACGGACCGACATGAGCGCCCCCCAAACGCGCGAGCGGCGCGTGCGATGCGTGCGAGACATACCGTCGCCCGCGCTCACGCTCCATCCGCACTCCACGCGGTTCGCCCGCCCCGCGGATTCCCTCCGCCGCCGCCACGCCCCATATAGCGCTTCGCATGTCCCGCGCCCGCGTCCTCGTCCTCAATGCCGCGCTCGGCCCGCTCGACTACCGCGTGCCCCACGGCATGGCGGTCGAGCCCGGCGCGATCGTCGTCGTCCCGCTCGGGCCGCGCCAGCTGCTCGGCGTCGTCTGGGAGGCGGAGCGGATGCCGTCGGATGCGGAGGTCGGCGACAACCGGCTGCGCAATCTCTTGGGCGTCGCCGACGCGCCGCCGCTGCGCGCGCCGCTGCGTCGCCTCGTCGAGTGGACCGCGGACTATTACCTCGCCCCGCCCGCGTCGGTGCTGCGGATGGCGCTCTCCTCCACCTCCGCGCTGGAGGGCGCGCGGCTGGTGGTGGAATATCGCGCCTCCGGTCGGGTGCCCGACCGGCTCACCCCGCAGCGCGCGCAGGCGCTGGCGCGGATCGGCGACCGCCAGGGGCTGATCCGCGAGCTGGCGACGATCGCCGACGTCTCCGACGCGGTGATTCGCGGGCTGGTGAAGGCGGGCGCGATCGAGGCGGTCGAGGTCGACATCGACAGCCCGTATCCGGTCCCCGGCCCCGATCACGCGCCGCCCGCGCTGTCGGCGGACCAGAAGGAGGCAGCGGACCGCCTGGTGGCCGACGTCGCGCGCGCCGAGTTCGCGCCGACCTTGCTCAACGGCGTCACCGGCTCCGGCAAGACGGAGGTCTATTTCGAGGCGGTCGCCGGGGCGATCCGCGCTGGCCGGCAGGTGCTCGTCCTCCTGCCCGAGATCGCGCTGACCGAACCCTTCCTCCGACGCTTCCACGATCGCTTCGGCTGCGAGCCCGTCGCCTGGCATTCGGGCCTGCGCTCGACCCAGCGCCGCCGCGCCTGGCGGGCGATCGCGAGCGGCGAGGCGCGGGTGACGGTCGGCGCACGGTCGGCGCTGTTCCTGCCCTACGCCGACCTTGGGCTGATCGTCGTCGACGAGGCGCACGAGACGAGCTTCAAGCAGGAGGAGGGCGTCCACTATCACGCCCGCGACGTCGCGGTGATGCGCGGCAAGTTCGAGGGCTGCCCGGTGATCCTGGCGAGCGCCACGCCGGCGATCGAGACCCGCCACCAGGTCGCGCTCGGCACCTATGCCGAGGTCAAGCTGCCCAGCCGCTTCGGCGCCGCCGAGATGCCGGCGATCGAAGCGTTGGACCTGCTGGCCCACAAGCCCGACCGCGGCCGCTGGCTGTCGCCCCCACTCGTCGCGGCGCTGGACGAGACGCTCGAACGCGGCGAGCAGTCGCTCCTGTTCCTCAACCGTCGCGGCTACGCCCCACTTACCCTCTGCCGCACCTGCGGGCACCGCTTCCAATGCCCGAACTGCACCGCCTGGATGGTCGAGCACCGCCTCACCCGCCGCCTGGCGTGCCATCACTGCGGCCACATCGAGCCGGTCCCGCGCGTCTGCCCCGAATGCCAGGAAGAGGAGACGCTCGTCGCTTGCGGTCCCGGCGTCGAGCGGATCGCCGACGAGGTCGCGGCGCTCTGGCCCGAGGCGCGCGTGGCGGTGGTCACCTCGGACACGATCTGGAGCCCCGCCAAAGCCGCCGAGTTCGTCGCGCGGATGGAGGCGGGCGAGATCGACATCGTGGTCGGCACCCAGCTCGTCACCAAGGGCTATCACTTCCCCAATCTGACGCTGGTCGGGGTGGTCGATGCCGACCTCGGGCTGGAGGGGGGCGATCTCCGCGCCGCCGAGCGGACCTTCCAGCAGATTCGCCAGGTGTCCGGCAGAGCCGGTCGCGGCGAGAAGCCCGGCCGCGTGCTGATCCAGACCCACTCGCCGAGCGCCCAGGTGATGCAGGCACTGATCACCGGCGACGCCGACGCCTTCTACGACGCCGAGACCGAGGCGCGGCGCGAGGCGGGGGCGCCGCCGTTCGGCCGCTACGCCGCGCTCATCGTGTCGAGCGAGGACCAGCCCGCCGCGCTCGAGACCGCCCGCGCGGTCGCGCGCGCCGCGCCCGAAGTGGAGGGGATGCACGTCTACGGCCCCGCCCCCGCCCCGCTGGCGATGCTGCGAGGGCGCCACCGCTACCGCCTGCTGGTTCACGCCCGCCGCGCGCTCGACGTCCAGGACGTGATCCGCGGCTGGCTGGGCGGAGTGGACTGGTCGGCGAAGGTGCGGGTGACGGTCGACGTCGATCCGTACAGCTTCCTCTAACGTCCCTCCACCGTCGCGCGCGCCGCATCCAGGCGTGCGGCATAGTCGCGCAGCACCTTCGCCGTGCGTTTTGCGTACTCCGTGGCGTCGGCGAACCGTCGCTCCTCGATCGCCTCGCGCACGCCCGGAAGCGTCTTCGCGCCGTAGCCGGTGAAGCGACCGGGGGCGTAGACGAGGTTCTGGTACCAGGGCCGGTCGGGCAGCCCCTTCGGGTCGATCAGCAGCTGGTCGATATCGCGCAGCTGCATCATCACCTTGGCCCGCCGGGTCGCATCCAGCCCCGCGCCGCGATCGGTCAGCGCCGTGTCGAAGCGGTCGGCGGCCTGCTTCAGGTCGTCGACCGCATCCTCCAGCACCGCCAGCTCGGCGTGCGGAGTCCGCGGCTCGGCCACGGGGGCTCCGACCGGCTTGCGCGGATCGCTGGCCAGGCGGAACGCGCCGTCCTCGATCAGCTTTTCGCGCTTGCGATCCTCGGTACGGCGATCGTCGGCGAGCTTGGCCACCTCCTTCAGATACTTGGCCACCGTGTCGGCGAAGTCGCCGTAGCGGGTCACCGGCAGCTCGGCGTCCGCCATGCGCATCACCACCCGCCCGACCAGCTTCGACAAGGCCGCGCCATAGTTCAGGTCCGGGTCGTCGAAGGTCGTGAAATGGTGAAAGCTGTCGTAGATCGAATGGTACACCCCATCGCTCTCGTCCTCGCCGCCGAACCCCAGGTTCAGCGCCGGCACGCCCAGGTGCTGGAGCATCGCCGAATAGTCCGATCCCGAGCCGAGCGGGCCGATCGGCAGATCGCCGTTCTTCTCCGCTGCGGCGAGCGCATCGTCGTCGACCTTGTCGGTCTTGTCATAAGCGTCGACCCGCAGCGCCGCGGCGAGCCGGGCGTGCGCGGTCGCGCCGGTCTCGGGGTCCGCCACCCCCCGTGCCGCCTCGTTGACGAGATGCTGGAACGGATGCGAGCCCTGCGCGAACAGGACACCGCGGCCGTTGCCGTCGGTGTTGACGTAGAGCACCGCCTTGGCCTTCAGCTCGGCGGCGTGCTGTTCGGTCCATTCGGTCGAGCCGAGCAGCATCGGCTCCTCGGCGTCCCAGCTCGCATAGACGATCGTCCGCTTGGGCCGCCAGCCGTTCTTGTACAGCGCGCCGAGCGCCTTCGCCTCGGATAGCATCGCGACATTGCCGGACAGCGGATCGGACGCGCCGAACACCCAGCCGTCATGGTGGTTGCCGCGTACCACCCACTGATCGGGATAGACGGCGCCCTTGAGCGTGGCGATCACGTCATAGACCGGCGTCAGCTTCCAGTCGGACTTGACCGCGAGGTGGAGCGACGCCGCGCCGGTACCGCCCATGTGATAGGTGATCGGCAGCGCCCCGCGCCACGCCGGCGGGCCGACCGGGCCTTTCAGCTTCGACAACACCTTGACCGCGTCGCCATAGGACATCGGCAGGACCGGGATCTTGAGGATCGTCCTGGCGTCCTCGCGCTTGAGCCGCTTGGCATTGGCGGTCGCGCCGATCCCTGGGGTGAGCGGGTCGCCGGGATAGACCGGCATGTCCGCGACCGAGCCGCGCTGGACCCCCGCGGACGGGCGCGCGCCGCCGAGCGGATAGGGGTCGTTCTGCGCATAACCGTCGTCCGCGGGATCGGAATAGATGATGCACCCGATCGCGCCGTGATCCTGCGCCAGCTTGGGCTTGAGCCCGCGCCAGCCGACGCCGTAGCGCGCGATGACGATCTTGCCGCGCACGTCGATCCCGCGGCGGGCGAGCGCCTTGTAATCGTCGGGCATGCCGTAGTTGACGTAGACCACGTCGCCGGTAACGTCGCCGTCGCCCTGGAAGGCGACATAGGGCGGCAGCGCGGTCGCGGTGTTGCCGGAGGTGTCGTCCTCGGCGACCTGCGGCTCCTGCCCGCCAAGCCGGATGCGTTCGGGCGTGATCAGCTCGACCGTCGTCGAGATCGGCGTCGGGTAGAGCACCTGGAAGGTCTCGAGATGCGCGTCCCAGCCGAAGCTCTTGAAGCGGGCGAGGTTCGCCTCGGCGTTCGCCTTGTCGTGGGGCGAGCCGACGTTGTTCGGCGCGGAGGACATCTCGCGCAGCCATGCGAGCTGGTCCGCCGAGCTGACCGCGGCGTCGAACGCGGCGTCGGTCGCGGTGGGCGGCGTCACCCGTCCGGGTACGGCGGTCTGGGCGGCGCCCGCGGCGGCGAGCGACAGCGCCGCGACGCCGGCAAGCAGGTGGACGGCTCTGATCATGCGTGGACCCCCTTCTTATGTCCTGCCGATCATGCGCACCGCCGCTCCGACAGTGCAAGCGGGCGCGTTGCATCCTCCGCGGCGCACGCTAACCCCACGACATGGTCCGGCTGCTCCGCATCCTCCTGAAGGCCGCTTTGTGGTTCGTTTTGGTTTCGGTCGTCTGGGTCGCGATCCTGCGCTTCGTGCCGCCGCCGTTCACGCTGACGATGGCGGGAGACCTCCTGTCGGGCCACACGGTCATCAAGGACTGGACGCCGCTCGACCGCATCGACCCCGACATGCCCCGCGCCGCGATCGCCGGCGAGGATGCGCGCTTCTGCCTTCACCACGGCTTCGATTTCCGCGCCATCGCCGGGGCGGCGGTGCGCAATGCCGAAGGGGGACGCATCCGCGGCGGATCGACCATCAGCCAGCAGACCGCCAAGAACGTCTTCCTGATCCAGGGCGGCGGTTATGTCCGCAAGGCCTTCGAGGCGTGGTTCACCGTCCTGATCGAGGCGATCTGGGGCAAGCGGCGGATCATGGAGGTCTATCTGAACGTGGCCGAGACGGGGATCGGCACGTACGGCGTCGAGGCGGCGGCGATCCGCTACTTCAATCACTCCGCGGACCATCTGACGCCGATGGAGGCGGGCCGGATCGCCGCGGTGCTGCCGCTTCCCAAGAAGCGCGCGGCGATCGCCCCCCGCGGATTCACGCGGCGGCACGGGAATACACTCGCCCGCCGGGTTGGGACGGTGGCGCAGGCCCGGCTGGACGGGTGCCTGCGTTAGTTAGTGCGTCGCCTTGTCGATCGCGTCGCCGGCCTTGTCGGCGGTGTCGCCGACACTCTTCGCCGCACTCGACACCGCATCGGTCTTGATCGCCTCGTTCTTCTGCTGGGAGATCATGTACCACGCGCCGACGGCGACCAGGATGAGCACCGCCAGCCCGATCAGCAACCCACCGCCGCCGCCGCGCCGCTCGATGATCGTCGTCGTCGGCTGCGCAGCGGGCGGGACGGTCGAGCGGGTGGTGGTCGTTTCGACGTACTCGGGATCGGCCATGACACGTTACTCCTGCCAGTGATGGGGGGTGCAACGTCCGTCCGCGCGAAGTCGTTCCTTAACCGTAACGCTTGATCAGAACGGCAGCTTGAACCCGGGCGGCAGCGGCATCGCTGCGGACATCTTCGCCATCTCGGCGTTCGACACCGCATCCGCCTTCGCCCGCGCGTCGTTGAGCGCGGCGGCGACCAGGTCCTCGACCATCTGCTTCTCGCTCGGCTGGAGCAGCGATTCGTCGATCGAGACCGCGATGATCCGCCCCTTGGCGGAGGCCTTGATCTTGACCAGCCCGCCGCCGGCCGCGCCCTCGACCTCGATCGTGTCGAGATTGGCCTGCGCCTCGGTCAGCTGGTTCTGGACGTTCTGCGCCATCGCCAGGATATCGTTCAGGTCGTTCATTTGGTGCTCCTCTTACCGGGCCAGTCGATCAGTTCGGCGTCGGGGAACGCCTCGCGCGCCGCGCGGACCGCGGGCGAGTCCCACGCCGCCAGCCGCTTCGCGTCCTCCTCCGCATCGGCGCGCTCGCGAAGCGTCGGCGCGCCGGGGGCATCGAGCATCGAGAGCTTCCACGTCGTCCCGAAGCGCGTCTTGAGCGCCGCGCCCAGATCCGAAAGCGTATCGGCGGAAAGCGGGCGTTCGCCGCTGAACACGATCTCGCTTTCGCCATAGCGGACGACGCGCGCGCCATGGTGGAGCTTGGCGGCGAGCGCGGGCTGTGTCTCGTCGAGCAGCGCGACGAGCCCGGCGAAGTCCGCGGGCGCGGCAGGCCTTGCCGGCGCCGTCGGCGGCGCGGCCGCGATCGGCGCAGCGGACTTCGCAGGCGCCGGCGCTTCCCCGTTCGTCAGCCGCCGCGCGAGCTCGCCCGGATCGGGCAGCGCGGAGGCATGGATCACGCGCAGGAGCGCCATTTCGGCCGCCTCGATCGGCAACGCGGCGCGCGCGACCTCGTCATGGCCCTTGAGCATCAATTGCCAGAGCCGGTGGAGCGCGGGAAACGACAACCGCGCGGACCAGTCCAGGTAAGCGTCGCGCTCCTCGGCGGAGTGGGCGAGGTCCGCGCTCGCGCCGACCTTGACCAAGGTCACCGCATGGACCGCCTCGAGCAAGGCGCGAAGCACGCCCTGGGGATCGACCCCGAGGTCGTATTGGCGGCGCAGCGCGCCGAGAGCGCCCGGCCCGTCCGCGGCGAGGAGCAATGCCAGCAGGTCGCGCACCGCGCCGCGATCCGACAGCCCCAGCATCTCGCGCACCGTCGCGGCGGCGACGCCGCGCCCGTCGAGATCGCCGTGCGCGATCGCCTGATCGAGGATCGACAGCCCGTCGCGCGCCGACCCTTCGGCCGCGCGCGCGATCAGCGCCAGCGCCTCGGGCTCGGCCGTCACGCCTTCCGCCTCGCAGACCTTGGCGAAATGGGCGGCGAGCAGTTCGGCCGGGATACGGCGCAGGTCGAACCGCTGGCAGCGCGAGAGGACCGTGACCGGGACCTTGTTCACCTCGGTCGTGGCGAACAGGAACTTGACGTGCGCAGGCGGCTCCTCGAGCGTCTTCAGAAAGCCGTTGAACGCCTGGTTCGACAGCATGTGGACTTCGTCGATGATGAAAATCTTGAAGCGCGCGCTGACCGCGGCGTAGCGCACCGCCTCGGTGATCTCGCGGACGTCGCCGATGCCGGTGTGGCTGGCGGCATCCATCTCGATCACGTCGATGTGGCGCCCTTCGGCGATCGCCCGGCACGGCTCGCACACCCCGCACGGGTCGATCGTCGGCCCCCCCGTCCCATCGGGGCCGATGCAGTTCAGCGCCTTCGCGATCAGTCGCGCGGTCGAGGTCTTGCCGACGCCGCGGACCCCGGTGAGCAGGAAGGCGTGCGCCAGCCGATCGCGCTTGATCGCGTTGCCCAGCGTGGTGACCATCGCGTCCTGCCCGATCAGCTGGGCGAAGGTCTGGGGGCGGTACTTGCGCGCAAGCACGCGGTACGCCTCCGCGCGTGCGGGCTGCGGGGGTTCGTCGAGGCCGAGCGAGTCGGTCATCGGGGGAGACGGATTGAGGCGGTTGAGGCGCACGCCCGGACGGAGGCGAGAGACGGATTGAGGCGGTTGAGGCGTGCGCGCGCCCTCGCGGGAGACGGGTTGAGGCGGTTTAGGACTGGGCTCACGCCGCCGACATAAGGGCTGGCACGCGGTTCGTCAGCGGGGATGTGGGCGGGCGAGGGCATGAACGCGGTATGCCACAGGTCTGGAGTGTAGGACATCGAGTGGAAAGAACGCGACGCGGCGAAGCCGCGTCGTCGGCCGAGGCTTCGCCTCGCCGGCCGCGCTTGCGGGCGTGGAGCGCGGCATGCGCTCTCTCGCCCGCTGCGCGGTGGGAGCCGGAACGACCCGTGGCGGAATCGTTGTGGCTGCTTCCTTCCGGACCTGACCAGGTTGGCGACGACCACGCCCGCCCGACTCCCACGCGCGCCTATGGCGAAGCCCAGCCCTCCGATCAAGTCAGGCGGCCCTCCTGCAGCATCCGCTGGTGCAGGACGCGAACGATGAGCAGGGTGTCTCCATCGACGCGGTAATAGACGAAGTGTCGGCGGAATGGCGCGCGCCGCGTGTCGAGTGTGGCCTCGGGGTAGATGCGGCCGATCCGCGGATCGGTCGCGATCGCATCGAAGCGCGCCCGCAAGCCTTCCAGATACCGACCGGCTTGCGCCTGGCCATACACCGTCAGCGTATAGGCGCGGATCGAGCGCAAATCCGCATTCGCGGCCGCGCTGAGTTCAATCGGCAATCGGCGAGCCCAACAGTTCGTCCATCAATTCGTCGAGCGACTGCTCGCTCCGGCCGCTCTCCTCCCCTTGCCGAAGCGCCGCCAGCACCAGTTCGTGCTCCCGCTCGTCGCGTCGGATCAGGTCGCGCACGTAATCGCTGACGTTCGCGAACTCGCCTGTTCCCACCTGAATTTCGACGAAGCGCTTCATCGCGTCGGGTAGGGAGATGTTCATCGTGGCCATTCCGGCACGCTGCGGCCGATGGCAAGGTTTGTCAATCAGCCCATCGCTGTGACGGTCAGGCCGTCCAGTCTCTCCTCCAGCACGATCTGGCACGCCAACCGGCTCGTCCGCGTTGCCGCCGGCACCAGATCGAGCAGATCCTCCTCGTCGGCGCTCGCGGGCGACAGGCGGGCGAAGTCCTCCGCCGCGACGATGACGTGACATGTCGCGCAGGCCATGTCGCCGCCGCAGGCACCTTCGAGCGGCTGGCCGGCGCGCTGGGCGACGTCGAGCAGGCGTTCGCCCGGGCTGGCCTCCACCTCCACGGCCGTTTCCTTGTCGCGGAAGCGGACCCTCACGCGGCGATCCGCTGCGCGTCGGCTGCGGCCGAGATGGTGTCGAGCGCTTCGTGCAGGTCCGCTTCGGTCGTGTACCGGCCCCAGCCGAGGCGGATCGACGTGCGCGCCTCGGCGTCGGTAAGCCCGATCGCCTTGAGCACGTGGCTGGGCCGCCCCGAGCCGCTAGCGCAGGCGGAGCCGGCGGAGAAGGCGAGGTCGCGACAGTCGCTCATGAGCCGGTTCACGTCGAGCCGCTCGCGGCGGACGTTGAGGTTGCCGCGGTAGCGATGCTCGGTCGAGCCGTTGATCGTCCAGCCGGCGAGGCGATCGACGGCGATGTCCCAGAGCCGCGCGATGTGGGCGGCGTCCTCCGCGGCGCGCTCACGCATCAGGCGGGCGGCGACGCCGAAGCCGACGCAGAGCGCGGGGGAAAGCGTCCCCGAACGCCCGCCCTCCTGGTCGCCGCCGTGCAGGAGCGGGTCTAGGGTCACGCCATCGCGGATCCAGAGCGCGCCGACGCCTTTCGGGCCGTGAATCTTGTGGGCGGAGATGGCGACGAGATCGCAGCCGTCGGGGATCGGAACGCGGCCGTAGCCCTGGACCGCGTCGCACAGCAGCAGCGCACGCACATCGTGGGCGCGGGCGGCGACGTCGGGGACAGGCTGGATCACCCCGATCTCGTTGTTGACGAGCATGGCGGCGACCAGCCCGCCCGTGAGCATGGCCGGCGTGACCAGGCCATCGCGCCCGGTCGACAGCAGCGTCGTCGCTCGTCCGCGCGCCGCCTCCGACGCGACCGTATCGAGCACGGCCGCATGCTCGGTCGCAAACGTGGTGATCGGGCCCGCCGTCCCCTTGATCGCCCAGTTGAGCGCCTCGGTCGCGCCGCTGGTGAAGACCACGCGGCCTCCGGGCGGGAGCAGCTTCGCCACCTCGGCGCGCGCGACCTCGACCGCGGCCTTGGCGGCGCGGCCGGGGCGGTGGGCGGAATGCGGGTTGGCGTGCTGGTCGCGCAGCCACGGCAGCATGGCCTCGAACGCTTGCGGCGCGAGCGGCGTCGTCGCCTGATAGTCGAGGTAGATCATGCCGCGCGCCGTCGGGCCGAGCGGGCGATCTCGACCCAGCGCGCCAGGAACGCGACCACGTCGCCCTGCGTGGTCGTCCAGCCGAGGCTGACGCGGATCGTCTCCGCCGCCGTCTCGTCGGACAGCCCGATCGCCTTGAGCGTGCGGCTCGGCTTCAGGCTGCCGCTGGCGCAGGCGCTGCCCGCCGAGACGGCGATGCCCTGGAGATCGAAGCGGATCAGCTGCGCGGCGGAGGCGACGCCGGGCATGCGATAGGAGGCGATCGTGGCGAGGCGCGGCGAGTCGCCGGCGATCGCCTCCCCACCCTCGGCAACGATCGCGGCGTCGATCATCGCCCGCCAGCGCCCGGCATCGGCGAGCCAGTCGCGCGGGGCTTCCAGCGCGGCGGCGAAGCCGAGCGCGCCGGGCAGGTTCTCGGTCCCGGGCCGGTAGCCGTATTCCTGGCCGCCGGTCGGGGTCAGCATCGCCAGGTCGCGCACCAGCAGCGCGCCGACGCCCGGCGGCCCGCCGAGCTTGTGCGCGGAGACGACCAGCAGGTCGGCGGGCGGCAACGGCAGCTTGCCCGCGGTCTGCGCGCAATCGGCGAGGAGCAGCGCATCGGCCTCCCGGACGGCGGGGGCGAGGTCGGCGAGCGGCTGGAGGACGCCGGTCTCCGAGTTCGCATGCTGGATCGCGACGACCTCGGCCCCGGCCGGAACCGAGCGCACGATCGGATCGGCGTCGATGACCTCCGCGCCCGGCGCAGCACGCCACACCGCATCATGCTCCACCGCCGACGCCAGCACGACCCGGCCGCGCAACGCGATCGCCAGCGCCTCGCTCGCGCCGCTGGTCAGGATCACGTGCCCGTCCCAGCCCAGCGCCGCCGCGATCCGCGCGCGGGCGTCCTCCAGCGCGGCGCGGGCCGCGCGACCCGCAGCATGGGGGGAGGACGGGTTCGCCCACCTCCGCATCCCTTCGACCACCGCCGCCGCCGCCTCCGGGCGGATCGGGGTGGTCGCGGCGTGATCGAAGTCGATGGGGGCCAAGAAAAGTTCCAAAATCGGGGACCGTCCCTATATAGCGCCGCATCCCGGCGGATCGACCCGCCTCACCAACTTACCAGGGTGCAGCCTTGCCCGAAGTCATCTTTCCCGGCCCCGACGGCCGTCTCGAAGGGCGGTTCGCGCCCGCCCCCCGCCCGCGCGCGCCGGTCGCGATGATCCTCCACCCGCATCCCAATGCGGGCGGGACGATGAACAACGCAATCGTCCAGGCCCTGTACAAGACCTTCCAGCGCCGCGGCTTCGCGACGCTGCGCTTCAACTTCCGCGGCGTCGGCAAGAGCCAGGGGACCTTCGACAACGGCGTCGGCGAGCTCTCGGACGCCGCCGCCGCGCTCGACTGGGTGCAGAGCTTCCACCCCGAGGCGCAGTCGACCTGGATTGCCGGGTTCAGCTTCGGCGCGTGGATCGGGATGCAGCTGCTGATGCGCCGTCCGGAAATCCGCGGCTTCATCTCGGTCGCGCCGCCGGCCAACCTCTACGACTTCACCTTCCTCGCGCCCTGCCCCTCGTCGGGGATCATCATCCAGGGCGCGGAGGACGAGGTGGCGACCCCGGGCGCGACCCAGAAGCTGGTCGACAAGCTCCGGACGCAGAAGCACATCACCATCCACCACGACACCATCAAGGGCGCGAACCATTTCTTCGAGCACGAGATGACCGAGCTAATGGGATCGGTGGACAAATATCTCGACATGCGGCTGGACCCGAACTCGCCGATCAGGTGACTCTCCTCCGCCCGTTCGCCCTGAGCGAAGTCGAAGGGCATGGTCCGCCCTCACCGAGGTGCTTCGACATCGCTCAGCATGAACGGCAAGAAATCAGTTGGTTGGCATCCGGACTGCGCGAACGTATATGGAACGTGTGGCCCAGCTCGACGTCCGCCAGAAGCTTGCGATCCTCGCCGACGCGGCCAAGTACGATGCCTCGTGCGCGTCGTCGGGAACGGCCAAGCGCAACAGCCGTGACGGCAAGGGAATCGGCTCGACCGAGGGCATGGGCATCTGCCACGCCTATGCGCCCGACGGCCGCTGCATCAGCCTGCTCAAGATCCTGCTGACCAACAGCTGCATCTTCGACTGCCATTACTGCATCAACCGCAAGAGCTCGAACGTCCGCCGCGCGCGCTTCACCGCCGAGGAGGTGGTGAACCTCACGCTGGCCTTCTACCGGCGCAATTACATCGAGGGGCTGTTCCTCTCCTCGGGCATCATCTCGTCATCCAACTACACGATGGAGCAGATCGTCGAGGTCGCGCGGAGCTTGCGCGAGGACCATCGCTTCCGCGGCTACATCCACCTGAAGACGATCCCCGACGCCGATCCCGAGCTGGTCCACCAGGCCGGGCTCTACGCCGATCGCGTCTCGATCAACGTCGAACTGCCCACCGTCTCGGGGCTCCAGCGGCTCGCGCCCGAGAAGGATGCCGGACAGATCGAGGGAGCGATGGCGGGGATGAAGTCGGCGATGACCGACCTCGCCGACGCGCGGAAGAAGTACAAGTCCGCGCCCAAGTTCGCTCCCGCCGGGCAATCGACACAGATGATCGTCGGCGCGGACGCGGCGACCGATGGCGACATCGTCACCAAGGCGTCGACGCTCTACGACCGCTTCGGCCTGCGCCGGGTCTATTATTCGGCGTTCAGCCCGATCCCCGACGCGAGCGCCGTCCTCCCGCTCCAGCGCCCGCCGCTGATGCGCGAGCATCGGCTGTACCAGTCGGACTGGCTGATGCGCTTCTACGGCTTCGCGCCCAAGGAGGTGGTCGCGGCGGCGGACGAGACGACGGGGATGCTCCCGCTCGACATCGACCCCAAGCTCGCCTGGGCGCTCAAGTTCCGCGCGACCTTCCCGGTCGACGTCAACCGCGCGCCCAAGGAGCTGCTGCTCCGCGTGCCGGGGCTGGGGACGAAGGCGGTCGCGAGCATCCTCGCCAGTCGCAAATGGCGGCGGCTGCGGCTCGACGACGTCGCGCGGCTGACGGTTTCGGTGGCGAAGGTGCGGCCGTTCATCGTCGCCGAGGACTGGCGGCCGGTGGTGCTGAGCGACCAGGCCGAGCTCAAGCCGCTGGTCGCGCCCAAAGCGAAGCAGATGGAGCTGTTTCTCTAAATCCTCCCCGGGACGGGGAGGGGGACCATCCGCTTCTTCAGCGGATGGTGGAGGGGGCTCGCCTCGTCGAGCCGCTCGGAAGGAGGAGAGCCCCCTCCGTCTCGCTTCGCTCGCCACCTCCCCGTGCCGGGGAGGATTTATCGGGCCAGCACCTCGTCCACCCACGCCGGGACCAGCGCGCTCGCCGGCCCGATCCGGCTCTCGTCGAAGTGGACGCTGCCGAGCGACGGCTCCAGGTTCAGCTCCAACGTCGCCGCGCCGTGATGGCGCGCGGTCTGGACGTAGCCCGCCGCGGGATAGACCGCCCCCGAAGTGCCGATCGAGACGAACAGGTCCGCCCGCGCCAGCGCCGCCTCGATCCGGTCCATGCCGTAGGGCATCTCTCCGAAGAAGACGATGTCGGGACGCAGCGCCGGCTCGCCGCAGTTCGGACATTCGGTTCCCGGCGGCAGCGTGTCGGGGCTCTCCGTCCGCGTGCCGCAGAGTGCGCACAAGGCGGATCGCAGCTCGCCGTGCATGTGGAGCAGCCGCGTCGCCCCGGCGCGCTCGTGCAGGTCGTCGACGTTTTGCGTGACGATCAGCAGCTCGCCCGGCCACTGCGCGTCCAGCCGCGCCAGCGCGCGGTGAGCGGCATTAGGCTCGACGCTCGCGAGCGCGGCGCGACGCAGATCGTAGAAGCGGTGGACCAGCCCCGCGTCGCGCGCGAGCGCCTCGGGCGTGCAGACGTCCTCGACGCGGTGGCCCTCCCAGAGGCCGCCGGGCCCCCGGAAGGTGGCGAGCCCGGACTCGGCAGACACGCCCGCGCCGGTCAGGACGACGATGGAATGGAGCTCGTGGGTCATGCCCGGCCGAGAACGCGCGCCAGTACCGGATCGCTCCGGGCAGCGATCGATGGGGCGGTACGCGGGACCAGCACGTCGGGGACGATCCCGGCGTCGGGCTGCGGCGTCCTCGGGAAGGTCCCGATCAGCGGCAGGTCCGCCTCCAGCCCGGTCTCGGGCAGGCGGAAGAAATAGAAGCAGCCGCCGTTGATCCCCCGCCGGTTGCCGCCGGTCGGCTCGCCGACGAGCGTCCCCAGCCGTTCGCGCCGCACGGCTTGCGCGAAGGCGAAGGTGGCGGAGCTGTTCTGCGGGCCGATCAGGACGACGAGCCGGCCGGTGAAGCGCGGTCCCTTGGGCGCGATCACCGCGCCGTCGCGCTCGGTGCCGGCGAGCGCGAAGAAACGGTCGTCGATCCGCCGCGCGCCGGCGCCGAGATGGTCGAAGCTGCGGTCCCAGGTGTCGGCATAAGGCGCGAACCGCTTCGGCAGCTCCTGATAGCGGACCAGCCGCCGCGCGGGGTCGAGCGGGATCGGCCGGTGCGCGATGCGGGCGAGGATGGCGTTGCCGCAATCCTCGCCGCCCTCGTTGCCGCGCAGGTCGACGACGAGCGACGCGGCCCGGTCGGCGACGAGACGGTCGATCTCATGGTCCAGCCAGGCCCGCCAGTCCCATTTGGAATCGTAGAGCGCCCAGCTCGGCATCGTCAGGACGGCGGCGTCGCCGCGCCGTTCGATCGTCCAGATCGGCTGGTCGCCGCGCTCGTCACCGACGATCCGCAGGCGGCGGCGCTCGGCGAGCGAGATGGCGGGGACGGTGCGCGTCGACCGCTGTCCGTCAGGCGCGCGGACCCGGAGCCGATAGCTGTCCCGCGCCCCGAACAGGAGCTGATCGAAGACGTCGAACGTCTCATAGCCGTCCTCGCCCTGGACCGAGAGCAGCCGGCGGCGCTTCGCGTCATTGTGCCCGTCGGCGCGCGCGAGCGGCAGCAGCGCAGCGAGGATCGCGCACGTGGGGCGGCCGTCGATCGTCTCGATCACACTGCCCGGTGCGATCCCGGTCGCGTACGGATCGGCGGTGACGACCATCTGGTCGCCGAGCCACAGGAACTGGAGCGGCAGCCGTCCGCCGCCGTCGAACAGCGCCTGCCGGACCGCCGTCTTCTGATTGTAGAAATTGGCGTAGCTGTGCCCGCAGCGAACCGTCGCGAGCAACCGCGACAGGTCGAGGTAGAAGTCGCCGACCGCACGGGGGGCCGCGCACCGATCCGACAGCGCCTCGAAGCGGCGCGCGACCTCGCCCGGCGTGGCATAGCGGTGGAGCCCCGGATGGAGCGTGTCATAGGCATCGCGCAGCAGGCTCAGGTCGCCGCGCATCGCGCCGGGCGAGAGCGTGGACGGCAGGGGCGTCCGCGCCGGTTCGATCGCGAGCGCGGGAGAGGCCAGCGTCGCCCCGAGCCCGGCCAGCACCTGCCGTCGTACCCACGCCATCGCCGCTCCCCCGCTTCGCTCGAACGGGGATGCCACGCGCGGCGGCCGGCGGCAATGTCAGGCGCTTCGAGGCATCGCGCTGCGGACGAGGACGGCAGTGGACAGCAGGATCGCGGACACCAGGCCGGCGACCGCGAACAGCCCCGCGGTCGTGATCTGCGCCTCGGCCTTCACCCCGACGAAGCCGCCGATCGCGATCGAGGCGCTCGCCCGGTGGAACGCAGGCTGCTCGACCGGCTGCGGGTCGCGGCGGTCGGCGCGGCGGAGCGCCTTATCCCCCATCCGCGCTCACGCTTTCTCCAGCGTGCATTGCAGCGGATGCTGATTCTGGCGGGCGAAGTCGATCACCTGCCCGACCTTGGTCTCCGCCACCTCGTAGCTGAACACCCCGCACACGCCGACGCCCTTCTGGTGGACGTGGAGCATGACGCGCGTCGCCTCCTCCATGTTCATCCGGAAGAAGCGCTGGAGGCAGAGGACGACGAACTCCATCGGCGTGTAATCGTCGTTGAGCATCAACACCCGGTAGGGCGTGGGCTGCTTAGTCTTGGCGCGGGTCCGGGTAGCGACGCCGACGCCGAGGCCGCCGTCGTCCCCGGGCCGTTCCGCCATGGTGAAAGGTTCGCGGTGCATGGTCGCCTGAAAATATGGCAGTCGGCGGGATGGAAGCAAGGGGCGGCGCTCGATCGCCGCGCATGAAAAAGGGGCGGTCGCGTCGCCGCGACCGCCCCTCCTCAAGCATCGCCGATACGCTTACGCGGCGAGCTTAACCTTCTCGGCCGCGAGGCTGACGCGGTTCGAAATCGGTTGGACGGCCTCGCCGACTAGCTTGACCATCTTCTCGGTCGACTTCGAGGTCTCGGAGACCATCGCGTCGAACGCCGAGCGGGTGAAGTCGCTGTGGAGCTTGAACAGCTCGGTCGGCGACTTGGCGGCGGTCATCGCCTTCATCGCCGCGGTCGCGTCCTCATAGGACTTCTTGACGAACGCCGCCGCGTCGTGGCCGAACGACTCGAGGCCGCGGGCGTAGATGCCGGTCGACTCGACCATCGCCTCGACATTGCCCTTGGCGAACTCGGTCATGTCACCGACCAGCGCGGTGCTCTTCTCCATCGCGCCCTTCGCACGGTCCGCGAAATCGGTCGCGGCGGCGGTGGTCTCGGTCTTCATGGTATCAGCGGTCTGCTCGAAAGTGGTCGCCATCGTCTGGTCCTTCGTTTCGGAATCCGCCGGAACCGCGGCGGTCGGGTGAACAGGATCGATCATCGGCAGGTGATCCGCACGGACCGGAGCGGCTTCCGCCGCGGACACGGCGAACGGCGGCTTCACCGCGGGACGGCGCCGTGCGGGCTTGGTCGGGAACTCGGCCATGAACACATCCGCGATCGTTTATGCTGCGATGCACAATAGTCCCGTTTGCGACTAAGTTCAAGGGCCTTGCTGCCGCGCAGCATGCGGCCGGTCGGGTCGTCAGCGCGCCTTCACGTAGCTCCCCGGCGCGGGTTCGATGGCCGGAAGCGACCCTCCGCCGGGGATGCGGGCGCCGACCGCCCCGACGCGCGCGCCGTCGTGCGCGGTCAGCCAGGCGAGCCAGTCCGGCCACCAGCTGCCCTTGGTCTCGGTCGCTTCGGCGACAAACTCGTCGAGCGAGGCGGCGCGCGAATCCCCCGTCCAATATTGGTATTTGCCCGCGGCCGGCGGATTGACCACCCCCGCGATGTGGCCGGAGCCGGCGAGCACGAACTTGAGCGGTCCGGCGAAATGGTGGGTGATCCGCCACACGCTCTCGGCCGGCGCGATATGATCCTCCCGCCCCGCCTGGACGTAGGTGGAGGTCGTCACCTTGGACAGGTCGATCGGCGTGCCGCGGATCGACAGCGCGCCCGGCTCGACCAGCTTGTTGTCGCGGTAGAGGTCCTTGAGGTAGCTCAGATGCCAGGCGGCGGGCAGGTTGGTCGTGTCGCCGTTCCAATGGAGCAGATCGAACGGCGGATAATCGTCGCCGAGCAGATAGTTGCTGGTCACGTAGTTCCAGATCAGATCGCGGCCGCGCAGCAGGTTGAACGTCGCGGCCATGTAGCGGCCGTCAAGGAAGCCGTCGGGCGAGAGCGTCTTCAGCGCGGCGATCTGCTGATCGTCGATGAAGTTGAGCAGGTCCCCGCCGCGGGCGAAATCGACCTGCGCGGTGAAGAAGGTGGCGCTGGCGACCTTCGCCGCCTCGCCTCGCGCCGCCAACAGCGCGAGCGTCGCGGCGAGCGTGGTGCCCGCGACGCAATAGCCGATCGCGTGGACCGCCTCGACCGAGAGCAGCCCGCGGATGGTGTCGACCACCTCGATCTGAGCATCGACGTAATCGTCCCAGACCACGTCCTTCATGGTGGCGTCGGCGGACTTCCACGACACCATGAAGACCGTGATCCCCTGGTCGACGCACCAGCGGATGAAGCTCTTCTCGGGCGTCAGATCGAGGATGTAGAAACGGTTGATCCAGGGCGGGAAGATGACGAGGGGGACGCCCAGCACCGTTTCGGTGGTCGGCGCATATTGGATCAGTTCGTAGAGGTCGGTGCGCTTGACCACCGCCCCCGGCGTCGTCGCCAGATTGCGCCCGACTTCGAACGCATCGGGGGCGACGTGGGTGAGCTGACCCTTCCGGAGGTCCGCCAGCATGTGCTGGAGACCCTTCAGCAGGTTCTCGCCGCGGGTCTCGACCGTGCGCTCGAGGACTTCGGGATTGGTGAGCGCGAAGTTCGACGGGCTCATCGCGTCGACGAACGCCTTGGTGGCGAAGCGAAGCTGCTCCTTCTGCCGGGCGTCCATGCCTTCGAGCGCGTCGACGCCGCCGAGCAGATGGTCGGAGATCGTCAGATAGCTGCGGCGCATCCAGTCGAACAGCGGCTGCTCGCGCCAGGCCTCCGCCTTGAAGCGCTTGTCGCGGGCGTGCGCGGCGGGCTCCTCCGGCGGCGCGCCGATCGGATCGAGCAGGCGGCCCCAGAGCTGGAGGCTGTCCTCCCAGAACGAGGTCGCCCGCTCGATCGTCGCGGGATCGGTCCAGCCAGGGATGGCGGGCCACGCGGTCTCGCCCGGCTGGGCGACGGCAAGGCCGTGTTCGAGCATCATCTGCTGCGCGCGCCCCATCACCCAGGTCCAATGCTGGAGGTCGGCGAGGGTCTGCGGCTGCGCGCCGGGCGGCGGCGCCTGTGTCCCGGACGGGTTCGGCATCGGCATCCTCTCTCCTGTCGCGACATCATGGCGAACTCCGCCCGACGCCGAAAGCGGGCATCTGGACCCGGCCGTTATTCCCCCGCTTTCGCTGGGGGAAAGCCCGGCCTATGATGCCGCGGTCCAGGGAACGCGCATGTCCGACGATTTCTACCGCATCAAACGTCTGCCGCCCTACGTCATCGCGGAGGTGAACGCGATGCGTGCGCAGGCGCGGGCGGCGGGCGAGGACATCATCGACCTGGGCATGGGCAATCCCGATCTGCCCCCGCCCGACCACGTCATCGACAAATTGGTCGAGGTCGCGAGGAAGCCCGACGCGCACGGCTATTCGCAGTCGAAGGGCATCCCCGGCCTTCGCCGCGCGCAGGCGAACTATTACGGCCGCCGCTTCGGCGTCGAGCTCGATCCCGAGCGCGAGGTGGTCGTGACGATGGGATCGAAGGAGGGGCTGGCCAGCCTCGCCACCGCGATCACCGCGCCCGGCGACGTCGTGCTCGCGCCCAACCCGTCCTATCCGATCCACACCTTCGGCTTCATCATCGCCGGCGCGACGATCCGCGCGGTGCCGACGACGCCCGACGACGCTTATTTCGAGAGCCTCGAGCGCGCGATGGAGTTCACCATCCCGCGCCCGAGCGTGCTGGTGGTCAACTATCCGTCGAACCCGACCGCGGAGACCGTCGACCTCGCGTTCTACGAGCGGCTCGTCGCCTGGGCGCGCGAGAACAAGGTCTGGATCGTCAGCGACCTCGCTTATTCCGAGCTCTACTTCGACGGCAAGCCGACGGTCTCGATCCTCCAAGCCCAGGGCGCCAAGGACGTCGCCGTCGAGTTCACGTCGCTCAGCAAGACCTATTCGATGGCCGGCTGGCGGATGGGATTCGCGGTCGGCAATCAAAAGCTGATCGCCGCAATGACGCGGGTGAAGAGCTACCTCGACTACGGCGCCTTCACCCCGATCCAGGCGGCGGCGTGCGCTGCGCTCAACGGCCCGCAGGACATCGTCGAGAAGAACCGCCTGCTCTACCACAAGCGCCGCGACGTGCTGGTCGAGAGCTTCGGCCGCGCCGGCTGGGATATCCCGCCGCCGCCCGCGTCCATGTTCGCCTGGGCACCGCTCCCTCCCGCGTTGAAGCATCTGGGCAGTCTCGAATTCTCGAAGCAGCTGCTGACCCATGCGCAGGTCGCGGTCGCGCCAGGCGTCGGCTACGGCGAGAACGGCGAGGGTTTCGTGCGGATCGCGATGGTCGAGAACGAGCAACGGCTCCGCCAGGCGGCGCGCAACGTCCGCCGCTACCTCGCCAGCATGGGGGTCAACACCCCGGCGCGGACCAGCGGCTGACCGTCGCCGCCAAGCGACAAAGACCGAAGACACGACCGGCCCCGCGCCGGCGAAGGGGGTGAGCGATGGACTTCAACTGGCATTATTCGATCGCAGGCATCCTCGTCGGCATGCTGGTCGGGCTGACCGGGGTCGGCGGCGGCTCGCTGATGACGCCGCTGCTGGTGATCGTCTTCAACTTCCACCCGGCGACCGCGGTCGGCACCGACCTGCTCTACGCCTCGGCGACCAAGACGGTCGGCACCGCGGTCCACGGCTGGCGCGGCACGGTCGACTGGAAGGTGGTGCGTCGGCTGATGCTCGGCTCGCTGCCGGCGACCATCGCGACCTTGTGGGCGCTCAACACCGCCGCGAAGAGCGCGAAGGACACCGCGCCGACCATCTCGATCGTGCTCGGCATCGTCCTGATCCTGACCGCGATCGCGATGTTCTTCCGCACGAAGATCGTGAACCATTTCGCGCCGACGATGGCGGAGGTGATCGACGAGCGGCGCGTGGCGGTGCTGACGACGGTGCTGGGCGTCGTGCTGGGCGTGATGGTGTCGCTGACCTCGGTCGGCGCGGGCGCGCTGGGGATGACCGCGCTGCTGATCCTCTACCCCCGCGCACCGATCAACCGGCTGGTCGGATCGGACATCGCCCATGCGGTGCCGCTGACGCTCATCGCGGGGCTGGGGCATTGGTGGCTAGGCTCGGTCGACTTCTCGCTCCTCGTCTCGCTGCTCGCGGGATCGATCCCGGGCATCGTCATCGGCAGCCTGATCGCGACGCGGGTGTCGGACAAGGTGCTGGTGCCGATCCTCGCCGCGGTGCTGGTGCTGGTCGGCGCGAAGCTGCTGTTCCCCGATCCCAAGGCGAACAAGGACAAGCCGCCGGTGCATCCCACGCTCGAGAACGTCGTGGCCGCGCAATGAGGCCGGGGTTCGCGTTCGCGACCCCGATCAAGGTCCGCTACGCCGAGATCGACGGGCAGAAGGTCGTCTTCAACTCGCGCTACCTCGAATATGTCGACGTGGCGGTCACCGAATGGTGGGAGTGGACCGGGATCGAGGACGCGCTGGGCGAGGCGTGGCGCGATATGGAATTCCACGTCCGCCACGTCGACCTCGACTACCTCAAGCCCTTCGTGCTGGGCGACACGATCGAGGCGAACGTGCGACTGGAGCGGATCGGCGGATCGAGCCTGACCAAGCGGTTTGAGCTGGCGCATGCCGGCACGGGCGAGCTCCACAATGTCGTGACGGTGACGAGCGTCAACGTCCACCTGCCGACCGGCCGTCCGGTGCCGATCGAGGGCGAAGTGCGGGCGTTCCTGGAGGCGGTGCTGGCGGGGCAGCCGGAGCGGGTGGCGTAACGGCGGATCGGCCGCATCCGAGTCGTTCGTAACTGGCGAACGCGGGTTGCGCGGCAGCGCGCATCGGTACAAGCAATGAGCGGTATCGGGGACGTCCAACCCCTTGGAGACGGATCATGCTTCGCAAACCGCACGGATCGTTCGACTCTCAGCCGTCCTCCTGGCATCTCCTGCACGATTTCGGCTCCGACGCGATCGCCTTTTCCGCCTTCCAAGGCACGTCGGGCGACGACATGATCAAGGGGACGGAGGGCGACGACACGATCGACGGCTTCGGCGGCGACGACATGCTGAAGGGCCAGGGCGGCGACGACGTCATCCATGGCGGCGACGGCAATGACATCGTGTTCGGGGGCGACGGCAACGACACCCTGTACGGGGACGCCGGCATCAACGAGATCCGCGGCGGCGACGGCGACGATCACATCATCGGCGGCAACTCTTACGACACGATCTATGGCGGGGTCGGTCAAAATATCATCGACTCGACCAACAAGAACTCCGTGTACACGATCGCCGGCGGGATCGATCACATCAACAGCGCCCGGAACTGGTTTGTCGATTACAGCCTTACCACCGAGGGGCTGGACATCGACAACAATGGCCTGCGTTTCTCCAATGGAACTTCGGCCAACAGCGTTAAGTATTTCAGCTTCATGCTGGGATCCGGTGATGACAGCTTCAAGACCGACGTAGAGATACCATTGGGCTCGAATGTCAATGCGGGTGGCGGGTTCGATTCGTTTGAGATGATCGAGAGCTCAAGGAGTTATGCGCCAATCACTCTGGGCAGGGGTACGGATGGACTCGTCACCCTCACCTTTTACAAGTACAATGGTCACAAGATCGACAGTCAATTCAAATCCTTTGAAAACTTTCATATTGTCAGTCAGTCCTATAACTCCAGTTTTCGGCTTGACGGCGCGCTTCTGTACCAGGGCATTCATGTGGACCTGGATATTTCGGCCCGCTTCTACATCGATTTCAAAGCATATACCGGCCAGGTCACGGCCGTGTACGATGGCGCCACGATGACGATCAACGGATCGACGATCGAGACTCCATTCGACTTCAATATCGCGCTCAACGATCAAGATGGACATGTCACCGCCGCGGGCACGATCACGGGCGGATCGGGTGACGACACGCTGACCGGGCTGACGGGGACCGATTCGATCAACGGCGGCGGGGGCACCGACATCATCGACGGCGGCGACGGAGACGACTACCTCGATGGCGGAATCGGCGACGACACGATCCACGGGTCGGGCGGCCTCGATCGGATCTATGGCCAAGCTGGCCTCGACACGATCAATGGCGGCGACGGTAACGACTACATCGATGGCGGCGATGGCAATGACACGATCGACGGCGGCGCCGGCAACGACACGATCATCGCCGGGGCAGGCGGCAACTTCGTCAACGGTGGCGACGGCGACGACACGATCACGGGCGGTGGCGACGGCGAGACGCTGAACGGCTCAGGCGGGGTCGACCAGATCAATGCGGGATTGGGCCACAACACCATGAACGGCGGCGACGGCGACGACATCCTCGTCTCGGCGGTGGGCGCGATCGACGTGGTGGATGGCGGCGCCGGGGACGACCGCTGGAGCGGGTCCGACTATGCCGCGGTCCAAAGCCTGTCGGTGAGCTGGAACGGCGGCCTTCACGTGAGCGACGGTTTCGATGTGATCAACACCGAGACAGTCGGCTTCGGCCTCGGTCAGGGCGACGATCTGGTGCGCATCTCCGCGACGGTAGTCGGCGCGTTGGCGCTCTACGACAACGGTGGCAACGACACGGTCGACTATTCGGCCCTCAAGGGCGGCGGCATCACCCTGTCGCTCGCGCTCGCGGAATCGCAGGAGACCGGTGCGGGCGGACGCGAGACGATCTCCGGCTTCGAGAACGTGATCGGCACCGCCAAGGCCGACACCCTGACGGGCACGGACGGCGCCAACCTGCTGACCGGCGGCCGAGGCGCGGACACGCTGACCGGTGGTGCCGGGGCGGATCAGTTCATCGTCACCGGGCTCGCCGACTTCGGTAAGAGCGCCAACATCGACAAGATCGACCGCATCACCGACTTCTCCCATACGGAGGGCGACAAGATCGACCTTCGCGCGATCGACGCCGATCCGATCACCGGTGACGACCAGGCGTTCAAGTTCGTGGGCACCGACGCCTTCGACGTCGGCGGGACCGGCCCCGGCGAGATCCGCTACAGTCAGTCGATCGACGGCTATCTGCTGGTCCAAGGCGACCTCGACCACGACGGCAAGGCCGACTTCTCGTTCCTGGTCCACAACACGGCGCTGGTCGCGAGCGATCTGATCCTGTGACGATCGGCCGCCGGTGCGCGACATCGCGCCGGCGGCATATGCCCCTATTCCGCCGCTTCCGCCCGCTCGCCCGCGACCTCGTCCGGGTGCGCCCAGTGCATGTCGCCCTTGCCCAGCACGCGGCCGTCGTGGCTGAGCACCGCCACCGGCTGGATCGGCAGCCCGTCGCGCGCGTCGACCAGGATCGGGAAGGCAGGGACGCCGGTCTCCCACCGCTCGCCCCATTGCCTCAGCGCCACCATCGTCGGCAGCAGCGCATGGCCCTTGTCGGTCAGCACATAGGCGATCTTGCGCCGGTCGCCGGGGAGCGGCTGACGCTCCATCAGCCCGTGGTCGACGAACCGCGCGAGCCGGTTGGCCAGGATGTTGCGGGCGATGCCGAGCTCGGACTGGAATTCCTCGAAATGCTGGAGGCCGTTGAACGCGGCGCGCAGGATCAGGAACGACCAGCGCTCCCCCATGGATTCGAGCGCGGCCGGCAGACTGCACTCCTTCAGCGGCTCGCGCAGCTTCTCCATCGGCGTGTCCCGCTCCTCTCCGGTCAAGGCCTTACGCCTAACAGACGCAGGACGCGAAAAAAAGATAAGTTTCCTGTTGCAACTCGCAAGTGCAATATCTAGGTAGCGTTCAGCAACCTACAGGGGACCTGCCATGCTTCGCTCGATCGCTTCCGCCGTCATCGCCTCCGCCGCGCTGCTCGCCGCCTCGGGCGCTCCGGCGCAGACCGTCCGCGGCTATTATGTCGCCACTCCCGTCGCCGCCTCCGCGAAGACCCAGCTGATGACCCGTGCGACGCCGTGGCGCGTCCAGGGCGGGTCGTTCGTCGCGGCGCAGGCGCCGGAGCGCGACCTGGTGCTGTGCCAGCTCGTCGCCAAGGACGTCGGCCAGCTCTCGTCCTTCTCGGCCGGCGGCAAGGCGTTCGACGCCGCCACGCTCGACAAGTGCAACGCCAAGGCGGGCGTCGCCAAGGTCAGCATGGCGAAGGCCGACGCCGCCCCTGCCGCGGCGAACAACTGATCCCTTCCAAGGGTCGCAGGATGGTCCGGGCGCGGTTTCGACCGCTCCCGGACCATTTTTGTTGCAACGCACGAGCGAAGCGCCCCATCTTGGCCCCGTGCTGAGGCAATATGAACTGGTCGACCGGGTCCTCGACTACGATCCGGACGCCGACGAGGCGCTGCTCAACCGCGCCTATGTCTTCTCGGTCAACGCGCACGGGACGCAGAAGCGCGCGAGCGGCGATCCCTATTTCTCGCACCCGATCGAGGTCGCGGGCATCCTGACCGAACTCCACCTCGACGCCGAGACGATCGCCACCGCGATCCTCCACGACACGGTCGAGGACACGGTCGCGACCTCCGAGGAGATCGAGCGGATCTTCGGCGTCAATGTCGCGCGGCTGGTCGACGGCGTGACCAAGCTCTCCAAGATCGAGGCGCAGACCGAAAGCGAGCGGGCGGCGGAGAACCTGCGCAAGTTCCTGCTGGCGATGTCGGACGACATCCGCGTGCTGCTCGTCAAGCTCGCCGACCGACTGCACAACATGCGCACGCTCCACTTCATCAAGAACCCGGACAAGCGCAAGCGCATCGCCCGCGAGACGATGGAGATCTACGCCCCGCTGGCCGAGCGGATCGGCATGTACGAGTTCATGAAGGAGATGCAGACGCTCGCCTTCGCGCAGCTCGAGCCCGAGGCGTACGAGTCGATCAACCGCCGGCTCGCGCAGCTGAAGGAGGGCGGCGGCGACCGGATCGTCAAGATCGCCTCGGGGCTGAAGCTGCTGCTGTCGCGCGGCGGCGTCCAGGCGGACGTCTCGGGGCGCGAAAAGCATCCGTACAGCATCTGGAAGAAGATGCAGGAGCGCCACATCAGCTTCGAGCAGCTCTCCGACATCATGGCGTTCCGGGTGATCGTGCCGAGCGAGGAGGATTGCTACCGCGCGCTGGGGATCGTCCACCGGCGCTGGCCGATGGTGCCGGGGCGGTTCAAGGACTATGTCTCGACGCCCAAGCGCAACGGCTATCGCTCGCTCCACACCAGCGTGATGCACGGCGACCACACGCGCGTGGAGATCCAGATCCGCACCGAGGCGATGCACGCCGAGGCCGAGTTCGGGCTGGCCGCGCATTGGGCGTACAAGCAGGCGCAAGGCCCCGCCGCCGCCGAGCAGCACAGCTGGATCAAGGATCTGGTCGAGATCCTCGACACCGCCGCCAGCCCCGAGGAGCTGCTCGAGCACACCCGGATGGCGATGTACCAGGACCGGATCTTCGCCTTCACCCCCAAGGGCGAGCTGATCCAGCTGCCCAAGGGCGCGACGCCGATCGATTTCGCCTATGCGGTCCACACCGACCTGGGCGACCAGGCGGTGGGGGCGAAGATCAACGGGCGCGTGGTGCAGCTGCGCTCGGCGATCGAGAACGGCGACCAGGTGCAGATCCTCCGGTCGAAGGCGCAGACCCCGCAACCCGCGTGGCTGACCTTCGCGATCACCGGCAAGGCGCTCGCCGCGATCCGCCGCCACCTGCGCCATGTCGAGCGCGACCAGCAGGTGAAGCTGGGGCGCAAGATCTACGACGATCTCGTCTCGCGCCTGCCCGCGCAGCTCGCCCCCGACGCGCTGGCGCAGGCGCTCAAGCGGCTCCGGCTCGCGGACGAGGCGGCGCTGATGGGGGCGATCGCGCGCCGGACGCTGTCCGACGCGCAGGTGATGGAGGCGCTGATGCCCGGATCGGCCGGCGCCGACTCGGATCACGCGCTCGCCCCGCAATCGTCGGCGATCTCGATCAAGGGCCTCGTCCCCGGGGTCGCGTACGAGCTGGGCGAGTGCTGCCATCCGGTGCCCGGCGACCGGATCGTCGGGCTGCGCCGCCCCGACGCCGGCATCGAGGTCCATGCCATCGATTGCGCGACGCTCGCCGAGCTGGCGGAACGTTCGGAATCGGAGACCGACTGGATCGACGTGCAATGGGGCGACAAGAACGAGGGCGCGACCGCGCGCATCCAGGTCGAGGTCAAGAACGAGCCCGGCGCCTTGGGGACGCTGGCGACGATCATCGGCCAGCATCATGCGAACATCATCAACCTGCGACTCGATACCCGCGACATGCAGTTCCACACCAACACGATCGACGTCGAGGTGCGCGACGCGGCGCAGCTGATGAAGCTGCTCGCGGGGCTGCGCGCGGCGGACGTGGTGAACGCCGCCGAGCGGGTATGACCGGCCAGGTGTTCTAGCCGGTTGCATCACCTCGACATCACGCTAGGGTCCGCATCGCCCGAGCCATGGAGAGAGAATGATGGACCGCCGCAGCTTTCTCGCCGGAGGGACCGCGACCGCTGCGCTGACGCTGACCGCGCTGGGCGTGCCGACCCGGCTCTCTGCGCAACTGCCGCCGCCGCCCGCCAACTCCCCGCCCGCGGACGCGCCGCTCAACGCCGCGTTCGACGCGATCCTGACCGAGACGATCGAGACCTCGCCGACCTTTGCGACCTCGCTCGGCTTCGACAAGGGGCCTTGGGCGACGCTGCGCCACCAGCTCGACGACAACAGCTATGCCGCGATCGGCGCGAATCTCGCGCGGGCGAAGTCGGCGAAGGCGCGGCTCGACCGGCTCGATGCGGCGAAGCTGTCCGCGCAGGGGCGGGTCGATCGCCGCGTCGTCCTCTACAACATCCAGCAGCAGATCGACGCACCGGAGCGGTTCGGGCTCGGCAGCCCGCAGTCGCCCTATGTGATCACCCAGCAGGACGGCGCCTATTTCGGCATCCCCGATTTCCTCGCGTCGACGCATCCCGTGAAGACGGCCGACGACGCCGAGGCCTATCTCGACCGACTCGCGCAGTTCGACCGACAGCTCGACAACGACAGCGAGCATCAGCGGATCGAGGCGGGCAAAGGCCGCGTCGCGCCCGACTTCTCGCTCGATCTCGCGCTCGGGCAATTGCGCAAGCTGCGCGCGCCGACGCCCGCCGAGAGCGGGTTGACCACGTCGCTGGCCGAGCGCGCAGGCGAGGCGAAATTGCCCGGCGACTGGACGGCCCGCGCGGCGAGGATCGTCGAGCAGAAAGTCTATCCCGCGGTCGATCGCCAGATCGCGCTGGTCGAGTCCCTCCGCAAGACAGCGCGCAAGGACGCGGGGCTGTGGGCGGTCCCCGGCGGGGATGCGATCTACGCCGCCGCGCTCGCCGAAGCGACGACGACGACGCTGACGCCGGACGAGGTCCACAGGATCGGGCTCGACCAGGTCGCCGAGCTGAGCGCACGGATCGACACCATCCTCAAGTCGCAGGGCCTCACGAGCGGCACCGTCGGCGCGCGGCTGACCGCGCTTAACCATCGGCCCGAGCAGCTCTATCCGGACACCGACGCCGGCCGGGCGGCGCTGATCGCCGGGCTCAACGCCAACGTCCGCGCGATGCAGGCGCGGCTGCCGCAGGCGTTCAACAACCCGCCCAACGCGCCGCTCGAGATCAAGCGCGTCGATCCCTCGATCCAGGACGGCGCGAGCAACGGCTATTACTATCTTGCCCCGCTCGACGGCTCGCGTCCGGCGATCTACTGGATCAACCTCAAGAGCGTCGGCGACTGGCCCAAGTACACGCTGCCGAGCCTGACCTATCACGAGGGCGTGCCGGGCCATCACCTCCAGATCAGCATCGCGCAGCGCGCGCCGGTGCATACGCTGCGCAAGTTCGCCTTCTTCAACGCCTATCTCGAAGGCTGGGCGCTCTACGCCGAGCAGCTCGCCGACGAACTCGGCGGCTATGCGACGCCGATCGAGCGCGCCGGCTATCTCCAGAGCTTCCTGTTCCGCGCGGCGCGGCTGGTCGTCGACACGGGCATCCACACCAAGCGCTGGACCCGCGAACAGGCGACCGACTATTTCGTCGAGACCGTCGGCTTCGCGCGCGGCCGGGCGCAACGCGAGATCGAGCGCTATTGCGTGCTGCCCGGGCAGGCGTGCAGCTACAAGATCGGCCACGCCGCCTGGCTGCGGGCGCGTGCCAAGGCGCAGTCGATCGCGGGCGCGAAGTTCGACCTGAAGCAGTTCCACGACATCCTCGCCTTCGGCGCGATGCCGCTGACGATGCTCGAACAGATCGTCGAGGAGCGCGCGCGGGCGATCGCGTGACAGCGCGCATCTGCCGTCTCACCAGAGACGGCGAACGCCGAAGGCGTCGAACAGCTCCTCGTTGGAGACCAGCCAAGCGTCCTCGATCTGCGCCTGCGCGATCAGGAGGCGGTCGAACGGGTCGCGATGGGGAATGGGCAGGCCGCCGCCGAGTTCTGCGTGTGCCAGCGAAAGTGGAAGGACGGAAAAACCATACTGTGCAAGCAAGGCGGAAAGGCCGTCGATCAGCTCGTCAAGGCCGTGCAGCTTCCCGATTCGACGCTTCGTCCGCATCTCGAACGCGGATACGACACTGACGAATACCTCGGCATCATCACCATTGATCCGACCCCGCACTTCGCGACCGAGCCGCGCATCGCCATCGAACCACCAGATCAGCGCGTGCGTGTCGAGAAGGAGCCTCACTGCCCCTCCCAGGCGCGAAGCTCCTCTTCCGGAAGCGGATCGAAGAAGCTGTCATCGAGCTTGATCTTGCCCTTGAGCGCTCCGAAGCCGCGTCGACGCCTTTCCGCTGGCGTTTCGGCATCGGCGACGATCCTGAAACGCCCCGCGCCGCGGGTGATCGCCACGTCCTCGCCCGCCTCGACTTGATCAAGCAGCTTCGCCAGGTTCGTCTCGGCCTCGTCCAGCTGGTACACCGTCGCCACCTTCGCCTCCTTCCGCGCGTGCGCTTAGTGCCCCTTATCAACAAATTGGTGATTCGCTCACCCCTCTCCTGTATCGCCGTCCGCCATGCATCGCCCCGCCCTGTCGATCGTCATCCCCTGCTACAACGAGGCCGCCTGCCTCGATCAGCTCCACGCGCGCGTCTCCGCGGCGGCGCGGGCGGTGGCGGGGGACGATCATGAGATCGTGCTCATCAACGATGGCTCGAAGGACGAGAGCTGGCCGGCGATGCGGCGGCTCGCGGCGCAGGACCCGCATCTCGTCTGCATCAACCTCAGCCGCAACCATGGTCACCAGCTCGCGCTCACCGCCGGGCTCGACCTATGCGCGGGCGAACAGATCCTGATCATCGACGCGGACCTCCAGGACCCGCCCGAACTGCTCGGCGAGATGCGGGCGATGATGGAGCGTGAGGGCGCCGATGTCGTCTACGCCGTCCGCCGCAAGCGCCAGGGCGAGACCTATTTCAAGAAGGTCACCGCCAAGGCCTTCTACCGGGTGCTCGACAGCGTCACCGACACGCCGATCCCGCTCGACACCGGCGACTTCCGGCTGATGACCAGGCGGGCGCTCGATGCGCTCCAGTCGATGCCCGAGCAGGCGCGCTTCATCCGCGGGATGGTCGCCTGGGTCGGGTTCCGTCAGGTCCCCTTCCCCTACGACCGCGCCGAGCGGTTCGCGGGGGAGACGCACTATCCGCTCGCCAAGATGATCCGGCTGGCGGTGGACGCGGTGACCGGCTTCTCGACCGCGCCGCTGCGCTGGGCGAGCCATCTCGGGATCGCGCTGACCTTCGTGTCGCTGCTGCTGATCGTCTATATCGCGATCGGCTTCTTCACCGGTTCGGCGGTGCAGGGCTGGACCTCGACGATGCTGGTGACGGTGGTGCTGGGGGCGGCGCAGATGTTCGTGCTCGGCATGATCGGCGAATATCTGGGGCGGCTCTATATCGAGTCGAAGAAGCGGCCCTTGTACCTGGTGGCCGACGTGGCGGGGCCCGTGCAGGGTCGCGCGCGGCTCGGCTACGCCGCGCCGGGAACGACCCCGCAGGGGTCCGTCTCGCTCGCGGAGGCTGCGGAGTGAGCGTCCCGCCCAAGACCTTCGCCGTCAAGTCGTTCGGCTGCCAGATGAACGTCTATGACGGCGAGCGGATGGCCGAGCTGATGGCCGCGCAGGGGCTGACCGCCGCCGAGGCGGCCGAGGCCGATCTCGTCGTGCTCAACACCTGCCACATCCGCGAGAAGGCGACCGAGAAGGTCTATTCGGACATCGGCCGGCTGCGCAAAGGCGCGGCCGCGCAGGGGCGCATTCCGATGATCGCGGTCGCGGGCTGCGTCGCGCAGGCAGAGGGCGAGGAGATCGTGCGCCGGGCCAAGGTGGACGTGGTGGTCGGTCCGCAGGCCTACCACAACCTTCCCGGGCTGGTCGCGGCGGCGGCGGCGGGCCGCCCCGCGCTCGATCTCGACATGCCCGCGCTCTCCAAGTTCGGCGCGCTCCCCGCGCGGCGGAAGGTCGGGCCGGCGGCGTTCCTGACGGTGCAGGAAGGGTGCGACAAGTTCTGCACCTATTGCGTCGTGCCCTATACGCGGGGCGCGGAGACGAGCAGACCCTTCGCAGCCCTGGTCGACGAGGCGAAGGCATTGGTCGACGCGGGCGCGCGCGAGATCACGCTGCTGGGGCAGAACGTCAACGCCTGGACCGACGGGGACCGAGGATTGCACGACCTGATCCGCGCGCTGGACCGAATCCCCGGGCTGGCGCGGATCCGCTACACGACGAGCCACCCCAACGACATGGCGCAGGGGCTGATCGACGCGCACCGGGACAGCCCCAAGCTGATGCCGTTCCTCCATCTGCCGGTACAGGCGGGCAGCGACCGGGTGCTCAAGGCGATGAACCGCTCGCACAGTCGTGACTCGTACCTGCGGCTGATCGAGCGGATCCGCGCGGCGCGTCCAGACATCGCGCTGTCGGGCGACTTCATCGTCGGCTTCCCCGGCGAGACCGAGGCCGAGTTCACCGAGACGCTGAGCCTGGTCGCGGAGGTCGGCTACGCGCAGGCATTCAGCTTCAAGTACAGCCCCCGCCCGGGCACGCCCGCGGCGGCGATGGCCGACCCGATCGCCGCGCCGGTGATGGAGGAGCGGCTCGCCCGGCTGCAGGCGGCGCTGAACGCCGACCAGCTCGCCTTCAATCGCGCGAGCGTGGGCAGGCGCTGCGAGATCCTGATCGAACGCGCCGGACGACGGCCCGGGCAGATGCTGGGCAAATCGCCGTGGCTCCAATCGGTCCACGTCGACTCGCCGGCTGGCGTTGGCGACCTGATCGAGGTCGAGATCACGGACGCGGGTCCCAATTCGGTCGCGGGAGCCGCGCTTGCGCGCAGCAGCATTGCCGCCTGACCATAAAGGACGTAATTTCTTACCAATCTTCGGTTGACGCCTTGCCCGCGCAAGTGGAAGGTCGGGACATGACTGGAGCGGGACGTCCGATCCCGCCCATGTCGTCCACAGGGATGAAAGACCGGGATATTCTCGACCTGCGCCACGACACCGCATGGCCCGTTCCGCCTCTCTCGAGCGGCGCTCGAACGGGGTGCGGCGCGTCCGCCGGCGGTCGCGAGGCCGGCCGACCCATCTCTCTCCCGTACGCCTGATCTTCAAACTCGGAAGGGATTCTCATGTCCACCACACCCGACGCCGGCTCGCTCGACCCGAAGGCCGGCGGCACCTACCGCGACAAGCCGATCTGGGATCTTTCGCAGATCGAAGCGAACCTGAATCGCACCGGCTACGACTGGACCCATAACAACTACGGCGTCTATGACGATGGCGTCCTGAACTATGGTTTCTGGAAGAACATCCAGGAGTTGCAGAACAGCTATTACGTCAACGAGACCGGCACGGACTCGTTCAGCGAGGCGGATGCGACCACCTTCTCGGCGTTCAATGACGACCAGATCATGATGGCCCGCAAGACCATCGGCCTGTGGGGCGAACTGACCGACATTCAGTTCAAGGAAACCAAGTCGGGCGACGCCGACATCACGTACGGCAACACCTCGACCGGTGGCGCTCAGGCCTATGCCTATCTGCCGTTCGGCGACACCGAGGATCAGTATTACAAGGACAACTTCGACTTCAACCAGGTCGGCCGACTGGGCGGCGACGTGTGGATCGACGGCTTCGTCGCGTCCAACTTCTTCCCGGTGACGAACAGCTATTACGCCACCACGACGATGATCCACGAGACCGGCCACGCGCTCGGCCTCAGCCATCCGGGCGATTACAACGCGCTCGATCCGGACGGCAATCCGGTGCCGGTCACCTACGTCGATCAGGCCGAATATGCGCAGGACTCGCTGCAATATTCGATCATGAGCTATTTCGACGGCTACGAGACCGGCGCGCAGTTCATCGATTTCCAGCTGCTCAACTTCGCCTATCCGTCCACCCCGATGATCCACGACATCGCGACGATCCAGGCGATGTACGGCGCGAACTACGAAACCCGCGCGGGCGACACCGTCTACGGCTTCAACTCGACCGAGGTCGGGACCGCCTACGACTTCACCGCCAACAACCGCCCGGTGCTCTCGATCTGGGACGGTGCGGGCAACGACACGATCGACGGCTCGGGCTTCAAGACCGATTCTGTGATCGACCTCAACGCCGGCGCGTTCAGCTCGATGGGCGGCGCGAGCAAGTTCTACACGCTCAACCAGATCAACAAGGCGCGCGCCGAGCTCGGCTTCGCGCCGCGCACCGAGGCGACCTACCAATATTACCAGGACCTCATCAAGGAACTGGGCGTCAAGGACCCGGGCTTCAAGGACAACATCTCGATCGCGTACGGCGTGACGATCGAGAACGCGGTCGGCGGCAAGGGCGACGACAAGCTGATCGCCAACGACGTCGCCAACATCCTCGACGGCGGCAAGGGCAACGACACCGTCAGCTATGAGACGGCGACCACCGGCGTCCAGTTCACCGTCGGCACCACCGTCGCACCCGATGTCCGCTTCGACGGCGGCGTCAACGGCGCGGCGGGCGATCACCTGATCAGCATCGAGAACGGGATCGGCTCGAAGTTCAACGATCGGATCGCGGGCAACAACGCCGCCAACGTCCTCGCCGGCGCCGCGGGCGACGACATCCTCACCGGGCGTGGCGGGGCCGATACCTTCGTCTTCCGTCAGGACACCCCGTTCCACGGCGGCCACGACACGATCGTAGACTTCTCGAACGAGGATTTCCTGACCACCACGACCGCGCTGCCCACCGACGGCTCGGGCAACATCGCGATCACCGGCGGCGTGCTGGTGCTCGACGCGGCGAACGACGACACAGTGACCTTTGCGAACGGCGGTCCGGCGTCGCTCCACTTCGTCGGCAAGGTCGGCGGCCGCTATTATTACGCGGCCGAGGGCAGTGACGCGAACCAGGCGACCATCGAGAAGCTGCACGCTCCGGCGGACATGCTCGACGAGGCCGCCGCCAAGAGCCAGGCGATGGCCGACGCCGCGCACAAGGCGAACCTCCAGACCGATCTCGCCAACCGCGCGGAAGGTTGGACCGGCGACTCCAACGTCGGCACGACCAACGGGATGTTCGGCGAGCACCCGAGCTCGAGCACGAACCACATCAGCGCCGCGGACGGCATGATCGGCCGGATCGGCGGCTTCGCCGGCGAGGTCGGCTCGCACTTCAACCCGGCACTGGCGCACACCGACTACGTGAACTTCTGCCTCGTCTGAACCGGCGTGGACTGATGTTCTCGTGAAGGGCGGGGCCGTGGCGACACGGTCCCGCCCTTTTCGTACCTGCGGGCGCGGCTCCCCTTCCCTTCGCTCGCCGCACGCACCACACTGACGCCTGTCGCTTTTCGGAAAGGACCGGATGTCCCGCAAACCCGTGCCCGCGCAGGCGGGCGATCGCAGCAGGGCCGAGATCACCTTCGATCGCCCGCAACTGCTGGCGCAGCTGTTCGGCCAGTACGACCGCAACCTGGTCGCGCTCGAGAATCGGCTGGGCGTCTACATCACCGCCCGGGGCAACCGCGTCGGGCTGGAGGGGACCGCCGAGCAGGTCGCGACGGCGCGCGACGTCCTTCAGGACCTCTATCACCGCGTCGCCCGCGGCGAGGAGGTGGACGCCGGGCTGGTCGACGCCTCGATCGCGATGGCGGCCGAGCCGCTGCTCGACGGGATCATCCGCACCGACCAGGGCGGCGGCGCGCCGCCCGTCATGATCCGCACGCGCAAGAAGACGATCGTCCCGCGCACCCCCGCGCAGGCCCATTACATGATGGAGCTGACGCGCAACGACATGATCTTCGCGCTCGGCCCGGCGGGCACGGGCAAGACTTATATCGCGGTCGCGCAGGCCGTTTCGCAGCTTATCTCCGGCAGCGTCCAGCGGCTGATCCTGTCGCGCCCCGCCGTCGAGGCGGGCGAGAAGCTGGGTTTCCTGCCGGGCGACATGAAGGAGAAGGTCGACCCCTATCTCCGGCCGCTCTACGATGCACTGAACGACTGTCTGCCGGCCGAGCAGGTCGAGCGGCGAATCCTGTCGGGCGAGATCGAGATCGCGCCGATCGCGTTCATGCGCGGCCGCACGCTCGCCGACGCCTTCGTCATCCTCGACGAGGCGCAGAACACGACGCCCGCGCAGATGAAGATGTTCCTCACCCGCTTCGGCCAGAACAGCCGCATGGTGATCTGCGGCGACCCCAACCAGACCGATCTGCCCGGCGGCGTCGGGGCCTCCGGGCTCGCCGACGGGACCATGCGGCTGGAAGGGATCGAGGGGATCGCGATGTGCCGCTTCGGCGCGGGCGACGTGGTGCGCCACCCGATCGTCGGTCGGATCGTCGAGGCGTACGAGGGCACGGGCTGAGCGCGGTTCGTCCCGTTTAACCGGATCGTCTTCCAGCGGACGCCGCGCCGTCATCAAATGCGGCTAGCCGCGGCGGCTCAATCCGGGAGCCGTCCATGATCAGCACCTTCTCGCGTCGCGGCAGCGACGAGTCCGTCCTCTCCTGGCGCCAGGCCGGGCTGTTCGCCGCCGCCGACAGCTGGGGCTTCGGCGCTCACGCCGACGTCGGGGTGCAGGCGACGTTCGCGCCGGGCGACATCGCGCTGATCGGCTACCAGGCCGACACGATCAACAACGCCAAGAGCTTCGCCTTCGTGCTGCTGTCGGAGGAGCTGCGGGGCCAGACGATCAGCTTCACCGACAACGGCTGGTTCGCCGCCGGCGGCTTCCGCACGGGCGAGGGTACGGTCAGTATCACGATCGCCGCCGACGCCACGGTCGGCACCGTCTTCACGCTGGCGGGCGTCAGCGGCAATTTCAACCTGTCGACCAGCGGCGACCAGATCGCCGCCTATGTCGGCAGCGCCTCCAGCCCGACGTTCCTGTTCGGACTCGACTTCGCCGACGGCAATGCGAGCTATGCGGGCGACGCGACCAGCTCGAACACCAGCGCGGTCCCGACCGGGCTGACCTTCGGCGACACCGCGCTCGCGTTCGGCGCCGACAACGCGGCCTATACCGGCCCGCTCAGCGGCTCGAAGGCCGACATCCTCGCCGCGATCGCTGACGAAACGAACTGGACTCAGGACGACGCCGCCGCGGTCGGCTACGCGCCGGGCTTCACCGTCACGAGCGACGGCGCGACCACCGTCTCCATCGGCGACGTCTCGATCGCCGAGGGCGACGCCGGCGACACGGTGCTGACCTTCACCGTCACCCGCTCGGACAACGAAGGCGCCTTCACGATCGACTATGCGACGGGCGACATCACCGCGACCGACGGGAGCGACTATGACGCGACCTCGGGTCAGTTGGTCTTCGGCGTCGGTGGCAATCTCAGCCAGACGATCTCGGTGACGATCCACGGCGACACGCTGACCGAGACCAACGAGACCTTCGCAGTCGACCTGAAGAACCTGAACCAATTGTCCGGCACGACGGTGGTCGGCGACGCGCAGGGGGTCGGCACGATCCTCAACGACGACATCTCGATCAGTTACATCCACGACATTCAGGGGTCGGCGTTCTTCTCGCCAATCCTGGCCGCGGAAGGCATCCACGCCTTCAACGTCGCCTCGTCCGCGCAGGTGACCGTGCGCGGCATCGTCACCGCGATCGACAGCTTCGCCGGTTCGGGGACGCAGGGCTTCTACATCACCGAGGAGACCAGCGACTGGGACGGCAACGTCCTGACCAGCGAGGGCATCTACGTCCGCACGAGCGGCGCGACCGCCGGGCTGACCGTCGGCGAGACGGTGACGGTCACCGCCAACGTCATGGAGTCGCAGTCATTCTCGAACCTCAACCGCACGATCCTGGTCAACCCTTCGGCGATCGTCCAGGGCAACGACGTCAACGCCCTGCCGACCTTCGTGATCGACGGGACGCCGGGCCACAAGATCCCGACGTCGATCATCAGCGACGACAGTCCCAATTTCTTCGACTCCGACGGCTCCAGCGGCACGTTCGACCCCCAGAACGACGCGCTCGATTACTACGAGACGATCGAGGGCATGCGGGTCACGATGACCAACATGATCGTCGGCGACGGCTTCGTCGGCGGCTCGAACGACAATTTCGTCTATTTCAACGCCTATAGCTACGACAACGCCGACAAGAACTTCATCAACTCGCGCGGCGGCTACACCGCCTACGGCGACGCGCAATTCTACCCCGACGAGAATACCGCCGACCCCAACGACGACGTGAAGTTCGGGGGCGAGACCTCGACGGACGGCGCGCTCCACGGCGACATCATCGAGCTCGATTTCGGCGACGTCGGTCGCGGCGGCACGTCGGGGTTCGATCAGGACCTGACCATGGGCGACCAGCTCGGCGACGTCACGGGCATCGTCGACTTCGACTTCGGCGTCGCCAAGTTCTACGTCACCGACGCGCTCGACGCGGACAAGGTCGCGGCGCTCGCCTCGACCACGCCGATCCAGGAAGTCACAGCGCTCGGCGGCGACGACCGCGCGCTGACGGTCGCGACCTTCAACGTCGAGAATCTGTCCCCCGTCGGCACCACCTTCTCGACCAACAACGGCGTCGAGATCACCACGCAGGCGAAGTACGACCAGCTGGCGCACAACGTCGCGATCAACCTTAATTCGCCCGACATCATCGTCGTCGAGGAGATTCAGGACAACAACGGCGTCGATCCCTCGGGCGGCACCGATGCGACCCAGACCTGGGAGCAGCTGGTCGCGGCGGTGAACGCCGCCACCGGCAAGACCTACCAGTGGGTCGACGAGGCGCCCGAGACCGCGAACGACGTCGGCGGCGCGCCGGGCGGCAACATCCGCGTCGGCTTCCTCTACGACACCGCGCGCGTCCAGCTCGGCGATCTCGCCGCCGACGCGACGATCGAGGAGCGCCGCCAGTACACCGACCGGATCGGCGACGGCGTCCGCGACGCGGGCGATCTGCTTGCGGTCGACGACACCGGAGCGGGGATCAATCCCGACGACTGGAGCGGCACGCGCCGCTCGATCGTCGGCGAGTTCACCTTCCACGGTCAGACCGTCAACGTCTTCGGCAACCACCTGCCGTCGAAGGGCGGCTCCGACGATCCCTATACGATCGACCAGAACAACGGGGACGGCAACCCGACCAACGGCGACTGGGACTTGCGCAACACGCTGGCCGAGCAGATCAACAACGTCTTCGAAAAGGCGTCGGCGACCGGCGGCCTGCTCGTCTCGGGCGGCGATTACAACGAGTTCTGGTACAACCGCCCGCTCGAGGTGCTGACCGGCTACGCCAATCCGGACGGGACGGCGAACACCACCGGAACCAAGTACGTCAACCTGATGGTCCAGGAGCTCGCCCCGCAGGAGCGGTTCAGCTACGACTTCGACGGGCGCAGCCAGGCGCTCGACTCGCTGCTGACCGACCAGATTCTGGCGGGAGTCGCGAGCTACGACGCGGTCCACATCAACACCGGCTACAACGACCGCGCCGGCGCGGTGAACCCCGCCTCGTCGGACCATGACCCGAGCCTCGCCAGCTTCGACTTCCGCGATCTCGCCGAGACGCTGGTTGGCACCGGCGCGGCGGACGTCATCGACGGCCGCGGCGGCGACGACGTGCTGAACGGCGGCGAGGGCGACGACACGCTGATGGGCGGGCTCGGCGACGACACGCTCGACGGCGGCGCCGGGCAGGACGCGGCGGACTACCGCGATGCGACGGCCGGCGTCAGCGTCTCGCTCGCGAACACGGGCGCGCAGGACACGCATTGGGGCGTCGACACGCTGACCGGGATCGAGCGGCTCTACGGCAGCGCCTTCGGGGACGACCTCACGGGCGACGATCGCGCCAACCGGATCAACTCGAACGGGGGCGCCGACATGATCTCCGCCGGCGGCGGCAACGACACGATCGTCGTCGCGTCGAACCCCGGTTCGATCGACGGCGGCGACGGCGTCGATCGCGTGATCGTTTCGAGCGCGCTGTTCGGCGTGACGGACGCGACCTTCACCGGAGTCGAGAAGCTGACCGTGCGGGACGGCGGGGTGGTCGACCTGTCCGGGCTGAGCCAGCTCCCCGCCTCGGTTGCGATCGAGTCGGTGGCGGGCGGCGGCGTGCTGTTCACGGGCAGCCAGGGCGCGGACACGATCGTCGGCGGTGCGGGCGGCGACATCCTCGCCGGCGGCGGCGCGGCGGATCGGGTCAGCGGCGGCGCGGGGGCGGACACCTTCGTGTTCCGCGATCTCGACGAGATCAACGTCGGCGGCAAACGCGACCTGATCGCCGATCTCAGCCATGCCGATGGTGACCGGATCGACCTCTCGGCGCTCGATGCGGACGATGATCTGGCCGGAGTCCAGCACCTGACCTTCATCGGCAGCGGGCGCTTCACCGGGTCGGCCGATTACGAACTGCGGGTGGTCGCTCCTGCGGAGGGGGCCAAAGCCTGGCGCGTGCTGCTCGACGTCAATCACGACAAGGCGGTCGACCGCGTCTTCTTCGTCGTCACCGATGCGCCGTTGACCGCCGACGATTTCCTCCTGGCGCCGGCACAGGCAAGGCCAGCGCCGGTCGACCATGCGATGGTCGCGCCGTCGCACGAGCCGACCGCCTTTCACATGGAAACGCTCGGCCTGATCCACCTCGTCTGACCGGCTTGTCGCGCCCTGGTCGTAGCGACGAACACGATCGATCCGCATCGTTCCGCCCGCGGTGGATTCCGGTCACCCATCCCGGGCCGGACAGCCGCCATGGTCGCCGCCCTCGACGCCTACGTTCGCTAGAGACCGATTGCGCGCAACGCCTCTACAAGCGCGACGATTTCTCGCATACGGACCTCGCATGATCGTCGTCGAACTCTCCGTCGAAGCGCCCTGGCCCGACGGCGATTGGGAGGCCCTCGCCAAGCGCGCGGTCGAGGCGGCGATCGCGCGGACGCCGTTCGCGGAGCTGGCGACCACCGCCGCGACGGTCGAGGTCAGCCTGCGCCTGACCTCCGACAACGAGGTTCATACGCTCAACCGTCAGTATCGCGGCAAGGACGCGCCGACCAACGTGCTGTCCTTCCCGATGGTGCAGCCGGATCTGCTGGCAACCGTGACGCAGAACAGCGACGACGGCGAGGTGTTGCTGGGGGACATCGTCCTCGCGCATGGGGTCTGCGGCCGTGAGGCGGAGGACCGCGGCGTCGCGGCGGCCGACCATGCGACGCATTTGATCGTGCATGGAACGCTTCATCTGCTAGGCTATGACCACCAATCCGATCAGGAGGGGGACGCGATGGAGGAGATCGAGGCTCAGGCGCTCGGCGCGCTCGGCCTCGCCGACCCCTATGCGATTCGTGAGGACTGAACGCTAGCATCATGGACGAGGACCGAAGTCGCGCCGGAAACGGCGACCACGAGCATTCGATCTGGCGCGGCCTGCGCAACCTGATCTTCGGCGGGTCCGAGGAGGACACGCTCCGCGACCAGCTGGAAGAGGCGATCGACCGCCACGAGGACGATCCGGCGCCCGACGCCAAGGGCGACCTGTCGCCACTCGAGCGGCAGATGGTCCGCAACCTCCTCCACTTCGGCGAGCGCGACGCGGGGGACGTCGGCGTCCCGCGCGCGGACATCGTCGCGGTCGAGGAACAGACGCCGTTCGAGCATTTGGTGCAGATCTTCGCCGAGGCGGGTCACAGCCGGCTGCCGGTCTATCGCGAGAAGCTCGACACCGTCATCGGCATGATCCACGTCAAGGACGTGTTCGCGATCCTGGCGACCGGAGCGGAGCATCCGACCACGCTCGCCGGCCTGATCCGCGAGCCGCTGTGGACGCCGATGTCGCGCGGCGCGCTCGACCTGCTCGCCGACATGCGCGCCAGGCGGGTCCACCTCGCGATCGTCGTCGACGAATATGGCGGGACCGAGGGGCTGGTCACGATCGAGGACCTGATCGAGGAGATTGTCGGCGAGATCGAGGACGAGCATGACGACGCCCCCGCGCCGATGCTGGTGCCGCTGGACGGCGGCGCCTGGGAAGCGGACGCCCGGGTCGAACTCGAAGACGTCGCGGCCGCGATCGATCCCCGCCTCGGCGAGAACGAAGCGGATGTCGACACGCTCGGGGGACTGACGGCGGTGCTGGCGGGGCATGTCCCGACCATCGGCGAATGCGTCGACCATCCGAGCGGCTGGCGAATCGAGACGATCGAGTCGGACGAGCGTCGAGTCCACCGCATCCGCCTCCACCCGCCGCGGCCCGAACCGGAAGAGTAATCGCTTCACTCGATCAGTTCGATCGCATTATCTCACCAGCTCGATCATTTGCACCGGTGCCTCGGCCGCGCGGCTCGGCTATACCGCGTCGGTATTCAGCCACGGGCGACTCACGCCGCGCCCGTGCCAGCAAGGAGACTCAGATGGACGCGATCACCGAGGGCAGCCCGCTCAGCGACCCCAAGAAGGAGCCGGTGGCGCTGCGCACCCTGCTCGGCCAGACCCATAAGCATTGGTGGCCCGAGTCGCTGTCGATCGACATCCTGACGCAGGGCGGCGTCTCGACCGACCCGCATCCGAAGGGCTTCAACTACCGCGAAGCGTTCAAGGCGCTCGACTATCGCGCGGTCAAGGCCGACCTGACCGCACTGATGACGGACAGTCAGCCGTGGTGGCCGGCGGACTACGGGCATTACGGCCCGTTCTTCATCCGCATGGCGTGGCATTCGGCCGGCACGTATCGCACCGGCGACGGCCGCGGCGGCTCGACCTCGGGCTCGCAGCGCTTCGCCCCGCTCAACTCCTGGCCGGACAACGGCAACCTCGACAAGGCCCGCCGCCTGCTGTGGCCGGTCAAGCTCAAGTACGGCCGCGCGCTCAGCTGGGCGGACCTGTTCATTCTCGCCGGCAACGTCGCGATCGAATCGATGGGCGGGCCGGTGTTCGGCTTCTCGGGTGGACGCGAGGACATCTTCGAGCCCGAGCGCGACATCTACTGGGGCACCGAGCAGGAGTGGCTGGGCCAGACCCGCATCGACGAGGAGGCGGGCCTCGCGCTCGAGGAGCCGCTCGCCGCGATCCAGCACGGGCTGATCTACGTCAATCCCGAAGGCCCCGGCGGCAAGCCCGACACCAAGGGCTCGGCGCGCGACCTGCGCGAGACGTTCAAGCGCATGGGCATGAACGACGAAGAGACCGCGGCGCTCACCGCCGGCGGCCACACCTTCGGCAAGGCGCACGGCGCCGGCGACGCCTCGAAGGTCGGGCGCGAGCCGGAGGGCTCGGACATCGCCCATATGGGCCTGGGCTGGACCAGCGAGCACGGCAGCGGGATGGGCGACGACACCATCACCTCGGGCATTGAGGGCGCCTGGACGCCGACCCCGATCAAGTGGGACATGACCTATTTCTCCAACCTGCTCGATCACGAATACGAGCTGGTTAAGAGCCCCGCGGGCGCGAACCAGTGGCAGCCGGTCGGCAATCCCGAGGAGACCCAGGCCCCGGCGGCGCATACGCCGGGCAAGAAGGTCGCCACGATGATGACCACCGCCGACAAGGCGTTCAAGGACAACGCGGCCTACCGGGCCATCCTCGAGAAGTTCCGCGCCGATCCGGCTTACTTCGCCGACGCCTTCAGCCGCGCCTGGTTCAAGCTGTGCCACCGCGACATGGGTCCGCGCACCCGCTACATCGGCCCGGAGGCCCCGACCGAGGACCTGATCTGGCAGGATCCGATCCCCGCCGGGACGCCGCTGTCCGACGCCGACGTTGCCGCGCTCAAGGCCAAGATCGCCGACAGCGGACTCACCATCACCCAGCTGGTCAAGACCGCCTGGTATTCGGCCTCGACCTATCGGCAGTCGGATCGTCGCGGCGGCGCCAACGGCGCGCGCATCCGCCTCGCCCCGCAGAAGGACTGGGAGGCGAACGAGCCCGCCGAGACCGCGACGGTGCTGGCCGTCTATGAGCGGATCAAGGCGGAGCACGGGCAGGTCAGCATCGCCGACCTGATCGTGCTGGGCGGCAACCTGGGCGTCGAGCAGGCGGCGAAGGCCGCGGGCCACGACGTGAGCGTGCCGTTCACTACCGGCCGCGGCGACGCGACGCAGGAGTGGACCGACGTCGAGAGCTTCGCGGTGCTCGAGCCCAAGGCCGACGGCTTCCGCAACTATCTGTCGACCAAATTCTCGGTCCCGACCGAGGAGCTGCTCGTCGACCGTGCGCAGCTGCTGGGCCTTTCCGCGCCCGAGATGACGGTGCTCGTCGGCGGCCTGCGGGTGCTCGGCGTCGTTCACGCCAAGGGCGGGAAGCACGGGATCCTCACCGACCGTCCCGAGACGCTGACCAACGACTGGTTCATCAACCTCCTGCAGATGGCCACCGCCTGGAAGCAGATCGACGACAGCGGCGACGAGGAGTTCCTGGGCACCGATCGCCACACCGGCGAGCAGATGTGGACGGCGACGCGCACCGACCTGGTGTTCGGCTCGAACTCGCAGCTGCGCGCGATCGCGGAATATTATGCGTGCGACGACGCCCGCGAGCAGTTCGTGGCGGATTTCGTCGCGGCCTGGGCGAAGGTGATGAACGCCGATCGGTTCGACCTGCTCGACTGATCGTCACCGACGCGGCGGATCGGGGCGGGGGCGCGACGGCGCGCCCGCCCCTTTTCGTTGGCCCGGCGGCGGCCTATTCCGGACGGCATGAAGCACGTCCTGCGCATCCTCGCCGTCGCCCTCGTCGCCGGCATCGCGATCCTCGTTTGGCTCGGCTGGCCCGACAAGGCCCGGCTGCCGATCGCCGCGGTTCAAGGCCGCCGCCCCACCATTTCCGATCCGCGCGAGCAGGTGATCCCGACGGTCGGGGTCGCCAAGGTCGTCGGCTGGCGGGGCGGCGCCGCGCCGACCCCAGCCGTCGGGCTCAGCGTCAAGCCCTTCGCCACCGGGCTCGATCACCCGCGCTGGCTCTATCGCCTCCCCAACGGCGACGTGCTGGTCGCCGAGAGCAACTCGCCGCCGCGCAAGGGCGGCGGGGTGACCGGCCTGGTGATGGGCGTCCTGATGGGCCGCGCCGGCGCGGGCGTCCGCTCGGCGAACCGGATCACGCTGCTGCGCGACAAGGACGGGGACGGGGTGGCGGAGACGAAGACGCCGTTCATGACCGGGCTCAACTCGCCCTTCGGCATGGTGCTGTTCCAGGGGCAGCTCTACGTTGCCAACACCGATGCTTTGATCCGCGTGCCCTATACCGACGGAATGACCAAGGTGACGGCCAAGCCCGAGCTCGTCGTCAAATATCCCGGCGGGGGCAACCACTGGACGCGCAACGTCATCGATGCGGGCGACGGCCGGACGCTCTACCTGTCGGTCGGCTCGTCGTCGAACATCGCCGAGAACGGGCTCGACGCCGAGAAGTACCGCGCCAACATCCTCCAGGTCTGGCCCAAGGAGAAGACCTACCGCGTCTATGCCGCGGGCACGCGCAACCCGATCGGCATGGCGCTGGAGCCGCAGTCGAAGGCTTTGTGGGCGGTGGTGCAGGAGCGCGACATGCTCGGCTCCGATCTGGTCCCCGATTATCTGACCGCGATCGAGCTGGGCGATCACTTCGGCTGGCCGTGGTATTACTGGGGCGGCTATCCCGATCCGCGGGTCGAGCCCAAGAACCCCGCGCTCCAGCAATATTCGAAGCGGCCCGACTTCGCGATGGGCCCCCACGTCGCGGTGCTCGGCCTGACCTTCGCCGACGGCGCGAAACTGGGGCCGAAGTTCGCGAACGGCGCGTTCGTCGCGGAACACGGCTCGTGGAACCGCAAGCCCTACGCTGGCTACAAGGTCGTCTACGTCCCGTTTGCAGCCAACGGTTTCCCGGTGCCGGGGACGAAGCCGGTGGATGTGCTCAGCGGGTTCCTCAGCGCCAAGGAGGAGGCGCAGGGCCGGCCGGTGGGGCTGACGATCGATCGGACCGGCGGGCTGCTGGTGGCGGACGATGTCGGCAACCGCGTGTGGCGGGTGACCGCGAAGTAGGGCGCCGCGGCAAGGCCGCGCCGTGACCTCAGACGGGGCGACCTCCAAAGAAGGCCGCCCCGCTGGCCGGGCTTGCGCGTCTCGCCGACAGCTCCGCTGCCGGCGTGCGCGCTAAGCCGCGAACTGATTCATCGTGTTGTGTGCGCCGCCGGCCTTCAGCGCCGCCTCGCCCGCGAAATACTCCTTGTGGTCGTCGCCGACGTCGGAGCCGGACATGTTCTGGTGCTTCACGCAGGCGATCCCCTGGCGGATCTCCTGGCGCTGGACGCCCTTGACGTACCCCAGCATCCCCGCCTCGCCGAAATACTCGCGGGCGAGATTGTCGGTCGAGAGCGCCGCGGTGTGATAGGTCGGCAAGGTGATGAGGTGGTGGAAGATCCCCGCCCGCGCCGAGGCGTCGCGCTGGAAGGTCCGGATCCGCGTGTCGGCTTCCGCGGCCAGCTCGGTCGCGTCATAGTCGACGCTCATCAGCCGGGCGCGGTCGTAGGCCGAGAGGTCCCTGCCCGCCTCGGCCCAGGCGTCGAACACCTGCTGGCGGAAGTTGAGTGTCCAGTTGAAGCTGGGCGAATTGTTGTAGACCAGCTTGGCGTCCGGCACCTGCTCGCGGATGCGGTCGACCATGCTCGCGATCTGCTCGATGTGCGGCTTCTCGGTCTCGATCCACAGCAGGTCTGCGCCGTTCTGGAGCGAGGTGACGCAGTCGAGGACGCAGCGGTCCGCGCCGGTGCCCTCGCGGAACTGGAACAGGTTGGACGGAAGCCGCTTGGGCCGCATCAGCTTGCCGTCGCGCTCGATCACCACGTCGCCGCGCAGCGTCGTGAGGTCGGTCACCTCCTCGCAGTCGAGGAAGGCGTTGTAGCGGTCGCCAAGGTCGCCCGGCTCCTTCGAAAAGGCGATCTGCTTCGTGAGGCCAGCACCGAGCGAATCGGTGCGCGCGACGATCACCCCGTCGTCGACGCCGAGCTCCAGGAAGGCGTAGCGACAGGCGCGGATCTTGGCGAGGAAGTCCTCGTGCGGGACGGTGACCTTGCCGTCCTGGTGGCCGCACTGCTTCTCGTCGGAAACCTGGTTCTCGATCTGGAGCGCACAGGCGCCCGCCTCGATCATCTTCTTGGCGAGCAGATACGTCGCCTCGGCGTTGCCGAAGCCCGCGTCGATGTCGGCGATGATCGGGACGACGTGGCTCTCGTAATTGTCGATCGCGTTCGTCAGCCGCTGCGCCTCGAGCTCGTTGCCCGCCTCGCGCGCCTTGTCGAGATCGCGGAACATCAGGCTCAGCTCGCGCGCGTCGGCCTGCTTGAGGAACGTGTAGATCTCCTCAATCAGCGCCGGCACGGACGTCTTCTCGTGCATCGACTGATCGGGCAGCGGGCCGAACTCGGAGCGGAGCGCCGCGACCATCCAGCCGGAGAGATAGAGGTAGCGCCCCTTGGTCGAGCCGAAATGCTTGCGGATGCTGATCACCTGCTGCTGCGCGATGAAGCCGTGCCACGCGCCGAGCGACTGGGTGTAGGCGGCCGGATCGGCGTCGTACGCGGCCATGTCGCGGCGGAGCGTCGCGGCGGTGTGGCGGGCGATGTCGAGCCCGGTGCGGAAGCGATTCTGCACGCGCATCCGCGCGACCGCTTCGGGGTCGATCCCGCTCCACGGCGCGCCGTAGCGGTCCTTGAGGCGGGCGGCGTCGGTGATCTGGTCCTGGTACATGATTGCCCTTCGCGGCATGCGGGGAGGAATGCCCGCCGGACCCGCCCCGGGGGGCGGGCCGGCGGACACCTTTCCTCCCCAGGAAAGGAGTTCAGCCGAGGCGGCCGAGCCGGTGGTAGAGATTGGAGAACTTGGCCGAGCGAGGATCGTCGGCGATCTTGCGGACGTAATCGGCGACGGCTTCCTTCATCAGCCCGAAATCTTCGGTCGAGAAGACGGCCCGGCTACGCTGGGGTTCGGTCGGCATTTGAGGTCTCCTGGGGAAGTGGGATATCAGCATATCCACACAATTCCGCGTTGTATCACTAGGAACGATGCCGTTTCGCGTGTTGCGCAGTCGGATGCGCTGGCGCAAAGACGTGTGGCGCTGTAAAGAGTTTACACGATCATGGCTCAGGAGAAGCTGCTCGCCGGGCATGCGGTCCGTCGGCTCAGGCGTGCGCAGGGGCTCACCCAGGCGGCGATGGCGGAGGCACTCGGCATCTCGCCGAGCTACCTCAACCTGATCGAGCGCAACCAGCGGCCGGTTCCCGCGACGCTGCTGGTCCGGATGGCCGACGCCTACGACTTCGACCCGCGCACGCTGGCGGCGGGCGAGCCCGGGGGCGGGACGGCGGCGGTGCGGCGCCGATTGGCCGATCCGCTGTTCGGCGATCTCGAGATCGACCGGGCCGAGTTGCAGGAATGGTTCGCCGCCGCGCCGGGCGGGGTCGAGGCGTTCGCGCGCGCGTTCGATCGTGCGGGCGGCGGCGGAAGCCAACCGGTGGCGGCGAACGATCCGGTCGCGCAGGTCGGCCGCGAGATCGCGCGCTGGGGCAACCATTTCGCCGATCTCGACGCCGCCGCCGAGGCGCTCGCCGACGAGCTCCGGCTCGCGGCCGCCGATCTGTACGGCGCACTGGTCGAGCGGCTGCGGGTCAAGCACGGGCTCTCGATCCGGGTGCTGCCGGTCGACGTCATGCCGGGGTTGCTGCGGCGGCTCGATCTGCACGCGCGCCAGCTCCAGCTGTCCGAGCTGCTGCCGCCGGCGTCGCGGACCTTCGCGCTGGCCGCGCAGGTCGCGACGATCGAGGCGCGGGCCGAGATCGACGCGCTCGCCCGCGGCGCCGGCTTTGCCGACCGCGTCGCCGAACGCCTGTTCCGTCGGCACCTGACGAACTATCACGCCGCGGCGACGGTGATGCCCTACGCCCGCTTCCTGCGCGCCTGCGAGGCGACCGGATACGATTGGGCGCTCCTCGCCCACCGCTTCGGCGCGAGCGCGGAGACGGTCGCGCACCGGCTGACGACGCTGGCGCGGGTCGGCGCGCGCGGCCTTCCCTTCTTCATGCTCCGCATCGACCGCGCCGGGCAGGTATCGAAGCGCTACGCGAACGGCGCGGCGCTCGCCGAAGCGGACGGGCGGTGCCCGCTGTGGCGCGTCCATCATGCGTTCGACCGACCGGGCGCGGTGCAGGTCCAGCTGGTCGAGATGGAGGATACCAGCCGCTGGCTGACCCAGTCGCGCGCCGAGGCCGCGGTGGGAAGCGCGGGACTGCCGGGCGGCGTCGCGGCCGAGTTCGCGATCGGGATCGGAGTCCCCGCCGCACAGGCGACGACGCTCGCGGCGGCGAGGGGGATCGACCTCGCCGGCCCCTCCACCCCGATCGGGCTCGGCTGCCGCGCCTGCACGCGCCCCGACTGCGCGCAACGCTCCGCTCCGCCGACGCACCGCGCGCTGCTGGTCAGCGATCGCGAGCGAGCGGCGTCGGCGTTCCAGTTCGCGGGGGATTGAGCATCGCCCGTTCTTCGCGACGTTGTCCTTCAGCCGTTCGTATCGAGCGACGTCGAGACACCTTGAGCGGATGCCCTACAGGTCCCTCGACTTCGCGCGGGACCGACGGGAAAGATGGGTCGCCACGGACCCTCGACAAACCTGACCCCGCCCGCCACACGCCCGCGGCGTGACCGATGCCGCCGCCTTCGCCCTTCCCGCCGCTGCCGGGCTGATCGGCGGGGCGATGAACGCGCTCGCGGGCGGAGGGACGTTCGCCACGCTGCCGTCGCTGATCGCGATCGGGCTGCCCGCCAACGCCGCCAACGCGACCTCGAACGTCGCGCTGCTGCCCGGCGCCGCGACGAGCGCCTGGGCGTTCCGCGACGAGCTCGGCCCCGTCGGCGGCGTGCCGTGGCGGACGCTGGCGGCGATCACCTTCCTCGGCGGACTGGTCGGCAGCGTCCTGCTGGTGCTGACGCCGACCCATGCGTTCGACCTGATCATCCCCTGGCTGCTACTGTTCGCGTTGGTGGTGATGCTGTTCGGCAAGACTGCCGCCGACTGGCTCCACGCGCGCGTGACGATCGGTCGGCGGACGCTGGTGGCCACCCAATCGCTGCTGGGCGTGTATGGCGGCTATTTCGGCGGCGGTGTCGGGCTGATGACGACCGCGCTCTACGGGTTGCTTGCGAACGTCGCGCCGCGCGCGCTGTTCGCGCCGCGCACGTTGATGTTGGCGGTGGCGAACGCCGCGGCGGCGATCGTCTTCGTCGCCGCCGGACTGGTGCGCTGGCAAGCGGCGCTGCCGATGCTGGTCGGCGCGGTTGTGGGTGGCTGGCTGGGCGCCGGAGTTGGCAAGCGGCTGCCCGCGGTGGCGGTGCGGGCGTGGACGATCCTGGTCACGGCGGCGACGACGGCGGTCTTCTTCTGGCGGGCCTATGGTTAACGGTAATTTCGCACTTCGGCGGGAAAGAAGAGCCGTCCCGCACCCAGCGGGCGGGGGGCGGTCGGCGTGATGAAGGCAGTGATCCTGGCCGGCGGGCTCGGCACCCGGCTCGGCGAAGAGACCGGGGTGCGGCCCAAGCCGATGGTCGAGATCGGCGGCATGCCGATCCTGTGGCACATCATGAAGATCTATTCGGCCGCCGGGATCAACGACTTCGTCGTGTGCCTCGGTTACAAGGGCTATATGATCAAGGAGTATTTCGCGAACTACTTCCTCCATTCCGCCGACGTCACTATCGATCTCGCCGCCAATGCGATGGAGTGGCACGACAAGCGCAGCGAGCCGTGGCGGATCACGCTGGTCGATACCGGTGCGGCGACCCAGACCGGCGGACGGCTGAAGGCGATCCGCAGGTATCTGCCCGATGACGAGCCGTTCTGCTTCACCTATGGCGACGGCGTCGCGGCGATCGACATCGCCCGGCTGGTCGCCTTCCACGAGGCGCACGGCAAGCTCGCCACGGTGACTGCGGTGTCGCCGCCGGGCCGGTTCGGCGCGCTGGAATTCTCCGACGAGATCGGGGGCGATCTGGTGCGATCGTTCCGCGAGAAGCCGGCTGGCGACGGCGGGCTGATCAACGGCGGCTTCTTCGTCGCCTCGCCTTCCGTGCTCGACCGCGTCGCCGGGCCGGAGACGTTGTGGGAGCAGGAGCCGCTCGAATCGCTCGCGCGCGACGGCGAGCTGGTCGCGTACCGCCACGACGGCTTCTGGCAGCCGATGGATACGCTGCGCGACCGGACCTATCTGGAGCAGCTCTGGTTGGACGGGCCGCCGTGGAAGGTCTGGTAAGCCGGACGTCCTGGGCCGGCCGCCGCGTCTTCCTGACGGGGCACACCGGTTTCAAGGGGAGCTGGCTGGCGCTGTGGCTGACGCGACTGGGAGCGGAGGTGACCGGCTTCGCGCTGCCCCCGCCGACCGTGCCGAGCCTGTTCGAACAGGCGCGCGTCGCCGAGCGGCTCACCCATGTGATCGGTGACGTTCGCGACGCCGAGGCGGTCGAGCGCGCGATTCAGGCGGCGAAGCCGGAGCTGGTGCTCCACCTCGCCGCGCAGCCGCTGGTGCGTTACTCCTACGATCATCCGATCGAGACCTACGCCACCAACGTGATGGGGACCGCGCATGTCCTCGAGGCGTGCCGCCGGGCCGACAGCGTGCGCGCCGCGGTCTGCATCACGACCGACAAATGCTACGAGAATCGCGAATGGCCCTGGCCGTACCGCGAGCAGGACCCGATGGGCGGGCACGATCCCTATTCGAGCAGCAAGGGCGCGGCCGAGCTGGTGATCGCCGCTTATCGCCGCTCGTTCTTCGACGGGCGAAAGGTTGCTTCGGTGCGCGCGGGGAACGTGATCGGCGGAGGCGACTATGCGCGCGACCGGCTGGTCCCCGATATCGTCCGCGCAGTCGAGGCGGGCGAGCGCCCGTCGATCCGCGCGCCGGGATCGGTCAGGCCGTGGCAGCATGTGCTGGAAGCGCTGGGAGGTTACCTGATCCTCGCCGAGCGATTGCTCGCGGGCGAGGACGAGTTCGCCACCCCTTGGAATTTCGGCCCATCCGAGCACGATGCCCGCCCCGTCGGCTGGGTGGTCGACCGGCTGCTCGCCGAGTTCGGCAAGGAGGGCTGGGACCGCCCCGAAGGCGCGCAGCCGCATGAGGCGACGCTGCTCCGGCTCGACTGCTCGCTGGCGCGCGCCAAGCTGGGCTGGCGGCCGGTGTTCGACCTCGCCGAGGCGCTGGAGCGCGTGGCCGAATGGCATGTCGCCGTCCGCGGCGGCGTCGCGGCGGACGAGGTATCGCTTAACCAGATCGCCGATTATGAGGCCCGGTTGCGGGCGACCCTTTCCGCACGGGAGTTCGCGTGACCCAGGACCTTCTCGCCGCCGCCGATGGGATGGACGAGCCGCAGCTGCGCGCATTGATCGGCGAGCTGACCGGCAAATACGCCCGCGCCTTCCATGCGCCCAAGCCGTTCGTGCCCGGCGCGAGCCCGGTGCCGGTCTCGGGCAAGGTCTATGGCGAGGCGGACATGCGTTCGCTGGTGGATTCGGCGCTCGACTTCTGGCTCACGACCGGGCGCTTCAACGATGCGTTCGAGGCGAAGCTCGCGGCGTTCCTGGGGGTGCCGCACGCGCTGACCACCAATTCGGGATCGTCGGCGAACCTGCTGGCGCTGTCGTCGCTGACCTCGCACTATCTGCGCGGCGACGCGCTCAAGCCGGGCGACGAGGTCATCACCGTCGCGACCGGCTTTCCGACCACGGTCAATCCGGCGCTGCAATACGGGCTCGTCCCGGTCTTCGTCGACGTCGACATCCCGACCTACAACATCAAGCCCGACATGATCGAGGCGGCGGTGACCGACCGCACCCGCGCGATCATGATCGCGCACACGCTCGGCAATCCGTTCGATCTCGGCGAGGTGATGCGGGTCGCCGAGAAGTACGACCTGTGGGTGGTCGAGGATTGCTGCGACGCGCTGGGCGCGACCTATGACGGCAGGGGTGTCGGCACGTTCGGCGATATCGGGACGCTCAGTTTCTACCCCGCGCACCACATCACGATGGGCGAGGGCGGCGCGGTGTTCACGCAGAAGCCCAGGCTGAAGCGCGTGATCGAATCGATGCGCGACTGGGGCCGCGACTGCTGGTGCGCGCCGGGGCAGGACAACACCTGCGGCAAGCGCTTCAACCGCAAGCTCGGCGACCTGCCGATGGGCTACGACCACAAATACACCTACAGCCACTGCGGCTACAATCTGAAGATCACCGACATGCAGGCGGCGGTCGGGCTGACCCAGCTCGACCGGGTCGACGAGTTCATCGCCGCGCGCCGGCGCAACTTCGATATCCTGACGGGGATGTTCCGCGAGATGGAGGACGTGTTCATCCTCCCCGAGGCGACGCCCAACAGCGATCCCTCCTGGTTCGGCTTTCCCGTGACGATCCGGCCAGGCGCGCATTTCACTCGCGACGCTTTGGTGCGCCACCTCGATGCGGCGCGGATCGGCACCCGGCTGCTGTTCGGGGGCAATCTGATCCGCCAGCCCTACATGCGCCAGCGCCAGTTCCGGGTGGTCGGCGAGCTGACCAATGCCGACCTCGTCACCGAGAACACCTTCTGGATCGGGCTCTATCCGGGGCTCGGTGAAGATCACCTCGGCTACGTTAACCAAGTGATAAGGGCGTTTGTTCATCAGTAAGCCGCGCGGGTCGCGCTATTCGCGACCGGGGACAGGGGATGGCTTGCGATGAACACGCTTGAACGCCGGATGCTCGATCTGCTGGTCGAAGGTCGCGAGCGCTACGGGATCCTGGCGGTCAAGGCCGAGTTCGAGGCGGAGGGGACGCGCACCGACGAGCTGCTGCGCCTGCTCGAGATCGCGCGGCGCGCGGGGGTGAAGGTCGGGGTCAAGATCGGCGGGTGCGAGGCGATCCGCGATCTGCTCGAATGCCGGCAGTTCGGGGTCGACTACGTGATCGCGCCGATGGTCGAGACGCCCTATGCGCTCGGCAAGTTCGTCGCCGCGCGCGACAAGGTGTTCGCCGAGGACGAGCGCGCCGACATCGGCTTCCTCTTCAACGTCGAGACGGTGACGACCTACGGCAACCTCGTCGCGATGGCGGACGTCGCCGGGCCGGCGGGCGTCGGCATGGTGTTCGGGCGGGTCGATTTCGCCGGCTCGCTCGGGTTCGAGCGCAGCTTCATCAATTCGTCCGAGATGACCAATTACGTCAGCGCGGTGGCGATGATGGCGGCGGCGCACCGCGTCGACATGGTGGTCGGCGGTGGCGTCAGCGCCGAGGCGATCCCGGCGCTCCGCGACATCCGCCGCACCAAGCTCGACCGGTTCGAGACGCGCAAGGTGATCTTCGACGGCGCGACGGTCGAGGATGGGCGGGTCGACAAGGGGCTGGCGCTGGCGATCGAGTTCGAGCTGGCGTGGCTCAAGAACAAGCGCGATTACTATCGCGCGGCGAGTGCCGAGGACGAGGTGCGGATCGCGATGATCGAGCAGCGTCGCCCCGCCCCCGCGATCCGCGCCGCGGCCTGAGCCGACCCGCGCCGTGGCCACGATGATTCGGGTCGCCGACCTGATCGCGCAGCTGCTCGTCGAGGGCGGGGTGCGCCACGTCTTCATGCTGACGGGCGGCGGCGCGATGCACCTCAACGATGCGCTCGGGCGCGAGCCGCGGCTGGGAAAGGTGTTCACCCACCACGAGCAGGCGGCGGCGATCGCGGCGGAGGCCTATGCGCGCCTCTCGAACGTCCCCGCCTGCGTCAACGTCACGACTGGGCCGGGGGGCGTCAACGCGCTCAACGGGGTGTACGGCGCCTACGTCGATTCGATCCCGATGGTGGTCGTCTCGGGGCAGGTGAAGCGGGAGACGATGATGTCGTCCTATCCGCTCCCCCTGCGGCAGCTCGGCGATCAGGAGATCGACATCGTCGCGATGGTCCGCGGCATCACCAAATACGCGGTGGTGCTGCGCGATCCGGCGGATGCGCGGCGCGTCGTCGAGAAGGCGCTGTGGCTGGCGCGGCGCGGGCGTCCGGGTCCGGTGTGGATCGACGTGCCGATCGATGTGCAGGGGGCGCTGGTCGATCCGGCGACGCTCGCAGCCTTCGATCCGCGCGACGCGGACCGCGCAGGCGAGGCGGCGAATACTGCCGGTGAGCTGGGGCTGCTCGAAGGCGCGGCGCTGGAGGCGGAGGTCTCGGCGATGCTGGGCGAGCTGCTCGCCGCCGAACGGCCGTTGGTGCTCGCGGGCTCGGGGGTGCGGCTGTCGGATACGCAAGGACAGTTCCTGGCGTTCGTCGAGCGGTTCGGCATTCCCGTCGTCACCGGCTGGAACGCGCATGACGCGATTCCTAACGATCATCCGATGTACGTCGGGCGACCGGGGACGGTCGGCGACCGCGGCGGCAATTTCGCGGTGCAGACCGCCGACTATCTGCTGGTACTCGGGTCGCGGCTGAACGTCCGGCAGGTCAGCTATAATTGGGCGTCTTTCGCGAAGGCCGCGCGCATCGCGATGGTCGATGTCGACGCCGCCGAGCTGGCCAAACCGACGCTCCATATCGACCGCCCGATCCACGCCGATCTGCGCGCCGTCTTCGCGGTCGCCGAGCGGCTGTCACCTGCGCCGGGCAACGCCTCCGCGCGCGCCGACTTCCTCGCGTTCAGCCGCGATCGTGCGGCGCGCTATCCGGTCGTCCTGCCCGAGTATCGCGACACCGACGGCGCGGTGAACCCCTACGTCTTCACCGAGGCGCTGTTCGATGCGCTCGACGAGGACGAGGTGATCGTCACCGGCGACGGTACCGCCTGCGTCACCGTCTTCCAGGCGGCGAACCTCAAGCGCGGGCAAAGGCTGTTCACCAATTCGGGCTGCGCCTCGATGGGCTACGACCTCCCCGCGGCGATCGGGGCGGCGCATGCGTCGGGCGCGAAGCGGGTGATCTGCCTCGCGGGCGACGGCAGCATCATGATGAACCTGCAGGAGCTGCAAACCATCGTCGGTACCAAGCTGCCGGTGAAGGTCTTCGTCCTCAACAACGACGGCTATCACTCGATCCGCCAGACCCAGCAGAATTACTTCGCCGACAACATCGTCGGCTGCGGTCCGGACAGCGGGCTCAGCTTCCCAGATTTCGCGCGGCTGGCGAACGGCTTCTCGCTCGCTTCGTCGCGGATCGCCGATCATGCGTCGCTCGCCGAGGGCATCCGTAACGCGCTGGCAAGCAATGGCCCGCATCTCTGCGAGGTGATGATCGACAAGGCTCAGCAATTCGCTCCCAAGCTCGCCAGTCGCCGGTTGGAGGATGGGACGATGGTGTCGCCGTCGCTCGAGGACATGGCCCCCTTTCTTCCGCGCGAGGAACTGGCCGCGGCGATGCGTCAGCCGGAGACCGTTCGATGACCGCCTGCGTCATCTTCGACCTGGACGGCACCTTGGTCGACAGCGCGGCGGTCTGCGTCGGCATCCTCAACGACATGCTGGCCGATCGCGGCAGCGTCCGGACGATCCATCCGGCGCTCGCCAAGCCGTGGCTCAGCCTGGGCGGCGCGCGGATGGTCGCGGCGCTGCTCGCCGAGGAGTGCGGCGATCCCGAACTCGAGATCGTCGAGTTCCGCCGCCGCTACGCCGAGCGCCCCACCCCCGCCGCGAGCCTGTTTCCGGGCGTCCGCGACGGGCTGCACACGCTCGCCGCCGCGGGCAAGCGCCTCGCGATCTGCTCGAACAAGCCGCAGCATCTGTGCGACAAGGTGCTCGCCGATCTGGCGCTCGCGCCGCTGTTCGAGATCGTCGTCGGCGCGCGCGCGGGATATCGCCCCAAGCCCGCCACCGACCTGATCGATCTGACCCTGCTCCAGCTGCGCCGTCCCGCCGAGGACTGCCTCTATGTCGGCGACAGCGAGGTCGATCATGCGGCGGCGGCGGCGGCGGAGATGCCGTTCCGCTTCATGACCTATGGCTATGCCGAGCCGGGCTGGCGCCCCGAGGCGCTGATCCGCCACGACGCCTTTGCCGAGCTGGTCGCCGGCATCCTGGGCGACCTGCCCGACGCGCGGCGCACCGCCGCCGCGGCGTGAGCATGTCCAGAGCTGGGCTTGATCCCGCGGCGCTTCGGGCGCTCGCGGCGACCGACGCGCGCATCGTCGTCACCGGCGCGGGCGGCTGGCTGGGGCTGGCGACGCTGGAGCTGCTGCGGGACGCGCTGGGCGAGGCGTTCGACGCGCGCGTCGTCGCGTTCGGATCGAGCGCGCGGACCTTGCGGCTGCGCGACGGTGCGGTCGAGCAGCGCCCGCTTACCGAGCTGGGGGCGCTGCCCCCTGCCCCGACCTGGGTGTTTCACTACGCCTTCCTGACCAAGGACCGCGCCGCGACGATGGACGATGAGTCCTATGTCGCCGCCTGCGTTTCGATCCGCGAGACGGTGCTGGCGGCGCTCGCTCCGATCGGCGCGGAGGCGGTGTTCGTCGCCTCTTCGGGGGCGGCCGAACGCGCCGACGATCCGACGGCGGCGCGCGAGATGCGGCTCTATGGCCGGCTCAAGCGCGACGACGAAGCGGCTTTCGCGGCTTGGGCCGAGACGACTGGCAAGCGCGCGGTGATCACGCGGATCTTCAACCTGACCGGGCCGTACATCAACAAGCATGCCGCCTATGCGGTCGCGAGCTTCATCCTCGACGCGCAGGCCGGGCGCGTGATCGCCGTCCGCGCGCCGCGCGAGGTGATCCGCGGCTATGTCGCGATCCGCGAACTGGTGTCGCTCGCGCTGGCGCTGCTCGGCGAACGCGGGGCGACGCGCTTCGCGACCGGGGGCGCGCCGCTGGAGCTGGGTGAGGCCGCCCGCGCGGTGGCGGAGGCGCTCGGCGGCGAGGTCGACCGGGCGCCCGTCACCGACGCGAATGCTGACCGCTATGTCGGCGATGCGGCGGGTTATGCAGCGCTTCTGTGCCATTACGGGATTGCGCCGGTCGCGCTGGACCGGCAGATCGCCGAGACCGCGGATTATCTGCGCGAGGTAAGGGCATGATCGACGCGCAGCGCCCCGACCTGTCGGTCGTGATCCCATGCTACAACGAGGAGGAGAATGCCGAGGCGATCGCGCATGCGGTGATCGACGAGCTGACGCCGCTCGGGCTCAGCCTCGAGCTGATCTTCATCGACAATGATTCGACCGATCGCACGGTCGCGCTGATCAAGGCGATGTGCGCGCGCGATCCCCGCATCCGGCTGATCGTCAATACCCGCAACTACGGACAGATGCGCTCGCCGACCTATGGCATCTACCAGGCCCGGGGACGGGCGATCGTCGGCATGTGCGCCGATTTCCAGGACCCGCCCGCCTTGCTCCCCGAGTTCGTCCGCCGCTGGCGCGCGGGCGCGGACATCGTGCTGGGCGTGCGCGAGGCGGAGCGGACCGGACCCGTCAAAGGGGCGATCCGGCGGGCGTCCTATTGGCTCGCGCGCAATTTCGGCGACTATCCGATCCTGCCCAACGCCACCGGCTTCGGCCTCTACACGTCGCGTGTGGTCGCCGCGACGCGGGCGCTGAAGGAGCCCGAGCCGTTCTTCCGCGGGATGCTGGTCGAGACCGGCTATCCGTTGGAGACGGTCCCCTATCCGCGCCCGCCGCGCGCCGCGGGGCGATCGAAGAACACCGTGTTCGCGTTGTTCGACTTTGCGATGTCGGCACTCGCTGGGTCGTCGAAGAGGCTGCTTAGGGTTCCGATCTACCTCGGCGCGTTCGGCGTGCTGATGACGTTGGTGATGCTCGCGGGCGGCGTGACGGCGTTCTTCTCTGGCCGTCCGATCGCCGGCTGGTTCATCGCCGCGGTGGTGCAGGCGGAACTCGCCTTGCTGTTCGGCTTCCTCGGCCTGCTCGGCGACAACGTCCGCATCATCTCCGAACGGACCCGCGGCACCCCGCTCGTGCTCGAGCGCGAACGGGTGAATTTCGCGGACGAATGATGATTCCCCGCGCGCGCCTCCTCGAGCTGTGGCGCTATTATCAGGCGGGCGCGGTCAACACCGCGTTCGGACTGGGAGTCTATGCGCTGCTCGTCTGGCTGGGCGTCAACATCTACGTGGCGCAGACGATCGCCCACGCGACGGGCGCGGCCTTCAACTATCTCACCTACTCGCGTCACGTGTTCCGCGAGGCGGGCCCGGCCAAACTGCGCTTCTCCATCTCCTATGCCGCCAACTACCTGCTGGGTCTCGGCCTGCTGGCCGCCGTGGCGAGCGTCGTGCGCTCGCCCTATCTCGCGGGGCTGATCGCCGCCATCCTCCTGTCGATCGCCAACTATTTCGTCTTGAAATACTGGATCTTCCTGCGGACTGCGGTGTGATCTTCACGGGTCGCCCCGCCTCTCGGGAATATTGGCTCTGCCTGCCGACCATGGCGGCCTTCGGCTATGCGATCTGGTTCCTTGTGACCCACCGCTACCTGCCGCAGCCGTTCTCGCCCGATCCTGCCGGGACGGCGACCGACTGGTACTCGCTGACCCGCTGGTCCCGCCAGGCCGGTGCCTTCGAGATCGAGCGGACGATCTACCCGCCGCTCTCGTTCGTGCTGATGCGGGTGTTCACCGAGCCGACGTGCTACGCTCCCGGCCTGCCGTCGGATCCGCGCGGCTGCGACGGGCTGGGCTTCGTCGCGCTGGTCGCGGTCTGGGCGATCGGTGGCGCGCTCACCTGGCTGACGTTCCGCAAGCTCGACCGGAGCACCGCCACTCCGCGCGCCGCCGCGATGACGTTCGGGTTGCCGATGCTCTATGCGCTCGAGCGCGGCAACGTCGTGATCTTCGCCTATCCCTGCCTGCTGCTGGGGTTCGGTCCGCTGCTGGCATCCGCGCGGCTCCGCTGGGTGTTCGCGGCGATCGCGGTCAACTTCAAGGTCTATCTGGTCGGCGCCGTCTTCGCACCGCTGCTCCGGCGCCGATGGGCAGCCGTCGCGGGCATGATCACCGCGACCATGCTGATCTATCTCGCGACCTGGGCGATGCTGGGGGAAGGCAGCCCAGCGCAGATCGTCCGCAACATCCTTCGATTCGCCGGCGCGTCGGGCGCGGCGGAGTCGCGCAACCTCTGGTATCCCGCAACGTATCAGCCGCTCGACAAGCTGCTGGCGATCGCATCGCCTGCGCTCGCTCCCGATCTGCCGATCCTCGCCGCGACGGTACTCACCCGGGGAGTGCAGACGATCCTCCTCGCCGCGGCGGCCGCGGCGTGGCTTCGGCCGAACGCCGTGGCGGGGCACCGCGTCGCGCTGCTCGCGGTCGCACTGGCGCTGAGCGCGTCGGAAGCCGGCGGCTACACCGAGATGTTCGTGCTGATGTTCGTGTTCATGGAGCCGATGCGCGGCCGCGCGCGGACGGCGGCGCTGCTGATCGCCTATCTGCTGTCGCTGCCGTTCGACGTCGCGCTCTGGGCGCTGCCACCGGAATCGAGGTGGAGCTGGCTTGGCGGGGTGCAGGTGACGCCGAGTTACGGCATCGGCGTGCTGACGCTGCTGCGGCCGGGGCTGACGATGGTGATGGCCGGGCTCCTCGCCGCATCGACGATTGCCGATGCCTGGCGAGCGCGGGCAGGATAGACGAACGCCCGCCGTTCCTGCTACGTTCACGCTCGCGATGACGCGCAAGATCATCCACGTCGACATGGACGCCTTCTTCGCCTCGGTCGAACAGCGCGACGATCCGACGCTGCGCGGCAGGCCGGTGGCGGTCGGTGGGTCGAGCGGGCGCGGCGTGGTGGCGGCGGCGAGCTACGAGGCACGCAAGTTCGGGGTGCGCTCGGCGATGCCGTCGGTCACCGCACTGCGGCGCTGCCCGGACCTGGTGTTCGCGCGCCCGCGGTTCGACGTCTACAAGGCGGTGTCGGCGCAGATCCGCGCGATCTTCCTCGACTATACGCCGCTCGTCGAACCGTTGTCGCTCGACGAGGCCTATCTGGACGTCACGCGGAACCTCAAAGGCCTGCCGAGCGCGGCGGCGACCGCCGAGCAGATCCGTGCGCGCATCCTCGCCGACACCGGGCTGACCGCCTCGGCGGGCGTGTCGTACAACAAGCTGCTGGCGAAGCTCGCGTCCGATCAGAACAAGCCGAACGGCCAATGCGTCATCAAACCCGGCGCAGGCGCGGCGTTCGTCGCCGCGCTGCCGATCGAGCGTTTCCACGGGATCGGGCCGCGCACCGCCGAGAAGCTGCGCGCGATGGGGATTGCGACCGGAGCCGACCTGCGCGACTTCGATCAGGCGACGCTGGAGGCCCGGTTCGGCAAAGCGGGGCGCTGGTTCGCGGCGATCGCGCGGGGCGAGGACGAGCGCGAAGTCCGCCCCAACCGCGTGCGCAAGTCTTCGGGATCCGAGACGACCTTCGCGCGCGATTCGACCGACGCCGCCGAGATCGAGGCGCGCGTCGCCGAGATGGCCGACGACGTGTGGGACTGGGCGGAGCGGACCTCGACTTCGGGCCGGACGGTGACGGTAAAGGCGAAGTACGCCGACTTTCGCATCGTCACGCGGAGCCGATCGGTCGGCGGGCTCGTGCCCGACCGCGCGACGCTCCACCGGATCGCGCGCGAGCTGATCGCGACGCTCTATCCGCTCGACAGGGGGCTGCGGCTCGTGGGCGTGACGATGTCGAACCTGGCGCCGATGACCGAGCCAGCCGAACTGCTGCTGGTGTGAGCATGTGGGCGGCGGCGACTCGGCATGCTAGGAAGACGACGTGAGCCGCACCGTCTTCCGCCACCGACTCGCCACCCGCGTCTGGCATTGGGTGAGTGCGATGTCTGTGATCATCCTGATCGGCTCGGGGCTGGGCATCTCGAACGCGCATCCGCGGCTCTATTGGGGCAAGTACGGCGCGAATTTCGACCACGCCTGGGCGCAGCTGCCGCGCTTCCCGGCGTGGCTGACGATCCCGGCGAACTACAATCTCGCGCTGTCGCGGCGCTGGCACCTCTTCTTCGCGCTGGTGCTGGCGTTCGGGCTGCTCGCGTACATGATCGCGAGCCTCGTCAACCGGCACTTCCAGCGCGACCTGCGCGTGCGCGCGGGCGAGCTGACACCGGCGCATCTGGCGGAGGACGTGGGCGACCACCTCGCCTTCCGCTTCCACGATGCGGACGATCCGGGGCGCTACAACACGCTCCAGAAGCTCTCCTACGTCGCAGTGATCTTCGTCCTGCTGCCGTTGGTGATCCTGACCGGGCTGACGCTGTCGCCGGGGGTGGACGCGGCCTGGCCGTGGCTGCTCGATCTGTTCGGGGGACGGCAGTCGGCGCGGTCGATCCATTTCATCACGATGGCGGCGCTCAGCGGGTTTACCGTCGTCCACCTGGCGCTCGTCATCCTGGCGGGGCCGATCAACGAGGTGCGCTCGATGCTGACCGGGCGCTGGCGCGTGCCCGAGGCGGAGGCGGCGGAATGATCCTCGCGCGACGGAGCGTTCTTGCGGGCGGTATTCTCGCGGGGAGCGGGCTGCTCGCTGGCTGCGACAAGATCGCCGCCGATCCGACCGCGCGCGCGATCCTGTTCAAGGGCGAGGACATCCACCGGGGCCTCCAGCGCGCGCTCCAGATGGGGGACGCGCTCGCGCCCGAGTTCCGCGCGGATCAGTGCTCGCCGATCTTCCGCTCGAACGGGACGCGCAATCCGAACACCGCGGCCTACAACACGCTCGCCGCCGGGCAGTTCGCCGACTGGCGCCTGCAGGTCGGCGGCCTGGCCCAGCGCCCCTTGTCGCTGTCGCTCTCCGACCTCGGCCAATTCCCGCAGCGCGCCCAGATCACGCGGCACGACTGCGTCGAGGGATGGAGCGCGATCGCCAAGTGGCAGGGGCCGAAGCTCGGCGACGTGCTCAAGGCGGCGGGGATGCGCGACGCGGCGCGCTACATCGTCTTCACCTGCGCCGACCTTTACGGTGGCAAGCCCTATTACGAGTCGATCGACCTCGCCGACGCCTTCCACCCGCAGACGATCCTCGCCTGGGCGCTCAACGATCGGTTCCTCCCGGTTGCCAACGGCGCGCCGTGCCGGCTGCGGGTCGAGCGCCAGCTGGGCTACAAGCAGGCGAAATACCTGATGCGCATCGACGCGGTCGACCGGCTGCCCGGGCGCGGCGGCTATTGGGAGGACAACGTCGACTACGACTGGTACGCCGGCATCTAGAAATCGCCACAAGCGCTGCGTAGCGCTCGCGCATGGCCCTCATCGACCTCTTCCTCTCGCGCGCGGTGAAGCGCGGCACGCTCACCCTGCATCGTCCGGACGTCGCGACCCGCACGTTCGGTGCGGCTGACCCCGCCTTCCCGAACGTCACGCTCCGCTTCGCCGACAAGGGGGTCGGCCGCGCGATCGTCGCCGATCCGGGGCTCGGCGCGGCCGAGGCGTTCATGGACGGGCGGCTCATCATCGAGCAGGGCGACATCCGCGCGCTGGTCGAGCTGCTCACCGCCAACGATCCGTGGGAAGCGGGGCAGTCGAAGCTCGCCGCCTCGCGCGTCCGCCGCCTGGTCGAAGGCGCCGCGCACCGCTTTGGGCGGCGCAACATGGAGCGCGCGTCGAAGCAGAACGTGGCGCACCATTACGACCTGTCCGACCGGCTGTACGACCTGTTCCTCGACGCCGACCGGCAATATTCCTGCGCCTATTTCACCGATCCGGCGAACAGCCTCGAACAGGCGCAGGCCGACAAGAAGGCGCATATCGCCGCCAAGCTGCTGCTCGAGCCGGGGATGCGCGTGCTCGACATCGGCTGCGGCTGGGGTGGGATGGCGCTGTACCTCCATGCCAAGACCGGGGCGGAGGTGCTCGGCGTCACGCTATCGGAGGAGCAGCTCAAGGTCGCGCGTCGTCGCGCCGACGAGGCGGGTGTCGCCGACAAGGTCCGGTTCGAGCTGATCGACTATCGCCATGTGACCGGCGCCTTCGACCGGATCGTCTCGGTCGGGATGTTCGAGCATGTCGGGGTGAAGCATTACGGCGAGTTCTTCGCCAAGTCCCGCGAGCTCCTGACCGACGACGGCGTGATGCTGATGCACACGATCGGCCGGATGGGCGCGCCGGGCGTCACCGACAAGTTCACGCTGAAGTACATCTTCCCCGGCGGCTATAACCCCGCGCTGTCGGAGATCGTGCGCGGCTACGAAGGGCTGCGGCTGTTCCCCGGCGACGTCGAGGTGCTGCGGCTCCACTACGGGTGGACGCTCGACCATTGGTACGACCGGACGGTCGCGGCGAAGGACGCGATCGTCGAGCTCTACGACGAGCGCTTCTTCCGGCTGTGGACCTTCTACCTCGCCGGCGCAGGCGCGGCGTTCCGCAACGGCGGGCTGTGCAACTATCAGGTGCAGCTGGCGAAAAGCCGGACCGCGATCCCCGTGACGCGCGACTATATCGGCGAGGCCGAGGCACGCTTGCGCGGATAGGCGAGCGGTGCGATCCTCCTGCCGGGGATTTGGGGAGGGCGATATGCGGAGGTGGATGCTCGCGGCGGCGCTGGCGTTCGCGGGCGCGCCGGTCGCGGCGCAGACGACGACGGCGGATGAAGCCGCGGCGGCGCGCATCCTCGAAGCGAGCGGCCACCGGCTCGGCGACGTCGAGCCAACGGCCGCCGAACTCGCGCCCATCGTCGCCAAACTCTCGGGCGCCCGCGTCATCGGTCTGGGCGAGGTCACCCACGGCACGCACGAGGATGTCACGTTCAAGGCGCTGCTCTTCCGCGAGTTGGTCAAGGCTGGCGCGATCGACACGCTCGCGATCGAGGCAAACCGCGTCGCCGGGGTCGGCTTCGATCGCTATGTGCGGCAGGGCGTCGGCGATCCGGCGGCGGCGGTGATGTCGCCCTCGGCGTTCAAGATCTACAAGAACGACGAGTTCGCCGGCGCGCTGCTGTGGCTGCGCGCATGGAACCTCGCGCATCCCGAGCGGATGGTCGGCGTCATCGCGATCGACGATCAGGACGGCGCGGTCGACGCCACCTTCGCGCTGGACGTGATCGCGCGGCACGACGCGGCGCTCGCGGCCAAGCTGCGCGCGCCGTTCGGCGACATGATCCCCCCGCCCGGCGCGCCGCGGGTGCGTCCGTCGGACTGGATCGCGCAGCATGACGCCGCGGACGCCGCGCGACTCGTCGCGGCCGCGACGGCGCTCCGCGACGCTTTCGCCGCGCACCGGGCGGTGTGGCGGACCGATCCGGACTATCTCGAGGCCGCCTATGCCGCCCGATTGGTCTGGCAGAACGTCCAGATCTTCGAACGTGACGTGAAGGGGGCGGACCTCAAGAGCCTGCCGGCCGATTACTGGTCCCGGCGCGACCGTTTCATGGCGGCCAACCTGCTCGAACGGCTGGGCTCGACCCGAAAGGCGGCGCTCTGGGCGCACGACGATCATGTCCTGCACAGCTTCCCCGACACCTGGGTTGCGGAGGGCGCGACGGCGCTTGGAGTCGAGGTGCGCAAGGCGCTGGGCGCCGGATATCGAACGATCGGCTTCACCTACACGCAGGCGACCGTCACGGCGACTCGGGGCGACGGGAGCGATCTGAAGCAGGTCACGGGCACGCAGCACGACGTGCCGCTGTCGCTCGACAATGGGCGCGCGGAGTCGACCGGGCGGGTGATGGCGCGGTTGCCCGGCGAGGCGTGGTGGTTCGACACGGCTTCGCCCGTCGCCGATCCGGCGGCGCGCCGATGGCTGTCCCAGCCCAAGTGGTCGGGAAGCACCGGATGGATCGTCGATCCCGCGAAGTTCCAGACGGGGAAGCCCGAGGAGAACGCCTCGCCGCCCTTCATGGGCTTCGACGTGCTCGTCTGGTTCCGGACGATGACGCCGCAGCATCGCTGGCCCGTTGCCGCGGAGCCGTCCAAGCCTTAACGGCCCGGCGCATGGCAGATCATGGCATCAACAAGGTCGTCCTCGCTTACTCGGGCGGGCTCGACACCAGCGTCATCCTCAAGTGGCTCCAGCAGGAATACGGCTGCGAGGTCGTCACCTTCACCGCCGACCTCGGGCAGGGCGAGGAGCTGGAGCCGGCGCGAGAGAAGGCGCTGCGAGCCGGGGTGAAGCCCGAGCACATCTTCATCGACGATCTGCGCGAGGAGTTCGTCCGCGATTACGTCTTCCCGATGATGCGCGCCAATGCGCTCTACGAGGGGCTGTACCTGCTCGGCACCTCGATCGCGCGACCGCTGATTGCCAAGCGCCAGATCGAGATCGCCAAGCAGGTGGGCGCGGACGCGGTGGCGCATGGCGCGACCGGCAAGGGCAACGACCAGGTCCGTTTCGAGCTTTCGTATTATGCGCTCGCCCCCGACATCCGCGTGATCGCGCCGTGGCGCGAGTGGGATCTGACTAGCCGGACCAAGCTGATCGAGTTCGCCGAGCAGCATCAGATCACCGTGGCCAAGGACAAGCGCGGCGAATCGCCCTTCTCGGTCGACGCGAACCTGCTCCACACCTCGAGCGAGGGGAAGGTGCTGGAGGATCCGTGGGACGAGGTGCCGGACTATGTCTATTCGCGCACCGTCAACCCGGAGGATGCGCCGGACACGCCCGAGACGATCACGATCGATTTCGAGCGCGGCGACGGCGTGGCGCTCAATGGCGAGGCGATGTCGCCCGCGACGCTGCTGGCGGCGCTCAACGAACTCGGCCGCAAGCACGGGATCGGCAGGCTCGACCTGGTCGAGAATCGCTTCGTCGGCATGAAGAGCCGCGGGATGTACGAGACTCCGGGCGGGACGATCTACCACCTCGCGCACCGCGGGATCGAGCAGCTGACGCTCGACCGGGGTGCTGCGCATCTGAAGGACGAACTCGCGCCGCGCTACGCCGAGCTGATCTACAACGGCCTGTGGTTCACGCCAGAGCGCGAGATGCTCCAGGCGGCGATCGACCACAGCCAGCAGAAGGTCGCGGGGACGGTTCGGCTCAAGCTCTACAAGGGTAACGTGTCGGTGACCGGCCGGCGTTCGCCGAACTCGCTCTATTCGGAAAAGGTCGTGACTTTCGAGGACGATCAGGGCGCCTACGACCAGCGCGACGCCGCCGGCTTCATCAAGCTCAACGCGCTGCGGCTGCGGCTGCTTGGCCGTCGCGACCGCTAGCCCCTGGTGGGAGCGCCGCGCGGTCGCGGCGCTTCTCGCGTTCGCCTTCGCGATCCCGCTCGTCTGGCCGGCGATCCCGCCGCTGGCCGACGTGCCTTCGCACCTCGCGCGCTACCATATCGCGCTCGACGGGGTGCTGCGGGGGGCGTTCGACTATCGCTGGCGGCTGATCGGGAACCTTGGGGTCGATCTGGCGGTGGTCCCGCTCGCGCCGCTGCTGGGGGTGGAGCGCGCGGGGAAGCTGGTGATCCTGCTGATCCCGGTGCTGACCGTCGGCGGGATGCTCGCGGCCGCGCGGGCGGCGCACGGGCGGGTGCCGCCGACCGCGCTGTTCGCGCTGCCGCTGGCGCTCGGCTGGCCGTTCCAGCTCGGCTTCGTCAACTTCTGCCTGGCGATGGCACTGGCCTTCTGGCTGCTGGCCGGGTGGATCGCGATGGCGGAGCGGCCAAGGCTGCGCGCGGCCTTGGCGGTCCCCGCGTCCTGGGCGATCTGGATCTCGCACAGCTTCGCCTGGGGGCTGGCGGGGCTGATGGCGTTCGGGGCGGAGGTCGCGCTCCAGCGGCGGCGCGGCGGATCGTGGCCGCGCACGCTGGCGATGGCGCCGCTCCACGCGCTGGCGCTCGCCACCCCGGTGCTGGCGATGGTCGGAACCGGCGCGACCTCGGCCGCGAGTTCGAGCGGGTTCAGCTGGGTGTCCAAGCTCGCCTCGGCGGAGACGTCGCTGCGCGACCACTGGCTGGTCCTCGACCTCGCCTCCCTGCTGTTGCTTGCGGGAGTGCTGGTGTTCGCTGGCGCCCACCGCACGCTGCGATTCGACGCGGTGCTGGGAGCCCCGGCGGTGCTGGTCGCGGCGGCGTTCCTGGCGACGCCGGGGGTGCTGTTCGGCGCCGCCTTCGCCGACACCCGGATCGCGCCGTATGCGCTGGCGCTCGCCTTGCTGGCGATCGCCCCGCCGGCGAGCACCCGGCTGGCGCAGGGGCTCGCATGGACGGGGGCGGCGTTCGTCGCGGTCCGGCTGGCCGCCGCGACCGCGAGCCTGCTGATCGCCTGGACCGCCTTCGCGCGCGAGCTCCAGGCGCTCCCCGCGATCCCGCGGGGCGCGTCGGTCTATGCCGCCGTCCGTCACGACTGTACGGGAAGCTGGGACGACCGCCGGCTGGACCATCTGCCCTCGACCGCGATCCTCCGACGCGACGCCTTCACCAACGATCAATGGGTGATGACAGGCCAGCAGCTGCTCACGCTGCGCAAGAGCGGGGCGGCGCCGTTCGACCGCGATCCGTCGCAGCTGGTGAGCGACGCCCCGTGCCCGGCAGCGGCGATTGACCTGTTCGCCGCCATCGCGCGGCTTCCGCGTGCGCGGTACGATTATGTCTGGACGATCGGCTTCCCGCCGGGCCGGGTCCGCGACCCCGGGCTGACCCAGGTCTGGGCGTCTGACGCTTCCGCGCTCTATCGGATCGAAGGCCGTTCGGCGTTAACCAAGCCTTAGCCGCGCGTCCCGCATTGCCCAGCGCGCAACAATGCGGAAGCTTCCATGCCGGGCCACAACAGCGTCGACGTCGCGATCATCGGGGCCGGTCCGGCCGGGCTGACCGCTGCCTATCTCCTGACGAAGGAAGGCTATTCGGTCGCGGTGATCGAGCGCGACCCGCGCTACGTCGGCGGGATCAGCCGCACCGTCGAGCACGAGGGGTTCCGCTTCGACATCGGCGGGCACCGATTCTTCTCGAAGTCGAAGGAGGTCGTCGACCTCTGGAACGAGATCCTGCCCGACGACTTCATCGAGCGCCCGCGGATGAGCCGCATCTATTACGAGGGCAGGTTCTACAGCTATCCGCTGCGCGCGTTCGAGGCGCTGTGGAACCTCGGCGTCTGGCGCTCGACCTTGTGCATGGCCAGCTTCGCCAAGGCGAAGCTGTTCCCCAAGCGCGACGTGAAGAGCTTCCAGGACTGGACGGTCAACGCCTTCGGGCACAAGCTGTTCTCGATCTTCTTCAAGACCTATACCGAGAAGGTGTGGGGCATGCCCTGCGACGAGATGAGCGCGGACTGGGCGGCGCAGCGCATCAAGGGGCTGTCGCTCTGGGGAGCCGTGACCGACGGGCTCAAGCGCTCGCTGGGGCTCAACAAGCGCCCCAACGACGGGATGCAGACCAAGACGCTGCTCGAGACCTTCCGCTACCCGCGGCTCGGCCCGGGCATGATGTGGGAGCGCGCGCGCGACAAGGTGATCGACCGCGGCGGACAGGTGTTCATGGGCGCCGCGCTCAAGCAGCTGCGCCACAACGATCTGACCGGGCGCTGGACCGTCGCCGCCGCGAACGGAGAGGCGACGCTGACGATCGACGCGGCGCACGTCATTTCGTCGGCGCCGATGCGCGAGCTGGCGTCGCGGCTCCATCCGGTGCCCGCGGCGCTGCCCGACGCGGCCGAGCTCAAATACCGCGACTTCCTGACGGTCGCGCTGTTCGTCCGCGCGCCGGACCTGTTCCCCGACAATTGGATCTATATCCACGATCCGCGGGTGAAGGTGGGCCGTGTGCAGAACTTCCGCAGCTGGTCGCCCGAGATGGTGCCCGACGCCGGGATCGCGTGCGTCGGCCTCGAATATTTCTGCTTCGAGGGCGACGGCCTGTGGTCGGCGGCCGACGACGAGCTGGTGGCGCTGGCGACGCGCGAGATGGCGACGCTGGGTCTGTGCGACCCGCGCCAGGTCGAGGGCGGCGTCGTCGTGCGGCAGGAGAAGGCCTATCCGGTCTATGACGAGGGGTATGCCGAGCGCGTCGCCCGTCTCGCGCAGGAGCTGGAAGCACGCTGGCCGACGCTCCACTGCGTCGGGCGCAACGGCATGCACCGGTACAACAACCAGGATCACGCGATGATGACCGCGATGCTGACGGTGAAGAACATCGTCGCGGGCAGCCGCGTCTACGACACCTGGGGCGTCAACGAGGACGCGGAGTATCACGAGAGCGGCACCGAGGGCGAGCGCGCCGCGCTGGCGAGCGTGCGCGAGGTGCCGGAGCGGCTGAAGGCGGCGTGACATCGTGAGCGTCTCGGCGGCTCACCCCCACCCTTCCCCCGACGCCGCGCGCGGTGGGCGCCATCCCCGTTCCGTTGGCAGAGGGAGGGAGGAGCGGATCGAGAGAAGGGGGCGGGTGGCGGCGCCGCTCACCCACACCATCCTCATCGGCTGGCTTCTCGCCGCCGCGGTCCTGTGCCTCGTCTCCTGGACCCGCATCGCTACCCTCGCCTTTCCCGACCCGGACGATGCCATGCGGCTGGCGCAGGTGCGCGATCTTCTCGCCGGGCAGAGCTGGTGGGACGTCGCTCAGCACCGGCTGAACGGGGGCGATTTCCAAATGCACTGGTCGCGGCTGGTCGATCTGCCGTTGGCGGCGGTGCTGATCGTCTGCGATCCCGTGTTCGGCCCTGCCGCGGCTACACGGATCGCGGTGACCTTCGTGCCGCTGCTCACCCTGCTCGCGGTGATGGCGCTCGGCGCGGTCCTCACCCGGCGGGTCGCGGGCGAGGAAGCGGCGAAACAATCGGTCCTGCTCGCCGCGCTGTCGGTGCCGCTCATCTACCAGCTCCAGCCGGTCCGGATCGATCACCACGGCTGGCAGATCGCCGCCGCGCTCGGCGCGGTGGTCGCGCTGTTCGGGAGATCCGACGCGCGATCGGGGGCGATCGCCGGCGGCTGCCTCGCCACGCTGGTGACGATCTCGCTCGAAGGGCTGCCGATCACCGCCATCGTCATCGCCGTCGCCCTGCTCGCCTGGGCCATCGATCCGACCCGGCGGGCGCAGGCGCTGGCGTTGGCGGCGGCGCTACCGACGGCCGTGACGCTGCTCCACGTCGCGACGCGAGGGCCGATGGTGTTCGCTCCCGCCTGCGACGCGATCGCGCCGGTCTGGATCGCAGGACTCGCGATCGCGTGCGGCGGCGCGGCGGCGGCGATCGCGGCCGCGCCGCGCCGCCTGGCGGTTCGCATCGGGGCGCTGGCGCTCGCGGGGGCAGCGGCGCTGGCGACCGTCAGGCTCGGCGCGCCGGTCTGCGCGAAGGGACCGTTCGCGACGCTCGATCCGCTCGTCTATCGCTTCTGGTACGTCAATGTCTCCGAAGGTTTGCCGGTGTGGGACCAGATCCCCGCCTGGGCGGCGATGACGGTCGGGCTGCCGATCTCTGGTCTGGTCGGCGCGGTACTGGCGTGGCGCGCGAGCACGGGCGAGGCGCGGACACGCTGGGCGATGCTGCTCGGCATCGCCGGCGCGGCGTTCGCGCTGTCCATCCTGGTGATGCGGACCGGCGCGACCGCCAACGCGCTGGCGCTTCCGGGCGCGGCCTGGCTGCTCCACCGTCTGCTGACCCGAGCGCGGGCGGTGGCGAGTACGGCCGGGCGCACGCTCGCGACCGCGGCCGCGTTCCTCGCGGCGACGCCCGGACTCGTCGCGGGCGCGGCGTTCGGGATGCGCGCCGCGCCGGTCGCCGCGCCGTCGGCTTGGCTCACCGGGGCCGTTCCGTGCGATCCGCCGCGCGAGATCCCGCGGCTGGCGGCGCTGCCGACCGCGACGCTGTTCGCGCCGATCGACCTCACCCCCGCGATTCTCGCGACGACGCCGCACCGCGCGATCGCGGGCGGCTACCACCGCAACGGCGCGGCGATGCACCGTGTGATCGCTGCCTATCTCGCGCCGCCGGAGGTCGCGCACGGGCTGATCGCGGCAAGCGGGGCCGATTATCTCGTCGGCTGCCCCGGCGCGAACGAGACCGAGCTGTACAAGCACGACGCGCCGAACGGGCTGTGGGCGCGGCTCGAGCGGGGGGAGCAATTCGCCTGGCTGACTCCGGTTGCGCTCCGGGGGACACACCTGCTCGTCTGGCGCATCGCCCGGCCCAAACAGCGCTTGTCCTGACGCCGCCCTGCCCTAAGAGCCTCCCGGGATGGCGCAAACGGGGCTAAGGTGGTGGCAGACGCGCCTGTTCGTCGCGGCGCTGACCCTCCTCGCCTGCGTCCCCCTGCTCTGGCCGGACATCCCCCCACTCGTCGACCTGCCCGGCCATATGGGGCGCTACCGCGTCCAGCTCGACTGGGACGCCTATCCTTGGCTGCGCCAATGGTACGAATTCCGCTGGCAGCTGATCGGCAATCTCGGGATCGACCTGCTGGTGATCCCGCTGGAGCACGTCCTTGGGCTCGAGCTCGCGGTCAAGCTGATCGTCCTGACGATCCCGGCGCTCACCGTATTCGGCCTGCTGTGGATCGCACGCGAGGTCCACGGGCGGATCCCGCCGCATGCCCTGTTCGCGCTACCCTTCGCCTACAGTTTCCCGTTCCAGTTCGGGTTCGTGAACTTCGCGCTGTCGATGGGATTGGCGCTGTGCCTGTTCGCCTGGTGGCTGCGGCTGGGACGGCAGCATCGCCTCGCTTTCCGGACGGCTGTGTTCCTGCCGCTCGCCTGCCTGCTCTGGGTCTGCCACACCTTCGGATGGGGGGTGCTGGGCGTGCTCGCCTTCTCGGCCGAGCTGATCCGGCAGCACGACAAGAAGCCCGACGGCTGGCTCGGCTGGCCGAAGGCGTGGGTGCGCGCCGGGCTCGGTTGTCTTCCGCTGGCGCTCCCGATCGCGCTGATGGTGTTCTGGCGATCGGGCGATCATGTCACCGGCGAGACCGGCGACTGGTTCAACTGGCATGCCAAGACGCAGTGGCTGACGATGGTGTTCCGCGACCGCTGGCTGGCGTTCGACATCGCCTCGACCGCGGTGATCGTGCTGGTGCTGGTCAACAGCGCGCGGGACCGGGCGACCGAATATTCGCGCAACCTGGCATTGTCGGCGGTCGCGCTGCTGGCGGTGTTCGTGCTGCTGCCCCGCGTCGTGTTCGGATCGGCCTATGCCGACATGCGCCTCGCGCCGTTCCTGGTCGCGGTGGCCGTCCTGGCGATCCGGCCCAAGGCGGCGATGAACGCCCGGCGCGCCAGCGCGATCGCCGCGATCGGCCTGGTCTTCTTCGTCGCGCGGATCGGCGCCACGACCTGGAGCTACGCGCTGTTCGACCGCAACTACGACCGCGAGCTCGCGGCGCTCGATCATGTGCCGGTCGGCGCACGGCTGGTGACCTTCTTCGGGCAGCCGTGCAGCAACCCGTGGATGATGTCGCGGATGGAGCATATGGCCGCGCTCGCGCTCGAGCGGCGCGCGGCGTATTCGAACGATCAATGGTCGATGCCGGGCGCGCAGCTGCTGACGGTGAAATACCGGGCGGCGCGCGGCTTCGCGCATGACCCGTCCGAGATCGTCACGCCTTTCCAATGCTCGCGCGAATGGTGGCGGCCGATCAACCGCGCGCTTCTCCAATTCCCCCGCGACGCCTTCGACTACGTCTGGCTGATCCGCCCGCCGTCGCACGATCCGCGGATGCTGCAAGGGCTCGTGCCGGTGTGGCGACGCGGGGCGAGCGTGCTCTACCGGGTCGATCACGCGGTCCCGCCGCCGGATTATGACCCGGCGACGATGCCCGCCCGCTTCTGGTAGCTCACCCCCGCTTGAACGGGGTCATCGTCTCCAGCACCGCCTGCTCGTGCTCGACCGCGTGGCGCTCGCGCATCAGGAAGTCCGCCACCGCTCGCCGGAACCCCGCGTCGGGAATGTAGTGCGCCGACCAGGTCGCCACCGGGGCATAGCCGCGGGCGAGCTTGTGCTCGCCCTGCGCCCCCGCCTCAACCGTGGCGAGCCCGCGCGCGATCGCGGCGTCGATCGCCTGATAATAGCACAGCTCGAAATGGAGGAACGGCACGTCCTCGGTACAGCCCCAATAGCGGCCGTAGAGCGCGTCCGCGCCGATCAGATTGAGCGCCCCCGCGATCGGCCGCCCGTCGCGCTCGGCGAGGATCAGCAGCACCCTGTCCCCCATCGTCTGCCCGAGCAACGGGAAGAACGAGCGGGTCAGATAGGGGCGGCCCCACTTCCGGCTGCCGGTGTCCTGGTAGAAGGCCCAGAAGGCATCCCACTCGCGCCGCCCGATCTGGGCGCCGGTGAGATGGCGGATCGTCAACCCCTCGACGGCAGCGGCGCGTTCCTTGCGGATCGCCTTGCGCTTGCGACTGGCGAGGGTGGCGAGGAAGTCGTCGAAGCTCGCGAAGCCGTCGTTCTTCCAGTGGAACTGCGTGCCCTCGCGGATCAGCCAACCCGCCGCCTCGAACAGCGGGACCTGCTTCGGCGCGACGAAGGTCGCGTGCGCGCTGGACAGGTTGTGCTGGTCGGTCACCGCCTCGATCGCGGCGATCAGCGCCGGCCCGGCGGTCTCGTCGCGAAGCAGGAGGCGTGGCCCCGGCACGGGCGTGAAGGGCGCGGCGACCTGGAGCTTGGGGTAGTAATTCCCTCCCGCCCGCTCCCAGGCGTCGGCCCAGGCGTGGTCGAAGACATATTCGCCCTGGCTGTGCCCCTTGGCGTAAGCGGGGGCGGCGGCGAGCGGGCGGCCGTCGTCGCCTTCGACCAGGATCGGGATCGGCTGCCAGCCGCTGCGCGCGCCGACGCTCGCGGACTCCTCCAATGCCGACAGGAAGGCGTGGCTGACGAACGGATTGGCCGCGCCCGCGCAGGCGTCCCAGTCGGCGGCGGGGATCGAAGCGACGCCGTCGGCGAGGCGGGCGGTGACGGAGGACATGCGGGGCTAACGTAGGGTCGGAGCGCCAAGGCTCAACCGTTCCCACCACCGTTCGTCCCGAGCGATGTCGAGGGACCATGTGTCTCGACTTCGCTCGGGACGAACGGAGCGGAAAGCCTCGTCACTCGACCTCGAAGATCGCGTCGACCTCCACCGCCGCGCCAAGCGGCAGGGCGGGGACGCCGACGGCCGAGCGCGCGTGCTTGCCCGCGTCGCCGAACAGCGCGACCATCAACTCGGACGCGCCGTTCGCCACCTTCGGCTGATCGGTGAAGTCGGCGGCGGAATTGACGAACACGCCGAGCTTGACGACGCGCCTGACCCGGACGAGGTCGCCGAGCGCCGCCTTGACCTGCGCGACCACCATCAGCGCGCAGCGCTGCGCGGCGTCCTGACCTTCCTCGAGCGACAGCGTTTCGCCGAGACGGCCGGTGACGACCTTGCCGTCCTTGAACGGCAGCTGCCCGGAGAGGTGGAGCAGAGTGCCGGCGAGCACGGTCGGGACGTAGGCGGCGACGGGAGCGGCGGCTTGCGGCAGCGTGAGGCCCAGCCGTTCGAGAGCGCGGTCGACGTGTTCGGTCATGCTTGAATCTCCTGTTCGTTGGTGGCGGGTTCGCCCGCGGCGAAGCGGGCGGTGATCCAGGGCAGCGCCTCGCGCCAGTCGTCGATCCGCGCGTGCGCGTCGGGCGCGGGCGGCACGCCAGGGGCGAGCGCGGGCTCGGCGACCATGTGGAGACGGTGGACCTGCGGCGCGTCCTTCGCGACCGAGCTATGGTGGTGCGGCAGGTCGTCGACGAAGACGGTGACCGGATTGCCGAACTCCTCGACGATCCGCGCGACCGGCCCGCCCTTGGGACCCTGGTTGCACTCGACCCGGTGTTCGATCCCGAACGCGGCGAGCTGCTCGATCCGCGCGGTGCGGCACTGGTCCTGGAGGTTGGTGAGGACGACGATGTCGGCCTGCTCGGCCAGCGACGCCAGCGCCTCGCGGGCATGCGGGACGAGCGTCTGGCGCCCCATCTGATCGGGGAAGAAGCCATCGAGAAAGCCGAACAGCTCGGTCGGCGCGATGGTGCGACCGTCGCGGCGGCGCATGTTCTTCATCAGCTCCCAGGACGAGGGCTGGAAATCGATCTCGTGCGCCTCGCCCAGCCAGTCGCCGAAATGGCGGACCATGTGGAGCAGCACCTCGTCGCAGTCGGTGATCAGCAGCGGCTTCACGATAACGCCTCCTGCGCCGCGACCAGCCGATCGGGCGTAGTGTCCAGCGCGTCGGCGCACGCCAGCAGATCCGGTTGATACGCCTGGAGGAAGCCCAAGACCGCGCCGAGCACCGCCGGGTCGCCCGCGCGCGTCCGCAGGTCGGCCGGGTCGAGCCCGGTCAGGTCGAGCAGCCGCCGCGCGCGGTCCGGATCGGACAGCGCCCAGGCAAGCGCCTCGAGCGCCAGCGTGTCGGCGTCTTTCGTGTCGGCGTTTGTGTCGCGGCGGAGCATCGCTTACCTTGCTGTCGGGATCGGTGGGAGTGAGTCAGCGCGTGGCGAAAAGGGTGCTCGTTGTCGAGGACAACGAACTCAACCTGAAGCTGTTCTGCGACCTGCTGCGCGCGCACGATTTCGCAGCGGAGCCCGTGCGCGACGGCCGCGAGGCGGTGGCGCGCGCCCGCGAGACGCGGCCGGACCTGATCGTCATGGACATCCAGATGCCCTACGTGACGGGCTACGAGCTGATCCTGGAGCTGAAGGCCGACGCCGAGCTGCGCGCGATCCCGGTGATGGCGGTGACCGCTTACGCCGGACGGGAGGACGAGGAGCGCATCCGTGCGGCAGGGGCGGAGGCATATGTGTCGAAGCCGATCAGCCTCGCGCGGTTCATGCAGGTGGTGAACGGGCTGGTTTAGGCCCCCAACTCCGCAAGCGCCGCCAGCAGCCGGTCGACCTCCTCGACCGTATTGTAGTGGCACAGCCCGACCCGCACCAGCCCGCCCGACTCCTCCAGCCCGAGCCGGGCGATCACCTCGACCGCGTAGAAATGGCCCGACCAGGCGAAGATGCCGCGGTCGGCGAGGTGCTGCGCCACCGCATCGGGGTGGTGCCCCGCGACGGTGAAGGCGAAGGTCGGGACGCGGGCGTTCATCGTCTCGGGTCCGTAGAGGCGGACGCTGTTGAGGCGCTTCAACCCCGCCAACAGGCGTTCGCCGAGGTCGCGCTCGTAGGCGGTGGCGGCTTCGAAGGCGGCGACGAGGCGGTCGCGGCGGGTGACGGCGCCGGGCGCGACTTCGCCGCCGAGCCAGGCGAGATAGTCGACCGTCGCGGCGAACCCCGCCTGCGCCTCGAACGAGGGGGTGCCGGTCTCGAACCGGTGCGCGCCTTCGGTCCCGGCGGGGCGGACCTTGTAGGCGCGGATGCGCTCGGCGAGGTCGGCGCGGCACCAGAGCAGGCCCAGATGCGGGCCGAACAGCTTGTAGGGCGAGCAGGCGAGCAGGTCGCAGCCGAGCGCGCGGACGTCGATCGGGAGATGCGGCGCGAGCTGGACCGCGTCGACATAGACCAAGGCGTCCGACCCGGCACGGACCGCGGCGATGATCGCGGCCAGATCGTTGACGGTGCCGAGCGCGTTGCTTGCGCCGCCGACCGCCACGAGGCGGGTGCGATCGCTCAGCAGCTCGGGCAGCCGATCGAGGCGGAGACGGCCGGTCACGGAATCGAAATCGAGCCAGCGGACCGTCATCGCGCGATCGGCGGCGACCTCCAGCCAGGGCGCGACATTGGCGTCGTGATCGAGCCGGGTCAGCACCAGCTCGTTGCCCTCGCCCCGGTCGCGGGCGAGCGCACGCGAGACGGCGAGGGTCAGCGAGGTCATGTTGGGGCCGAACGCGATCTCCTCCGCGGCCCCGCCCAGGAGGTCGGCGGCGGCGCGGTGGGCTTGGGTGGAGGCCGAGTCGGTCGCGACCGAGGTGGCGAAGGCGCCACCCGAATTGGCGGTGCCGGTGCGGAGGTGAGCGGCCATCGCGGCGATCGCGTCCTCGCACGCCTGGGTGCCGCCGGGCGCGTCGAAATAGACGCGGGGGCGGCCATCGTCGGTGACGTGGAGCGCGGGGAAGCGGGCGCGGACGGCGTCGATCGGGAAGGTCATGGGCCGGAGCCTACACCGGGTGGCGGCGCGCGGAAACGGCAAGAGCCGCGGGCGTGGGCGCCCGCGACTCCGGTTCGTTCTATGTGAGGCGGCGCGCCGCGGCGAAGCCGCCCTTCGACTGCCTGCCATGGCAGGCGCTCAGGACAGGATCGTCGGTCGTCGGCAGGCCAACGCCGGCCGCGCTTGGCGCCGCGGCGCGGATTAGCTGGCGCTAATCCGCTGCGCCAAGCTCACTTGATCTTGGCTTCCTTGAACTCGACGTGCTTGCGCACCTTGGGATCGTACTTGGTGAACGACAGCTTCTCGGTCTTGGTGCGCGGATTCTTCTTGGTGACGTAGAAGAAGCCGGTGTCGGCGGTGCTCACCAGCTTGATCTTGACGGTGGTCGGCTTGGCCATGAGCCCCAGTCCTTGCAAATCTCAAACGAAAAGAGCGGCGAACCCGTGCTCGCCGCTGTCAGACGGCGGCGCATGACGGAGGTGCCGCCCCGAGTCAAGATCGGGCGCGCGCGTTAACCGGATCGTGACCGCGATCGGCGACCATCGGCGCGACGAACGAGGGGGTGCGCGGTGATCGCAAACGGGATCGACGGCGTGAGAGCGGATCTGACGCGCCGGCTGGTCGCGCTCGACGGGCGCGGCGAAGCGCCCGGGCTCGCGGACGAGGTCGACGCGATCCGCAGCGTCGCCCGGCGGCATGGGATGATCCCCGCCGCAGTCGTGGCCGAGGCGCTGGAGGCGGCGCTGGGGCGCGGCGAGCATGGCCCGCTGATCCACGCCTGGTTGACGCTGCTTCGCGACGCGATCGCGAGCGAGCGGCAGGACCGCGCCGCCGCCGACAGCTATGCCGCTGCCTGCACGGTGCGGCTGGCGGGATAAGGCACTGAACACGAATCATATCCCGTTCGTGCCGAGCGAAGTCGAGGCGCCGCTCCAGCGGTGGAAGCCATCCCTCGCCTTCGCGCGAGACGATTGGACGTGGGAGCGGCTCGGGGGATCATGGACGCGCTGATGGCGGCGCTGGTGCTCGGCGCGCTGACCCAGATCGGTGACCGCACCCCGTGGCTCGCCGCGATCCTGGCGGACCGCTACCGTTCGCCCGGCACGCTGCTGGTCGCGGCGGCGGTGGCGCTCGCGGTCAACAACACGGTCGGCACGATCGGCGGCCTGCTCGTCGCCCGGCTGCTGACGCCGAACTCCAGCCTGCTGCTGCTGGCGCTGGCGCTGGTCCTCGCCGGGATCAGCGTCCAGGTGTCGAAGAAGAGTCCCGACCGGCTCGCCGGCTGGCGTCTCGGCGCGTTCGGGACGAGCGTGACGGGCCTCGCGATCATGGCGTTCGGCGACCGGATGCAGTTCGTCACCGCCGCGCTCGCCGCGCGGTCGACGCTCCCCTGGGCGGCCCCGATCGGGGCGACGCTGGGCGCACTGGCGGTGTGTGCGCCCGCGATCGTGCTCGGCGAGGCGAAATGGCAAGCGCTGCCGCTCAAGCCGGTACGGATCGCGAGCGGGGTGATCCTCGCCCTCGCGGGCGCGATCCTCGGCCTGTCGGCGATGCGGCTGATCGGATGAACATGGTCGGGAAAATCGCCGGATAGATTCCCGCGGGCCTTCGTTTCACACACGAAATCACCCCTCGACGGAGATCCGCCATGGCCGAAAACCCGATGCTCGACACCCCGACCGACCTGCAGCGCAACGACGTGCGTTCGGTCGCGGACGCGCTCAACGCCGCGCTCGCCAACGCCTTCGCGCTGTATCTGAAGACCAAGAACTTCCACTGGCACGTCTCGGGGCCGCACTTCCGCGACTATCATCTGCTGCTCGACGATCAGGCGGCGCAGATCCTGGGGGTGACCGACGCGATCGCGGAGCGCGTGCGCAAGATCGGCGGGACGACGCTGCGCTCGGTAGGCGACGTGTCGCGTCGGCAGACGATCGTCGACAACGACCGCGCGTTCGTCCCCGCAGACGACATGCTCGCCGAGCTGCGCGCCGACAACCAGCGGCTGGTCGAGAACTTCCGCGAGGTGAAGGCCGCCGCCGAGGAGGCGAAGGACAACGCCACCAGCGGCATCGTCGATACCTGGACCGACGAGGCCGAGCTGCGCGCCTGGTTCCTGTTCGAGGCGACGCGCAAGCAGGGCTGACGGTCGCCGGGGTCCCCGTCCGGGCGGGGACCAACGCCACCAGCGCGCCGTCAGCCGGCGGGGGGCTGCGGCCCCAAGGTCACCAGCCACAGGTCCGGTGCCGCGCCGTAGCGCAGCGGGAGCAGGCTCGTCCCCACGCCGCCGGTGACGACCAATGCCCGCGCGCCTTCGCGAATGACGCCGCAGCGATAGCGCTGACCGTAGCGCGAGGGCACGGTCGGTCCGCCGATCAGCGGCAGCACCCACTGGCCGCAGTGCGTGTGGCCGGCGAGCAGCACCGGCGTCGCGGCCCCGATCTGCGGCGCGATGTCGGGCGAGTGGGTGACGATCAGCGGCGCGCCGGCGAGCTTCAGCGTCGCGGCGACGGTCGCCGCGGTGCGGTCGTGATGGGTATAGGCGTCCGCGACCCCGCCGATCGCGAGCGGCCCGCGCACGATCGCCTCGTTTTCGAGCGGGCTGATCCCGGCGGCGGCGAGTGCGCGGACGACGGTGGCGAAGCCGGTCCAGTGATCGTGGTTGCCGAGGACCGCGACGACGCCGAGCCGCGCGCGAAGCTTCGCCAATGCGCGGGTCAGCGCCGGCGCGACGGCGGGCGCCGATCCGGGCTCGTGCCCATTCACGAAATCGCCGGCGAGCACCACCAGATCGGGATGAAGCGCGTCCGTCTGGGCGACGATCCGCGCCAGCCGGCCCTCGTCCATCGCCCAGCTGCCGAGATGGATGTCGCTGAGCAGCGCGACGGTGACCGGCGGCGCGCCCGCGGGCCAGCGCGGCAGCGAAAGCGAGACGCGGCGGACGACCGGATCGGCGCGCGCGTCGGCGAGGCCGATCGCAGCGACCGCGGCGGCGAGCAGGACCAGAGCGATGAGGCTGACGGCGATGCGGCGCATCGGCTGGTCCTAGATGCTCCCCTCGCCGAAAGGGAGAGGAGACGGAGCCGCTCTCGCGCGTTCCCGCCCCCATGCACGCCTTCGCCGCGCTCCTCGATCGGCTGATCTACACCCGCTCGCGCAACGCGAAGCTCAAGCTGATCGCCGATTACCTGCACGCGACGCCCGACCCTGACCGCGGCTGGGCGATGGCGGCGCTGACCGGGGACCTCGACCTGCCCGGGGTCAAGCCCGCGGTGATCCGCGCGATGGTCGACGAGCGGGTCGATCCGGTGCTGTTCCGGATGAGCCGCGACTTCGTCGGCGACACGGCGGAGACGGTCTCGCTGATGTGGCCTGCGCGGCCCGGTTCGCGTGTCTCGACTTCGCTCGACACGAACGGGAATCGTGCCCCCGCTTCGTCCGTCCCGAGCGAAGTCGAGGGACGTGGGACCGACGGCGCCATGTCTCTCTCCCAGGCGGTCGATCGGCTGATGCACCTGCCCAAGGCGCAGGCGGGCGAGGCGCTGGCGGCGATGCTCGACACGCTCGACGCCGACGAGCGGTTCGCGCTGATCAAGATGGCGACGGGCGAGTTGCGCGTCGGCGTGTCGGCGCGGCTCGCGAAGCAGGCGCTGGCGGACGCCTTCGGGCTCGACGTCGAGGCGGTCGAGGAGGTGTGGCACGGGATCGACCCGCCCTATCCCGCGCTGTTCGCCTGGGCGGAAGGGAACGGCGCGCAGCCGACCCCCGCCGACGTGCCGGTGTTCCGCCCCTTCATGCTCGCGCATCCGCTGGAGGACCTGCGAGTCGATCTCGCGGAGTACGCCGCCGAGTGGAAGTGGGACGGCATCCGCGTGCAATTGGTCCATGTCGCGGGGGAGACGCGGCTCTACAGCCGCACCGGCGACGACGTGACGCGCGCCTTCCCCGACGTGGCGGAGGCGTTCCAGGTCGCGGGGGCGCTCGACGGCGAGCTGCTGGTCAGAGGCGAGTTCCAGGGGGGAGAAGCCGGCAGCTTCAACGCGCTCCAGCAGCGGCTGGGGCGCAAGGTCGTCTCGGCGAAGATGCTCGCCGAGGCCCCGGCTTTCGTCCGCCTCTACGACATCCTGTTCGACGGCGCGGAGGACCTGCGGTCGCTGCCGTGGACCGAGCGGCGCGCGCGGTTGGAGGCGTTCGCCCCGCGGCTGCCGGCCGAGCGGTTCGACCTGTCCGCCGTGATCGAGGCGGCGGACTTCACCGAACTCGAAGGCATCCGCGCCGGCGCCCGCGACGCGGCGATCGAGGGGGTGATGCTGAAACGCCGCGATTCCCCCTATGTCGGCGGGCGGCGCGCGGGGCTGTGGTACAAGTGGAAGCGCGATCCGCTCACCGCCGACTGCGTGATGATGTACGCGCAGCGCGGCAGCGGGCGACGATCGTCCTACTACAGCGACTATACCTTCGGCTGCTGGACGGAAGGTGGCGAGCTGCTCCCGGTCGGCAAGGCGTATCAGGGGATCACCGACGAGGAGCTGCGCGAACTCGACCGTTTCGTGCGGCATCACACCACCGCGCGGTTCGGGCCGGTGCGCGAGGTCGAGAAGACGCTGGTGCTGGAGATCGCCTTCGATTCGATCCACGCCTCATCGCGGCACAAGTCGGGCCTCGCGATGCGCTTCCCGCGGATCGCGCGCATCCGGAGCGACAAGCCCGCGGCGGAGGCGGATACGGTGGCGCGGCTGAAGCGGCTGGTGACGTGAGCGGCTAACGCATCAGCCCCGCAGTGCGGAGCGCGTCTTCGATGATCGCGGTGACGCCGGTTCGCGCCCGCCCCGGGCTCGACGGTACGGGCTCTGCGCGGTCGGGCCGGCCGACCGGCACCGCCGGCACGGGTTCGGCGCGCGGCGACCTCTTCGTGGCGATCCCGCGCTCCAGCCCCCAGAAGCGCGCGATCTCGCGGGTCGAGGAGACGCCGGCCTCCAGCATGTACGGCCCCGCGACCCCGCCGCCGTCAGGACCGGCGGTGCTGAGCGGGGTGCCATGGCCGAGACCCGCGATCCGGTGCTCCTCGATCACCGCGCGCCCGGCCGCGTCGCGCCAGACGCGGTGGGTGTGCGTTCCGGAGACCGCGGTCGCGTCAGGCTCGGCGGCGAGGCCGTGGAGCCCGCGCCATTGTTCGACGATCAGTTCGGCGTTGGCCGGGCTGACGGTCGCGTCGGCGCCGCCGTGCCACACCGAAACGATCGGCCAGTCTCCCGCGTGATCGGACGCCGCCGTCACGATCGCGCCGAGCTCCGCCGCGCGCGGGCCGCCGTGCGCGCGCATCCGGTCGAACGCCTCGGGCATCGACGAAGCGGTGCCGAACGGCAGCCCGGCGATGATCGCGCCGCCCGCGAACACCTCGGGATAGGTGGCGAGCATCGCCGACGCCATCGCGCCGCCTGCGGACAGGCCCGTCACGAACACCCGCGCCGGATCGAGGCGGTGACGCTCGACCATCGTCGCGACCATTTGCCGGATCGACAGCGCCTCGCCCGCACCGCGCCGGATGTCGTCGCGAGCGAACCAGTTGAAGCACAGGTTCGCGTTGTTGGCGCGCTGCTGCTCGGGGAAGAGAACCGCGAAGCCGAGCTCGTCCGCGAGCGCCGACCACCCGGAGCCGCGGTCGTAGCCGGCGGCGGTCTGGGTGCAGCCGTGGAGCACGACCACCAGCGGGGCGCCGTCCGCGAGCGCGACGGGGATATGGGACAGCGCGCGGAGCGCCCCCGGATTGGTCCCGAAATCGCGCAATTCGTCCAGCCCGCCCGCGTCGCCGGACGCGGCGATCGGTCGTTGGCCGAGCGCGGTCAGGCGGGTGATCGTGTCGGTCATGCTTCGCAAGGGACGTCTCCTGGCCACGGCGCTACCGTGACCTGTTTTCAACGGCCGACCGGCCCGGTCGGTTGCTGCACCGCACCATATAGTGAGGCTCAACCGTTTCCGCTCGCTTTCGCGCCTTCCCCCGTTCGCCCGCGCTCGCTAAGGCGCTTTTCAAACTCGCAAGCTCTCGCCCGACCGGGCGCGCCCCAAGCGGTGGCCCCCTGCCCCGCCTCTCCGCCGCGCTCCACCGGGCCTTCATGGGAAGGACCCTGAATGACCGCCATCGGCCACGACACGCTGAACGCCCGCCGGACGCTGACCGTCGGCGACACCTCGTACGATTACTTCGCGCTGGCCGCCGCGGAGCAGAAGTTCGGCGACATCAGCCGCCTGCCCTTCTCGATGAAGGTCCTGCTGGAGAACATGCTCCGTTTCGAAGACGGCAAGACGGTGACCGAGGCGGACGTCCAGGCGATCGTCGACTGGCAGCAGAACCCGGTCCAGCCCAATCGCGAGATCCAGTACCGCCCCGCGCGGGTGCTGATGCAGGACTTCACCGGCGTCCCCTGCGTCGTCGATCTCGCGGCGATGCGCGACGCGATGACCGCGCTCGGCGGCGACCCGGAGAAGATCAACCCGCAGGTCCCGGTCCACCTCGTCATCGATCACAGCGTGATGGTCGACGAGTTTGGGACGCCCAAGGCGTTCGCCGACAACGTCGAGCTGGAATATCAGCGCAACGGCGAGCGCTACGAGTTCCTGAAATGGGGATCGAAGGCGCTCGACAATTTTCAGGTCGTCCCGCCGGGGACGGGCATCTGCCACCAGGTGAACCTCGAATATATCGGCCGCGCGGTGTGGTCTTCGACGGCGCCCGACGGCACCACCTTTGCCTATCCCGACACGCTGGTCGGCACCGACAGCCACACGACGATGGTCAACGGCGCGGCGATCCTGGGCTGGGGTGTCGGCGGGATCGAGGCGGAAGCGGCGATGCTCGGCCAGCCGGTCAGCATGCTGATTCCCGAGGTCGTCGGCTTCAAGCTGACCGGATCGCTGAACGAGGGCATCACCGCGACCGATCTGGTACTGACCGTCACGCAGATGCTTCGCGCCAAGGGCGTGGTGGGGCGCTTCGTCGAATTCTACGGCGACGGCCTCCAGCACATGACGCTCGCCGACCGCGCGACGATCGCCAACATGGCGCCCGAGTACGGCGCGACCTGCGGCTTCTTCCCGGTCGACGAGCGGACGATGGAGTATCTGCGGCTCACCGGCCGCCCCGACGAGACCGTCGCGCTGGTCGAGGCCTATGCCAAGGCGCAGGGGATGTGGCGCACCGCCGACGCCCCCGACCCGGTGTTCACCGACACGCTCGAGCTCGACATGTCGACGGTGGTACCGAGCCTCGCGGGGCCGAAGCGCCCGCAGGACAAGGTGTCGCTGTCCAAGGTCGACGAGGTGTTCAACGGCGACCTGTTCAAGATCTACCACAAGGAGCGTCCCGAGCGCGTCGCGGTCGAGGGTCGCGATCACGACATCGGCGACGGCGACGTCGTGATCGCGGCGATCACCAGTTGCACCAACACCTCGAACCCGTCGGTGCTGGTCGCCGCCGGGCTGGTCGCCCGCAAGGCGCGCGCCTACGGGCTCACCCCCAAGCCCTGGGTCAAGACCTCGCTCGCGCCCGGGTCGCAGGTCGTGACCGACTATCTCGACAAGGCGGGGTTGACCGAGGACCTCAACGCGATCGGGTTCAACCTCGTCGGCTACGGCTGCACCACCTGCATCGGCAATTCGGGGCCGCTCGCCGCACCCATCTCGACGGCGATCAACGAGAACGATCTCGTCGCCGCCTCGGTGCTGTCGGGCAACCGCAACTTCGAGGGGCGCGTCTCGCCCGACGTGCGCGCCAACTTCCTCGCCTCGCCCCCGCTGGTGGTCGCCTATGCGCTCAAGGGCACGGTGACCGAGGACATGGTCGAATGCCCGATCGGGCAGGGCAGCGACGGCGGCGACGTGTACCTCAAGGACATCTGGCCGAGCAACGACGAGATCGCGCAGGTCATGGCGGCGAACATCGACGACGGCATGTTCCGGGCCCGCTACGGCAACGTCTACGCGGGCGACGCCAAGTGGCGCGCGATCGAGGTCGAAGGGTCGGACACCTACACCTGGCCCGCGGGATCGACCTACATCCACAATCCGCCCTATTTCGAGGGGATGACGATGACGCCGGCGCCGGTCGCCGACATCGTCGAGGCCAAGCCGCTCGCGATCCTGGGCGATTCGATCACCACCGATCACATCTCGCCCGCCGGCTCGATCAAGGCGGATTCGCCCGCCGGCTCGTACCTTCAGGAGCGCCAGGTCGGGCGCGCCGACTTCAACAGCTATGGCGCGCGGCGCGGCAACGACGAGATCATGGTCCGCGGCACCTTCGCCAACATCCGCATCAGGAACGAGATGGTCCCGGGCGTCGAAGGCGGGATGAGCCGTTATAACGGCGAGATCATGCCGATCTACGACGCGGCGATGCGTTTCAAGGCGGACGGGGTGCCGCTGGTGGTGGTCGCGGGCAAGGAATACGGCACCGGCTCGTCGCGCGACTGGGCGGCGAAGGGGACCAACCTGCTCGGCGTCCGCGCGGTGATCGCCGAGAGCTTCGAGCGCATCCACCGCTCCAACCTGGTCGGGATGGGCGTGCTGCCGCTCCAGTTCGCGGCGGGGACCGACCGGACGACGCTGGGGCTGACGGGGGACGAGACCTTCTCGATCGCGAACGTCGCCGGGCTGCGCCCGCGCCAAGACGTCGAGGTCACGCTGAGGCGCGCCGACGGCGCGACCGAGACCTTCACCGCGCGCTGCCGGATCGATACCGTCAACGAGCTCGAATATTTCCTCAACGGCGGCATCCTCCACTACGTGCTGCGGAACCTGGCGGCATGAGGCGGCTAATGCTTGCGGCGGCGGCACTGCTGACCGTCGCCGCGGCGCCCGCGCCGATCACCGGACGCTGGATCACCTCGGACAAAGCGGCGCTGGTCGAGGTCGGGCCGTGCCACGGCAACGGCGGCGGCGTGGCGGTCTGCGGGCGGATCGCCAAGGTCTTGATCGTCGATGCGTCCAAGCCGACCCGCGACGTCGCCAACCCCGATCCGGCGCTCCGCACCCGTCCGATTCTCGGCATGGTCTTCCTCACCGGCTTCACCGCGGCGGGCGACCAGTGGAACGGGCGCATCTACGATCCGAGGAACGGTAAGACCTATCGCTCGATCGTCACCCGCGACGGCGCGACCTTGCGGGTCAAGGGCTGCATCGGCCCGTTCTGCCGGACCCAAGTCTGGACCAAGGGCGGTTGATCAGGCGATGATCGCGCGGCGACGTCCGTAGAGGAGGTACACCGCCAGCCCGATCGCGTTCCATACGACGAACGAGACCTGCGTCACGCTCTGCAAGCTGGTGAACAGGTAGCAGCAGCCCAGGATCGCCGCCGGCGCGACGATCCACGCCGCCGGCACCCGGAAGCCGCCCGCGACCGTCTCGCCGCGGCGGCGCATCACCAGCACGCAGGCGGCGACCGCGACGAAGGCGCAGAGCGTGCCGGCGTTTGCGAGGCTGGCGATCACGTCGAGCGGGGTCAGCGCGGCGATCACCGAGACGAAGGCGGCGGTCATCACCGTGATCCGGACCGGCGTCCCCCGCGCGGAAACTCGGGCGAGGCTTTGCGGCAGGAAGCCGTCGCGCGCCATCACCAGGAAAATACGGCTCTGGCCGTAGAGGAAGCCGAGGATCACCGTCGGCAGCGCGATCGCGGCGGCGGCGGCGACGATCGTCGCGACCCGCCCCTGCCCGATCTCCCGCAGGATCAGCGCCAGCGGCTCGGGCGAGTTCGAGAAGCGCGCGAAGCCAAGCGCCCCGACCGCCGCCGCCGCGACGACGAGGTAGATCGCGGTGCAGGCGATCATCGAGCCGACGATGCCGATCGCGAGATCGCGCTTCGGGTCCTTCGTCTCCTCCGCCGCTGTCGAGATCGCGTCGAAGCCGTAGAAGGCGAAGAAGATGATCGCGGCGGCGCCCATCATCCCGAACTTGACCCCGCCGTCGCCCGCGACCGAGCCGTAGCCGTAGGGTGCGAACGGGTGGAGGTTGGCGGCGTCGAAATGCGGCAGCGCGACCGCGACGAACAGCGCGAGCGTGACGATCTTGAGGATCACCAGCGCGGTGTTGATCCGCGCGCTCTCGCGGGTGCCGAGGCACAGGAGCCCGGCGACGACGGCGATGATGACGATGGCGGGCAGGTTGACGCCGGGGTGCGTCAGCGCACCGTTCGCCAGCGTGGGTCCGTGGGTCAGCGGGTCGGGCAGGACGACGCCGACGCCCTTGAGGAAGCCGGTGGCATAGCCCGACCAGCCGACCGCGACGGTCGCGACGACCAGCGAATATTCGAGGATCAGCGACCAGCCGACCACCCAGGCGATGATCTCACCGAGCACCGCATAGCTGTAGGTATAGGCGCTGCCGCTCGCGGGGATCGCGGTCGCCATCTCGGCATAGCAGAGCGCGGCGCACGCGCAGATCGCGCCGGCGACGACGAAGCTCAGCAGCACCGCCGGCCCGGCGCGGTCGGCGCCGACGCCGATCAGCGTGAGGATGCCCGTCCCGACGATCGCCCCGACGCCGAGCGCGACGAGATGCGGCCAGGAGAGGGTGCGGGCGAGCGCGTGCTCCGGGCGCTGCTCGGTGATCGTCTTTCTTCGCAGCAGCCCCGCCATCTCGCGTCCCCCGTTTCGGCAAGCCGTATCAAAGGCGGCGGGGGATAGGGAAGCGGAACCGCATTTGCCACTCGCGCGCTTTTCGGGAGCAACGGAGGTGGATCATGGCGGACGACCGCGAGAAGATCAGCGACGGGCCCAACGAGCGGCCGATCAACGAGAGCATCGCCGGTACCGCGCCCGGCTGGCCCGACGACGGCCTCGCACCTGGCGAGGACCTGCCCGAGCCGCCGAGCGACGAGGAGGTCGCGCGGATCGCAGAGAAGCTCGGCGTGCCTAGACCGTGAAACTCTCGCCGCAGCCGCAGCTGCCCTTGGCGTTGGGGTTGGCGAAGACGAATCCGGCGGTGAAATCGTCCTCGACCCAGTCCATCGTCGAGCCGATCAGATAGAGGATCGAGCCGCCATCGACGAACAATGTCCCCCCCGGCGTGTCGATCCGCTCGTCGAACGGCGTCGCCTCAGCGACGTAATCGACCGAATAGGCCAACCCAGAGCAGCCGCGGCGCGGGGTGGAGAGCTTGACCCCGATCGCGCCCGCGGGCGCCTTCGCCATCAGATCGGCGATACGGGTTTCTGCGCCCGAAGTCAGGATCAGCGCCTTGGGGCGTTCGCGGGTCATCGTCGCCATCACAGCATCCCCAGTTCGAGGCGCGCCTCGTCGGACATCTTGGCCGGATCCCAGGCGGGCTCCCACACGAGGTTGACGTCGGCATAGGCGATTCCCGGCACCGCGGCGACGCGCATCTCGACCTCGGTCGGCATCGACTCCGCGACCGGACAATGCGGGGTGGTCAGCGTCATGGTGATCGCGGCCGCGCCCGCGTCGGTGATCTCGACCCCGTAGATGAGCCCGAGCTCATAGATGTTCACCGGAATCTCGGGATCGTAGATCTCCTTGAGCGCGTCGATCACCGCCTCGTAGAGCGCGCCGCCGGGCTGGTGCGGCGCGTCACCTTGCGCCGGCTGCTGCGCCAGGAAGCCTTCGAGATAGTCGCGCTTGCGCTCGAACCCCTCTCGCGCATCCTCCACCTTCGCGCGCGGCGGGGTCGCGACGCTCTCGACTTCCCGGGTTTCGAACTCGCTCATCCGAAGATCCTCGTCACTCGTTCGATGCCGCGCACCAGCGCTTCGATATCCTGCGGGCCGTTATAGACCCCGAAACTCGCCCGCGCAGTCGCTTCCACACCCAGCACACCCATCAGCGGCTGCGCGCAGTGGTGACCCGCGCGGATCGCCACCTTCGCCTCGTCCAAGATGGTACCGACGTCGTGCGGATGCACCCCCTCGACCGCGAAGCTGACGATGCCGGCGGAGTCCTCCGGCCCGAACAGGCGGACCGAGTTGAGCGTCGAGAGCGCCTCGCGCGTCCGATAGACCAGCGCGGTCTCGTGCGCGTGGATCGCCTCCAGCCCGATCTCCTCGACGTAATCGATCGCGGCGGCGAGCCCGAGCGCGCCGACGATGTGCGGCGTGCCCGCCTCGAAGCGGGTCGGGGGGGGCGCGTAGGTGGTGCGCTCGAAGGTGACCTTGTCGATCATCGAGCCGCCGCCCTGGTACGGCGGCATCGCGTCGAGCAGGTCCGCCCAGCCCCAGAGGACGCCGATCCCGGTCGGGCCATAGAGCTTGTGGGCGGAGAAGACGTAAAAGTCGCAGCCGAGGTCGCGGACGTTCACCGGCAGGCGCGGGACCGCCTGGCAGCCGTCAATCAGGATCTTGGCACCGGCGGAGTGGGCGATCTCGCTCGCGCGGCGCACGTCGAGGACGCTGCCGAGGACGTTCGAGACATGGGCGAGCGCGACGAGCTTGTGCGCCGGCGTGATGATCCGCGCCATCGCATCGAGGTCGATGCGCTGGTCTTCGGTCAGCGGCAGCACGTCGATCGCGAGCCCGTGCGCCTGGGCGACCATCTGCCAGGGAACGATGTTCGAATGGTGCTCGAGCTGGCTGAGCAGAATGCGGTCGCCCGCCTTCAGCTGCGTCGCCGCCCAGGATTGCGCGACGAGGTTGATCGCCTCGGTCGCGCCGCGGACGAAGACGCATTCGCTCTCCGCCCCGCCGAGGAAGCGCGCGACCTTCCGCCGCGCAGCCTCGTAGGCCACGGTCATGTCGGCCGAGCGCTGATACACGCCGCGGTGGACGGTGGCGTAATCCTCGGCATAGCCGCGCGTGATCGCGTCGATCACGGGCTGCGGCTTCTGCGCGGTGGCGGCGGTGTCCAGATACGCCCAGCCGTCGGGGATGGCGGGGAAGTCCGCGACGAGATCGAGCGCGCGCGTGGCGGTGAGGACGCTCACAGCGCCGTCTCCAGCCAGGCATCCGCATCCGCCTCGAACGCCGCCTTCACCGTCTCATTGCCGATCCGCTCCAGCGCGTCGGCGACGAACGCGCGCGTCAGGATCGCGGTGGCGCGCGCGGTCGGGATGCCGCGGCTCTCCATGTAGAACAATGCCCGCGCGTCGAGTTCGCCGACGGTCGCGCCGTGCGCGCATTTCACGTCGTCGGCGAAGATCTCGAGCTCGGGCTTGAGGTTCACGGTGGCGGTGCGGTTCAGCAGCAGGCCGCGGAGCGACTGCTCGCCGTCGGTCTTCTGCGCGTGGCGCGACACCTCGACCGCGGCGGCGAGGCTGGCGGCGGACCGGTCGGCGGCGACCGCGCGCCACAGCTGGCGGCTCGATCCGTTGGGCACCGCGTGGTTCACGCGGACCGCGCATTCCTGCCGCTGCTCGCCCGCGGTGAGGAGCGCGCCGCCATATTCGACGAACGCCCCCTCGCCGCTGCCGGTCAGCTGCGCGTCGATCCGGCTGCCCTGCCCGCCCGCGCCGAGGAAGACGGCGACGAGGCTCGCCGCCTCGCCGATCTCGGCCTCCTCGCGCACGCTCACGAAGCCTGCGCGCTGGAGCAGGCGGACGCTGCGCTGAAGCCGTGCGCCCTTGCCGAGCCGGGTCCGGGTGTAGCGGTTCTGCCAGCCGGCGCCCACGAAGGTCTCGACCACGGTCGCGGCGGCACCATCGGCGAGGACGATCTCGGCCGCCAAATGATTCTCGCGGCCGGTGGCGACGTGGACGATCTGCACCGGGTCGGCGACGGCTTCGGCATCGAGGCGGAGCGACCAGCCGGCGCGGGCGCGGGCGCCGAGCGGATGGTCGCTCGCCGCGACCTCGGTCAGCGCGACGCGGCCGAGGGTGGAAGCGGCGTCATCGAGCACGCCGTCGACGAACAGCAGCCGAGCGCCGGGAAGATCGAGGAAGTCGTGGCTCTCCGCCGCGATCGGTGCGAGCGCGGCCGCGGCGGCGAGCGCACCGAGATCGGCCCAGCGCCAGCCTTCCGCGCGCGTGGAGGGGAGGGAGAGAACGGTCATGACCTACGCCGCCACCTCGGCATACCCCTGTCGCTCCAGCTCGTGCGCGAGTTCGGCACCGCCGCTGCGGGTGATCCGACCGTCGGCGAGGACGTGGACGAAGTCCGGTCGCACATAGTCGAGCAGCCGCTGATAGTGGGTGATCAGCAGCACCGCCTTGTCGGGGGCGCGCATGATGCGGTTGATGCCGTCGCCGACGATGCGCAGCGCGTCGATGTCCAACCCCGAATCGGTCTCGTCGAGGATCGCGAACTTGGGATTGACGACGCCCATCTGGACCATCTCGTTGCGCTTCTTCTCGCCGCCCGAGAAGCCGACGTTGACCGGGCGCTTGAGCATCTCGGCGTCCATGTCGAGCTTGCGCGCCTCCTCGCGGGCGAGTTTGAGGAACTCGCCCCCGGAGAGCGGCTTCTCGCCACGATGCCCGCGCTGGGCGTTGAGCGCCTCGCGCAGGAACTGAACGTTGGAGACGCCGGGGATCTCGACCGGATATTGGAAGCCGAGGAACAGGCCGGCGGCGGCGCGCTCGTGCGGCGCGAGGGCGAGGAGGTCGGTCCAATCGCCTTCGGTTGCGGGTGCACCCTCGCTCCGTTCGTCCCGAGTGAAATCGCGGGACTGATCCGAGGTGCCTCGCCCCCGCTCGGCACGAACGGGCGTAGTGGCATCCGCGCCGGCGGTACGTCGGAACATCACGCTCCCCCCGGTGACCTCATACCCCGGCCGCCCGCCCAGCACATAGCCGAGCGTCGATTTGCCCGCGCCGTTCGGTCCCATGATCGCATGGACCTCGCCCGCGTTCACGGTGAGCGAGAGGCCCTTGAGGATTTCCTTGCCGTCGATCTCGGCGTGGAGATTGTCGACCCTAAGCATCAATCGTTCTTCTTCATGTTGTCGCCGGACCACAGCGCAAGGACCATCGCCGTCGCGATGCAGATCACGAACCCCGATACGATGATCGCGCTCATCCGACCGACCCTTCCAAGCTGATCCCGAGCAGCTTCTGCGCCTCGACCGCGAACTCCATCGGGAGCTGTTGCAGCACCTCGCGCGCGAAGCCGTTGACGATCAGCGCGACCGCGGCTTCCGAGTCCAGTCCCCGCGACATCGCGTAGAACATCTGGTCCTCGGAGATCTTCGAGGTGGTCGCCTCGTGCTCGATCTGCGCGCTCGGGTTCCTCACCTCGATGTACGGGATGGTGTGCGCGCCGCACTGGTCGCCGAGCAGGAGCGAATCGCACTGGGTGAAGTTTCGCACCCCCTCCGCGGTCGGGGCGACGCGGACCAGCCCGCGGTAGGTGTTGTCCGAGCGGCCGGCACTGATCCCCTTCGACACGATCGTCGACTTCGTGTTCTTGCCGAGGTGGATCATCTTGGTGCCAGTATCGGCCTGCTGGCGGTTGTTGGTCACCGCCACCGAGTAGAACTCGCCGACCGAGCCGTCGCCCGCGAGGACGCAGCTCGGGTATTTCCAAGTGATCGCGGAGCCGGTCTCCACCTGCGTCCACGACACCTTGCTGTTCCGCCCCTGGCAGAGCGCGCGCTTGGTGACGAAATTGTAGATCCCGCCCTTGCCGTTCTCGTCGCCGGGATACCAGTTCTGGACGGTCGAATATTTGATCTCGGCGTCGTCCATCGCGACCAGCTCGACCACCGCGGCGTGGAGCTGGTTCTCGTCGCGCATCGGCGCGGTGCAGCCTTCGAGATAGCTGACATACGCGCCCTTGTCGGCGACGATCAAGGTCCGCTCGAACTGGCCGGTGTTCTCGGCGTTGATGCGGAAATAGGTCGACAGCTCCATCGGGCAGCGCACCCCTTCCGGGATGTACACGAACGTCCCGTCGCTGAAGACCGCGCTGTTGAGCGTCGCGAAGTAATTGTCGCGTTGCGGCACGACCTTGCCGAGCCACTTGCGCACCAGCTCCGGGTATTCGCGGATCGCCTCGCTGATCGAGCGGAAGATCACCCCCGCGCGCTCCAGCTCGGCGCGGAAGGTGGTCGCCACCGAAACCGAATCGAACACCGCGTCGACCGCGACGCGGCGCTTGGGCTGGCCCTCGGCGTCGAGCTCCTCGACCCCGGCGAGCATCTTCTGCTCCTGGATGGGAATGCCGAGCTTCTCGTAAACGCGCAGGATTTCGGGATCGACCTCGTCGAGCGAGCCGAGCTTGGGCTTCGCCTTGGGCTCGGCGTAGTAATAGGCATCCTGGTAATCGATCGGCGGCACGTTGAGCTTGGCCCAGTCGGGCGCCTCCATCGTCTGCCACAACGCAAACGCCTTCAGCCGCCAGTCGAGCATCCACTGGGGCTCGTTCTTCTTGGCGCTGATGTAGCGGACGGTGTCCTCGCTCAGCCCCTTGGGCGCGAAGTCCTGCTCGATGTCGGAGGAGAAGCCCCATTCGTAGGTCTTCGAGACCGCCTCATAGGCTTCGGCGTTCTTGGTGGCCATCATGCGTGAACCTTGATCGATTCGGGGATCCGCTCGGCAACGGGAGCGGCAGAATGGGACATGGCGAGATCGGCGAGGGTGACGCCCGCGAGCGCGCCGCGCACCGCACGGTTGACGACCGCCCAATGCGGCTTGACCTGGCAATGGCCGTCGAGCGCGCAGTCGGAACGGTCGTCGTCGACGCAGGTGGTGAGCGCGATCGGCCCTTCGACCGCCTCGATGATGTCGGCGAGCGTGATCGCACCGGCCGCGCGCGCCAGGCTGAAGCCGCCGCCGGTGCCCCGCGCGCTCTCGATCAGCCCGGCTCCGGCGAGACGGCTGACCAGCTTCTGCGCGGTCGGCAGCGGCACGCCGGTCTCGCCCGCGAGCCGCGTCGCGTTCAACCGCGCCACGCACGGCGAGCGCGCGGCGGCGGTCATCATGACGACCGCATAATCGGCAAGGGACGAGAGGCGCATGCTGCGAACGGTTCTCAAACCGGACCGACTTGATCCGATTGGCAGATGGTCCCCCCGACGCGCTCCGTCAACCGCTGCGATGCGGCGAATTACGTCTCGGAGATGATCGGATGAACCTGCCCCTCCAGCGCCTTGCGGGCGGCGATCGTCAGGCGCGAGAGCGGGCTTTGCTCGGTCTGGACCTGGCGGGGCGTCATGCCGGTGAACTGCTTGACCTCCCGGATCAGGTGCGACTGATCGTAGAAGCCGTCGCCCAGCAGCGCGTCCTGGGTCGTCTCGCCGCTCGCCAGCGCCACCGCCGCGCGCAGCGCCCGATATTTGCGCGCGAGCACCTTTGGGGGCGCGCCGTAGAGCGTGTTGCAGCGCCGCTCGACCTGGCGGCGCGACAGCCCGGTCGCGGCGACCAGCGCGTCGACGTCGGGGGAGAGGTGGTCGGCGTCGGCCAGCCAGGCGTCGATCGACCGGGCGAAATCGAGCGTGCGCGAGTCGCGGCCCTTCAGCGCGGCGCGGACGAAGGTCTCGGCCGCGGCGACCTTGGCGTCTGTGTCGCGTCCGACGCGGATCGCCACCAACGCCGATTCGACGTCCGCGCCGAACAGCGCACCGCCCTCGACGACCCGGTTGAGCAGCGACGATGCCTCGATCCCCAGCATCGCCGCCCAGCCCGCGGGTTGGAGCCCCATGCCGACGATCTCGAGCACCGGGCCGCTGCCGCGGCTTCGCATCGCGCCGCTGGTCGGGCCGATGACATGGATCGGGCCGCCGCTCTGCCGCGAGCCGTCGGGAAAGTCGTACGTCGAGTCGGGCCCCGCGATGCGGAACCGCAACTGGGCGTGATCGGCGCGCTCGGTGTCCTCGAACAGCGGCATCTCGGCGCGGAAATGGTAGAACAACGTCACGAACGGCTGCAGATCCGCGCTCGGCACGCGATACGCCAATGAGATGACCGACACCTTGCGCCCCCCGGGTTCAGTGCGAGGTGCGGCATAGCCGAGTTGAGGAGGCGCGAAAAGCGGCCCGGTCTCGAAAGACCGGGCCGTCGAGGATGAGAACCCCCCTGTTGAAGAGGTTCCTCGGGTCGCAAGGGGGAATTAGCTGGCGAGGCCGCCGCAAGTATTGGATGGAATCGCCATCGCCGCGCTTTTTTTTGCGATCGTCGGCCACGGCGCCATAAGGGGCGCGAGATGATGTTTTCGTTGACCCGCCCGATGCTGTTCTCGATCGAGGCGGAACGCGCGCATGACCTGACGATCCGCGCCCTGGCGGGGTGGGCGCGGGCGGGAACGCCGTTCGCCGCGCCGGTCGCCGATCCGGTGCTGCGGACGCGGGTCGCCGGGATCGATTTCGCCAACCCGTTCGGCCTCGCCGCCGGGGTCGACAAGGATGCCCGTGCGATCCCCGCCTGGCATGCGCTCGGCTTCGGCAGCGTCGAGGTGGGGACGCTGACGCCGCTGCCCCAGCCGGGCAATCCGCGCCCGCGCATCTTCCGGCTGGTCGAGGACCGGGCGGTGATCAACCGCCTCGGCTTCAACAACGGTGGGCTCGCGGCCGGGCTCGCGCGTGTGCCGAAGGCGCGAACGGGCGTGCTGGGGGTCAACGTCGGCGCGAACAAGGACACGGCCGACCGGGTGGCAGATTATGTCGCAGGCGTCCGGGCGGCCGCCCCGCTCGCCGATTACGTGACGATCAACATCAGCTCGCCCAACACGCCGGGGTTGCGCGATCTCCAGCACGGCGCGGCGCTGGCCGAACTGCTCGCCGCCTGCGCCGCGGCGCGGGGGGCGACGCCTCTGTTCCTGAAGGTGGCGCCGGACCTCGATCCGGCGACGATCGACGGGGTCGCCAAGGCGGTGATCGACGCGAAGGTCGACGCGCTGATCGTCGGCAACACCACCGTCTCGCGCCCGCCGCTCCGCTCGGCGGCGGGGGGCGAGACCGGGGGGCTGTCGGGCGCGCCGCTCGCCGCGCTGGCGATGCAGCGGCTGCGCGACGTCCGTGCGGCGACCGGCGGCACGGTGCCGCTGGTGGCGGTCGGGGGCGTCGGCTCGGCGGAGGAGGCGTATGCGCGGATCCGCGCAGGCGCGAGCCTGGTCCAGCTCTACACCGCGCTGATCTACGACGGGCCGGGCCTGCCCGCGCGGATGGCGAACGGGGTGGCGGCGCTCCTGAAGCGGGACGGCTTCGCGAGCGTGGGTGAGGCGGTGGGAAAAGTCTGACCTGCCCTCGGGCGCGATGTCGATGTCAGTCGAACGGTACGCCGTGGAGCGCGTGCTGAGGCGCGTCCTCGATCAGGACCCGGCCCTCGCGCCGCGGGTCGTAACCGCCGTCGAGCCTGCCGTCCCCGCGCAGGATCACGCCCTGCACACCCGAATCCTCCCCCTGTCCCGGTCGCAGCTCGACGCCGCGGGCGCGCAGGCCCGCGATCACGCCCGGCGCGAACTTGTCGACCTCCCCCTGGAACGCGGCCCCGCGCGCGACGAGGTTCGGCAGCGTGATCGCATCCTGCATCGGCAGCCGCCAGTCGACCGCGGCGATCAGCGACTTGGCGACGTAAGCGAGGATGGCATTGCCACCCGCCGAGCCGATCGCGCCCATGAAGCGATCCTGGCCGTCGAGCAGGATCAGCGGCGTCATGGACGAGCGCGGCCGCTTGCCGGGCGCGACCGCGTTGGCGGCGGGACGGCCCTGCGCGTCGCGCGGACTGAACGAGAAGTCGGTCATCTGGTTGTTGAGGAAGAAGCCGTCGACCATCCGGCCCGAGCCGAAGATCGATTCGACCGTGGTGGTCATCGACACGACATTGCCGTCGGCGTCGCCGAGGATGACGTGCGATGTCCCGGTCGGCTCCAGCGTCCGATCCGCGCCTGCGGCCGTCGCCCCCACGGGCACGCCGGCAACGGGCGGCGGCCCCGCGTGGTCGCCGATCGATGCGGCCCGTCTCGCCACGTAATCGGGGGCGAGCAATCCGGCGACGGGGACGTGCGCGAAGGCGGGATCGCCGACATAACGGTCGCGGTCGGCGTACATCAGCCGGCTCGCCTCGGCGAACAGGTACCAGGCCTGCGGATCTTCGGGCCCGCGCGCGGCGATGTCGGTCCGCTCGGTCAATTGGAGCAGCTCGAGCAGCCCGACCCCGCTCGCGGGCGGCGGCGGCGTGCAGACGCGGTACACGCGCCACTTCGCGCAGAGCGGCGCGCGCTCGACCGGGCGATAGGCGGCGAGGTCGGCCTCGGTCAGGCTGCCGGCGAGCGCGCCTTCGTGGACCTTGGCGACGATCCGGCGCGCGGTCTCGCCGCGGTAGAGCGCGTCCGGCCCCTGCGCCGCCAGCCGGGTCAGGAACTCGGCATAGGCCCGATTGCGCAAGCGGTCGCCGGCACGGAGCAGCCCGCCCCCCGCCCGGGCGAAATACGCCGACACGTCGGGCGCGGAGGATTCCGGGTAGGCGTCACTCGCCAGGAACCGCCCGAGCCGCGGCGAGACGGTGAAGCCGTCGCGCGCGGTCCGCTCCGCGTCGCCGAACAGCATGCGCCAGGGCAGCCGGCCGTGCGCGCGCTGGACCGTCGCCAGCATCGCCACCGCGCCCGGCACCCCGGTCGCGCGCCCGCTCAGCACCGCGGCCCCGAACGGCAGCGGCTTGCCGCCGTCGTCCAGAAACATGTCGGGAGTGGCTCCGGCGGGCGCCGTCTCGCGACCGTCGTAGACGGTGACGTCGCGGGTCCCGCCGTCGTACCAGACCAGGAACGCGCCGCCGCCCACGCCCGAGCTCTGCGGCTCGACCAGCGACAGCATCGCCTGCACCGCCACCGCCGCGTCCGCCGCCGAGCCGCCGCGCCGCAGCACCGCCATCCCCGCCTCCGCCGCGAGCGGGTTGGCCGCGATCGCGAAGATCCGGTGCGGGACGGCGACGGCGCTCGCCGGAGCGGGCGGCGGACCCGCGGGAGCGCAGGCGGCGAGCGCCCAGCCCAGGCAGGCGGCGAGCAGATGACGAAGCGACCTCATCTCCGCGGCGTTATCCGCGAGGGGAGCCCGCGTCCACGCGCGTCTGGCGCCCGCGCATCCCCCGCCCTACACGCCTGCCGCTACGGCGACGGCGATCGCCGGCCCTGGGAGAGTGGAATGAGCCGGAAGTTCGAGCGTTTCCCCAACCTCGTCACGATGTTCTTCACCCGCGCCGCCGAAAAGGGCGAGGCACCGTTCCTGTGGGCCAAGCGCGAGGGCGAATGGCGGCCGATCAGCTGGGCCGAGGCCGCGCGCCAGGTGTCGAGCCTGGCGCAGGCGCTCCGCGCGCAGGGCCTCCAGCCGGGCGACAGGGTGATGCTGGTGAGCGAGAACCGCCCCGAATGGTGCCTTGCCGATCTCGCGATCATGGCGGCGGGATGCGTCACCGTCCCGACGTACACGACCAACACCGAGCGCGATCACCAGCACGTCATCGAGAATTCGGGCGCGCGGGCGGTGATCGTCTCGTCGCAGAAGCTTGCCGACACCGTGCTGAAGGCGGTGGTGCGCACCACCCATATCGAGATCGTGATCGGCATCGACAAGCCGCGGCTCCGCCAGGCCGGGCTCAAATGCCTCGACTGGCACGATCTGCTCGCCGGCCACGCGCCCGACGTGCCCGCGACCGCCGCCGCCGCGACCTTCGCGCGCGAGGACCTCGCCTGCATCATCTACACCAGCGGCACGGGGGGCGCACCGCGCGGGGTGATGCAGCACCACGGCGCGATCCTCCACAACATTGCGGGCTGCGCCGCGGTGATCTCGGAGGATTTCGGCTGGGGCGACGAGGTGTTCCTGTCGTTCCTGCCGCTGAGCCATGCGTACGAGCACACCGGCGGGCAGTTCTTTCCGATCGGGATGGGCGGACAGATCTATTACGCGGAAGGGCTGGAGAAGCTCGCCGCGAACATGGAGGAGGTCCGCCCGACGATCATGTTCGTCGTGCCCCGCCTGTTCGAGGTGCTGCGCGCCCGGATCACCAAGGCGATCGCGAAGCAGGGCGGCCTGTCCGCGAGACTTTTGGGCTATGCGCTCGACGTCGGGGCGAAGCGCGACCGCGATGCGCTGCGGGTCGCCGACTGGCCCAAGGCGCTGCTCGTCGACTCCGTGTTCAAGCGCCGGATCGCGGCGAGGTTCGGCGGGCGGATGAAGGCGATGGTCTCCGGCGGTGCGCCGCTGACCCCCGAGATCGGGGTGTTCTTCCAGTCACTCGGCGTCACCTTCCTCCAGGGCTACGGCCAGACGGAGGCCGCGCCCGTCATCTCGTGCAACCGGCCCAAGGTGGGGGTGACCGTCGACAGCGTCGGCCCGCCGCTCGCCGATACCGAGGTCAAGATCGCCGACGACGGCGAGATCCTCGTGCGCGGCGAGCTGGTGATGCACGGCTATTGGCGCAACGAGGCGGAGACGCGGCGGACGCTCCGGGACGGCTGGCTCCACACCGGCGACATCGGCGAGATCGACGCGGCCGGCCGCATCCGGATCACCGACCGCAAGAAGGACCTGATCATCAACGACAAGGGCGACAACGTCGCGCCGCAGAAGGTCGAAGGGCTGCTCACCCTCCAGCCCGAGATCGCACAGGCGATGATCGCGGGCGACCGCAAGCCGTACATGGTCGCGGTGATCGTCCCCGATGCCGAATGGACCGCCGACTGGCGCCGCGCCCATCCGGACGCGGACGAGGCGGCCTATCGTGCCGCGCTCTCGGCGGCGGTCGATCGGACCAACAAGGACCTGTCGGTGATCGAGCGCGTCCGGCGCTTCGTCCTCGCCGACACTCCGTTCGCGATCGAGAACGAGCAGCTGACGCCGAGCCTCAAGATCCGGCGGCATGTGCTGAAGCAGGTTTACGGCGAGCGGCTCGAGGGGCTGTACAAGGGGTGACGGACTCTCCCCTCCCGCATGCGGGAGGGGACTTGGGCCTACTTCTTTCCCGCGACCGTCTTGGGCACCACCGCCATCGTCCAGTCGGTCTCGGGTTTCAGGTATTTCGCCGCCAGCGCCTGGAGGTCCGCCGGGGTCATCCGCGCGAAGTCGCTCAGCACGTTGCGCGCCGCGTCGAGCCGCTTCTCGTCATAGGCGCCGCCCGCCACCTGGATCAGCCAATATTGATTGCCCGTCGCGACGCGCAGCACCCGCTGCGCCATCGGCTGGATCGTGCGCCGCAGCTCGTCCGGCGAGAGGGGGGTCGCGACGAGTTCGGCGGCGATCTCGCGGCTGAGCCTGAAGAACAAGGGCACGTTCTCCGGCGCGACCTGGCCGACCGCGATGATCCGGCCGCCGTTCGCCAGCCCGACCGGCCACTGGCTCTGCGCATAGGGGCTGTAGCTCGCCCCCGCCGCCGAGCGCAGCCGGTCGAACAGCCGGTCGCTGAACACCGAGGCGAGGACGTCGAGCTGACGGCTCTCGGCGAGGTTGGCCGAACCGCCCCCGGTCGGCCAGGCGATCACCGCCGCCGCCTGATTGTCCGGCCCGTCGTGGGTGCGCATCACCGGGGTCGTCACGTGCGCGGGGAAGCGCACCGTCTGCGGCGGCAGCAGCGCGGTCGTGCGCGGCTTGAGCGCGCCGAAGGTCTTCGCGACCGCGGCGATCGCCTCCTCCACCTTGACGTCGCCGAACACCGACACCTCGATCGGGCCGCTCGCCAGAATGGGTTCCCAGAACTTGCGGAAGCTGGCGGGCGTCAGCGCGCGGACCTGCTTCTCGCTGGGCGTCTCCCATCGTTTGTCACCGGCGCGCAGCAGTCCTTCGAGATCGCGCCCCAGCACCCCGGTGGGTGAGGAGGCGAAGCCCGCATAGCCGGTCAGCGTCGCCGCCTTGGCACGCCCGATCGGAGTGGGGTCCCAGTTGGGAAAGGCCAGCTTCGACGCCATCAGCCGCAGCTCGTCGACGTAATCGGCCGGCGAGGTGAGCGCGGCGAACTGATAGGCGTCGTCGCCGATGTCGAAGTCGAGCCCTAGCCGGCGGCCGTTGGTCAGCGCGTCGAGATCGCCCGGCCCGAGCGAGCCGACCCCGCTCGGCACCAGCGCGACGTCGCCGGACCAGGCGGGGGTGGGCCGGTCGGCGGGAAGCGAGGCATAGCCGTTGCCGAAACGGACGCGGACATAGACCCGCCCCGATTCGCCGCTGTTGGCGTAAACCAGCAGGCGCACGCCATTGGCGTAGGTGACCTTCTCCATGTCGAGCTGCGGCAGCGGCTCGCGCGAGGCGACCGCGCCGGGCGCGCCGAGCGCCGGCAGCTTCGAGAAGTCGACGTTGGCCTGCGCCCGCCGGGTGTAGGTGAGCTTCGAGACGTCGGCCTTCAGCGCCGCATCGAGCTTGGCGACCGCGTTCGGATCGGGGGTCTTGGTGTTGACGATGGCGCGCGTCGCGTCCCCGGTGAAGATCCGCTTGGTCGAGGCGAACACCGTGTCCGGGGTGAAATACCCCTTCTCGCGCGCGGTGCGGAAGATGTCGTAGGAGGTGGTCGGCCCCGCCACCGTCTCGCGGATGTCGAGCGCGGAGACCATGTCGTCGGCCTGTTTCGACCCGGCCTCGACCCGGGCGGTGTCGACCTCGTTCTTCATCGACGCATCGAGATCGATCACCTCGCGGTCGACCTCCGCCTGCGACGGCGGGGACTTGAGCGCGTCGGCGATCACCGCGCGCACGTCCTTGAGCGCGGCGTCCCAATTGTCGCCGAGCGGCACGATGTTGACGAAGGTGCCGTTGACCGAGCGCGACACGTCGTCGAGGCTGACGCTCGCCTCGAGATACTGGCCGCCGTTGCGCGCCCGGTCGATCAGCCGCCGGGTGATGATCCGCGTCGCCAGATAGTCGGCGAGACGGCGCTGGTTGAACTCGATCGTGTCGGCGTTGAACTTCCACGGCCGCAGGATCGCGGTGCCGACCACCGCGGGCAGCGACGGCTCGGCGATGGCGCCGCTCGCGGGCTTGGCCGGATCGGGCTTGCCGAAATCGGGGTCGGCGGGGTTCGGCCCCTTGCCCGTCCACCCGCCGAAGTTCTTGACGATCAGCTTGGCCGCGGTGTCCGGATCGATATCGCCCGACAGCACCACCACCGTCCGCTCGGGCCGGTACCAGGCGTCGTGGAACGCCTGCACGCTCGCCGGCGTCGCCGCTTGAAGCGTCTTGATCGTGCCGATCGGCGAACGATTGGCGATCGGCTGACCGGCGAAGAACACGCCGCGCACCGCATCGCCGTACCGGACCTGCGGCCCCGGCGCCTCGCGCTGCTCGGCCATCACCGCGGGCCGCTCGGACGCGAGCCCGGCGTCGCTGATGACGGGATCGGTCATCATCCCGGTCAGGATCTTGAGGCTTTCGTCGAGGTTAGGCTCGGTGATCGCGGGCAGATCGAGCTTGTAGACGGTCGAGACGAACCCTGTCTGCGCGTTCGAGTCCGAGCCGAAGGTCGCGCCCAGCGCCTGCCACACCTGCTTGGTCTGATCGGCGGGGACGTATTTGGAGGCGCGGAAGGTCAGATGCTCGATCAGGTGCGCGAAGCCCTGCTGGTCGTCGGTCTCGTAGAGCGAGCCCGCGTCGATCCGCACCCGGATCGAGACCTGCCCCGGCGGCACGCCGTTGCGACGGACGGCGTAGCGCAGGCCGTTCGGGAGCTTGCCGAAATGCCACGCCGGATCGGGCGGGATGTCCGAACCCTCGAACAGCCATGGGCGGGTGTCGACCGGAACCGCGGGCGCGGCGGGCTGCGCGGCGGCGGCGGTCGGGCGCGCCGGACTCTTTCCGGCGGCGGGAACGGCGAGCGGGAGGAGAAGGGCGACGAGCGGCAGCGCCACGCGCGAGGACAGATGCATTGCGCCGCCTTAGCGGCTGGCCGTCCCCGCCGCTAGCCGCCCGCGCCGATCGGCCCGCCACGCTAACCCCACGAGATCGCCACCTTTTCGACCCGAACCGCCGCTAGCGACGCGATCGAAAGCCGTTTCGTGACCAGCCAGACCCTCGCCCGCCCGTGTCCCGCGCCTCTCGTCGCCGATCCCGCGCCGCCGGTGCCGGACGCGACGGCGCGGCGCGGACGCGGCCGATCGGCGCTGCGGTGGATCGGGCGCGCGCTCGATCCGCTGATCGCGCGCTGGTCGCTCGTCCCCGACGATGCGGTGATCGACCTTCGCCTGTTCCCCTGGACCGCCGATCTGCGGGCGCACTGGCGGACGATCCGCGACGAGGCGGTCGCGGTCGCCCCCCAGGTCGGGCGCTGGCGCGCGTTCCGGCTGTGGGACGCGGGCGAGCGGATCGACGCCAATGCGCGGCGCTGCCCGGCGACCGCGGCGCTGATCGCGCGCATCCCCGGCGTCGAGAGCGCGCAGATCTCGATCATGGCGCCGGGCGTCCACCTGCCCGATCGTCGCGGCGCGACCAAGGCACTGATCACCTGCCACCTCGGTCTCATCGTCCCACGCGACGGCGACGTCCGGATGCGCCTGGGCGCGCGCACCGTCCGCTGGGCCGAGGGCGAGACCTTGGTGTTCGACGAGACTTGCCCGCACGAGGCATGGAACGACGCCGCCGGCCTGCGCGCGATCCTGTTGGTCCGCTTCGCCCGGCCGCTGCGGCAGCCGGGTTGCTGGCTGGCGGCGCTCGTGCTCTTGGCGCTCCGGCGTTCGGCGCGCGAAAGGAAAGGTTTGCGCCCGCGCGCTTGATCGCCGGGCGCGTGCGCGCCACATCGCGCGCATGTTGATCGAGACCGAGACCACGCCCAACCCGGCGACGCTGAAGTTCCTGCCCGGCCGCGCCGTGATGGAAAGCGGCACCCGCGATTTCGCCACCCCGGAGGAGGCGGAGGCGAGTCCGCTGGCGGAGACGCTGTTCGGGCTGGGCGACGTGACCGGCGTCTTCTTCGGGCGCGACTTCGTCTCGGTGACGATCGCGCCGGGGGCCGATTGGCGCGACGTCAAGCCGGACGTGATCGCGACGTTGATGGACCATTTCACCGCGCAGATGCCGCTGTTCCGCGCCCGCGCCGACTTCGGCGTGCCGGCGGAGGAGGCGAGTTTCGCCGACGATCCGGAAGACGCCGACATCGTCGCGCAGATCAAGGACCTGATCGAGACCCGCGTCCGCCCGGCGGTCGCGAACGACGGCGGCGACATCGTCTATCGCGGGTTCGACAAGGGGAAGGTCTTCCTCAAGATGCAGGGCGCCTGTTCGGGCTGCCCGTCGTCGACGGCGACGCTCAAGAACGGCATCGAGCAGCTCCTGCGCTATTACGTCCCCGAAGTGACCGAAGTGCGCGCGATCTGATGGCCCAGCCGCTTTCCGACGCCGCGCTCGACCAGCTGTTCCGTGAAGGCCGCACCTACAACGGCTACACCGACGAGCCGGTCGGCGAGGAGGAGCTCCGCGCGATCTGGGACCTCATGAAGATGGGGCCGACCTCGGCCAACCAGCTTCCGGCGCGGCTGATCTGGTGCGTCAGCCAGGACGCGAAGCACCGGCTCGCCGAGTGTGCCACGGGCGCCAATCCGGACAAGATCCGCAAGGCTCCCGTCAGCGTGATCCTGGGCATGGACGTGAACTTCCACGAACATCTGCCCGACCTGTTCCCGCACGCGGACGCCAAGAGCTGGTTCGACGGCAATCTGGAGCTGCGCGAGGCATCGGCGTTCCGCAATTCCTCGCTCCAGGGCGGCTATTTGATTCTCGCCGCCCGAGCCTTGGGGCTCGACACCGGGCCGATGAGCGGGTTCGACGGCGGCGCCGTGGACAAGGCGTTCTTCGCCGATCAGCCGGGGGTGCGCACCAACTTCATCTCGACCCTCGGCCACGGCGACCCGGCGACGATCTTCCCGCGCTCGCCTCGACCCGAGTTCGATCGCTTCAACCGGATCGCCTGACTTTACATCCCGCTCCGCCCTGCGGAGAGGAAGCCGATGAAGACGCTCGTCATCGACGCCGCCACCGCCGCCTGCTCGGTCGCGCTGTTCGAGGACGACCGGCTGGTCGCGCGCATCCATGAGGTGGTCGGCCGCGGTCATGCCGAGCGGCTCGTGCCGATGATCGCGGAGCTGCCCGGCGGCGGGCGGAGCGACGCCATCCTGGTCGACGTCGGTCCCGGCAGCTTCACGGGCATAAGGGTCGGGCTGGCGGCGGCGCGTGCGCTGGGGCTCGGTTGGGGCGTGCCGGTGGCGGGCTATTCCGCCACCTCGGTGGTCGCCGCCGGAGCGTTCGCCAGGGGCGGATCGGACCGCCTTGCCGTCGTGCTGGAAGGTGGGCATGGCGAGGTCTTCATGCAGGGCTTCTCCGCCGATCCCTTCGCCGCCGACGATCCGCTCGCGTCATTGAAGCCGGAGGCGGCGCGCCTCGCGCTGGCGGGTCGGATGCCCGTCGGCAACGGGCTGCGCTGGCTCGACGGGGCCTCGGGACTCGACGCGCTTCCCGATGCCGCCGATGCGCTGCTCCTTCCCGCAGCCTTCCGCACGCTCGCCGCCTCGCCGCTCTACGGCCGCGCGCCCGATGCAAGGCCGGCCCCGGGCCGGGTCGAGGGGCTGCCGGGGTGAGCCAGCTGCTCCGACAGGTCGAGCTCGCGACCGGCGCCGCGGCCGATGCCGCCGCGGTCGACGCGGTGATGGCGACCGCCTTCGATCCGCGCTTCGGCGAGGCCTGGACGCGCAGCCAGGTGCTCGGCGCCATGGCGATGCCGGGGGTCGCGCTGCTGCTTGCGCGCGTCGGCGGAACGGCGGTCGGCTTCGCGCTCACCCGCCGCGTGCTGGACGAGGCCGAGCTGCTGCTGATCGCGGTCGCGCCCGAGGCTCGGCGACGCGGGATCGGCGCGGCGCTGCTGCGCAGCGTCATCGCCGAATCGCGCGGGTCCGGGATCGCCCGGCTTCATCTGGAGGTCCGCGCGGGCAACCCGGCGACCGCGCTGTACGCCGCCGCCGGATTTCGCAAGGTGGGCGAGCGCCGCGCTTATTACCGCGGCCGCGACGGTCGCGCCCACGACGCGCACAGCTACGCGCTGGCGCTGTAGCCGCATTTGCGAGTCGGTTGCGCTTTTCCGCAGGCGCGCGCGGCATTACATGGCGGATCGGCCCCGGGAGTTTCCATGCGCAAGATCGACCTCGAAGCCCTGTGCAACCAGAAGGGCCTGCGCATTACCGAGCAGCGCCGCGTGATCGCGCGGGTGCTGTCGGAGGCCGAGGACCATCCCGACGTCGAGAAGGTCTATGCCCGCGCCTCCGCGATCGACCCCGGCATCTCGATCGCGACCGTCTACCGCACGGTCCGGCTGTTCGAGGAGGCGGGCATCCTCGACCGCCACGATTTCGGCGACGGCCGCGCCCGTTACGAGCCCTCGCCCGAGGCGCACCACGACCATCTGATCGACGTCGAGACCGGCAAGGTGATCGAATTCGTCGATCCCGAGCTCGAACAGCTCCAGAAGCAGATCGCCGAGAAGCTGGGCTTCCGCCTGGTCGATCACCGGATGGAGCTTTATGGGGTCAGCCTCTCCCGCAAGGATTGACGCGGTGGCCGCAGACGGCGGGAGGCCCTGGCTCGCCGCGCGCGAGGGCCGGCCGCCGCCGGTGACGATCGTCGGCTGGTGCCGGCTGGGCCTGCGCACGCTGTGGCTGATCGGGTTGCTGCTCGTCACCGTGCCGCTCCACTTTGTGTGGCGCGCGCTTGGCATCGGCTCGCCGTGGCCGCGGCTGTTCTTGGGCTGGGGCGCACGGGCGTGCGGGGCGCGGGTGCGGCGCGTCGGCAAGCCGTTGAAGCGCGACGTCTTCTACATCGCCAATCACCTCAGCTGGATCGACATCCTCGCGATCGGCGGCGCCAGCGGCTCGGCCTTCGTCGCCAAGGCGGAGCTGCGCGACGCGCCGGTGGTCGGCTGGCTGTCGACGCTCAACAAGACGGTCTTCGTCTCGCGCGAGGACAAACTGGGCGTCGCCGAGCAGATCGCGAGCCTGCGCGAGGCGCTGGCGGAGAATTGGTCGGTCACCGTCTTCCCCGAAGGCACCACGACCGACGGCGCGTCGCTGCTGCCGTTCCGCACGTCGCTCCTCCAGGTGCTCGATCCGCCGCCGCCGGGCGTGATGGTCCAGCCGGTGCGGCTCGATTTCCATGCGGCCGGGCCGGAGATCGCCTGGCTCGGCGTCGAGGCGGGCAAGGACAATGCGGTGCGCCTGATGACGCGGCGCGGGAGCTTCCCCGTCACGATCACCTTCCTCGAACCGTTCAGCCCGGCCGACGTCACGGGGCGCAAGGGGATCGCGGCCGAAGCCAAACGCCGCATCGCGGCGGCGATGGGCTTGTGCGAGGTGCGCTCTCACGCATAACAAAGGTTATGCGACGTGTCCGGACATGCGATCCGGCGCGCGCGGGAGAGGCGAGATGATCCATCCGTTGTTCGATCTGACCGGCAAGGTCGCGCTGGTCACCGGCGGCTCGCGCGGGCTCGGCCGGGAGATGGCGCTCGCCTTCGCCGACGCCGGCGCCGACGTGATCGTCTCCAGCCGCAAGGCGGAGGCTTGCGAGGCGGTCGCGGGCGAGGTCCGCGCAAAGGGCCGCCGCGCCGCCGCGATGCCTGCCCACGCCGGGCGCTGGGGCGAGATGGACGAGCTCGCCGACCGCGCGTGGGCCGAGTTCGGCCACGTCGACGTCCTCGTCGCCAACGCGGGCATGGGGCCGCTGGTCCCGAGCCACGAGGTGACCGAGGCGCTGTTCGACAGCGTCGTGTCGCTCAACTTCAAGGGTCCGTTCCGCCTCATGGCGAACCTGGCGCATCGGATGAGCGAAGGACACGGAGGCGCGATCCTCGCCACCTCGTCGGTCGCCTCGCTCCAGCCGACGCCGCGGGTGGTGCCCTATGCCGGCGCGAAGGCGGCGCTCAACGCGACGGTCGTCAGCCTCGCGCACGAATACGGCCCGAAGGTGCGGGTCAACGCGATCGCCGCCGGCCCCTTCCTCACCGACATCGCGAAGGCGTGGACCGAAGAGGCGCGCGAGGCATCGCCCAACGCGCTCGGCCGACCTGGGCGGCCCCAGGAGATCGTCACCACCGCGCTCTGGCTCGCTTCGCCCGCGTCGGGCTTCGTGACAGGCACGGTGGTGCGGTGCGATGGCGGGATGCGGTGAGCGCCGCGCTCGAACCCGCGGCGGTCGATGCCGCCTGGCTGACGGCGCGGCTCCGCGCCGCCGGAGTGTTACGCGACGCGCGGGTGACGGAGGTGACCGAGCGCCGATCGGTCGGTGCGGGGATGCTGGGCGATTCGATCCGCTTCGCCGTCGCCTACGACCGGGACGAGGGCGCACCCGCCTCGTTCGTCGGCAAGTTCGCGAGCGCCGATCCGGTGAGCCGCGAAACGGGCAAGGCCTATGGCCTCTACGAGCGCGAGGTCGGCTTCTACCGCGAGATCGCGCACACCGTCGCGATCGCCACCCCCGCCTGCCACTTCGCCGACTACGACGCTGCCGACGGCACCTTCGCGCTGCTGATGGAGGACCTCTCGCCCGCGCGGCAGGGCAACCAGCTGACCGGCTGCGACCTCGCCGACGCGCGGCTCGCGGTCGAGCAGGCGGCGGCGCTGCACGGGCCGCGCTGGAACGACCCGACGCTGGCGGACCACGCCTCCCTGAACGTCACGGGCGCGGGCGAGGCCGTCATCGACGCCTTCCCGGCCTGTATCGCCGAGTTCCACCGCCGCTACGACGGGGTGCTCGAGCCCGAGTACATGGCGGTCTGCGATCGCTATGCCGAGCTGGTCGCCCGCCGCCTGCCGCCGCCGACGCCGCGCAACACGACGCTGACGCACGGCGACTTCCGGCTCGACAACATGCTGTTCGATGCCGGCGGCGGCGTCGTGCCGCTGGTGACGCTCGACTGGCAGTCGCCCGCGATCGGCGTCGGCGCGGTCGATGTCGCCTATTTCCTCGGCATGGCGCTGCCGATCGACCTGCGCCGTGCGCACGAGCGCGAGTTGCTGGAGCATTATCTCGAGGCGCTGCACGGCTACGGCGTGCGCGATTATTCGTACGACGAACTCTACGACGATTACCGCGCGACGCTGCTTTCGGGGGTGTCCACCGCGATCTTCGCGAGCGCCGCGACCAAGCGCACCGAGCGCGGCGACGCGATGTTCCTGGCGATGGCGCGCGGCGGCTGCGCCCAGGCGATCGACACGGACGCGCTGACGGCGGTGGGCACGTAGGACAATCCTCCCCGCGTGCGGGGAGGATCAGCTGACCCGCGGCAGCCACTCCTGCAAAATCGCGTTCACCGCTTCGGGCGCCTCCTGCTGCACCCAGTGCGACACGCCCGGCAGCCGTCGGATGGTCAGGTCCGCCACGAACCGGTCGGTCCCGTCCAGCGTCTCCAGCCCCAAGGCGGCGTCCGCCTCGCCCCAGACGATCAGCGTCGGCACGTCGACACGGCCGCCGTTCGCGAGCTTCAGGCCCTCACGGTGGCGCGCGGCGGCGCGGTACCAGTTGATCATCGCGGTCATCGCCCCGGGGCGCCGCGCGGCCCGCGCGTAGACGTCGAGCGCCTCGTCCGGGAACCGGGACTTGTCAATCGCCATGCCGCGGAACGATCGCCGGATCGCCGCGGCGTCGTTCGCCAGCATCATCCGCTCGGGCAGCCAGGGCAGCTGGAAGAACGCCATGTACCAGCTGCGCCGCTTCTGCGGCCAATGCTTGAGCGCCTCGGCGAAGCAGCGCGGGTGCGGCAGGTTCATCACCACCAGCCGTTCGATCCGCCGCAGCCGGTTGATCGCGAACAGCCAGGCGATCGCCCCGCCCCAATCGTGCGCGATCAGCGTCAGCGTCTTCGCCCCGCTCGCGTCGAACAGCGCGGCGGCGTCAGCGGCGATCTTATCGGCGGTATAATCCTCGACCGCGTCCGGCCGCGACGACGCGCCATAGCCGCGCTGATTGGGCGCCCAGACGCGGTAGCCCATGCTCGCCAGCAGCGGCATCTGATATCGCCACGAGAAATTGAGCTCGGGGAAGCCGTGGAGGCAGAGCGCGAGATGCTCCCCCTCCCCGGCTTCCGCGACCTCGAAGGTCAGCCCGTTCGCCGCCACCTCGCGCACCGCGATGCCGGGCGGCGGCGTCCAGGACGGCGTCACCCGACCTTCCGGCTGAGCTGCACGGTCGGCGTCACGCCCGCGTAATTGGGCACGTCGGCGTGGACCTCGCCGGAGCGCGGCTGCGCCATCGCCTGCTGGAACGCCTCCATCGAGGCGAAGTCGATCTGGACGATCGTCGCGAAGGCGGGATCGCCCGAAAGGCCGGCGAGCGCGTGGTGCGTCGTCATCCCGGTCACCGCGTCGCCCCAAACCTCCTTGCACAGCGGCAGATGGGTGCTGGCGAAATACTCCTCGTCGAACGGGGTTTCGGCGGAATAGGGATAGACGACCGTCATCGTGACCATGATTGTTCTCCGTTCAGGCTTGGGGAATGTAGCGGGCGACGTCGGGCTGACCGGTCCAGGCGTTCTGTCCGCCGTCGGCCACCACGATCGAACCGGTCATGTACGAGGCCGCGTCGGAGGCGAGGAAGGCGATCACCTCCGCCATCTCCTCAGGGCTCCCGGGTCGGCCCATCGGGATCGCGTCGTGCCACGTTGCTTCCAGCCCCGGCATCAGCTTGGCGGCGGCGGTCAGCGGAGTCTCGATCAGCCCAGGGCAGAGCGCGTTGACGCGGATGCCTTCGCGCGCATGATCGACCGCGAGCGCACGGGTGTAGTTGATCACCGCGCCCTTGGCCGCATTGTACGCGGTATAGCCGTAATCGCCGCCCAGCCCGGAGATCGACGCGGTGTTGACGATCGCGCCACCCGCCTTGGTCATGTGCGGGATCGCCGCGCGGCAGGCGTAGAAGACCGAGTGGAGGTCGATCGCGATCACCCGTTCCCACTCGGCCGGGTCGAGATCGGGGGTGCGTCCGAAGCAGCCGACCCCGGCGTTGTTGACCAGCACGTCCAGCCGCCCGAACCGCGCCACCGCATCGGCGACGAAGCCGTCGACCTGCTCGCGCTTCGCGACATCGGCGACGATCGCCATGCCGTCCACCTCGCGCGCGACCGCCTCCGCGGCGTCGCCGTTCATGTCGACGATCGCGACGCGCGCGCCGTCCCGCGCCATCAGCCGGGCGGTCGCCGCGCCGATGCCCGATCCGCCGCCGGTGATCAGCGCCACCCTGCCCTCGAAGCGCGCCATGCGAATCCTCCCCGCCGGCCCGGTTGATTCGCGGGTCCGACGGGTGCATCATAACTTTCGTTATGGCCGCGGCAAGCGCGGCCGGGCGGGGAGAGTGCGATGCGCGCATGCATCATCGGCGCAGGCTGTTCGGGGTTCACGACCGCCAAGCGGCTGCAGGACGAAGGCATCGCCTTCGATTGCTTCGAGATGTCCGACGAGATCGGCGGCAACTGGTATTACAAGAACCCCAACGGCAAGTCGGCCTGCTACCAGTCGCTCCACATCGACACCTCGAAATGGCGGCTCGCGTTCGAGGATTATCCGGTGCCCGAGGGCTGGCCCGACTTCCCCAGCCACGCGCAGCTGTTCCAGTATTTCAAGGATTACGTCGCCCATTTCGGCCTGCGCGAGAAGATCACCTTCGGCACCGCGGTGACCAAGGCGACGCGCCGCGCAGGCGGCGGCTGGGACGTGACGATCTCGACCGGCGAGACCCGCGCCTACGACGTGCTCTTCGTCTGCAACGGCCACCATTGGGACCCCAAGATCCCGGACTATCCGGGCACGTTCGACGGCCCGCACTTCCACGCGCACGACTACCGCGATCCCTATGATCCGGTCGATCTGCGGGGCAAGAACGTGGTCGTCGTCGGCATGGGCAACAGCGCCATGGACATCGCCAGCGAGCTGTCGCAGCGCCACCTCGCCGCCAATCTGTGGGTCGCGGCGCGGCGCGGCGTCTGGGTCCTTCCCAAGATGGCGGGCGGCAAGCCCATGGACAAATCCGCGCTGCCGACCTGGATGCCGCGCAAGCTCGGCAAGGCGCTCGCCCGCCGCATGATCAAGAAGATGGTCGGACGAATGGAGGATTACGGCCTCCCCACACCAGACCATGAGCCGCTCGACGCGCACCCGTCGGTCTCGGGCGAGTTCCTCACTCGCGCCAGCTGCGGCGACATCAAGTTCAAGCCGAACATCAAGGCGTTCGAAGGACCCAACGTCCGCTTCGAGGACGACAGCGTCGAGCACGTCGACGCGATCGTCTATGCGACGGGGTACAAGATCAGCTTCCCCTTCTTCGACGATCCCGCGCTCAAGCCCGACAAGGACAACCGCTTCCCGTTGTTCAAGCGGATGGTCATTCCCGGCATCGACGACCTGTTCTTCATGGGCCTCGCCCAGCCGCTGCCGACGCTCGTCAATTTCGCCGAGCAGCAGTCGAAACTCGCGGGCGGCTTCCTCGCCGGGCGCTACGCGCTGCCCTCGGTCGAGGACATGCGCCGGATCACCGCCGAGGACGAGGCGACCGAGCTGGGCGACTATTACCAGTCGACCCGCCACACGATCCAGGTCGACTTCAACCGTTACGTCGCCGACCTGAAGAAGGAGATCGCCAAGGGCGAGCGCCGCGCGAAGGCGGGCATCAGCCGGAAGGCGGCGTGAGGCGTCGTCGCTCCTTGGGCCTCCCCGTTCGTTACGAGCGAAGTCGAGGGACAGCGTCCACGGGCAGCCGCGGGGTGTCCCGCCTTCGCACGGCACGAACGGTGGAGAGTTGGAGGCCTGAGGCTCACGCCAATCCGTGCGGATGCGAGCCGAGCGGTGACTGACACGCTCGCACGCCCCCCGGCCACAGGCCTTGCCGCCGACGATCGCGCCGCGCTGCTCGACACGGTGCGTCGCGTGCTGGCCGATCGCTGCGCCGAGGCCGACGTCCGGCGGATCATGGCAAGCGAGTCCCGGCACGATCCCGACCTGTGGCGCGCGCTCGCCGACCTCGGGCTGACGGGCCTCGTCGCGTCCGAAGCGCACGGCGGCGCGGGCCTTTCCGCCATCGAACTGGAACTGGTGATGGAGGAAGCCGGCGCGGCGCTCCTCCCCGCCCCGCTTCTCTCCGCCACCATCGCCTCGCGGCTGCTCGAAAGCTGCGATGGACCGCTCGCGCACGACATCGCCGGCGGCGGCCGCATTGCCGCGGTCGCCTTTGCCGGATCGTACGACTGGACCGGACGCAGTACGCTCGCCGTGAGCGGCGGCCGGCTCGCCGGGACGCTCCGCTTCGTCCCCGACGCCGAAATCGCGGACACGATCCTGATCGCGCACGACGCGGGCGTGTTCGCGGTGGCGCGCGACGACATCCACATCACCACGCTCCCGACCTTCGACCGCACCCGCCGCCTGGCCGACGTCGCGATCGACCTGCCGGCACGGCAGATCGCCGACGCCGCCAACGTCGCTCCGGCGCTCGACCTCGCTTTGGTCGCGCTCGCCGGCGAGCAGGCCGGCGGCGCGCGCCGCATCTTCGACATGACGGTCGACTACGCCCGCACCCGCCATCAGTTCGGCCGCGCCATCGGCAGCTTTCAGGCGATCAAGCACATGGCCGCCGACCTGCTGCTCGAAGTCGAGAGCGCGACCAGCGCCGCGCGCGACGCCGCCCGTCAGCTCGCCCAGGACGCGCCCGGCAAGGACGCCGCGGTCGCCCTCGCCGCCTTCGCCTGCGCCGACGCTTACGTCCGAGTCGCCAAGGACGCGGTCCAGATGCACGGCGGCATCGCCTTCACCTGGGACCATCCCGCGCACCTCTACCTGCGTCGCGCGCGCTCGGCCGCGCAGCTCTACGGCGACCCGGCGCACTGGCGCGAACGCTACGTCCGGGCGCTGGAGGCAGCGGCATGACCGACGACGAGCTCCGCGCCGAAGTCGAGGCCTGGCTCGCCGCGCATTGGACCGGGCTCCCCGCACACCACGAATCGTTCGGCCGCGACCCGCGCGCCGAATGGCTCGCCAAGGTCCGCGATGCCGGCTGGGCCGTCCCGCGCTGGCCGTCCGACTGGTACGGTCGCGACCTTTCCGACGCGCAGGCGAAGATCGTCGAGCGCGCCTTCGCCGACGCCGGCGCCCCCGGCGCAGGGCAGGACCGGAGCAACCTCTGGGCCAACACCGCGCTCGCCCACGCGACCGACGGCTTCAAGCGCGAGATCGTCCTGCAGCTGCTCGCGGGCGAAGTCGGCATGTGCCTGCTCTATTCGGAGCCCGGCGCGGGTTCGGACCTCGCCGCGGTTCGCACCCGCGCCGACAAGGTGGACGGCGGCTGGCGCGTCACCGGGCAGAAGGTGTGGACCAGCGGCGCGGCGGTCGCCGATTTCGGGATGCTGATCGCGCGCACCGATTGGGATGCGCCCAAGCACCGCGGCATCAGCTTCTTCTTCCTGCCGATGGACCAGCCGGGCGTCACCGTCCGCCCGCTCCACCAGATCACCGACGAGCGGCATTTCAACGAGGTATTCCTCGACGAGGCGTTCGTGCCCGAGGCGAACCTGCTCGGCCCCCTGAACGGCGGCTGGGGCGTCCTCCAGACCGCGCTCGCCTACGAACGCTCGGTGATGGGCGACCGCGCGCGCGGCCCCCGCTCGGGCGCGGGCGGGCCGAAGGGCGACGCCTCGCTGATCGGGCTGGCGCGCGAGGCGGGGCGGCTCGGCGACCCTGTGGTGCGCCAGGACATCGCGCAGGTGATCGCGTGGCGCGCGCTCAACGCGCTCAACAACGCGCGCGCCAAGGCCGAGCTGGCGCACGGCACGTCGTCCTCGATCATGTCGCTCGGCAAATTGGCGATGAGCCGCATCCTTCACGAGGAGGCCCGCGTGCGCACGATGCTGCTCGGCCCCGAGAGCCTGCTCGAAGGTCCCGAGCATCCGCGGGGCGAGGACGCCAACTTCCTCGCGCTCAACGCCTATTTCACCTCGATCGGCGGCGGCACCGACCAGATCCAGCGCACCATCATCGGCGAGCGCGTGCTGGGATTGCCGAAGGAGCCGGAGGTGGATCGGACGATGCCGTTCCGGGAGGTCAAGGCAGGATGACGAAGCGCTGCATCTTCATCACAGGGGGCGCGTCGGGCATCGGCCTTGCCGCCGCGCGCCGCTTCGCGCGAGAGGGCTGGACCGTCGGCGTCGGCGACATCGACGCTGCCGGGATGCGCCGCGTCGCCGACGAGCTCTCGTGCTTCACCGCCCCGCTCGACGTCCGCGACCGGGTGCAGTGGCAGGCGGCACTCGCGGCCTTCGTGTCGCGGGCGGGCAAGCTGGACGTGCTCCTGAACAACGCCGGGATCGCCCGTTACGGACTGTTCGAGGAGGTCTCGCCCGAGGAAGGCGATCTCCAGATCGACATCAACATCAAGGGCGTGCTCAACGGCGTCCACGCCGCGCTCCCGCATCTGAAGGCCAATCGCGGCAGCCGGCTGATCAACATCGCCTCGGTCGCCGGCATCGTCGGCTCGCCGGGGCTGGCGGTCTATTCCGCGACCAAGTTCGCGGTGCGCGGTCTGTCCGAAGCGCTCGACGCCGAGTTCACCCGGCACGGCGTCGCCGTCGCCTGCGTCATGCCCTTCTTCGTCGAGACGCCGATCCTCGACGCCGGCTCGTCGGGCACCAACCGCACGATCCGCGACGCGATCGGCGAGTCCCCCGTCTATACCGTCGACGAGGCCGCGGAGACGATCTGGCAGGCCGCGCACGGGTCCGAGCGCGAATATATCGTCGGCAAGGCGGGCCGGCAGGCGCTGTTCGCCAAGCGCTTCCTGCCCGGGCGGCTGCGCAAGCGGCTGAAGGCGGCGTTCGCGGAGTAGCTTGCCGAACCGGGGCGGACGGAGAATGATGCGACAACGTTTCCCAGAAAGGTCGCCGATGAAGCTCGTCCTGCCGCTCCTCGCCCTCGCGCTCGCCACCCCCGCCGCATCGCAGACCCGCGCCGACGCCGAGACGATGGACATCGCCAGGCGCCTGATCGCCTTCCGCTCGGTCCAGGGCGCGGGCAACCAGACCCCGCAGGCGCAGGGGTATCTGAAGGAGGTGCTGGTCAAGGGCGGGATCACCGACGTCACCGTCACCCCGGTCGACGACACCGCCTATCTGCTCGCGCGCTGGCCGGGGAGCGACCCGAAACTGCCGCCGCTGATCTTTTCCGGCCACATCGACGTGGTCGAGGCCAAGCCCGCCGACTGGCAGCGCGATCCCTTCACCCCGGTGGTCGAGAACGGCTATCTCTACGGTCGCGGCGCGACCGACATGAAGCTCGACGCGGCGATGGTGGTGGCGACGCTCCTCGACATGAAGCGCGGCGGTTACCAGCCGAAGCGCACCATCGTCCTCGCCTTTTCCGGCGACGAGGAGACGACGATGAAGACCTCCGCCATGCTGGCGGCGCAGCTCAAGGGCGGCGAGATGGTGCTCAACATCGACGGCGGCGGCGGGCTGCTCGATGAAGGCGGCAAGCCCGCCTATTTCACCGTCGGCGCGGCGGAGAAGACCTATGCCGACTTCAAGCTGGAGGTCACGAGCCCCGGCGGCCATTCCTCCGCGCCGCGCCAGGGCGCGAACGCGATCGACACTCTCGCGGCGGCTTTGGTCAAGATCGGGCATTATCGCTTCACCCCCCAGCTCTCGCCGATCACCAAGGCCTATTTCGAGGGCGTCGCCCCGCGCCAGACGCCCGCGCTCGGCGCGGCGATGAAGGCGTTCGCGGCGAACCCCAAGGACGAGAAGGCGATTGAGACACTCGCCGCCTCGCCGGCCTATGTCGGCCAGATCGGCACGACCTGCGTCTCGACGATGATCTCGGGCGGCCACGCCCTCAACGCGCTCCCCCAACGCGCGACCGCGAACATCAACTGCCGCATCTTCCCCGGCGTGAAGCCCGCGGCGGTGATGGCCGAATTGGGGCGGGTGGCCGACAATCCGGCGGTGACGTTCACCGACGTGTCCGAGGGTTCGAACCCCACCGAAGGCTCACCGCTCCGCCCCGATCTGATGGGCGCGGTCAAGAAGGCGCTGGCCGCCGTGCGCCCCGGCGTGCCGATCTTCCCGGCGATGTCGGCGGGCGCGAGCGACTCGATGCACTTCCGCGCCGCGGGCGTGCCGAGCTACGGCGTATCGCCGACCTTCATCAAGGAATCAGACGACTTCAGCCACGGGCTCAACGAGCGCACCCCGATCGACAACGTCCCGCTGGCGGTGCGTTATTACCGCTTGCTGGTGACCGACCTGACGAAATAAGGATCAGATCATCGTCATGGCGATGGCGGCGATCAGGTGCGCGCTCATATGCGCGAGCATCGCCGCCTCGAGCCCAAAGCAAACGTAAAGCCAGCCGAAGAGCAGCCCCGGGACCATATTGCCGGCGAGCACCGCCACGACGATTCCAGGGGAAGCTCCCGGAGCAACAAGAAATAGGAGCGGCAGGTGCCCAACGGCGAAGGCCAGCGCCGCCAACACGACCGCGGCGATCAGCGCCGCCGCAGGCGGTCGCGACGGACGCCCAGCAAGCCGCCAACCGGCCCAAGCGAGCACTGACACCAGCCCCCAGCGAGCGATCAGTTCCTCTCCGAGGCCACCGTAGAGGAGCTTGGTCGCAAGCGGCAGGTCGAACGCCGCGAGCCGCCCCAGCGCCCCGGCGCTGGCCAGAAGCTGCCGCCCGATCGTACGTTCGTATCCGACAAGGATCAGCGCCACCACGAGTCCGACGACGAGAGCGACGGGCAGCTGACGACGCACGATTTCGCCGAGGCCGCCGCCACGGAGCCAGGCGTCGATCAGCGGTGCGCCGAGCCGGACCCGCCCCGCCGTCCGCTCTCCGACCAGCACCGCTGCCGCGACCAGCAGTGCCGGCTGGATGCAGGCAAGCAGGCGCAACGCCATCGGCGGGATCGGCCGGGGGATCAGCGCTTCGAACGGCACAAGCAGCAGCGACGCCACCCCGATCCCACCCGCGATGAGCAGCACTTGCCAGTGTCGCATTCGAGCCTCCGCGAAGATTCCAACGATGATATACCGCGCGGCCGGGCGCCATCAGCGCCGACCGGATCAGCAGCCCTTGTCGAAGACGCGCCCGATCTGCGCCGCCACGATCGCTTGCGCCTCCCCTGCCGTCAGCACCCCCGGCGACAGGCATAGCTCCAGCCACAGCCCGTCGACCAAAGCGGTGATGGCGATGGCGGCGCGGCGGCGCTCCGCTTGCGGCAGCCCGCAGTCGGCCAGCAGCGCCTCCAGCCGGGCGCGGAAGCGGGCGTAGCCGGCGTCGTGAAGCGCGGCGATCTCCGGCCGGGCAATGACGAGGCTCCAGAAGGCGATCCAGGTCGCGAGCAGATCGCGGCTGCCGATCGGCGGGGCGAAGCTGGCGGCGACATAGGCGGACAGCCGCGTTCGCGGATCGTCGCCGGCTTGCTCCACCGCGGCGTCGAGCGCCGCAGCGACCTCGGCGTCGACCTGGGCGTAGGTGCCGGCGATCAGCGCATCGACGCTGCCGAAGTGGTGGGTGACGAGCCCGGGGGAAACCTGCGCCTCGGCGGCGATCGCGCGGACCGAGGCGCCGCCCGCGCCGTCGCGCGCGAGGACGCGGGTGGTCGCCTCGATCAGCAGGAGGCGGCGGGTGTCGGGGTGGGTGCGGGTGAAGGCGGGCTTGTCCACGTATCCGTCACCCCGGCCTTGTGCCGGGGTCCACCGTCGTCCCAGGCCGCCGCTCAACCATTGATCCGATCACGTAGAACCGCGGTGGATGCCGGAACAAGTCCGGCATGACGGATTGTGTCGGGCGATCTCTCGTTATACATTCGTGCAACAAGCCTCTGCCGGAGCCTCCGATGGCCACCCTCGCCCAGCCGCTCGCCGACCCCGACGCCGACTGGTCGCTCCCCGGCTGGCTCTACACCGACCCGGAGTTCTACGCGGTCGAGATGGAGCGGGTGATCCGCCCGTCATGGCAGATCGTCTGCCACCAAAGCGACCTCGCCGCCCCCGGCGATTATCGCACGCTCGCGTATCTCGGCGAGAATGTCGTTGTCGTCCGCAGCGACGACGCGATCCGCGCCTTCCACAACGTCTGCCGGCACCGCGCGATGCGCATCGTCGAGGGGCCGAGCGGGTGCGCGAGAAAGCTCGTCTGCCCCTATCACGCCTGGACCTACGAGCTCGACGGCCGCCTCTCCGGCGTCCCGATGCGCCGCGACTATCCCGCGCTCCGGCTCGAGGACAACGGGCTCGTCCCCGTCGAGGTCTCGATCTGGCGCGGCTTCGTCTTCGTCCGGCTGGAGGACGACGGCGGTCCGACCCCGGCGCAGATGATGGCGCCCTACGACGCCGAGGTCGCGCCGTATCGCGTCGAGGACATGCGCTGCATCGGCGACGTCCGCCTCCGCGACCGCGCGGTCAACTGGAAGAACGTCGGCGACAATTATTCGGACAACCTCCACATCCCCGTCGCCCACGACGGGCTGACCCGGCTCTTCGGAAAAAGCTATGCGATCGAGGCGCAGCCTTACGTCGACAAGATGTCGGGCTACCTCGCCGACCGCACTTCGGCGAACCCGTGGGAGGCCTTCTACCAGCGTCACCTGCCGCGGGTCGATCACCTGCCCGACACGCACCAGCGGCTGTGGCTCTACTACAAGCTCTGGCCGAACATGGCGTTCGATCTCTACGCCGATCAGATCGACTTCATGCAGTGGCTGCCGACCGGCCCGACCAGCTGCGTGCTGCGCGAGATGGCCTTCGCGCTCCCCGACGACCGACGCGAGATGAAGCTGGTCCGCTACGCCAACTGGCGGATCAACCGCGTCGTCAACGCCGAGGACACCTGGCTGATCGAGCGCGTCCAGCAGGGCATGGCGAGCACGAGCTACACCGCCGGCCCGATCGGCGCGAGCGAGGTGTGCCTGCGTTCGTTCGCCGCCAAGATCCGCCAGCGCATCCCCGAGGCGCGACTCCACCGCGCGCCTGCGCAGGGCTGGTCGCGGCGAGTGCGGATCGTGGACTAGCATCCGTCTTCTGACTATATTGTGATCGAATTCGGTCCGGAGACTCACCATGCGCTACTCGACTCAGATCAAGCCCATCACCGACCTCAAGGCCAACGCCGCCGGGATCATCGAGGACATTGCGGAGACCCGCAACGCGGTCATCATCACCCAGAACGGCCGCGCCACCGCGGTGCTCCAAGACGTGAAGTCCTATGAGGAGCGCGAGGAGACGCTGGCGCTGTTGCAGTTGCTGGCGCTCTCCCGGCAGAGCGTCGCCACCAAGGGCACGCGGCCAGCGCGCGAGGTCTTGAACGAGCTTCGCGCGAAGATCGACAAGGCCTGACATGGCGGCCGGCTTCACCGTCGATCTGAGCCCGTTCGTCGTCGAGGATCTCCACGCGATCACGGACTATCTGATCGGCGAAGGAGCGACAGACGCCGCCCGTCGCCTTGTCGACACGTTCCAGGATCGTATCGACGCGCTCGAAACCTTCCCTCGACGCGGCAACATCCCGAAGGAGCTGGAAGGACTTCAGTTCTCCGAAGTGCGCCAACTGGCCCTGTCGCCATACCGCCTGTTCTACGAAATCGAGGGCAGCGGCGTGATCGTGCTGCTGCTGGCCGACGGTCGACGCGACATCCCGGCGCTTCTCGCGCAGCGCCTCATCGACAGCCGGAAGACCGCCGAACCATGACCCAATCCTACGACGCCATCATCATCGGCGGTGGCCACAACGGCCTCGTCTGCGCCTTCTACCTCGCCCGCGCGGGGCTGAAGGTCCGCGTGCTCGAACGCCGTCACGTCGTCGGCGGCGCGGCGGTGACGGAGGAGTTCCACCCCGGCTTCCGCAACTCGACCGCGAGCTACACCGTGTCGCTGCTGCGCCCCAAGGTGATCGCGGACATGAAGCTCCACGACCGGGGCTTCCGCATCATCGAGCGGACGATCAGCAACTTTTTCCCGTTCGAGGACACCTACCTGAAGCTCGGCGGCGGCACGGCACGCACCCAGGCGGAGTTCGCGCGCTTCTCCCAGAAGGACGCCGACGCCTACCCCGCTTATGACGCCGCACTGGAGAAGGTCGCGCAGGTCTTGCGCGACCTCGCGCTCAAAACCCCGCCCAACGTCGGCGGCGGGCTGCGCGCGATGATCGCCGCGGGGGCGCAGGGCTGGCCGATGGCGAAGCTCGGGATCGACACCCAGCGCGACCTGCTCGACGTCTTCACCAAGTCGGCGCGCGATTTCCTCGAGGCCTGGTTCGAGGACGATCACGTCCAGTCCGCCTTCGCGTTCGACGCGGTGGTCGGCAATTACGCCGGCGTCTCGACCCCGGGCAGCGCCTATGTCCTCCTCCACCACGTCTTCGGCGAGGTGAACGGGAAGTACGGCGCCTGGGGCCATTCGGTCGGCGGCATGGGGGCGATCACCCAGGCGATGGCGGCGGCGTGCCTCGACGCCGGGGTCGAGATCAGCCTCGACGCGCCGGTCGCGAAGGTGCTGGTCGACGGCGGCAAGGCCGCGGGCGTCCGCCTCGACTCGGGCGAGGAGATCGCCGCGAGGATCGTCGCCGCCAATGTCGGCCCCGCGCTCCTCTATCGCCAGATGGTCGACGCGAGCGACCTGCCCGCCGATTTCAACAAGCGGATGCAGTCGTTCAAGACCGGCTCGGGCACCTTCCGGATGAACGTGGCGCTCAGCGAGCTCCCGGACTTCACCGTGCTGCGCGGCAAGGACAAGGCCGAGCACCACACCGCCGGCATCATCATCGCGCCCGGCATGTACTATATGGACCAGGCCTTCATCGACGCGCAGCAGCACGGCTGGTCGAAGAAGCCGATTGTCGAGATGAAGCTGCCGACGACGGTCGACGATACGCTCGCCCCGCCGGGCCAGCACATCGCCAGCCTGTTCTGCCAGCAGTTCGATCCCAAGGTCGACTGGGACGCGCACCGCGACGAGGTGGCCGACCTGATCATCGACACGGTCGACGCTCACGCCCCCAACTTCAAGGCGAGCGTGATCGCGCGTCAGGTTCACTCGCCGCTCGATCTCGAACGCAAGTTCGGGCTGATCGGCGGCGACATCTTCCACGGGACGATGGGGCTCGACCAGCTCTGGGCGGCGCGCCCCGTGCTCGGTCACGGCGATTACCGCAGCCCGGTCACGGGCCTCTACATGTGCGGCTCGGGCGCGCATCCCGGCGGCGGCGTCACCGGCGCACCGGGGCACAACGCCGCGCACGAGATCCTGCGCGACCGGTCGATCGTCGGGCGGCTGTTCGGCTGACTTGCAATCCCGGGCGCGCGCGGTCAGTCGGGCACGACCACGAACCGGAGTTGACGCGATGGCGGACCCCTCGACCCTCGATCCCGATCTGGCGGCCGCGATCACTGCGCTGCTCACCGAGCAGGCGATCGCCTGGCAGAGCAACGACGCCGCCGCGTTCGCCGCGCGCGCGCTGCCGGACATCGTCTTCACCAACGTGGTCGGCATGTTCTCCGTCGGCAAGGACGAGTTCGTCGCGCAGCACGAGCGCATCTTCGCCTCGCTGTACCGCGACACGCGGCTTCGCCAGGCGATCGAACACGTCGTGACGCCGACACCCGACGTGGCGCTCGTCAACACCTACGTGAAGATCGACGGCGCCATCCAGGCGCCGCCCAGCGTCGTGCCGATCGAGGGCGTCATCCACCTGCGCCCGTCGCAGCTGATCGTGCGGCGCGACGGCGGGTGGTGGGTCGCCGCCTATACCAACGTCGCCGTGCGCCCGGGCGCGACGTTGCCGGACTAAATCCGGAGCGCGGTCAGCGCCGCCGGGCGACGAGATACACGGGTAGCCCCGCGGCGACCAGCGTCAGCCCCCACAGGTCGGCACGCGGGCCCAGGCCCCAGACCATCCATGCGACGAACGCGGCGGCGACCAGCGAGACGGCGCGGGCGATCGGCTCGCCGATCAGCAACGTCCATCCCGCCAACGCGCTTGCCAGATAGGCGATCATTCCTGCCGCGAGGCTGATCGCGGCGACGTCGGTGAAGAGCTGCGCGTTCGAGCCGGTGTAGTTGAGCGCCATCACCGCGGTCACGAGCAGCCCCGACACGATCTGCGCCCGAGCAGGCGTGCCGTGCCGCCCCTCGACCCCGAACCACGCCGGAAAGACGCCGCCGCGTGCCATCGCATAGGGCATCTCACCCTGGATCAGGATGAAGCCGTTGAGCGCGCCGAACGCGCTGACCGCCGCGAACAGCGCCACGATCTGCCCGAACCCGCCGCCGAAGGCTCGCCCCAGGAAGTCCGACAGCGGCGCCTGCGAGCTCGCGACCCGCGCCGCCGGCAGCATCGCCGCGACCGCCGCGGCGACCGCGAGGTAGATGGCGCCGGTGAGCGCCGTCCCCCCTAGCGTCGCGATCGGGATGATCCGGCGCGGATTCGTCATCCGCTCCGCCGGGACGGTCGCCGACTCGACGCCCAGGAATCCCCAGAACGTCAGTGCCGCCGCCGCCGCGATCGATCCGGGCGCGAGCGGGACCACCGGGTTGGCGACCAGCGCCCCCGCGCCGTGGCGCAGCAGCAGCCACCCCGCGAGCAGGATCACGGCGGCGAGCGGGGCCAGCTTCAACACCGTCGTCACGACCTGCACGCGCCCGGCGAGCGCGACGCCGCGGATGTTGACCCAGACCAGCAGCCAGTTGATCCCGACCGCGGCCAGGGCCGGCGCGACGCCGCGGTCGAGCCCCGGGATCACCAGGCTCAGCGCGCTCGTCACTCCCACCGCGACCGCGCCGTTCCCCGCCCAGACCAGGACCCAGTAGCTCCAGGCGACGAAGAACCCCGTCGCCGGCCCGAACGCCGCGCGCGAGAAGGCGTACGGCCCTCCCTCCCCCGGCACTCGCGCCGCGAGTCGGGCGAACACGTAGGCGAGGCACATCGCCCCGACGATCGTCACGCCCCAACCGGCAAGCGCGTTCGCCCCGAGCGGCGCGAGCGTGGCAGGCAGCAGGTAGATGCCCGAGCCGATCATGTTCCCGACGACGAGCGCAAGCGCGGACCAGAGGCCGAGGGCGCGGGCTTGGGTCGTCTTCGCCATCCGTTCCCCGGTCTTGTGCAGGGGTTCACCGTCCGGCACATCCCCCTAGCCTGAGGTTGTGCGGCACGGTGGATGCCGGGACAAGCCCGGCACGACGGGATTTCGATTGGCCAGCCGCTACCCCCCCGCCCTCCTCGACGCCGCGCTCGCGCTCCACGACAACCGCCTGCCCGAGGCAGAGCGCGGGCTGAAGGACTATCTGAAGCGCGATCCGTTCGATGCGCGCGCGATTCGGATGCTCGCGGAGCTCGCCGCCCGGATCGGCCGCATCCGCGACGCCGAGGCTTTGCTCCGCCGTGCGCTCGAGCTCGCCCCCGCCTTCACCGCGGCGCGCACCAATCTCGCGCTCGTCCTCCACCGCCAGAACCGCCCCGCCGAAGCGCTGGCCGAACTCGACATCGCGGTGGCGGAGGCGCCGGAGGAGATCGGCGCGCGCAACCTCCAGGCGGCAGCCCTGAACCGCGTCGGCGGGTTCGAGGAGGCGCTGACGATCTACCGCGACGTCCTCGCCCGCGCGCCCGAAGCGCCCAAGGTCTGGATGAGCTACGCCCACACGCTCAAGACCGTCGGCCACACGGCCGAGAGCATCGCCGCCTACCGCGCGGCGCTGGCGCGCGCGCCGGCGCTCGGCGAGGTCTGGTGGAGCCTCGCCAACCTCAAGACCTACCGCTTCGACGACGCAGACGTCGCCGCGATGGAGCGCGCGCTGACCACACCGAACCTCGCCGACGAGGATCGCTTCCATCTCGACTTCGCACTCGGCAAGGCGCGCGAGGATCGCGGCGAAGCGGCCGCGGCGTTCGCGCATTACGCCGCGGGCAATGCGCTGCGCCGCCGCTCGCTCGATTACGACGCCGACCGCACCACGCGCCAGGTCGATGCGAGCATCGCCATGTTCGGGCGGGCGTTCATGGCGGCGCGGGCGGGCTGGGGCAGCGCCGCGCCGGATCCGATCTTCGTCGTCGGGATGCCACGCGCGGGGTCGACCCTCGTCGAACAGATCCTCGCCAGCCACAGCCGGGTCGAGGGGACGTCGGAGCTCGGCGAGTGGCCGATCCTCGCCCGCCGCCACGGCCGCTACCCCGAAGCGATCGCCGATCTCTCGCCCGATCGGCTCGCCGCGCTTGGGGAGGAGTACATCCAGCGCACCCGCATCCACCGGCGGACCGACCGGCCGCGGTTCGTCGACAAGCTGCCGAACAACTGGGTGCTCGTGCCGTTGATCCTGCTGGCGCTGCCGAACGCGACGATCGTCGACGCGCGCCGCCACCCGCTCGCGTGCGGCTTCTCGAACTTCAAGCAGCATTACGCGCGCGGTCAGGGCTTCAGCTACGATCTCGGCGACATGGGGCGCTATTACCGCGACTACGTCCGGCTGATGGCGCATGTCGACCGGGTCGCCCCGGGGCGCGTCCACCGCGTGATCCACGAGGCGCTGCTCGACGACACCGAGGTGGAGGTCCGCGCGCTGCTCGCCGCCTGCGGGCTCGCGTTCGAGCCGCAATGCCTCGCCGCGCACACCACCGAGCGCGCGATCCGTACGCCGTCGAGCGAGCAGGTCCGCCAGCCGATCACCCGTGCGGGGACCCAGGCGTGGATGCCTTTTGCGGCTTGGCTGGGCCCGCTGGCGGAGGCGCTCGGCGACGTGCTCGACCGCTATCCGGAGACCCCCGTCGCTTTCGCGCACTGAGGCATGTTGTATTCGCGCCACGCTGCGCGGCTGAACTGCGGACCGCGTCGCCACGCCGCTTGACGCAGCAATGTTGCGCAAGCGAAGTCACACGAGCGAAACAATCGCGAACTCGGGGGACCTTCATGCGCCATATCGGCCGTCGCACCGCCATCGCCGTGCTTCTTGCGTCCACGGCCGCCCCGGCGTTCGCGCAGGATGTGGCGACCTCGACCGATCAGACGGCGTCGCCACAGGCGACCAGCGAGGCGAGCGGCGCGGACGCGGGCGGGATGGAGGACATCGTCGTTACCGCGCAGAAGCGCTCGGAGTCGCTCCAGAACGTTCCGATCAGCATTCAGGCGCTCGGCACCAAGCGGCTCGACGACCTCAACGTCACCAATTTCCAACAATACAGCCAGCAGCTGCCCTCGGTCGCGTTCCAGGCGCTGGGCGGAACGCCCGGCACCAACGTCGTCTACATGCGCGGCGTCGCCTCGGGCGGGGACGGCAACCATTCGGGAACGCTCCCCTCGGTCGGCGTCTATCTCGACGAACAGCCGGTCACCACGATCGGCGGCAATCTGGACGTCCACGTCTACGACATCGCCCGGATCGAAAGCCTCGCCGGGCCGCAGGGCACGCTTTACGGCGCCTCGTCGGAGGCCGGGACGATCCGCATCATCACCAACAAGCCCGACACCGCCGGCTTCTACGGCCGCGTCGACGGCGAGGTGAACACCGTTCACAAGGGCGGCGTCGGCGGCAAGCTGGAGGGGATGCTCAACATCCCCGTCTCGCCCGACGTCGCGCTGCGCCTGGTCGGCTTCTACCAGCGTGACGCGGGCTATATCGACAATGTCCCCGGCTGCCGCAGCTTCCTGCCCGAGCCGACCGCGACCGGCTGCACCGCGGTCAACGGGGGGATCGTAGTCGACAATGCGAAATACGTCGAGAAGAACTATAACGATACCGAGATCTGGGGCGGTCGCGCCGCGCTGAAGGTCGATCTCGACGCCGATTGGACGATCACGCCGAGCGTGATCTACCAGGACACGCGGAGCCATGGCGCCTACGGCTTCGATCCGAGCCTGGGCGACCTCAAGGTCCAGCACTTCTTCCCCGAATACCGCCGCGACCGCTTCATCCAGGGGGCGCTGACGATCGAGGGGAAGCTCGGCAATTGGGACGTGACCTATGCGGGCGCGTATCTCGATCGCAAGGATTTCCAATCGACCGATTACACCGATTACGCCGAAGCCTATGATCAGCTCTATTCGGGCTATGGCGGGCTCGCCGGCTATTTCTACTTCAACGACGCCGCGGGCAATCTGATCGACCCGCGCCAAAACGTGATCGGTGCCGATCACTTCAAGAAGCTGAGCCAGGAACTCCGCGTCGCCAGCCCGCAGGACGAGCGCTTCCGCGTCGTCGCCGGCGCCTTCTATCAGCGCCAGAGCAACGACATCCACCAGGACTATCAGGTCCCGAACCTCGCGGCCGATCTGTCGGTCAACGGCTTTCCCGGGACGCTCTGGCTCACCCAGCAGCACCGCGTCGACCGCGATTATGCGATGTTCGGCGAGGCGAGCTTCGATCTCACGCCGCGGCTGACCCTCACCGGCGGCGTGCGCGGCTATATCTACGACAACACCCTGATCGGTTTCTTCGGTTTCGGGCGCAACCCCGCTTATTATCAGGGCGCCGACGACAACCCCCCGCCAAACGCGGCGGGGAGCAGCCGGACCGGCGTCGCGGGCTGCTACACGACGACCGGCGAGCGACTGCGCGACGCGCAGCTCAACGGCGAGACCGACATCACCCTGCTCCCCGCGGTCGTCTCGGGGAGCCCCTGCACCAACCTCGCCAACTTCGCGAGCGGGCAGCTGAGCCCGGTGCGCGCGCAGGGCCAGGGCGTCACCAACCGCGTCAATCTGACGTGGAAGCCGGTCGACGGGCTGCTCCTCTACGGCACCTGGTCGCGCGGGTTCCGCCCCGGCGGGATCAATCGCCGCGCCGACGTGGCCCCCTATGCCGCGGACACGCTCGCGAATTACGAGCTGGGGGCGAAGGCGACGCTGATGGGTGGGCGGCTGCGCATCAACGGCGCAGTCTATCAGCAGGACTGGAAGAACTTCCAGTTCTCGTTCCTCGGCGCCAACAGCTTCACCGAGATCCACAACGGCCCCGACGCGCGGATCCGCGGCGCGGAGGCGGACGCCACCTTCGCGAGCGGCGGGCTCTCGCTCACCGCGGCGGCCGCCTATACCGATGCGGTCACGCGCAAGAACCTGTGCCTGTTCGACGACCCGACCTACACCTGCGCCGACACCGGCGACGGCAATCTGATCTCCGCGCCGAAGGGCACACGCCTGCCGATCACGCCGCGCTTCAAGATCAGCGGCACCGCGCGCTACACCGTCCCGGTCGGCGCGGCGAAGGCCTATGCGCAGTTTAACGCCGTCCACCAGAGCTCGGCCGCATCGGACATCCGCACCGCCGTCTATCAGACCGGCACTTTCGCCATCGTCAGCCCCGCGGAGATGCTCGGGCGGATCGAAGGCTATACCGCGGGCAACGTCGCGGTCGGGGCCGATCTGACCAACTATTCGCTCGAACTGTTCGTCCAGAATCTGTGGGACGAACGCGGGCAGCTGTCGCGCTTCCAGGAATGCGGAAATTGCGGGCAGCGGCCGTACATCGTGCCGATCACGCCGCGGACGATCGGCATCCGCGCGGGCGCGAAGTTCTGAGGAGACGATCCCTCCCGCGCACCCAGCGCGGGAGGGGTGCCGTCACGCGCGCACCGCCGCCTTCGACCGAGCGGCGAAGCTCTTGCGCAGCTTCTGCAACTTGGGCGGGATCACCGCGAGGCAATAGGGGTTACGCTGCCCTTCTCCGTCCCAATACTCCTGGTGGTAATCCTCGGCCGGATACCACTCGCCCATCGTCTCGATCGTGGTGACGATCGGCTTGGACGAGCCCGCCTGGGCGCGCGCGGTCGCCGCCTCGGCCGCCTCGCGCTGCGCGTCGTCGGCGGGGAAGATCGCCGACCGATACTGGGTGCCGACGTCGTTGCCCTGGCGGTTGAGCTGGGTCGGATCGTGCGTCGCGAAGAAGATGTCGAACAGGTCGGCGAGCGCCAGCGCTTCCGGATCGTAGCCGACGCGGATCGCCTCGGCATGGCCGGTGTCGCCGCCGCACACCTGGCGGTAGGTCGGGTTAGCGACATGGCCGCCGATATAGCCCGATTCGACGCTCTCGACCCCGATCACGTCCTTGAACACCGCCTCCGTGCACCAGAAGCAGCCGCCCGCAAGCGTCACATAATCGGTCATGGAAGTCTCCTTTGCCGACAAGATAGGAAGCCGCTAGGCGACGCGCAAAGGAGACGGCGATGGCGCTCGACGGCAAGGTGATGGTGACGGGCGGCGGCGGCTATATCGGCAGCCACGCGGTGCTGGCGCTGCTCGACGCGGGCTATCAGGTCGTCGTGATCGACAATCTCGTCACCGGCTTTGACTGGGCGGTCGACGGGCGCGCCGCCTTCGTCAAGATCGCGGTCGAGGACCCCGGCGTCCGCGACGTGATCCGCGAGCACGGGGTGAAGGCGATCATGCACTTCGCCGGCTCGGTCGTGGTGCCCGAGTCGGTCAGCGACCCGCTCAAATATTACCGCAACAACACCGCCGCCTCGCGCAGCCTGATCGAGAGCGCGGTGGCGGAAGGCGTCCCCCACTTCATCTTCTCCTCGACCGCCGCGACCTACGGCAACCCGGTCCGCATGCCGATCGCCGAGGGCGATCCGACCGTGCCGATCAACCCTTACGGCATGTCGAAGCTGATGACCGAGGCGATGCTGCGCGACACCGCCGCGGCGCATCCGATCAACTACGCCTGTCTGCGCTACTTCAACGTCGCCGGCGCGGACCCCGAGGGACGCTCGGGCCAGTCGACGATCGGCGCGACCCACCTCATCAAGATCGCGGTCGAGGCGGCGACCGGCAAGCGGCAGAGCGTCGCGGTGTTCGGCACCGATTTCGACACGCCCGACGGCACCGGGGTGCGCGACTACATCCACGTCAGCGACCTCGCCGACGCGCATGTCGCCGCACTCGGGCTGCTGATCGAGCGGCCGGACAAGAGCCACACGCTCAACTGCGGCTACGGCCGCGGCTTCTCGGTGCTCGAGGTCCTCGACGCGGTCGACCGCGTCACCAACATGCGCGTCGAGCGCAAGCTGGAGGGCCGCCGCGCGGGCGATCCGGCGCTGCTGGTGGCGGACAATTCGGCGATCCTCGCCGCGACCGACTGGCGTCCCGTACGCCAGGACCTCGACGGCATCGTCCGCGACGCGCTCGCCTGGGAGCGCAAACTGGCCGAGATGGGGCGGTGAGGCTTCGCTCGCTGCTGTTCGTCCCCGGCGACCGGCCGGAGCGGATGGTCAAGGCACTGGGGCTCGGCGCGGATGCGCTGATCCTCGACCTCGAGGATTCCGTCGCTCCCGAAGGCAAGCCCGAGGCACGCCGACACGTGGCGGAGTTCGCCGGCAGCCCACGTGAGGAGGACGCACCGGCGATCTTCGTCCGGATCAACCCGATCGACACCGGCGACGCCGCCGCCGATATCGCCGCACTCGCCGGCGTGGCGATCGACGGCATCGTCCTGCCCAAGGCCGAAGGGAGCGAATCGGTTGAACACCTGCTCGACCGGCTGCCCGGCGACTATCTGGTGCTGCCGATCGCCAGCGAGACGCCGCGCGCCGTCTTCGGCTTGGGCTCGTTCGCGCCGGTGTCGCCTCGGCTCGCAGGCCTGACCTGGGGCGCGGAGGACCTGCCCGCCGCGATCGGCGCCGCGACCTCGCGCGAGGCCGACGGCAGCTACACCGATCCCTACAAGGTCGTCCGCGCGCTCACCCTGTTCGGCGCCCACGCGGCGGGCGTCGCGGCGATCGAGACCGTCTATCCCGACTTCCGCGATCTCGACGGGCTCGCAGCCTATGCCGCGCGCGGGCGGCGCGACGGCTTCACCGGCATGATGGCGATCCACCCCTCGCAGATCGCCCCGATCAACGCCGCCTTCACCCCGAGCGAGGCGGAGCTGACGCACGCCCGCGCGGTGGTGGCGGCGTTCGACGCGAACCCGGGGGCAGGCGTGCTCCAGCTCAACGGCAAGATGATCGACGCGCCGCATCTGAAGGCGGCGAAGAGGATGTTGTTTGACACCGTTCGTCCTGAGTAGCCACTGAGCGACGCGAAGTGGCGTATCGAAGGACAGCACTGGTCCTTCGATACGGGCCTTCGCTCCGCTCAGTCCCTACTCAGGACGAACGGAGTAGGACTACGCAGCCTTGCGCTGCGTCCCGCCCATCTTGGCGACGCTGATGCTCGCCATCATCGTCTCATATTGATCGATCGAATAGCCGGCGCGGAGGAACGCCTGAAGTTCCGACTTGGCGACCGCATAGCCGCGGTGCCAGGCGTGGACCGCCATCCGCCGCAACGCCTCGAGCTTCCCGTCGGCGAGCCGCGGATTGTGCCGCGACCCGAACAGCCCGCCCAATGCGACCGCCATGCGGCCGGGCTGACGGAGCGATCCGAGCGAGTCGCGTCGCGCCAGCGCGACGACCGACCATTCGAGCGCGGACAGCTCGGCGACGCGCGCCGGCGCCAGGTCCGCCACGGGGATCGGGGCGCGGTCGCTGACCAGAACCGGCTCGGCGGTGAAATCCATATAGGCCATGGTGAATCTCCTTCCCTGGCAAAGCACCGATCCTCCCGCGAAGCGCCTGTCCGGCGCTCCGCGGCGGGTCCGATCCGCCATGTCTGCAATCTATACCGCTTGGTACAGAGTGGCTGCTCTCGGGTCAACCACTTTCTGTACCGCCCAGTAAATTAATTGGAGGGCCACACCATCATGCTGGTGTCGACCACGCGCTCGAGCGCCTCGACGCTCGCGCCCGAGCCCGCCTGCACCGCCAGCCCTTGGAGGAGCGCGAACAGATAGCCGGTCAGCGCCTGCGCATCGACGTGCGCCGGCAAATCGCCTTCCTCCTTGGCTCGCAGGAAGCGCTCGACCACCGCGCGCTGCGACGAGGCGCGGCGCTCGACGACGGCGGCCTTGATCGGCTCGGCCTCCGCCCCGCACGCCATCGACGAGATCACGCCCATGCAGCCGTGCGGCTCATTCGCCCCGGTCATGTTGGCGACCGCGCCGCGCAGGATCGCCTCGGCGACGCCCTTCGCGGTCGGCTTGTCGAGCGCGGTCCGCGTGTACGCGAGCTTCTCGGCCTCGTAGAGGTCGAGCGCCTTGGCGAACAACGCCTCCTTGTTGCCGAACGCGGCGTAGAGGCTGGGCTTGGTGATCCCCATCGCCTCGGTCAGGTCCGCCATCGACGCGCCCTCATAGCCCTTCGACCAGAAGACCCGCAGCGCGGCGGCGAGCGCCTTGTCCGTACAGAATTCGCGCGGACGCCCCTTGGGGGCCGAGCACATGCCGAGTTTCATAACGGCTGGTATATAAGTGAAGTCGCGGAGAAGTCGAGTCTTCTCGCTCCTCCCCGTTCACGGGGAGGTGGCGCGGAGCGCCGGAGGGGGCTCTCCTCCTCTGTGTCGCTCGAGGAGAGCCCCCTCCGTCAGCCTTCGGCTGCCACCTCCCCGCAGGCGGGGAGGATCAATCGGGCTACCGTCCGACCGCCGCTACGTCCGCCGGCGACCAGCCGCCGCCCATCGCTTGGTACAGCGCCACATACGCCGTCAGCCGGTCGCTCTCCGCGCCGATCAGCGTCAGCTCCGCGGACAGCAATCCGCGCTGGGCGTCGAGCTGCTCGAGATATGACGAATACCCCGCACGGTAGCGGTTGCGCGCATTGACGAGCGCCGCTGCGAGCGCATCGCGCTGGAGCGCAGACGCGGTCGCCTGCTCGCCCGAGCGCTGCACCCCGGCCAGCGAATCCTCGACCTCGCGAAAGGCGGTCAGCGCCGCGCGGCGATACGCGAACGCCGCCTGGTCACGGCGCGCCGTCGCCGCGTCGGTCTGCGCGCGCAGCCGGCCTGCGTCGAAGATCGGCGACAGGATGCTCGCCCCGACCGTGAACACCCCGACCGGGTTCGCCAGCGCGGTCGACAGCGCCACCCCCGCCGATCCGGTCAACGCGACGTTCGGCAGCATCGCCGCGCGCGCCGAATCGAGCGTGCGGTCGGCGGCGACCAGCGTCTGCTCGGCGACGAAGATGTCGGGCCGGCGGCGCAACAGGTCCGACGGCAGCCCGTCCGGAATCGCCGGCGCCGCGAGCCGCTCGATCGGGAGCCCCCGCGCGATCGCCTCCGGCGCGTCGCCGAGCAGCACCGAGAGCGCATTCTCCTGCCGCGTCACCGCCAGCGCGGCGGCGGCGGCGAGCGCCTCGGTGGAGCGATATTCGCCTTCGGCCTGATGCAGCTCGAGCGCCGAGGTATAGCCCGTCTCCGCCCGTCGCCGCGCGATCCGCAGCGCCTCGGCGCGCGCCGCTAGCGTCTCGCGCGCGACCTGAAGCCGCCGGTCGAGCGCTCGCAGCAGGACATAGCCGCTCGCCACCCCCGCCGCGGTCGCCAGCCGCACCGCACCCTGCGACGCCTCGCTCGCGAGCACCTGCGCCTGCGCGGCGCGCGACAGCTGGCGCAGCCGACCGAACAGGTCGAGGTCGTAGCTGATCGTCACTGCCGGCTGCGCACCGATCGCGTCGGAGGGCGTTCCGAACGGCGACAGGGTCTGCCCCGCGGTCGAACCCGCGCCGCCGCCGATCGTCGGCGACAGCTGCGCGCGCGCGAGCCGGAACTGCGCCCGCGCCTCGTCGATCCGCGCGGCGGCGACCGCGACGTCGACATTGTTCGCCAGCGCGCGCTCGACCAGAGCGGTCAGGACGGGATCGCCGAACGCGCTCCACCAGCCGGCGCGGATCGGGGCGCCGGGACCGAGCGCCGTGCGCCACGCAGGCGGTGGGGTGACGTGCGCCGCCGGGGGCGCGAGCGGGCGCGGGCCGATGCAGGCGGAAAGTGCCACCGCAACGAGGATCACGCCTAAGCTCGCCCCCTCACCCTTCCCACGCCTTCGGCGCGGGCTGACGAAGTCGGCGGAAGGGTGAGGGGAGAGTCGCCTCGCCACCCTCACCGCACCCGCGGGCCGCCGGCCGTATCCACCCGTGCCTCGACCGACATCCCCGGTCGCAGCCGCGCCGCCAGCCGCTGCCCCGGATCGACCCGGATCCTGACCGCGATCCGCTGCGGCACCTTGGTGAAATTGCCCGTCGCGTTGTCGGACTTGAGGACCGCGAACTCGCTTCCCGCGGCGGGGCTGATCCGCTCGACCCGCCCGGTCAGCCGCGCCTGCGCCAGCGCGTCGACGGTGAAGCTCGCCGGCTGGCCGACCGTCATTCGCGCGGTCTGCGCCTCCTTGAAGTTGGCGATCACCCACGTCTCCGGCGGGACCAGGAACATCAACTGCGAACCCGCGGTGACATATTGGCCGACGCGGACGCCGACTTCGCTCAGCCGCCCCGCCTCGGGCGCGCGGATCACCGTGTTGGCAAGGTCGATCTGCGCCAGCTTCAAGGCGGCCTCCGCCCCCGACACCCCGGCCTGCTGCCCGCCGCGCCCGACCTCGACGGTGCGGACGTCCTGCCGTGCGATCTCGCGCGCCGCCTCTGCCTGGCGGACCCCGGCCTGCGCCTGCCGGAGCGCGGCGAGCGTCTGATCGCGCTCGCGCAAGCTCACCGAACCGTCGGTGACGAGGTCGTTCACCCGGGCCATGTCGGCCTGCGCCCGCAGCAGCTGCGCCTGCGCGTTTTCGACCGCGGCCTCCTGCGCGCCCAGGCTGGCGGTGCGGCTGCGCGCCGCCTGAAGCGCATTGGCGAGCGTCGCGGTTTGCGCCGACACCTGCGCCTGCGCCTGATCGACCCGTTGCCGGTAGATCCGCTGGTCGATCACCGCGAGCGCCTGGCCCTGCCGGACCTGTTCGAAGTCGCGGACCAGCACCTGCGTGATATAGCCGGAGACCTGCGGCGCGATCACCGTCACGCGGCCGCGGACGTAAGCATTGTCGGTCTGCTCGTTCGCGGTCGAGAACGGCGGCAGCCGCCACGCCGCCAGCACCGCGGCGACGCCGCCGAGCACCAGGAGCGCGATCACCACCATCGCCACCGGGCCGGGCCGCTGCGGCCGCCAGCCCGAGCCGACGGGCGCGCCTTGCTCCTCGATCACGCGCTCCTCGGTCTCGGGCGTGGAGCTGACGGGGGTGCGCGTGTCGGTCATGCCGGCACCAGCCCCCGCCGCGCGCGCCAGTTCCGCCGCGCGAGCAGAAAGGCGAGGTAGCCGCTGGTCAGCGCCGCCAGCACCGCGATCAGCCGGAACACGTCGTCATAAGCGAGGACGTTCGCCTCGCGCCGCGCGGTCTGCCCCAGCAAGGCCGCGCCCTCCGCCGAACGCAGCGCCGGGTCGCCGACCACCCGGCTCACCCCCGCCGCGCCCGCCTGCAGCCGCGCCGCGACGATCGGGTCGCTCGCATCCAGACCCGCGACCACGGCGGCGCTATTCTCCTGCTCGCGCGCGACCTGATAGGTCCCGAGCAAGGCGGTCCCGGCGAGCCCGCCGATCGAATTGATGATGCCGAACAGCGCCACGAAGCTGATGATATGCCCGCTTCCCTGCTGGAGCGCACGGGTCATCCCGAACAGCAGCGACGGCCCGAGGAAGAAGGTGCCGGCGAAGGCGATCAGCATCTGGGTGCCATAGAGCTCGGGGGCGCGCGTCAGGCTGGTCGAGTGCGAATCGGCCCAGGCCGCCACTGCGACCAGCGCGATCGCCAGCATCACCGGATGTGCCAACTTCTCGACGTTCAGCACCACCGCGCTCGCCACCACGCCCGCGGCCGAGGCGAGGAACATCAGCACGAAGAAGGTGACGAGTTGATCGTTGTTCTGGCCCAGGAGCGTAAGCAGCCCGATCGCACCGTAATTCTGCTCCGACAGGACGATCCGGGCCATCACCGTCACGATCGTGAAGCGCAGGATGTCCGCGCTCGCCAGCCAGCGGGTGTTGAGCAAGGGATTGGCGCGTCCGTGCTCGATCACCAGCGCCGCCGCCAGCATCGGGATCGCCGCGATCAACGCCCAGCCGATCCACGGCGCCTCGGTCCACCACACGATCCGCCCCAGCCCCAGCACCGCCGCGATCAGCGCCATGCTGCCGCCGAACAGGGTGAAGGTGACGAAGTCGAGCGGCTCGAACGCCTTCTGCCGGACGGTCGGCGGCAGCCGCAGCCAGGCGACCGCGGCGAGGCTCAGCAGCGCCATGCCCAGCTCGAACAGGTAGAGCGTGCGCCACTGCGACATCGCCAGCAGTTCGGGCGAGAACAGCCGCGCCAGCGGCGTCGCGCATTGCGGGATGCCGATGCCCAGCACCACGCCCTTCAGCCGCCATTTCGCGGGCAGCGCCTGCATCATGTAATAGAGGCCGAGGCTCGAGACCGGCGCCGCCGCCGCCCCGCTGATCGCACGCACCGCGATCGCCGATTTGAAGTCGAGGACGAAGAGGTGGGCGAAGGTGATCGCGGCGTAGAGGCCGAGGAAGATCAGCGCGAAGGGGCGCAATCCGAACTGCTGGCGGAACTTGATCATCAGCAGGTTGATGCTGACGTTGGTCATCACATAGACGGTCGGCAGCCACGCGATCTCGGCCGGATCGAGCCCCAGCGCCCCCTGGAGCGTCGTCGTGTTCGCCGCCACCAGCGCATTGCCCAGCCCCGCGGTCAGCCCGAGCAGCACCGAGATCGCGGCATAAGCGGCACGGCGCGGCGCCGGATGCTCGGGCGATCCCGGCGATCCGGCGATGACCGGCACCTCGTGCGGGGCGAAGGCCCACTCCTCTTCGGCGAGGAACCGGCGGAACCGCGCCAGCATCGCGCCGTCAGAACACCGCTGCCACCAGCTGCCGGAACGCATCGGCCCGGTGGCTGATCTCGTTCTTCACATCGTCGCCCAGTTCGCCGAACGTCCGCGCGTGACCCTCGGGCTGGAACATCGGATCGTAGCCATGCCCGTTCTCGCCGCGCGGCGGCCACACCAGCACGCCGTCGACCCGCCCCTCGAACCATTCGACATGCCCATCGGGCCAGGCGAGCGACAGCGCGCAGACGAAATGCGCGTCGCGCGACGTCCCCTCGGGCAGCGCCGCCAGCTTCCGCTCGACCCGGTCCATCGCCAGCGCGAAGTCGCGCCCCGCAAACGCGGGCACGGGTGCGACCCCGGCGATCCCCGGATCCGCCATGCCCCAGCGCGCCGAGAAGATGCCGGGCGCTCCGCCCAGCGCATCGACGCACAGCCCGCTGTCGTCGGCGAGCGCGACCAGCCCCGACAGGTCCGCCGCCGCACGCGCCTTCAGCTCGGCATTGGCGACGAAGGTCGTCCCCGTCTCCTCGGGTTCGGGCAGGTCGAGCTCGGCCGCGGACACCACCTCCATGCCATAGGGGGCGAGCAGCGCCGCGATCTCGCGCACCTTGCCCTCGTTGTGGCTGGCGATCACCAGCCGGCCGGGCGTCAGCCGACGGATCGCCTGTGGCGTCTCGCCCTCCCCGCTCATGCGACCGCTTTCGCCTGCGCGGCGAAGATGTCGGCGCAACCGATCCGCGCCAGACGGAGCAGGCGGAGCAGCGCCTCCTCGTCGTAGGTCGCCCCTTCGGCGGTCGCCTGCACCTCGGCGATATTGCCGTTCTCGAGCAGCACGAAGTTCGCGTCGGCGTCCGCGGTCGAATCCTCGTCGTAATCGAGGTCGAGCACCGGCGTGCCCTGGTGGATGCCGCAGCTGATCGCGGCGACCTTCTGCGTCAGCGGGTCGGCGGTCAGCTTGCCGGACTGAAGCAGCCCGTCGATCGCCAGCCGCAGCGCGACCCACGCGCCCGAGATCGAGGCGGTGCGCGTGCCCCCGTCGGCCTGGATCACGTCGCAGTCGAGCACGATCTGCCGTTCGCCGAGCAGCGCCATGTCGGTCACCGCGCGCAAGCTCCGCCCGATCAGCCGCTGGATCTCCTGCGTCCGCCCCGACTGCTTGCCCTTCGCCGCCTCGCGGCTGCCGCGGGTATGCGTCGCGCGCGGCAGCATCCCGTATTCGGCGGTCACCCAGCCCTGTCCCTTGCCGCGCAGGAACGGCGGCACCTTCTCCTCGATCGAGGCGGTGACGAGCACCTTGGTGTCGCCGAACCCGATCAGCACCGATCCTTCGGCATGACGGGTGAACTTCGGCTCGATCGTGATCGCCCGCATCTGATCGGGGGCGCGGCCGCTGGGGCGCATGGCAGGTCTCCTTGGTTGGGGCGCGCGTAACCTGAAGCATCCGGGTGCGCCACCCCGTTGAGCGCCCGCGCGCCCGCGCCTACATCCCCCTCGTGTCCACCCCTCCGATCGTCGACCTTTCCGAGCGTGCGCGCGACATCTTCCGTCGCGTCGTCGACGAGTATCTGCAAAGTGGCGCGCCGGTCGGCTCGCGGACGCTGGCGCAGAGCGGCCTCAACCTCTCCCCCGCCTCGATCCGCAGCGTGCTGGCCCAGCTGGAGGACCTGGGTCTCCTCGCCGCGCCGCACACCTCGGCGGGGCGGATGCCGACCGAACTCGGGCTGCGCCTGTTCGTCGACGGGATGATGCAGGCGCTGGAACCGACACCCGAGGAACGCCGCCAGATCGCCGCCCGCGCCGAGACGCCCGGCCCGGTCGAGGAGGCGCTCGCCACCACCGCCGCCGCGCTCTCGGGCCTGTCGGCCTGCGCCGGGCTGGTGATGGTGCCTAAACGCGAGCAGCGGCTGCGCTCGATCGGATTCGTGCCCTTGAGCCACGCCCAGGCGCTCGCGGTCCTCGTCGCCGAGGACGGCGCGGTCGAGAACCGGGTGATCGACCTGCCTCCCGGGGTCGGCCCATCGGCGCTGGTCGAGGCGGGCAACTACATGTCGGCCACGCTCTCGGGCCTGACGCTGGCGGAGGCGCGGGCGCGGGTCGAGCGCGAGCTGGCGGAGGGCCGGGCCGCGGTCGACGGCGCCGCGCGCGCGTTGGTCGAGCGCGGGGTCGCGGTGTGGAGCGAGGACGCCGAGCGCCGCCCGGTGCTGATCGTCCGCGGCCAGGGCCGCCTGCTCGACGACGCCGCCGCCGATCTCGAGCGCGTCCGTTCGCTGCTCGACGATCTCGATGGCAAGGGCGAGATCGCCGCCCTGCTCGATTCGGCGCGCGCCGGCGACGCGACCCGCATCTTCATCGGCGCGGAGACCAACCTGTTCGCGCTCAGCGGCTCGTCGGTGATCGCGCGCCCGTTCCGCGGGCTCGACGGGCGCGTGGTCGGGGTGGTCGGGGTGATCGGCCCGACGCGGTTGAACTACGCGCGGGTCGTGCCCATGGTGGATTTCACGGCCGCGACGCTCGCTCGGCTGATGGGCTGAGCGTCGTTTTCAACGCGATACGGGGACCCGATGACCGACCGACCGACCGAAGACCTCCGCCCGGAAGACCTGCGCGAAGAGACCGCCGCCGACGCGCCCGAAGTCGCCGAACACGATGCGAGCGCGCAGCGGATCGCCGAACTGGAGAACCAGCTCGCCGAGGCCAAGCAGCAGACGCTCTACGCCCATGCCGACATCCAGAACGTCCGGCGCCGCGCCGAGAAGGACATCGCCGACGCGCGCGCCTATGCCGCCACGAACTTCGCGCGCGACGTGCTGAGCGTGAACGACAATCTCGAACGCGCGCTCGCCGCGATCCCGGCGGAGCTGCGCGAGGACGACAAGTTCAAGGGCCTCGTCACCGGCCTCGAGGCGACCGGCCGCGAGCTGGTCGCGGTCTTCTCGCGCAACGGAATCACCAGGACCGAGGCACTGGGCCAGCCGCTCGACCCCAACCGCCACCAGGCGATGATGGAGGTGCCCAGCGACGAGACTCCCGGCACGATCGTCACCGAGATGCAGAGCGGCTGGATGATCAAGGACCGCCTGCTCCGCCCGGCGCTCGTCGGCGTCGCGAAGAAGCCGGACTGACCCAATCCTCCCCGTTTACGGGGAGGTGGCAGCCGCAGGCTGACGGAGGGGCCTCTCCTCCCTACCGGCGTATCGAGGAGGAGAGCCCCCTCCGTCTCGCTCCGCTCGCCACCTCCCCGCAGGCGGGGAGGATCGACTTTCGCTGGAACGGTGCGCGCGGTAGGATTGGCATCCCAGCCAGGAGCCGCCCCCATGTCCCTCCGCGACCGCGCCGTCGAGCTCTACGACGCCTTCACCCACGAGCATGGCGACCGCCGCACCCTCCTGAAGCAGATGACGCTGCTCGCCGGTTCGGTCGCCGCCGCCGAGGCGCTGATCGGCACGATCGCCGCCTCCCCCGCCGCCGCCGCGCTGACCGATGCCAACGACGCGCGCGTACACGCCGCGATCGAGACGGGGACGGAAGCCGGAAAGCCGTCGCGCGCCTATGTCGTGACACCGAAGACGATCGCGAAGGCCCCTGGCGTCGTCCTCGTCATCCACGAGAACCGGGGCCTCACCCCGCACATCCAGGACGTCGCCAGGCGCGTCGCGCTCGCCGGCTTCGTCGCCGTCGCGCCCGATCTGCTCGCGCCCCAGGGCGGCACCCCCGCCGACGAGGACGCCGCGCGCAATCTGATCGGCAGCATCGACTACGACCTCGCGCTCGCCCAGGCGCGCGCCTACGCCGACCGCGCGAGGAAGCTCCCCAAGACCGACGGCCGCGTCGGCATCGTCGGCTTCTGCTGGGGCGGCGCGTTCGTCGACCGGATGGCGATCGCCGGCGGGGTCGACGCCGGCGTCGCTTATTACGGCCCCGCCCCCTCGCCCGCCGAGGCGGCGAAGGTCACCTGCCCGCTGATGCTCCATTACGCCGGCAAGGACACGCGCGTAGCCCAGACCGGCGAGCCCTGGGTCGCCGCACTCAAGGCCGCGGGCAAGCCGGTCGAGGCGTTCACCTATCCGAACGTCGACCACGCCTTCAACAACGACACCTCGGCCGAACGCTACGACAAGGCGGCGGCGGACCTCGCCTGGGGCCGCACGCTGGCCTTCCTCCACAAGCATCTTGACGCCAAGGTGTAGCGATGTTCTCTTAACGTTCTTGGTCGACTCGTCCCGCACGCCGTTCGTGCCGAGCGAAGTCGAGGCATGGACCGGCCCCCTCGACTACGCTCGGGGTGAACGGTCTTAGGATGGGAGACTTGCCGTGGCGCTGACCTTCTACACCAACCCGATGTCGCGCGGGCGGATCATCCGCTGGATGCTCGAGGAGGTCGGCGCGCCGTACGACACCGTGCTGCTCGACTATCAATCCTCGATGAAGGCGGCAGATTACCTGGCGATCAACCCGATGGGCAAGGTCCCGGCGATCGTCCATGACGGCCGCGTCGTCACCGAAGGCGCGGCGATCTGCACCTATCTCGCCGAGGCTTTCCCGCAGGCGGACCTTGCCCCCACCGCCGACGAGCGCGCGGACTATTACCGCTGGCTGTTCTTCGCCGCCGGCCCGGTCGAGGCGGCGATCACCAACCGCTCGCTCGGGGTCGAGGTCGCGCCGGACAAGCGCGCGATGGTCGGCTATGCGAACTACGACACGGCCGTCGACACGCTGGAGGCGGCGGTGTCGGCGCACCCCTATATCGCCGGCGACCGCTTCACCGCGGCCGACGTCTATGTCGGCAGCCAGGTCGGCTGGGGGCTGATGTTCGGCTCGCTGCCCAAGCGCGACGCCTTCGACGCTTATTGGGCTCGCCTCATCGAGCGGCCCGCGGCCATCCGCGCCCGTGAGATCGACGACGCGCTGATCGCAGAGGCGCAGGCGACGGAATAAGTCGCGTGACTTAGCTTCCGCCATCGCGATAACGGATCCGCGATCGCGACACGAGGAGAGAGACATGCGGACCATCCAGCTCGGGCAACCCGGCGGCCTCGACAAACTGCGCCTGACCGAAACCGCGCGGCGCGATCCCGCCGCCGGCGAGATCGAAGTTCGCATCCGCGCCTCCTCGCTCAACTTCCACGATTATGCGGTCGTCACCGGCATGATCCCTGCGCCGGAGGGACGCATCCCGATGTCGGACGGCGCGGGCGAAGTGGTCGCGACCGGCGACGGCGTCACCGAGTTCGCGGTCGGCGACCGCGTCGTCTCGACCTTCTTCCCGCTGTGGCGCGACGGCGAGCTGATGGCCGGAATGATGGGCCATGTCCCCGGCGACAGCACCGACGGCTTCGCCCGCGAATACGCGACCGCACCCACCGACGCCTTCACCCGTGCCCCCGCCGGCTATTCGGACGCCGAGGCGGCGACGCTGACCTGCGCCGGGCTCACCGCCTGGCGCGCTTTGGTCGTCAACGGCGCGATCAAAAGCGGCGACATCGTGCTGGTCCAGGGCACCGGCGGCGTCTCGATCTTCGCGCTCCAGTTCGCCAAGGCCGCAGGCGCGACCGTGATCGCCACCTCCTCCTCCGACGAGAAGCTCGAGCGGCTGAAGGCGCTCGGCGCCGACCACCTGATCAACTACAAGACGCACGAGAATTGGGGCGAGGTCGCGCGCGGGCTCACAGGCGGGCGCGGGGTCGATCACGTCGTGGAGATCGGCGGCTCCGGAACGATGCCGCAGTCGATCGCGGCGACGAAGGTCGGCGGGCATATCGCGCTGATCGGCGTCCTCGCAGGGATCTCGGGCGTCGTCCCGACCGTCTCGGTGATGCAGGGCAACCAGCGCATCGTCGGGCTCACCGTCGGCGCGCGCCGCCACCAGCAGGACATGATCCGGGCGGTCGAGGCGAACGGCCTGCGCCCGATCCTCGACCGCCACTTCGCGCTCGAGGAGATCGCCGACGCCTTCCGCCACCAGGAATCGGGCAAGCATTTCGGCAAGATCTGCCTCGACATCTGATCGCGCGCGCCGCCGATTGCCCCCGTCGGCGCGCGTCGCTACCTGCCCCGGCGTGAGCGAAGACCCCACGTCCGTCCTCCAGCGCGTCTTCGGCTTTCCCGATTTCCGCGGCGTCCAGCGCCAGGTGGTCGATCGCGTCCTCCGCGCCGAGGGGACGCTGGCGGTGATGCCGACCGGCGCGGGCAAGTCCTTGTGCTACCAGCTGCCCGCCGCGACGCTGCCGGGGACCTGCGTCGTCGTCTCGCCGCTGATCGCGCTGATGCACGACCAGCTCCGCGCCGCAGAGGCGGTGGGGCTGCGCGCCGCCACGTTGACCAGCGCCGACGACAACCGCGCGGAGACGATGCAGCGGTTCCGCGACGGCGCGCTCGACCTGCTCTACGTCGCCCCCGAGCGGGCCTCGCAGCAGTCGTTCCGCGACATGCTCGGTCAGACGACGCTCAATCTGTTCGCGATCGACGAGGCGCACTGCGTCAGCGAATGGGGCCACGATTTCCGCCCCGACTACCGCCTGCTCCGCCCGCTGCTCGACGCTTTCCCGCGCGTCCCCCGCCTGGCGCTCACCGCGACCGCGGACGCACACACCCGCGCCGACATCCTCCAGCAGCTCGGCATTCCCGAGGCGGGGATGATCGTCGCCGGGTTCGACCGGCCCAACATCCGCTACCTGATCTCCCCTCGCGACGGCACGACCAGTCAGATCGCCGACCTCGTCCGCGCCACCCCCGGCCCCGGCATCGTCTACGTCCAGAGCCGCGCCGGGACCGAGAAGCTGGCGGCCTCGCTCACCGCCGCGACCGGCCGTCCGGTCCGCGCCTATCACGCCGGGCTCGACCCCGAGGTCCGCAAGCGCAACCAGGCCGCGTTCGTCGCCAGCGAGGACATGGTGATGGTCGCGACGATCGCCTTCGGGATGGGGATCGACAAGCCCGACGTGCGCTTCGTCGCCCACGCCGGCCTGCCCAAGTCGATCGAGGCCTATTACCAGGAGACCGGCCGCGCCGGCCGCGACGGCGACCCCGCGGTCGCGCATCTGTTCTGGGGCGCGGAGGATTTCGCCAAGGCGCGTCAGCGGATTGGCGAGGTCGAGCCTACCCGCCAGCCCGGCGAGCGCCAGCGGCTCCAGTCGCTCGGCGCGCTGGTCGAGACCGCGGGCTGCCGCCGCCGCATCCTCCTGTCGCACTTCGGCGAGTCCCCGCCCGCGACCTGCGGCAATTGCGACAATTGCCTCAACCCGCCCGCGTCGGTCGACGTGACCGAGACCGCGCGCAAATACCTGTCCGCCGTGTTCCGCACCGGCCAGTCGTTCGGGTCGACCTATGTCGAGCAGGTGCTGACCGGCAAGTCGACGGAGCGCAGCCTGATGAGCGGGCACGAGACGCTGTCGGTGTGGAACATCGTCGCGGGTGAGGAGGCGGCGCTGCTCAAGCCCGTCGGTCGCACGCTGCTGCTCCGCGATGCGCTCCGCACCAACCCCCACGGCGGGCTCGAGTTCGGCCCCGGCGCGCGCGCCATCCTCAAGGGCGACGACAGTGTCGACCTCGTCGTCACCCCGAAACGCGCCAAGCGCCGTCGCGACGGGGGCGAGGCGAACCCGCAGGGCGATCCGCTGTTCGAGGCGCTGCGCGCCTGCCGCCGCGATCTTGCCAAGGACGCCAGCGTTCCGCCCTATGTGATCTTCCACGATTCGGTGCTGCGCGAGATGGCGACCGTCCGCCCGGCGACGCTCGCCGCGCTCGGCCGCATCACCGGCGTCGGTCAGCGCAAGCTCGACGCTTACGGCGCCGCCTTCCTCAAGGTGATCCGCGACAACTGATCCCGCCCAAGCTAGGGAAGCGCCATGCTCGACATCCGCCGTATCGACGCCCGCGTCGCCGTCGCCCCGCAGATCGCCCCCGAGGACGCAGCCGCGATCCGCGCGGCGGGCTTCGCGACCGTCGTCAACAACCGCCCGGACGGCGAGGAGCCGAACCAGCCGACCGCCGCGGCGGTGGCGAGGGCCTGCGCCGACGCCGGGCTCGCCTATCAGGAGATCCCGATCGGCCACGGGGGCTTTACCCACCCGCAGGTGATGGCGATGATCGACGCGCTGACCGCCACCGACGGCCCGGTGCTCGCCTTCTGCCGCTCGGGCACGCGCTCGTGCCACCTCTGGGCGCTCGCCAGCGCCGGGATGGGGGCGGACCCCGAGGAGGTCATTGCCGCCGCGGACGCCGCCGGCTACGATCTCTCGGGCGCGCGCGGGCTGCTCGAGGCGGTGTCGCCGGGCGCGTGAGCACGGCGATGTGGATCGGAGCGGGCGTGGTCGTCGCAGCCGCGCTGGCGCTCGCGGTCGTCATGGTCCTGCGAGGGCGATCGAGCGCGCCGCTGGCCGAGGACAGCGCGGCGCAGGCGGCGCAGGCCGGGATCGCGGGCTTCACCGCGCGCGCGGCGCTGATCGGCGACGATCGCCGCACCGCGCTGGTCGTGGGCGAGCATCGCCGCGTCGCGCTGGTCACGTCGCGCGCCAGCGCCGTCCGCCCGCGCGAGATCCGCTGGAGCGACATCCGCGCCACCGAGGGTGGGTTGCATGTCGCGGCGGAGCGCGGGACGGGCACGGTGTTCGTCGGCGGCATCGACGTCCTCGACGTCCGCCGTGTCGGCGAGGACGACTGGCGAAGGCGCTAGCGGGTCAGCCGGCGGTGCCCAGGCTGACACCCAGGAAGCTGGGCACCGGACCATTCCAGCCCTCGTCCGGGCCGTCCGCGGGCTCGCCGCGACGCGGCCGCTCGCGGCGGGGTTCCGGCGCGGCGCGCTCAGATCGCGGTTCGGGCGTACGCGGCGCGTCCTCCGGGCGTCGCCCAGGCTGGCGGCGGCTCGGAGCCGGCGAGGCAGGAGCCTCCTCGAGACGCGCCTCCGGTTGCCGGCGGCTCGCCGCGCGCGCGGGCGGCGGCGCGGGCTCGGCCGCGGCCTCCGCCGCCTCGGGCACTGCCTCGAGCCGCGGGATCGACATGCCCGTCAGCTTCTCGATGTTGGCGATGTTCTCGCCGTCGTCGGGGGCGGCGAAGGTATAGGCGACGCCGGTCGCCCCGGCGCGGCCGGTCCGGCCGATGCGGTGGATGTAATCGTCGGGATGCCACGGCGCGTCGAAGTTGAAGACGTGGCTGACGCCCTTGATGTCCAGCCCGCGGGCGGCGACGTCGCTGGCGACCAGGATGTTGATGTCGCCAGCCTTGAACCGGTCGAGCTCGGCGATCCGCTGCGGCTGCTCCATGTCGCCGTGGATCTCGCCCGAGCGCAGGCCGTAGCCCCTCAGGCTCTTGTTGAGCTCGCGCACCGTCGTCTTGCGGTTGCAGAAGATGATCGCGGTCGTCACGTCGTCGCGGTCGAGCAATTGACGCAGGGTCTTGCGCTTCTCGGCGGCGGTCGCCTTCACCGGCACCAGCCACTGCGTGATGTTGACGTTGGCGGTCGCGGGGCGCGCGACCTCGATCGTCTTGGGATTGGTGAGGAAACGATCCGACAGCTTTTTGATCGGCGGCGGCATCGTCGCCGAGAAGAGCAGGGTCTGCCTCTGCGCCGGCAGCTTGGTGCAGATCGTCTCGATATCGGGGATGAACCCCATGTCGAGCATCCGGTCGGCCTCGTCGATCACCAGCATCGAGCAGCCGGTCAGCAGGATCTTGCCGCGCTCGAACAGATCCATCAGCCGCCCCGGCGTCGCGATCAGCACGTCGACGCCCTTCTCCAGCGCCTTGACCTGATCGCCCATCTGCACGCCGCCGATGAGCAGCGCCATCGAGAGCTTGTGATACTTGCCGTAGATTTCGAAGTTCTCGGCGACCTGGGCGGCGAGTTCGCGCGTCGGCTCGAGGATCAGCGAGCGCGGCATGCGGGCGCGGCTGCGGCCCTGCGCCAGGATGTCGATCATCGGCAGCACGAACGACGCGGTCTTGCCGGTGCCGGTCTGGGCGATGCCGATGATGTCGCGCATCATCAGCACGCTCGGGATCGCCGACGCCTGGATCGGGGTCGGCTCGGTATAGCCGGTGTCCCCGACGGCGCGGAGGAGTTCGTCGGAAAGGCCGAGATCGGCAAAGCTCATGCAGAGGTCCGGGATAGCGCCGGCGAAGGCGCGCGGGTCGCCCGCGGCGCGCTCTCCCATAGGCGGAGGAAAGTCAAGCGCCGCAGGACCCTTGGTCCGCTCAGCGACGCAATTCGATGCGGCGGAACCTGGCGACCGGGCAGCTCGCGCCGGACCGTGCGCGCAACACGTCACGCCCACCACAGATGCGGCCGTCGACGTTGGGTTTCAAGTAGAAGCCCGCGTAGAAGTCGAGCGCGGGGCAGTCGGCCGCGAGCTTGGCGCGCAGCCGCGTGCCGTCGTTCATCATCAGATCGACGTCGCCGCCGCGCGACACCGCCGCCCCCGCCAGCTCGCGCACGGCGACGCAGCGCTGCGCCCGCCGCTCGCTCCACACCGGCTCCGGCGCGATGCGGCCCTCGCGGGTCAGCGCATAGGGGCGGCGCGGGCGGATCCGGATCATGATCCGCTCGTGGATCGTCACCTGCGCCAGCTCGACCCCGGCCAGCGGGTTGGCGAGCGGGCTGGGCTCGTCCGCGCCGACCAGCAACGGGGCGGCGGCCAGCAGCAGGGCGGGGCGAAAGCGCATGATCCGGGGCGAGCGCCTAGCCGAAAGGCTTGAACCTTCGATGAACTCCCGCCTTCGCGGCGGCGGCCGATCCGATTATGGGACGCGCATGACCCCGCCCCAGCAGCAGCTGCTCGCCGCGCTCGCCGGCCACGTCCCCGCCGATGCGATCGTCACCGACGCGGCGGCGATCGCGCCCTGGCTGGTCGACTGGCGCAAGCGGTATCGCGGCGCGGCGGCGCTGCTGCTGCAACCGCAATCGACCGAACAGGTCGCGGCGATCGTCCGCGCCGCCGCCCACGCGGGGGTGGCGTTGGTGCCGCAGGGGGGCGCGACGTCGATGGTCGGCGGCGCGACCCCGCCGGCCGACGGCAGCGCCGCGATCCTGTCGCTGCGTCGGTTGACCCGCATCCGGAGCCTCGACGCCGCCGCCGGTCTCGCGGTGGCCGAGGCCGGGGTGATCCTCGCCGATCTCCACGCCGCCGCCGCCACGGCCGGACGCCGGTTTTCGCTGACGCTCGGCGCGCGCGGTTCGGCGACGATCGGCGGGCTCGTCTCGACCAACGCCGGGGGGACGCAGGTGCTGCGCTGGGGCAACATGCGCGGGCTCGTCGCGGGCATCGAAGCGGTGCTGCCCGACGGCGAGGTGTTCGACGGTCTCGCCGCGCTCAAGAAGGACAATCGCGGTTACGACCTCACCCAGCTGCTGATCGGCGCGGAGGGGACGCTGGGTGTCGTCACCGCCGCCACGCTCCGGCTCGCTCCGGCGATCGCGGCGCGCGGGGTCGCGTGGGCCGGGGTCGCCTCCCCCGCCGACGCGCTGGCGCTGCTCCGCCGCCTCGAGCGGGCGACCAACGCCGTCGAGAGCTTCGAGCTGCTTCCCCGCGAATCGCTCGCGGCGGTGCTCGCCTACCTGCCGGATGCGCGCGCGCCAATCGCCGCCGATGCAGCCTGGCACGTGCTGATCGAAGCGGTGTCGCACGACGCCGGCGACGATCCGGCGGCGCTCCTCGCCGATCTGCTCGGCGACGCGGGTGACCTCCTTGGCGATGCGACGATCGCCGCCACCGAAACGCAGGCCGAGGCGTTCTGGCGGCTGCGGGACGCGATCTCCGACGCCGAACGCGCCACCGGCCCCGCCACCCAGCACGACCTCTCGGTTCCGGTCGCCGCGATGCCGGCGTTCATGGTCGAGGCGGCGGCGGCGTGCGAGGCGCGTTTCCCAGGCGTCCGCGCGAGCGGCTTCGGGCATCTCGGCGACGGCAACGTCCACTTCCACGTCCGCGCCCCGGCCGGGACCGACCCCGACCGGTTCTACGCCGACGACGCGCCCGTCATCACGCGCTTCGTCGACGATCTCGTCGTCGCCGCGGGCGGCTCGATCTCGGCCGAGCACGGCATCGGCCAGATGAAGATCGACGAACTCGAACGCCTCGGTCCCCCCGCCCGGCTCAGCGCCCTGCGCGCGGTCAAGCGCGGGCTCGATCCGCAGGGGCTGATGAACCCCGGCAAGCTCGTCCGGCTTGCGCCCGCGGGTGCGAACCAATAGGGCCGCGCCCATTCGCGCCCGGCCGCCGGGCGGTGTCCAGCATCCGGAGTCTTCGACGTCATGGCCAGCGCCGCGCCGCTTCCGCTGTTCTACAAGGGGCTGGAGCCCCTTTCGAGCGAGATCCACGCCGCCTACCGGCTGCGCCCGCAGGAGAAGGCTCCCTATCTCGTCGGCCAGCATGCGATCCCGCTGACCGTCGAGGAGTTCCCGCTAGTCCAGCGCTTCATGCCGATCGTCTTCACGCTCGGCGACGAGGCGATCCCGATCGGGCTGATGGGGCTGAACGAAGGCGTCAACGTCTTCGTCAGCGACGACGGCAAGCTGACCGAGGACAATTTCTACGTCCCCGCCTACGTCCGCCGCTACCCGTTCATGCTCGCCCGGCTCCGGCCCGACGCGAAGGAGCTGTCGCTCTGCTTCGACCCCACCTCCGACGTGGTCGGCGCGTTCGAGGAGGGCGAGCCGCTGTTCGCCGACGGCCAGCCGAGCGAGGCCACCCGCAACATCCTCCAGTTCAACGAGACGTTCGAGCAGGCCGGGCAGATGACCGGGCAATTCATGACCGAGCTCAAGGATCTGAACATCCTCGAGGAGGGCGAGATCTCGATCCAGCAGGAAGGCTATGAGCAGCCCTTCATCTACCGCGGGTTCCAGATGGTGAACGAGCAGAAGCTGAAGGACCTGCGCGGCGACCAGCTTCGCAAGATCTCGCAGAACGGCATGCTGCCGGTGCTCTACGCGCATCTGTTCTCGCTGACGCTGATGCGCGAGATCTTCGCGCGCCAGATCCGGCTGGGTAAGGTGCCCCCGCAGCAGCGGTTGAGCTGAGGAGGCGGCGATGGTCCGGTCGGAGAGAGGCGAGCGCTACTCGAACGTCGCGATCCTGTTCCACTGGACGATCGCGCTGCTCGTCATCGTCAATCTGGTCGTCGGGATCGGCCACGAATCGATCCCGGCCCTGCGCGCCTGGATGCCGGGCCACAAGGCGATCGGCATCACCGTCCTGGCGCTGACGCTCGCGCGGCTCGCGTGGCGGCTGGCACACCGTCCGCCGGCGCTGCCCGCCAGCGTGACCCCGGCAGAGCGCAGGATGGCACATGCCGCGCACTGGACCCTCTATGCGCTGATGCTGCTGATGCCGCTGTCGGGCTGGCTGATGGTCTCCGGCCCGGGGCCCGGCCCCAGCCGGCCGCTGACCTGGTTCGGCGTGTTCGACATCCCCTATCTGCCGGTCGGCAAGGCGGCGAGCGGGCTGGGGGCGAACGCGCACGGCGTGCTCGGCTGGGTGATGCTGGCGCTGGTGGTGCTGCACATCGCGGGCGCGCTGCGTCACCATCTGCTGCTGCGGGATGCCACGCTGACCCGGATGGCGCCCGTGCTGCGCCGGCGCTGAGCCGATCTTTTTCGGCCCTTGCGGAACGCCGACCGCCTTCCTAAGTTTGTCCTGTACGGCTCTCGTGTCCCCCCCTTTCGCGAGGCCGTATGACACGCTTTATGCGTGTCTCCTCCCTGAACCTTGGCCGCCTCGGGCATCCGCCCGGGGCGGTTTTTTTTGCGGCTATTCGGCTGCCAGCGCTGAGGGTCGCGCCAGCGCCTCGTCGGCAAGCGCCGCGATCACCCGCCGCACCAGCGCGACCACGCTCTCGCAGCGCGCCGACAGCTCTCCCCGCCGATCCAGATAGAGCGCGCGGTCGAGCTCCAGCTGGACGCCGTGGATCCCCGTCGTGGGCCGCGCATGCCGATCGAGGATATACCCCCCCGCATAGGGCGAGTTGAGCGCGACCCGCAGCCCCGCCGCCACCGTCTCGGCCTCGATCCGATGAACGAAACGCGCCGCCGCCGAACGGCCGAACCGGTCGCCCAGCACCACCTGGGGTGCCTGTGTGCCGGCGATCGAGGGCATCGAGTGGAGGTCGAGCAGCACCGCCGCGCCGAACCGCGCCCGCGCCGCCGCGAGCGCCTCGCCCAGCGCCACGTGATAGGGTCGGTGGTCGGCGACGATCCGTGCCTCGACCTCGGCCGCGCTCAGTCGCCGGGACCAGAGGTCGCCCGCATGCGTCGTCCGCCGCGGCACCAGCCCCAGCCCGCTCCTGACCTTGGCGGAGACGATCGGCTGCGCCGCGTGGGGCGCGCCCTCGTCAATGCGGGGATCGCGCTCGGTCTCGGCCCGGTTCAGGTCGATCCACGCGCGCGCGGCGCGCTGGACGACCATCGTCTCACCGCCGCGCGCCGCCGCCGCGACCGCATCGACCAGCCGGTCCTCCAGCGAAGCCAGCGCCGCCATCGACACCCGCGCCATCGCCCGGAGCGCCGGCGGGTAATCGCGCCCCGCATGAGGGACCGAGATCACGACCGGGCTGTCCGGGAATGAGGGTCCGATGATGTCGAAGCTGGCCATTCGCCTGTCACGATATGGGACGCGCAGGCGCACGACAACCGGCACATCGTCTGGAAAATGTTAAAGGGTTCGGGCATAATCGGACGTTCCGAAAAGAGGTTGTCGATGATCCGAATCCTGCTGGCCGAGGACGACCAGGTGATGCGCGAATATCTTTCGCGCGCGCTGGAGCGTTCGGGCTATGCCGTCACCGCCGTCGACCGCGGCACCGCCGCGCTGCCGCTGATCGAGGCGGAGGAGTTCGACCTCCTCCTCACCGACATCGTCATGCCCGAGATGGACGGGATCGAACTGGCGCAGAAGGCGGGCGAGCTGCGCCCGGACCTGCGCGTCATGTTCATCACCGGCTTCGCCGCCGTGACGCTCAAGGCCGGCAAGGCGGTGCCGCAGGCGCGCGTCCTGTCGAAGCCGTTCCACCTGCGCGACCTCGTGCTCGAGGTCGATCGGATGTTCGAGGTCGGCACCGCGTCGGGCCTCAACTAGCCGCTTGCACGGAGCGAACGCCGCGGCTAAGGCCCGCGCTCCCCGAGACGTGGGCGTGTAGCTCAGTGGTAGAGCACTGTGTTGACATCGCAGGGGTCGCAAGTTCAATCCTTGCCACGCCCACCATTCGAAAGCCCGCCGGCTCGCTGACGAGCAGGCGGGCTTTTCCACATCCGGAGACCCGCGATGGACGTGCGTGACAATGCCGACGCGAGCCGCTTCGAGCTGGCGCAGGACGGCGCGGTCGCCTTCGCAGCCTATGAGCGGCAGGGCGACACGATCGTCTTCACCCACACGATCGTCCCCGACGCGCTGCGCGGCGGCGGCCTCGGCTCGCGGCTGATCGCGGGCGCGCTGGCGCTCGTCCGCGCGGACGGGCTCAAGGTCGTGCCGCAATGCGCGTTCGTCGCGGCCTATCTCGCCAGGCACCCGGACGCCGCCGACATCGCCTGACCGTCGCCTGCGTACGCCCCCGAGCGCTGTTGCCCTTGCTAAATCCATCGGCTAAAGCCGATGCGTGTCTGAGGAACTCGCGCTCGCCGCGCTGGCCGCGCTCGCCCATCCCACCCGTCTGGCCGCCTTCCGGCTGCTGATCGAGCACGAGCCGGACGGTCTCGCCACCGGCCGGCTGGTCGAGATGCTCGGGCTGAGCCAGAGCACGCTCTCCACCCACCTCGCGGTCCTGGCGAAGGCGGGCCTCGTCACCGCGGAGAAGCGGGGCCGCAACCAGCTTCAGCGCGCGGGCATCGACACGCTGCGCGCGCTGATGATCTTCCTCGCGAAGGACTGCTGCCGGGGCCGCGCCGATCTGTGCGGGCCGCTGTTGGCCGACCTCGCCGGCTGCTGAAGGATCGCCTCTCGTGACCGAGATCGTGATCTACCACAATCCGGCCTGCGGCACCTCGCGCAACGTGCTGGGGCTGATCCGCAACGCGGGCATCGAACCGCACGTCGTCGAATATCTGAAGACCCCGCCCACCCGCGCTCTGCTGGTCGCGCTGATCGCTCGGGCCGGAATCACGCCGCGTGCGCTGCTTCGTGAGAAGGGGACGCCCTACGCCGAACTCGGTCTCGGCGACCCCTCGCTGACCGACGAGGCGCTGCTCGACGCGATGATCGCGCACCCGATTCTCATCGATCGACCGCTGGTCGCCTCGCCGCTCGGCGTACGGCTCTGCCGCCCGTCCGAAACCGTCCTCGATCTGCTGCCCGGACCGCAACGAGGTGCCTTCGCCAAGGAGGATGGCGAACGGGTCGTGGACGCCTCGGGCGGCCGGATCCGCTGATGCTGCTCGCGCTCGCGATCTTCGGCGTCACGATCGCGCTCGTCATCTGGCAGCCCCGCGGCCTCGGCATCGGGTGGAGCGCGCTCGGCGGCGCGGCGGTGGCGCTGCTCGCCGGGGTGGTCTCGCTCTCCGACGTGCCGCTCGTCTGGGGCATCGTCTGGAACGCGACCGCGACCTTCGTCGCCATCATCATCGTCAGCCTGTTGCTGGACGAGGCGGGCGTTTTCGAATGGGCCGCGCTCCATGTCGCCCGCTGGGGCGGCGGACGCGGGCGGCGGCTGTTCGTGCTGATCGTGCTGCTGGGCGCCGCCGTGTCGGCGCTGTTCGCCAACGACGGCGCGGCGCTGATCCTGACCCCGATCGTCGTGGCGATGCTCCGCGCGCTCGGCTTCCGCGATCGGGCGATGCTGGCGTTCGTCATGGCCGCGGGCTTCGTCGCCGACACCGCCAGCCTGCCGCTGATCGTCTCCAACCTCGTCAACATCGTCTCCGCCGACGTCTTCGGGATCGTGTTCGCCGATTACGCATCGGTGATGGTCCCGGTCGATCTGGCGTCGATCGCGGCCACGCTGGCGGTGCTGCTGTTCTTCCGCCGCGATATTCCCGGCGGCTACGACGTGGCGCGGCTCCGCGCGCCCGCCGATGCGATCCGCGATCCGGCCACGTTTACGTCGGGCTGGATCGTCCTCGCGCTGCTGCTCGCCGGCTTCTTCCTGCTCGAGCCCGTCGGCGTCCCGGTCAGCGCCGTCGCCGCGGTCGGCGCGGTGCTGCTGCTGGTCGTCGCCGCCCGGGGGCGCGTCATCGGGATCCGCAAGGTCCTCGCCGGGGCGCCGTGGCAGGTCGTGATCTTCTCGCTGGGCATGTACCTGGTCGTCTACGGCTTGCGGAACGCCGGCCTGACCGGCCAACTCGCGGCCCTGCTCGATCGCACGGCGCGAGGCGGCGTGTGGGGCGCGGCGTTCGGGACCGGGATCATCGCGGCGTTGCTGTCGTCGGTGATGAACAATATGCCGACCGTCCTCGTCGGCGCGCTGGCGATCGACGCGACCCACGCCACGGGCGCGGTCAGGCAGGCGATGATCTACGCCAACGTGATCGGGTGCGACCTCGGCCCGAAAATCACGCCGATCGGCTCGCTGGCGACCCTGCTGTGGCTGCACGTCCTCGGGCAGAAGGGCGTTCGCATCGGCTGGGGGTATTACGTCAAGGTAGGCGCGACCCTGACCGTCCCGGTGCTGCTGGCGACCCTGGCCGCGCTGGCGCTGCGGCTGACCGCCGGGTAGGGCCCTTGCGCCGACGGCGGATCACTCCGCGGCCAGCGCCTCGCCTTCCGCCGCCGCGCGCTCCTGCGCCTGGCGCGTCCACATCTCGGCATAGAGCCCGCCGCGGCGGAGCAGTTCGGTGTGGGTTCCGCTCTCGACGATCCGCCCGGCGTCGAGCACGACGATCCGGTCGGCGCCGACGACGGTGGACAGCCGGTGCGCGATCACGATGGTGGTGCGCCCGCGTCCGACCTCGTCGAGCGTCTCCATGATCTCGGCCTCCGTCCGGCTGTCGAGCGCCGAGGTCGCCTCGTCGAGGATCAGCACCGGCGGGTTCTTGAGCAGGGTCCGCGCGATCGCGACGCGCTGCTTCTCGCCTCCCGACAGCTTCAGCCCGCGCTCGCCGACCCGGGTGTCGTAGCCCAGCGGCTGGCGCGCGATGAAGCCGGCGATCGCCGCCCCTTCCGCCGCGCGCGCGATCTCGGCCTGGCTCGCACCCTCGCGACCGTAACCGATGTTGTAGCCGATCGTGTCGTTGAACAGCACCGTGTCCTGCGGGACGATCCCGATGGCGGCACGCAAGGACGCCTGCGTCACCTGCGAGATGTCCTGCCCGTCGATCGTCACCCGGCCCCCGGTCAGGTCGTAGAAGCGATAGAGCAGCCGCGCGAGCGTAGACTTTCCCGCCCCCGACGGCCCGACCACCGCCAGCGTCGTCCCGGCGGGCACGTCGAGCGTGACGCCCTTCAGGATCTCGCGACCGGGATCGTAGCCGAAATGCACGTCCTCGAACCGCAGGTGCCCCGCGCCGACCACAAGCGGCCGCGCGTCGGGGGCGTCGACTACCTCGCTCGGCGTGTCGACCAGATCGAACATCGCCGCCATGTCGATCACGCCTTGCCGGATCGTGCGATAGACCATCCCCAGCACGTCGAGCGGGCGGAACAGCTGCGCCAGCAGCGTCGACACCAGCACCACGTTGCCCGCGGTGAACCGCCCCTGGCTCCAGCCCCAGACCACCCAGGCCATGCCGCCGCCCATCATCAGGTTCGTAATCAGGCTCTGCCCGATGTTGAGCCAGGCGAGGCTGTTCTCGCTCTTCACCGCGGCCTTGGCATAGGCCGCGACCGCAGTCTCGTAGCGCCGCCCCTCGCGCTCCTCCGCGCCGAAATATTTGACCGTCTCGAAGTTCAGCAGCGAATCGACCGCATGTGCCACCGCGCCGGTGTCGAGGTCGTTCATCCGCTCGCGCAGCGACGCGCGCCAGTCGGTCACGGTCCGGGTGAACCAGATGTAGAGCGCGACCATCGCCACCGTCGCCGCGACCAGCGGCCAGCCGAACTTGGTCCAGAAGATGCCGAGCACCAGGCTGAGCTCGAGCACCGTCGGGGCGATGTTGAACAGCAGGAAATAGAGCATCGTGTCGATGCTCTTGGTCCCGCGCTCGACCACCTTGGTCACCGCGCCCGTCCGCCGCTCGAGGTGGAAGCGGAGCGACAGCTGATGAAGGTGGCGGAACACCCGCGCCGCCAACCGCCGCGTCGCTTCCTGCCCGACGCTCTCGAACACGGTGTTGCGCAGATTGTCGAACAGCGTCGAGCCGAAGCGGGCGGCGGCGTAGCCGATCACCAGCAGCACGACGAGCGTCACCGGCGTCCGCGCGCCCGCCCCCATGCCGTCGACCGCGCCCTGGAGCGCGAAGGGCGCGCCATAGACCTGGACCAGCTTGGAACACACGACCAGCGCCATCGCCCCCGCGACGCGCAGCTTCATGCCCGCTTCGTTCGCGGGCCACAGATAGGGCAGGAAGCGGCGGAGCGTCGGCCACAGGGGGCGCTCGGCGCTCCGAGGCGTCGGATCGATCGGGGGCATTGCTGTCGCATGTCGAGATGCGGAGCCGCCAGGTCAATGGCCTCGCCTTTTGCGGCCCGGCCGAAATGCGCTATGCTCGCGCTATGACCAAGTACGACCCCATCGTCTCGGAGTTCGCCTCGAGCGAGGACGAAGCCGCCTACGACGCCTGGTTCCGCGCCAAGGTCGAGCGCGCGATGGCGTCTAAGGACCCGGACAGTCCGCATGATCAGGTCATGGCGGAGGTCGACGCCATCATCGCGAAGTACGAGCCAGAATGACGCTGCCTCTCGTCTGGTCGCAGCCGGCCAGGCAGGACCTTCGCGAGCTGACCGATTACATCGCGCGTCGCGACTCCTCCGCCGCGAAGCGGATGAGAGAGCTGATCCGCCAGACGGCCGAGCAAATCCCGGCTCGTCCCTACGTGTTTCGTCCCGGGCGCGTTCCCGGCACTCGCGAGGCTGTCGTCCACCCGAACTACATCCTGATCTACGAGGTCACGGACCGTGTCAGGATCCTCGCGGTCCAGCACGCCCGGCAGCAATACCCTTAGTCGCCGCTCTTGCGATTGCCTCGCAACAGCGCTACGCCGCGGCCGGACTCGGGAAAGGGGCGGCGTGACCCAGCGGCAGATCAGGACCTGGAGCACCGTCCACACCTGGACCAGCCTCGTCTCCACGCTGTTCCTGTTGATGCTGTGCGTCACCGGGCTGCCGCTGATCTTCCACGAGGAGTTCGAGCACGCCTTCGATCCCCCCCCCGCCGCGCAGACCGGCGCGCGCGCGCCGCTCGACGCGATGGTCGCCGCCGCGAAGCGCGCCCATCCGACACGGATCGTCAGCGGGCTCTACGTCGATCCCGAGCATCCGGTCGTCACCGCCTATATGGTCCCCTCCTGGGAGGCCGCGGTCGACCACCCCTCCGATATGGTCGAGGCGGCGTTCGACGCCACCACCGGCGCCCCGCACCCCAAGGGCGCGAACCCCGCGTCGGGGTTCATGGCGTTCATGCTGGGCCTTCACGTCGACCTGTTCACCGGCCTGCCCGGCCAGCTCTTTCTGGGCGCGATGGGGCTGCTGTTCGTCGCCGCGATCGTCTCTGGCGTCGTCCTCTACGGGCCGTTCACGCGCAAGATGAAGTTCGGCGAGGTCCGGCGCGAGCGCCGCGCGAAGGTCCGCTGGCTCGATCTCCACAATCTGCTCGGCGTCGTCACCGTCGCCTGGGCCTCGGTGGTGGGCATCACCGGCGTGATGAACGAGCTGACCGCGCCACTCTACGCGCGATATTTGGCGACCGACGTCGCGAAGCTGACCGCGCCGTGGAAGGGCCAGACCCCGCCTGGCCGCGACGCCCGCCTCGCCTCGGTCGACGGCGCGGTCGCAAGCGTGGGCCGCGCCTATCCCGAATCGACCGCGACCTTCATCGCCTGGCCCGGCAATCCGTTCGGGGCCCCCCATCATTACTTCGTCTGGACCCAGGGCAAGGGGCCGATCGACAAGCATCTGTCGACCCCGGTGCTGGTCGATGCAAGGACCGGCCGCGTCACCGCCGCAGCACCGATGCCGTGGACGCTCGGGGCGATCGAACTGAGCCGCCCGTTCCACTTCGGCGATTACGGCGGGCTGCCGCTCAAGATCCTCTGGGCGCTGTTCGACCTGGTGACGATCGTCGTGCTGGCGAGCGGGGTCTATCTCTGGGCCGCCCGCCGCCGCCCGCGAGCCGGCGCGCGCCGGGCGCCCGAGCCGCAGCTGGCCGCCGCCGAATGAGCGTCTCGCGCCAGTGGCGCTGGCCGGTCCTGCTCGGCGCGCTGACCGTCGCCGGGCTCGTGGCCGCGCTGATCGGCGAGGGCGGGATCTGGTGGCCGGCGTCGTGGATTGCGCTCGGCGTCCCGCTCGCGGTCGCCGCCTGGTGCGCCTGGCGTCCGCGCTGACGGCTTGGTCGCAGCGATCGTCGGCTTCGTCGCGCCGACCTCGCCCCGCGATCCGTCCTTCCGCAGGAACCGTTCGGCGCTCTGAGTGGTTGACCGGACAAGAGAGTGGAGGCGCGTACATGACTCCGATGTTCTTCGTGCTGGCGATCATGGGCTGTGGCGACGATTCGGCGGGATGCGCCCAGGTCCGCGTCGATCCCGCGCATTACGCGACCGCCGCGCAGTGCAACGCCGCGCTCCCGGCCGCGCTCGCGCGCAACACCGACCTCGATTTTCCCGTGATCAGCGGCGCCTGCCGCGCGAACGGGCTGCAGATGGCGAGCGCCGAGGCGACCAGGCGCGGCTAACGCGGCCGGGTCCACAGCACCCGATCGCGCGGCACGTCCGCGTAGAGGTGCTGCCGTCTCCGCGCCGCCGCCCAGGACCCGGCGATGAAGCGCAGCTTGTCTGCCCCGGATGTGGTGACGCGGTGGTCCCACGCCCGCTCCCCCCGCCGCGCGACCTCGCGCCCGATCGCGCCGTAGATGTCTGCCGCCGCTAGCACCGCCCAGGCGGAGCGGAACGACAGCGCCGGCGTCCCGCCGCGCGCGCTCGCCTCGTGGAGCGCGGCGCGGTCGGTCAGTCGCTTCACCAGCACCGCCAGCCTCTGCCGGAACGGCGGTTTCATGTGCTGGCCGGGCGGGATGTCCATCTCCGCCAGCCACTCCGTCGGCAGGTAGCAGCGCCCGACCGCATCGTCCTCGCGCACGTCGCGCGCGATGTTGGCGAGCTGAAAGGCAAGTCCCAAGTCGCACGCCCGGTCGAGCGTGGCCTCGTCCGCCGGGTCGACCCCCATTACCACCGCCATCATGCACCCGACCGCGCCTGCGACATGGTAGCAATATCGGTACAGATCGTCCTCGGACCGCGGACGCCAGTCCTCGGCGTCGAGCGCGAACCCCGCCACGACGTCACGCGCGAACCGCGCCGGCATCTGCGTCTCGGCGGCGACGATCCCCAGCGCGTCGAACGCCGGATCGCCGGTGGTCCGCCCCGCGAGCGCCGCCTCGGTCCACGCTGCCAGCTCGCCGACCCGCACGCGCGCGTCGGCGACCACCGACATGCCGTGGCCGTGATCCTGCCCGTCGGCGATGTCGTCGCACCGCCGGCACCAGGCGTAGAGCAGCCACGCCCGCTCGCGCGTCGGCCGGTCGAACAGGCGGGAGGCGGCGGCGAAGCTCTTCGACCCGCGTTCGATCGATTCGCGCGCGGTGGCGACGATCGCCTCGCGGGTGGGCTCCGCCCCCGCGCTCACAGATCCGCCGCCGCCATCCGCACGATCGGCCGGGTCGGCACGTGCGCACCCATCGCATCAAGCAGCGCCGGCAAGGTGTCGGCGATCACCAGCAGATTACGGTGCTGCGGACGCACGAATCCGGTCTCGGCCATCCGCTCCCACATCGCCACCAGCGGATCGTAGAAGCCGCGCGCGTTCAAAAGCCCGACCGGATCGGCATGGTAGCCGAGCTGCGCCCAGCTCATCGCCTCCCACAATTCGTCCATCGTCCCGGTCCCGCCGGGGAGCGTCACGAAGCCGTCGGCGAGGTCGACGAAGGCGGCCTTGCGCTCGTGCATCCCGGCGACGACGTGGAGTTCGGTGAGGCCGCGATGCGCCACTTCGGCGTCGACCAGCGCCTGCGGGATCACGCCCGTAACCTCGCCGCCCGCGGCCAGCGCGGCGTCGGCGATCGCCCCCATCAGCCCGAGCCTGCCGCCGCCGTAGACGACCCCGATCCCCCGCTCGGCCAGCGTCCGCCCGACCTCGCGCGCCAGCTCGATGAAGAAGGGATCGGCCGGCGTCGCCGACCCGCAATAGACCGCCAGACGTTTCATGGCGCGGCGGTAGGGGACGTGGCCGAGGGCGGCAACCATCCCGTGACCCCGGCCTCGTCTAGCCGGCCACCACCTCCGCCAGCACCGCGTCGAGTACCGGCATCCCCGCCTCGGTCACCCGCAGCCGTGCGCCGTCCAGCGACACCAGCCCCAACGTCGCCAATCGCCCCACCGCCGCCAGATCCACCCACTCCCGCCCGATGCGCGCCAGATCGACGCCCTCGCGCAACCGCAGCCCCATCAGCAGCGCCTCGCTCGCGCGCTCCTCGGCGGTCAGCGCCACCTCCTCCTGCGCGCCGTGTCCGTTGCGCACGACCGCGCCGAGCCAGTTCTCGGGCTTCTTGTGCCGCCGCGTCGCCACGCCTTCGCGCCGCCCGTGCGCGCCGGGGCCGACCCCGACATAGTCGCCGTAGCGCCAATAGGTCAGGTTATGCCGGCTCTCCGCGCCGAGCCGCGCATGGTTCGACACCTCATATGCGGGCAATCCCGCCGCCGCCATCATCGCCCGCGTCGCGTCGAACAGGTCGGCGGCCGCGTCGCCCTCGGGCAAGACCAGCCGCCCCGCCGCCGCCTCGGTCGCGAAGCGCGTGCCGGGCTCGATCGTCAGCTGATAGAGCGACAGATGCTCGGTCCCGAACGCGAGCGCGCGGGCCAGCTCCGCTTCCCATTCCGCCAGCGACTGGCCGGGGCGCGCGGTGATGAGGTCGAAGCTCACCCGGCCGAACGTCCGCTGCGCGACATCGAGCGCCGCCAGCCCCTCGCCGACGTCATGCGCCCGCCCCAGGAACTTCAGCGCCTCGTCATCCAGCGCCTGCAAACCCAGTGACACCCGGTTGACCCCAGCCGCCGACAGATCGCCGAACCGCGCCGCCTCGACCGACGAGGGATTGGCCTCCAGCGTCACCTCGACCTCCGGCACGAATCCCCAGAGCCGCTCCGCTTCGCGCAGGATCGCCGCCACCGTTTCGGGCGGCATCAGGCTCGGCGTCCCGCCGCCGAAGAAGACCGACGACACCCGCCGCCCCGGCAGCGCCGCCGCCTCGTACGTGAGGTCGGCGATCAATGCCGCGCGCCACGCCTCCTGGTCGACGCTCGCGCGGACATGGCTGTTGAAGTCGCAATAAGGGCATTTCGAGACGCAGAACGGCCAGTGGACGTAGAGCGCCACCCCGTTCGTCGCGAGCGAAGTCGAGGGATCGATTTGGGCCAAGCCGGGCGGTGTCTCGACGTCGCTCGACACGAACGGGATTTGGGCATCGGTCACGCCCCCGCATATGGCGGTCCACATGGGCTCACGCCACGCTGTCCTACAGCCAACCAAATAGGATAGTTGGTCACCCCTCAACCGGAGGGCAGACCATGACCATCGACGATCTGATCGACACGGTGATCGACCGCGAAGGCGATTACGCGAACCATCCCGCCGACCGCGGCGGGCCGACCCGCTTCGGCATCACGCAAGCCGTCGCACGCGCCGACGGCTATACCGGCGACATGCGCGCCTTCCCGCTGGAGCACGCCCGCGCGCTCTACCGTCGCCTCTACTGGACCCGTCCCGCCTTCGACCGCGTCGCCGTGCGTGTGCCGCTGACTGCCGCCGAATTGTTCGACACCGGCGTCAACATGGGGGCGCAGGTCGCCGCGACCTTCCTCCAGCGTGCGCTCAACGCGCTCAACAGGGGCGCATCGGACTATCCCGACATCGCCGTCGACGGGGGCGTCGGCGCGGAGACGCTCGCCGCGCTCGACCGCTTCGTCGCGGTCCGTCGCGGCGGCGACGCGGTGCTCGTCAAGGCGATCGAGGCGCTCCAGGGCGAGCGCTACGTCGCGCTCGCCGAGGCGCGGCCGGCGAACGAGGCCTTCCTCTACGGCTGGCTCGCCAACCGGATCGGATGATGCGGATGCCTCAACCCCCTCAATCCGTCTCCCGGTCGCGGCGCTCGCGCGCACCTCAACCGCCTCAACCCGTCTCGGAGGACATCATGCCCGATCCGCGAACCCTGCCGAACGACGATCGCTTCACCCGCCGCGCGCGGCCGACCTTTCTCTACGTGATGTACGTCCTGCTGCTCGGCGCGCTCCCCGTGGGGGTGATCGCCGCGCTCCGCCCGGAGGCGGCGGCGGCGATCGCCCGCGGCATGGCGGCCTATCTCGCCGCCATCCCCGAGCCGCTCTACGCACTCTTCGGCACCGGCTACCTGGGCTACACCGTCGCGCGCGAATGGGGGAAGATGCGCGACCGCTAAGGCTTGTCGAAGATCGGGCCGCCACGCATATAGTCGTCGGACGGAAAGGACCACGTCATGCGAGTGAACTCCGACGAGACGCTGCGCCGCGCGGTCGCGATGCGCGAAGCCGACGGCCGGAGTTGGCTCGAGATCGTGCGCGATCCCGATCAGCAGCGCTACAGCCGTGAGTTCTTCAGCGGCGAACGCCGGCCGGAGGCGCGCGCCGCGCGCCCGTAACATCGCGCGCGGGTGCTCAGCGCCGGGATCCTCCTGCTCTTCCTGGCGCCTGGGTTCGGCGCCTATGCGGCGCTGTACGGATTGTTTCACAGCGGGAAGGCGATCGCGCCGACGCCGCCCTCGGCGAACACGGTCGAAGCGGTGGTCATCATCGTCGGCGCGTCGCTCGTCGTTCACGCGCTCACCGCGCTCGCGTTCGTCCTTGACGCCGCCGTCTGCGCCGAGATGTGCCCGATCATCGTGCCGGGCGCATGGCTCAATCCCTATGGCAGCGCCGTTCATGCGATCGAGGGCGGCGCGATCGGCGGCTCCGGCATCACCGCGGCGCTCGTCGGAACGTCCGCGCAGGGGGTGGGCGCCTACGCGTTCGCCCGTCTCATCCTCGCCCGACTGGCGCGCCGCGATCGGCTCCCGGCGTGGATTTACGGCTGGGCGGTGCCGCTCGCGAACGCGGTCGACAACGATGGCGGAGCGGTCTTCGCCTATGTGCTGACGACGGCCGAAGCGGACGGTCGGGCGGTCGGCTACGGCGGCATGGTCTACGATCTGGCGCTCAAGCCCGACGGCTGCGTGTCTCGAATCACCCTCCACAATTGCGAGCGCTATCTGGTCGATCTCGCCTCCTCGGGATCGGAAGCTTCGTTATCGGGAGCGCTCAGCCGGATGGCGTTCATGATCATCGAAGCGCCGAACATCCGCAACATCGCCTTCGAGGCGATCCGGCTGGACGACGTTGAAGCCGGCTGACCCGCGCCTACATCGCGGTTCATGAACGAGAACACGATGCCGAAATGGCACGGCACCACGATCCTCTCGGTCCGGCGGAACGGCAAGGTCGTCGTCGCCGGCGACGGGCAGGTCTCGATGGGCCAGACGGTGATGAAGCCCAATGCGAAGAAGGTCCGCCGGCTCGGCCCCGACGGCAAGGTCATCGGCGGCTTCGCCGGCGCGACGGCCGACGCCTTCACGTTGTTCGAACGGCTCGAAGCCAAGCTGGAACGACATCAAGGCCAGCTGATGCGCGCCGCGGTCGAGCTCGCCAAGGACTGGCGCACCGACAAATACCTGCGCAACCTGGAGGCGATGATGATCGTCGCCGACAAGGACGTGACGTTGATCCTCACCGGCAACGGCGACGTGCTGGAACCCGAGGCCGGGATCGCCGCGATCGGCTCGGGCGGCAATTACGCCCTCGCCGCCGCGCGCGCGCTGGTCGATTATGAGGGCGACGCCGAGACGATCGCCCGCAAGGCGATGGGCATCGCCGCCGAGGTCTGCGTCTACACCAACGACCGGCTGACCGTCGAAACGCTCGACAGCACCGCCGCCTGAAAGACCCCATGAACCAGAATTTGACTCCCAAGGCGATCGTCGCCGCATTGGACGCGCACATCATCGGCCAGGCCGACGCGAAGAAGGCCGTCGCGGTGGCGCTCCGCAACCGTTGGCGCCGCCAGCAGCTCTCGCCCGAGCTGCGCGACGAGGTGACGCCCAAGAACATCCTGATGATCGGCCCCACCGGCTGCGGCAAGACCGAGATCAGCCGACGGCTGGCCAAGCTCGCCGACGCGCCCTTCGTGAAGGTCGAGGCGACCAAGTTCACCGAGGTCGGCTACGTCGGCCGCGACGTCGAGCAGATCGCCCGCGACCTGGTCGAGGAGGCGATCCGGCTGGAGAAGGAACGCCGTCGCCTCGCGGTCAAGGACAAGGCGGAGGAGGCGGCGATGGCGCGCCTGCTCGACGCGCTCGTCGGCAAGGATTCGAGCGCCGCGACCCGCGAGAGCTTCAAGCAGCGCTTCCGCGACGGCCACCTCGACGGGACCGAGATCGAGCTGGAGCTGCAACAGGCGCCGCAGCTGCCGTTCGACATCCCCGGCGGCGGCGCGGTCGGGATGATCAACCTCGGCGACATGCTCAAGGGCATGGGCGGTGGCCAGACCAAGCGCCGCAAGCTCACCGTGCCCGCGGCCTGGGAGAAATTGGTCGAGGAGGAGGCCGACAAGCGCCTCGACCAGGACGAGGTCAGCCGCGTCGCGCTGGCGGACGCCGAGGCGAACGGGATTGTCTTTCTCGACGAGATCGACAAGATCGCGGTCTCCGACGTCCGCGGCGGTTCGGTCAGCCGCGAGGGCGTCCAGCGCGATCTGCTGCCGCTGATCGAGGGCACCACCGTCTCGACCAAGTACGGGCCGATGAAGACCGACCACATCCTCTTCATCGCGAGCGGGGCGTTCCACGTCGCGAAGCCGAGCGACCTCCTCCCCGAGCTCCAGGGCCGCCTCCCGATCCGCGTCGAGCTGAAGGGGCTGACCGAGGACGATTTCGTCGCGATCCTCTCCGACACAAAGGCGTCGCTGACCACCCAGTACAAGGCGCTGCTCGCGACCGAGGGCGTCACCGTCGAGATGACCGAGGACGGCATCCGCGCGGTCGCCAGGATCGCCGCCGAGGTCAACGGCGAGATCGAGAACATCGGCGCGCGGCGCTTGCAGACGGTGATGGAGAAGCTGCTCGAGGAGGTTAGCTTCGGCGCGGAGGATCGCAGCGGCGAGACAGTGACGGTCGACGCCGCCTATGTCGACAAGCAGCTGGCGGGTATCGCCCGGAACACGGACCTCAGTCGGTTCGTGCTCTAGGCGCGAACCGGCGAGCCGCCTCCACCAGCAGCACCGGCGACCCGTCGCGGACCGGATAGGCCAGTCCGGCTGCGTCGTTCACCAGCTCGTTCGCGTCCGGATCCAAGCGAAGCGGCGTCCGGGTCGCAGGGCAGACCAGCCGCTCCAGCAGCCAGGGGTCGATCACTGGAGGGTCACCCGCTCGTCCCCGTCGTGTCGGCCGAAGAACTGCATCAGCTGGATCAGCAACTCGGCCCGGCTCTCGATGCCGCCGGCCTCGAGCAACGCCTGCTTCGACGCGGCGTCGAACGGCGCGATCTGGGCGATGCCGTTGACCAGGCTCGCATCGTCGAGCCGCCCCACCGCCTCCCAGTCGACCGAATAGCCCTGCGCGTCGGCGAAGCGCCGCGACTCGAGTTCGAGCGACGATCGCCGGCCGAGCGACAGCGCGGGATCGTCCGCCGCCGGCAGCAACTCGGCCTCGATCTGGCGGAACGGGGTCGCGACGTCGAGTTCACGCACGACGCGGAACAGCGCCACTCCTTCCAGCACCAGATTCGCCCGGCCGTCGTCCAGCATCTCGATTTCGGCGATCCGTCCGACGCAGCCGACGTCGAACAGCGGCGGCCGGGCGCCGGACGCGGTCTTCATCGGACCCGCCGCCGCGCTCGCCGGTTCGCGCGGCTGGATCATCCCGATCCGCCGATCGCGCGCCATCGCGTCGCTGACCATCGCCCGGTAGCGTGGCTCGAAGACGTGGAGCGGCAGGTGCATGCCGGGGAACAACAGCGCGCCGGGCAAGGGGAAGATCGACAGTCGCGTCATCCGAACAGGAGCGCCGACAGCCGCCGCCGCTGCGCCGACGCCCAGGGATCCTCGAGCCCGACGACCTCCATCAGCTTGAGGAGCTGTTGGCGCGCCGCGCCCTCCCGCCACGTCTTGTCGACGCCGACGATATGAAGGAATCCGTCCGCCGCCGCGTCGCGGTCGCCCGCAGCCATCCGCGCGTTCGCGAGGTCGAACCGGGCCTGGAGGTCGTCCGGGTCGGCCGCGACCGCCGCCTCGAGCGGCGCGAGATCGTCGACCGCGGGAGCCGATTGCGCCAGCGCCAGCGCCGAGGCGGCGCGCTGGAGGTCGGGGTGCCGCGCCAACTCTTCCGGCACCGCGGCGAGCGTCGCCTCGGCCTCATCGGTCCGTCCGGCCGCGATCATTGCCCGCGTCCTGCCGGAGATCACCGCATGATGGTCCGGCGCCATCTCGGCGAGCTGGTCAAAGATCGACAGCGCGCGCTCGGCCTCGCCCCCCGCCAGCACCTCCTCGCCCATCGCGATCAGCGGCTCCAGCTCCGCATCCGCCGCGGCTTCGTCCGACTCGACCGGCAATTGGCGCAGGATCTGGTCGAGCATCGCCTTCACCTGCGACTCGGTCCGCGCGCTCGTCAGGTCGGCGATCAACTGCCCCTGGAACATCGCATAGACCGTCGGGATCGAGCGGATCTGGAATTGCTGGGCGATGAACTGGTTCTTGTCGGTATCGACCTTGGCCAGCACGACGCCCTTGTCGGCATAATCCGCGGCGACCTTCTCGAGCACGGGCGACAGCGCCTTGCACGGCCCGCACCATTCCGCCCAGAAATCGACGATCACGAGCTTGGTCATCGACGGCTCGACGACCTCCTGGCGGAACGCCTGGACGGCGTCCTTCTCCGCGGCGGTCATACCCAGGGTGGCCAAGTCGTCAGCTCCATCTCGTTCGCGTGTCGCCCTTATGTGGGCATCGCCGCGGGCGCGCCAAGCCCTCCTCTATTCGAGCAGCTTGGGCGCCTCCTCCTTCAGCTTGGCGCGGATGCGATCGTGGAACATCGCCAGGAACTGGGGCAGCTCGAAGGTGGCGTGGACGTTCGCGTCGGCGACGTCGAGCCTGACGCCCACGCGCTGGCCCATTCCCTCGACCGTGAAGTCGAGACGGTCGCCGACCCAGCGGTGCTCGGTCACCGCGCCGCCGGGGACGAACTCGGCGAGTCGGCCGAAGCTCGTTGAGATCCGCTCCTTTGCGGTCGTCCGGCCGAGCTTGTGGGGAATGTCGATCTCGATCGGCTCGGTCATGCCGCGTCCTCCGTTGCAAAGATCATCGCATCGTCCGCGAACGCCTTGAACTCCAGCGCGTTGCCGCTGGGATCGCGGAAGAACATCGTCGCCTGTTCGCCCGGCTGGCCCCGGAAGCGGATGTGCGGGGCGATGCCGAACGCGACCCCGGCGGCCTCGACCCGCGCCGCGATCGCCTGCCAGTCGGCCATCGTCAGCACCACGCCGAAGTGCGGCACCGGCACGTCGTGGCCGTCGACGGCGTTGCTCGCCGCCGCCGGACGCGCGCGCTCGTCGAGATGCGCGACGATCTGGTGCCCGCCCAGATCGAAGTCGATCCACCGCGCGCTCGACCGCCCCTCGCGGCAGCCGAGCACGCCGCCGTAGAAGGCGCGCGCGGCGGTGAGGTCGTGGACCGGGAAAGCGAGGTGGAAGGGACGCAGCGTCATGACGCGGGACTACACGCCCCTCCCGATGATGGGAAAGACCTGATAGCGCCCCGTGCGTGTCGAACCGTCCCGCCCTCGTCTGCCTGCTCCTCGGCGCGCTCGCCGCCTGCGGCTTCGCGCCGCTCGAGCTGTGGCCCCTGACCCTCGCCTGCCTCGCGGCGTGGATGCTCCTGATCCACCGTGCGCCCACGGTCCGCGCGGCGCTGTGGCGCGGCTGGGCGTTCGGGGTCGGGCATTTCACGATCAACGATAACTGGTTCCAGCACGCCTTCGACTTCCAGGATCGGATGCCGCCGGTGCTCGGCTACGCCGCGCCGCTGCTGCTCGCGCTCTATCTCGCGGTGTATCCGGCGATGGCGGCGGGCGTCGCGTGGCGCCTGCGTGGCGCGAAGCCGGACCTCGGCTACGTCCTGGCGTTCGGCGCGGCGTGGATCGCGACCGAATGGCTCCGCGCGACGATGTTCACCGGCTATGCCTGGGACCCCCTCGGGGTGATCTGGGTGCCGGTGCAGCCGATCGCGTTGCTGGCGAAACTGTTGGGCACCTACGCGCTGTCGGGGCTCAGCGTCGCGCTCGCCGGCGTGCTCCTGTTGCTGTTCCTCCGGCGCCGCTGGCTCGCCGCGCTGCCGCTCGCCGGACTGCTGGCGCTTCAGCCGCTCTCCTACCGCGCGGTCGATCCGGTCGCGCCGTCCGGGGCCCCGCGCGTCGTGGTGGTCCAACCTGGAGTCGGACTGAATGCGCAAGGGCAGCCCGACACGGGCCGGCTCTACACCGAATTGTTCGAGCGATCCGGCGTCCCCGGGTCGGTGCCGAGGCTCGTGCTCTGGCCCGAAGGGGTCGTCCGCGATCCGGTCGAGGACGGTTATCCTCCCTCGGCCTACCTCGCCGATCCGCGCCAGATCCGCGCCAGCCTCGCCAATCTGCTCGGGCCGCGCGACGTGTTGATGGCCGGCGGTGACGCGCTCTACTTCGACCCGGCCGGCAAGCTGACCGCCGCCGCCAACGCAGTCTTCGCGATCGACGCGAACGCCCGGATCAAGGGCCGCTACGACAAGGCGCACCTCGTTCCCTACGGCGAGTATCTGCCGATGCCGTGGCTGCTCCGCCCGCTCGGGCTCGACCGGCTGGTGCCGGGTGACGTGGACTTCCTGCCCGGCCCCGGGCCGCGCGCGATCACGCTGCCCGTGTTCGGCGCGGTCGGGGTGCAGGTCTGCTACGAGATCATCTTCTCGGGCGAGGTGATCGACCGCGCGCACCGCCCGCGCCTGCTGTTCAATCCCTCGACCGACGCCTGGTTCGGCACGTGGGGCCCGCCGCAGCATCTGGCGCAGGCTCGCATGCGCGCGATCGAGGAGGGGCTGCCGATCGTCCGTTCGACGCCGACCGGCATCTCGGCGGTGATCGCCGCCGATGGCCGTCTGATCGCGACCGTCCCGCACGAGGCCGCGGGCCGGATCGACGTACCGATCCCGCCGGCGGGCGGACCCACGCTGTTCTCGCGCCTGGGGAATGCGGCGGTGGCGATCGTCGCGGCCCTCCTCGCCGCCGGGGCCATTGTCTTCCGCCGACGCGCGCGATAGGGGACATATAAAGTTTCCCTTATATCCCGATTCAAACGCGGAGCTCCGATGCGTCAGTCCTTCCTGTTCACTTCCGAATCGGTTTCGGAAGGCCATCCCGACAAGGTCGCGGACCAGATTTCCGACGCGATCGTCGATCTGTTCCTCTCGAAGGATTCCCAGGCCCGCGTCGCCTGCGAGACGCTGACCACCACCAACAAGGTCGTGCTCGCCGGCGAAATCCGCGGGCGCGGCGTGTACGAGGACGGCGCCTGGGTCGAGGGAGTCCAGGCCGAGATCGAACAGGCGGTGCGCGATACGGTCAAGCGGATCGGCTACGAGCAGGACGGCTTCCACTGGAACACGTTTGACTTCTCGAACAACCTCCACGGCCAGTCCGCCGAGATCGCGATGGGCGTCGACGAGGCGGGCAACAAGGACGAGGGCGCGGGCGATCAGGGGATCATGTTCGGCTATGCGACCGACGAGACCCCGGCGCTGATGCCCGCCACGCTCTATTACAGCCACAAGATCCTCGAGCGGCTCGCCGCCGATCGTCACGCCGGGACCGCGCCCTTCCTCGAGCCCGACGCCAAGAGCCAGGTCACGCTCCAGTACGAGAACGAGCGTCCGGTCCGCGCGACCGCGCTCGTCGTCTCGACCCAGCACAAGCGCGGCTATTGCGAGAAGGGCGAGTATGCCGACGCCGCCAGATACGCCGAGCTGCGCGACTATGTGACCGGCGTGATGAAGGAGGTCCTTCCCGAGGGCTTCGTCACCGACGAGACCGCCATCTACATCAACCCGACCGGCGCGTTCGAGATCGGCGGACCGGACGGCGACGCCGGCGTGACCGGGCGCAAGATCATCGTCGACACTTATGGCGGCGCGGCCCCGCACGGCGGCGGCGCGTTCAGCGGCAAGGACCCCACCAAGGTCGATCGCTCCGCCGCCTATGTCGCGCGCTACCTCGCGAAGAACGTCGTCGCCGCGGGGCTCGCGCGCCGCGTGACGATCCAGCTCTCCTATGCGATCGGCATTGCCGAGCCGCTAAGCGTCTATGTCGACACGCACGGCACAGGCACGGTGGACGAGGCGAAGCTGGAGGCGGTGCTGCCGCAGCTCGTCCGGCTGACCCCCAAGGGTATCCGCGAGCACCTCAAGCTCAACGCGCCGATCTACTCGAAAACCGCCGCCTACGGCCACTTCGGCCGAGACGCGGACGGCACCCACTTCACCTGGGAAGCGACCGATCTGGTGGACCAGCTGAAGGCGGCGGTGGCGGACTGAGCCCGTCAGCTCGGGTGCGCTTCGGCCTCCTGCTCGGGTGATACGGTCGGAGTGCGGCGGTCCCACGCCCGCTCGGCCGCGTCGACCGCCAACCCCGCGATCCGTTCGGCGAGCCAGCCGATCGCGGCTCCCGCCGCGACGTCGCTGAGATAATGGCGGCCGCGGGGGAGCTGGATTGCCCCGACCAACCCGGCCGCGAGCCGCGCCGGAACCGCGGCGGCCGAACGCTCGTGCGCCACCGCCTGCCCGATCGCGACCGCGCCGGCGGTATGGCCCGACGGGAAGGAGTTGACGGCGGTATCCGCCCCGCCGCTGCCTTTGGCCAGCGTCGGCCCTCCGCCGGCCAGCGCGTCCGCCGGCCGGGTCCGATCGACCGAGCGCTTGATCGCGCCCTTCAATCCCGTCGCGATCGCCTCCGCCGCCAGCATCCGCGCGCCGGTCCGGACGAGATCGCGGCGTCGGGTGATCGCGCCGAGCGCGAGCGTTCCCACCGCGAGCGCGAATAAGGGAGGCTGATCGGCGAGGTCCCCGATCTTGCCGAGCGCCGCGACGGGCGCCGCGCCGCGTGTTCGAGCAACCCCGGCGGTCGCCTGATGCTCGGTCGCCGCCAATCGGCGCGCCGTCTTCTTCGCGGTCTTGTGCTTGGCCATCGCAGCTGAACCCCCCGCGCACGCCTTTGCTCCCAGGGGCGAGCGGCCTAGAGGACCCACGATGCGGACCATCGCCGACCCCGATCATGCGCTCGTCGACGGGCTTGCCGCACTCCGCGCGGAATATCAGGTCCCCGCGGGCTTCCCCGCCGATGTGCTCGCCCAGGCCGACGCGGCAGCGCGACGCCGGCCGGCGGAGCATGTCGACCGCGGCGCCATCCCCTTCGTGACGCTCGATCCGGCGGGCGCGACCGACCTCGATCAGGCGTTCGCGATCGAGACGGCGGGGAGCGAGATCCTGCTCCATTATGCCATCGCCGACGTCGCCTTCTTCGTCGACGAGAGCGGGGCGGTCGACGCCGAGGCGTGGGCGCGCGGCGAGACCCTGTACCTCCCGGACGGCAAGGCGCCCTTGTACCCGCCGGTGCTGAGCGAAGGCGCCGCGAGCCTCTTGCCCGACGGCGAACGGCCCGCGATCCTGTTCCATGTCCGGGTCGCTGCGGATGGCAAGGCGCGGCTGGACGGCGTCGAGCGCGCGCGGGTCCGCAGCCGCGCCAAGCTGGCCAATGAGACCGTCGCGTCGGGCGATCTGCCCGCCGGCCTCGACGAGCTCTCCCGCCGGATCCACGCCGCCGAGACGGCGCGCGGCGCGGCGCGGGTCGACCCGCCCGAACAAGAGGTGAAGCCTGTGGAGGGCGGGGGCTACACGCTCGGCTTCCGTCCCGTTCTCGCCGCGGAAGAGGCGAATGCGGCGTTGTCGCTGGCGACCAACCTCGCGGTCGCCGACGCCTTGCTCGCGCATCGGACGGGGCTGTTCCGGGTGATGGCGGGACCGGACGGGCGCGCGGTCGCCCGCCTGCGTCACGCCGCGCAGGCGCTGGGGCTCGTTTGGCCGGAGACGACGACGCTGGCCGACTATCAGCGCACGCTCGACGGGCGCGATCCGAAACAGGCGGCGTTCATGCTCGCGGTGCGGCGCGCGGGCGACGGCGCGTCCTATGCGCCCTATCGTTCCGGAGAGGTCCCCTGGCACGCGGCGGTGGCGGCGACCTACGCTCAGGCGACCGCGCCGCTCCGCCGGCTCGCCGACCGCTACGTCTGCCAGGCCGCGCTGGCGGTGGCGAACGGGCGGCCCGTCTCCGATGAGGTCGAGGCGGCCTTCGCTCGGCTGCCCAAGGTCATGGCGCGCGCCGACGCGCGCGCCGGACAGGTCGACCGCGCGGTGGTCGACCTCGCCGAGGCCGCGATGCTGGAGCGATGCGTCGGTCACACGTTCGCAGCGATCGTCACCGATGTCGACGATCGCGGCGCCCGGTTCCAGCTACGCGATCAGGGCGTCCTCGCCAGGCTGGCGACCGCGGGCGTGTCGCCGGGCGATGCCATCCGGGTGCGCCTCGACGCCGTCGATCTGGACCGGCGCACCATCACCTTCTCGCGGAACGACGAAGAGCATGAATGATCCCGCCACGATCCGCCGCCTGTACGGCCGCCGCCAAGGGCACAAGCTGCGCCAGGGTCAGGCAGCGCTGGTCGAGGAGCTGCTGCCGCGGCTGGAGGTTCCGGAGGGTCCGCTCGATTCGGTGCGGCTGTTCGGCGACGAGCGCCCGCTGGAGGTCGAGATCGGATTCGGCTCGGGCGAGCACCTCGCGGGTCGAGCCGTCGCGGCGCCCGGACATGGGTTCATCGGCTGTGAGCCCTTCCTCAACGGCGTCGTCGGCGCACTCGGTCACGTCCGCGAGCGGGAGCTGGACAACGTGCGGCTGCACATGGGCGACGCGCTCGACGTGCTCGAGCGGCTCCCCGACGCCAGCCTGGAGCGCGTGTACCTGCTCCACCCGGATCCCTGGCCCAAGGCGCGCCACGCGAAGCGCCGGATGGTCAACGACGGGCCGCTCGACGTGATCGCCGCGAAACTCCGGCCGGGCGGCGAGTTCCGGCTGGGGACCGACGATCCGACCTATTGCCGCTGGGCCATGATGGTGATGGACGCGCGTCGCGACTTCGTCTGGACGGCCCGCGCCCCCGCCGATTTCCTCACCCGCCCGGACGACTGGCCGGAGACCCGCTACGAGCGCAAGGCGCGCCGGCAGGGACATGAGGTCTGGTATTTCCGCTACCTGAGGGTCTGACCCACACACGAAAGTCGCGGCCCCACCGATGGGACCGCGCCTCACGTCACCCTCCCCGCGCCCTTGCGGAGAGGATCGGGTCAGCTGCCGGGAGAGAGATTGACCGCAGCGTACTTGCCGCGACGATCGACCTCGAGCTCGAACTGGAGCTTGTCGCCCTCGTTGAGGGTCGGCATGCCCGCGCGCTCGACCGCGGAGATGTGGACGAAGGCATCCGGCTGACCGTCGTCGCGCTGGATGAAGCCGAAGCCCTTCATGGCGTTGAAGAACTTGACCGTGCCGGTCGCCTTTTCGCCGGTCAGCTGGCGCTGCGGCGCGCCGCCGCGATCGCCACCGAAGCCGCCGCCGGCCGGACGCGGGCCGCGATCGCCGAAGCCACCCTCGCGCGGCTCGCGCGGAGGCGCGCGGTCGGTGACCGGCATCGGCTCGCCGTCGATCTTGAGCTCGGTCGCGGAGATGCGCCCGCCGCGGTCGACCAGGGTGAAGCCGAGCGGCTGTCCCTCGGCCAGGCCGGCCAGGCCCGCCTGCTCGACCGCGGAGATGTGGACGAACACGTCCTCCCCGCCGTCGTCGCGCACGACGAAGCCGAAGCCTTTCTGCGCGTTGAAGAACTTCACGACGCCGGTGCCCTCGCCGATGACCTGCGGGGGCATCCCGCCGCCACCGCCACGACCGCCGCCGAAGCCGCCGCCACCGCCGCCGCCGCGGAACCCGCCGCCGCCACCGCCGCCGAACCCGCCGCGATCGCCACCACCGAAGCCGCCACCGCCGCCGCTACGAAAGCCGCCGCCACCGCCGCCGAAGCCGCCGCCGCCAAAGCCGCCGCGATCACCGCCGAAGCCGCCGCCGCCGAAATCACCGCCGCCGAACTCACCGCCGCCGCCGCCGAAATCGTCTCGCTTGTCGCGCCCGCGCCCGCCACGGTTGCCGCGGCCACCCTTGTCGAAACTCATAACCTGATTCGTCTTCCCGATCCCGCCCATCCGTCTCCAAAGCCTCTCGCGCAGGACGGCGAACGAAGGGCCCCAAAGTCACCCGATCCCACGGGTGCCATAATGTCACCATAGCTCATGATCGCGCATCGTGCGAACGGATTCTGCGCAGGCGGCAAGCGTCGCCGTGCGAAGGATGCGGACGTGTCGCCGTGAAGGCACACCGCGGCCGCGGACGAGCGCCGCGATTCGAGTCGTACGGGGCGGAGCGAGCGACTAGACTCCGCGCACCACCCGTCGCCACAGCGGGTTGAAGCCGATCCGATAGACGAGCTCGGCCGGGCGTTCGACGTCCCAGATCGCAAGATCGCAGAGCCGTCCGCCCTCGAGCACGCCGACATCCGCCCGCCCCAACGCCCGCGCCGCCACCACGGTCACGGCGCGCAGGCACTCCTCCACGGTGAGTCGGAACAGCGTCGCGCCCATGTTCAGGACCAGCAGCGGCGAGGTCAGTGGCGACGTCCCCGGGTTGCAGTCGGTCGCCAGCGCGATCGGAACCCGCGCCGAACGCAGCGCCGCGACCGGCGGCAAATGGGTGTCGCGGGTGAAGTAATAGGCTCCGGGCAGCAGCGTCGCGACCGTCCCCGCCGCCGCCATCGCCGCGATTCCATCCCTGTCGAGATGTTCGAGATGATCCGCCGAGAGTGCGCCGAACCGAGCGGCCAGGGCCGCGCCGCCGAGATTCGAGAGCTGTTCGGCATGGAGCTTGACCGGCAGTCCGTGCGCCGTCGCCGCCGCGAACACGCGCGCCACCTGTTCGGGCGAGAAGGCGATGCCCTCGCAGAAAGCGTCGACCGCATCGGCGAGGCGGCCCGCGGCGACGTCGGGGATCATCGCGCGACAGACGAGGTCGATATAGCCGTCGGCGTCGCCGGCGAACTCGGGCGGGACCGCGTGCGCGCCGAGGAAGGTGGTGGTGACGCCGACGGCGCGCGCCTCGCCCAGTCGGCGGGCGGCGCGCAGCATCCGCGACTCGGTGGCGAGATCCAGCCCATAGCCCGACTTGACCTCCACGGTGGTCACCCCCTCGGCGAGGAGCGCGTCCAGCCGGGGAAGCGCGGCGGCGAGCAGCGCGTCCTCGCCCGTCGCGCGGGTCGCGCGGACGGTCGAGACGATCCCGCCGCCAGCGCGTGCGATCTCCTCGTACGACGCCCCCCCCAGCCGCCGCTCGAACTCGTCCGCGCGGTCGCCGCCGTGGATCAGATGCGTGTGGCAGTCGATCAGGCCCGGGGTGATCCAGCGTCCCTCGCAGGCGATCGTCTCGCGCGCGCTCGGCGCGTCGGCGGCCGGCCCGGCGAAGACGATCCGCCCGTCGCTCGCCGCCACTGCGCCGTCCTCGACGACACCCAGCCCCTCGCCCTTCATGGTGGCGAGTCGCGCGTCGGTCCACAGGCGGTCGGCGATCATGCGACGGAGCATTGCAGGTTCGGCCGTGAAAGGGGAGAGTCGCCGCCATGCCGACCTTCTTCTTCTCGCACGCGATGCTGCCGGGCGGCTGGGCGCGGGACGTTCGCGCCACAGCGGCGGCGGGCGTCTTCACGACGATCGGGACCGGCGCCGCGCAGCCCGGCGACGTGCGCGTCGCAGCGGCGATCCCGGGCCTCCCCAACCTACACTCCCACGCCTTCCAGCGCGGCATGGCGGGGCTGGCCGAGGTGGCGGGGCCGAGCGACGACAGCTTCTGGACCTGGCGCGAGACGATGTACCGCTTCGCCGCGGCGATCACCCCGGACGACCTCCGCGCGATTGCGGCCATGGCCTACGCCGAGATGCTCGAGACCGGCTTCACCCGCGTCGGCGAGTTCCACTATCTTCACGGGGTCGGGGCCGCCGGCCCCCTGGCGATGACCGAGGCGATCGTCGCCGCGGCGGCGCAGACGGGGATCGCGCTGACGTACCTCCCCGTCTTCTACGCGCACGGCGGGTTCGGCGGCGTCGCCGTCGCCGAGCGGCAGCAGCCGTTCGTCCTCTCGCCGGACGGCTATGCCGCGCTGGTGGACGACGCCCGGACGGCGAGCGTCGGGCTGGCCGATGCGGTGGTCGGGGTCGCCCCGCATTCGCTGCGGGCGGTGACGCCGGCGGAGCTGAGCCAGGTCGCGCGACTCGGCGACGGACCGGTCCACATCCATGTCGCCGAGCAGGTGAAGGAGGTCGCCGACTGCCTCGCCTGGAGCGGCGCGCGGCCGGTCGAATGGCTGCTTGATCACGCGCCGGTCGATGCGCGCTGGTGCCTGATCCACGCGACCCATCTCACCGACACCGAGACGCGGGCGCTGGCGGCGTCGAACGCGGTCGTCGGGCTGTGCCCGATGACGGAGGCGAACCTGGGCGACGGGCTGTTTCCCGCCGAGGCGTTCGTCACCGCGGGTGGAGCGTATGGCATCGGCTCCGATTCGAACGTCAGGATCGATGCGGCGGAGGAGCTGCGGCTGCTCGAATATGGTCAGAGGCTCGCAGCGCGGGGGCGGACGCGGCTGGTGGCGCGCGGCGGCTCGAACGGCGACGCGCTTTGGCGCGCGGCGGCCGCGGGCGGCGCGCAGGCGCTCGGGGCGCGGGCCGAGATCGCGGTTGGCGCGACGGCGGATTTCGTCGCGCTCGATCTCGACCACCCCTCGCTGGTCGGTCGGGGACAAGCGGCGTTGATCGATGCGCTCGTGTTTTCGGGCGGGCGCGAGGCGATCGCGGGCGTGTGGCGGAGGGGCGAGCGCGTCGTCGCAGCGGGCCGGCACCGCGAGCGCGAGCCCATCGTCGAGCGCTATCGCTGGACGATCAAGCGGTTGCTCGGCGCCTGACACGCGGAACGCCCCGCGGTCTCCCGCGGGGCGTCCGGTTTGCCGTTCGGCGAGCGATCAACGGTGGTGATCGGCCTCGATCACCGGCAGCGTCTCGAACTGATGGTACGGCGGCGGCGAACTGAGCGTCCACTCGAGCGTGGTCGCGCCGTCGCCCCAGGGATTGTCGCCCGCCTTCTTGCCAGCGAACAGGGAGTAGCCGATGTTGACGAAGAAGATCAGCATCCCCGCGGCCATGATCTCGTACCCGTGGGTCGCGATCTCGTTCCAGTAGCGGAACGCATCCGGATAGTCCGGATACCGGCGCGGCATCCCTTGCAGACCCAGGAAGTGCATCGGGAAGAACAGCACGTTCACGCCCGTGAAGAACACCCAGAAGTGCAGCTGCCCCAGCAGCTCGTTGTACATCCGCCCCGACATCTTCGGGAACCAGTAATAAAAGCCGGCGAACAGCGAGAACACCGCGCCGAGGCTGAGCACGTAGTGGAAGTGCGCCACCACGTAATAGGTATCCTGCATATAGTCGTCGACGCCGCCGTTGGCCAGCACCACGCCGGTCACGCCGCCGACGGTGAACATGAAGATGAAGCCGATCGCCCAGACCATCGGGGTCTTGAACGAGAGCGAGCCGCCCCACATCGTCGCGATCCAGCTGAAGATCTTGATGCCGGTCGGCACCGCGATCACCATCGTCGCGGCGGTGAAGTACATCTTCACGTTCACGCTCATGCCGGTCGTGAACATGTGGTGCGCCCACACCACGAAGCCGACGACGCCGATCGCGACCATGGCGTAGGCCATGCCGAGATAGCCGAACACCGGCTTGCGGCTGAAGGTCGAGATGATGTGGCTGATCATGCCGAAGCCCGGCAAAATCATGATGTACACCTCGGGATGGCCGAAGAACCAGAACAGGTGCTGGTACAGCACCGGATCGCCGCCGCCCGCCGGATCGAAGAAGGTCGTCCCGAAGTTCCGGTCGGTCAGCAGCATGGTGATCGCCGCCGCGAGCACCGGCAGCGCGAGCAGCAGCAGGAAGGCGGTGACGAGCACCGACCAGACGAACAGCGGCATCTTGTGCAGGGTCATGCCCGGCGCGCGCATGTTGAAGATGGTGGTGATGAAGTTGATCGCGCCGAGGATCGACGACGCGCCCGCCAAGTGGAGCGACAGGATCGCCATGTCCACCGACGGCCCCGGCTCGCCATAGGTCGACAGCGGGGCATAGACCGTCCAGCCGGTCCCCGCACCGCCGAAGAACGGCGAGGCGAGCAGCAAGGTGAAGGCGGGGACCAGCAGCCAGAAGCTGATGTTGTTCATCCGCGGGAAGGCCATGTCGGGCGCGCCGATCATCAGCGGCACGAACCAGTTGCCGAACCCGCCGATCATCGCTGGCATCACCATGAAGAACACCATGATGAGGCCGTGCGCGGTCACCATCACGTTCCACAGGTGCATCGCCTCGTCGAACGTGCCCGGACCGTGGAGCATCGCCAGCCAGGTCGGGAGATACTGGATCCCCGGCTCGCGCAGTTCGACGCGCATCAGGCCCGAGATCGCGCCGCCGATGATCCCCGCGGTGATCGCGAAGATCAGGTAAAGCGTCCCGATGTCCTTGTGGTTGGTGGACATGAACCAGCGCGCGAAGAACCCCGGCTTGTGGTCCGCGTCGTGATGGTGCGCGTGGTCGCCGTGCGCCTGGAAGGCGAGCGGGTTGAGGGCGGTGTCGGTCATCTCAGTTTCCCGCGTTGCCGGCCGCCGGATTGGCGGTGGCGCCTTGCGTCGTCGTGGGGGCTGCGGCGGCAGCGGCGTTGTCGACCGGGCCGGTCGCGGCGGCGGCGGTGTTGCCGCCCGCCTGTTCGGCCGCGGACCCGGCGGCGCCCGGCTGCGGGATCACCGCGGCGGACGGCTGGACCGAGCCCGGCATCGACCCGCCCTTGGCCTTGACCCAGGCGGCGAATACCGCCGGGGGCACCGCCTCGACCGCGATCGGCATATAGGCGTGCCGCGCGCCGCACAGCTCGGAGCATTGGCCGAAATAGAGGCCCGGCTTGTCGATCGTGAAGCTGGTCTCGTTCAGCCGGCCGGGGATCGCGTCGAGCTTGATCCAGAAGGCGGGCATCGCCCAGCTGTGGATCACGTCGTTGGCGGTGGTGATCAGCCGGATCGGCACGCCGACGGGAAGGACGACACGGTTGTCGGCGGCGAGCAGCCGCGGGCCGTCCGCATCGGTGCGCGCGCGCTCGCCCGCACCCACCTGGTTCTGCTCTTTCAGCATGTTGGCGGTGATCTCGATCCCGCCATTGTCCGGATATTGGTAGCTCCAATACCATTGGTTGCCGATCGCCTTGAGCGTCACGGCGCCGGCGGGCGCCGGCTTGAACTGCGCCGCGAGCAGCCCGATCGACGGAATCGCGATCGCCGCCAGGATCAGCACGGGCGCCGCGGTCCACACGATCTCGATCGCGGTGTTGTGGCTCGTCTTCGAGGGGACCGGGTTCTTCGCCCGGCGATAGCGATAGGCGACCCACCCGAGCAGCGCGAGCACGAACAGCGAGATCACCGTGATCAGCGGCACGAGGATCGCGTCATGGAATTGATGCGCGCGCAAGCCGTTCTTGGTGACCTGCGGCTGGATGCGGGCCAATCCGTCGTTCGGATGGCCGATCACCGGATCGACCGCCATCGCGGGCGCGCCGTCCTGCGCGAGCAGCGGCGAGGCCGGCGCGGCGGTCGCGGGTGCGGTGGTCGAGGTCGGCGCGGTCGCGGCGGCGCCGGAGGTCGAGGCGGAGCCCTGCCCGCCGGCCGCCTGCGCCGCGGTGGCGGCGGTCGCCGTCGGCTGCGCGGCCGCCGCGGTCGTGTTCTGCGCCACGCCGGCGCTGCCGAGGCCCGCGAGCGCGAGCGCCGTCACAAGCGTCAAACCTCTGAAACCCTTGGTCATCACAGCGTCGTCAACCCCTCCGCGCCATGGCGGCGGATCGGCGCAGCCACCTGCGGCCACACGCAAATCCGGTCATGTTCGCCGGCCTATAGGCGGCAGGTCCCCGCGCCTCAAGCGGTCGACTTCGTTTTTCGTGACGGCGGTTCGTTGCGCCTCCGACCCACGGCTTCTAAGCAGGCGGCGGAGGATGACGCGCATGACCGACGACGAGGTGCTGGCCGAGTTCCGCGCGGCGGATGCGCTGCTCGAGGGGCATTTCGTCCTGTCCTCGGGCTTGCGCAGCCCGCGCTACCTGCAATGCGCGCGCGTCCTCATGGACCCGCGCCGCGGTGCGCGGCTGGCCGAAGCGCTTGCGGGCCGGATCCCCGGCCATCTCCGCGGGCGGATCACCGCGGTCGTCTCCCCGGCGATGGGCGGGGTGATCGCGGGGCACGAGATGGCCCGCGCGCTCGGCGTCGAGGCCATGTTCGTCGAACGCCCGCAAGGCGCGTTCGAGTTGCGCCGCGGCTTCCGACTGGAGCCGGGACAGGAGGTGCTGATGATGGAGGACGTCGTCACCACCGGCCTTTCATCGCGCGAGGCGATCAAGGCGATCGAGGCGGCGGGCGGGCGCGTGATCGCGGGCGCGGCCCTCGTCGACCGCTCGAACGGCACGGCCGACATCGGCGTACCGTTCTTTCCCTTGATCCGCTTGGACGTACCGACCTACGCCGCCGACGCGCTGCCGCCCGAGCTAGCGGCGATCCCCGCGATCAAGCCGGGGAGCCGGGCGGCGTGAGGCGTCTCGCTGCCTGTGCCGCGGCATGGCTTGCGCTGCTTCCGGCGACCGCATCGGCCAATGCCGCGACCGATCGCGCGAAGAGGATCGACGCGGTCGTCGCCGCGAGCGGACTGAAACAGGGCGGCGAGGTGATCGTCAGCCGCTTCGACAAGGTCTATTACAAGGGCCGCTGGGGCGCGGGGATCGCCGCGGCGCGCGGCAAGTGGCGCTTCGCCTCGGTCACCAAGCAGATCGTCGCCACGCTGGTGATGCAGGAAGTCGCCGCCGGTCGGATCGACCTCGACGCCCCGGTCGCGACCTATCTGCCCGGGTTCAAAAGCCCCAATGCGGCGAAGGTGTCGGTGCGCCAACTGCTTCGTCACCAATCGGGCCTGCCCAACCCCGACGACACCGCGCAGTCGGACGCGCCCGATGCGATCCCCGCTTACGACACGCCCGGTTATACCGGCAGCCGCGATCCGCTGACCGGCTATTGCGCCGGGCCGGTCAAGCGGCCGCCGGGCGGCAATTGGGAATACAACAACTGCGACTATGTCGTCGCGGGCGCTCTGCTCGAGACGGTGACGGGGCAGAGCTGGCCGCGGCTGGTCCGCCAGCGGCTGGCCGCGCCGCTCGGGATGCTGTCGACCGGCGCGTTCCCGACGCGGCTGCCCGTCGTCGGCGGCACGATCGCGGGCCGTCCGGACAGCGACATCGACCTGACCGCCTTCGGCGCCGCCGCCGGCCTCTACGGCAGCGCGTTCGACCTGTGGCGCTTCGATCGCGCGCTGATGAAGGGCAAGCTGCTCCCCGCCGCCCGGCGCGACGAGATGTGGGACGGCCGCCCCGAACTCGGCTCGATCGCGCTTGGGCAATGGGCGTTCACCGCCAAGCTGAAGGGCTGCGAGCATCCGACCCGCGTCATCGAGCGGCGTGGCCAGATCGGCGGCGTCCAGGTCCGCAACTTCATCCTGCCCGAATGGGACGCGGTGGCGATCGTCTTCGCCAACCGTGCCGAACAGGATTTCGGCGAGGTGTGGCAGGGCAAGGGCTTGAGCTACGATCTGCTGTCCGCCGGAGTGTGCGGGTGACGCCGTTCACCGGCCGCGCGATCGGGCTGGCGTTCGCCGGGCTGTGGCTGTTCCTCGGCGCGTCGGCGCTCGGACGGCCCTGGAGCGTCGCCGTCGGCGCGGCGGGGGCGGTGACGATCGTCGCGCTGGCGTGGAACGCCTGGCGGATGGACGAGCGGCGCACCGGGCTGTTTCGCATTGGCCGATACCGGATCGCGGTGGCGGGCGAGGTCGCCGCGCTCTTCTGCGCCGGGGCGGCGCTGCACCGGCTGCGGCTCGATGGCTATCTGCTGCCGATCGTGGGAATCATCGTCGGTCTCCACTTCGTCGGGCTGTGGTGGGCCGGCGGCGGGGTCGGCTATATCGGGCTCGCGGTGGTGATGACCGTGGTCGGCGCGATCGCCCTGCTGCTTCCGCCGGGAAGCGGCGCGATGCAGGCGACGGTCGGCCTCGGCTCGGCGGCGGCGCTGGCCTGGTTCGCGGGCACGGGACCGCGGCGATGACCCTTCGTCTCGGCGTCAACATCGATCACGTCGCGACGGTCCGCAACGCGCGCGGCGGCGTGCATCCCGATCCGGTCGCGGCGGCGCTGCTCGCGGTCGAGGCAGGGGCGGACGGGATCACCGCGCATCTGCGCGAGGATCGGCGCCACATCCGCGACGATGACGTCGCGCGGCTGATGGCCGAGCTGACGGTGCCGCTCAACCTGGAGATGGCGGCGACCGAGGAGATGGTCGCGATCGCGCTGCGCCACCGACCCCGCGCCGCGTGCATCGTCCCCGAGAAGCGCGAGGAGGTGACGACCGAGGGCGGGCTCGACGCCGCCGGGCAGTTCGATCGGCTCGCCCCGCTGGTCCGTGCGCTGGGCGAGAACGGCATCCGCGTGTCGCTGTTCATCGAACCCTCCGCACAGCAGATCGACGCCGCCCGCCGCCTCGGCGCGCCGGTGGTCGAGCTGCATACCGGGCGTTACTGCGAGTTGGCTGGCGAGGCGCAGACGGAAGAATTGCGCCGCCTGTCGGACGCGGCGGCGCTGGCGGCGAAGAACGGGATCGAGGTCCACGCCGGCCACGGCCTCACCACCGCCAACGTCGCTCCCGTCGCCGCGATACCGCAGGTGGTGGAGCTCAACATCGGCCATTTCCTGATCGGCGAGGCGATCTTCGTCGGGCTGGCGGAGAGCATCCGCCGGATGCGCGACGCGATGGAGGCGGCACGTGGGTGACGGAAAGAGCGACCGGTGATCATCGGCCTCGGCTCCGACCTGTGCAACATCGAGCGGATCCAGGCGTCGCTCGACCGGTTCGGCGAGCGGTTCGAGGCGCGCGTCTTCACCGAGGTCGAGCGCGCCAAGGCGGCGCGCCGTCCGTTCACGAAAGCGGGAACGCTCGCCAAGCGCTTCGCCGCGAAGGAGGCGTTCTCCAAGGCGGTCGGAACCGGGTTCCGGCACGGCGTGTTCATGCGCGACATCGGCGTCGTCAATGCCAGATCGGGCGCCCCCACCCTCGCCCTCACCGGCGGCGCGCAGGCGAGGCTTGACGCGATGATCCCCGACGGCCACGCGGCGCGCATCCATCTGACGCTGACCGACGATCATCCCTGGGCGCAGGCCTTCGTGATCATCGAGGCGGTCCCATCCGAGTAGCGCCCCCTTGTCCGACGCCTTGTCCCAGGACCATGCCCTGACCGCCGAGCCGGGCGCGGCCGCCCCATCGGTGGACGAGGGCCGCCGCGGCGCCGACTGGTGGGCGGAGCTCAAGGGCGTGTTCTGGTTGGTCCTTGCCGTGCTCGGCTTCCACAGCTTCGTCGCCAAGCCCTTCTATATCCCGAGCGAATCGATGCTGACCGGGCTCGAGGTCGGCGACCGGCTGGTGGTGAACAAGTTCGCCTACGGCTGGTCCTACGTCTCGCCCACGCTCCCCGATCCGGTCGCGATCTTCCGCAGCCTCGTGCTGCGCCAGCCGCAGGACAGCTGGAGCGTCCAGATCCCGTTCCGGTCGGGCCGGCTGTTGGGCAAGATGCCCGAACGCGGCGATGTGGTGATCGTCACCCCGCCTGGGTCGACCAGCGATTACATCAAGCGCGTGATCGGGCTGCCCGGCGATCGACTGGAGGTGCGGGACGGCGTCGTGATCCTGAACGGCGTGCCCGTCCGCCGGGGCCCGCTCCACGACGTGTCGCTCGCCGATTACGGCGGCTCGCCGTTGCCGTCGGAGGGGAAGGAGACGTGCGACCCGTCGGAATATGGCGGCGTCGCCGCGATCGCCGATCCGGACGGCAAGCGCGGCTGTCGCCTGCCCGTGATCACGGAGACGTTACCCAACGGGCGCACCTTCGACACCGTCGAACTCGGCGCCAGCCCGACCGACGACTACGGCCCCATCACCATCGCCCCGGACCACGTTTTCCTGATGGGCGACAATCGGGATCGCTCCGCCGACAGCAGGGTCGCGCTGGTCGACCGCGGACTGGGCGGCCCCGTGCCGTGGGAGAACATCGGCGGCAGGGCGGAGTTCATCACCTTCTCGGTCGACGGCTCGGCCACCTGGAACCCGCTCACCTGGCTCGGCGCGCTCCGTTCGGGTCGGGCGGGGACGTCGCTGCATCCGGAGATCCGCAAGTGAGCGAACACCCCCCCGTCGTCGCGGGCGCGAGCCCCGGCGAGATCCGCGATCCCGCCACGCGCGAGGAGGTGAAGAAGGCGGCGGTGTGGATCGGCATGGTGGGCGCCGTGGCGCTCGTCGTGCTCCTGATCCAGCCGCTGCTGATCATCTTCGCCGGCCTCGTGTTCGCGGCGATGCTCGACGGCGGCGTCCGGCTGCTCGGCCGCGTGCTGCCGATCGGGCGCGGCTGGCGGCTGCTGATCGTCTGCCTGCTGACGATCGCCTTCCTGCTGCTGACCTTCTACTTCACCGGCGTCCAGGTGACCCAGCAGGTCACGCAGCTGCGCTCGACGCTGGAGGTCCAGGCGACCCGCGCGACCGGCTGGCTCTCGTCGCAGGGGCTGATGCCGGGCGCATCCGACATCAACGGCATCGCCAAGCAGGCGCTCGGCTCGGTCGGGCGGATCACCTCCTGGGTCGGCACCGCGATCGGCGCGCTCACCACCATGTTCATGATCCTCGTGATCGGCCTGTTCGTGGCGATGGACCCGCGGGTGTACGACCGGGGCTTGCAGTGGATGATCCCGCAGGACAGCCGGCACGAGTTCGCGATCACCGTGGAGCGCATGGGGCGGACGCTGCGGCGGCTGCTGGCCGGGCGGCTGCTCGGGATGGCGGCGGAGGGCGTGCTGACCTGGATCGCGCTGATGATCGGCGGGGTGCCGATGGCGCTGATCCTCGGTATCCTGACCGGGCTGCTGGCGTTCATCCCCAACATCGGCGCGTTCATCTCGGGCGCGCTGATGATCGCGGTCGGCTTCTCGGGCGGGATGCACACCGGCTGGGCGGCGGTGATCACCTACTTCGTCGTCCAGACCTTCGACGGCTACGTGCTGATCCCGATCGTCGCCAAGCGCACGGTCGATCTGCCCCCGGCGCTGACGCTGGGCACGCAGATCCTCGCCAGCGCGCTGTTCGGCATCCTCGGCCTCGCCCTCGCCGATCCGATGACCGCGATGATCAAGACCGCGCTCGAGCGCCGGTCGGAGAACAACGAGGAGGCGGCGTGAGGCTGGTCCTCCACGATTACTGGCGCTCCTCGGCGTCGTACCGCGTCCGCCTCTGCCTCGAGCTGAAGGGCGTCGCCTACGAGCGGGTGCCCGTGAACCTGCTGGCGGGCGAGCAGCGCGAGGAGGCGAACCGCTCGCTCAACCCGCAAGGCTTCGTGCCCACGCTGGTCGTCGACGGTCGGCCCCTTGTCCAGAGCCTCGCGATCGTCGACTTCCTCGACGCGACCTTCCCCGATCCGCCGATGGTCGACAAGGACCCGTTCGTCCGCTCCGGCCAGCTCGCCCGCGCGCTGGTGATCGCCGCCGACATCCACCCGATCGACAATCTGCGCGTGCTCAAGCGGCTCGAGACCCAGTTCGGCGCCGACCAGACCGGGCGCGACGCCTGGTACGCGCACTGGATCGCGCAAGGGCTGGCGGCGCTCGAGGCGATGGCGGCGGACGCGCCGGACGGGCCGTTCCTGGGGGGCGAGACCCCGGACATCGCCGATCTTTGCCTGGTGCCCCAGCTGGCGAATGCTCGCCGTTACTCAGTGCCGCTTGACGCCTATCCCCGGCTGGTGGCGGCCGACGCCGCGCTCTGCGCGCTCCCGGCCGCGACACGCGCGCACCCCGATGCGGTGAGGGCGTCCTAGCCCGTGTCCCCCGCCCCGTCGGGGACCCAGCAGGCGTACCGCTCTAGGCGCCGGTCCGCCCGGGGGCACGGGTGATGTCCACCAATCCATCGAACAGCGCCAGGTAGCGCGCCGCCGCATCCGCCCCGGGCGGCGTCACCGGCGCCGGCCGCACCGCCCCCGCCGCCAGCCATCGATCGAGCGCCGCGACCAGCCCCGTCGCATCCTCCCGCGCCACCACCGTCCCGATCTCCGGCCCGGTCACGATCTCGCGCACCGCCGGCGAAGAGTCGGTCGCCACCACCGGCGTCCCGACCGACAGCGCCTCGCGCAGTACGCCCGGCACCCCTTCGAAGTCGGAGGTCAGCACCACCGCTGCCGCCCGCGCCATCGCCGCCAGCGGATCGGCGGCATAGCCCGGCATGAGCAGCCGCTCCGCCACCCCCAGCGCCGCCGCCTGACCGGCCAGCTCGGCGCGGAGCGGCCCCTCGCCGAGCAGGACCAGCGGCACTTCTCCGTCCGCGAGCGCGGGCAGCGCGGCCACCGCCCGGTCCCAGCGTTTCTGCGGGGCGAGCCGCCCGACCCCGAGCAGGAACCGCGCCGGCAGGTCCGGCAGCGCCGCGCCGGGGATCGGCAGCGCGGGCGGGTTCGGGATCACCGCCACGGCATCCCGGTCCAGCCCCATCGCCCCCGCCGCCGCCGCGGCGCTCGCCGGAGTCATCGCGACCACCCGGTCGAGGAAGCGCGGATGCGCGCGCAGCCACGCGGCGTGCAGCGGCCCGGCGACCCAGCCGTGGTCGGCGCGCGCGACGGCGTTCGAGACCTTGCCGACGATCGGCGGGCAGCGCCGGCCAAGCGCCGCCCGCACCCACGCCGCCATTCCGGTATAATGCGAGCCCGCACAGAAGATCACGTCGGGCCGCCGCCGCCGCACCACCCCCGGCAGCGCCCGCGCCACCGCCGCATATCCGCCGTCGCCCAGCGCCACCACGGCCACCCCGGGCGGCACCTCGGCGACGAGCGGCCCCTCCGGCGCGCCGATCACCAACGTCACCCGCCGCCCCGCTTCGATCCAGCCGCGCGCCAGCCGCAGCAGCGCGCGCTCGACCCCGCCGCCGCGCAGCGACTGGGCGTAGCCCAGGATGTGTTCGGCGGGTCCCATCTTGCACCCCGCCTTGCCGCAGCCCAGATTTGCCGACAAGAAACCATATTCGTCCGCAAAGGGGAGCGGCCGGAGCCCGCCCAGGTTCTATCAGGACGCCGTTCTTGCGCCCAGCCGCGACCCACCCTCTGCCACCGTCCGATCCTGCGCTCGATCTCGGCGGCCTCGAGCCCGTCGAGACGATCCGCCGACGGTGGCCGACGATCCTGGGCGCGTTGCTGACGATCGCGATGGTCGTCGGGCTGGGACGCGAACTGTTCGGCTCGGGGCTCGCCGGGCTCCAGCGCGCGGTGCCGGCGAGCCCGCTGTTCTACGTCTGCTTCGCGCTGCTCTATCTCAGCGCGCCGACCGGGGATCTGCTGATCTTCCGCTATCTGTGGCGGATCCCGTGGCTGGGCGGGTTCGCGGCGCTCAACAAGAAGCGGATCGCGAACGACGTCGTGCTCGGCTATTCGGGAGAGGCCTATTTCTACGCCTGGGCCCGCGCGCGCGGGCAGATGGTGGCCGCCCCCTTCGGCGCGGTGAAGGACGTGGCGATCCTGTCGGGCATCGCCGGCAACGGCGCGACGATCCTGCTCTGCCTGATCGCGCTTCCGCTCGGCTACCAGCTGATCCCGCCGCATTATCTGCGGGCGGTGATCGGCTCGGCGACGGTCACGATCGTGATCTCGGTGACGATCCTGGCACTGTCGAAGCGGGTGTTCTCGCTGCCCCGGCACGATCTGCGGATGGTCTTCGCCATTCACTGCCTGCGGATCGGGGCGTCGACCGTGCTGCTCGCCTTGTGCTGGCATTTCGCGATGCCCAGCGTCACGGTCGGGATGTGGCTGGTCCTGTCGGCGGCGCGGCTGCTGGTGTCGCGCCTGCCGTTCCTGCCGAACAAGGACCTGCTGTTCGCGAATTTCGCGATCCTCCTGATCGGGCAGGACCGCGCGCTCTCCGAAATGATCGCGTTCACCGCAGCGCTCACTTTGCTGGTCCATGTGGTGCTGATCGGCGGGTTCGGCCTCGCCGGGCTGGTGACGAAGGCGAGGGAATGGCGAGATTGAGTCTGATGGTCGCGGCGATGCTGGTGACCGCTCCGGCCGCGGCGCAGGCGATCGGCGGCGACGCGGCCGCGTGCGCGGCGGGCGAGCCCGCGATCCGCGCCGACGTGACGGGCCTCAAGGACCGGACGGGTCGCTTGAAGCTGGAGCTCTACCCGGCGAACCCGACCGATTTCCTCCGCGACGACCGCGATCTGATCAAGGAAGGCAAGACGTTCCGCCGGATCTGGGCCAGCGTCCCCGCGAGCGGCCCGGTCGCCTTGTGCATCCGCGTGCCGCGACCGGGCGCTTATGCGCTGTTCTTCACCCACGACCGCGACGGCAAGAACAAGTTCAATTTCTGGAGCGACGGCGCGGGCACGCCGGGCAACGTCAGGATCGGCCGCGCGCGCCCGACGCTCGCCAGCGCGCTCGTCACGGTCGGCGCGCGCCCCGCGACCGTCACGATCCGGGCGCAATATCTCCACGGCTTTCCGCCGAGCTTCAGCCCCGTGAAGGACTGACGAACGTCATGCGGATCGTCGACGTCAACGAATTCTATTCGCCGACCGGTGGCGGGGTGCGGACCTACATCGACCGCAAGATGGGGCTGATGGACGAGTTGGGGCACGAGCTGATCGTGCTCGCTCCCGGCAAGGAGACGCGGATCGAGGACCGCCCAGGCGGCGGCCGCATCCATTATCTCGCCTCGCCCCCGCTCGTCTTCGACAAGAATTACGGCGTGCTGTGGGACCAGGCGGCGATGACCGAACAGCTCGACCGCTACGACCCCGACGTGGTCGAATGCTCCAGCCCGTGGCGCGCGGCGTGGATCGTCGGCGACTGGCAGGGCCGCGCGCTCAAGTCGTTCTTCATGCACAACGACAATCTGGCGGCCTATGCGCAGCGCTGGTTCGAACGGTTCGCCACCTACGACGCGATCGAGGAGGCGTTCGCCTGGTACTCGCGCTACATGGCGCGCTTCCTGGCCAAATACGATTGCGTGCTGACCAACGGCCCGGCGCTCGAGAAGCGGCTGCGCAACCGGGGCATTCACATCGACGCGGCGATGCCGCTCGGGATCGAGCGCGCGCATTTCTCGCCCGAGCTGCGCGACGAGGGGCTGCGCGCCGCGCTGCTCCAGCAATGCGGGTTGGGCCCCGACGGGTTGCTCCTCCTCGGGCTCGGGCGGCACCATCCCGAGAAGCGCTGGCCATTGATCGTCGACGCGGTGGAGCGCGCGGCGGCGCGTGCCGATGTCGGGCTGATCCTGATCGGCCAGGGGGTCGACACCGACAAGATCGAGAAGCGGATCGCCGGATCGCCGCACATCCGGCTGTTCCGCCCGGTCTACGACCGCGAGCGGCTCTCTCGGATCACCGCCAGCTGCGACGCGCTGATCCACGGATCGGAAGCCGAACCGTTCGGGCTGGTCGCGTCGGAGGCGATGGCGTCGGGGCTGCCGCTGATCGTCCCCGACACCGGCGGCTGCGCCGAGGTCGCCGATCCGCATTCGAGCGAGCTCTACGCCGCGCGCGACGCGCAGAGCTGCGCCGCCGCGATCCTGCGCCTCGCCCGCCGCGACCGCGCGCTGCTCCGCCGCGCCGCCTTGGTCGCCGCACGCGCCGTCCGCAGCGACCGCGAGCACGCCGCCGACCTCATGGCCTATTACGAAGCGGCGATCACCGCGAAGCTGGCGCGCGCGGCCTGATCCAGAGCGTCAGCGACCCCGGCAGCCGCTGCGGACGATAGCCGTTCGCCGCCGCCCAGCGGTCGAGTTCGGCGTCGAGGCCCGCGTCGCCGCTGGTCCAGCCTTCCGCACCCGTCAGCACCGCCGGCGGCGCACCGAGCGTCGTCAGCCGCGCCCGCGAGACCAGCCGCAGCTCCGTCTCCCGTGCGGGCGTGAACAGCGCCGGGCTGCGGAACGCGAACGGCCCGGCGGCGAGGCGCGGATCGGGCATGCGCGCGCCCAGCAGCTCGGGGGCGAGCGTCGCCACCCCGTCGCCGATCCCCGCTGCATCGAGCGCCACCGCGACCGCGCGCGTCGTCCGCAACGCGGTCGGCATCGCCGGCTCGCGCTGCGTCAGCGACACGATCGTCGGCGCGATCCCGGCGACCGCGAACACCCCGAAGGCGAGGCGCAGCCGCTTTCCCGGCGGACGCTCGCTCCACACCAGCGCCAGCCGCACGAACAGAACGGGCAGCAGCGGCAACAGATACTGCCGCCACGTCGGCGACGGCAGGATTGAGGCGATCACCGCGGCGACCAGCAGCCCGTCGAGCGCGCCGCACCGCCGTCCCCGCAGCGCGACGGGGATCGCGAGCAGCGCCGGCCCGAGCGCCAGGAACTTGACCGTATCGACGGCCTTCGCACCCAGCCCGAGCCGCCACGCCCGCCCCGTCGCCGAGTAATAGTCCGCCGGCCCTCGTGCCGGGAAGTCGATCACGCCGAACCAGAAGCCGGCCGGCGCCGCCCAAGCGGTCCACAGCACGCTCGCCACGATCGGCGCCGCACCGGCCGCGACCCACAAGGGGCGACACCTCCGGTCGATCAGGGCGTACACGCCGTAAGCCGCCGCCGGCACCGCATAGGACACCTTCGCCGCCGCCGCCGCCGCCAGCAGCGCCCCCGCGAGCACCGCGCCGCCGCGCCCCGCCGCGCCCGCCCTCGCGACCGGGATCAGCGCGGCGGCGAACAGCGCCGCCGGCAGCGCGTCGTTGCGCGCCGTGCCGACGCTGAACAGGAACACGTCGCAGGTCGCCATCAGCGCGCCCGCCGCCAGCGCCATCCGCGCCGACGCTCCCACGGCCCGCGCCGCCGTCGCCACCGCCGCGACGATCGCGACGCCGAGCGCGGCGTTGGCCAGCCGCAGCGCCGGCCAGGTCCACTCCCCCGCCGCCCACGCCAGCGGCGCGAAGACGAACGGCTGGAGCGGCGTCTGGAGGTACGCGAAGTCGCGGTACGGCAGCAGCCCCGCCGCGACCAGCCGCGCCGCCGCGACATATTGGCTCTCGTCGTGGTTGAGCGGCCGCGCCCAGGCGAGCGCCGAGAGGACCAGCAGCGCGAGCGGCAGGAGCAGCCACGATGGGGCTCGACGTGCGGCGGGTTCGGGTGTCATCGTCACGCCATAACCAAGGTCCAGCCTCGGCGCGAAGGGAACCGGCCATGACGCTTTCGATCGACCGTCGCTCGCTGATCCTCACCGGCACGCTGGGCCTCGGCGCGCTCGCCATCCCCGGCTTCGCGCTCGCTGCGCCGGCGACGGGCTTCACCCACCATGTCGCCTCGGGCGAGCCCGCCGCCACGTCGGTCCTCCTGTGGACCCGCTACGTCGGCGGCGACTCGGGGACGACGCTCCGGTGCGAGGTCTCGGAGACCCGCGATTTCGCCCGCGTCGCCGCCGGCGGCGAGCAGACCACCGGCCCGTGGCGCGACGGCACCGTCAAGGTGACGGTCCACGGCCTCAAGCCCGGTACCTGGTATCACTACCGCTTCATCGCCCCCGACGGCACGATCTCGCCGGTCGGCCGCACGAAGACCCTGCCGGACGCCCGCACGCGATCCTGGCGGGCGGCGATCTTCTCCTGCTCGAACCTCGGCTACGGCTGGTTCAACGCCTACGCCCACGCCGCCGCGCGGCGCGATCTCGACGCCTGGGTCCACCTCGGCGATTATTTCTACGAATACGCGCCCGATCATTATCCGCTCGCCAAGGACGCGGTGCCCGGCCGCGTCCCCGAGCCGATGGGCGAAACGATCCACCTCGCCGACTACCGCCTGCGCTACGCCAGCTACCGGAGCGATCCCGACCTCCAGCGGCTCCACGCGACACTGCCGATGATCGCGCAATGGGACGATCACGAGAGCGCCAACGATTCGTGGGAAGGCGGAGCCGAGAACCACGACCCCGCGACCGAAGGCGACTGGTCCGCCCGCCGCGACGCCGCGGTCCAGGCCTTTCGCGAATGGATGCCTGTTTCCGAGGAATCGTGGTCGACCTACCAGATCGGCGACCTCGCCACGCTGTTCCGCACCGAGACGCGCCTCCTCGCCCGTACCCGACAGAAGATCTATGGCGAGCTGCTGAAGTCCGGCGAACCCGCGAAGGTCCTCGCCGCCTTCCGCGACGGCGCGTGGCGCGATCCGGCGATGACCATGATGGGCAGCGAGCAGGAGCTCTGGCTGGACGACGCGATCCGCGCTTCGGTCGGGCGCGGGACGACATGGCAGGTCGTCGCGTTCGGCACCAACATGGGTCGCATCCGCGTGCCGCCGGCGGCGCTCGGCTGGCTTTCCCCGGACAATCCCCGCGCCCGCGGTTACGTCCAGGCGGGGATCGCCGCCGGGGCCGCGGGGCTCCCGAACAATCTCGACAATTGGGGCGGCTATCCCGCGGCGCGCGAACGCTTCCTCAAGGGGGCGATGGCGGCGGACGCGGACCTCGTCGTCATCACCGGCGACAGCCACAACGCCTGGGCGTTCGATCTCGAACAGGACGGCCGCGCCGCCGGCGTCGAGCTCGGCGGACACAGCGTCACCTCGCCCGGCTACGAGAGCGGCCTCGCCGCCGACCCGCGGGTGATCGCGCGAGCGCTCGTCGGCTTCAACCCGGAGCTGAAATGGTGCGACACCTCGCGCCGGGGCTATATGGCGATAACGGTGACTCCCGAGCGTGTCGCGAACGACTGGGTGTTCGTCGATACGATCAAGACGCGGACGCCGGCGGCAAGCGTCGGGTACACCACGATCGTCGCGAAGGGACGGCGGATGATGGGGTGAACTCCCTCTCCTTGGGAGAGGAGTATCAGGTGAACAGCGTCCCACGCTGTTCAGCATATGCCAGGGCATGTCCGACCTGATACTGGGCCCATCGCGACGCGATGGGCAGGGTGAGGATCGGAAGGAACAGCGCCGCGGCAAAGCCGCGTCGTGACGTCGGACGCCGCTTCGCGTCGCCGGCCGAGCTTGCACTTCTCGTGATGCGCACGCGCATCACGAGCGCACTGCGCTGGAGCGGGCGAAGGGATTCGAACCCTCGACCCCAACCTTGGCAAGGTTGTGCTCTACCCCTGAGCTACGCCCGCTCTGGCGCCTGTGCCCGGACGGTCCGGGCGGGTGAGGCGCGGCCCCTAGCATCGGCTCCGGAACGCCGCAAGCCGCTTTTCGGTGGAGCGCACAAGGCGGCCCGCCCGCAAGGGCTGGGGGGTGCGGACGAGCCGAAGGAGCCGGGTCAGTCGCGCCCGGTCCGCGGCGCGGCGAGCGGCGCGCGTGGGTGGCTCGCCGCGGCGGCGACATGAACGGCGTCCGCACAGCGGATCGGGGCCGGGGCGTGGACGATCTTGCCGGCGGGGACGTGGACGTTCGCGCGCACGCACCCGGCGGGAACCGGATCGCCCGCAAGGTGACCGGCGGGGGCATGCGCGAGGGCGGGGGCGGCGAGCGTCGTCACCGCGGCGGTCAGCAGCAGGCGGGAAAGCATAGGGTCGGTCCTGTCGAAGATCTCTGGAGATCGAGCATCTAGGATGTCGGTCTTGCGTCCCCGTCGCGCCGACGTGACAAAGTATTGCGCCGACCCGGGGTCTGCGTTGACCGGGTTCGGGGGTCCACCTAATTGTTTCCGCATGACCTGTTTCCGCACCGAGATCGCTTGGTGACCGCCCCGACGATCCTGCTGGTCGAGGACGATCCCGCGCTCCGCACGCTGACTGCGCGCGCGCTCCAGGAGAACGGCTTCACCGTCCGCCCCGCCTCCGCCGCGCCCGAGATGTGGCTGGCGCTCGAGAACGGGCCGGTCGATCTCGTCCTGCTCGACATCATGCTTCCCGGCACCAGCGGCATCGACCTGTGCCGCGCACTCCGCCAGAAGAGCGACGTCCCGATCATCTTCGTCTCGGCGCGGTCGAGCGAGACCGACCGCGTCGTCGGGCTCGAACTCGGCGCGGACGATTACATCGCCAAGCCGTTTGGCACGCGCGAGCTGGTTGCCCGCGTCCGCGCGGTGTTGCGCCGCCCCGCGCTCGACCGCGCCGAGGGCGACCGCGAGCAGGGCGTGATCACCTTCGACGGCTGGACCGTGAACCTGCCGCGGCGCGAGCTGCTGTCGCCGACCGGCGCGGTCGTCGACGTGACCGGGGCCGAGTTCGACCTGCTCGTCGCGCTGTGCGACCACGCTCAGCGCGTGATCGCCCGCGAGCGGCTGATCGAGCTGTCTCGCACCCGACTGGGCGACAGTTCGGACCGCTCCATCGACGTGCTCATCAGCCGGCTGCGCCGCAAGCTGTCGAGCGCAGGCGGTGATAACGCCCCGATCGTCACTGTCCGCGGCGTCGGCTACATGCTCAGCGTCCCCGTCGAGCGGCGTTGAAGCGTTTCGCCCAGCCTTCGGTCGGGCTGCTCGGCCGGGTCGTCGCGATTCTGCTGCTGACGGTGCTGGTCGAGTTCGGGGTCTCGACCCTTCTTTACGAGCGCGCGACCGAGTTCTCGGTGCGCGACGACGAGGCGCGGCGGCTGGCCGAGCATCTCGTCATCAGCCGCCGCCTGCTCGAGGAGCGTCCGGTCGGCGACCGTGCCGGGATGGCGGCCGAGCTCACCACCGACCGCTATGCGGTCCGCTGGACGCCGTCGCCCCTGCCCTCCCCGCGCGCGCCCGAGCTGACCGCGATGCGCGCGCAGATCACCGCCTGGGAGCCGTCGCTCGCCCGGACCGACCTGCGGCTGCGGCTAGTGTCGCCCGGGCGCAGCTCGGTGGTGACGGGCGAGCTGCGCCTCGACGACGGCACCCGCCTCGCCTTCCGCACGCGCGAGCCGGTGACGCGGCTCGATCTGGCGATCAATCGCGTGCTGCTCGCCCTGGTCCCCGCGCTCGGGCTGATGGCGCTGAGCGGGCTGCTGATCCGCCGGACCTTGCTGCCGCTCAGGCGGCTGTCCGAGGCGGCGGACCAGGTGGGCGCGGGCGGTCGCGCCGCCGCGCCGCCGGTTCCGGAGGACGGGCCGGGCGAGGTCCGTCGCGTGGTCGCCGCGTTCAACCGGATGCAGGCGCGGATCGCGCGGCTGATCGCCGATCGCACCCAGGCGCTCGCCGCGGTCGGCCACGACCTGCGCACCCCACTCGCCCGGCTGAAGCTGCGCACGGAGGCGATCGACGACGCCGAGGCGCGCGCCGCGGTTCAGGCCGACATTGCCGAGATGGACGCGATGGTCGCCTCGCTGCTCGCCTTCCTCGGCGGCGACAGCGACCCCGAGGCCCCGGTCCGCGTCGATCTGGCGGTCCTGTGCGCGACGATCGTCGACGACGCGGTCGATCGCGGCCACGATGTGATGTACCACGGCCCGGATCACTGCGAGAAGACGCTGCGTCCGATCGGGCTCAAGCGTGCGCTCGGCAATCTCGTCGAGAACGCCGTCCAATACGGCGAGACCGTGACCGTGACGCTGCTGGCCGACGGCCCCGGCGTCACGATCCGCGTCGAGGACGACGGTCCCGGCATCCCCGAGGCACAGCTCGAACGCGCGGTCCAGCCGTTCGTCCGGCTCGATCCGGCGCGCCACCGCGACACCAAGGGATTCGGCCTGGGCCTCGCGATCGCGGCACAGGCGACTGCGGCGGAAGGGGGCCGGCTGCTGCTCGCGAACCGCCCGGAAGGCGGGCTGCGCGCGGAGATCGTGCTGCCCGGCTGACCCGGAGCGTGTCCTGCCGGCCACACCCGGCACCGGACATGCTTCGTCACCGAGCGGCAACGTCGCGTCGTCCAGCGGCCGCTAACGCTCGATCCGTTCCGGAACGATCGCCCGCCCGCCTTGCGAGAGCGGCGACGGCCTCCGGGATGCAGGCGGGGACTCCAATCCGCAAGGGAGGTCCTCATGATCCGTTTCGCTTCGTTCGCCCTCGCCGCGACGCTCGTCGCCATGCCCGCACGCGCCCAGGACACCGATCCGCCCAAGGTGATCGCCGTGTCGGGCTCGGTCGGGCTCGTCTCCGACTATCGCTTCCGCGGCGTCAGCCAGTCGGACGAGAATGTCGCGATCCAGGGCGGTCTCACCGTCACCCACGAAAGCGGGGTCTATCTCGGCACCTGGGGATCGAACCTCGCCGGCTGGGGCACGTTCGGCGGCGCCAACATGGAGCTTGATCTGATCGCCGGCTTCAAGGTCCCGGTCGGCGGCGGCGCGCTCGACATCGGCGCGACCTGGTACATGTACCCCGGCGGCTTCGACGACACCGACTTCATCGAGCCCTACGTCAAGCTTTCGGGGACGCTCGGCCCCGCCAGCCTGCTCGCGGGCGTCGCCTATGCGCCGCCGCAGGAGGCACTCGGCGCTTGGTATCTGAACGGCGCGTCGGCGGCGGCGGGAGTGTACGACAGGCCGGGCGACAAGAACGACAATCTCTACCTCTGGGGGGACGCGGCGGTGGCGGTTCCCGGCACGCCGCTGACCGCCAAGGCGCACATCGGCTATTCGAAGGGCAACAAGGGCCTCGGCCCGTTCGCGACCAGCGTCGCGCCGACCGGCGAATATGTCGATTGGCTCCTCGGCGTCGATGTCGCCGTCGCCTCCACCCCCCTTACCATCGGCGTCGCCTACGTCGACACCGACATCTCGAACCGCAAAGCCGCATACCTCCAGCCGAGCTTCAGCGAGGGGCAGGACGGCAGCGGCTCGATCGCCAACGGCAAGGTGCTGGCGTCGCTGACCGCGACCTTCTGACGTCAGGCCTGGCACGGCCATCTTGATCACGATTGAGGCGTCCGCCTGCGCGGGGGCGTAGGCGGACGCGATGACCGAACTCCTCGATGCGGTGCCCGACGACATCGAAGCCGCCGCCCGGCGCGTCCTCGATCTCGCCTGCCGTTCCGATAAGACCATCGCCACCGCCGAAAGCTGCACCGGCGGGCTGCTCGCCTCGCTCCTGACCGACGTCGAGGGGGCGAGCCATGCGTTCGACCGCGGCTTCGTCGTCTATACCGACGACGCCAAGTGCGACCTCCTGCGCGTCCATCGCTCCACCCTCGATCGGTGCGGCGCGGTCAGCGCGGAGACCGCGCGCGCGATGGCGGAAGGAGCGCTCGATCGGTCGCGGGCGGCGGTGGCGGTGTCGATCACCGGCTTCGCGGGACCGGGCGCCGCCGGCGACGAGCCGGGGCTGGTCCATTTCGGCTGCGCGACGCGCGGCGGCGAGACGGCGCTGCGCGAGGAGCATTTCGGCGACATCGGCCGCGGCCCCGTCCGCCTCGAATGCCTGCGCGTGGCGCTGGCGATGCTGGAGCGGGCGCTGGGCCGACCCGGGGCTGATCCGCGTCAAGTCGCGAGAGAATGAGGCGGCGCGGGCAACTTGCACGGCTCTCGCCGCGTTCAGGGGCACCGGGACGCGCAAGGATCGCGCCCCGCCCCTCATTTCGACGGAGCAAGACGATGGGCCTGTTCACCAAGGATATCGCGACGCTGGACGATCTGTTCGTTCACCAGCTTCAGGACGTCTATTACGCCGAGAACCAGATTACCAAGGCGCTGCCCAAGATGATCGAGAAGGCGACCGCCCCCAAGCTCAAGGCCGGCTTCGAGAAGCACCTGCGCGAGACCGAAGGGCAGATCGTCCGGCTGGAGCGCGTGTTCGAGATGCACGGCCAGAAGCCCAAGGCCGTCACGTGCCCGGCGATCGACGGGATCATCAAGGAAGCGAACGAGGTCGCCGGCGAGATCGCCGACAAGGACGTGCTCGACGCGGCGCTGATCGCCTCCGCGCAGGCGGTCGAACATTACGAGATCACGCGCTACGGCACGCTGATCGCCTGGGCGCGTCAGCTGGGACGCGAGGATTGCGCCGCCATCCTCAAGGAGACCCTGGACGAGGAATATGCGACCGACGACTCGCTGACCGCCATGGCGGAGAGCAAGATCAACGCCAAGGCGGCGGCGGCGACCGAGGACGCCTGACGATCTTCCGGCCCGGCGTCGCGTCGCTGGGCCGGCTCTCCCGAACGAACGCGCCCGGTCGGGCGAAGGAGTCTCCGCTTGCATTACACGCTGAAGCCGCTTGCCGAGCAGGTCGTCCTCATCACCGGTGCCTCGTCGGGGATCGGCCTGGTCACCGCGAAGCTCGCCGCCGCCCAGGGCGCGAAGGTGGTGCTGGTCGCCCGCGACGCCGACGCGCTCGCGACGATCGTCCGCGAGATCGAGGAGGCGGGCGGGCAGGCGACCTTCGCCAGCGCCGACGTCTCCGATCTGCGCGACGTCCAGCGCGCCGCCGCCAAGGCGATCGAGCGGTTCGGCCGCATCGACACCTGGGTCAACGACGCGGGCGTCGCGATCTATGCCAAGCTCGTCGACACGCCGATGCTCGAGCATCAGGAGTTGTTCGGGACCAATTACTTCGGCGTGGTCAACGGCTCGCTCGTCGCGGTGGAGAACTTGCAGCTGAACGGCGGTGCGCTGATCACCGTCGCCTCGATCGCCGCCGACATCCCCAGCCCGATCATGGGCGCCTATTCCGCATCGAAGCATGCAGTGAAGGCGTTCACCGAATCGCTCCGCATCGAGCTGATCGCCGACCGGCTCCCGATCTCGGTCACGCTCATCAAGCCGTCGGGGATCGACACGCCGATCGCGCAGCATGCGGCCAATCACGTGGAGGGCGAGGCGCTGATCCCGCCCCCGGTGTACGATCCGACGCTCGTCGCCGAGGCGATCCTCGATGCCGCGGTCACACCGCGGCGCGACGTCACCGTGGGCGGGGCCGGGCGGCTCCAGGTGCTCGCGGGGCAGCATTTCCCGCGGCTCCTCGACCATCTCGGCGCGCTGATGACGCCGATCCTGTCCGACGCCGAGCGCCCGGGGACACCCGGCGACAACCTCGCCGCGCCGCGCGACAACGGTCGCGAGCGGTCCGCGAGCCAGCCGGGGCGCGACTTCAGCCTCTACGGCACGCCGCGTCGTCGCAACTGGCTGGCGCTCGTCACGCTGGGCGGCGCGGCGGTCGGACTGGTCGGGCTGTTGACCCGGATGCCTGCGGATGCGCCCAAGCCGAAGCCCAAGCGCAAGCGGTAGGACACCCGTTCCCGCCAGGGAACGGGCCGGCCGTCAGATCCGCGTCGTGCCGGTATAGGCGAACAGCAGGTCCGAATCGGCGGAGGCGTGAAGCGCCTCCGATCCCGTGACGGTGACGCACTCGCCCGCCTTCCACGCGACGCCGCCCACCACGCCCTCGCCCGCGATCGGGACGAGCCAGCCGGTCGTGCGCGCGGGCAGCGCGATGTCTCGCGCGCCGCCTGACCAGCGCTCGAGCACGAACTTCGGCCCCTCGACCAGGATCGTCCGACCGGGCTCGACCTCGCCGGGGCTGACGATCGGGACGTAGGGCGTCAGGTGCGCGACCGCGACGCCGTCGTCGAGGTGCAGTTCGCGGTCGCTGCCGTAATCGTAAAGGCGGTAGGTGGTGTCGGAGTTCTGCTGGACCTCGATGCAGGTGATCCCGCCGCCGATCGCGTGGATCGTCCCGCTCTCGCAATAGAGGAAGTCCCCCGCCTTGACCGGGCGCCAGTCGAGCTTGTCCTCCAGCGTTCCGGTCTCCGCCGCCGCGCGCAACTCCTCGCGCGTGGTCGGCGCCCTTGGGCCGACCGCGATCGTCGCGCCCGGCTCGGCGGCCAGGATCGTCCAGCATTCGTCCTTGCCGCGCGGCAACCCCCGCTTCTTCGCCTCCTCGTCGGACGGATGGTCCTGCACCGACAATTTTTCGCTGGTGAACAGATATTTGATCAGCATGTCGTCGTCGGCGGGGTGCGCCGACTGAAACCACACCTCGCCGATCTTCTCGGCGCCGGGCGCCGGGTCGGGAAAGCCGGGGAACAGATGATGCCGCCCCCAAGGCTTTTCGACGCGCTTGGTGGCGAGCAGGGTAGCGGGCATGTTCGACGGTCCTGGGTTGGCGTGGGTCGCCAGCCAACGCGCGAGCAGGCCGCCCGTTGCAGAATCCGGGCTCGCGCTGGAGTCGGAGTCACGATCGCGCTCACGGATGATCGCGCCGACCAGCAGGGCGAACAGCACGCTGACAATCGCCCACGTGACGCAGCCCGCGACCACCAGGATCGCGACTCGACCGGGCATACGCCTCTCCCCCGTGCAGTTTCTTTTTCTCGCGAAAGCCTGCGCCCGTTTCGGAACAGTGTAAACATTTGTTAACGTTGACGTGAAGCGACGACCGCCCCTGGGCTGTCTCCTTCCGTGAAGCACGGCATTGTTCGACCGGCCTTCCATACGCTAAGGCGCTCCTCGCATGCGTACCCTCCCGTCCCGCGCGCTCCTTGCCGCGATCGCCGCCGCCACCGTGCTCACCGCCTCCGGCTGTGCGCGCAACCGTGCGAAGGGCGACCTGCCCTATGTCGCACGCGATGTCGGCACCCTCTATTCGACCGCGAAGAAGCAGCTCGACAAAGGCAATTACAAGCTCGCCGCCGCGCTGTTCGACGAGGTCGAGCGCCAGCATCCCTATTCGGTGTGGGCGCGCCGGGCGCAGCTGATGGGGTCGTTCAGCTATTACCTCAACCGCGACTACACCCAGGCGATCCAGGGCGCGCAGCGCTTCCTGTCGGTCCACCCGGGCAACCGCGACGCGCCCTACGCTTATTATCTGATCGCGCTCTGCTATTACGAGCAGATCGTCGACGTGACCCGCGACCAGAAGATCACCTCGCAGGCGCAGGACGCGCTGGGCGAGCTGATCCGCCGCTACCCGAACAGCCGCTACGCCGCCGACGCGCGGCTGAAGATCGACTTGGTTCGAGATCACCTCGCGGGCAAGGAAATGGAGATCGGCCGCTTCTACGAGCGCCGTCGCCAGTGGCTCGCCGCGACGCTGCGCTTCCGCAAGGTGGTCGACGACTATCAGACGACAACCCATACGCCCGAGGCGCTGATGCGCCTGACCGAGACCTATCTGAACCTGGGTGTCCGCGGCGAGGCGGAGAAGTCGGCGGCGGTGCTCGGCGCGAACTATCCCGGCACCGACTGGTACGAACGTGCCTACAAGCTGATGGGCGAGAACCCGGTCACGCCGATCGCGCCGCTGAAGCCCGGGGAACCGGTGCTGGTCGCCGCGCCGGTCCAGTCGATCGCCGGCACCAACGGCAAGACCCCGACCGCCGACGCGCCGGGCGCGCCGACCCCCGCGAGCCCAAGCGGCGGAGCGGGGAGCACCCCCGGCGGTAACGCGCCGACCACCGACACGCCGGCCGGCGGCCAGCCGGGATCGCCCACTCCTGGGGATTAGGCGTCGCCGCCCCGGTGATCCGGAGAGGCGACGCCCGCGATCACACTAGCGGCAGGACGCTTTGAACCATCGTGTGCAGCTCCGCCGGATGCAGCGCCGCGGACGGCGCGTCATGGACGACGTCTGAGAATATCAGATCGTCGAACACCATATTGTCGCCCGACCCGATCAGGTCGTCCGGCTTGCCGTGGCTGGGATCGAACGTCACCCGGTCGACATGCTCGAAGTCGAGCTGGACGTGGGTCGCGGCCTTGTCGGTCACGTCGACGGTCTGGTGATAGACCGCCTCTCCGTCGCGATAGCCGGTGATGTCGACGGTCAGCGTCTTGTCCCAGCCCGCGGTCAGGTTGAGACTGTCCAGCGTGAAGCTGCCGTCCTTGACGAACACCGAGGCGGAGCGGTGGCCGTTGCTGACCGCCGCCAGCGTCCCCGAGGTCGTGCCGATCTCGTACCCGGAGCCGCCGAACGGGCCGTATTGCGAGTTGAAGACGTTGAAGCCCTTCCACAGAAAGCCGTCGTAGTGCTTCGGCAGACCTTGCACGGGCCGGCCGCCGGAAAGCTGGAAATCGTCGAAGCCGATCGTCGTCGAACGCGCTGTGATGTCGTGCATGATGGATGTCCCTTGCGATCCCGGTTCCCTCGCGTCCCATGCGATCCGCACGCTGTCAAACCCGGCGGAACGAAACGGGTTCGCATCCCCGGCCGCTTGGGCTAACGCTGCCGGCCGATGCTGACCGCCATCGCCATCCGCGACGTCGTGCTGATCGAGGCGCTGGACCTGCGGTTCGGCGCCGGGCTGGGCGTGCTGACCGGGGAGACGGGGGCGGGCAAGTCGATCCTGCTGGACGCGCTCGGGCTCGCGCTCGGCGCGCGCGGCGACAGCGGCCTCGTCCGCCACGGCGCGGCCCAGGCGTCGGTCACCGCGACCTTCGATCCTCCCCCAGGCGTCGCGACGCTGCTCGACGACAACGGGATCGAGGTCGATCCCGGCGAACCGCTCCTCATCCGCCGCGTCGTCAAGGCCGACGGCGGCAGCCGTGCGTTCGTCAACAACCAGCCCGCCGCCGCGAGCCTGCTCCGCGAACTCGGCGCGCGGCTGGTCGAGATCCACGGTCAGCACGACGAGCGCGGGCTGCTCGAGCCGCGCGGCCACCGCGCGCTGCTCGACCTGTTCGGGCGGACCGATCCCGCGCCGGTCGCCGCCGCCTATCGCGCCTGGGCCGAGGCGGAAACCGCGCTCGCTGCCGCCCGCGCCGAGATCGAGACCGCTGCGCGCGACCGCGACTGGCTGGACCATGCCGTTACCGAGCTGACCGCGCTCGCGCCCGAGCCCGGCGAGGAGGAGGCGCTTGCCGACCGCCGCCGGGCGATGCAGCGCGCCGAGAAGATCGCCGGCGACCTCGCCGCGGTCGAATCCTCGCTCGAGGGATCGGACGGCGCGCTGGCGAAGCTGCGCTCGGCGGCACGGGTGCTCGAACGCATCGCGCCCGATCACGCCGCACTCGCCGATGCGCTGGCCGCGGTCGATCGCGCGGTGATCGAGGGCGCGTCCGCCGAGGAGCGGCTGCGCGACGCCCATGCCGCGCTCGCCTATGACGAACGCGCGCTCGAGGACGACGAGACGCGGCTGTTCGAGCTGCGGGCGATGGCACGCAAGCACCGCGTCCAACCCGACGAGCTCGCCCCGCTGGCGGGGGAGCTGCGCGCCAGGCTCGACCGGCTCGATGCGGGCGAGGGCGGCGTCGCGCGGCTGGAGGCCGACGTCGCCGCCGCCCGCATCGCCTATGTCGCCGCCGCCGCCTCCCTGTCGGAGGCGCGCCGCGCCGCCGCCGCCCGGCTCGACGCCGCGGTGGCGGGCGAACTCGCGCCCCTGAGGCTCGACGCCGCCCGCTTCCGCACCGCGGTCGCGCCGATGCCCGAGACCGGCTGGGGCCCGGCGGGCGCGGACCGCGTCGAGTTCGAGATCGCGACCAATCCGGGCGCGCCGTTCGCGCCGCTCGCCAAGATCGCGTCCGGCGGCGAGCTGTCGCGCTTCATCCTGGCGCTGAAGGTGGCGCTGGCGGAGGAAGGCGCGGCGCCGACGATGATCTTCGACGAGATCGACCGCGGCGTCGGCGGCGCGGTCGCCTCCGCGATCGGCGAGCGCCTGGCGCGGCTGGCGGAGCGGACCCAGTTGCTCGTCGTCACGCACTCGCCCCAGGTCGCGGCGCGCGGCGCGGAGCACCTGCTGATCGCCAAGGCGTCGGACGGGACGGTCTCGCGCACCAGCGTCCGCACGCTCGATGGCGGCGAACGACGAGAGGAGATCGCCCGGATGCTGTCGGGCGCGTCGGTGACCGACGAGGCGAGGGCGCAGGCGGCGCGGCTGATCGAGACGGCGTGAGCCGGCAGCTCGCCAGGCGGCCGACGCGGTTAGTCCGCGATCCCGGCCAGCGCCTTCGTCACCTGGTACACGGTGTACGGCTTGGGCAGGAAATGCGCGCCCACGGGCAGCGCCGCTGCATCCACCTTGGTCGAGCCGGAGGTCACGACGATCTCCACCTCGGGCCGCTCCTCGTGAACGCGCCGCGCCAGTGCGAGTCCGTCGATCGCGCCCGGCATCCTGATGTCGGTGAGCAACGCACGGATGTCGCGCCGCTCGGCGAGGCGGTCGAGCGCCTCGCCGGCATCGCGCACCGGCAGCGCCTCGAAACCCGCATCCTCGAGCGCGAGGCGGGAGTGGATCAGGATCAGGGGATCGTCCTCGACGACGAGGACCAGGGGACGCGGCTCGGTCATGACGACTGAACCGGTCCAAAATGGGGGAGTTCCCCGAACCCGCCGACATTCCAGTCTGTTAACCCTGAAAATCGTGCCGCTGCCACGGCTTGGAGACAAGTGTGCGCTGGCGGACCTTACCATCCGCCGATCGCCCGGTGCCGCGGGATAGGATCACGTGAGCGCGTCGATTCCCGCCCAGCCGTGGAACCCGGCCAGGCGCCGGAACCGCCGCGCATCCATCCCGCCGAGCGCGACCAGCGGGATCCCCAGCCCCGCGCCGATCGCGCGCGCGCGCCGTGGGCCGAGCGCCGGAGCGCCCGGATGCGAGCGGGTCGGGAAGACCGGCGAGACGAACAGCGCCGCCGCTCCCGCGCGCCGTCCCGCCAACGCCTCGCCGCGGCTGTGCGCGGGCCAGGTCAGCACTCCGCTCCGTTTGCCGACGCGGCCGTGGGCCCCCATCTCCCCCGGCAGAGCGACCGCCCCCGCCCGCACCAGCACCAGCCCGCGCGCCCGCGCGATCGCGAGCAGCCGCCGCCACACTCGCCGTCGTTCGGCGGACGGCGTCGCATGATGACGGAACACCACCCCGGCGCCCGGCGGCAGCCGCCGCACGGCGGCCGCCACGTCGCCGATCCGCTCGTCGGTCATCAGCCAGATCGTCGGCAAAGGGTGGCGAGGCGGCATGGCCGTCCCTATAGGCGCTCGCGGATGCCCCCCCTAATCGACATACAGGCGCGGATCGCCAAGGCGGCCGCGCTCGCCGCGCGCGATCCGGCGGACGTGACGCTGGTCGCCGTCTCGAAGACCCACCCCGCCGAGGCGATCGTACCGCTGCTCGCCGCGGGCCAGCGCGCGTTCGGCGAGAATCGGGTGCAGGAGGCGCAGGCGAAATGGCCCGCGCTGCGCGACGCGCACCCCGACGTCGCACTCCACCTCGTCGGCCAGCTCCAGTCGAACAAGGCGGGCGACGCGGTCGCGCTGTTCGACGCGATCCACTCGGTCGACCGTCCCTCGCTCGTCGCGGCGCTGGCGAAGGCGATGGACGCGAGCGGGCGGCGGCCGGGCTGTTTCGTGCAGGTCAACATCGGCGACGAGGACCAGAAGGGCGGATGCGCGGTCGCCGACGTCCCCGCGCTGCTCGCCGCCGCGCGCGACGCCGGGCTGCCGGTCGCGGGGCTGATGTGCGTGCCGCCCGCCGGGGTCGAGGCGGCGCCGTATTTCGCGCTGCTCGCCAAGCTCGCCCGCGAGGAGGGAGTTGCCGGCCTCAGCATGGGGATGAGCGACGATTTCGAAACCGCGGTGATGCTGGGCGCGACCCATGTCCGCATCGGCTCCGCGCTGTTCGGAGTGCGCGGGTGAGATTCGCCGCGCTGCTCTTCGACTTCGACGGCGTGCTGATCGAGAGCGAGGCGTCGGGCAACCGCCAGATCGCCGAGTATCTGACCGGCATCGGCCACCCGACCACGCCCGCGGATGCGATGGCGAACTTCATGGGTCACGCCGGTGCGGAGTTCGAGGCGCGGGTGGCGGCTTGGATCGGTCGCCCACTGCCCGACGAGTATCAGGCCGTCCGCCGTGCGGAGAACGAACGGGTGCTGGCGGAGGGCGTCGACGCCGTCGAGGGCGCGGTGGAGTTCGTCCGCTCGCTCCCGCCCGGACTGCCCAAGGCGGTGGTGTCGTCGAGCCGCGTCCGCTGGATTCGCCGCCACCTCGAGCATATCGGGCTGGCGGAAGCGTTCGGCGACCATCTCTATTCGGGGCAGGAGCACGTCTCCCGCCCCAAGCCCGCGCCGGACCTGTACCTCTACGCCGCCGATCGACTCAGCGTTCGAATCGAGGATTGCGCGATCCTGGAGGATTCTCCCGTCGGCGCGACCGGTGCGGTGGCGAGCGGCGGACATGTCATCGGCGTGTGCGCGGGAAGTCACTGCGCGCCCGGCCACGATGCGCGGCTGCGAGCGATCGGCGTGCAGGCGATCGCGCACGATTTCGACGAAGTGCGGCGGTTGCTGGAGTGATGTCTTCTGTGCCTCCCCTGCAAAGGGGAGGTGGCGCGTGGCGCCGGAGGGGTGTCCTCGGTCGTAGTGAAATACTCCGTCACCAGCGGGGACACCCCTCCGTCAAACGACGACTGCGACCTCCCCTTGCAGGGAGGCCAAAAGTCTAATCATCCTCGTCCTCGAACCCCACCAGCGCCAGCGCCCGGGCCTTGATCTGGCGGGTCTCGCACCAGTGGATCAGCGCCTCCTCGCGACCGTGGGTGACCCACACCTCGCGCGGGTTGATCTCGCGGATCGTGTCGGTCAGCTCGTCCCAATCGGCATGATCGGACAGGATCAGCGGCAGCTCGACCAGTTTCTGCCGCGCACGCTGGCGAACCCGCATCCAGCCGCTGGCGAGCGCGGTGATCGGGTCGGGCAGCCGCCGCGACCAGCGGTCGGTCAGCTGCGAGGGCGGGCACAGCACGATATGCCCCGCCATGTCCGTCTTCGCCGCCCCGGTCGCGGGGACCAGTTCGCCCAGCCGCACGCCCTGCTCGGCGTAGAGGTCGCACAGCCGCTGGAGCGCGCCGTGGAGGAAGATCGGCGCCTCGTACCCCCGCTCGCGCAACTCGGCGATCACGCGCTGCGCCTTGCCCAGCGCATAGGCCCCGACCAGCACGCAGCGTGTCGGATTGGCGCGGACTGCGGCGATCAGCTTGTCGATCTCGTCGCCGGTCTCGGGATGACGGAACACCGGCAACCCGAAGGTCGCCTCGGTGACGAACACGTCGCATGCGACCGGCTCGAACGGCGCGCAGGTCGGATCGGCGCGGCGCTTGTAGTCCCCGGAGATCACGATCCGCTCGCCGCGATGCTCGAGCAGGATCTGCGCCGAGCCCAGGACGTGGCCGGCGGGGACGAAGGTCGCCTCGACCTCCCCAACCCGCACGCTCTCGCCATACGCGACCGGCACGCCCGATTGCGGCCCGTACCGCGCCGCCATGATCGCCAGCGTCTCGGGCGTCGCCCAGACGCAGGCGTGCCCGCCGCGCGCGTGGTCGGCATGGCCGTGGGTGACGAGCGCGCGTTCGCTCGGCTGCGACGGGTCAATCCACGCATCGGCGGGGCGGACGTAGATGCCGTGGGGGTGCGGTTCGAGCCAGTCGCCGAGTTTGGGCATCATGCCTATATGGTCGGGATGCCCGCCGGTTCCCACGAGTGACAGACCTTCCGGCCCCGCTCGCCGCCTGGTTCACGACCCGTGGCTGGTCCCCCCGTCGCCACCAGCTCGCGATGCTGGACGAGGCGCGGGCCGGTCGCCACGCGCTGCTCGTCGCCGCGACTGGCGCGGGGAAGACGCTCGCCGGCTTCCTGCCCACCCTCGCCGAGCTGATCGAGACCCCGCACGAGGGCCTCCACACCCTCTACGTCTCGCCGCTCAAGGCGCTCGCGGTCGACATCCAGCGCAACCTCGTCACCCCGGTCGAGGAAATGGGGGTCGATATCCGCGTCGAGACCCGAACCGGCGACACCCCTTCGGACCGCAAGGCGCGCCAGCGGGTCAGACCGCCGCAGATCCTGCTGACCACCCCCGAATCGCTGTCGCTGCTACTGAGCTATCCCGACGCCGCGACGATGTTCGCGAACTTGAAGACGATCGTCGTCGACGAGGTCCACGCCTTCGCCACCGGCAAGCGCGGCGATCTGCTGAGCCTTTGCATGGCGCGGCTCCAGACGCTCGCGCCCGGGATGCGCCGCGTCGCGCTGTCGGCGACGGTCGCCGATCCCGACGGCTACCGCGCCTGGCTCGCGCCCGACGGCGACATCGACGCGGTCAGCCTGGTCGCGGGCGATCCCGGCGCCGAGCCGAACATCGCGATCCTCCTTCCCCAGGGCCGCGTCCCTTGGGCGGGCCATTCGGGGCGCTACGCCGCCGAGCAGGTGATGGCGGAGATCGAGACCCACAAAACCACGATCGTCTTCTGCAACACCCGCAGCCTCGCCGAGCTGATCTTCCAGGATCTGTGGAAGGTCAACGCGATGACCTTGCCGATCGGCGTCCACCACGGCTCGCTCAGCCTGGAGGCGCGGCGCAAGGTCGAGGCGGCGATGGCGGGGGGACGGCTGCGCGCGCTGGTCGCGACCGCCAGCCTCGACCTGGGCGTCGACTGGGGTGACGTGGATTGCGTGATCCAGATGGGCGCGCCCAAAGGCTCGTCGCGGCTGCTCCAGCGGATCGGGCGCTCGAACCACCGGCTCGACGAGCCGTCGGAGGCGATCGTCGTCCCCGGCAACCGCTTCGAATATCTGGAAGCCCGCGCCGCCCTCGACGCGGTCGAGGCGGGCGCGCTCGACGAGGACGTGTTCCGGATGGGCGCCCTCGACGTCCTCGCCCAGCATCTGATGGCCTGCGCCTGCGCCGCGCCGTTCGATCAAGCCGAGATGCTGGCGGAGGTCCGCTCCGCCCTCCCCTATTCGGCGCTGTCGGACGATCTGTTCGCGCAAGTGCTCGGCTTCATCCGCGACGGCGGCTACAGCCTCAAGGCGTACGACAAGTTCAAGCGGCTGACGCAGGGGCCCGACGGATTGTGGCGCGTCACCCATCCCAAGTTCGTGACCCAGCACCGCCTGAACGCCGGGATCATCGTCGAGGCGACGATGCTCACCGTGCGGTTTCGGAACGGCCGCACGCTCGGCAAGGTCGAGGAGGCGTTCGCCGCGACGCTCGCGCACGGCGACACCTTCTTCTTCGCCGGGCTCAGCCTGGAGGTCGAAAAGATCGACACCGAGGACCTGATCGTCCGCGCGACCAGCCGTCCGGCGCGAATCCCGACTTATGGCGGCTCGCGGATGCCGCTGTCGACCAACCTCGCCGACCGGGTCCGCGCCTTCCTGGCGACTCCCGCCGAGTGGGACCGTTTCCCGAAGGATGTCCACGAGTGGCTGGAGGTCCAGTCGCGCCGCTCGATCCTCCCTCGCCCCGACCAGCTGCTGGTCGAGACCTTCCCGCGCGAGGGGCGGCATTATGTCGTCGCGTACAGCTTCGAGGGGTGGAACGCGCACCAGTCGCTCGGCATGTTGATCACTCGGCGGATGGAGACGCAGGGGCTGCGCCCGCTCGGTTTCGTCGCCAACGATTATGCGATTGCCGCTTACGGACTGGAGAAGGTGACGGACCCGGCCTCGCTGTTCTCGGCCGACATCCTGGAACACGAGTTCGTCGACTGGGTGCAATCCTCGCACCTCCTCAAGCGCGCGTTCCGCGAGGTGGCGGTGATCGGCGGGCTGGTCGAGCGCCAGCATCCGGGCAAGCGCAAGACCGGCAAGCAGGTCACCTTCTCGACCGACCTGATCTACGACGTGCTGAGAAAGTACGAGCCGACTCACATCCTGCTGCAAGCCGCATGGGACGACGCGCGCGCGCGGATGACCGACGTCGGGCGCCTCGCGCATCTGCTCGACCGCGCGGCCGAGACGATGCTCCACGTCGACCTGCCCCGCGTCTCGCCGCTCGCGGTGCCGGTGCTGACGCTGATCGGCCGCGAGCGGGTGGCCACCGGCACCGCCGACGACGCGCTGCTGATCGAAGCCGAAGCGCTCGCGGCAGAGGCGATGGCGGAGGACTAGAACGATCCTCCCCGTGACCGGGGAGGATCGACATCCGGCCCTATTTCTTGCGCGCGCGCTTCGGGGCCGCGGCGGCCTCGACGTCCTCTTCCTCGTCGGCATCGGGCTCGCCCGCTTCGACCAGCGCCTCGCCGAGCGCCTTGATCTTGTCGCCCTGCTTGTCGGCACGGTCCGCGATCTTGACCGTCGCCTCGCCCAGTCGGTGGAGCAGCGCGTGGATGCGGTCGGCGTCGGGCTCGCCCTTCTCCAGCTGCTTGCGGAGCGAGCCGAGATCGCGGAGGATGCCCTTGGCGCCCGCCACGTCGGTTTCGGCCAGCGCCGCTTCCCAATCCTCGATCATGTCGGCGCCCTTGGGCGCCTTGGTGCTCTCGAGCCCGCGATTGATCGCGTTCATCGTCGCGGCGAATTTGACGGCCATGCCTTGCTCCTCGGGCGAGCGCCGGAGTGGGCTGGCCGCGCCGTAGAACTAGGCGGCGCGCCCGGGTGCCGCGACTTGATCTGGCTCAGTGCGATAATGCGGCCGCGGGTCTCGCTTGCATCCTGCCAGCGCAGGCGTAGTCTCGGGACATGAGCATCGTGCTCGCCCTCCTCGCCGCCGCGCCGATGCCGCAGCCCCTCGACACGCCCGCCGCCGCCGAGCCGCCGATCCCGGTCGAGCGCACCGTGGTCGCCTTCGGGGACGAGGGGACGCGGATGACCGTGCCCGTGACGATCGCGGATGCGGGGCCCTATCGCTTCATCGTCGATACCGGCGCGGAACGGACCGTGGTGTCGCGCCAGCTCGCCCGCGTCCTCGGACTGCCGCCGGGCAAGCAGGTGCGCCTCACGTCGATGGCGGATGCGGCGACGGTCGACACCTTCCGCATCTCCTCGATCGCCGTCACCAAAGCCAAGGCGATCGGCGGCAAGGCGATCGAGGCGCCGGGACTTGAGGAGTTCAACCTCGGCGCGCCGGGGATGCTCGGGATCGACGCGCTCCAGAATCACGAGCTCACGATCGACTTCGACCGCAACGAGATGACGGTCACGCCCAGCACACGCCGCCGTCCCGCTGCCAGCACCCCCGACGAGATCGTGGTGCGCGCGAAGAGCGTGTTCGGGCAGCTCGTCGTCGCCGACGCCTCTTACGCCGGCACCCGCGTCAGGGTCATCATCGACACCGGATCGGCGGTGACGATGGGCAATCCGGCGCTGCGCGCGCGGGTCGAGCGGCGCAAGCAGCCGCTCCGCCCGATCTCGCTGATGAGCGTGACGGGGACCTATCTGGACGCCGATTACACCCAGGTCCGCCGGATGACCCTGGGCGCGATCGAGATGGCCGACATCCCGGTCGCCTTCGCCGACGCGCTGCCGTTCAAGCGCTTCGGGCTGGGCGGCAAGCCTGCGCTGATGCTGGGGATGGATACGCTCAGGCTGTTCCGCCGCGTCTCGATCGACTTCGCCAACCGCGAGGTCCGCTTCCAGATGCCGCGCGACGCCAGGCCGGACTTCGGCGACCGGCATTCCGCAGCCCGTTGACCCGGTTGCGCTGCGCGACGTTCGCCGCGATGCTGCATCTTTTCCGCGGGATAAGGGACGCAGCATGACGGTTCGGGCACTTCTCGGCATGGCGGCGGCGCTCGCTCCGATGGCGGCGACGGCGCAACAGCGTCCCGACGAGAAGGCCTTCCTGGCGCTCTACAAGGAACTGGTCGAGACCAACACGGTCGTCGGCGTCGGCAGCTGCACCCAGGCCGCGACCCAACTCGCGACCCGGCTCAAGGCGGCCGGCTATCCCGAGGGCGACGTCTCCGTCTTCACCGTGTCCGATCACCCGCAGGACGGCGGCGTCGTCGCGACGCTCAAGGGCAGCGATCCCGCCGCCGGGCCGATGCTCCTCCTCGGCCACCTCGACGTCGTCGCTGCCAAGCGCGAGGACTGGCGGCGCGATCCGTTCAAACTCGTCGAGGAGAACGGCTTCTACTACGCGCGCGGCACCGTCGACGACAAGGCGATGGCCGCGGTCTGGGCGGATGCGATGGTCCGCTTCCGCCAGCAGGGCTATCACCCCAAGCGCACGATCAAGCTGGCGCTCACCTGCGGCGAGGAGACAACCTTCGCCTTCAACGGCGCCGAATGGCTGGCGAAGAACCGGCCCGACGCGGTGGCCGCCGAGTTCGCGCTCAACGAGGGCGGCGGCGGGCGGCTGACCCCCGACGGCAAGCGCCAGGTGCTGGCGGTCCAGGTCGGCGAGAAGGCGTCGCAGAACTTCACCTTCCTAAGCGTCAACCCCGGTGGGCATTCCTCCGCACCGACGCCGGACAATGCGATCTACGACCTCGCCGACGCGGTGGAGGCGGTCCGCGGCTACGAGTTCCCGGTCAAGTTCACCGACACCACCCGCGCCTTCTTCGGCGCGACCGCCGCCGCGCCGTCCTCGCCCAAGCCGCTGTCGGATGCGATCAAGGCGCTGCTCGCCAATCCGGACGACAAGGCCGCCGACAGGATCGTCAGCAGCGACAAGACGCTGCACTCGACGCTCCGCACCACCTGCGTCGCGACGCTGCTGGCCGCGGGCCACGCCGAGAACGCGCTCCCCCAGCGCGCGACCGCGAACATCAACTGCCGCATCTTTCCCGGCGAAAGCGTCGATCAGACGCTGGCGACCTTGAAGCGCCTCGCCGGCCCCAAGGTGACCGTCACCGTCAACGCGCCGGTCCGCCCGGTCGCGGTGCCGCCGACGCTCGACCCGAAGATCATCGGGCCGATGCGGGCGGTGGCGGCGAGGCACTTCCCCGAAACCCCGCTCGTGCCGCTCATGTCGACCGGCGCGACCGACGGCATCTTCCTCGAAGCGATCGGCATCCCGACCTACGGCGCGCCGGGGATCTTTCTCGAGCCCGACCTGAACGGCATCCACGGCCTGGACGAGCGCATCCGGGTGAAGGCGCTGTACGAGGGGCGCGACTATCTGTTCGATCTGGTCAAGGCCTACGCCGGCTGAGCGCGAACGGACCCAAGCGCGACACGGCGGGTTGAGCCGCGATGGCCAAGTCCTCGCAGCGCGAATCCACGATCGTCATCCTCGCCGCGCTCGCCGCCAATCTGGGGATCGCGGTGGCGAAGTTCGTGGCGGCGGGGATCACCGGCTCGTCGGCGATGCTGACCGAGGGCGTCCATTCGGTGGTCGATTCCGGCAACCAGCTCCTGCTGCTCTGGGGCCAGCACAGCGCGAAGAAGCCGCCCGACGAGATCCACCCGTTCGGCTACGCGCGCGAGCTCTACTTCTGGAGTTTCGTGGTCGCGATCCTGATCTTCGCGGTCGGCGCGGTCGTCTCGGTGTACGAGGGCTGGCAGCATGTCGTCGATCCCGAGCCGCCGCTCGATCCGCTGATCAACTACGTCGTCCTCGGCGTCTCGTTCGCGTTGGAGGGCACGTCGTGGACGCTGGCGATGCGCGCCTTCGCGAAGAGCAAGGGCGATACTTCGTGGTGGCGTGCGATCCACCGATCCAAGGATCCGGGCACGTTCATCGTTCTGTTCGAGGATTCGGCGGCGCTGATCGGCCTCGCTGTCGCTGCGGTCGGCGTATGGGCCTCGCACCATTTCGCCGACCCCCGGCTCGACGGCGTCGCGTCGATCGTGATCGGCGCGGTCCTCGCGCTGGTGGCGGTCCTGCTCGCGCGCGAATCGAAGGGATTGCTGATCGGCGAGCGCGCGGACCCGGGCGTGATCGCGCGCATCCGCGCGACCGTGGAGCGCTCGCCCGCCGTCACCACGGTCAATCACGTCCGCACCATCCACACCGGCCCCGATGCGATCTTCGTCGCGGTCAGCGCCGACTTCGACGACGCGCTGACGATGGGCGAGGCGGAAACGGTGATCGAAGGCATCGAGACCGAGCTCAAGCGCGCCGAGCCCTCGCTCACTTCGATCTACATCCGCCCGGAGAAGCGCGAGGATGCGCAGCTCGTCGGCGCGCACCCCCGGCCGGTCTGACCGATCACATCGCCGTCCACCCTCCGTCGACCGACAAATTGGCCCCCGTGATCGCGCTCGCCTCGTCGCGGCACAGGAACACCGCCAGCGCCGCGACCTGCTCGGGCGTGACGAACCGCTTGGTCGGCTGCGCCGCCAACAGGACGTCGTTGATCACCTGCTCGCGCGTCAGCCCGCGCGACGTCATCGTGTCGGGGATCTGGTTCTCGACGAGCGGCGTCCAGACATAACCGGGCGAGATGCAGTTGACGGTCACCCCGGTCTGCGCGACCTCCAGCGCCGCCGCCTTCGACAGTCCGACGACGCCGTGCTTGGCGGCGACATAGGCCGACTTGTTGGGCGAGGCGACAAGGCTGTGCGCCGACGCGGTCGAGATGATCCGGCCCCAGCCCTTTGCGGTCATCAGCGGGATCGCGGCGTGCATCACATGGAACGCGCTCGACAGGTTGATCGCAAGGATCGCATCCCACTTCTCGGTCGGGAAGTCGGCCACGGGCGCGACGTGCTGGATCCCGGCGTTGTTCACGACGATGTCCGGCCCGCCCAGCTCCGCCGCGCAGCGCGCGACCATCGCCGCGATCTCCTCCGGCCTCGTCATGTCCGCCGCGTCGTGGAGCGCCCCCGCCCCGCTCGTCTCGGCCAGTTCGGCGCGGATGCGCGCGATCGCGTCCGCCTCGCCGAAGCCGTTGATCATCACCGCCGCGCCTTCGGCGGCGAAGGCGCGGGCGTAGGCGAGCCCGATCCCGCTGGTCGATCCGGTCACGATCGCCGTCTTGCCGTTGAGGAACATCGCACTCTCCGATTTTCACGTTTGCAACTGTGGAACGGGTCCGCGCATTCATGCCGCACCAGTAACGAACCGCGGGATATCCCATGCGCCTCGACGATTTCGATCCCAACATCAACGTCGAGGATCAGCGCGGCTCGGGCGGCGGCGGGTTCGGCTTCGGCGGCGGGGGCGGCGGCGGCGGGCTGCTCTTCGGCCTGTTGCCGCTGATCGGCAGCCGCTTCGGCTGCGGCGGGATCGTCGTCGTGCTGATCCTCATGGCGGTGTTCGGCGGCGGCCTGGGCGGGCTCGGGAGCATGTTCGGCGGCGGCGGCGGATCGGGCTACGCCCCGTCCCAGCAGACTTCGGCGCGAACGGCGGGCGGCGGCGCGGCGCAGGCCTGCGCGGTCGATCAGTCCAGCCGCGCCGCGTGCAACGCCTTCAGCTCCGCCGACAAGACGTGGGAGGCGCTGTTCGCCAAGAGCGGCAAGACGTTCCGACAGCCCAAGCTCGTCTTCTATTCGGGCAACGGCCAGTCGGGCTGCGGCGCGGCGCAATCGGCGATGGGGCCGTTCTATTGCCCGACCGACCAGGGCGTCTATCTCGACACCGAATTCTTCGGCGAGCTCCAGACCAAGTTCCACGCCAGCGGCGACTTCGCGCAGGACTATGTGATCGCGCACGAGTTCGGCCATCACATCCAGAACCTGCTCGGCACCTCGGACGACGTCCAGCGGGTCCAGCGCGGCGCGTCGGAAGCGGAAGGCAACCGCGCCTCGGTCAAGCTCGAGCTCCAGGCCGATTGCTACGCCGGGGTCTGGGCCGCGCAGAACCGTGCCCGGATCGAACCCGGCGACGTCGAGGAAGGCATGACCGCCGCCCGCGCGATCGGCGACGACACGCTCCAGAAGGAGATGCAGGGCCGCGTCGTCCCCGACAGCTTCACCCACGGCACGTCGGCGCAGCGCCAGTTCTGGCTCAACAAGGGCCTGACGACGGGCGACCCGAGCCAGTGCGATACGTTCAGCGGAGCGGTATGACGGTCGTCACCTCGGCCTTGAGCCGGTGTCCAACGCGCATCGAGCCCCTTCGCCCGGTGTAGCTTCCATCGTTGAATGCCGGGTCGAGCCCGGCATGACGGATCAGATCCTCACCAGCATCTTGCCCGTGTTGCTGCCCGAGAACAGCCCGAGGAACGCCTCGGGCGCGCGCTCGAGACCCTCGACCACCGTCTCCTCGCTCCTTAGCTTTCCCGCCGCGTACAGCGCCCCGGCGTCGGCGTAGAACTCGCCCGCCCGCGCCATGAAGTCGGAGACGAGGAAGCCCTCCATCCGCACCCGCCGGCCGATGACGTTGGCGAGATATTTGAGCTCGGTCGGCTGGCCGTCGTTATAGACGTCGATCATCCCGCAGATCGCGAACCGCGCGCCCATCCTGGCCGCGGCGAAGGCGGCGTCGAGATGGTCCGACCCGACATTGTCGAAATAGACGTCGATCCCCTCGGGCGCCGCGGCCGTCAGCGCCGGCAAGACCGGCCCGGACTTATAGTCGATCGCCTGATCCGCCCCGAGCGATCGCACCCACGCGCATTTCTCCGCCCCGCCCGCGGAGCCGATCACCGTCATGCCCTTCGCCTTGGCGAGCTGGACGACGGTCGACCCCACCGCTCCGGCCGCCGCCGAGACGAACACCGTCTCCCCCGCCTTGGCGGCGGCGACCGCCAGGAGCCCGAAGTAGGCGGTCATCCCCGGCATCCCGAGCTGCCCGAGGAACGCTTGCTCGGGCGCGTCGAGCGGCGGCAACGGCTGGGTCTGCGCCGCGGGCAGCACCGCCTCGTCGCGCCAGCCGAGGAAGTGCTGCACCTTCGCGCCGACCGGCAGGTCGGCGGCGTTCGACTCGATCACCTCGCCGATCGCGCCGCCCTGCATCGGCTCGCCGAGCTGGAACGGCGGCACATAGCTCTGCCCGTCGTTCATCCGTCCCCGCATGTACGGATCGACCGACATCCACCGGTTCGCGATCCGCACCTCGCCGTCGCCGAGCGCCGGTGCAGCCAGGTCGATCAGGTCGAAGTCGCCGGGCTTGGGCATTCCCTGGGGGCGGCTCTTGAGCGTCCATGCGCGCGGCATCTCGGGTCTCCTCTCGTGTTCGCGCCGGGTTGGCGCGCCGCGCGGGCAAAGACAAGGGCCCGGAGCATGCGCCCCGGGCCCCGCCCGCCCGTCGGCCCGAAGGCCGCGGGATCGCGTCGCCGACGTCAGTAGGTGCCCGAGAAGCTCCGGCCCAGCATCCGGCCCTGCGCGTCGCGGCCGCCGGTCTGGTTCGCCTGGCCGCGATCGGCGTCGCGGTCGCCGTCGCCGGACAGCATCGCCTGGTTGCGCTCCTCGTCGCGCCAATGCTTCTTCGCCTCGTCGGCGGTCTTGGTCAGCGTCACGCCCGTGTCGACCGACTTCAGCCACGAGGACGGGATCGAATGATGATGTCCGTTCGCGTCCTGATCGTTCTTGGTCAGCAGGATCCGGTCGCCGCGAACCTTGTCGACCGTCCCGACATGGGCGCCGTCGGAGCCGACCACGTCCATATGCTCGTCGACCTTGGTCAACAGGTCGCGCTGGCTCTGCCGGCCCGTGCGCCAGGTCGTGAACTCGGATTCGAACTTGGCGCGGTTCTCGCGGCGATATTCGTCATAGTCGCGGTCGAGCTGCGACATCTGGCCCTGCCGCCACGAATGATAGTCGCTGTCGCGCTCGGTGTTGTAGCGCTGCTCGTCGTAGCGCGCGTCCATGTCGCGGCGGCGCTCGGCGTCGTCGTCGCCGAACCACGAGCGGACCTCGTCGCCCGCCCGCTGCAGGAAGCCGCGCTCGTCATAGTCGTAGCCCTGCGGCTGGCGACCATAGTCGCGCTGGCCCTGGCCGTAGCGCTGACCGCCGCGTCCGCCCCGATCGTCGTCCCAGCCGCCGCGCGAGCCGTAGCCCTGGGCGCCGTAGGACCCGCGATCGTCGTCGCGCGACTGGCCGTAGCGTTGACCGGCCGGGCCCTGGGCGCCGCCGGTCTGGCCGCGGTTGCGGAACGCCTGCGCGTAACCGGAACTGCCGTAATCCTGCTGGCCCCAGCGATCCGCCTCGCCGCGATCCCAGTCGCGCCCGCCGGACTGGCCGCGGAACTGGCCGGAGCCGCCGCGCCCGCCGTCGTCGCGGTCGAACGCGCCGGCAGCCTGATACTCGCGCGCGCTCGACGGGCTATAGTCTCGTCCCGAACCATAATCGCGGCCATAGTCCTCGCCGCGATAATTGTACTGATCACCCGGCTGGGTGCCCCGCGAATTGCGATCATAGACCATTGGAAACACTCCTTCGGACAGGTCCTGCTGTTCGGGATGCGCGGCTCTCGGGGGTCGCGCCATCCTGATGCGCATCAAGGTCCGGAGCTCGGAATGGTTCCTGCCGTTACGCGGCCGTACCGGGCGCCCGACCGCGGCTGCCGCACCGCTCGTCGGCGCGCCATGCCCGGGACAGACACGTGTTGCATCCGCAAAAGCCCGGCGCTAAGGGCGTCGCTCCCCGGCGACAGCCGGGCGGGGCGGGGCCGTAGCTCAGATGGGAGAGCGCTGCAATCGCACTGCAGAGGTCAGGGGTTCGATTCCCCTCGGCTCCACCATCCCCGCCCCCGCCTGCCCGAAGCGTCAGCCGTTGACGTAATCCCACACCTTCGAGATCACGACCGAGCCCTCGCCCACGCCCGAAGCGACGCGCTTGACCGATCCCGCGCGCACGTCGCCCACCGCGAAGATGCCGGGATGCGAGGTGGCATAGGGCGAGGTCGCGCCGATCGCCTCCCCGGTCGTCACGAATCCCTTGTCGTCGAGCGCGACCAGCCCCGAGAGCCAGGCGGTGTTGGGGGCCGCGCCGACCATCACGAACATGGCGCAGCTTTCGACCGTCCGCTCGGTGCCGTCGCGCCCGCGGATCGTCACCGCGTCCAGCGCGTCGTCGCCGTGCAGCGCGGTCACCTGCGCGCCATACTCGATCGTCACCGCCGGGTCGGCCTCCAGCCGGCTCGACAGATAGCTCGACATCGAGGTCGCGAGCGTGTCGCCCCGCACCAGCAGCCGGACGTGGCGCGCCGCGCGGCTCAGGTACATCGCCGCCTGTCCGGCCGAATTGCCGCCGCCGATCACCACCGCTTCGGTGTCGCGGCAGAAGCGCGCCTCGGTCTCGGTCGCCGCATAATAGATGCCGGCGCCCTCGAAGTCGGCCAGCCGGTCGATGGGCAGCCGCCGGTACTGGACCCCGGTCGCGACCACCACCGCTCGCGCCCGCACGCGCTGACCGTTGTCGAAGGTCGCGCAGAAGTCGCCGCCGTCGAGCTCTTCCAGCAGCGTCACCCGCCTGGGCATCGCGAAGCGCGTGCCGAACTTCATCGCCTGCACCTCGCCGCGCCAGACGAGGTCCGCGCCCGAGATGCCGGTCGGAAAGCCCATGTAATTCTCGATCCGGCTCGACGTCCCTGCCTGCCCGCCGATCGCCACGTCCTCGACCACCAGCGCGCGCAGCCCCTCCGCGCCCGCATAGACGCCCGCCGCCACGCCCGCCGGCCCGCCGCCGACGATCAGCACGTCGAACGCCTCGTCGTCGACCAGATCGCGGTTGAGCCCGAACAGCCGCGCGACCTTGTCAGGCGTCGGCGCGTCGATCACCTGGTCGCGCCCGAAGATCACCACCGGCGCGTCGGCCGACACCGCGCAGCTCGTCGCCACCTCGGCCGCCTCGGTGCTGCCGATCGGGTAGGAACGGTAGGGCAGCCGGTTGCGGCTGGCGAACTCGGCGACGCGGCGGACGGCGCGGTCCTCGTCCTCCCCGATCAGCACCAGCGCGCCGTCGCGCGCCTCGATCTGCCGCCGCCGCCGTGCCGCCAGCACGGCGATGATGATGTCGGACATCTCCGGCACCCGCGCCATCAGCGCCAGCATGTCGGCGCGCGGCACCTCGATCACGCGGGTGTCGCGCGCGGCGCGCATCGCCATCGACCAGGCGCCGCCGCCAAGGAACGCGATCTCGGCCATGAACTGCGTCGGGCCCAGGGTGGAAGGCACCAGCCGCTCGCCGGTGAACGGGTTCACCACCTCGATCTCACCGTCCTCGACGTAGACGAAGGTTTCAATCGGCTCCCCCGGCCGCGCCAGCAGCGTGCCGGCCGGATGGTCGACCGCGCGCCCCGCGGCGCGGATCGCCGCGACATGCTCGGGCGCGAGCGGCACGCGCGTCATCTCGCGCAGGTCGCGGGCGATCGTCTCCATCGGCAGGTCTCCGGATCGGGTGGTCGCGACCATCTCTGCCGCGACGCGGTGACAGCGGCAACCGTCGCTAGCTCTCCTCGATCGTGCGGTCCTCGTCGCCGATCACGGCCAGCTGCTTCCAGTCCAGGTCCTCCTGAAGTTTGAGGTAATGCTCCGGCCCGATCTCGTGCGCGGCGCGCAGCCGCTCGAGCTCGCGCCGCTGTGCGAGCACCGCGGCGAGCGCGAGCCCGTGACGGCGGGCGATCGGCGTGTGATCGTCCTCGGCACGGAGCAGGTCGCGGTAGCCGACCGTGAGCGAGTCCGCCTCGGCGCCGTCCTCGGACGACAGTCGCGCCAGTGCCGCCTTCGCCAGCTCGTGCCGCGCGTCGGCGAGCTCCTTCGCCGCCTCCGCCTCGCGGCCGAGCCCGAACCACCGGATCATCGGCACCAAGGTCGCACCCTGGACCACCAACGTCGCCAGGACGACCGCGAAGGCGGTGAGCACCACCGTCTCGCGCTCCGGAAAGCCCTGCGGCAACGCGAAGGCGGTGGCCACCGTCAGCAGCCCGCGCATTCCCGTCCATCCGATCAGCAGCGTCTCCGCGGGGGACACGGGTTCGGCCCCGTCCCGATGGCGGAACCGCCAGACCCTGAACCCGCGGTAGAGGAACGCAACGACCAGCCGCACCACGATCACCGCCAGGATCACCGTGCCCGCGAACCACCCCGCGCGGATCAGCGCCGCCTGGTCCATGCTCCCGAAGATCGTCCGCGCCTGCATCCCCATCAGCAGGAAGGCGAGGACGTTGAGCAGGAACACCACCGTCGTCCACACCGCGAACGAATGGACCCGCATCCTCGGCGAATCCCGTCCCGGCGCGTGGCTCGCGATCGTCATCGCGCTCGCCACCACCGCCAGCACCGCCGACAGATGCAGGTGCTCGGCGATGATCCAGGTCGCGAAGGCGTGGACGAACTGCGCAAGCGTCCCGCCGACGGTATTGTCGACATAGGGCTGCAGCCGGATGACGACCCGGCCGTAGACGATCCCGAACAGGATCCCGCCCGGCACCGCCAGCGCGAGACCCGCGACCGTTCCGCCCGTAACCCCGCCCGCACCCATCGTGATCGCCACCCCGGCGCTGAACATCAGCAGCGCGGTCGCATCGTTGAACAGGCTCTCTCCCTTCAACACCGCATCGACGCGGCGCGAGACCGGCAGGTTGGTGAGCACCGCGGTCGCCGCCGCGGCGTCGGGCGGCGCGACGATCGCACCCAGCGTCAGCGCCGCCGCGATCGGCAGCTCCAACCACCAGTGCGCCAGGGCGCCGACCACCGCCGCGGTCAGCAGCACCGCCCCCACCGCATAGACCGTCAGCGGCGCCAGCAGCTTGCGCGCCGCCCCGACCGGGAAGTCGTAGGCGGCGTCGATCAGCGCGGGGGCGATGAACAGTGCCAGCGCGGTGTTCGGGGCGATCGGAATGTCGGGCGTCCCGGGGATCGCGGCCACCACCACCCCAGCGCCCGCCAACATGCTCGGATAGGGGATCGACGTCCGCCGCGCGACCTGCAGCAGCAGGATCGCGACCGCGAACAGCACCAGCAGGCTCTCGAAGAACGTCACCGGACGAACGTCACAGCGCCGCCCCGGCGGTCATGCGGCGCTGACCAGCAACTTGTCGATGCGCCGCCCGTCGAGGTCCACCACCTCGAACCGCCAGCCCTGCTCGACGAAGCTCTCTCCTTCCGCGGGAAAATGCTTCAGGACATCGAGCGCGAGTCCCGCGACCGTCGCATAGTCGCGGTCCTCGGGCAGCTCGATCTCCAGCCGCGCGGCGAGCGCGTCGGCGGGCATCGTGCCGTTGACCAGCAGCGAGCCGTCGTCGCGCTCGACGACGTTGGGCGAATCGGCCGGGTCGGCATCGCTCGCGAACTCGCCCGCGATCGCGGCCAGCAGGTCGGCGGGGGTCACGATTCCCTCGAAATGCCCGTATTCGTCGTGGATCAGCGCCATCGGCACGTCGGCTCCGCGCAGTTCGACAAGCGCGTCCATTGCGTCGATCCGGTCGATCACCACCGGCGCCTTCCTCACCAGGCGCCGGAGGTCGAGCGTCTCGCCGCGGAACAGCGCCGCCGCGATGTCGCGCGACTGGACCACGCCGATCACCTTGTCGATCGTTCCTTCGGCGACCGGCAGCCGGGTGTGCGGGGTCTCGAGCAATTTGGCGCGGATGGCGGCGTCCTCCAGGCTGACGTCCAGCCAGTCGACCTCGGTCCTGGGCGTCATCACCTCGCGCACCGGCCGGTCGGCGAGCCGCACCACGCCCGAGATGATCGAACGCTCGTGCTCCTCGATCACGCCGTGCCGCGACGCTTCCTCGACGACCATGTGCAGCTCCTCCGCCGTCACCTGATCCTTCGAGTCTCGGTCGAGCCGCAGCAGCCGGAAGATCAGCAGGCTGGTGCCGTCGAGCACCCAGACCAGCGGCTTCGTCGCGCGCGCCAGCCACACCATCGGCAGCGCCGCGATCACCGCGATCGGCTCGGGTTTCCTGAGCGCGATCTGCTTGGGGACGAGCTCGCCGACGATCAGCGAGACGAAGGTCGTGACCCCGATCACGATGACGAAGCCCAGCGTCTTCGCGGTCTCGGGCGCGACGCCGAGCACCGCCAGCCGCTCGCCCGTCGGCCCGCCCAGCGCCTCGCCCGAATAGGCGCCGGAGAGCACCGCGATCAGCGTGATCCCGATCTGGACCGTCGACAGGAACTTGCCCGGATCGGCGGCGAGGTCGATCGCCGCCCGCGCGCCGCGTCGACCCGCCCCGGCGCCCGACCTCGCGATCGCCTCCAGCCGCGCGCGACGCGCCGAGACGATCGCCAGCTCGCTCATCGCGAACAGGCCGTTCAGCGCGACCAGCGCCAGGATGATGACGACGTCGATCCAGGGATAAGGAGGCATGGGAGGCGCGCATTGTGGCGGCAAAGCGCGCCCGCGACAATCGCCCTTCTACCGGCGCCGGCCGAAGAAGTCGCGGAGCAGCGCCGCCGCCTCGGCTTCGCCGATCCCGGCGAACACCTGCGGGCGGTGGTGGCAGGTCGGTTGCGCGAACAGTCGCGGGCCGTGCTCGACCGCGCCGCCCTTGGCGTCGGCGGCGGCATAATAGACGCGCGCGATCCGGGCGTGCGCGATCGCGCCGGCGCACATCGCGCACGGTTCCAGCGTCACCCACAGGTCGCAGTCGTCGAGCCGGTCCCGGCCGAGCGCCGCGGCGGCGGCCCGGATCGCCAGCATCTCGGCATGGGCGGTCGGATCATGGAGCGTGCGCGGCGCATTGTGCGCGACGGCGACGATCCCGCCCTCGCGCACGACCACCGCGCCGACCGGCACCTCTCCCACCACCGCGGCGTCGCGCGCGGCGGCGAGCGCGCGCCGCATCGGCTCGGGAAGCGGGAACATCGGAGGAGGCGTCAGCGCCTCACTGCGGCTTCTGAACGTCGACCTTCGGCACCTCAACCGTCTTGTTGACGGTCCCGACGTCGACCTTGGCGACGCTTGCCTCGAACTTGGGCGCCTGCCCGCCTTCGAGCCGTGGCAGCTGCGCGGTCTGGGTCTGGTCGAGCTTGATGAAGCCGGTCATCATGCCCGCGAGCACCACCAATGCGGCGATGCCGACGAGGACGAGCAGGGTCCGCATATGTCTCACTCCCGTTACGTTGCCGCAACAACGCACATCCGTGAGGGAGGTTGCTCACCTTGACGCATCGCCGCCGCATCGCTAGGGCCACCGACTTTCCGCGCCACCTTCATAATCGGAACTGAATCATGTCGCGCATTTGCGAGCTGACCGGCAAGGGCCGGCAGGTGGGAAACAACGTCTCCCACGCCAACAACAAGACCAAGCGCACCTTCCTGCCCAATCTGCAGAACGTGACGCTGATCTCCGACACGCTTGATCGCTCGATTCGCCTCCGGGTCTCGACGCACGGGCTGCGCTCGGTCGAGCATAACGGCGGGCTCGACAATTGGCTGGTCAAGACCGGCGACGATCAGCTTTCGCTCAAGGCGCGCCGCCTCAAGCGCGACATCGTCAAGAAGCGCACCGCCGTCACCGCCGCCCCCGCGGCCTGACCCTCACGGTTTCTCCCGAACGGCCCGTCGGTCCCGGACCGGCGGGCCGTTTGGCGTGCCTGCGTCGTCCAGCACGAACTTGGCGACCGCCGAGTGCTGAAGCACCGCGGTGTCGCTGTCCGACACCATCCACAGCGTCGTCCGCCCGTTTTCGGTGAACGCGGTCACGCCTTCCCAATTCTCGGCATAGGCGCCCCCGCCCAGCGTCGCGATCTCGCGTCCGCGCACGATCGCTCGCGGACGCAGATCGCCCCGCCGCACTCGCACCAGCTTGGCGGTGAAGCGGAACGGCAGCTCGAACCGGCGCGTCAGCACCAGCAGGTCGCCGTCCGGCAATTCGGTCGCGTCCGAGACGTCATAGTCTGCGGGCGGCACGAACCCGAACCGCTCCGGCTCGGCCCCGTTCGTCGGATCGCCGGGAAAGATCAGCCCCTCTCGCGGTAGCCGCCGCTTCGCCCCACGTTCGCACAGCACGACGAATCGCCCGTCGCGGAGGCGCACCATCGCCTCCGCGCCGCGATTGACGCCCCATCTCGCCATCGCCGCGGGCGCGGCATGCGCCTCCGGCCGCGCGAACGTCGGGTCGTAGCGCCAGATCTGGTTGAACGTCTCGAACCCGACCCACGCCCGCCCGGTCGCCGGATCGATCGCGAGCGATTCGCTGTCGCGGTCCTCCTTCGCCCAGCCGAGCCCCGGCCCCGCCAGCAGGAAGCCGATCCTGGCATCGACCACGCGCTGGTCGCGGATCGCGAAGCTCAGCCAGTTTCCGCCGTCGCTCAGCAGCGTCAGCCGCCCCTGTCGGCTCGCGATCGCCGAAAAGCCGCCGAACCCCGGCAGGCCCGACTCGAGCCGCAGCATCCCGATCAGCCGCAGCGCCCCCATCCGCCGCGGCGCATCGACCGGCCGCGCGATCAGCTTGGCGTCGTGGTCGTACAGCGCCAGCCGCTCCTCCCCGGTCCAGGGGGGAACGCACAGCAGCACCAGCAGGATCGACCAGACGAGACGCATCGCCGCCCGCCTAACGTCCGCCGACCGAAAGAGAATGGCTGAACGGCGGATAACGGACGCATTCAGCATCACCTCACCGCGACTCGCGCAAAAGAGCCCTACCGCGGCGATGGCGTCGCGGTGAGTTTCACGGGGAGAAAGGCGATGCTGAAGTCGATCACCATGGCGGCGGCGATGCTGGCCGCCGGAACCGCCGCGACGGCGCCGACCGCGGCAACCGCGCAGGGCTATTACGGCGACGGCTATTCGGGGGGCCGCTACGAGCGTTCGTACGACGCCCGCGGCTACGACAATCGCTTTTATGACGAGTACCGCGCGAGCCCGCGCTATCGCCACGCCTACCGCGCGCGGTATCGCCGCTGCGACGCCGGCACCGGCGGCACGGTGATCGGCGCGATCGCGGGCGGGCTGCTCGGCAATGCCGTCGCGGGCCGCGGCGACAAGGGCCTCGGCACGATCCTCGGCGCGGTCGGCGGCGGCCTCGCCGGCCGCGCGATCGACCGCTCGGACAATCCGCGCGGCTGCCGCTGAACCGTTTCCCGCCGTCGGCGTACTCAGTCGGCGGGATTGTCTTCCCTCGGGTCGCGTATCGAGGGCGCGGGCCCGGTCTCCGAAAGGCGGCCGGGCCTGTTGTTTTTCCGGGCCGCCGGGCCGTACACTCCGCGCATGAGCTGGGAAGACGCCGTCGAGGACCTCCGCCGCCGCGAAACGCTGGCCGAGCGGATGGGCGGCGCCGAGAAGCTCGCCCGCCAGCACGCGCGCGGCAAGATGGACGCCCGCGCCCGCATCGCCGCCCTCGTCGATCCCGGCAGCTTCCGCGAGATCGGCAAGACCGCCGGCCGCGGGACGTATGACGACGACGGCACTCTCCTCGATCTCGCCCCTTCCAACTTCATCTTCGGCCGCGCCGACGTGGCGGGCCGCCCGGCCGTCGTCTCCGCCGACGATTTCACCGTGCGGGGCGGCGCCGCCGACGCCGCGATCCACCGCAAGTTCGTCCAATGCGAGAAGATGGCGCACGAATATGCGCTCCCGCTCGTCCGCATGATCGACGGCACCGGCGGCGGCGGCTCGGTCAAGACGCTCGAGGAGACCGGCTACACCTACGTCCCCGCCGTCCCCGGCTGGAGCGACATCGCGCTCAATCTCGAGCGCGTCCCCGTCGTCGCACTGGCGCTCGGCCCCACCGCCGGGCTCGGCGCGGCGCGCGTCGTCGCCAGCCATTATTCGGTCATGGTCAAGGGCCTGTCGCAGCTCTTCGCCGCCGGCCCCGCCGTCGTCGCCGCCATCGGCGAGGACATCGACCGCGACGAGCTCGGCGGCAGCGAGGTCCACACCCGCAACGGCGTCGTCGACGAGGAGGCCGAGAGCGAGGCCGACGCTTTCCGTCTCGCCCGCGCCTTCCTGTCCTATCTCCCCGGCGCGGTTGGCGAACCGGCCGCCCGCCTCGCCGGCACCGACCCGGTCGACCGCCGCGACGAGACCCTCCTGTCGGCGGTCCCGCGCGACGCCAAGCAGGTCTATGCGATGCGCCGCATCCTCGATTCGGTGTTCGACCGCGGCAGCGTGTTCGAGATGGGCAGGCGGTGGGGCCGCGCCGCGATCACCGCTTTCGGGCGATTGGACGGCTGGCCGGTCGCGGTCCTCGCCAGCGACCCCAGCTTTCTCGGCGGCTCGTGGGACGCCAAGACCAGCGAGAAGGTCGAGCGGTTCGTGAAGCTCGCCGACCTGTTCCGCCTGCCGATCGTCCACCTCGTCGACAATCCCGGCTTCATGATCGGCCGCGCGGCGGAAGCAACCGGCACCATCCGCTACGGCGTACAGGCGATGAACGCGGTCTACCGAGCGACCGTGCCCTTGTGCGCCGTCGTCGTCCGCCGCGCCTACGGCATCGCCGGCAGCGCGATGTCGAACGCGGAAGGCTTCCAATACCGCTTCGCCTGGCCGAGCGGCGACTGGGGAAGCCTGCCGATCGAAGGCGGGATCGAAGTCGCCTACCGCGCCGAACTCGAGGCCGCCGAGGACCCCGCCGCCGCCCTTGCCGCGATCCGCGCCCGGCTCAATGCGGTCCGCTCCCCCTTCCGCACGGCCGAGCGGTTCGGGGTGGAGGACATCATCGACCCGCGCGACACGCGGCCCAGGCTCTGCGAGTTCGCCGAGCTGGCGTGGCGCAAGCTGTTCTGACGGACAAGCTGTTCTGACGGATCTGTCCACCGCGCGACCGCCGCGACTTGCACGGGTCGACCCGGAACCATAGATCGATCCGGCCGCGTCCCCAGCCGGTGGTGTTCGGCCCCGACGAACGCTCCCGGTTTGCGGCATCCCGCATCGTCGATCCGGCGAGCGACCTCTCCCGTTTTGGGGAATCCGATCCTTGACCGACACCGTCCCGATCCCCGCCAATCTGACCGCCCAGGCGGTGACCGCGATCACCCATTGGGACGAGTTCCTGTTCTCGTTCCGGATGACCCGCCCTGCCAGCTTCCGCTTCAATGCCGGCGAGTTCGTCATGCTCGGACTGATGATCGGCGAGAAGCCGCTGTTGCGCGCCTATTCGATGGCCTCGCCGACCTGGGACGACGAGCTCGAGTTCCTGTCGATCAAGGTCCCCGACGGCCCGCTCACCTCCCGCCTGCAAAGGATCGTCCCCGGCGACACCGTCGTGCTCGGCAAGAAGCCGACCGGCACGCTGGTCGCCGACGCGCTGTTGCCGGGGAAGCGCCTGTTCATGCTGGCGACCGGGACCGGGCTCGCGCCGTTCATGAGCATCGCGCGCGAGCCCGACATCTACGATCGCTTCGATCAGCTGGTCCTGGTCCACTCGACCCGCAACGTCGTCGATCTTGCCTATCGCGAGGTGCTGGAAGCGCGGCTCGCCGACGACCCGATCGTCGGCGACCGCGCCGTCGACCAGTTCCGCTACGTCCCGACCGTGACCCGCGAGGACTTCCGCAACCGCGGGCGGATCGGCGACCTCATCGGATCGGGTGCGTTGTTCGAGCAGATCGACGGCGAGCGACGGTTCGACCCGGAGGTCGACCGGGTGATGATGTGCGGGTCGATGGCGATGATCAAGGATTTCGCCGGGCGCTTCCACGATCTCGGGTTCAGCGAGGGGGCGCACTCGCACCCCGGCCATTACGTGATCGAGCGCGCGTTCGTCGGCTGAGCGGAGGAGCGGAGCCGATGCTGGAGATGCGCCCCGACTGCGAACGCTGCGGCGTCGATCTGCCCGCCGACGAAGGCGGCGCGTTCATCTGCTCGTTCGAATGCACCTTCTGCGCGGATTGCGCCGAAGCGCTCGACGAGCGTTGCCCCAATTGCGGCGGCGAGCTGCTCGACCGCCCGGCGCGGACGGGCAAGGCGCTGAGGGATCACCCCGCCGCGCGCGAGCGCCGGTTCGGGGGCTGACCTGTCCTACACGGGCCGGATTGTGGCATGGCGGCAGCGATGACCCAGCCGCTTCGATCCCCCGCGCAGCGCGCCGCTCGGCAACGCTTCAATCGCCTCAATCCGTCTCGCGGCCGAACCCCGCCGTACGCCTCAATCGCCTCAATCTGTCTCCCCACGGCAACCCCGTCGCATGCTCCAATCCTCTCACCTTGCCCCGCCGCGCGAATCCCGCCGCACGCCTCAACCGCCTCAACCTGTCTCCGGGTCGCGGCGTGACGATCCCCCGCATCCTCATCGTCGCCGGCTCCGATTCGGGTGGCGGCGCGGGCATCCAGGCGGATGTGAAGACCGTGACGATGCTCGGCGGTCACGCGATGACCGCGATTACCGCCATCACCGCGCAGAACACGGTCGGGGTGCAGGCGGTGCATCCGGTGCCGGCGGAGATGGTCGTCGCGCAGATGCGCAGCTGCCTCGACGACATCGGCGTCGATGCGATCAAGATCGGGATGATCGGCTCGGCGGCGACGGCGCACGCGGTGGCGCAGGTCCTTGAGGCGTTCGATGGCCCCATCATCCTTGACCCCGTCATGGTCGCGACCTCCGGCTCGATCCTTGCCGACGCCGCCACGATCGCCGCGCTAACCCGGCTGATGCGCCTCGCCACGCTCGTCACGCCAAACCTCCCGGAACTGGAGGAACTCGGCGGAGAGGGGGCGGTCCTTGCAAGCGGCGCGACGCTGCTCGTCAAGGGCGGCCATGGCCAGGGCGAGATGGTGACCGATCGCCTGATCGGACCGCGGGGTGAGATCGCGCGCTGGTCCAATCCGCGGATCGACACGCCCCACACGCACGGCACCGGCTGCACCCTCGCCAGCGCGGTCGCGACCGGGCTCGGCGCCGGGATGCCGCTCGCCGCGGCGGTGGAACGCGGCATCGCCTTCGTCCGCGCGAGCCTTGAGCGCGCGCCCGGTCTGGGGCACGGCCACGGCCCGATGGGTCAGCAGTTCGCGGACGGGTTCCGATGCCCGGCCTGAAGCACGAGAAACTCCGCCTCGCCCCCGTCGCCGGGGTCGACGAGGCCGGTCGCGGGCCTCTCGCCGGTCCGGTCGTCGCGGCCGCGGTGATCCTGCCGGCCAAGGGGATCCCCCGCGGCATCGACGATTCGAAGGCGCTGCCGGCATCGGAACGCGAGCGGCTGTGCAAGCGGCTCAAGGGCTGCGCGGTCGTCGGCGTCGGCGTCGTCGAGGCGGACGAGATCGACACGCTCAACATCTACTGGGCGACGATGAAGGCGATGACGCTCGCGGTCGATCAGCTCGCCGCCACCCTCGGCTGCGCGCCCGGCCACGTCCTCGTCGACGGCAACCGCCTGCCGCGCTGGAGCTATGCCGCCACCGCGATCGTCGCGGGTGACGCGCTCAGCCTCTCGATCGCCGCCGCCTCGATCGTCGCCAAGCACACCCGCGACACGATCATGCTCGCCCACCACGAGGCATATCCGCACTATGGCTGGGCTTCGAACAAGGGCTACGGCTGTGCTTCGCACCGCCGCGCGCTTGCCGAACACGGCCCCTCGCCGCTCCACCGCCGCAGCTTCGCGCCGGTCCGCGCGGTTCTGCCCGAGGCGAGTCTTTCGAGTCACACCACCATTCCTTGAGGGTTCGTGCCTCGAAGGACTCAACATCTGGCGCAGGCCCGTTTTCGTTCCGCGTCGTTAACGAATTTGCAATCCCGCTCGTTAACCAATGTCCGCTTGACGAGGACTCCGCCTCGCCAGCACCTTCGCGCCCGAGAAGGGGGATATCGATGGGGGCCATGGCTACGATCGCGCGCCGCGGCGCCACGGCGGAGCCGTCCGCGCTCTCGCTCGACCAAATCCTGAAGGGGGACTGCATCGCGCAGATGCGCGCCTTGCCGGCGAAGTCGGTCGACATGATCTTCGCCGATCCGCCCTACAATCTCCAGCTCGGCGGCGAGCTGTTCCGGCCCGACGGCAGCCATGTCGATGCGGTCACCGACGATTGGGACAAGTTCGACAGCCTCAAGCACTACGACGCCTTCACCCGCGCCTGGCTGGCCGAGGCGCACCGCATCCTGAAGGACGACGGCACGATCTGGGTGATCGGATCGTACCACAACATCTTCCGCGTCGGCGCGGCAGTGCAGGATCTGGGCTTCTGGATCCTCAACGACATCGTCTGGCGCAAGGCCAATCCGATGCCCAATTTCCGCGGCACCCGCTTCACCAACGCGCACGAGACGCTGATCTGGGCGTCGAAGGGCGAAAAGGCGCGCTACACCTTCAATTACCGCTCGATGAAGACCTTGAACGACGAGCTCCAGATGCGCTCGGACTGGGAGTTCCCAATCTGCGGCGGGGGCGAGCGGCTCAAGAAGGACGGGGTCAAGGTCCACCCGACCCAGAAGCCCGAGGCCTTGCTCTACCGCGTGCTCCTCGCCTGCACCAAGCCGGGCGACATCGTGCTCGACCCCTTCTTCGGCACCGGCACCACCGGCGCGGTGGCGAAGCGGCTCGGCCGCCGCTGGCTCGGGATCGAGCGCGAGGACGGCTATATCGCCGCCGCCGAGGAGCGGATCGCCGCCGCGCTCCCGCTCGACGAATCGGCGCTGGCGACGATGCAGAGCCCGCGTCAGGCGGCGAAGGTCGCGTTCGGCGTGCTGGTCGAGAACAGCTACCTGCCCGCCGGGTCGCTGGTGACCGATGCGAAGCGCCGCTGGCGCGCCACCGTCCGCGCCGACGGCTCGCTCCTGTCGGACTGCGGCCACGTCGGCTCGATCCACAAGCTCGGCGCGACGCTCCAGGGCGCGCCCGCCTGCAACGGCTGGACCTTCTGGCATTACGAATCCGGCGATGGCCTCAAGCCGGTCGACGCGCTCCGCCAAACCTATCTGCTCGCGACCCGGCCCTAGATGTTCCTTCGTCCCGTCCAGTTCGTCGACACGCCGGTCACTCAGGCCGACGGCGCGGTGGCGCGGCTGGCGGGCGGAATGCAATGGTTCGCCGCCTATGAGGTGATCGAGCCCGGCCGGCGCGAGACGATCCCCGTCACCGCCGTCGCGGACCTGGGCGAGCGCGGGCTGGCGCTCCACGCCGCAATCGCCGCGCCCCGACCCCCGCTCGTCCTGGGCCACCGCACGTTGCGTTTCGACCAGCCGCTCGTTGCGGGCATCCTCAACGTCACCCCCGACAGCTTCTCCGACGGTGGCGCGCACGTCGACGATCCCGCGAGCGCCGCCGCGGCGGGGATGGCGATGACCGCAGCGGGGGCGGCGATGGTGGACGTCGGCGGTGAATCGACTCGCCCCAAGGCGGGGCTGGTCTGGGAGGAGGACGAGGCGCGGCGGATCGTTCCCGTTATTGAGCGCCTTGCCGCGGCGGGCGCGCTCGTCTCCGTCGACACCCGCAAGGCGCTGGTCATGGAGCGCGGGCTCGCGGCCGGGGCGGCGGTCGTCAACGACGTGTCGGCGCTGCTCTGGGATGAGCGCGCGCTCGACGTCGTCGTCGGGAGCGGCGCGCCGGTGGTGCTGATGCACTCGCCCGATCCGAAGGCCGGACCGCACGGCGGCGGCGGATACAGGGACGTGCTGTTCGAGGTGCTCGCCTGGCTCGAGGATCGCGTCGCCGCGGTCGCCGCGGCCGGGGTGGCGCGCAGCCGCATCCTGGTCGATCCGGGCATCGGCTTCGGCAAGTCGCTCACCGACAATCTGGCGCTTCTCAACGGCCTCGCCGCCTTCCACTCGCTCGGCTGCCCGGTGATGCTGGGGGCGAGCCGGAAGCGGCTGATCGGCGCGCTGTCGAACGAGGCGCCCGCCGGCGAGCGGCTCGGCGGATCGCTGGCGCTGGCGCTCGCGGGCGCGGACGCCGGGGTGCAGCTGCTCCGCGTCCATGATGTTCCCGAGACCATCCAGGCACTCAAGGTCTGGCGGGGACTGAGGGACCGGGCGCTGGTGGGATGATGGTGGGCGGTGACGGTCTCGAACCGCCGACCCTCTCGGTGTAAACGAGATGCTCTACCAACTGAGCTAACCGCCCGACGACGCTCGGATGGCCCATCCTCAGACGAACGGCAAGCCTTGCGCGCGGAGCATCGCGACGTAGCCGCGCATCGCCGCCAACGCCGAGGGCGACAGCGACATCAGCGCGCGCCGGCGATCGAAAGGGTCATGCTGGCGGACGAGCAGCCCGGCCGAGGTCATCCGCCCGATCCAGCGCAGCGCGGTGGTCGGCGCGACCGCGGCGGCGATGCACAGACTGGAGACCGAGACCTCGGCCCGCTCGAGATGGGCGGCGAACAGATCGAGGAGGATGTCCCAGGCCGGGTCCTCGAACAGCGCCGCGCCGAACGCCTTGTCGCGCAGCCGGCGCGCCCGGATCACCCGGCGGACCTCGGCGGGGTCGACCGCGGTCGCGGCGGCGTCGGGCGGCGGCACCTCGAAGCCCGAGCTGCGGTCGCCGATCGCGGCTCCGCGCGCGTCGGTGCGGGTCAGCCGGGCGAGCAGATCGACCAGCCGGGCCAGCTCGTCGTTGAGCCGGGACAGCTTCTCCGAGTCGGTCTCGCGAACCCCGCCGGGCGCGTCCGGATCGTCATCGCGAGATGCGAGCAGCAGCGCCGCGACGCGGTCCGCCATGTCGGGCTCGCACAGCAATTGCGCGTCGGTCAGGAGCAGCGCGCCCGCGACCAGGTCGAGCTGGGCGAGGTCGCAACAGACCACGTCCGCCCGTTCCGCCCAGCGCTCCGCGTCGTCGGGCAGGCCGTCCAACCCCTCGCCGCTTGCATCGAGGACAAGGATCGCGCCGGGCCTGGTGACGACGGGCTCGTCCCAGGCAAGTTCGGCGACGATCTCGCCCCCCGCCAGCGCGATCGCCTCGGCCATGGCGCGGTCGCGACCGCCGACCAGGATCGCGCGGAACTTCGCCTCACGCCCCCACATCGGTCAGCCGAGCGCCGTGACGAGATCGTGAAGGTCAGATGCCCCCGGCATCAGCCCAGACTCTTCACGATTTCCTCGACCATCTTCTTCGCGTCGGCGAGGAGCATCATGGTGTTGTCCTCGTAGAAGACGTCGTTGTCGACGCCCGCATAGCCTACGCCGCCCATCGAACGCTTGATGAACAGCACGGTCTTGGCCTTGCCCACGTCGAACACCGGCATGCCGTAGATCGGCGAAGACTTGTCGGTCTTGGCGGCCGGATTGACCACGTCGTTCGCGCCGATGATGAACGCCACGTCGGTCTGGGCGAACTCGGAGTTGATGTCCTCCAGCTCGAACACCTCGTCATAGGGGACGTTGGCCTCGGCCAGCAGCACGTTCATGTGGCCGGGCATCCGGCCCGCGACGGGGTGGATCGCATATTTGACCCGCACCCCCTCCTCCTTGAGCTTGTCGGCCATCTCGCGCAGCACGTGCTGCGCCTGCGCGACCGCCATGCCGTAACCGGGGACGATGATGACCTGCTCGGCCTGGCTCATCAGGAATGCCGCGTCCTCAGCGGAGCCGCGCTTCCACGGGCGCTGCTCCCTGGCCTCGCCGCCGGCCCCGGCGTCCGTCGCGCCAAAGCCGCCGGCGATGACGCTGAGGAAGCTGCGGTTCATCGCGCGGCACATGATGTAGCTGAGGATCGCGCCCGACGAGCCGACCAAGGCGCCGGTGATGATCATCGCGGTATTGTGGAGCGTGAACCCCATCGCCGCCGCCGCCCAGCCCGAATAGCTGTTGAGCATCGACACCACGACCGGCATGTCCGCGCCGCCAATCGGAACGATCAGCAGGAAGCCGATCGCGAAGGCGAGCGCGGTCAGCAGCCAGAAGGCCCAGGGCGCCTGCGTCATCGTGAAGTGCGCGACCAGCAGCAGGATCGCCGCCAGCACCGCGAGGTTGAGGATGTGACGGCCCGGCAGCAGGATCGGCTTGCCGCCCATGTTGCCGTTGAGCTTCAGGAACGCGATCACCGAGCCGGAGAAGGTGATCGCGCCGATCGCGACGCCGAGCGACATCTCGACGCGGCTCACCGGGTGTATCGACGCGAACGGCTCGCCGATCATCGGGACGACGAGGTCGGCGATCCCGAAGGCGGCGGGGTTAAGATAGGCGGCGACCCCGACCAGCACCGCCGCCAGGCCGACGAGGCTGTGGAAGGCGGCGACGAGTTGCGGCATCGCGGTCATCGCGATGCGGCGGGCGGTGACGGTGCCGATCGCGGCGCCGAGGGCGATGGCGGCAAGGATCTCGATGACCGCAAGCGTGTCGATCCGCGTCAGCTGCTCGGTCAGGTCGACGCCGAAATGGGGCACGACGACAACCGAGCGGACCACCGGCACATGCGTGACCAGCGTCGTCACCACCGCTACGCCCATGCCGATCATGCCGAAGCGGTTGCCGCGCTGGCTCGACACCGGCGACGAGAGGCCGCGCAGCGCGAGGATGAAGCACACGCCCGCGACGAGATAGGCGAGCGCCGCCCAGGGATTGATCGCGACCTGTTCCACTCTCTTCTGTCCCCCCGAATCTATCCACCGCTGGCCCGTATCCCCCGTTCGCCCTGAGCGAAGTCGAAGGGCAGTCCAGGTGCTTCGACTTCGCTCGGCACGAACGGAGGTTGGGTCCTCACTTCGCAGCCGGCGCCGGCCGCTCCTTCTTCTTGTACATCGCCAGCATCCGCGCGGTGACGGCGAAGCCGCCAAAGATGTTGACGCTCGCCAGCACCACCGCGCCCAGCCCCAGCCATTTCGAGGTCACGCCGCCCGCCCCCGCGCCGCTCGCCGCGGCGGCGATCAGCGCACCGACGATGATGACCGAAGAGATGGCGTTGGTCACCGCCATCAGCGGCGTGTGGAGCGCAGGGGTGACCGACCAGACGACGTAATAGCCGACGAAACAGGCCATGACGAAGATCGACAGGATCGCGATGAAGTCCACGGGTCAGCCCTCCAGAGCGGGAGACGGATTGAGGCGGTTGAGGCGTACGCGCATGTCGCGCGACGCCGGGTCCGCAGGAGACAGGTTGAGGCGATTGAGGCGCACACGCGCTGTCAGCGACCGCCGAGCGCTTTCCGGGTCAGGAGACGGGTTGAGGCGGTTGAGGCGTGAAAGCGCGACCGACATCCTCGTGACCCCCTCTCGTCCGACCTTCGCGCCACCTATGGCATCGTTCGACCGAGTAGGACAGCCCGCGCCCGCATCAATCCTTCGCGGCCTTCTTCACCGCGCGGTCGGCGTCGGCGATCACCCCCTTCGCGCAGGCGGCGAGGGCGTCCTGCCGGCACTTGCCCGCGAACGCGCCGACCCGCGACGGGGTGAAGCCCGGGTTCACCTTGAGCAGGTCGATCGAGAAGGCGAACTTCTTGCCGTCCGGCGCGACGTTGGCGATCACCAGCGCGAGGTCGTCGTCCTCGTCCGGCGTCTGCACCCGCACCCGCTCGCCGGCCGGGAGCGCGGCGCGGAGTGCGTCGGCGAACGCCTCGGTGGTCTTGTCGGGCGCACCGGTTCGCACGTCGACGGCGCGCTTCGCCGCCGGCTCGGCGGCGAACGCGGGGGCGGCCAGCAGGGCGAGGAGAGGGAGGGATTTCATCGGATTGCTCTAGGTATTGTCAGATGAACCGAGGATAGCTGCGGCGATGATGCCCTGAACCGCGGCGTCGAGATCGCGGAATACGAGTTGTGCCGGGATGCGCAGGACCCGGAGGCCGCGGCTCTCGAACCAACGGTCGCGGGCCGCGTCGCGTTCCGGGCGATCGCCGAAGTCGTGAGCCTGGCCGTCGACTTCGATGATCAGTCTCGCAGAATGGCAATAGAAGTCGGCGGTATACGGTCCGGAAGGATGCTGCGGGCGGAACTTCAGTCCCTCCGGACCGGTCCGAAGCGCGAGCCAGAGCCGAAGCTCGGCCGGCGACATGCTCTTGCGATCCTCCTTCGATCGACGAGGTGTGTCGCCGGTGCCCTGCAGCATTTCAATGCCTCCCCTGCAAGGGGAGGTGGCGCGCGTAGCGCGTCGGAGGGGTGTCCCCGCTAGCGAGGGAGCGCGCCGTCACAACCGGGGACACCCCTCCGTCAGCCCTTCGGGCTGCCACCTCCCCTTTCAGGGGAGGCATGATCACGAAGACAACCGCGCGTTCACCACCTTGCCGCCCTTGGTCAGCCGCACCGCGTCGCCGATCTCGGCGTCGAGCACGGGTTTGCCCGCCTCCTTGTCCCAAAAGGTCGACAGGAGATTCCACAGGTTGCGCGCGTAGAGCGCCGAGGCGTCCGCCGCGAGCCGCGAGGGCACGTTGCGCCAGCCGACGATCCTGACCCCGTGGCGCTCGACCACCTCGCCCGCGACCGCACCCTCGACGTTGCCGCCCTGCTCGACCGCGAGGTCGACGACGACGCTGCCGGGGCGCATCGTCGCGAGCTGCGCGTCCGAGACCAGCCGCGGAGCGGGGCGGCCGGGGATCAGCGCGGTGGTGATGACGATGTCCTGCTTGGCGATGTGCGAGGAGACCAGCTCGGCCTGCGCGGCCTGATATTCGGGGCTGGTCTCGCCGGCATAGCCGCCCGCGCCTTCGCCCTCGATTCCCTTGACGCCCTCGACGAACACCGCCTTCGCGCCGAGCGACTGGATCTGCTCCCTGGTCGCCGAGCGGACGTCGGTCGCCGAGACCTGCGCGCCCAGCCGCCGCGCGGTCGCGATCGCCTGGAGCCCGGCGACGCCGACCCCCATCACGAAGACGCGCGCGGCGGAGACGGTGCCGGCCGCGGTCATCATCATCGGGAAGGCGCGGCCGTATTCGCCCGCCGCATCGAGCACCGCCTTGTAGCCCGCCAGGTTCGACTGCGAGGAGAGGACGTCCATCGACTGCGCGCGGGTGATCCGCGGCATGAACTCCATCGCCAGCGCCTCGACCCCGGCGGCGGCGTAGGCGTCGACGCGCGACCGCTCTCCGAACGGATTGAGGATCGCGGCGACCCAGGCCCCGGGCGCGGCGCCCGCCAGTGCGGCGGGGTCCGGACCCTGGACGCCCAGCACGATGTCCGCACCCGCCAGTGTCGCGGCGCGGTCGCCCACGCTCGCGCCCGCCTCGGCGAAGGCTGCGTCGGCGATCGCCGCGCCCACGCCCGCGCCGCTTTCAACGGCGACGGTCGCGCCGAGACCGGCAAATTTCTTGACGGTTTCCGGCGTCGCGGCGACGCGCTTCTCGCCGTCCGCGGTCTCCTTGAGGACGGCGATCTTCATCGCGTTACGAGATCAACCAGACGACGAGCGCGGCGATCAGCGCGCAGGCGACCGCGCCCCATTTGAGCAGGCCGATCACCTTGACGTAGGTGCCGCTGTGCTGCCTGATGTCCATATCGCCGGCCATCGCATCCTCTTCGGTTGTGAACATCCCCGCGCGGGGTCCTATCCGCAAAACCCCCTCCCCCTCAAGCCGCTTAAGCCCGCCTTTACCGCCTGCCGGTAAGCGCCGGGATCGGGACCACGGGAAGACGGCATGTTGCGTAACGGCCAGCGGCTGCTGATGCTGATCGACGACGAGCCCGCGCAGCGGCGGCTGGTCGCGGCGCTGGCGGCGCGTGCGGGCTGGCGCTCGATCTTCGCGGGCGACGCGGAGACCGCGATCGCACAGCTCGGCACGCACGACGGGATGCAGCTCGACGCGGTCCTCCTCGATCACTGGTCGCCCGACGCCGATGCGACTCCGCTGATCGAGGAGCTCAGGCGGCGGCGGCCGGCGCTGCCGATCCTGATGCTCACCGCCAACGGCTCGGTCGCGCATGCGGTCGCGGCGATGCGCGCGGGCGCGACCGACTTCCTGGTCAAGCCGCTCGCCCCCGAGCGGCTGCTCGGCGCGCTCGACGCGGCGGTCGGCGACACCCAGGCGGGCGAGCTGCGCCCGCTGACCGAGAAGATCCCGGCGCTGCTCGGCTTCGAGGAGATCGTCGGCTCGACGCCCGATTTCCGCACGGCGCTGGCGATCGCGGCCAAGGCCGCGCGCGGGCGGACCCCGGTGCTGGTCGAAGGCGAGAGCGGAGTCGGCAAGGAGCTGGTGGCGGAGGCGATCCACGCCGCGTCGCAGCGCGCCAAGAAGCCGATGATCACGCTCAACTGCGCGGCGATCCCCGCCAACCTCGTCGCGAGCGATCTCGTCGGCCATGCGACGGGCGCGTTCACCGGCGCGTTCGAGCGCAAGGTCGGCAAGCTTATCCACGCCGACGGCGGCACCCTGTTCGTCGACGAGATCGACGCCATGCCGCTCGACGCGCAGGCGGCGCTGATCCGGTTCCTCAACACCGGCGAAGTCCATCCGATCGGCGGCCCCTATCTGCGCGAGGTCGACACCCGCATCCTCGCGGCGACCAATCGCAGCCTCGCCGACGAGGTGTCGGCGGGGCGGTTCCGCGAGGACCTGTTCCTGCGGCTGTCCGCGGCCCACGTGACGATCCCGCCGCTGCGCGAGCGCGCCGGCGACATCCCCGCGCTCGCCCGCCACCTGCTCGCCCGGATCGCGCGCCAGCCGGGGCTGCGCCAGCTCGGCATCACCGACGACGCGCTCGACCTGCTGGTCGGCTATCCCTGGCCCGGCAACGTCCGCCAGCTCCAGAACGCGCTCTTCCGCGCAGCGGTGCTGTGCGAGGGCGACGCGCTGACCGCGGACGACTTCCCGCAGATCGCGGCGCTGACCCGGATCGCCGCCCCGAAGCCCGCGGCGCTGCGCATGGCGACGTCGGGCGGGGTCACGCTGTTCCGGCCCGACGGCAATCTGCGCGCGCTCGAGGAGATCGAGGCGGACGTGATCCGGCTGGCGATCGGCCATTACCGCGGCCGGATGACCGAGGTCGCGCGGCGGCTGGGCATCGGGCGCTCGACGCTCTACCGCAAGCTCACCGAACTCGGGATCGACAACGCCGCCTGAGCGACGATCAGCGCGCCAGCAGCACCCGCGCCTGGCCCGCGATCTGCGCCAGCATCGCCGGATTGGGCGCGGCGGCATGACGGGCGCGGTCGACCACCGCCTTGAACTGCCCGATCCGCGCCGCGTTCGCCGCCAGCCATTCGGCCACCGCCGCGCCGGGATCGCGGCCTTTGGCGCGACCGAGGAAGTCGAGCCGGAGCTGCTGGAAGTCGCGCGCGAGGCCGGCGATCAGCAGCCGCTCCCACGGATCGCTCGTCGCCAGCCGCGCCGCGGAGGCCTGCGCCCAATCGAGCCCGAGCGCCTGACCCAGCCGCGTGAAGGCGCGGGTCAGCTCGGCCTCGTCGATCCGCGCGCGCTCGCCCAGATCGGCGAGACCGACCGCGCCGTCGAGCTCGAACAGCCGCACCACGCGCGCGACCAGTGCCGGCGGCGCCCCCGCCGCGGCGAGCGTGGCGGTGATGCGGGCGCTCTGGGCGCGCGCCTCCTCCAGCAGCAGCTCGGGGGTCTCGCGGTCGAGCCGGAGGACGCCCTTGCCGATGCGGTCGAGCACCGCCTGCGGCCCGGTGCCCGGCACGGTCACGCGGAGCAGGTCGGCGATCTGCGCGCGCGCGGCGACCGCGACTTCCTCGAACAGCGCCAGTCGTCCCGCCTCCGGCATCGCCGCGGCCTCGATCTCGCGCCACAGCGCCGGCAGGTCGAACAGCCGCTCGACCACGACGAACATCGCCGCGATGTCGCCCAGCGCCGCGCCTTCCTCTTCGGCGAGCTCGAAGGGATAGAGGATGCCGAGCCGGTTGACGATCCGGTTGGCGAGCTTGGTCGCGACGATCTCGCCGCGCAGCCGGTGGTGGTCGATCGCCTTGCCGAACCGGACCTGCATCGCGCGCGGGAAGGCGGCGTGGAGGTCCGGGAGCATCGCCTCGTCGGTCGCGAGCGGAGCGTGTTCGATCGCCTCCTGGAGCGCGAGCTTGGCGGTCGCGAGCAGCACCGACAGTTCGGGGCGGGTCAACCCCTTGCCCTCGGCCGCGCGGCGGAGCAGCTCCTCGTTCCCGGCGAGCCCCTCGACCCGGCGATCGAGCCTGCCCGCCGCCTCGAAGATCTCGATCGCGCGCACGAAGCTCGGCAGCGCCTGCGCGCCGCCTTCCTCCGCGATGGACAGCGCCAGCGTCTGGAGCCGGTTGTCTTCGAGCACGAGGTGCGCGACGTCGTCGGTCATGCTGCCGAGCAGCGCGTTGCGGTCGTCTTCCGAAAGCCGCCCGGCCATCACCTCGGCGTTCAGCGCGATCTTGATGTTGACCTCGTTGTCCGAGCAGTCGACCCCGGCCGAATTGTCGATGAAGTCGGTGTTGATCCGGCCGCCCGCCCCCGCGAACGCGATCCGCGCCGCCTGCGTCACGCCCAGGTTTGCGCCCTCGCCGATCGCAATGGCGCGCAGGTCCTCGGCGTCGACCCGGAGGCGATCGTTGGCGGGATCGCCGACGGTCGCGTTGTTTTCGGCGCGGGCCTTCACATAGGTGCCGATGCCGCCGAACCAGATCAGGTCGACGGGGGCCTTGAGGATCGCCGAGATCAGCGCGCCCGGCTCCATCTCCGCCGCGGCGATCCCCAGGGCCGTCCGCACCTGCGGCGACAGCGGGATCGACTTGGCCGAGCGCGGGAAGACGCCGCCCCCCGCCGAGATCAGCGAGCTGTCGTAATCCGCCCAGCTCGACCGCGGCAGCGCGAACATGCGCGCGCGCTCGGCCCAGCTTGCGGCGGGTTCGGGGTCGGGATCGAGGAAGACGTGGCGATGATCGAATCCGGCGAGCAGCCGGATCGACTGGGAGAGCAGCATCCCGTTGCCGAAGACGTCGCCCGACATGTCGCCGCAGCCGACCACGGTGACCGGATCGGTCTGGACGTCGACGCCGCGTTCCGCGAAATGCCGCTGGACGCTGAGCCACGCGCCCTTGGCGGTGATGCCCATCGCCTTGTGGTCGTAACCCTGCGATCCGCCGCTGGCGAAGGCGTCGCCCAGCCAGAAGCCCCGCTCGAGCGCCAGCGCGTTGGCGACGTCGCTGAACGTCGCGGTGCCCTTGTCGGCGGCGACGACGAAATACGGGTCCTCACCGTCGAGGACGCGCACGCCCTCCGGATGGACCACCTTTCCGGCCACGATATTGTCGGTGATCGACAGCAAGGCGCGGATGAAGATACGGTAGCTCTCGGTCCCCTCCGCCAGCCAGGCGTCGCGGTTCTGCGCCGGGGGGAGCTGCTTCGGGTAGAAGCCGCCCTTCGCCCCGGTCGGCACGATCACCGCGTTCTTGACCCGCTGCGCCTTCATCAGCCCCAGGATCTCGGTGCGGAAATCGTCGCGCCGGTCGGACCAGCGAAGCCCGCCGCGCGCGATCGGCCCGGCGCGCAGGTGGATGCCCTCGACACGGGGGGAATAGACCCACACCTCGCGCCACGGCAGCGGCTTGGGCAGGCCCGGGACACGCGCCGAATCGAGCTTGAACGCAAGCGCTTCCTGCCCGCCCGCGGCGAAGGCGTTGGTGCGCAGCGTCGCCGAGACCACCGCGTGATAGGCGCGCAGGATGCGGTCGTCGTCGATCGCCGACACCGCGTCGAGCCCGGCGGCGATCTCGGCGTCGGCCGCCTCGGCCTCGGACGCGCTCGGCCGCGGCCCGTGGACCGCCTCGAACCGGCGGACCAACGCTCCGGCGACCGCGGGGGCGCGGCGCAGCGCCTCGACGACGGTGGTCATCCCATAGGTCAACCCGGCCTGGCGCAGATAACGGAACCACGCGCGCAACAGCACGATCTCCGCCGGCTGCATCCCGGTCGCGAGGATTAGCGTGTTGAAGGCGTCGTTCTCCGCCGCGCCTTCGAGGACCGCGGCGATCGCGTCCTCCAGCACCTGCGCGTCGACCGCCGCGGCCGCGGCGTTGGCGGCGACCGTGAACTCCTGGATGAAGGGCCGATCCTCCCCGTCGAGCGCGGTCGGCTGCTCGCCGATCACGCGGAAGCCGAAGTTCTCGAGCACGGGCACCACGTCCGAAAGCGGCAGCGCGCCGCCCAGACGGTAGATCTTGAAGCGCAGGTCGCGCCCCGCCTCGATCGGGAACAGCCGGACCGAACGGCTGGCGTCGTCCTCCAGCGTCGCCAGCCGGCGGATGTCGGCGGCGGCCTCCTCGGGCGGATTGGCGTTGCGATAGCCGTTCGGGAACCGAGCGGCCCAGCCGAGCGCGAGCCGGGCCGCGCCGCGCGCGCCGACCGCATCGGCGAGCGCGCCCTCCACGCTCGGCGCCCAGCCGCGCACCATCCGCTCCAGGCGGCGATCGAGCGCGGCGACATCGGGAAGGCTGCCGTCGCCGCGCGTGTCGAGCATGTAGCGGATCAGCGCGACGCCGCTGTCCTCCAGCGCGATCGACCAGTTGAGGACCTCCCCCGGCTCGTCGGCGCCGCCGCCCGCGGCGGCCGCGAGCATCTCGCCGATCGCGACCCGGCGCGCCGTGGTCAGGTCGTCGCGCGGCAGCCAGACGAAGGCGAACAGATGCCGCCCGAGCGGCGAGGGAACGAGCGTCAGCTTCGGTCGGGGCCGATCGGCGAGCGACATCGCGGTCAGCACCAGCGTCTCGAGGCTCGCGGCATCGAAGGCCGTGACCAGGTCGTGCGGCAGCGAGGCGAGCGCGTGGGTCAGCGCCTTGCCGGTATGCCCGGCAGGGTCGAACCCGAACTTCTCCTGGAGCGCGGCCAGCCGCTCGCGGACGATCGGCACCTCGGCGGGAGGCGCCCCGAGCGCGGCGCTGGTCCACAGGCCGGCGTGGACCGACAGCCCCGCGATCCGGCCGCCCTCGACCAGCGGCACCGCGACGATGTCCAGCGGCGCGCGGCGGTGGACGCTCGACTGGAGGTTCGACTTCATCAGCAGCGGCGCGCGGCCGCCGTCCTCGAACCAGGCGATCGCGCGCGCCCGCGAGCCGTCCGCGAGCATCGGGACCGGATGGACGTTGCGCGCGATGCCGAGCGCGTTCTCGATCGTGCCGTCGCGCAGGCTGCGATAATGGCCGAGCAGGGTGAAGTGGCGGTCGAGGAACCAGCGCAGCAGTCGTCCGCCCTCCGACGCGCCCAGCGCCTCGGCGTCGGCGACCATCGCCTGCTCGAGGGCATGCCAATCGTCCACCGCGGCGCGGACGTCGGCGAGGGTCGCCTCGAGCGCCGTCGCCAACTCGCGCCGCTCGCGCGCATCGACACGCTCGGCCTCCAGATAGACCATCGACTCGCGCTGGCCCTCCTCGCCGACCGAGGTCAGCTCGCCGGTCACCGAGCGCAGGACGCGCATCACGGGGTGGATGATCCGGTCGATCGCGATGCCCTCGGCGGAGAAGGTCGCGGCGATCGAATCGACGAGGAACGGCATGTCGTCGTTGACGATCGCGACCCGCATCTTGCGGAACTGGTCGCCGCCGGCGATCGGCTCCACTCCGATCGCGACCGTGCCGGGCACGCGGCGTTCAGCCGCCTCCGCCAGGAACGCCGCGGCGGCGGTGCGTTCGGCCTCGCCGAACCCCTGCAACTCTCCCGGGAGCGCGCCCTTGGTCAGCCGGGCGGCGATCGCCTCCGGCAGCTTCGTCTGCTTCGCCATGCGCGGCGCCCTACGCCCGGCGCGGATGCACCTCAAGCATTGTTACAGATGAGACGACCTGTCGGCCCCGACGGTGCACCCGGGCGGCTCTGGGCCCCCCGGCGCTAAACGCCACGTGAATGCCACATTCTGGACCCGTTCAGATCGACTCGGGTAACCGTTTGAAACATGGCCGTCGGGTGTGCGTTGATGTGCCTGCGGACCGGGCGTGTGAGTATGAGGAGGTACAAGATGACCGGGATTGTGACGAAGATCGGAATGAGCGTCGCGTTGGCGGCGACCACCCTCGCGATGTCGGCCCCGGCCGAGGCGCAGCGGGGCGATCGTGGCGGCAACGGCGGCTACAACCGTGGCGGCGGCGGCTTCCACGGCGGGTACAACCGCGGCGGCGTCGTGTATCGCGGCGGTTACGGACACGGCGTGGTGTACCGCGGCGGCTATCGCGGCGGATACGGCGGCCGCGTCGCGGGCGCGGCGGTCGTCGGCGGCCTCGTCGGGCTGGGCGTCGGCGCGGCGATCGCGGGCGGCGGCCCCTACTACGGCGGCTACGGCTACGGATATCCGGGCTATTACCCGGCCTATTACGGCCCCGCTTATTATGGTCCGGCCTATTACGGCCCGCGCGTCGTTTATCGCGGCGGACGCTATTTCGCGCCGCGCGTCGCGTATCGCGGCCGCTTCGTCCGCGGTCGTCGCTGGTAAGCTCGGCCAAGGCTGACATGGGCGGCGCGGGGGCGAAGGCTCCCGCGCCGTTTTTCGTGGCGGGCGGCCGCGTCGGCGGCTAACCGAGCGTGATGACCGACACGCCTCCCGACCATCTCTCGATCGACCCGCAGAGCCCCTTCTTCGACCGCGACGCGCTGTCCCGCGGCATCGGCATCCGCTTCAAGGGCGCCGAGCGCCACGACGTCGAGGAATACAGCTTGTCCGAGGGCTGGATTCGCGTCGCGCTGGGCAAGAAGGTCGATCGCCGCGGTCGCCCGTTGACGGTCAAGCTCTCCGGCGAGGTCGAGGCATGGTTCGAGCGCGCCGCCGAGACGGCGTGCGAGGACGCCACCGAGGCCGAAGGGGGCTGACCTTCGTGAGCGCGCGCCAGCTCGCCGCGGCGCGCGCGATCGTCGCCGAGATCGCCCGGCATCTGCAGGCCGATTGTTCGGTCGAACTTTGGACCGGCGAGGTCGTGCCGCTCGGCGATGGCGCGCGCGACGATATCCGCATCCGCATCGCCTCGCCCGCCGCGATCGGCCGGCTGATCCGCTCGCCGCGGCTGACGACACTCGTCGAGGTCTATCTGGCAGGCGACCTCGACATCGTCGGGGGCAGTCCGCTCGAGGCGCTCGGGCGCTGGGACCACCTGCGGGCGGTCCACTTGAAGCGCCACGTCGACCGGCGATTGATGCTGCGGAACGCCTTCCCCTTCGTCACCGCGCGGAAGCCCGCCGACGCGGGCCTGGGCTTTGCCGCGCGGGTCCGCCGCATCGCCGGGCGCGGCCGCGACGACCAGGCCATGATCCAGTTCCACTATGACGTGTCGAACGCCTTCTACGCGCTCTTCCTGGGCGATCGAATGCAATATTCGCCCGCCGTCTTCGCCGCGTTCGACGAGGACCTCGACACGGCGCAAGCGCGCAAGCTCGACCTGATCTGCCGCAAGCTGCGGCTCGCGCCGGGGAGCCGCCTGCTCGACATCGGCTGCGGCTGGGGCGGCCTCGCCGAACACGCCGCCGAGCATTTCGGCGCGACCGTCCACGGCGTCACCCTGTCGGCGGCGCAGTTGGCGGTGGCGCGGACGCGCACCGCGCGGTTCGGCGATCGCGTCACACTCGAACTCCGCGACTATCGAACGCTCGATGCGGAGGGCACATACGACGCGATCGCGCAGATCGGGATGTTCGAGCATGTCGGGATCGACAACCACGACATCTTCTTCGCGCAGATGGCGCGGCTGCTGAAGCCGGGCGGGCTCTACCTCCACGACGCGATCACGCGGCGCGCCACGCGCGACCTGAGCAAGTTCCGCCGCCAGAGCGCATACATGAAGGTCGTCAACCGCTGGATCTTCCCCGGCGGGGAGCTCGACTATCTCGGGCTGACCGCGACCAACCTCGAACGCTGGGGCTTCGAGATCCGCGACGTCGAGACGATGCGCGAGCATTACTACCAATCGCTCAAGGTCTGGGCGGAGCGCCTCTACGCCCGCCGTGACGAGGCGATCGCGGAGGCGGGGCTGCCTCGGACGCGGTTGTGGCTGCTCTATTTCGCGCTGTCGTGCATGGGCTTCCAGCGCGGGGTGCTGTGCGACTTCCAGACGGTGGCGCAGAAGCGGCTGACCGGATTGTCGGGGCTACCGCTCGAACCGGTCGCGCGCTAGCCGTCTTCCCATGGACGCGCTTCCGAAGACCGACGCCGAGGCCTCCGCCGAACTCGCGAAGCTCGCCGCCGAGATCGCGCACCACGCCGCCGCCTATCACACCGACGACGCGCCCGAGATCAGCGATGCGGCGTACGATGCGCTGGTGAGGCGCAACGCCGCGATCGAGCGCGCCTTCCCCCACCTCGTCCGCGCCGATTCGCCGGCGCGGGCGGTCGGTGCCGCCCCGGCCGCGCATCTCGCCAAGGTCGCGCACGCGCGGCCGATGACGAGCCTCGACAACGCCTTCACCGACGAGGAGGTCGCCGAGTTCGTCGCGCGCATCCGCCGCTTCCTCCGCCTCGCCGACGACGAACAGGTGAAGCTCTCAGCCGAGCCCAAGATCGACGGCCTGTCCTGCTCGCTCCGCTACGAAGGAGGCCAGCTCGTCCGCGCGCTGACCCGCGGCGACGGGCAGGTGGGCGAGGACGTGACGGCGAACGTGCGGACGATCGGAGATATCCCGCAGGAGATCGCCGACGCGCCCGACATCTTCGAGGTCCGCGGCGAGGTCTATATGGCCAAGGCCGACTTCACGGCGCTCAACGCGCGCCTGCTCGCCGAGGCGGAGGGGACGGGCAAGGAGGCTCGCCAGTTCGCCAACCCGCGCAACGCCGCCGCCGGATCGCTCCGTCAGAAGGACGCCGCCGTCACCGCCAGCCGTCCCTTGCGCTTCCTCGCCTGGGGCTGGGGTGAGGCAAGCGCGGTGCCGGGCGAAACCCAATCTCAGGTCATCGACGCCATCCGTGAGTGGGGCTTTGCCGTCTCAGACTATTTCTGCACGACGGGCACGACCGAGATCGCGCTGATGGTCTACCGTCAGATCGAGCAGGAACGCGCCGACCTGCCGTTCGACATCGATGGCGTCGTCTACAAGGTGAACCGACTCGATTGGCAGGAGCGGCTCGGCTTCTCGGGCCGCAACCCGCGCTGGGCGATCGCGCACAAGTTCCCGGCCGAGCGCGCCGAGACGACGCTCGAGGCGATCGACATCCAGGTCGGGCGCACCGGCAAGCTCACCCCGGTCGCGCGACTGAAGCCGGTGACGGTCGGCGGGGTCGTCGTCCAGAATGCGACGCTCCACAATGCCGACGAGATCGCGCGGCTCGGCGTCCGCCCCGGCGACCGGGTGATCCTCCAGCGCGCCGGCGACGTGATCCCGCAGATCGTCGACAACCTCTCGCGCGACGACGCCCGCAAACCCTGGCCCTTTCCGACGCGCTGCCCCGAATGCGATTCGGAAGCGACGCGCGAGGAGGGCGAGGTCGATGTCCGCTGCACCGGCGGGCTGATCTGCCCAGCGCAACGGTTCGAGCGGCTGCGCCACTTCGTCAGTCGGGGCGCGCTCGACATCGAGGGATTGGGCGAGAAGACGCTCGCCGAGTTCCTCGAGCTCGGGTGGATCGCCGAGCCCGCCGACATCTTCCGCCTCGCCCACCACCGCGAGGAGTTGCTCGCGCGCGAGGGGTGGCAGGAGAAGTCGGTCGACGCGCTGATCGCCGCGATCGAGGCCAAGCGCGCGCCCGATCCGGTGCGGCTGCTGTTCGGACTCGGCATCCGCCACATCGGTGCCGTCACCGCGCGCGACCTGCTCAAACGCTACCCGACCTTCGCCGAGATCGAGGCGCTCGCCGATTCGCTGATCGCGCTCCGCACCGCGACCGAGGCGGTGGTCGGCGAGACCGACAAAAGGTTTTCGACCCGGCTCGACAAAGCGATGGCCGAGACGATCGGCGTCGAGAACGTCGGCGCGGCGGTCGGCCATGCGCTGGCCGACTTCTTTCACGAGGCGCACAACCGCAAGGTCTGGGCGGACCTGCTCGCCGAGGTGACGCCCCCACCCTTCGCCGAGGAGGTCCGCGCCTCCGAGGTAACCGGCAAGACCGTGGTGTTCACCGGCAGCCTCGAGACGATGAGCCGCGACGAGGCCAAGGCGCAAGCGACCGCGCTCGGCGCGCGGGTGGCCGGATCGGTCTCGGCGAAGACCGATCTGGTGGTCGCCGGGCCGGGCGCAGGATCGAAGGCGATCAAGGCGCAGGAGATGGGTGTGCAGGTGATCGACGAAGCCGCCTGGCAGAGGATCGTTTCAGCCGCGCAATAAACCAGTAAGCAAGACTGTCGCTTTTGTGCAACGCCGCGGAACCAAATCCCGCTGGTGGTCAGGTACAGTGGATCGTGTCTCAAAAGCGCAATAAAGTTTCGCCAGTGCCGCGGCAACGCCGATCGAACGGCGGGTGCGACAGCGCCTGACAACGGGTCACAAGAGGACAATCATGCGTAACTCCCTGTTTTGGGGCGTGGCTGCGGCTGCGCTCATCGCCCCGGCCGCCGCCTCCGCGCAGGAGACGACCTCGACGATCCGAGGAACGGTGACGGCCGCCGGCGCGGCGGTCGCCGGCGCCAGCATCGCCGTGATCGACACCTCGACCAACGCGCGCCAGACCGCGACGACCGGGGCGGACGGCGCGTTCAGCCTGGGCGGCCTGCGTCCCGGTGGCCCCTACACCCTGGAGGTGACCAGCGCTCAGGGCTCGCGCACGATCACGGACGTGTTCCTGGTGGTCGGCCAGCCGTTCGAAGTCCCGGTCGATCTGATGGCCGCCGCCGGCGAAGGCGCCGAGGCCTCGCAGGACGTCGTCGTCACCGCCTCGCGGGTCGCGGGCGCCGGCACCACCGGCGACGGCCCGCAGACCGTGCTGACCGCGCGTCAGATCGCCCGCGTCGCCTCGATCAATCGCGATATCCGCGACCTCGCCCGCCGCGATCCGTTTGCGAAGTTCGAGGACACGTCGGGATCGGGCGGTGGCCGCACGATCTCCTTCGCCGGCATCAACCCGCGCTACAACCGCTTCTCGGTCGACGGCGTCGTCGTCTCCGACAATTTCGGGCTCAATTCCGACGCGAACCCCACGCGCCGCGGCCCGGTGCCGCTCGACGCGATCGCGCAGTTCTCGACCTCGGTCGCGCCCTACGACATCCGCCAGGGCAACTTCCTGGGCGGCGCGATCGACGCGGTGCTCGCGACGGGAACGAACGAGTTCCACGGCAACGGCTTCTACAGCCAGAACACCGACGGGTTGACCGGCGATCGCAACAAGGACGACGTCAAGACCAACCTCAACTTCAAGAGCGAGACTTACGGCGCGACGCTGTCCGGTCCGATTATCAAGGACAAGCTGTTCTTCATGGTCTCGGGCGAGCGCAATACCGAGGGCAATCCGCTGTCGCCGGTGCTGGGCCAGATTCCGAACGTCTCGGCCGATCAGGTCGCCAACATCCAGGATATCGCGCAGTCGAAGTACGGCTTCGATCCGCTCGATCCGGTGACGATCTCGAACGACAAGGACGAGAAGATCGTCGGCAAGATCACCTGGAACGTCACCGACAACCAGCGCCTGTCGATCAGCTACATCAACGCCTACGACGAGACGACCTTCCTCCAGAACACCAGCGCCTCGAACACCGGCCCCTCGATCGGCCTCGGCTCGAACGCCTACCGTGCGACCGAGCTGCTGCGCGCGGGCATCGCCCAGCTCAATTCGCAGTGGACCGACGAGTTCTCGACCGAGGCGCGGTTCCTCTACAAGAGCTACGAGCGCGGCTCGTTCTCGCTGGGCGGAACCGACTTCGCGCAGTTCGGCGTCTGCCTCGACCCGACCAGCGTCGGCGCCGCCAACACCTGCACTGCGTCGGTGAACGGCGCCCCGGCACAGGGCCGCGTGTTCTTCGGGCCGGACATCTCGCGCCAGGCGAACGTGTTCAACACCGACACCTACAACGGCTCGTTCCTCGCCCGCCTGCAGCATGCGAACCACGATCTGCGCGTCTTCGCCGAATATAGCGAGACCAAGATCTTCAATCTCTTCCTGCAGAATGCGACGGGCAACTATTACTTCGACTCGGTGGCCGATTTCCAGGCGGGCAATGCCGGGTCGGTGACCTTCCAGGCCCCGGGGTCCGGCAACGTCAACGACGCCGCCGCCAGCTTCAAGTATCGCCAGTACACGTTCGGCATCCAGGACGATTGGCAGATCACGCCCCGTCTGACGCTGGCGTACGGAGCGCGCTACGACCTGTTCGACCAGAACACCGACATCCCGGTCAATCCGGGCTTCGTCGATCGCTACGGCTATTCGAACGGCAAGAACTTCAAGGGTCTGGGGCTGTTCCAGCCGCGCATCGGCCTGAACTGGCAGCCGATCGACGACGTCAAGCTGCGCGGCGGCTTCGGCATCTTCGGCGGGGGTACCCCGGACGTCTATCTGTCGAACAGCTATTCGAACGCCGGCGCGGGCCAGGGCGGCGTGGGCATCAACTCGGTGACGGTGATCCGCACCGGCCCGGATACCTACACGCTGAACGGTGCGCCGCTTGCCCCGACGATCGGCGCGGCAGTGCTCAACAACGTCTCGGGCAGCACCATCCCGGCGCAGCTCCAGGCGCTGATCCCGAATACGGGGCCGAACCCGCTGGCGAACATCAACGCGCTCTCGCGCAATTTCCAGATCCCGTCGGTCTACAAGGCGACGCTGTCGGCCGACTGGAGCCCGCGCAACCTGCTCGGCGGCGGCTGGACCTTCGGTGCGGACTATTACTTCAGCCGCACGAAGGACTCGCTGCGCTTCGTCGATTACCGTTCGGTTCCGATCGGGACGCTGCCAGACGGGCGCACCCGTTACGGCCCGCTGGTCGGCACCAACACCAACACCGACATCGTGCTGGAGAACGGCGACAAGGGCCGCAGCCACGTCGGCGTCGTCCGCGCGCACAAGCAGTTCGACTTCGGTCTTGGCCTCGACGTCTCCTATTCGCTCCAGGACGTGAAGGACGAGACCCCGGCGACCTCGTCGACCGCGAGCTCGAACTACACCAACGGTGCCTTCCTCGGAAATGCGGCGGCCTACGGCACGTCGAACGATCAGGTCGCCTGGTCGTTCAAGTACGGCGCGAACTTCGACCATGCCTTCTTCGGCGACTATCGCACGATCATCGGGCTGTTCGGAGAGACCTCGGCGGGCCGGCCCTACAGCTACACGATGGCCGACGCCGGCAGTGCCGTCCGCTCGTCGGTGTTCGGACTGGTGGGCAACGACGCCCGCTACCTGCTCTACGTGCCGAAGGCGGACGGCGACTCGATCGTCAGCTACGACACGGCGGCGACGCAGGCGGCGCTCGAGGACGTGATCAAGGGCACCAAGCTGGAGGATTACCGGGGCAAGGTCGCGCCGCGGAACATCGCCCGCGCCAACGCCTTCACCCGTCTCGATCTCCACCTGGAGCAGGAGATCCCGACCTTCGTCGGCAAGTCGCGCTTCTCGGTGTTCGCGGACATCCAGAACCTGCCGAACCTGCTCAACAAGGATTGGGGCGGCTTCCGCCAGGCGGCGTTCCCGTACCTGGAGGACGTGGTTCAGGTGCAGTGCCTGACGACCGCGGTCCCGACCGGCGTCGCCCCGACCGCCGGGCAGATCGCCACCTCGTCGGCGCAGCCCTGCGTCCAGTACCGCTACACCTCGGCGGTGAAGCCGAGCGACGCGATCGCCGAAATTCGCCCGTCACTCTACTTCATCCGCCTGGGCGCACGCTTCAAGTTCTGATCCTGCGCTCTGCCGCGACCCCGGAGGGCCGCCGTTCCGACCGGAGCGGCGGCCCTTCGCTTTTGCGCGGGGCGCACGGGCCGTGTAAGGGCCGGCGTCGATGGCGACGACCTTCAACGCCCCGGCACTCGCCGGCCCGGCCGCCTCGCCCCGGCCCGACGGCCTGTTCGCGCGGCCGTTCTTCGAGGACAAGGCGCGCGCCTTCTGGCTGCTCCAGGCGGCGGGTTGGTCGGGATACCTGCTGCTCCGCACGGTCTCGACGCTGTCGAACGGCTTCTCGCTCCAGACGGTGGTGCCGATCATCATCGAGTCGATCGTCGGCTATTGCATCACCCTGCTGCTCTCGACGCTCTACGGTCTGTACCGCACCTGGGGCCGATTCACCGGCATCCTGCTGACCGTGCTGACGCTCGGCGCGGCGACCTTCCTCTACTCGCTGCTCGACGCCTTCTCGTTCGGCTTCATCAAGAACTCCGCGCCGGGGGTCGACCTGGCGCTGCTGCTGGGCAGCGTGTTCCTCAACTTCACCGTGCTCGCCGGCTGGTCCGCGCTCTATTTCGGGATCAACTTCTACCTGATCGTCGAGGATCAGATCGATCAGATGCGCGACCTGGAGGTGCAGGCCTCCTCGGCGCAGCTGGCGATGCTGCGCTACCAGCTCAACCCGCATTTCCTGTTCAACACGCTCAATTCGATCTCGACGCTCGTCCTCCTCAAGCAGACCGAGCGCGCCAACGTCATGCTCAGCCGGCTTGCGTCGTTCCTGCGCTACACGCTGGCGAACGAGCCGACCGCGCACGTCACGATCGCGCAGGAGGTCGAGACGCTGAAGCTCTACCTCGACATCGAGAAGATGCGCTTCGAGGAGCGGCTGCGCCCGAAGTTCGACATCGATCCCGCCGCCGAGAAGGCGCGGTTGCCCTCGCTGCTGCTCCAGCCCCTGGTCGAGAATGCGATCAAATATGCGGTGACGCCCAAGGAGGACGGGGCCGAAATCTGCGTCGACGTGCGGCTCGCCGGGGATCGGGTGCAGATCGGCGTGTCGGACACCGGACCGGGATTGCAGGTGGCGAAGAACCGGCCAAGCCTTTCCACCGGCGTTGGCATCGCCAATATCAGGGAGAGGCTGGCGCAGGCCTACGGGCCCGACCACCGGTTCACGATGCAGGCGCTGCCGGCCGGCGGGTTCGGGGTCGAGATCGAGATCCCGTTCCAGACCGACGACCAGGTCAAGTAGTTGGACGAGTAGAGAGTAGAGAATGACCATCCGCACCATCCTCGTCGACGACGAGCCGCTCGCGATCCAGGGGCTCGAACTGCGCCTCCAGGCGCACGACGACGTCGAGATCGTCGCCAAATGCCAGAACGGGCGCGAGGCGATCTCGGCGATCAAGACGCACAAGCCCGATCTCGTCTTCCTCGACATCCAGATGCCCGGGTTCGACGGCTTCTCGGTGATCCAGGGGCTGATGGAGGTCGAGCCGCCGCTGTTCGTCTTCGTCACCGCTTATGGCGACCATATGCTCAAGGCGTTCGAGGCGCAGGCGGCGGACTATCTGATGAAGCCGGTCGAGGAATCGCGCCTCGCCGACACGCTCGACCGGATGCGCCAGCGGCTGACCGAGAAGCGCAGCGTCGGCGAGGTCGAGAAGCTTAAGGAGGTGCTGGCCGAGGTGGCGCCCGATGCCGCCGCCGACATCGCCGGGACCGAGCCCGGCGAGGTCTCGTCCAACCGCTTCGAGAAGCTCATCAACATCAAGGATCGCGGGCAGATCTTCCGCGTCGACGTCGACACGATCGAGCGGATCGACGCCGCGGGCGACTACATGTGCATCTACACCGGCGACAACACGCTGATCCTGCGCGAGACGATGAAGGATCTGGAGAAGCGCCTCGATCCGCGGCGCTTCCAGCGGGTCCACCGCTCGACGATCGTCAATTTGGACCTCGTCAAGCAAGTGAAGCCGCACACCAACGGCGAATGCTTCCTGGTCCTGAATTCGGGCGCGAGCGTGAAGGTGAGCCGCAGCTACCGCGACGTCGTCGCGCGGTTCGTCCACTAGCGCCCATGTCGGGGCTGCCCTCGCAGGCGCTGCGCTATTTCGCCCCCGCGCCGGCGCTTGGCCCCTATCTGACCAACCTGTTCGCCTGGACCGGCGAGCGGACCGCCTTCGAATCCTGGATGCCTGCGATCGAGAGCCAGGTGTTCGTCCGGCTCGACGGCTATGTCGCGGTGCGCTTCCGCGGCACCGCCGCCACCATCGTCGACCGGCCGATGCTGGTCGGCCCGATGGGCGGGACCATGCACATCCGCACCACCCACGATCTCACTGCGGTCGGCGCGGGGCTGACGGCGCGCGGCTACCGGCGGCTGATCGGCGCGCCGGCGGGGCTGCTCGCCGACAGCGCCACCGATCTCGCGGCGCTGATCGGGCCGCGCGCCATCGGCGGACTGGTCGCGCGGCTGGGGGACGAGCCGCGGCACGAGGCGCGGGCACGGCTGCTTGAGGGCTGGCTGGCGGCGCGGATCGACGCTACCGACCGAGAGGATCGGCGCGCCGCCGCGCTCGACGACTGGCTCGCCGCGCATGCGCCGCTGACGCTCGCCGGGCTGCACGAACGGCTGGGCGTGTCGGGCCGACAGGCGGAGCGGATCGCATCGGACCTGACGGGCATCGGCCCCAAGAGCCTGGCGATGCGCCAGCGCGCGCTCCGCGCGGCACAGCGGATCGCCGCGGAGAACGGGGCGGCGGCGGTGCTGGGGGCGGTCGGCTATGCCGACCAGTCACACATGATCCGCGACTTCGGCCGGTTCATCGGAGTGACCCCCGCACAGCTCGCGCGCACCGCGATCCAGCGCCACGTCTTTGAGGACCCCGAACGCGCGGGCGCGGCGCTGGCCCACGGCCCCCGCGGCGAGCGCCTTGGCGTCAGTTGAAAGGACACCCATGGACACGCTCGCTCTCGTCGACCCGGAGTTGCTGCCGCTGCTCGACGCCTGGCCGACGGTCGACCTGACGCCCGAGATGCTGCCGACGATGCGCAGCGCCGGGCGGGCGATGCCGCTGCCGCCGATCCCGGAGGGAGTGGCGACCCGCGAGATCGCGCGGACGGCCGGCCCCGACGGCGACGCCCTCGACCTTCACATCTGGCGTCCGGCGGCGCCCGCGCCCGCGCCGACGGCTGCGGTCCTCCACATCCACGGCGGCGGCTATGTCGGCGGGACCGCGGAGGTGATGGGGTTCGCGCTCGCGCCGATGGTGGCGGCGACGGGATGCCCGATCGTCTCGGTCGAATACCGGCTCGCGCCCGAGACGCCGTACCCGGGCGCGGTGGAGGATTGCTACGCCGCGCTCGCCTGGATGGTCGCCAACGCGGCGTCGCTCGGGGTCGACGCGGCGCGGATCGGGGTGATGGGCGAAAGCGCGGGCGGCGGGCTCGCCGCCGCGCTGGCGCTGCTCGCGCGCGACCGGGGCGAACACCCGCTCGCCTTCCAGCAGCTGATCTACCCGATGATCGACGACCGGACCTGCGTGCGCGAGCCGCATCCGGTGACGGGCCGGTTCGTCTGGACCGCGCACAACAACCGTTTCGGCTGGCGTGCGCTCCTCGGCCGCGAGCCGGGCGGGGACGACGTGCCCGCCTATGCCGCCGCCGCGCGTGCGGAGGACCTTGCCGGGCTGCCGCCGACCTACATCGCGACCGGCGCGCTCGATCTGTTCCTCGACGAAGACCTCGACTATGCGCGCCGGCTGCTCGCCGCCGGGGTGCCGACCGAGTTCCACGTCTATCCCGGCGCATTCCACGGTTTCGAGTTGCAGCGCGACGCGGCGGTCGCGCAGCAGGCGCTCGCCGATCGACTCGCCGCGCTGAAGCGCTTCACCGGCCGATAACGCAGGTCAGTCGGCGCTCTCGAAGGCCGCGAGGATCGGGCACGGCCCGGCCTGCCCGCGGCCGCACGCCTCGGCGAGCCGCGCGAGCGCGGTCCGCGCGCGCCGCAGCTCGGCGATCCGTGCGTCGAGTGCGGCGAGCCGCGCCTGCGCCAGGTCGCGCGCCCGCGCCCGGTCGTCCACCGCGTCGAGCTCGAGCAGCTCGCCAATGTCGCCGAGGTGGAATCCTGCCGCCTGCGCGTGGCGGACGAAGCGCAGCCGGCGCAGGTCGTCCTCACCGTAGCGACGAGCCTTGGCTCCGCGTTCGGGCACGGCGAGCAGCCCGCGCCGTTGGTAATAACGCACGGTCTCGACCCCGACCCCGGCTGCCGCGGCGAACTGCCCGATCGTCAACATGCGCGCTTGACTCCGTACCCTGGTACGGACGCTATAGCCGCTGGGTTCACCATCCGACGAGCCCCATGATCCTGTTCCGCCTTTTCCTCACGAGCGTCGCCCTTGCCGCCCCGATCGCCGCGCAGGCGCAATCCGGCCAGAGCGAGCCGATGCGCGCGACGGATCGTTCGACCGTGGATCATGCCGCGATGGACCATGCGGCGATGGCGGGCATGGATCACGCCGGGATGGACAGCCACGCCATGACCGGCGCGCTCGGCCCCTATCCCATGACCCGCGACGCCTCGGGCACCGCATGGCAGCCGGACAGCGCGCCGATGTGGGGGATCATGGGCGAGGCCGCCGGCTGGGCGACGATGGTCCACGGCTACGCCACGCTTGTCTACGACGATCAGGGCGGGCCGCGCGGCGACGACAAGACCTTCGTCGCCTCGATGCTGATGGGGATGGCGCAGCGGCCGTTGAAAGGCGGCACGCTGACGCTGCGCGCGATGGGCAGCCTCGATCCGCTGATGGGGAAGCGCGGCTATCCGCTGCTGCTCGCGACCGGGGAGACCGCGGACGGTCGTACCGAGCTGGTCGACCGGCAGCACCCGCATGACGCCGTCATGGAACTCGCCGCCGCCTACACGCGCCCGCTGGGAAAGGACGTCTCCGGTTTTCTGTATGTCGGCCTGCCGGGCGAGCCCGCGCTAGGCCCCGCGACCTACATGCATCGCTTCGCCGGGACGGCGAACCCCGAAGCCCCGATCACCCATCACTGGCTCGACAGCACCCACGTGACGTTCGGCGTCGCGACCGCCGGACTGGTCTATCGCGGGCTGAAGCTGGAGGGCTCGGTCTTCACCGGGCGCGAGCCCGACCAGAACCGCTGGGATATCGAGCGACCGCGGATGGACAGCTGGTCGGTCCGCGCGACGCTCAATCCGACGGCGAACCTGTCGGCGCAGGTCAGCCATGGCCTCGTCCGCAGCCCCGAGGCGCTGCACCCGAAGGAGGACGTTCGCCGCACCTCCGCCTCGGTGACCTGGAACCTGCCGCTGGGCGAACGGCGCAACTGGCAGTCGACCTTCGCCTGGGGCCGCAACGATCCCAGGGGCGGCGACCACGCCCACGTCACCGACGCCTTCCTGCTCGAAAGCGCGATCCAGCTCGGGCAATGGACCGCGTTCGGCCGCGCCGAGCGGGTCGATAAGGATGAATTGTTCGGCGAGGACGATCCGCTCTCGGGCGAGGTCTTCACGGTGGGCAAGCTCAGCCTGGGCGGCTATCACACGATCCCGCTCGGCAAGATCGCGCTCGATCTGGGCGGGCTCGTCAGCAAATACGATCTGCCCGCGGCGATCCAGCCGCGCTACGGCCGCGATCCGACCGGCGCGATGCTGTTCACCAGGCTGCGGATCACGGGCTGAAGGCGGCGGCCACCGCACACGCGGTAGCCTCGGCGTCGTGCCGCAGCGTCTCGCCAAGCGATGGGAGCGCCCCCGCGTCCGCCTCCTCGATCGCGCCGGCGATCATCGCCACCCGGCGCGCGCCGATCGTAAGCGACGCGCCTTTCAGCCGGTGGGCGGCGATCCGCACCGATGCCAGGTCGCCGCGCGCGATCAGCTCCAGGAGCTCGACCGGCCGGCTCGCCAGCTCGCGGCGGTACGCGAGAACCAATGCCGCCATCTGCTCGGGTGGGAGGATCTCGGCATAGCCGCCGAACTGAGCGGGATCGAGCAGCGGCTCGTCCGCCCCGCTCACGCCTCCGCCCGCCTGAGCATCAGGATCGCCTGCGTACGGTTGGGCACCGACAGCTTCTTGAGGATCGCCTTGACGTGCGCCTTCACCGTGATCTCCGACAGTCCCAGATCGAATGCGATCTGCTTGTTGAGCCGCCCGTCCTCCATCGCCCGAAGCACGCGCGACTGGCCGGGGGTCAGCGTCGCCAGCCGGTCGAAGTCGCCGTCGTCCGCCGCGCCGTCGGCATCGGGGCCGAACCAGCGTCCGCCCGCGAGCACCCTGCGCATGGCCTCGACCATCGTCGCGATCGGGGTCGCCTTGGAGAGATAGCCGTGCGCGCCGGTGGCGGCGACCTGGCGTTCGATCCCGGCATGCGTCGCGCCGCTGATCACCAGCAGCTTGAGCGCCGGAAATTCGGCCATCAGCGCCGGGACGCCCAGCACCGAGCGGTTGTCGGGAAGCGACAGATCGAGGGTCATGAGGACGGCCTCTCCCGCGGCGGCGCGCGCTTCGGCGATGGTCGCGGCCTCCACCACGCGCAAGGCGGGGTCGGCGACCCCCAGCGCCATCGCGGTCGCCTGGCGGCACATCGGGTGGTCGTCGACGACGATCACGGTTGCTGGCGTGGTGGCGGACATCCGGCCTCTGCATCGATTCCGCCGCGCCCCCCGGCGCGGCGGAATGCGAATGCCACCATTGTGGTTATTTTCGCGTTTACGGGATCGGTCAGTTGATGCTGGCGACCAGTGCGTCGAGCTGACGACGCCCGAGCTCGTCGACCGAGATGCGGCCATTCTTCGCCGCCGCGTTGCGGCCGACGCTCTGAAGCAGCCGCTCCTGATAGTCGGCGCAGACCTTGGTGCCGGTGCCCCGCAGGCAGCTGGCGCTATCGCCGGCGAGCGACTGGACGATGCTGCCCGCGATCACGGTCTGGGTCTGGGCGGCGGCAGGAACCGCGACGAGCCCGGCGAGGGCGGCGGTGATGATCAGGGCGATACGGCGCATGGCGGGTCTCCGAAAAGGCGTTCGCCAAGAAGAAGGGAACCCCCACCGGCGATGGGTCCTTGTCCCAGATGCCGGACGCCGGGGAAATCACCCCTTGGGGTCACGCGACCGCGAGCGCCCGCGCGCCCACCTGCGCCGCGCCGCCCGCCGTCCAGCGGTCGACCGCCTGTTCAAGGTCGGCGATGCGCAGCGGCTTGGCCAGATGCGCCTGCATCCCCGCCGCCAGGCACCGCGCGACGTCGTCGGCATAAGCGTTCGCGGTCAGCGCGACGATCGGCAGCCGCTCGGCGGCGATCCCCGCGGCGCGGATCGCGCGGGTCGCCTCGACGCCGTCCATCACCGGCATCTGCATGTCCATCAGGACGAGCGCGAAGGGCTGCCCCTCGGCCTCCGCCGTCGTCACCGCCGCCAGCGCGCCGGCGCCGTCGGCGGCCAGGGTCACCGTCGCGCCGAGCCGCTCCAGCATGGCGCGCGCGAGCATCTGATTGATCTCGTGATCCTCGGCCAGGAGCACGCGGAGATCGGTCCGAACCTGGGGCGTGGGCGATACGGTCGCGGGCGCGGACACCGGCGACGGTGCGGCGAGCGCGATCAGGGGTATCCGCAGCGCGAAGGTCGTCCCCTTGCCCGGTGCGCTGGTCACCGCGACGTCGCCGCCCATGAGCCGCGCGAGCTGCGCGCTGATCGCCAGCCCCAGTCCGGTGCCGCCATAGCGGTGCGCGGTGGTGAGATCAGACTGGACGAACTGATCGAAGATCGCACTCAGCCGATCGGTGGCGATGCCGATGCCGGTGTCGCTCACCGCAATCTCCAGGAACGCGCCCTCCGCGACCACATCGGCGCGCAGCCAGACTTCGCCGACCTCGGTGAACTTCACCGCATTGCCGAGCAGGTTGAGCAGGATCTGGCGCAGCCGCAGCCCGTCGCCCTCGATCCGCTCCGAAACCGCATCGTCGATGTCGACGCCCAGCAGCAGCCCCTTGCTCTCCGCGAGCGGGGCCATCAGCTTGGCGCAGCCGCGCAGCGCATGGCGCAGGTCGACCGGCTCCTTGGCCAGCCGCATATATCCGGCGTCGATCTTCGACAGATCGAGGATGTCGTTGAGGAGGCGCATCATCGCGCGCCCCGAATCGGCGATGACCTGCGCGCGGACGCGCTGTTCGGGGGCGAGTTCGCCGTCGAGCAACAGCTCGGTCGCGCCGATCACGCCGTTCATCGGCGTGCGGATCTCATGGCTCATGTCGGCCAGGAAGCGCGACTTGGCGCTCGCCGCGATCTCCGCCGCGTCGCGGGCGGCAGCGAGCGCAAGCTCCAGCCGCTTGCGCGCGGTGCTGTCGCGGATCGAGACGATGAGCTCCTGCGGCGCCCCCGCGGCGTCGCGGACCAGTCCGCAATTCGCCTCGAGCCAGACCCATTCGGGCCGGTCGAGCGGTTGCGAGCGGTAGCTGATCACGATCCGGTCGCGCGCGCCGCTCGAGAGCAGGCGATAGGCCTCGCGGACGGTGGCGTCGTCTTCGGGGTGGAAGCGATCGAGCATCTGCGCGCCGATCAGGTGGCGCGGCGCCACTCCGATCACCTCGGCGACCGATGGCGAGGCGTAGAGGCAGGTGCCGTCGAGCGCGAGGCGGAAGACCGCGTCGGTCGCATTACTGGCGAGCAGCCGCAACTGCGCCTCCGATTCGGCGAGCGCCCGAGTCGTGGCGATCCGCTCGGTCACGTCGAGGATCACTCCGATATAGCCCGTGGGACAGCCGAAGATGTCGCGCTCGACCGAGCCGACCGCCTCGACCCAGACCTCGGCACCGCCCGCGTGGACGAACCGGAACTCGCCGCGATACTGCGACGAGGTGGCGACCGCGTCGCCCCATCCGGCGCGCAGACGGGGCAGATCGTCGGGGTGGATGGCGTCGCCCCATCCCTGGGTCAGCGCCTGCTCCCGCGCGATCCCGGCATAGTCGCACCAGGCGCGATTGACGTAGGCGAGCTTCCCCGCGCCGTCGGTGCGGAAGATGCCGACCGGGGCGAGGTCGGCGAGCGTCTGGAAGCGCTGCTCGCTCTCGCGCAGCGCCGCCTCGAACGTGACGCGCTCGGTGACGTCGCGGATCATGCCGGTGGCGGCGATCGCCTCCCCGCTCTCGTTGCGGAGCAGTCGTGCGGTCACCTCGACATGGCGGATGCCGCCATCCTTGCGAATCAGGCGGAGCTTCGCAGGCCGGTCGAGGCTGCCGTGGCGGCGCAGGAGCCGCATCGCGTCGAGCGCGGGCAGATCCTCGGGATGGACGAGCCAAGGCAGTTCGCGGCCGAGGCTCTCCGCGACGGAATAGCCCGTCACGGTCTCCCAGGCGGGATTGAGATAGGCCCAATGGTTCGCGCCATCGGTACGGAAGACCACTTCCTCCATGTTGGCCAGCACCGCCTGGACCTCGTCGCGGCTGGCGCGCAGCCGGCGGCGAGTCTCCTCCAGGCCCTTGATGATGGCGGCGACCGGCAGCCCCATCACGCAATTGACCGCCAGGAACAGCTGGAGGATCAGCAGCTTCGCCTGCATGCCGTCATGGACCAGCGTGATCGGCCCCATGTCGAGGACGGTCGCGACCGACGCGATCACGCTGATCGCGATCACCGACACCGCCGCGCCGAGCTGGCCGAAGCGGAGCGCGGCGAACATCACCGCCGGACCGGCGAGGAACAGCAGCGGATAGCGCGACTGGCCGAACAGCACCGCGGTGATGGCGAGCGTGCCGAGCGCGATCACCGGCAGCTCCCAGCGGCGTTCGCGCGGGAGGCGCGGCGGCTCGCGCATCGCCGCGGCGAGCGAACAGACGAGCGGGGCGAGGATCAGATAGCCGAGCCCGTGCGCCATTGCCCAGGCGAACCCGGTCGCCGCGGCGAGCGGATCACCTGCAAGCGCGGCGTGGCCGCCGACCAGACACGCCGAGACTCCGGGCGCGACCACGCCGGCGAGCAGCGCGAACCGTCCGACCTCGGCCAGCGAGTCGAGGTCGACGCGGCCACGCCCGGCCCGCATCGCCACCAGGACCAGCACGATCTCGACAAGGTTGGCGGTCGAGCGGACCAGCACGTCGGGATAGGGCAGCCCGTTGCTCAGCCCGACGGCGGCACCTGCTAGGGCGCAGAGCGCGACCGACGGCCAGGCGAGCCTCGCGCGCTGGAACGCGACGCCGACGAGGAGCGCGTTGGGCAGCCACAGCGCCGCGACCGGTGACGCGCCCCGGGTGAAGGCGAGCCCCAGCCAGGCGAGCAACGCGAAGGCGGCGACGAGCGGAAGATCCGCGGACCGGAGGGGAAAGGAACGAACCATCCCACCTCGCTACGAAAGCGCGGTAAAGGCCCGATTAACTACGCTTGCCACCGGATCGGCGGCGGCGCGGTCTCACCGGGATCGTCCCCGCGCCGCGACCGGCCACAAGGCGATCAGCGTATCGCCTCGGAACACGTGATAGGTGTCGTAGAGGTTGACCGTCGGGTCGCAGTGCGGCGGGGTCAGCCGCACCATCGCGCCGAGCGCAGGCATCTCGCCCGGCCCCAGGATCAGGGCACCCTGCTCGTCTCCCATGAACAGGAAGCGCGAGCCCTCGGGCGCGCCCGCCGCGATCTGAGCGGGCTTGGCGTCGGTCGACATGGCCTTGAAGCCGGCGTCGACCGTCACCAGCCCGGGCGTGTTCGTGCTGACGACGCGCGTGTCGATGAACAAGGCGCTCGCGAACGTCTCCTCATCCGTCGCCGAGAGCGCGCAGGCGCGGTACTGATCGTCCATGAAGACGTAGCTGCCGACCTGGAGCTCGGTGAACAGATCCAGCGTCACGTCGATCCGGTGGGTGCCGGTGCCGCCGCCGGTGACGATCTGGGGTGTCCCGCCGCCCGCGTCCAATGCGGCGATGACGGTGCGCAGATACTCCGCCCGCTCGCGCATCGCCGCCTCGCGTTCGGCATAATCCTCGATATGCTGCTGGAGTCCGCAGTAGAACTGGACCCCCATGTAGCGCAGCGCGTCGGTCTCGCGGATCGCCGCGAGCAGCGCGACCGCCGCTTCGGGCGAGGCGACGCCGGTGCGGTGGATCCCGGGATCGACATCGATCACCACCGACAGCGGCGGGCCGCCCGTGGCCGACACCGCCGCCGCGATCGCCCGTGCATTTCCCGGGTGGTCGACCGCACAGATCAGCCCGTCGCTGCGCGCGTTGAGCGCGGCCAGGCGGGCGACCGCAGGGGCGGACACCACCGGCGAGGTGATGAGGAGCCCGGTCACCCCGGCGTCGGCCAGCACCTCGGCCTCGCCGATCTTGGCGCAGCACGCGCCGACCGCGCCCGCCTCGACCTGGAGCCGGGCGATGTCCGGGCTCTTGTGGGTCTTGGCGTGCGGACGAAGCGCGACGCCGTGCGCGGCCGCGAAATCGGCCATCGCGCGCACGTTGCGGTCCAGCGCGTCGGCGTCGATCACCAGGACGGGCGTGTTGAGGTCCTGGCGTGATCCCTGGCGCCCGATCAGATGGGCATGCAGCTCCTCGTCGGTCATGCGGCGAGCTCCCGCGCGGGGGGAATGTCGAACAGCCGGGCGAGATCGGCGTTGACGAACTTGGCGCCGGGATCGGCCTCGGCGCGGACGCGGAGGAAATCGGGCGTGCGCGGATAGAGCCGGTGGACGTCGGCGGCGTCGAGGGTGTGACGCTTCGCCCAATGCGGACGCCCGTTCGCTCCCGCGAGCACCGGCTCGACCTTCGCGAACAGCTCGCGCCACGGCATCGGCGCATATTGGTGGAACGAGATCGACGCGCCGGGGCCGCGGTTGAACGGGCTCAGCCACAGATCGTCGCCCGCCACCAGCCGGAACTCGATCGGGAACATGACGGGCAGGCGCCGCTTCCGGATGAAGGCGATCGTCTCGAGCAGCGTCGGGATCCCGTCCTCACGCGGCAGCTCGTACTCCATCTCCTCGAACGGGATCGTGCGGTCGGAGGGGAAGATGCGCCAGGCCGGGCCGGTCCGCACCTGGTTTCCGGCCGACATCCGCATCGCCAGCCGGTGGAGCCAAGGGATGGTCGCGGGCAGGCGCCGTCCGGCCTCGCAGAGCGTGCGGAACCTGCTCTCGTCGATGTCCTGCCCCGCATCGCCGTCCCCCGATCCTTCCACCGGGTGGAGCGTCTTGAAGATCACGTGATCCGAATAGGGAAAGAGGAAGAACTCGAAGTGGCGGGTCGCCGCCCCGAGCTCGCGCCAGCGCTCGACGATCTCGCCCAATGGACGCCGCTCGACCCGCTCCTCGAGATGATAAGCGGGCAGCACGTTGATCCGGATCCGCGTCGCGACGCCGATCAGCCCGAGCGACAGCCGCGCCGCCTCGAACAGCTCGGGGCGCTCGGTCGCGGAACATCGTGCGAGCGTTCCGTCGGCAAGCATCAGCTCGACCGCGATGATCTGGGTGGAGAGGCTGCCCAGATCGACCCCGGTGCCGTGGGTGCCGGTGGCGGTCGCGCCGGCGAGGGACTGCGGGTTCACGTCGCCCTGATTGATCAGCGACAGCCCTTCACGCCACAGCGCCTCGGTCAGCCGGCTGAGCCCCCAGCCGGCCGGCGCCCAGACCGAGCGGCGATCGGCCGCGATCTCGATCGTCGCCTGATAATCGGCCATGCTGACGAGCGTGCCGTCGGTCTCACACAGCGGCATGAACGAGTGGCCCGCGCCGGTCACGCGGAGCTTCGATGCGGCCAGCATCAGGCTCCGCAGTTCGCCCTCGTCGCGCGGCCGCGCCACCGTGCGCGGATGCGCGACGACACTTCCCGACCAATTGCGCCATTCCATGCCGGTACCCGCTCCTTCAGAAATTCGCGAAATAGTGTGCGAACATCAGGCACACCTCGTGATTGATCGCATCGGCGTCCCGGTCCGGCTCCTCGACGACCATCTCGATCGCAGCGTAGCTGAGTTCGACCATCATCCGCACCGCGATCTCGAGTCGTTGGCTGCCCACCCCCGGGTGCAGATCCCTCATCGCCCGGTGGAAATGCGCGGCGACCAGATCGCGTGACTGGAAGCGGACATCCTGGAGCGCAGGGACGGCGCGCAGCGCACGGCCGATCGCGACGCCGCCCGGGAAGTCGCGCTGGATCGCGACCATGCGTTCGTGGATCGCGACGCTGCTCGCCAGCCGTTCCTCGAAGGTGGCGCCGCGGAGGCCCCCGCCGTCGATCCAGGCGATCACCTGATCGTCCTGCGCGCGCATCAGCCGGGCGCCGAGCTCGTGCAGCACCGCATATTTGTTCGGAAAATAGCGGTAGAGCGCCGGCGGAGTGAGACCCGCATGCTCGCAGATGAGATTGGTGGTGAGCTGCTCGAAGCCGATGGTGCGCAGCAATTCGCCGGCGGTGACCAGGATCAGTTCGAACGTATCCTGCGCGCGCGCCTGGCGCGGCTGGACCTTGGTGCCGAGCGCGGGCCCGGTCCGCTGGCGCAGTTCCGCCTTCGCGCGGCGGCGGCGGCGCTGCGCCGGAGTGATCGCGGTATCGGTCATGCGGCCGGCGTGAGAGCGACGTGGCGGTGTGTCAAACGCACGATCGCGACCACTAGGATCGCCGCCAGCATCAACCCCGCGCCGAGCACCGCAGACCCGCGGACGTCCGCGTCGCTCACCAGCAGCGAGGCGAGGAACGGCCCGGCGCCGCACCCTAGGATCGCGACCCCGGACCCGTAGACCGCGGCGCGTCGGGTCGGATCGGCGTCGATCACCAGCGGGGTCATGAACGGGGCGGCGAACATCCACACAAAGCCGAACAGCGTCGACGCTGACAGGAACACCGCCGCCGAGGGAAGGCCGGCGAACACGCCCATCAACCCGGTCATCACGCCAAGGCAGCCGATCAGAACGGCCGACCAGGCCACCCGACCGGCGACCACGGTCGCGAGGAGCCCGCCCGCGACCTGCGCCGCCAGCGACAAGGAGACGGCCAGTTCGGCGGTGTGCTCCGGATGTCCGGCCTGGCGCGACAGCGGATCGACGTAGATCCAGACCGACAGGATCGCCGCGTTGAAGAAGAACGGCGCCGACAGCGCGAACACGCCGCGCGGACTCGGCAACCCGTTCGGCTCGTCCGCCGCGACCGGGAGCGGCGCGAAGCCCCGGGGCACCAGCGTCGCCGCCGCAGCGGCCGCGAGGCCGAGCGCGGCGAGGAGGCCGAACCCGACGTCGACGACGCTGGGGCCCTTCACCAGCGCCCCGAGCGCGGCGACGACGATCAGCTGCGCGAGGCCCTGGACGGTGAGATAGATCGCAGACCAGCGTGCCGGGCGCGGAGTCCGCACGATCGCGGCCGTCATCAGCCAGACGAGCGCGCCGCTCGGCACGCCGTTGGCGCCCCTTACGATCACGAGCATCCAGCCGTCGCAGCCGAGCGTCGCGAGGTTCAGCGCCGCGGTGAGGACGCCGCATGCGATCGTGAGCGAACGCAACCGCGACACTCCGACGACCGCGCCGGTGAGGCCGGCCGCCACCCCCATCGTCAGGAGCTCGAGCATCCCCGCCTGCCCCAGTTGCGCCGCGCTGAGCCGACCCTGCTGCTGGAGCGCGCCGAACAGCAGCGGCCCGACACCGGCGATCATGATCCCGACGACGCCCGCGAACAGGATCGCACCGAGCTCGCGCGCCGTCAGGCGAGGGCCGATCCAGCCGGCGTCGGGCGGAGGCGTCATCAGAGCCGCGCCTTCAGGTAGAGGCCGTAGGTTCGCGGTGGTCCGACGCTGAAGACGTCGAAGCCGAGACTCTCGATCGAGGTGATATCGGAGATGTTGGTCTCCTGCGCGATGTTCTTGCCCCACACGCCCAGTTCGAACCGGTCGCGATCGAAGCGCACCCCCAGGCGGGCGTCCAGATAGGCGCGGGCTGCATCGGTCAGCCGCGCCGTGTTGGCGGTGTCGAAGAAGACCTTGCTGCGGAACGACAGGTTCTCGGAGGCGACGACGGTCGCAAAGCCGACCGGATGCTCCCAGTTGAGCGACTGCTGGATCGAGATCCTGGGCGCCGAGGGCAGTCGATTGCCGGAATAGTCCGCGCCGGCAGAGACGAAGTTGCGATAGGTGGCGTTGAGGTAGGAGAAACCGAGTTCGGCGGTCAGCCCCCGCGACGGGCGCGCCTCGAGTTCGAGCTCGCCGCCGTAGACGCGCGCGGCGGATGCGTTGGTGAACACCTGGCGCGTGATGAGCCCGTCGATCTGGGTCGTGTAGACCTGGAGGTTCTGGTAATCGTAGAAGAAGGCCGAGACGTTGGCGCGCAGCGTGCGATCGAGCAGTTCGGTCTTGGCACCCACCTCGTAGGCGTTGACCGTCTCGTCCTTGAACGGTGAGACCAGCGCGGGATCGGCAGCCTGACCGGAGAAGAAACCGCCGCTCTTGGTGCCGCGGTTGTAGCTTGCGTAGAGATTGGCGTCCCGCGAGAACTTGTACTGGAGCCCGATCTTGCCGGAGACCGAGGCGAAGGTCTTGCTCTGGTCGAACGTGAAGATCGGTGCAGTGAGGAAATCGGCTTCGCTGACATAGTGAAAGCGCTTGCGGTCCGCGGAATAGCGCAGGCCGCCCGTGGCCGTCAGCGTGCCGGTGAGGTCGTAATCGACCTGGCCGAAGCCGGCATAGCTGTCCGTCTTCTGCGTCAGCGGCCAGGAGTATTTGCCGACCCCGAACGCCAGATTCTGTTCGGCGTCGTCGGACACGAAGTCCGGCAGGACATTGTAGAAGGAATTGTTGGCGATGAAATCGTGCGCGTAATAGGCGCCCAGGACATAGCGGAGCGGGGCTTTGTCGTTCGACTGTAGCCGCAACTCCTGGCTGAACGTGTTCTGCCTTGCCCGGTAACGCGCATCGATGATCGGCAGCGGGTTGGCGTCGGTCTCCTCGCGGTCGTCGCGGTCGGCGTGCTGATAGCCGGTCACCGACACGACCGACACTCCGCCCAGATCGACCGTCAGCGAGTTCGAGACGGTGAACAGGTTGACCTTGTCCTTGCCCTCGAACCGGTAGTCGCCTTCGTACAGATCGTTGCTGGTGTTCGCGTAGCCGAGGATGTTGGTGCATTGGCCGGAGGTGTAGAAAGCCGGCGCGCACAGCCCGTCCGCCCCGGTCGCGTCGGCGGTGGCGGGGAACAGGGTGCGGGCATAGGCCAGGATCGAACTGCCGCGCGATCGGCCGCCGCTGACGATCAGATTGTCGGTGACCGTGCTCGACGGCGTGAAGTGGACGATGCCGCGGCCGGCCCAGCGATCGGTGTTGTTGCCGCGATTGCCGGTCAGCCGGTTGACCGTATAGCCGTCGTCGCGTTGATAGACCCCGGCGACGCGGACCGAGAGCATGTCGCGGATGACCGGGACGCTGACGCCGCCCTGAAGATTGACCGAGTTGAAGTTCCCGTATTCGGCGGTGAGGTCCGCGGCGACGTCGTTGTCGGGCATCCGGCTGTTGATGTTGATCGCGCCGCCGGTCGTGTTGCGCCCATAGAGCGTCCCTTGCGGCCCACGCAGCACCTCGACCTGCTGGAGATCGAAGAAGGCGAGGCGCTGTGCCAGCGGCGAGGCGACGTAGACGCCATCCGAATAGATCCCGACCGCCGAGTTGGTGGCCGGATTGAAGTCGTTCACCCCGATGCCGCGGATGAAGATGCGCGGGTTCGCGCCATTGTCGTCGGTCTTGATCTGAAGCCCGGGCGTGACGTTCGACAAGTCGACCAGGTCGAGCACGCGACGCTTCTGGATCATGTCCGCAGTGAGCGCGGCGATCGCGATCGGCACGTCCTGGAGCTTCTCCGAACGACGCTGCGCCGTGACGATGATGTCTTCGGCACCTGCCGGCTCGGCCGCCTGCCCCTCGGTCCGGGCGCCGTCTTGAGCGAGGGGTCGGGCAGCGGCAGGCTGCGCAGCGGCCCGCTCACCAGCCTGCGCGCACACCGGGGTGGCCGCCGCGAGCGCCAGCGCGGACACATTCAAGCCGAGAACAGATTTCATCTCCACCCCTCCGACCGCATCGCGACTCGGATATGCTAGCGATCCCTATTCTTCTGGCAATGGGGTTGTGACGATGGTGGTGACGGTCCCGCTCACGGGCGCGCGATTGCGCGGCCCGTTCACGCACGACCGGGTTCGTCGATCAGGAACGATCCGACCCGGCCAATGCCCGTCGTCGGCTCCGTGCGCACGGTCGGCGACCTCGCTCCGCAAGCGGCGCCGATCGCGCTGCCGCGTCGATCGTGCGCCTTGTTGACCTGCGCTGCCCCGGGCACCGCCAAGGGCGAATGGGCGGTCCGATCGAACTGGGTGACCGCGGCAAGACGCCCCGCGAGCTCTGCCGGTCACGGTGACGATCGCGGCAGTACGGCCATCATCGCCGATCAGGTCGACAGCCCGGGCTTCGCGATTGCTCGGCGCTGGCAATCCTGACGCTTGGGACGGCCCATGGTGGACCAAGCCCGATCAGATGGCCGGGGACCGCGCCGCGGCGTGCTGGTGTTTGGGGATGTTGGGTGGTTGCGGGGACAGGATTTGAACCTGTGACCTTCAGGTTATGAGCCTGACGAGCTACCGGGCTGCTCCACCCCGCGTCAA
>NZ_JBZFLG010000004.1:0-549811 GCF_058313435.1 Sphingomonas sp. SP6
CGGGCTGAGATCGCTGCCGGTCTGGGCGATGCCGATGATCGGCTTGCCGGACCGCAGCTCCTCCAGGCTCAGCCCGAAGTTCAGATACCGCTCCAGATACAGCGACGTCATGTCGATGTTCAATGGATTGTCGAACCACGCGCGACTGCGCAGCGTCCGGGTACCGCGCCCGGTCCCATCGTCGATCTTGGCCATGGCCGCAGCCCTCTCCCAGCCGGCTTCGATGATAGCGGTACCAATAAAGCGTTGACGCTCGCAAGCGGATTATGCTCAGACATTTGACGAGAGCGTCGGCACGACGCCGGAGGAGGGGATCGCAATGCTCGTCACGGTGAAGGCCGCCACTCGTCGCACCGCGCTGATCGCCGCGCTGACGCTTGCGCTGCCGGTTTCGGCCGCGGCGCAGGACGCCGAGCCGCAGGCGGCGACCGCGACGCTCCATGCCGACCGCCCCGGCCCGGTGATGAACCGCCAGGTCTTCGGCCAGTTCGCCGAGCATCTCGGCCACGGCATTTATGGCGGCGTCTGGGTCGGACCGGGGTCGAAGATTCCCAACGAGGCCGGCTATCGCCGCGACGTGCTCGCCGCGCTCAAGGCGATCAAGGTCCCCGTCGTGCGCTGGCCCGGCGGCTGCTTCGCCGACGAATATCACTGGCGCGACGGCATCGGCCCGCGCGCCAAGCGCCCGATCAAGATCAACACGAACTGGGGCGGGGTGAACGAGGACAACGCCTTCGGCACCCAGGAATATATGGGGTTCGTCGAGCGATTGGGGGCGGAGGCCTATCTCTCCGCCAACCTCGGCAGCGCGCCGCCGAGCGAGACTGCGCAGTGGCTCGAATATCTCACCGCGCCGACCGGCTCGTCGCCGGCGAAGGAGCGTGCGGCGAACGGCCATCCCACGCCGTTCCCCGTCCGATATGTCGGGCTCGGCAACGAGCTGTGGGGCTGCGGCGGCAACATGACCGCCGAATACGCCGCCGCCGAGATCAATCGCTATGCGCAGTTCGCCAAGGTCCAGTCGGGCAAGACGCTGAAGATCGCCGCCGGGCCGAGCGACGCCGATTATCATTGGACCGAGGTGCTGATGAAGCAGTCGGCCAAGTACATCGATGGCCTGTCGCTCCATTACTACACCCGCCCGCGAATGGCGACGTGGGAGGACAAGGGCGCCGCCCTCGGCTTCCCCGAGCACGAATGGGCGACGACGATGAAGAACACGCTGGCGATGGACGAGTTCATCACCAGGCATTCGGCGATCATGGACCAATACGATCCCGAGAAGACAAAGTGGCTGGTCGTCGACGAATGGGGGACGTGGTACGATCCCGCGCCGGGCAGCAATCCCGGCTTCCTCGTCCAGCAGAACAGCCTGCGCGATGCAATCGTCGCCGGGCTCAACCTCAACATCTTCGCGCACCATGCGGACCGGGTGAAGATGGCGGCGATCGCGCAGATGGTGAATGTGCTCCAGGCGATGCTGCTCACCGACGGCGCGAAGATGGTGAGGACGCCGACCTATTGGGTGTTCGACCTCTACCAGCCGTGGCAGGACGCGACGACGCTGCCGGTCGAGTTGACCTCGCCCTGGTATCACGAAGCCGAGGTCGCGGTGCCCGCGGTCAGCGTGTCCGCGGTGCGCGACAAGGCGGGCCGCGTCCATGTCGCCTTCGTCAACCTCGACCCGAAGCGGGCGATCCCCGTGTCGGTCGCGCTCGCCGGCGTCACGGCGAGCAGCGTTTCGGGCCGGGTGCTAACGGGCGCGGCGATGGACGCGCACAACGACTTCGACCGGCCGGACGTCGTCACCCCCAAGCCCTTCGCGGGCGCGCTGGTGGCGAACGGCGCGCTGTCGGTGACGCTGCCGGCGATGTCGGTGGTGGTGCTCGACCTCGATTGACAGGGGTGCGGGGCGGCGCCGACCAGCGGGGTCGGTTCGGTCGCCCTCGCGCTCGGCAGGTCCGGGCGCTACTTGGGCAGCGGTGCGCCGCCCTCGGCGGTGAACTCGGCCGACCGCACGGCGACGCCCGTCCCCGGCTGGCCCGAACCGACGCTGACGCGGTAGCGCCCCGCCATCACCTGCCGCGTCCCGTCGAGCGCGACCGCGCTGAGGTCTCGCGGCGACAGGTCGAAGGTCACCGGCCGCGTCTCGCCCGGCTGGAGCGTCACGCGCTGGAATCCCCGCAGCGCCACCCGCGGCGCGCCCGGCACGTCGGGGAAGTTGAGGTAGAGCTGGACGACCTCGTCGCCGACGCGCTGGCCGGTGTTGCTCACCTCGGTCGACACCTGCACGCCCCCCGCCGCGCCGCCAGCTGCGGGCATCACGCCCAGCGGCGCATAGCTAAAGCTGGTGTAGCTGAGGCCGTAGCCGAAGGGATAGACCGGCTTGCCCGTGAAGTAGCGATAAGTCCGCTCCTTCATCGTATAGTCGTCGAACGGCGGCAGATCGTCGACGCTGCGGTAGAAGGTGAGCGGGAGCCTTCCGCCCGGATTGACCCGGCCGGTCAGCACGTCGGCGATCGCCGTCCCGCCCGACTGGCCCGGATACCAGGCCTCGACGATCGCCGCGGCATTGTCCTTCGCCCAGGCGAGGTTGATCGGGCTGCCGTTCATCGCGACGACGATCAGCGGCTTGCCGGTCGCCTTGGCGCGCTCGAGCATCCGCAGCTGCTCGGCCGGCAGATCGAGCGTCGTCTTGTCCCCGCCCTTGAAGCCGGGAACGTCGAGCCCCGTCTCTTCCGCCTCGAGATCGGAGGTGAGGCCGACCGCGGCGACCAGCACGTCGGCGGTCTTCGCGGCGGCGTCGAGATCGGTGTCGGGCTGGGTCGAGATCCGCTTCCACACAAGGTCGGTGTTGCCAAAGCCGCGCGCGGTGGAGACCAGCCGCAGCTTGTAGCGGCGGCCCGCTTCGAGCGGCACCGACTTGAGCGTCGGTAGCGGGCTGAACCGGCCTTCGGGAATGTCGAGGAAAGTTTGGCCATCGAGCTCGAGCAGCCCGCTGCCGCCGATCCCCAGCCGGTAGGTCCCCGTCGCGGGCGCGACGAGGAATCCGGTCCATTCGGTGCGGTGATAATCGTCGACACGCGGCAGCGTCAGTCCGCGCGCCGCGACGTCGGGCTCGCGCTGCGTGACGACCGGCTTCGCCTGATAGCGTAGCGCCTTCATCGCCTCGCGATCGGTCCCCGGTGCGAACGGAAGCTTGGGCGGCACGACCGGGTTGTAGTAGCGCGCGAGCAGGCCGGGCTTGCCGTCCGGGGTCAGCAGCGCGCTCGTCGGTACGCGGTCGCCGTCGGTGATCGTCTCGCCGAAGGGGACGAGCGTGACCGAGGCGACGCCGGGCGCGCGGCGCAGGCCGTCGACCACCGACACCGGCGGTGCCGATTGCGTCGAGGAGTAATTGCCGCGCAGCACCCGCGTCGCGTCGCCGAGCGGGCCGATCACCGCGACGCGCAGGCCGGGCTTGAGCGGCAGCACGCCGTCGTTCTTGAGCAGCACCATGCTCTTCGCCGCTGCCTCGCGCGCGAGCGCGTCGTGCTCAGGGCCGCCGATCGCCGACACCGGCCCCGGCTTGGGCGCGACGGCGACGCCGGGAAGATCGCCGTTGCGGATGCGCGCCGAGAACAGCCGCACCAGCGTGCGGTCGATGTCGCCCACGGAGATCAGGTCGCGCTGTAGCGCCTCGCCGAACCTATCGGGCAAGCCGGCCATATCGCCGATCGTCTGCGTGTTGCACTCGTTGTCGACGCCGGCCTTCATCGACGCGGCGACCGCGGTCGCCTGGTCGGGCGCGTATTTGTGGTTGTCCGCGACGTCCTTCACCGCGTCGCAGTCGGACACGACATAGCCGGTGAAGCCCCACGCGCCGCGCAGATGCTCCTTGAGCAGCAGGTCGCTGGCGCAGGCGGGCTGGCCGTCGATCCGGTTGTACGCGCACATGATCGAGCCGGCGCGCCCCTCGACGATCGCGGCGCGGAAGGCGGGAAGATAGGTGTCCTCCAGGTCGTGCGGCGAGACGAAGACGTTGGCCGAATGCCGCGTCGATTCGGGGCCGGAATGGACCGCGAAATGCTTGGGCGTGGCGATGACCGCCGGCAGATCGGGGTTCGGCCCCTGCATGCCCGTCACGAAGGCGACGCCGATCGTCGCGGTCAGATATGGGTCCTCGCCATAGGTCTCCTGCCCACGACCCCAGCGCGGATCGCGGAAGATATTGATGTTGGGCGACCAGGTGTCGAGCCCAGTGCCGATCCGTCCGAGCTTGCCGGTCTCGCGGCCCAGGGTGTGGAGCGCGCGGACCTCGGTGCTCACCGCGCCCGCCACGCGGTTGACCAGGGGCGCGTCGAAGCTCGCGGCAAGCCCGATCGGCTCGGGGAAGTTGGTGGTCGGGACGGGGCCGATCGCGCCGTGGAGCGATTCGGTCCACCAATTATACGCGGGGATGCGCAGCCGCGGGATCGCGGGCGCGACATTGAGGAGCTGGGGCAGCTTCTCGGCGGTGGTCATCCGCGCGACGATCGCGGCAGCGAGCCGGTCGGCCTCGGCCTTGGTCGGCCCGGCGGGCTCCTGCTGCGCCACGGCGGGCGCGCCCAACCCGGACAATAGCGCGAACGCGATCGCCGTCGACGCGGCTGCGATTCCCAGAGTTCTGCGCACCACCTGCTCCCCTCCGATCCGTTCGGATTTTCTGCGCCGAGCCGGTGGACGGCTCCGCCTGCGGTGTTATGGTAGCGATATCAGCGAGCCGGGCAAGGGACGTTGGAGGGGGCGCGATGACCGTCAGGCGGAGCACGGATCTTGTTCGGGCGGCGCTCGTCGCAGTCTCGGTCGCGTCGATATGTCCGAGCAATCCCTCGGCCCAGGTCGCGACCAAGCTCCCGCCCGCCGCCGCCGCACCTGCCGATCCGCTCGTGCCGACCGGCCGCTGGTCCGCCAACACCCGCGGGGAAGCCACGCTGCCGCCGATGGGGTGGAGCAGCTGGAACGCCTTCTTCACCGACGTGACCGAGGAGAAGGTGCTCGCCTCCGCCGACGTGCTGGTGCGTTCGGGACTGGCGGTGAAGGGCTATCGCTACGTCAACATCGACGACGGCTGGTGGCGGCAGCGACGCCAGAGCGACGGGCGGGTCCTGATCCGCGCCGAGCGCTTCCCCTCCGCCGCGGTCGGCGGCGACGATCCGACGTTCCGCCCCTTCACGAACCGGCTGCACGCGATGGGGCTGAAGGTCGGCATCTACAGCGACATCGGGCGCAATTCGTGCGGGCAGATCTACGGCGGCGACGACGCGGCGAGCCAGCCGGTCGGCACCGTCGCCGAGCGCGAGATCGGGCTCTACGGCCATGTCGATCAGGACATCCGGCTCTATTTCGCCGACTGGGGCTTCGATCTGATCAAGGTCGACGGCTGCGGCGTTCGTGGCCTCCCCGCCAGCGATCCGAAGGTGATCGCCGGCAGGTTCCGCGCCTTCCCGCCGCTGATCGCGGGCGATTCGCTCGCGCGGACCGACGTGGCGGCGGTGCGCGCGCTCTACCAGCAGGTCGCGGATGCGCTGATCCGGCACAATCCGGACGGCGCGTACCTGTTCTCGATCTGCCTGTGGGGATCGTCGAACGTCCGCGCCTGGGGCAAGGACCTGGGCGGCGTCTCGCGAACGAGCGAGGATTTGTCGCCGAGCTGGGGGCGGCTGCTCCACAATCTCGACACGGTCAGCCGGCGCGAGCTCTACGCGCATCCCGGCACGTGGAACGACGCCGACATGCTGTTCCTCGGCAGTGGCGAGTTCGACAAGGATCACATGACCGAGGTGCGCTCGCACTTCGCGCTCTGGGCGATCGAGAACTCGCCGCTCTTCATCGGCTACGACCTGCGCAAGCCCTGGCCGGGGCTGCTCGAGATGCTCGGCAACGCGCGGATCATCGCGGTCAATCAGGACCCGGCCGGAAACCAGGCCTCGCTAGCCTTCGACACCGACGAGGTGCAGATCTACGTCAAGACGCTCGCCGACGGCCGCAAGGCGGTTGCGCTGTTCAACCGCGGCAGCGGCGCGGCCGACGTGACGCTGACCGCGCAGCACCTGGCCTTCACCGACGATGCGCCGATCGCGCTGACCGATCTGTGGACCGGCAAGCCCTCGCGCTTCACCAAGGAGCAGGGCTTCCGCCTCGCCCCGCGCGAGACTTTGATCTTCACCGCGGCCGGGACGCGCCAGCTGGCGAACGGGGTGTACCTGTCCGAGCAGCCGGGGAGCGTGAACCCGGCGGTCGAGGGGATCGAGACGCCCGAACCCGATCCGCTCGTCCACCGCGCGCCGCTGCCGTGGTTCGGGACGCGCCGCTCGGGCGACTTCCCGCGCTACGGCGGCTGGGGCGGGGCGCGGGTCAACCGCACGCCCTACGATCAGCCGCTAGTCGTCAAGGGGGCGGCGATGGCGCAGGGGATCGGCGTCCTCGCCAACTCGCGGCTCGAGGTCCGCAGCGCAGGCTACCGGACCTTCCGCGCGAAGGTGGGTGTCGACGACTCGACCGACGCCCCCGGCCGCAGCGTGACCTTCACCGTCTATGCCGACGGTCGCCCCGTCGCACGCTCGCGCCCGCTCAAACTGGGCGACGCGCCGCAGGAGATCAGCGCGCCGGTCGCGGGCGCGACAATCGTCGAACTCGTCGCCGCCAGCCCCGGCGCGGGCGGCTCGCGGCTGTCGGTCAACTGGGGCGAGGCGGCGTTGCTGAAATGAGGAGAGCACGAATGATCGGGGCCAATCGCGCAAGGCGAGCCGGCATGGCGCTGGCGTTGGCGGCCGCGTCGCTTACCACCGGCCTGCCGGCGCAGACCGCCGGCGACGTGGTCGAGAGGCTGCCGCCGCCGACCGGGCTGGCCCCGCATTTTGTCCGCGCCGCGCCCGGTGCGACGTCGCCTGACGTCGACGGGTTCCTGCGCCGCTGGCTGCTGCTGGAGCCGATCAGCAAGCCGAACCGCACCAACACGGTCTTCACCGCCAGCTACGTCCGCGCAGCACTCGACCCGGCGACCTACCCCGGCCGCTTCACCGCACTGCCCCGCGACGCCGAGGCCGCCGCCGCACCCGGACCGCCGCGCTGGCATGCGCTCGACGCGACCGGCTTCGACGTCCGCTTGTTCAACCTCGCGCAGGGTCTCGGCAAGCCGACCTATGGCGTGATCTTCTGGGCGGCGACGGTCGTGAACAGCCCACGCGAGATGGCGGGGGTTCGCTTCGCCGTGGGATCGAACTCGGCGTCGCGCTGGTGGCTGAACGGCACGGAGGTCGCCGGGCTGTTCGACGATCGGCGGATGGTGATGGATGACGTCGTCTCGCGCCCGCTGACGCTCCACAAAGGGCGCAACGTCCTGCGCGGGGCGGTCATCAACGGCCCCGGGCTAAGCGACTTCTGCGTCCGGTTCCTGGACGAGCGCGGGCGGCCGATCCGCGACATCACGATCAGCGTGCAGTGAGGAAGCCCATGAAGATCGCCGCCGCCGCGCTCGCACTCTCCCTCGCCCTCGCCGGCCCGGCCTCCGCGCAACTCGCCGGCGAGCCGTTCATCCACGATCCATCCACCGTCACCTATTCCGACGGGCGCTGGTGGACCTTCGGGACACGCGCGGGCGGGCTGGTCTCAGAGGACGGCTGGACCTGGCGTCAGGGTGGCGAGCGACCCGGCGGCGGTGTCGCGCCCGACATCATCAAGATCGGCGAGCGCTATTACGTCGCCTATGCGGTCGGCGGCGGCGGCACGAACGGCGGCCACGCAAGCGACGTCAAGATCATGTGGACGCTGTCGCTCGATCCGAAGTCCCCGAAGTTCGGCTATCACGACGTCGGCACCGTCGCGTCGAGCAACGGCGTCGAGACGAACGACGCGATTGACCCGGCCTTTCTCTACGCGGAGGGCCGGCTGTGGCTGAGCTACGGCACCTATTTCGGCTCGATCCGCATGGTCGAACTCGACCCCAAGACTGGGCAGCGCGTCGCCGGGAATCAGCCGGTCGACGTGGCGATCGACATGGAGGCGACCGCGTTGCTCCACCGCGACGGCTGGTATTACCTGCTCGGCACCCACGGCACCTGCTGCGACGGGCCGAACTCGTCGTACAACATCCGCGTGGGCCGCTCGCGTGCGGCGACCGGGCCGTTCGTCGACAACATGGGCGTGCCGCTGCTGCGCGGTGGCGGCAAGCTGGTCGCGGCAGGACGAGGGCGCCAATATGGCCCTGGCCACTTCGGGCTGATTGATCTGGGCAACGGCGTCGAGAAGATGTCGATGCATTACGAGGCCGACATGGATCGCGGCGGGCGCAGCGTCCTCGCGATCGCGCCGCTCCTCTGGCGGGACGGCTGGCCGGTCGCGGGCGAGAACCTGCCCGCGGGCGTCTACGAGATCGAATCGCAGCGCAGCGGCGGCGCGCTTCAGCTCGCGGTCGATTTCGTCCGAATCGACTTCGACGCTCGGCGCAGCTTCTTCGCCAAGCCCGGCGATCCGACCGGCGCGATCCCGAACCTGTCGCTGGCGCAGGACTCGGCGGCGTGGCCGGCGGGGCGGATCGGCGTCGACCTCGGCGATTATATGATCCGCCCGCACCAACGATGGACGATCACGCCCGTGCCCGAGGCGGGCGGCGCGTTCGGCGCGCCCTTCTACAAGATCGTCGTGGCGGGGACGGATCGGGCGCTCGCGGCGAACGGGGGTGAGGTGGTGGCGGAGCCCGCCTTCACCGGCGCGCCCACCCAAGTGTGGCGGATCGACCAGCTGATCGACGGCAGCTACCGGATCGCGCCGCGGAGCGATCCCAACTTGGCGCTGGTCGCGCTCGGGGCGAGCACTCCGATCCTCAGCCGTGCCGACGGCCTTGGTGATGCCGGGCGCTGGCGCTTTCGGTTGCCCTAGCGAAGCATCGCCGCCGAGCTCGGCCGCGGCTCCGCCGGGTCGGCACCGGGAAAGACCTTGAGGGGGCGCCTTTGACGCCCCCTCACCGGTCAGTAGCGCTCGGCGGTCGTCGACGCATAGCTGGCGCGCTCGCGATCAACCTCCTCACCCGTGTAGGCCGAAGCGTCGGCGTCGAAGGTGCTCCAGCCGCTCTCGCGGTAGGCGGCGCCGCGAGTCGAGGCGTCGACCGAACGGTTGCGGTCGAGCGCGGCTTCGGCCTCCGCCACGCGATCGTCCGGTACGCGCGCGCTCACCAGGGTGCCGCCGCGGCGGACACCTTCGGAATAGACGTTCGCCTCCTCATCGGTGTGCCCGGCGTTCTTGAGCGCGCCGACCAGGCTGCCGGTGGCCGCCCCGCCCGCCGCACCGATCCCGGCGCCGACCGCGGTCGCGGCGAGCCAGCCGGCGGCGACGATCGGACCAAGGCCGGGAATGGCAAGCAGGCCGAGGCCCGCAAGCAGGCCGCCCGCACCGCCGACCAGCGCTCCGGTTGAGGTGCCGCGGCTCACGTCGCCGTGGTCGTTCACGCCGTCATGATCGCCGACGCCATCCGTGCCGTGATGCCCATGGGCGTTGTTGGCGACGATGCTGACGTCGTCGTGGCTCAGGCCGAGCGCCTCGAGATCGCGGACCGCGGCGGTCGCGTCGCTATAATGGTCGAACAGGCGGGTGATGGTCTTCGACATGGGTGTTCTCCAAACGTTGGATCAATGGGTGGTGACGTTGCCCTTGTAGTCGAGCCCCACCGTCACCTTCGCGCCGCCCTTCATGGCGGTGCCCTGCCAGACGCCGGCCCGGGTCTTCACCAGCGCGCCGACGTTGGTGTAGCCCGCCTTGGCGATCCGCCCGCGGGCCTGCGCCTCGGTGAACGAGTTGCGTCCCTGGGCGGGGGCCGCGGTCGTGCGGGGCGAAGGATCCTTCACGGCCGGGTTGTGCGAGCTCGTGCTCGCCTGCGCGAACGCGCCTGTGGCCATGCTGGCCGCCAGCGCGACGGCGATGAACTTCTGGGACATTGGTCTCTCCTCTGTGGTCTCGAGCCGCGCGAAGCCGCGCGGCGTCGCTCGGCGTGCGCGTGAAGACGGTGGAGCAGACGGGATGCCGCGACGCGGCTCCCGCCCGCCCCGGCTCGCTCAGCGGACGCTGCCGCGGCGAAAGAGGTTGATGATCGCGAGCAGCACGATCGCGCCGAGCAGCGACACCAGGATCGACGGGATGCTGATCTCGCCGCTGGTGATCGGGACGCCGCCGACGAGCGGGGTGACGACGAACCCGGCGATCAGCGCGCCGACGATGCCGACGACGATGTTGAGGATGACCCCCTGCTGCCCGTCCGTCCGCATGATCATACTGGCGACCCAGCCGATCAGCCCGCCGACGATAAGAAGCACGATGATACCCATGACTGTTCCTTCCCGATTTGGTGACGGCGCAAGAAACGGGGGACGCGGTGCAGATGTTCAGATCGCCGCCGGTGCGGGATCGAACCGGTGGGTGCTGGAGCACCAAGGACGCTGGTACATCGCGCGGGAACACGCGCGGCTGCCGAGCGCTGGTGCCTTATGCCTCCAGCTCCTCCGGCTCACAGCCACCATCCCACGTTGCGCCATCTCGAACAGCTCATGGCGCAGCTGCTCGACGGCGTGATCCTGGTCGATCCGACCGGCGTCATCCTGAGCGCCAATGCGGCCGCGCTGGCGATGCACGGGGTCCGTGAGGTGGCGGAACTCGGGACCACCGCGGAGGACTATGCCGCGCGCTTTACCCTCTGGTCGCCGGATCACCGGCGGCTGAACCGCCGCGACTATCCGCTGTTCCGCCTGCTGTCGGGAGACCGCATCCCGGACATGGTGGTCGAGGTCGCCCCCGCGGGCGAGGACGAGGCGCGGTGGGTCCACCAGGTTCGCGACGTCAACATGGACGTGGACGGCGGCGAGCCCGACTATCTGGCGCTGGTCCTCAACGACGTGTCGCAGCGCTTCGACGCCGAGGCGCGGTTCAGGGCGATGTTCCAGGCCAATCCCGCCCCCGCGATCATCGTGCGGCTGCGGGACCAGCGGATCGTCGAGGCGAATTCGGGCTTCCTCGCCCTCACGGGCTTCGCGCCGGAGCAGCTGCTGGGCAAGACGATCTTCGGGCTCGATCTCCTCGCCGGCCTCGCCGACCCCGCGGGGACCCGTAGCCGGATCGAGCGCGGCGAGGTCGTCGCCCAGGCCGACGCCGAGCTGCTGGTCGCGGACGGCTCGCGGCGGCTGGTGCTGTTCGCCGGCCAGCCGATCGACGTGACGCAGGAGGACGCGCTGCTCCTCACCTTCGCCGATCTGGAGCCGCGGCGCCAGGCGCAGGTCGCGCTCGCCGCGAGCGAGCGCCACCTCCAGGCGGTGTTCGAGATGGCACCCGTCGCCATGGCCATCACTCGCGACGCCGATCATCGGATCGCCCGCGTCAACGCCGCTTTCCGCCAGCTGACCGGCCACGCCGGCGACCAGGCGATCGACCACACCGCCGACGAGCTGGCGCTGTGGGAAGACCGGAATCGGCGTGCCGCGCTGGAGGCCGAGGTCCGTGACCAGGGAAGCGTGCGCAACGCCGACGCTCGGCTGGTGTCGCGAACGGGGGTGCCGGTCGACTGCCTGGTCTCCGCCGAGACGATCGACGTCCAGGGGACAGCGTGCGTGCTCTGGGTGTACCAGGACGTGACCGAACGTCGCCGGAGCGAGGCGGAGCTGGGTGCCGCCATCGACGAAGTGCTGAAGGACGCCAGCTGGCTCAGCCGGTCGATCCTCGACAAGTTGGCGACCCTCCGGCGGCCGGCGGCGCATGCGGTCACGGTCGATCTCAGCCCGCGCGAGCGGGAAATCCTGGATCTGATCTGCGACGACCTCGACGACGCCGCGATCGCCGAACGGCTGACGATCTCGCGCAACACCGTCCGCAACCACGTCGCCCGGCTCTACGCCAAGATCGGCGTCAATCGCCGCAGCGGCGCCGTGGTCTGGGGGCGCGAGCGCGGCATGGGCACCCAGTGACGCACGGGCGAGGCGCCCGCGCCGACGCCGCCCCGTGGTTCAGATCGCGGGAAGGCCGATCAGCAGCTTGTCGAGGGTGATCGGGAAGTCCCGCACCCGAACGCCGGTGGCATTGTAGATCGCATTCGCGACCGCGGCGCCGGCGCCCGAGATGCCGAGCTCGCCGACGCCCTTGGCGCCCGCCGGGTTCGCCGAATCGTCGATCTCCTCGACGAAATGCACCTCGATCCGCGGCGCGTCGGCGTTGGTCGCGACATGATATTCCCCGAAATCGGGATTGACGAAGCGCCCGGTTCGCGTGTCGACGATCGCGTCCTCGCACAAGGCGTAAGCGATCCCCCAGACGATGCCGCCGATCAGCTGATTGGCGGCGGTCTTGCGATTGAGGACGCGGCCGACGTCGAACACCCCGATCATCCGGCGGACGCGCGCCTCGCCGGTGACGGCATTGACCGCGACCTCGCAGAAGTGTGCGCCATGGCTCGCCTGGCTGGTCCGCTTGCTCTCCGCGCCGGGTCCGGTCTTGCCGTCGGCGACGATCGGCTGGCCGCGGACCAGGTCGGGAAGACCGACCTGGCGGCCGCCGACGGCGACGCAGCCGTCTTTCAGCCGCAGCTCCTCCGGCGCGGCGTTCATGCGCAGCGCGAGTTCGGCGAGGATGTCTTCGCACGCGAGGATCGCCGCCGCACAGGCGGAGCCCGCGCCGAACGAGCCGCCCGATCCCGCGCTCGGCGGCAGATCGGTGTCGCCGATCCGCACCTCGACGGACGTCAGCGGCAGGCCCAGCATCTCGCCGACGGTCTGCGCCAGGATCGTGTAGGTTCCGGTGCCGATGTCGGTCATGTCGGTCTCGACCACGGCGCGGCCGTCCGCCTCGAGCCGGACGCGCGCCTGGGCGTTGACGGTGAAGTTGCCGCGCAGCGCCGCGGCCATGCCGGTGCCGATCAGCCATTCCCCCTCGCGCACCGACCCGACCGGCTGTGGATCCCAGCCGAACCGCGCCGCCCCTTCGTCGTAGCAGTCGATCAGTCGGCGCGTGCTGAACGGCTTGCCGCTCAGCGGGTCGACCGCCGGCTCGTTGCGCTTCCTCAGCTCGATCGGATCGAGCGCCAGCCGCTCGGCGAGTTCGTCCATCGCGCATTCGAGCGCGAAGGTCCCGATCGCCTCGCCCGGTGCGCGGACCGCGCCCGTCGCGGGCAGGTCGACCCGGACGAGATCGGTCGTGAAGTGCCGCACGGCCCCGGCGTAGAGCGGCATCGACCCGAACGGCACCGGCTCGAGGAACTCGCCGTCGTCGTTCTGCGCGGCGACGCTCTCGTGCGCGATCGCGGCGATCCGGCCGTCACGGTCGCACCCGATCCGCAGCCGCTGCACGGTGTCGGAGCGGTGATGGACCAGATAGGCGGTCTGCCGTCGCGGCAGCGCGACCTTGACCGGACGGCCGATGCGCTCGGCGGCGATGGCGGCGAGGATCACCTCGGGCCCGACCCCGGTCTTGCCCCCGAAGCCGCCGCCGACATAGGGGGCGAGGACCCGCACGTTGGCGGCGTCGATCCCCAGGACCTGCGCGATCGTCGTCCGTGCCGCACCGATCACCTGGTTGCTCGAGCGTACCGTCAGCTTGCCGCCCTCCCACCACACGGTCGAGGCGTGCGGCTCCAGCGCGGCGGGAAAATGGATCGGGGTGGTGTAGGTCTGGTCGAGGACGACCTCCGACGACGCCAGCGCCGCCTCGAGGTCGCCTTTGCGGATCGGCGGCAGGAAGCCGATCTTGGGCGCGCGGTCGATCGGCTGTTCGCGCGGATCGAAGCGGTTCGCATGTGCTTCGGTCGCGACCGCGACCAGCCCGGCCGCCTCCGACGCGATCGCCTGGCTCTCCGCGACGACGATCGCGACCGGCTGTCCCGCGTGGAAGATCCGGGTGGTCGCGATGCTCGGCAAGGCGCGGCTGTTCGACTCGCCGGCGGGCATCCGCGGATCGCCGTGAATGACGGCGAGGACGCCCGGCAGCGCCTCGGCCGCGCTCGCGTCGATCCCGGTGACGACGCCCGACGCGATCGGCGCGCCGACGATCGCGGCATAGGCGACGCCCGGCGGGAGTCCCTCGAAGGCGTAGGCTGCCGCGCCGGTGACCTTCGCCGGACCGTCGATCCGCGCCAGCGGCTCGCCCAGGAGACCCTGTTCGGCGTGCGTCAACCCCGCCGGTCGGAACGGCGTGTCCACCATCATCTCGTTCATCGGCCGTCCTTGCGTCATTGCGCCGTAAGCTCGCGCAGGCAGGCGATCAGCGTGCGGCGGGCGAGCGGGATCTTGAAATCGTTCGCGCCGTGACCCTTCGCCTCGGCGAGCAGCGCGTCGGCGGCGGCCGCGAACCTCGCGGCCGAGGGCGCTTGGCCGATCAGCCCACGCTCGACCGTCGCGTCGCGCCACGGCATCGGCCCGAGCCCGCCGAAGGCCAGCGCAGCGGTGGCGATCCTGCCCTCGACCATGCCGACGACGCCCGCGACCGAGACCAGCGCGAAGGCATAGGAGGCGCGGTCGCGAACCTTGCGGTACAGCTGCCTCGCACCTGCCGGCGGCGGCGGCAGTTCGACGTGGGTGATCAGCTCGCCGAGTTCCAGCACGGTCTCGATCGCGGGCGTATCGCCCGGCAGCCGATAGAAGTCGTGGATCGAGATTCGCCGTCGATCGCCACCCGGCGTCAGCGTCAGGATCGTCGCGTCGAGCGCGCGCATCGCCACCGGCATGTCGCCCGGATGCGTCGCGATGCAGGCCTCGCTCGCGCCGAGCACGGCGTGGATGCGGTTGAAGCCGTCGATCGCCGAGCAGCCCGATCCCTGCCGTCGCTTGTTGCAGGGGCTGGCGATGTCGTAGAAATAATAGCACCGGGTGCGCTGAAGCAGGTTGCCGCCGGTCGTCGCCTTGTTGCGCAGCTGCCCGGACGCCCCCGCGAGGATCGCGCGCGCGAGGACCTCGTAGCGGGCGGTCACGCGCGGGTCGGCGGCGAGATCGCTGTTGGGGGTCAGCGCACCGATGCGCAGGCTTCCGTCCGCCATGTCCTCGATCTGGGCGAGATCGAGCCGGCTGATGTCGACCAGCGTGTCGGGCGTTTCGACCTGCAGCTTCATGAGGTCGAGCAGGTTGGTGCCGCCCGCGATGAATCGCGCCGCGGGAGTGATCGCCCTCGCCGCGGCTTCGGGGCTGCTCGCCCTTGCGTAGGCGAAGGTCTTCATGCCTCGGACCCGACGACGTCGCGGATCGCGGCGACGATGTTGGGGTAGGCGGCACACCGGCAGATGTTGCCGCTCATCCGCTCGGCGACTTCGGCGTCGTCGAGCGGGCTGTCGTGGAGATCGGCGGAGACGTGGCTGGCCCAGCCCTTCCGCACCTCGTCGAGCATCCCCACCGCCGAGCAGATCTGGCCCGGCGTGCAATAGCCGCATTGATAGCCGTCGTGCGCCACGAACGCCGTCTGGAGGGGGTGCAGGCGATCGGTCGATCCCAGCCCTTCGATTGTCGTGATCTCATCCTCCTGGTGCATCACCGCCAGGGTCAGACACGCATTCACCCGCCGCCCGTTGATCAGCACGGTGCACGCCCCGCACTGGCCGTGATCGCACCCCTTCTTGGTGCCGGTCAGCCCGACAGATTCGCGCAGCAGATCGAGAACGGACGTGCGGATGTCGAGGTCCGCCTCGTGCGTCCGGCCGTTGATCGTGAACCGCATCCCAATCTCCCGGACGACCGCCAAATCCGCCGCGAGCTTAGCCGCTCGAGCGGGATGTGAATACACCCTCTGCCGGTCGCCCCAACGATGAGATGCATCCTGCGGATGCGAGTGACTTGCATTAGCGTGTTTGACTCTGTAGCAGGTGCGCGAGAAGGGGAACCATCATGATGAACGTGATCGGTGCGGCCGCGATGGTCGCGCTCGTCGTCACCGCTTTGCCTGCGCGTGCCGAGCCCGGAGATGGTCGGTCGGTCGCCGACGCCGGCGATGACGCGCGCGACGTCGTCGTCACCGGCGTACGCGATCAGCCGGGCTATGTCGTGACCGAGACCAACGCCGCGAAGATCGACGCGCCGCTGCGCGACATCCCGCAGTCGATCGCGGTCGTGCCGGCCGAGGTGCTGCGCGATCAGCGCGCGCTGTCGCTTCAGGACGCGCTCAAGAACGTGCCGGGCATCGGGCTGAGCTCGGGCGACGGGCAGCGCGACCAGGTCTTCATCCGCGGCTTCTCGGCCATCGCCGATCAATATGTCGACGGCTTCCGCGACGACGGGCTCTACTTCCGCGACCTCTCGAACGTCGACCGGATCGAGGTGATCAAGGGCCCGGCGGCGGTCCTGTACGGCCGCGGCTCGTCGGGCGGCCTCATCAACCGGGTGACTAAGAAACCCGATGGCGACATCGCGGCGGTGACGCTCACCGCCGGCTCTTACGACACCAAGCGGGGCGAGATCGATCTGGGCGTCCGCGAGGGGATGGTCGGCGCGCGGCTGACCGGTGCGGTCGAGGACGACGGCAGCTTCCGCGACCAGCAGTTCCTCAAGCGCGTCGCGCTCGCGCCGTCGCTGCTGCTCGATGACGGCGCGGGGACGAGCGTGCTCGTCCAGGCGGATTACCTCAAGGATCGCCGCCTCACCGACTTCGGCGTGCCGGCGATCGACGGCCGTCCGGTCGACGTGCCGCCCGATACCTATTACGGCGCGGCCAACGCGCGCGACGCGGACGTCAGCCGCGCCGAGGTCTGGTCGCAGACGGTGACGCTGGCGCATCGCTTCTCGGACAGCCTCAGCTTCCGCGACGGTTTCCGCCACTATCGCTACACGCTCAACCGGCGGAACACGAACCCGACCGCGGTCGATCCGGTCGCACGCACCGTCTCGCTCAGCCACGGCGGGATCGACCGCGACGAGGACGGCTGGTCGAACCAGGCCGAGCTGACCCAGAAGTTGTCGGTGGCAGGCACGCGCCACACCGTGCTCTACGGCTGGGAGCAGGCGTTGCAGGTGAAGGACGCGAGCACGACCGCCTCGCGCGTGGTCGCGGTGACGCCGATCGCCGCGCCCGTGCTGCCGACGATCGACCCCGCCACGTTCACCAAGCTGAGCACGAGCAACGTCAATCGCTTCAAGACGACCGGGCTCTACGTCCAGGACCTTGTCGATTTCGGCATCGGCATCAAGGCGCTGGTCGGCGTCCGCTACGACCGGTTCGACCAGACGACCCGGCAGCGGATCGCCGGCCAGCCCGATCTCGCGCGCACCGACAAGACCTGGAGCCCGCGCGCGGGCCTCGTCTTCCAGCCCGACGACGCGCAATCCTATTACCTGTCATGGAGCCGCAGCTACCAACCGTCGGGCGAGACCTTCGCGCTCGCCGCCACGAACGCCGACATCGCCCCGGAACAGACGATCAACCGCGAGGTCGGCGCCAAATATTCGCTGTTCGACCAGCATCTGTCGATCCAGGCGGCGGCGTTCATCCTCAAGCGCACCGGCATCAAGGGAACCGATCCGGTCACCCAGCAGGTCATTCCGATCGGCACCCAGCGCACCCGAGGCGTCGAACTCAGCGCCGCGCTGGACCTGCCGAGCGGCTGGCGCGCGATCGCGGGCTATTCGTATCTCGACGGGCGGATCACCGCCTCGGCGACGCCGACCTTCGTCGGCCGGCGGTCGACGCTGACGCCGGAGAACCAGGCGAACGGCTTCGTCACCAAGGACTTCGGCGGGCGATTCGGGATCGGCGGCGGCGTGAACTATGTCGGTGATCGCTGGGCGGATCCGGCTAACACCACCGTCCTGCCGCAGTACGTGACCGCCGACGCGCTGGCCTGGGTCGCGCTGGGGCCGGTGCGCCTCCAGCTCAACGTCTACAATCTGACCGACGAGCGCTACATCATCTCCGGCCATGGCACCTCGCCGATCCTCAACGTCCCCGGTTCGCCGCGCAGCGCGCTGGTGACGGCACGTGTCGGGTTCTGATCGCGTTATGGGACCATCGGCGACGACGCGGCCGCGGCCGAAGACCGGGCCGCTGCTGTTCGTGCCCGCGCGGTGGCAGCGCATCGCCGTCCTCAAGTGGCTCAAGCGCGTCCACGCCTGGACGGGATTGTGGGGCGCGCTGATCTTCTTCGGGCTGGGGACCAGCGGCTTCCTGCTCAACCATCGCACGATCCTGAAGATCGAGACCGGTGCGCCGCATGAGGTGTCGCGTGCCGAGATCGCGATCGCGCCGGGGCGGATCGCCGACGACGAGGCGCTCGACGCCTGGGCGAAGACGACGCTGGGCCTTGCCGGCCCCGGTCGGACGCCGCCGCCCGAGACGACGGGGCCGGTGCTGCTGCTCGGGCGGCGGGTGACGCCGGTCGAGCCGCTCGTGCGGAGCTATCCGCTCGTCGACGGCCGCGTCACGCTGTCGACCGTGCCGCGATCGGGCGTGGTCGGCGTGCGGCGCGAGGCGGTGGGGCTGCTCGCCATCCTCAAGAACCTGCATCTCGGCTCGGGCCTCGGGGTCGCCTGGGTGCTGCTGATCGATACGATCGCCGGTGCGCTGGTGACGATGAGCGTGACCGGGGTGCTGCTCTGGTCCCGGCTGCACGGGTCGCGTCTGACCGCGGCGGCGCTGGTGGTCGGCTGTCTCGTCTGGGCAGTCGCCGCGGCTGCGCCCAGCTTCAGCGTATGAACGGCCGGCCCCTGGGTCAGATCACCCGTGCGACGCCGGCGAACAGCCGGGAGATGCTATCGGGCGCGCGGCTCAGCAGATCGAGCGCGAGCGCGGCCGGGTTCTCGCCCGCCCCGGTGACGCTCGCCCCACCGTCTTCGGCGAAGAGCTCGGCGCGGATCGTCCCGTCCTCGCTCGCCAGCGCCGCGACCGGCGAGTGACAATCCGCCTGGAGGGCCGCAAGCAACGCGCGTTCGGCCAGCACGCACCGCCGCGTGGGGGCATGATCGAGCGTGCCGACGAGCGCTCCGGTCGCCGCGTCGTCGGCCCGGACCTCGACACCCACCGCTCCCTGCGCCGGCGCGGGCAACATGACGGCGAGCGGGATCGGGGTCCCGACATCCGGGCGACCCAGTCGCTCCAGCCCGGCGGCGGCGAGGAGCGTCGCGTCGGCCTCGCCGGCCGCCAGCTTGGCGAGGCGCGTGTCGACGTTCCCCCGGAACGAGACGATGCGCAGATCCGGTCGCATCGCCAGCAGCTGCGCGCGCCGCCGCGGCGAGCTGGTACCGACCGTCGCGCCAAGGCGCAGATCGGCCACGGACGCCGCCCCGATCAGCCGGTCGCGCACGTCGGCGCGCGGCAGGATCGCGCCGATCGCGATTGCGTCGGGGCGGATCGTCTCGACATCCTTCATCGAATGGACCGCACAGTCGATCTCGCCGCCGAGCAGCGCACGGTCGAGCTCCTTGGTCCACAGCGCCTTGCCGCCGATCTCGGCGAGCGGACGGTCCTGCACCGCGTCGCCTGTCGTGCGGATCACGACGATCTCGACCGCGATGCCGTATTTCGCGACGAGCGAGTCCCGCACCATGCCCGCCTGGACGAGCGCGAGCGGCGAGCCCCGGGTGCCGAGCCGGATCGTCGTCATGCCGCCTCGGCCGGGTGGTGACAGGGCATCGGGACACTCTCCATCGACCGGCGGGACGCCGGACCGAGGGACATAGCAGCCGGTTCGAGACCGCCGCAATCGGCGTACGCCGCGCTTGGCATCCGCCGTCGATCCCCGCTATGTTCCGCACGTGGCCAGTTTCCCCGCCGACCCGAACTGCGCGTGAACCCCTGGCCGTTCATCATCGGCGCTTATGCCGTGACGCTCGCGACCACCGGCGGGCTGGCGCTGTGGGCCTTTCTCGCGATGCGCCGGGCCGAGCGCGCCGCCGAGTCGGAGCGGCGGCGATGACGGCCAAGAACCAGCGGTTGACGCTGGTGCTGCTCGCGCTCGCCGCGGTGGTCGGCGCTGGCGTCCTCGCGCTGTCGGCGCTCAAGGACCAGGCGGCGTTCTTCTATGCGCCGAGCGATATCGTGAAGGACGGCGTCGCGCCGGGCGCCGCGATCCGGCTCGGCGGGATGGTCGCGAAGGGTTCGGTCAGGAAGCAGCCCGACGGGGTCACCACCGATTTCGTCGTGACCGACAACGCAGCGTCGATCCCCGTTTCCTATCGCGGCATCGTCCCGGACCTGTTCCGCGAAGGCTCCGGCGTCGTGGCCGAAGGCCGGATCGCGGCCGGCGGGGCCTTCGTCGCCGACACGATCCTCGCCAAGCACGACGAACGCTACATGCCCCCGCAGGTCGCGGGCAAGATGCACAAGACCGAGACGCTGGCGAAACAATGACCGATCGTCGATCGCAGGCTTCGGCGTGATCGCCGAAGCGGGTCTTGCCGCCCTTTGGCTCGCCGGCGCGCTGGCGCTGCTCCAGATGGTGCTGGCCGCGACCGGAGTCGCGGGCGCGCTGCCCGAGGCGGCACGTCCCGTCCGCGCCGTCGCGGTCGTCCAGGGGCTGCTCGCCGCCTTGGCGATGGCGCTGCTGATCACCGTCTTCGTCCGATCGGACATGAGCGTCGCGCTGGTCGCGGAGAACAGCCACTCGGCCAAGCCGATGCTCTACAAGTTCGCGGGCGCCTGGGGGAACCACGAGGGCTCGATGCTCTTGTGGGTGACCGTGCTCGGCCTGTCCGGCGGCGCCGTGGCGCTGCTCGAGCGGCGGCTCGCCGGGCGGACGCTGATCGCGACGCTCGGCGCACAGGCGGTGATCGCGCTCGGCTTCTACGCCTTCCTGCTGTTCGCCTCGAACCCGTTCGCGCGCCTGAACCCGGCGCCCGCGGACGGGCAGGGGCTGAACCCGCTGCTGCAGGATCCCGGCCTCGCCTTCCATCCGCCGACGCTCTACCTCGGCTATGTCGGCATCTCGATCGCGTTCAGCTTCGCGGTGGGGGCGATGGTGACCCGCGATGTCGGGCCGGCGTTCGCGCGGGCGATGCGGCCCTGGGTGCTGGGCGCATGGATCTTCCTGACGCTGGGGATCACCGCGGGGAGCTATTGGGCCTATTACGAGCTCGGCTGGGGCGGCTGGTGGTTCTGGGACCCGGTCGAGAACGCATCGCTGATGCCGTGGCTGGCGGCGACCGCGCTGCTCCATTCGGTGACGGTGCTGGCGACACGCGACGGGTTGCGGGCGTGGACGATCATGCTGGCGGTGGTCGCCTTCTCGATGTCGATGATCGGCACCTTCCTGGTCCGCTCGGGCATCCTGACGAGCGTCCATGCCTTCGCCGTTGACCCGAAGCGCGGGACGTTCATCCTGGTGCTGCTGGCGCTCTACATCGGCGGCGCGCTGGCGCTGTTCGCGCTCCGCGTCGGGACGGTGCGTGCGGGCAACACCTTCGAGGCGGTGAGCCGCGAGGGCGCGCTCGTGCTCAACAACCTGCTTTTGAGCGTGATCCTCGGGATCGTGCTGATCGGGACGCTCTACCCGATCGTCGCGGCGGCGTTCGGGGTCCAGCTCTCGGTCGGGCCGCCGTTCTTCGACAAGGCGGCGGGGCCGGTGGCGCTGGTGCTGGTCGCCGTCATGGCGGTCGGCCCGCTGCTGCGCTGGCGGCGTGACCGGCTGGCGGCCGCGCTCCGCCGGGTCGCGATCCCGGCCGGCGTGGTCGCGGTCGCGCTGATCGCGGCGCTGGTCCTGGCACCCGGCATCGGCGTCCTGCCGCTGCTGGGGCTGACCATCGCGGCCGGAGTCGCGGTGGCGAGCCTCGCGCCGCTTTGGGGCCGCGACCTGCGGCGCACGCCGCTGTTCACCTGGGGCATGGTCCTCGCGCATCTCGGGATCGCGGTCAGCCTCGCCGGGATGGCGGCGGTCAGCGCGTTCACCCAGGAGACGCTGGTCGCCGCGCGCGTCGGCGAGCCGCAGCGGGTCGGGCCGTATACCGTCACGCTCGACGGAGTCTCTCCCGCGATCGGCGATAATTGGTCGGCGATCGAGGCGCGGCTGAGCGCGCGACGCGGCGACGGCGAGCCGTTCATCCTCCGGCCGCAATCGCGCTTCTTCGCCAACCCCACCACGGTCACGAGCGAGTCGGCGATCGCCACCAAGCTTGACGGCCAGCTCTACACCGTGCTCGGCCAGCAGGACGAGGGCGGGCGCTGGCAGCTGCGGCTGTGGTGGAAGCCGTTCGTGACGCTGATCTGGCTGGGCGGGGCGCTGATCGCGTTCGGCGGCGCGCTGTCGCTCCTCGGTCGGCTGCGGCGCGAATGGCGCGGCGCGAAGGCCGCGGTGGCGTGAAGCGGCCCTTGCTCTGGCTGCCGCTGATCGGCTTCGTCGTGCTGATCGCGGTGATCGCGGTTGGGCTGTACCGCCCCGCCGACCGCACCGTTCGCTCGGCGCTGATCGGCAAGCCGCTCCCCGCCTTCGCGCTGCCGCCGATCGCCGCGGGCAAGCCGGGGCTCGCCACCGCCGACTTCGCGCAAGGCAAGCCGCGGCTGCTCAACGTCTTCGCCAGCTGGTGCATCCCCTGCATCGCCGAAGCGCCGCAGCTCCTCGCGCTCAAGCAGGCGGGGGTGACGATCGACGCGGTCGCGATCCGCGACACCGGCCCAGCGATCGAGGATTTTCTGCGCCGCAACGGCGATCCGTACGCCCGGATCGGGAGCGATCCCGAATCGCGCTTCCAGCTCTCGCTCGGCTCGTCGGGGGTGCCGGAAAGCTTCGTGATCGACGGGCAGGGCAAGATCGTGCTCCAGCATGTCGGCGGGATCAATCCGGGCGACGTGTCCGACATCCTCGTCGCGGTGGAGAGGGCGCGATGAAGCGGTTTGCGGCGCTGGCGCTGCTCCTCGCCGCGCCGGCCTTCGCCGACTCGACCCTCCCCGCCGCCCGTTACGCCAACGTCCAGCTCGCCGATCCGGCGCGCGAGGCCGAGGCGAAGACGCTGATGGAGACGCTGCGCTGCCTCGTCTGCCAGGGGCAGTCGATCGCCGATAGCAACGCCGAGATGGCGGGCGACATGCGTTCGCTGGTGCGCTCGCGGATCGCCGCCGGGGAAAGCCCGGACAGCATCCGCCGCCAGCTGATCCGCAGCTACGGCGATTACGTCACCTACGATCCGCCGTTCAGCGCGGTGACCGCGCCGCTCTGGGCGACGCCGCTGCTGCTGCTCGTGATCGGCGGCGTGTTCGCGGCGCGCAGCTTCAAGCGGCGGCGGCGCTGATGGGGTGGCTGGCGCTGGCGGCGATCGCTGCGATCGCGTTCGCGGCACTTCGGCTGATCGGCGGCGCGCGAGGGTTCTGGATGATGGCGGCGGCGGCGCTGATGCTGGGCGCGGCGGGCTATGCCGTGCAGCAGAACGCGGGGCTGCCGGGGCGACCGGTGACGGCGGCCGACCGCGCGATCGACGTCGACCCGACAATGGCCGCGTTCCGGCAGGCGATCCTGCCCGCCACCGCGGCGGATCGGGCGGCGCTGGCGGCGGCGGACGCGCAGCTTCGCACCGGCGACGCGCAAGCAGCGGTCCAGGGGCTGGTCGACGCGATCCGCCGCGCGCCGCGCGACTCCGCCTTGTGGACGGGACTCGGCTCGGCGATCGCGGCGCATGACGAAGGGCAGGTCTCGCCCGCGGCGCAGCTCGCTTTCCGTCGCGGCTGGTCGCTCGCGCCGAACGCGGCCGGACCGCCGTTCTTCCTCGGCCTCGCGCTTGCCGAATCGGGCGACTTTCCTGCTGCAAAGATCGCCTGGCTCCGCGCGCTGTCGCTCACGCCCATGGGGTCGCCGATCCGGCTCGAGCTCGCCGAGCGGCTGGCACTGCTCGATCAGGTCCAGGCGATGGCGGACGCCCAGCGGCGCGCGGGTCGCTGATCCGTCACGCGAACGGCCGGTTGAGCCGGACGATCGTCCAGTTGAGCCAGGAGGCGAAGCTGACCCAGAGCAGATAGGGGACGATCAGCAGGCTGGCGAAGTGCGAGATCGGCCACAGCCCGACGACCAGCGCGACCAGCGACGACCAGAGGAACACGACCTCGATCAAGGCCCAGTCGGGCCGTCGCAGCTTGAAGAACAAGGGACTCCACAGCAGGTGGCAGATCGCGTTGACCCCGAACAGGATGACGACGCTGGTCCGCTCGGCCGAAGTCGCCGCCGCGTTCCAGGCGATCACCGTCGACCAGGCGGCGAGCCCGAGGATGATCGTCCACGCCGGGCCGAACAGCCAATCGGGCGGTTGGAGTGAGGGCTTGCGGAGATTCCTGTACCACGGGCCGATCGGGGTCATCAGCCCGCCCGCCACCCCGAGGAAGATGGCTGTGCCGGCAGCGATGATCGTCGGGGTGGAGAGCAAGGGCGCCGTTCCGCTTGTGGAGTGTCCAGCGCGTGTTACACGCATGGAGTGCGCGTGTCGTTCCCCTTCTCCGCGATCGTCGGCCAGGACGAGATGAAGCGTGCGCTGCTGATCGCCGCGGTCGATCCGCGGATCGGCGGCGTGATGGTGTTCGGCGATCGTGGCACCGGCAAGTCGACCGCGGTGCGCGCGCTCGCCGCGCTGCTGCCGCCGATCCCCGCCGCCGACGCCGGCTATCAGGACGGGACCGTTCGCAAGGGTAAGGTCCCGGTCCCGTTCGTCGACCTGCCGCTGGGCGCGACCGAAGATCGCGTCGTCGGCGCGCTCGACCTCGAACGTGCGCTGGGCGCGGGGGTGAAGGCGTTCGAGCCGGGGCTGCTCGCGCGCGCCAACGGCGGCTTCCTCTACATCGACGAGGTCAATCTGCTGGAGGATCATATCGTCGACCTGCTGCTCGATGTCGCCGCTTCGGGAGAGAATGTCGTCGAGCGCGAGGGGCTGAGCGTCCGCCACCCGGCGCGGTTCGTGCTGATCGGCAGCGGCAACCCCGAGGAGGGCGAGCTGCGTCCGCAGCTGCTCGACCGCTTCGGGCTGTCGGTCGAGGTCCGTACGCCGCAGGACCTGTCGGCGCGGGTCGAGATCCTCAAGCGCTGCGACGCCTTCGAGCGCGAACCCGAGGCGTTCGCCGAGACGTGGCGCGCGCAGGAGCAGAAAGCGTTGCGCAAGATCGCGCGCGGTCGCGCGGCGCTGGCCGGGGTGGCGATGCCCGATGCGGTGCTGACCTTCGCCTCGCGGCTGTGCATGGCGGTGGGGGCGGATGGGCTGCGCGGCGAGCTGACGCTGATGCGCGCCTCGCGCGCGCTTGCGGCGCTTGAGGGCGCGGCGGCGACGACACCCGCTCACGTCGCGTCAGTGGCGCCGATGGCGCTGCGTCACCGGCTGCGTCGGAGCGTCCTCGATGAGACCGGATCGACCGCGCGGATTGGGCGTGCGCTGGAGGAGCTGGCGGCGTGACCAAAGATGGCGCCGCGCCGCCCGATCGGTGGGGCGATGCGCTGATCGCGGCGCGGCTGTGCGCGCTCGATCCGGCGCTTGGCGGTATGGTCCTGCGTGGCGGCGGTTCGGGGCGAGACGCCGTGTTCGAAGAACTGCGCGGCGCGCTGCCGCCGGATGCGCCGATGCGACGGATGCCGGTGCATATCGACGACGATCGACTGCTCGGCGGCATCGATCTGACCGCGACGCTGGCGCTGGGTCGCACGGTGTCTCGAGCTGGCCTGCTCGCCGAGGCGGACGGCGGGGCGGTGATCGTGCCGATGGCCGAGCGGCTGTCGGACGGGCTGGCGGGACGACTGGCGGCGGTGCTCGACACCGGGAAGGCCGTGGTGGAGCGCGACGGCGCGACGCTGCGCGCCGATGCACGGGTGATCGTCGTCGCACTCGACGACGGCGCCGAACCCGACGAGCGTGCGCCGGCGGCTCTGGCCGAACGGCTGGCGTTCTGGGTGGACCTCACTGCCGCTTCCCCGGCGAACGCCGGCGCCCAGCCGCGAGCCGGTGGAGACTGGGCTCGGGCGTCAGGCGGAGAGGCGATCCCCGACGGCGCCGTTCGCACCACCCTTGCCGCCACCGCCGCGGCGCTTGGCGTCGACTCGATCCGCGCGCCGCTCTTCGCGCTGCGCGCGGCGCGGGCGGCGGCGCGGCTGGCGGGACGTGCGGAGACCGCCGAGGAGGATGTGACGCTCGCCGCCCGGCTGGTGCTCGGTCCTCGCGCGACCCGCCTACCGGCGGCGCCCGATGAGGCTCCGGCCGACCCGCCGCCGCCACCGTCCCAGCGCGACGGCGCCGACGAGGAGCGCGGCGATCCGGGCAAGCTGGAGGATGTCGTGCTCGCCGCCGCGCTCGCGTCGCTTCCGCCCGACATGCTGGCCCGGATCGCCGCCGGGCGCAGCGGGCAGGCGACACGCGCCAGCGGCGCAGGGGAGCGCCGCAAGTCGACCGCCCGCGGCCGTCCGATGGGGACGCGCCCGGGCGTGCCGCGCGGGGGGCTGCGGCTGAGCCTGATCGACACGCTGCGCGCCGCCGCGCCCTGGCAGCGGCTCCGTGGTCGTGAGCCCTGCGACCGGATCGTGGTTCGGCGCGACGACCTTCGCGTCCGCCGGTTCGAGACCCGAGCGGAGGCGCTCACGATCTTCGCGGTCGACGCCTCCGGCTCGTCCGCGCTCGCGCGACTGGCCGAGGCGAAGGGTGCGGTCGAATTGCTGCTCGCCGAGGCCTATGTGAAGCGCGCCCAGGTGGCGCTGATCGCCTTTCGCGGGTCGACGGCCGAACTCCTGCTGCCGCCGACCCGCTCGCTGACTCGCGCCCGGCGCGCGCTCGCCGAGCTGCCCGGCGGCGGCGGCACGCCGCTCGCGGCGGGGCTCCACGCCGCGCGCGCCTTGGCGGAGGCGGCGAAGGCGAAGGGCCAGACGCCGTTTCTCGTGCTCCTGACCGACGGGCGCGCCAACGTCGCCGCGGACGGCTCCGCCGCCCGGACCGCCGCCGCCGCGGATGCGGACGCGGCGGCGAAGGCGATCGGCGCCGCAGGGATCGCCGCCGCCTTCGTCGACATCTCCGCGCGTCCCCGCCCCGAGGGGGCCGCGCTCGCCGCTGCGATGGGCGCGCGCTACCTGCCTCTCCCGCGCGCCGATGCGGCGCGGATGCACGCCGCAGTCCGCGCGGCGCAGTCGCGGTGAGCGGCGCGCTCCGCTGGTCGGTCGAGGGCCGCGACTGGCCCAATCGGACCGCCAGCCGCTTCGTCGACACCGGACGGCTGCGCTGGCACGTCCAGGTGATGGGGCCGGAGCCGGGTGCGGCGCCGGTGCTGCTGCTGATCCACGGCACCGGCGCGGCGACGCACAGCTGGCGCGCGCTGATGCCGCTGCTCGCCGAGCGTTTCACCATCGTCGCGCCCGACCTGCCCGGCCACGGCTTCACGACTGGTCGGCCCGCCGGCGGACTGGCGATGCCGGCGATGGCGCGGGCGGTCGGCGATCTCGTGCGTGCGCTCGGCATCGCCCCGACGGCGCTGGTCGGGCATTCGGCTGGGGCTGCGATCGCGATCCGGATGGCGATCGACGGTCATGTCGAGCCGCGTGCGATCGTCGGACTCAACGCCGCGCTGCTGCCATTCCGCGGTCTCGCCGCACGACTATTCCCCGCGCTCGCCCGCGCGCTGTTCGTCAACCCGTTCGCGCCGCACCTGTTCGCGCGGATGGCGGCGGTTTCGGGCGAGACCGGACGGTTCCTCCGCCGCAGCACGGGCTCGGCGATCGACGCCGAGGGGGTGCGGCACTACCAGACTCTGCTGCGATCTCCCGCGCATGTCGCGGGCGCGCTGACGATGATGGCGGATTGGGATCTGGCGGCGCTGAAGCGCGATCTGCCGCGCCTGTCGGTCCCGCTGCTGCTGATCCACGGCGAGGATGACGCGGCGATCCCGATCGCGACCGCGCGCGAGGCCGCAACGCTGGTCGGGGACGGGCGGCTGGTCGCGTTGCCCGCGCTCGGCCACCTCGCGCACGAGGAGCAGCCGGAGCGGATCGCCGAACTGATCCGCGGCTTCGTGGAGGGCGCCGGATGAGCGCGAGCTATTTCAGTCTCATGGACCTCGCGATCGCGGGCGTCCCCGCGCTCGCCTTCGGCATCTGGCAGCTGATCTCGGTCAATCGCGAGATCGCGAAGGACAAAGCCAAGAAGGAGTTACCAGAAGGCTCTCGGCATCCGATAGGGGAGCATCGTCTGGACGATCGGTGAGCGGAACCGCCCGAGGGCCAAGCTCTCGTGGACCGCGGTGCACTCCTCGCCGAACAGCCGCGTCGACAGCGCCGAGCGCGCGTAGAAGGGCGCGTCGATCCAGGTCCTGAGAACCGCGGGGTCGCAGCCCGAATCGGCGCGGGTTGCGCGGTTCACCAGCCAGCCGGTGCGCGGCAGCCGCGCGGGCGCGGGCTGGACGACGTCGTGCCAGCGGCCCTGCCGGTCGAACTTGAGCGCGAGGTCGAACGGCGTCCCGTCGCGGCGCGTCCCTTCGTAGAGGACCGCAACGTCGCTCTTCAGGTGCGCGCGCGACCAATGCCAGTCATTGAATCCCTCCTCGAGCGGCTCGTCCCCGAAGTTCGAGTCGAAATAGCCGTCGCCCGACCAGCGCACGCCGGGATGCGACATCTCCACCGCAACGCGGGCGCGCGGCGCGACCGGGTGCCAGCGATGGCGCCCGGCGGGGTCGAGCGCGAAGGCGGTGGTGCCGATCATCTCCGGGCTGACGCGCACCGTCCCGCGAACCCGGTAGGGCAGGGGGGCCGAGATCTCGTCGACCTCGATCACCAGCGTGTCGCCGTCCCAGCGCACGCTGCTTGGGCCGACCGCGAAATGATCCGCCCCGCGATCGACGCGCGCCGCGCCGCGCTCGGTCATCGCCCAGGCGCTTGCGCGCGGGCCGCTCAGGGAGACGTTGATCGCGCAGTGATTGTCCGGCCGCGCCCGGCCGCTGAGCTTGTAATAAGGCGAGAAGACGCTGCCGACGAAGGCGATGATCGTCAGCCCGTAGCGACCGTCCGCGCTGGTCGCGTCGATATACCACCAGGCGTAGCCGTTCTTCTCGACCGCGACGTCGAAGCGCGGTCCCTGAGCAGGCATTCTACGGCTAGTCGGCCGGAAAGCGCCGCCATCGGGACGCCCGCGCCGGGGTGCGTGCTCCCGCCCGCGCAATAGAGCCCAGGGATCGCTGTCCGGCTGCCTTGGCGGCGGAAGGATGCCGCCCACCCGTGCGAGGCCGGTCCATAAAGGGCTCCACCCGTCGACGGAAACATCGCCGCGAAATCGTGCGGCGTCGTCAGCACCGCCGACGGCCCCAGATCGAGCGAAAGTCCCGCCCGCGAAACGCTGTTCAGCATGGCCTGCGTGCATCGGTCGATCTCCGCTGGGGAAGGGGGCGCGCCATCGCCGTTCGCCGACGCATTGACGATGATCTGGACGCGCTCGCGCGTCGCGGGCGGGGGCGTCCCGTCGGCGCGGTCCTGCGCGCAGACGTAGACGCTGGGCGCGTCCGCGAGCCGGCCGGCGGCGAGCGCGGCGAACTCAGCGGGATAGTCGCCCGAAAAGAACACGGTGTGGCGGGAAAGCGGGAAGCCCGAGGCTTGCGCGCGCGCCGTCCACACCATGGCGCTGAGTGACCGACGACGCGGGGGCACCGCGCTCACACCGCGCCGCGCCGCCGGGCCGAACGCGCCGGCGGCGAGCGCGGCGGGATCGGCGTTGCAGACGACGGCGTCGGCCGCGAGGCGTTCGCCGGTGTCGAGCACTACCCCGGCGGCGCGGCCGTGCTCGACCGCGATCTCGCATACCGCCGAGCCGTAGCGGAACCGCACCCCCTGCCGCCGCCCGAGCGCTTCCAGCGCGAGCGCCAGCCGGTGCATGCCGCCCTCCACCAGCCATACCCCGCTCGCCTCGACATGCGCGATCAGCAGCAGCGTCGCCGGGCAGGCGAAGGGGGAAGACCCGCAGTAGGTCGCGTAACGAGCGAACAGCTGCCGCAGCCTCGGATCGGTGAAGTAGCGGCCGAGCGCGCGCCACATCGACGTGTAGGCGCGCAGGTTGAGATAGTCCGGCAGGCCTCTTGCGCCCATCCGCCAGCCCAGCGTGATCGGATCGGGCTTGGTCGCGCGCAGAAAGGGGCGGTCGAGCGCGTCGAACAGCCGCTTCGCCTCGTGGCGGAAGTCACGATACCCGCGCGCCGCCGCCGCGCCGGCGAACTCGCCGATGGCGGCCTCGCTTTCCGCCGGGTCGGCGCAGAGGTCCAGCCGCGCGTCGCCCCAGGCATGGCGCGCGAGCGTCCTCGCGGGGGTGAGGACGACATGATCCTCCAGCGACTCGCCGCATCCGGTGAAGAGTTCATCGAAGATGCCGCGCATCGTGAAGACGGTGGGTCCGCCGTCGATCGGCTCGCCGTCGACCGGAACGGCGCGGAGCTTGCCGCCGGGCGTGGCGGCGGCCTCGACCAGCGTCACGTCGCAGCCGCGCGCGGCGAGCAGCGCTGCGGCGACCAGCCCGCCGACGCCTGCCCCGATCACGACCACCCGCTCCTGCGGCATCACGCCTCCATTTGACGGAAGCGTACCAGTTGTCCACAAAAGTGGACAGATGATTTCGTCCAAACTTCGTGAGCGTTGGATCGGGTGGCGCAACCGCGTGCTCGCCTCGCCAAGGTTCCAGCGATTCGCGGTCCGATGTCCACTGACCCGGCCGACAGCGAGACGCCGCGCCGGCGCGCTGTTCGATCTGGTCGCGGGTTTTACCTATTCGCAGATTCTGGCGGCGTGTCTCGAGACCGGGCTGCTCGAACTTCTCGCCGAAGGGCCGCACACCGCCGAGGCGGTCGCTGCGCGAGTGGAGCTGCCCGTCGAGGGCGCGACCCGGCTCCTTCGTGCCGCCGCGGGGCTGCGTCTGGCGGAGCCGCTCGGAGAAACCTGGGTGCTGGGCGCCGATGGCGCGGCGCTGCGCGGCAATCCGGGGATCGCCGAGATGGTCGCGCACCACCGCCTGCTTTACGCCGACCTCGCCGATCCGGTTGCACTGCTCCGTCGCGGCGGGGGCGGGGGCGCGCTGTCCGGCTTGTGGCACTATGCCGAAGATGCGGGCGCGGGCGACGCGGCGGCGGTGGCCGACTATTCGGCGCTGATGGCGGCGTCGCAGCCGATGGTCGCCGCGCAGGCGCTGGACGCCTATCCGTTCCACCGCCACCGCCGGCTGCTCGACGTCGGCGGCGGCGAGGGCGTGTTCCTGAGCGCGGTCGCCACGCGCGTCCCCGCACTGGATCTCGGATTGTTCGATCTGCCCGCGGTCGTCGCGCGGGCACGCACGCGCTTCGACTCGGGCAGGCCGCCGCACAGGGTGACGCTCCACGGCGGCGATTTCCTGCGCGACGCGCTGCCGCCGGGCTACGACATCGTGTCGCTGGTCCGCGTCCTCCATGATCACGACGATGCGCCCGCGCAGACGTTGCTGCGCGCCATCCACACCGCGCTGCCGCCCGGCGGAACGGTGTTCATCGCCGAGCCGATGGCGCGGACGCGCGGCGCCCAGGCGATGGGTGACGCTTATTTCGGAATGTATCTGCTGGCGATGGGGTCGGGGCGACCGCGGAACCAAAGCGAGATCGCGGCCATGCTGCGCGGCGCGGGCTTTGCGCAGGTCCGCCATCGCGCAACGGCCATGCCCCTCACGGCGAGTGTCATCACCGCGGCCAAGCGATAAGTGTCCAAACCAGTTGACAGCATAGAATGTCAGGATCAAGTTACATACGCGAATGGGCCAATGGAGACCCCGCATCGGGTGAGGAGGGGAGTATGGACGCGGTCGCGGTCGTACTGGAGGCGCCGGAACGGCTCGCGCTCCGCACCCTCGCGCTCAATCCGCTGACCGCCGGCGACGTCCTGGTCGAGATCGACTGGAGCGGGGTGTCGTCCGGCACCGAGAAGCTGCTGTGGACCGGGCGGATGCCGAGCTTTCCCGGCATGGGATATCCTCTCGTGCCCGGCTACGAATCGATCGGCCGCGTGGTCGATGCGGGGGGCGAGGTGCGATCACGGATCGGCGAGTGGGTGTTCGTCCCCGGCGCCAATTGTTACCGCGACGCCCGCGGACTGTTCGGCGGCACTGCGCGCACCGTCGTCCTGCCGCAGGCGCGCGCCATCGCGATCGCCGAGACGCTGGGCCGCGACGGCATCCTGCTCGCGCTGGCGGCGACCGCGCATCACGCGATCGTTGCCGCCGGCGCGCCCGATCTCGTGATCGGCCACGGCATCCTCGGGCGGCTGATCACTCGCATCACGGTCGCGACCGGAGCTGCGGTGCCCGCCGTCTGGGAGACCAATCCCGCACGCCGCGAAGGTGTCGGCTATCCGGTGATCGCACCCGACGACGACGCGCGCCGCGAATACCGCGCGATCTGCGACGCGAGCGGCGCAGGCGACGTGCTCGACGTCGCCATCGCCCGACTCGCCAAGGGCGGCGAAGTCGTGCTCGCCGGCTTCTACGACCGGCTCTCGTTCGCCTTCCCGCCCGCCTTCATGCGCGAGGCTCGCGTTCGCATCGCCGCCGAGTTCACCCCTGCCGACGTTACCGCGGTGATCGCGCTGATCGACCGTGGCGTGCTCGATCTCGGCGGGTTGATCTCGCACGCGCGACCCGCCGCCGACGCCGCGGACGCCTATCCGCAGGCCTTCACCGATCCCGAGTGCCTCAAGATGGTCCTCGACTGGAGAGCGATATGAGCATGTTCGACCCTGGCGAACTGCGCGAGGAAGCCTCCTACGAGCCCGATCCCGTCCCCACCAGCCCGGTGACCAAGGAGACGCAGATCATCGCGATCTACGGCAAGGGGGGCTCGGGCAAGTCCTTCGCGCTCGCCAATCTCAGCTACATGATGGCGCAGCAGGGCAAGCGCGTGCTGCTGATCGGCTGCGATCCCAAGAGCGACACGACCAGCCTGCTGTTCGGCGGCAAATCGACCCCGACGATCATCGAGACCAGCAGTAAGAAGAAGCTGGCCGGCGAGGAGATCGGGATAGAGGACGTCTGCTTCCAGCGCGACGGCGTGTTCGCGATGGAGCTGGGTGGCCCCGAGGTTGGCCGCGGCTGCGGCGGACGCGGGATCATCCACGGGTTCGAGACGCTCGAGAAGCTCGGCTTCCACGAATGGGGCTTCGACTACGTCCTGCTCGACTTCCTGGGCGACGTCGTCTGCGGCGGCTTCGGGCTGCCGATCGCGCGCGATATGTGCCAGAAGGTGATCGTCGTCGCCTCGAACGACCTGCAATCGCTCTACGTCGCCAACAACGTCTGCAAGGCGGTCGAATATTTCCGCAAGATGGGCGGCAACGTCGGCGTCGCGGGGATGATCCTCAACAAGGACGACGGCACCGGCGAGGCGAACGCCTTCGCGCAAGCCGTCGGCATTCCGGTGCTGACCGCGATCCCGGCGAACGAGGACATCCGCAAGAAGAGCGCGAACTACCAGATCATCGGCAAGCCCGGCGGGCAATGGGCGTCGCTGTTCGAACAGCTCGCGGTCAACGTCGCCGAGGCCCCGCCGCTGCGGCCGACGCCGCTCGACCAGGACGGGCTGCTGAACCTGTTCAGCGCCGACGTGACCGGCGCGGATTTCACGCTGCGGCCAGCGACCCAGGCCGACATGCGCGGCGCGGAGTACGTGAGCAAGCCGTCCCTCGAAGTCGTGTACGACGCGGCGTGAGCGTCCAGCTCGCCTCCCCCCGCGCACGCGACCGCCTCGATCTGGCGGCGACCGAAGGCGGCTGCGGCTCGAAGGACACGCTGCGCGCCGCCGCGATCGAGGCGGGCAAGTCGGACTTGCTCGCCAGATATGCGGCTGATTACCCGCAAGGCCCGCACGATCAGCCGCAGTCGATGTGCCCCGCGTTCGGGTCGCTGCGGGTGGGTCTGAGGATGCGCCGCACCGCGACCGTGCTGTCAGGCTCGGCGTGCTGCGTCTACGGGCTGACCTTCACCTCGCATTTCTACGGGGCCAAGCGCAGCGTCGGCTACGTGCCGTTCTCGTCCGAGACGCTCGTCACCGGCAAGCTGTTCGAGGACATTCGCGACGCGGTCCACGATCTCGCCGACCCGGCGCTCTACGACACGATCGTCGTCACCAACCTGTGCGTGCCGACCGCCTCGGGCGTGCCGCTTCAGTTGCTGCCCGACCAGATCAACGGCGTCCGCGTCATCGGCATCGACGTGCCGGGCTTCGGCGTGCCGACGCATGCCGAGGCGAAGGACGTGCTCGCCGGCGCGATGCTCGCCTACGCCCGCAAGGAAGTCGTGGCCGGGCCGGTGGCAGCACCCGCGACCCGTCCCGACCGTCCGACCGTGACGCTGCTGGGCGAGATGTTCCCAGCCGATCCCCCCGGTATCGGGCTGATGCTCGAGCCGCTCGGGCTCGCCGCCGGACCGGTGGTGCCGACCCGCGAGTGGCGCGAGCTCTATGCCGCGCTCGACTGCGCGGTCGTCGCCGCGATCCACCCCTTCTACACCGCCAGCGTCCGCGAGTTCGAGGCTGCGGGGCGCACTGTCGTCGGGTCTGCCCCGGTCGGCGTGGATGGCACCGCCGCCTGGCTCGACGCGATCGGCGCGGCCTGCGGCATTGCGCAGGACCGGATCGACGCCTCGAAGAACCGCTTCATCCCCGCCATCCGCGGCGCGCTCGCCGCGCGACCGATCAAGGGCCGGATCACCGTATCGGGCTACGAGGGTTCCGAGCTGCTCGTCGCGCGGCTGTTGATCGAAAGCGGAGCGGAGGTTCTCTATGTCGGCACCGCCTGTCCGCGCACGGTGTGGTCCGATCCCGACCGCGACTGGCTCGAGGCGCACGGAGTTCGCGTCCAGTACCGCGCCAGCCTGGAGCAGGATATCGCCGCGGTCGAGGAGTTTGGCCCGGACCTCGCGATCGGCACCACACCGGTCGTCCAACACGCCAAGCAGAAGGCGATCCCGGCGCTCTATTTCACCAACCTCATTTCGGCACGGCCGCTGATGGGGCCGGCGGGGGCGGGGAGCCTCGCGACGGTAGTCAACGCCGCGCTCGGCAACCAGGCGCGGTTCGACCGGATGCGCGAGTTCTTCGAGGGCGTGGGCGTCGGCGCGACCGCCGGACAGTGGGAAACGACGCCCGTCGACCGTCCCGAGTTCAAGGCGAAGTTCGCGGCGAAGCGCATCGCCGCCGCCAAGGCCGAGGAGCATATCGGCACATGACCCTGATCCTCGATCATGATCGGGCCGGCGGCTATTGGGGCGCCGTCTACGCCTTCACCGCGATCAAGGGCCTGCAGGTCATCATCGACGGGCCCGTCGGTTGCGAGAACCTGCCGGTCACCTCGGTGCTCCACTACACCGACGCGCTGCCCCCGCACGAGCTGCCGATCGTCGTCACCGGGCTGGGCGAGCAGGAGCTCGGCCGGGACGGGACCGAGGGCGCGATGAAACGCGCCTGGGCGACGCTCGATCCCGATCTGCCCGCGGTCGTCGTCACCGGCTCGATCGCCGAGATGATCGGCGGCGGGGTGACGCCCGAGGGCACGAACATCCAGCGCTTCCTACCGCGCACGATCGACGAGGATCAGTGGCAGGCCGCGGACCGCGCACTCACCTGGCTGTGGACGCAGTTCGGGCCGAAGAAAGTGCCCGCCGTCAAGCCGCTGCGCGAGGGCGAGAAGCCCAGGGTCAACATCATCGGGCCGATGTACGGCACCTTCAACATGCCGTCGGACCTCGCCGAGATCCGCCGGCTGATCGAGGGGATCGGTGCCGAGGTCAACATGGCCTTCCCGCTCGGCAGCCATCTGGCGGACGTCAAGAAGCTCGCCGCCGCCTCGGTCAACGTGTGCCTCTACCGCGAGTTCGGCCGCGGGCTGTGCGAGGCGCTCGAGCGGCCCTACCTCCAGGCGCCGATCGGGCTCGAATCGACCACGCTCTTCCTGCGCAAGCTGGGCGAGCTGACGGGCCTCGATCCCGAACCCTTCATCGAGCGCGAGAAGCACACCACGATCAAGCCGCTCTGGGACCTGTGGCGTTCGGTCACGCAGGACTTCTTCGGCACCGCCAGCTTCGGCGTCGTCGCGACCGACACCTATGCGCGCGGCATCCGCAAGTTCCTAGAGGACGACATGGGGCTGCCCTGCACCTTCGCGGTGTCGCGCTGCGCCGGGGCGAAATCCGACAACCAGGCGGTCAAGGACATGATCCGCAACACCCCGCCGCTGGTGCTGTTCGGCAGCTTCAACGAGCGGATGTATATGGCCGAAGCCGGCGGCCGCGGCTGCTACATCCCGGCGAGCTTTCCCGGCGCAGTGATCCGCCGCCATACCGGCACGCCGTTCATGGGCTATTCCGGCGCGACCTACCTGATCCAGGAGGTCTGTAACGCGCTGTTCGACGCGCTTTTTCACATTCTACCGCTCGCCGGCCAGCTCGACCAGGTCCAGGCGACCCCGGCCCGGATGGAGCGCGAACTGGCGTGGGACGAGGCGGCGAAGAGCGAGTTCGACGCCGCGGTCGAACGCGCGCCGGTCCTCGTCCGCATCTCGATGGCGAAGCGCATCCGCGATGCCGCCGAACGCGCCGCGCGACATGCCGGCGAGGCGTCCGTCACCCCCGAGCGGCTTGCGCTCGCCCTTTCCGAAAGCCGCGGCGGATGACCGCGGTCAGCCCTTCTCCCCAGGCCCTTGCCGGCACTGGCGGACCCACCGATCCACACGGGCTGCAGGCTCGCGCGGATGCCGTCGGGGAGCGCGTTCCCACGCTCCTGTCCTCGTCGGGAACAAAGGAGACGTGAAATGAGCGATCTGAGACATACGGACGAAAGGATGGGGCCCGGGACCTACCTGAGCCCCGAGGAGGCGAAGGAGTTCCACAAGATCTTCATCATGAGCTTCCTCATCTTCACGGCAGTGGCGGTCGTCGCCCACTTCCTGGTGTGGAATTGGAGGCCGTGGCTCTGAGCGGAGCCGGCGCCCATCCTCTTTTGAAAAGGAACTGACCGATGTGGAGATTGTGGATGATCTTCGACCCGCGGAGAACGCTGGTCGCCTTGTTCATCTTCTTGTTCGTGCTGGCACTGTTGATCCACTTCATCCTGCTGAGCACCGACAAGTTCAACTGGCTCGACGGTCCGCGTCACGCGACCACGACTGCGGCTGCGCCCGCGGCGGGCGGCCCCGCTCCGACCGGGACCTGAGGGTTTCGGCACGGGGGCCCGGGTGGATGGGCCTGCGCCGTTCGGCGCAAGCGCCTCCACCCGGGAACGGGCGAGTTCATCATGGAAGGCGATCCGACGCTCCTTTGGGAGCGGTGATCGAAAGGTATGGGCATGGCGCTGCTGAGCTTCGAGCGGAAATATCGGGTCCGGGGTGGCACGCTGATCGGCGGCGATCTCTTCGACTTCTGGGTCGGCCCGTTCTACGTCGGGTTCTTCGGCGTCACGGCGGCGATCACCGCCGCGCTGGGCACCGCGCTGATCTTCTACGCCGCGTCTTTGGGGAAGACCTGGAATCCCTGGCTCATCAGCATCGCGCCGCCTGACATCACGTACGGCCTGGCGCTCGCGCCGTTGCGCGAGGGCGGGCTGTGGCAGATCATTACGGTCTGCGCGATCATCGCTTTCAGCTCCTGGGCGCTGCGGCAGGTGGAGATCTCGCGGAAGCTGGGCATGGGCTATCATGTCCCCTTCGCCTACAGCTTCGCGATCTTCGCTTATGTCAGCCTGGTGGTAATCCGCCCGATGATGCTGGGCGCCTGGGGGTTCGGCTTTCCCTACGGCATCTTCAGTCATCTCGATTGGGTGTCGAACACCGGCTACCAATATCTCCACTTCCACTACAATCCGGCGCACATGATCGCCGTCAGCTTCTTCTTCGTGACCGGCGGCGCGCTCGCGTTCCACGGCGCGCTGGTGCTGTCGTCGGTCAATCCCGCGCCGGGCGAGCCGGTGAAATCGCCCGAATATGAGGACGCCTTCTTCCGCGACACCATCGGCTATTCGGTCGGGACGCTCGGCATCCACCGGCTCGGGCTGATCCTGGCGCTGTCGGCAGGCTTCTGGAGCGCGGTGTGCATCATCATCTCAGGCCCGCTGTGGACCCGCGGCTGGCCCGAATGGTGGACCTGGTGGCTCAACCTGCCGATCTGGTCCTGAGGGGGGAACCGCCATGCGCTATCAGAACATCTTCACCCAGGTGCAGCTCAGGGGACCGCTGGAGACCGGACCCTCGATCCGCACTGGCAGCTTCGTCCGCGGCAACTCGGCCTTCTACAACTATTGGGCGGGCAAGCTCGGCGCGGCGCAGATTGGGCCGATCTACCTCGGCAAGCTCGGCCTCGCCTCGCTGATCTGCGCCTTCCTCGCCTTCGAGATCATCGGCCTCAACATGATGGCGAGCGTCAACTGGAATCCGATCCAGTTCGTCCGCCAATTGCCCTGGCTCGCGCTCGAGCCGCCGGGGCCCGAATGGGGCTTCACGCTGTTCGTGCCGCTGGCCGAGGGCGGCTGGTGGCAGTTCGCGGGCTTCTTCATGTCGTCGGCGCTGATCCTGTGGTGGCTGCGCACTTTCCGCCGCGCACGCGCGCTGGGCATGGGAACCCACGTCGCCTGGGCGTTCGGCGCGGGCATCTCGCTGATCCTGACGCTCGGCTTCATCCGGCCGATGCTGATGGGCAGCTGGGCCGAGGCGGTGCCGTTCGGCATCTTCCCCCACCTGGATTGGACCGCGGCCTTCTCGATCCGCTACGGCAACCTCTTCTACAACCCCTTCCACTGCCTTTCGATCGTGTTTCTGTACGGATCGACGATGCTGTTCGCGATGCACGGCGCGACGGTCCTCGCCACCGGCCGCTACGGCAGCGAGCGCGAGATCGAGCAGATCACCGATCGCGGCACCGCGTTCGAGCGCGGAATGCTGTTCTGGCGCTGGACGATGGGCTTCAACGCCACGGCGGAATCTATCCACCGCTGGGCGTGGTGGTTCGCGGTCCTGTGCCCGCTGACCGGCGCGATCGGCATTCTGCTGACAGGCACGGTCGTCGACAATTGGTATCTGTGGGCGGTGCTCCACGGCTACGCGCCCGATTATCCCACCACCGGGGTGATCGATCCTGCCACCCTGCCGGGAGCGCCGAAATGAGGGGACGTTCAACCACGATCGCGTTGGCCGGGGCCGTCGCGGGGAGCGCGCTGCTGCTCGCCGGGTGCGAGCCCGGTCCGAAGACCTCGGTCCAGACCGGTTACCGCGGAACCGGACTCGAACAGATCGTCGACAACGACCATATCGCCAAGGCCGCCGTAATCCCGCCCGCGCCCTATCCGCTCCCGCCCGATGGCGGTCCGACCGCGGCCCAGACCTATCAGAACGTGCGGGTCCTGGGCGCCGTCAGCACCGAACGGTTCAACCACCTAATGGCGGAGATGAACCAGTGGGTCGCGCCGCCGGAGCAGGGCTGCAACTATTGCCACAATCCGGAGAACATGGCCTCGGACGAGAAATACACCAAGGTGGTCGCGCGCCGGATGTTGCAGATGACGCGGACGATCAATTCCAAGTGGGCGAGCCACGTCAAGGGGACCGGCGTCACCTGCTATACCTGCCACCGCGGCAATGCGGTGCCCGAGTATAAATGGGCGCTGGCGGAGGGAACGCTCAACCCGCGCTCGATCCGCGGCAATCGCCACGGGCAGAACGCGCCCGACCCCAACGTCGGCTACGCATCGCTGCCGTCCGATCCGTTCGCGGCCTATTTCGGCGGGCAGGCCAACATCCGGGTGGCCGCCAGCACCGCGCTGCCGGACGCCGCGAGCCATCACGCCTCGATCAAGGACGCGGAGAAGACGTACGGCCTGATGATGCACGTCAGCACCGCGCTGGGCGTCAACTGCACCTATTGCCACAACAGCCAGTCGTTCCGTGCCTGGAACCTCAGCCGGGCGCAGCGCGGCACGGCCTATTACGGCATCCGCATGGTCCGCGACATCGACCAGAACTACATCTCGACGCTCGCGTCGGTATTCCCGGCCTATCGCAAGGGTCCGCACGGCGACCCTTACAAGGTCAATTGCATGACCTGCCACCAGGGCGTGTCGAAGCCACTCGGCGGGGTCAGCATGCTCGACCAGGCGCCGGCGCTGCGCGGACCGCTGGTCCCGGCGGCCGTCCCCGAGGGCGGTGCGGCGGCGGCGACGACGGTGCCCGCGGCCTTCAACGATCCCGCATCCATGACCGTGAAGAACGAGCCGGCCCCGACCACGACGCGCAAATGACCCGCGCGTCCGGCGGCGCGGCGCGGGCGAGCGGGATGCCGTGATCGGCAGCCATGCCCTGCGCGCCTCGCTGTCGGAGGAGATGCATGTCCGGCGCCTGCCGCGCTTCGCGGCACCGTGCCGGCTGATGCAGATCGTGACGGTGATGGGCGAAAACACCGCGGGCGAGGGGCGGCGCCATATCGAGGCGCTGGCGCGGACGGCGGTGGTGACCGTGCCGATCGCGGCGAAGTACGGCGCGATGACGCTCGGCGACGTCGCGCTCGTCTGGGAGCGGCATACCGAGTTCGCGAGCTATACGTTGCTCCGCGACGGGCCGTTCGACGCGCCGTTCGATCCGGCTCGTTTCGAACCCCACCTCGCCGCCATCCTCGCCGCGATGCCCGGCGAGATCGTGCGCGCCACGCAGATCGCGTTGGTTCCGCGCGGCGCCGCGGATCCGACCGCGGCTGAGCGCGACGCCTGGTTCGCGCCGCATGCGACGGTGATCTGCGACGTCGCCGACGGCGCCGCGAGGATCGTCTCCGACTTCCGGCTCCACGACGACGGCTATGGCCGGCTGCTGGTGCTCGACCGCGATCTGACGGGGGACGAGCCGGCGCAGCTGGTCCAGCGCCTCCAGGAGCTCGGCAATTATCGCAACATGGCGCTGCTCGGTCTGCCGCTCGCGCAACGCCTCACCCCGACCGTGACCGGGCTGGAGACTCGCCTCGCGGAGCTGACCGGCGCGGTGTCCGAGCGCCGATCCGAAGACGACCGGCTGCTCGACGAGCTGACCTTCCTCTCCGCGGAACTCGCCCGTCTCCTCGCCGAAACCCGGTACCGGATGAGCGCGACCCGCGCCTACGCCCAGCTTAGCCTCGATCGGCTCGAATCCTTGTGCATCGGCCCGGTCCGGGGGCACCAGACGCTGGCCGACTTCACCGAGCGGAGACTGACGCCCGCGGTCCGGACCTGCGACAGCTTCGCCGCGCGGCTGGAGGATCTGTCGCAGCGCGCCGCATGGACCAGCGAACTGCTCCGCACCCGCGTGGACATCGCGCTGGCGAAGCAGAACCGCGATCTCCTGACGTCGATGGATCGCCGCACCCACTTGCAGCTGCGCTTGCAGCAGACGGTGGAAGGCCTGTCGGTGGTGGCGATCAGTTATTACCTCGTCGCGCTGATCGGCTATGCGGTCGGTGTCGTGCCGGGGCTCCGGCACGAGCTGGCGATGGCGGTCGCGGTGCCGCTGGTGCTCACGGCGGTGACGATTTCGCTGATGCGGCTGCGGCGGCGCCTGCACGACTGAGCCGGCGGAACCCCCCGCCACGTCCTGCGGTTCTGTCCGTGGTGGCTCGACATCTCCGTCCCGCCGGGTCGGCGCGTGCGGCTGGACCTGCTCATGCGGACGCGCGCGGGTCGACCGCCACCGCGCCGCGTCGCGTCGCCGTCCCTTTCGGAGAATCATGATGGCCGAAGCCGGCGACACCGAACAGGATCGCGCCGCCGATCTCGAGCCGCGCGAGCGCGAGGCGGTCGAGCAGCGCAAGGCGCCGAGCGCGCGCGTCGTTCACGAGATCATCCGCCAGGAGGGCGTGGACGAGCTCGAACGCCCGACCGCGTCGCTGCTGTGGTCGGGCGCAGCGGCGGGGGTCGTCATCTGGCTGTCGGTGATCGCGCAGGCCGCGCTCACGCTCAAGCTGCCGCCGTCGTCCTGGTCGCCCGCGATCATCTCGCTGGGCTACAGCGTCGGCTTCGTGGTGGTGATCCTGGGCCGAATGCAGCTCTTCACCGAAAGCACCATTGTCGCGGTGCTGCCGCTCGCCGCCGCGCCGAGCTGGTCCAGCCTCGGGCGGACGATGCGGCTCTGGGCGTTGGTGTTCGCCGCCAATCTCGCCGGCACGCTCACGGTCGCGCTGCTGATCCCTTTGGGCGGGCTGGTGTCTGCGGAGCAATTGGCCGCGATGGTGGGGATCGCGCACCATGGGACCGAGGGGACGCCGATCGAGGTGCTCTGGCGAGGCGTTCCCGCCGGGTTCGTGCTGGCGACGATCGCCTGGGTGCTGCCCAATGCGCCCGGGCAGCAGATCTGGGTCGTGACGCTGCTCACCTATGTCATCGCGATCGCCGGCTTCAGCCATGTCATCGCCGGCTCGGCCGAGGCGTGGCTGCTGGTGACGACGGGTGAAATCGGCGTGTCGGCCGCGATCTTCGGGTTCATCCTGCCGGCGCTGGCGGGCAACATCATCGGCGGCACCGGCCTGTTCGCCGCGCTCGCCCACGCGCAGGTGCGCTCGGAGCTATGATCGTCAGGCGGCGAGCGGCTTCCGCGCCAGCTCGCACATCGACCAGCATTCGCTCAGCGCCTTGACCAGCCGGTCGATATCGCCGTCGGTGTGGACCGGCGACGGCGTGATCCGCAGCCGCTCGGTCCCCATCGGCACGGTCGGGTAGTTGATCGGCTGGACGTAGATGCCGTGGTTGTCCATCAGCCAGTCGCTGATCATCTTGGCGTGGTGCGCGTTCCCTACCATCACCGGAATGATGTGGCTGGGGTTGGGCAGGTGCGGGATGCCCAGCGCATCGAGCCGCTGGCGGACGATCTTGACCCGGTTCTGGTGGCGCACCCGCTCGATCTGACTCTCCTTGAGGTGCCGGATCGAGGCGATCGCCCCGGCCGCCAGCGCGGGCGGTAATGCCGTCGAGAAAATGAACCCGCTGGCGAAGCTGCGGACGAAATCGCACAGCGCCTTCGACGCGGTGATGTAGCCGCCCATGACGCCGAACGCCTTGCCCAGCGTCCCCTCGATCACGTCGATCCGGTCCATGAGGCCGAGTTCCTCGGCGACGCCGCCGCCGCGCGGGCCGTAGAGGCCGACGGCGTGGACCTCGTCGATGTAGCTCAAAGCGCCGTGCTTCTCGCAGACGTCGAGGATCTCGGCGATGGGCGCGATGTCGCCGTCCATCGAATAGACGCTCTCGAACGCGACGAGCTTGGCGCGGCCCGGCGCGACCTGGCTCAGTAGCTCGTCGAGGTGCGCGACGTCGTTGTGGCGGAAGCGCTTGCACTCCGCGCGGCTGTGCCGGATGCCTTCGATCATCGAGGCGTGGTTGAGCGCATCGGAGAAGACGACGCAGTCGGGCAGCCGCGACGCGAGCGTCGACAGCGCCGCCCAGTTCGAGACGTAGCCGCTCGTGAAGATCAGCGCGGCGTCCTTGCCGTGGAGGTCGGCGAGTTCGCGCTCGAGCAGGACGTGCTGATGGTTGGTGCCCGAGATGTTGCGCGTGCCGCCCGCGCCCGCGCCGCAGCGGTCGAGCGTCTCGTGCATCGCCGCGAGCACCTTCGGGTGCTGGCCCATGCCCAGATAGTCGTTCGAGCACCAGACGGTGACGTCGACGACTTCGAAACTGTCGGTCCAGCGCCTGGCGCGCGGGAAGTTGCCGCACTGGCGCTCGAGCTCGGCGAAGACGCGGTAGTTGCCCGCGTCGTGCAGGCCGGCGAGCTGCTCGGTGAACACCGCTTCGTAGTCCATAACCCCTCCACTCATTCGATCGTGGCGACTTTGGCCGCCTTGTTGGTGTTCACCGCCCAGCGGAACATCTTGCCGTCCCGCAAGGGAAGCACAAGGAACAAATGCTCGACGACGCCCAGGATCGCGAGCCCCGCGATCAGCGTTCCGGATGCGGCCGAGCCGCTGCCCGCGGGGGCGGCCTCCGCCACCGTCCAGGCCCAGACGGCCAGCGCGCCGCCGCCGATGATCGAGAACGGAAACAGCGCGTTCATCGCGCGTGTGCGAAAATAGCTTTTCAGATAGGCGAGGTGCTCCGGGAACACCTCGTCGCTGAGGTTGGGCACGCCCAGGAACAGGTTGAACTTGGCCGACAGCCGCAGCGCGAAGAGCAGCGCGAAGGTCAGCGGCGCGGCCTGATTGCGCTCGCCCCAGGTGATCGCGAACAGCGCGATGGCAGTGGCGGCGATCGCCAGCTCGTGATGGATCACGGTGGCGGTCGCTGCCTTGAACCGGGCCCAGCCGACCGTCCCCGGCGGCAGCGGCGCGCGGTTCGGCCCCGCGACCTCGCCCATCAGAAAGCTCATCTCGTGCCAGCCCCAGATCACGATCGCCGCCGCGAAGCCGACATAGGCGCCCCCCGGTGTCGTGCTGTCCGCGTGCATCCAGACGAGGACCGCGGCCCCGATCGCCACCAGTCCTGCGATCGTCAGGCTCGTCCGGAATGTCGCGCGCGGCCGGCTGTCGAGCCAGACGACCGCGGCCGTTCCGATGAACCACATCAGCAATGCGAAAAGGAGCGGCGGCAGCGTCACCAGGCCGGGACCAGCCGGACATCGGCGGGCGCCTCGTTGCGCTTGACCGGGGTAAGATACAGCCGCGCGAAGCCGACCGCCGCCGCGGCGAGCAGCCCGGCGCGCTTGACCGCGCCGCCGACGCCGCCCTGCGTCTTCGCTGCGTCGATCTTGACCGCGATCGTCCGCATCCGCTCCAACCCGCGTGCGAAGGCGGGCGAGTCGGTGTCGAGCACGACGGGGAACACCTGGCGCGTGATCTGCGAGCAGATCGTGAACACGCGCCGGTCGAATTCGGTCGGGTCGATCCCCAACGCCTTGTGGAAGGCAGGCCGGTTGTGGTCGCGCACGTACATCGTCGCGTAGACCGCGACGAGGAAGAAGCGGATCCAGAGCTTGTTGATCCCGCTCAACAGTTTCGGATCGGTCCGCATCAGGATCGCGAAGGCGTCGCCGTGGCGGAACTCGTCGTTGCACCACAATTCGAACCAGTTGAAGATCGGGTGAAACCGCAGCTCGGGATGCCGCGCCAGATGGCGGAAGATGGTGATGTAGCGGGCGTAGCCGATCTTCTCGCTCAGATAGGTGGCGTAGAAGATGAACTTCGGGCGAAAGTACGTGTATTTCTTGGTGCGGGTCAGGAAGCCGAGATCGACGCCGATCCCGGCGTCCTTGAGCGTATCGTTGATGAAGCCGGCATGGCGGCTCTCGTCGCGCGCCATCAGCTTGAAGAGCTGCTTGATGTCGGGGTTCGTCACCCGCTTCGCGATCTCGGAATAGAGGATGCAGCCCGAGAACTCTGCCGTCAGCGAGCTGACGAGGAAGTCCGTGAACTCCTGCCGCAGCCCGTCGGGCAGGCTCTCGATCACCCCGTCGAACGCCTCGGTCCGCTTGAAGTGGAGGCGGTTGGGATCGTCGGCCATCTCCTTGATCAGCGCGTCCCACTCGCGGCGGACCCCGGACACGTCGATCCGGTCCATCGCGGCGAAGTCGGTGGTGTAGAAGCGCGGCGAGAGCACGGTGTCCTCGCGCGCGATCGCCATCGCGTCGGCGCTGGTGGCGGGCTTGACCGAGCTGTGGGCGTTCATACGGTGATCCGATCGCTGAAACTGACTTCGTAGAGCTCGCGCATCTCGAAATGGCCGGCGAACTTGGTCCACAACCGCTCGGCGGCGCTGGCGCGCTCGACGGTGGCGATCCGCTCCTCGATGCGGCGCTCGCCGAAGGCGACGACGATCGGCGCGCCGTGGACGCGGACGCGGTCGCCGGGGCCGACCTGATAGTCGCCGGCCAGGACGACATCGGCGCGCATGAATTCGTCGCTGTGCTCGACGTCGACGGTGCACGGCACGTCGAAGGCGGTGCGGCCCAGCAGCTTCTGGCGCGCGATCATCGTCCCGTCCTCGGCAGCAACGCCGCGAAGGACGCGCGATTGGCGGATCCGAACGCGGTCATCTCGATCGAGCGCCCGGTGGCGGAATCGGTCAGCGACAACTCGCCGTCGCGCCACAGGGTCAAAGTGAACGGCGGACCGTCGCCGATCCGATGCATCCGCCGCTCGCGCGCAAGCCCGCGCATCACGCCGCGGACGAAGCCGGTCTGCTGGCCCGGCCGGATCACCGATGCCACCCCGCCGGTCGCCACGTCCTCGATCACCACCGCCCCGTCCGCGCGATCGACGAAGCGCAGCGAGCGCGAGGCGACCGGCGCGACGTGCGCCTCGGCGCGCATCGCCTCGGGCGAGGCCGCGACCGGGACACCCGCGATGCGGACGATCATGGTGGACGCTAAGGCGAACGTCACCAGCGCGCCGGCAAGCAGCAGCGTGCCGCGCGGCAGCATCGTGGCGGGGGCGGGGGCGACGGTCATGCGGCCCGCGCCGTCGCGAACGCCGGTGCGGCCGGCGCCGGGCGGTCGCGCGCGGCGACCCGCCCGTCGGGACAGACGCCGAGACACGCGCGGGCGATCAGCGCGGCGACGTTCGCCGCATCGGGGACCGCGCGCAGCATCGGCTGCGGCCGCGCGATCCGCAACGGACGCGCATGCGGCCACAGCGCCAGATAACCGAGCTTCGGCGCCGCCGCGAGCGTCAGCGGCAGATCGCCGGTGCCGTCCGCGCGCGCGGCGAGATCGACCGAGGCCAACAGGGCGAGCGGCAGGTTGACGCATTTCGGCACCGCCATGCCGATCCGCAGCACGATCCGCCGGTTGGTCAGCGTGTAGATCGTCGTGCGCGCCGAACCCCAGGCGAGCGCATGGAGGAGCGCCACCGCGCAGACGCCGAGCGCCGCGGTGATGACCAGCCCGCTCGCGGCGCCGCTGCGCACCGCGAACCCGGCGGCGACTAAGGTCAGCACGGTGAAGTAGCCGGCGATCAGCCGGGTGTGGAACGCGCTCCGCGCCAATGCCCGCCAGTCGGGCGAGCCCTGCCAGAGGATGCGCTCGCCCGGGGGCGGCACTCCGGGCAGTCCGGCGACCGGCTCGTTCGCATATTCGATCACAGGAAGGGCTCCTGGCGGCTGGCGTTGGCGTAGAGGTAGCCTCCGCCGAAATAGGCTTGGACGCGCTCCTCCTCGTACAGCGTGATCCGATCCGCGGCCTCGAGCCGCGGCACGCCGGCGAAGCGCGCGGCGTTCAGCGCGTCGCACACGATCCGCCGGTGGCGGCGATCGACCTTGGACATCATGATCGGGACCAGTGCGGGTCCCCCCTCGCCTGCGATCTGGAGATAGCGGACCAGCCGGTCCGCCCGGTCGATCCAGAGGTCGGCGACGGTTCCCGCGACCCCGCCGTCGGCGCCGACGACCGGCCAGCCGACCAGGTCGGAATCGCGCGCGGCGATCCAGAAGTCGCCGGTGGTGCTGAGCGGGACGATCCGCGGGTGGCCCTCCATGTCGACATCGGGGCGCTTGGCGCGATCCGCCCAGGCCGCCGGGCCGATGCCGTCGACCAGCGGGTCGCCGGTCGGGGCGTAGGGCGCGCCGGCGAACCGGTCCGTCCGCCGCGCGGCGATGTCGACCGGCTCACGTCCTTTGGTCGGCGCGGTGACGACGCCGTGGCCGAAGGGCAGGAGGAAGGATTTGGTCGATCCGGTGTGGAGCACGCCGCCATAGGTATCGAGCCGGCCCGACGCCTCGTCCTCGAGCGGATAGCCTTCGCGACGGTCCTCGCGGCGGAGATAGAAGACCAGACCGACGAAGAAGAGCACGAACGCCCAGAACACCAGCATGGCGACATCGAGATGGGGGGTGAGATCGGGGTGCAGCATGGCGATGCCTTTCAGATCGGGAATTCGCTGAGGCCGAAGCGGGCGGGCGGGATGATGGCCGCCATCGGCGACGCGCCTCGAACCAGCGGGCCGAGCGCGACCAGTGTCGCGAGCAGCAGCAGGATCTCGGCGAAATAGACGACGGTGTAGCCTGTGGCGGGCGCCGCCAGCGCCGCGCCGAGGCGATGATCGACGGCGGCGGCCGAGACCGCGTCGCGCGCGAACGCGCCGATCGCGATCGCCGCGCCTGCCGCGGTCGCCTGGACCGCGCCCCAGGCGCCGAGCGCGAGTCCGGTGCGCCCGTCGAGAGCGCGTTCGTCCGAGATCGCCATCGCCGCGGTCAGCGTGCCGACCGAGAACAGGCCGGCACCGCAGCCGATGAGGCCGGCACCGATCGCGAGCAGCGTGGGTGAGTGAAGCGGTCCAGCGAAGATCACCGTCAGGAACGCGGCGATCCCGGCGACTCCGCCGTAGCCGGCCAGCCGATGCGGATCGGCTCCGGTCGCGAGCTGGCGCGCGGCATAGGTGAAGCCGGCGAGCATCCCAATCGCCCAGACCGCGGTCAGCGACGTCGTCGCGCCGACCGACAGCCCCAGGATCTGGCCGCCATAGGGTTCGAGCAAGACGTCCTGCATGCTGAATGCGGCCGCGCCCAGTCCGACCGCGACGAGCAGCCGCACCGTCTTGGGCCGGGCGATGAAGATCGCCCAGACTTCGGCGAAAGCGGGCCGGTCCTCGCGCGCGGCGGTGGCGTTCCGGTTGCGCGGCTCCTGCTTCCACAGCGCGACGATGTTGAGGACCATCGTCAGCACCGCCGCGCCCTGCACGAGCTGGACGAGCTTGGTCGGCGAGAAGTTCGACAGCGTGCGACCGATCACGATGGCGCTGACCATCATCCCCACCAACAGCATGACGTAGAGCAGCGCGACGACCCGTGGCCGGGACTGGTCGGTCGCCAGATCGGTCGCGAGCGCCAGCCCCGCGGTCTGGGTCGTGTGCATCCCGGCTCCGACCAGCAGGAACGCGATGCCCGCGCCGATCTGGCCGTAGACCGCAGGCCCGTCGCCCTCGCCGGTCATCACCAGCAGCGCGAACGGCAGCAGCGCCAGGCCGCCGAACTGCATCAGCGTGCCGAACCAGATGTAGGGGACGCGCTTCCACCCCAGCAGTGACTGGTGCGTATCGGACTTGAAGCCGATCAGCGCGCGCATCGGCGCGAACAGCAGCGGCAGCGAGACCATCGCGGCCACGATCGACGCCGACATGTGGAGCTCGACGATCATCACCCGGTTGAGCGTGCCCGTCAGCAGCACCGCCGCCATCCCGACCGAGACCTGGAACAGCGACAGCCGCAGCAGCCGGGCGAGCGGCAGCTCCTTGGTCGCAGCATCGGCGAACGGCAGGAAGCGCGTGCCCAGCCGCGCCCAGAAGGCGCCGGTCTTCAAGGCGACGATCCGGCTCATCCCGGCAGCACCTCCAGCGCGTGGCTGGTATAGAAGCCGCTGGCGATCCGCTCGCCGCGCCCGATCCGGGCGGACGGCCGCGCGTTGGCGATCAGGGTGCGCAGCAGGCGCTCGCGCACGGGCTCGATGGCGGGCGCACGGTCGGAGCGGGGGAACAGCTTGCCCACCGCGTGCATCACGACGAGCGGCCGGGTCGAGGGCGCGAAGGTGAAGAGCAAAGACCCCCGCGTTCGCTCGGCCAGCGTCCGCAGCACTTCGACGATGTCGAACGCATCGTAGTGGATCAGCGAATCCATCGCGACCACGTGGTCGAACTGTCCGAGAGCCGGATCGAGGAGGTCGCCGACACGCCAGTCGATCGCGAGGTTCGCGGGCGCCCGCTCGCGCGCCACCGAGACGAGGCTGCCGGCGACGTCGATCGCCACGACCTCCGCCCCGCGCTCGGCCGCCGCGACGGCGAGCGCGCCCGTGCCGCAGCCGGCGTCGAGGACGCGCAGCCCGGTCATGTCGGCAGGCAGCCAGGACAGCAACGTCTCGCGCATCCGGTTGCGCCCGGCGCGGACCGTCGCGCGAATGCCGCTGACCGGCGCGTCGGAGGTCAGCCGCTCCCACGTCTTCGACGCGGTGCGATCGAAATAGGTCTCCAGCCGCCCGCGGCGAGCGTCGTAGCTGGGTGTGGCGAACGCGGTGGCCATCATTCGAATCCCAGGAACTCGAAGATATCGCGATCCTTCATCGGGTTTGCGTCGAGCGCGTCGCAGCCCGCCCACATCTGCGCGGCGAGGCGCTTGTACTCGTCGCACGCGGCGGCGACCTCGGGCGTCTGCTCCATCTCGAACAGCGTGCATTTCTTGAGGCGCGAGCGGCGGATCGCGTCGAGATCGGGGAAATGCGCCAAAGTCTTGAGCCCGGTCGCGGCGTTGAAGCGATCGATCTCGTCGGTCGCGGCCGAGCGGTTCGCGATGACGCCGGCCATTCGCACGTCGTAGTTCTTGGCCTTCGCCTTGATCGCGGCGACGATCCTGTTCATCGCGAAGATGCTGTCGAAGTCGTTCGACGCCACCACCACCGCGCGCTCGGCATGTTGCAGCGGCGCGGCGAACCCGCCGCATACCACGTCGCCCAGCACGTCGAACAGGACGACGTCGGTCTCCTCGAGCAGGTGGTGCTGCTTCAAGAGCTTGACCGTCTGCCCGACGACATAGCCGCCGCAGCCGGTGCCCGCCGGCGGCCCACCCGCCTCGACGCACATCACGCCGTTATAGCCCTCGAACATATAGTCCTCGGGGCGGAGCTCCTCGCTGTGGAAGTTGACGGTCTCGAGCACGTCGATGACGGTCGGCATCAGCTTCTTGGTGAGTGTAAAGGTCGAATCGTGCTTCGGGTCGCAGCCGATCTGGAGCACGCGCTTGCCGAGCAGCGAGAAGGCGGCCGACAGGTTCGACGAGGTCGTCGACTTGCCGATCCCGCCCTTGCCGTAGACCGCGAACACCTTCGCGTTGCCGATCCGGTCGCTCGGATCGAGCGCGACCTGGACCGATCCGTCGCCGTCCAGTCCGCGTGCAGGGGGGTCGAACAATGCCATGGTCTGATCCTTATGCCGCCACCGCGGTGATGCCTTCGAGGCGGTCTTCGAGGTCGTCGCTGGCGGCGTGGAGCGCCGCGAGTGTCTCGGCGTCGGGCGCCCAGAACTGCCGGTCGCTCGCCTCGATCAGGCGGTTGGCGACGCGCGCCGACGCCTTGGGATTGAGCCCCGCCAGCCGCTCGCGCATCGCCGGGTCGAGCACGAAGGTCTCGCTGATCTGCTGATAGACCCAGGGGCTGACCTCGCCCGTGGTCGCCGACCAGCCCACCGTATTGGTCACGTGCGCCTCGATGTTCCGGACACCCTCGAAGCCGTGCTTCAGCTGCCCCTCGTACCAGAGCGGATTGAGCATCCGCGTCCGGGTCTCGAGATCGACCTGCTCGGAAAGCGTGCGGACCTTGGTCGCGCCCTGCGTCGCGTCGACGATGTAGATCGGCGCGGCCTTGCCCTTGGCGCGAGTGATCGAGCGGCTGATCCCGCCGAGCGCGTCGACATAATGATCGATGTCGGTGACGCCCAACTCGACCGAGTCGAGGTTCTGATAGGCGAGGTCGACCCCGGCGAGCGCCGATTTGAACAGCGCCGCCTGTCGCGCGGGCTCGCCGTTGCGGCCGTAGGCATAGCCCTTCTGCCGCTCGAACACTTCGGCGATCTCGTCGGGATCGGTCCAGGCGCCGTCGTCGATCAGCATATTGACGTTCGCGCCGTAGGAGCCTTCGGCGTTGGAGAAGACGCGCAAGGCCGCCGTCTCCAGATCGCAGTCGTGCTCGGCGGCGTGGGCGAGGCTGTGCTTGCGAACGAAGTTCTGATCGGCCGGCTCATCGGCGGACGCGGCGAGCCAGGCGGCTTCGGCGATCATCCGCGTCTGGAGCGGCAGGAGGTCGCGGAAGATGCCCGAGAGCGTCACCACCACGTCGATGCGCGGGCGGCCAAGTTCGGCGAGCGGCACCAGTTCCGCGCCCGCCAGGCGGCCGTAGCCGTCGAAGCGGGGCCGCGCGCCGATCAGCGCCAGCGCCTGCGCGATCTGGACGCCTTCGGATTTGAGGTTGTCGGTGCCCCACAGGACCATCGCCAGCGTCTCGGGGAAGGCGGCGGTCGCGGTGTGGCGCGCGATCAGTTCCTCGGCCTGCCGCGTCCCTTCGGCCAGCGCGAACGCGCCGGGGATGCGGAAGGGATCGAAGCCGTGGATGTTGCGCCCGGTCGGCAGCACCTTGGGGTTGCGCAGCACGTCCCCGCCCGGCGCTGGGCGGACGAACCCGGCGTCGAGCGCATGGACGAGCGCGTCGAGTTCGCCGTTCGCCTCGGGCAGCTCGGCGCCCGCGGCGATCATTTGCGCGCGCTGCTCGTCGGGGATCGCGCTGCCGAGGACATGGAGGCCGTGCGGGATCAGCTCGCGCTCGACTTCGTAGAGGCGCGCGGCGAGCGTCGCGATGTCGCCGGCGTTGAGATCGAGCGTCTGGGCGCTTGTGCGGATCATCGGCTCGAGCGCGGTGCGCTCCGCCTCCGCCGGGGACGACCGCCACCGCTCGACCAGCGCCTTGAGGTCGGCCAGTCCCTTGTAGAGCCCGGATTGGGTGAGCGGCGGCGTCAGGTAGCTGACCAGGGTCGCGCCCGAGCGGCGCTTGGCGATCAGTCCCTCGGACGGATTGTTCGCAGCGTAAAGATAGAGGTTGGGCAGGTCGCCGATCAGCCGCTCGGGCCAGCAATCGCCGCTCAGCCCGGCCTGTTTGCCGGGCATGAACTCGAGCGCGCCGTGGGTGCCGAAGTGGAGCACCGCGTCGGCCGCGAAATCCTCGCGCAGCCAGCGATAGAAGGCGCTGAAGGCGTGGGTCGGGGTGAAGTGCCCCTCGAACAGTAGCCGCATCGGATCGCCCTCGTAACCGAAGGCGGGCTGGATGCCGACGAACACGTTGCCGAACCGCGCGCCCAGCACATGGATCGTCGCGCCGTCGCTCTGTTGCTTGCCGGGGGCGGGGCCCCATTGGGCCTCGATCTGCGCCAGATGCGGCTCGCGCCGGACATGGTCGTCGGCGGCGATCCGGGCGTGGACGTTGGCGTCGGCGCCGAACCGGGCGGCGTTGCCGTGGAGCACCGCTTCGCGCAGCGCATCGACGTCGGCCGGCACGTCCACCGCATAGCCCTCGTCCGCCAGCTTGGTCAGCGTCGCGTGGAGCGACTCCCACACCGCCAGGTGCGCGGCGGTTCCCGTCGCGCCGGCGTTGGGCGGGAAGTTGAACAGCACCACCGCGAGGCGGCGCGCGGCGCGCTCCGAGCGGCGCAGCGCCACCAGTTTCGCGACCTTGGCGGCGAGCGTCTCCGCGCGTTCCGGGCACGACTGCATCTCGCGGGTCAGGCCGGACGCGGTGAAGGTGCAGCGCCGTCCGCAGCCGGTGCAGGGCTCGCCCGACCCGTCGGCGCGGCCGCCGAAGACGCTCGGCAGCACCGCGCCGTCGAGTTCGGGGATGGCGACCATCATCGTCGCTTCGATCGGGAGCAGCCCCTGTCGGCTCGCACCCCATTGCTGGAGCGACTGGAACTCGATCGGATGCGCGCCGACATAGGGCACGTCGAGCTGCGCCAGGATCGCCTCGGCGGCGGCGGCGTCGTTGTAGGCGGGTCCGCCGACCAGGCTGAAGCCGGTGAGCGAGACGATCGCGTCTACCGTCGCGCGCCCGTCCGCCATGAAATAGCGCTCGATCGCCGGGCGCGAATCGAGTCCGCTGGCGAAGGCGGGGATCACCCGCAGCCCCTTCGCCTCGAGCGCCGCGATCACCCCGTCGTAATGGCCGGTGTCGTGGCCGAGCAGGTACGAGCGGAGCATCAGGACGCCGACGGTGCCGTTCGCGCGCGGGACGACCGGAAGCGCCTCGACCCGCTCGGCCATCCGCCCGGCGAGCCTGGGGTGATAGACGCCGACCTCGGGATACTCGTGCGGCGCGAGCGCGCGCACCGCGTGTCCCGCGTAACGGTGCGCCAGCGCCTGGATCATGCCGACGACATTGTCGTCCGATCCCGCCAGCCAGTACTGCAGCGTCAGGAAATAGGCCCGGACGTCCTGCGCCGTGCCCGGGATGAAGCGCAGCATCTTGGGGAGACGGCGCAGCATCTTCATCTGCCCCGCGCCCGACGACGCGCCGGGCTTGCCCGATCCGCGCAGCCGCTTGAGCAGCGCCAGCGGGCCTTTCGCCGGCCTGTCCATCCGGTAGTCGCCCATGCGGGTGAGCTTGACGACCTCGCTGCCCGACATGAGGCCGAGCATCGCCGCGCAATCGTCGCGGCGTGCGGTCAGGGCCGGGAGGACGGCGCGGATATGATCGTCGAGGAACAGCATCGTCGCGATGACGATGTCGCCGCGCGCGATGTCGGCGACGCAGCGGTCGAGCGCGCCGGGCGTCCGGTCCCAGTCGGCGGCGGCGTGGAAGCCGATGGTGATGCCGGCGCCCTCGCGCGCGAACCGCGCCGCCGCGCGCTCGGCGGCGCCCGACAGATGGTTGTCGAGCGTGACGATCACGACGCGAAGAGGCGCGCTACCGGGCATAATGCGCCTTCGCGTCATAGAGGGTGTCGAGCGTGATCGTGGCCAGGCCCTGCTCGGCGGCGTATTTCTCGGTATTCCGCCGCGCCTTGCCGCGGACGAAGAACGGGATCTTGAGGAGCTCGCGCTCGGCGTCGGCGGACCAAAAATCCTCTCCGTTTACGGGGAGGTGGCGGCGCATAGCGTCGCCGGAGGGGGTGGGCCGCGAGCCCGTCGCCTGGGGTGAGCCCCCTCCACCAGCCTGCGGCTGGTCCCCCTCCCCGTGAACGGGGAGGATTTGAGCAGAAGACCCATGTCCGAGATGGCTGGCGCCGCTCGCGTCCGAGAACTCGAAATCGTCGCGGAACATCGTCAGCAGATGCTCCTCCAGCCCCATGACGAGGGGGTGGACCCAGGTGTCGAACAGCACGTTCGCGCCCTCGAACCCCATCTGCGGCGAATAGCGCGCGGGGAAATCCTGGACGTGGACCGGAGCGGAGATCACCGCGCAGGGGATCCGCAGCCGCTTGGCGATATGGCGCTCCATCTGTGTGCCGAGCACCAGTTCGGGCTGGAGCGCCTGGATCGCCGCCTCGACCTCGAGATAGTCGTCGGTGATGAGCGGCTCGACGCCGTAGAGCTTGGCGGCGTCGCGCACGTCGCGGGCGAACTCGCGATTGTAGCAGCCGAGCCCGACGACCTCGAAGCCCAGCTCGTCGCGCGCGACCCGCGCCGCGGCGACGGCGTGAGTCGCGTCGCCGAAGACGAAGACGCGCTTGCCGGTGAGATAGGTCGAGTCGACGGAGCGGCTCCACCACGGCAGGTTCGAGGTGTCGAGGACCGCAGCGGGATCGACGCCGGCGAGGGCGGCGACCTCGGCGATGAAGTCGCGGGTGGCGGCGTGGCCGATCGGCACGGTGCGCACGGTCTTCTGGGCGAAGGTCTTCTCCAGCCAGCGGCACGCCGTGTCGGCGATCTCCGGATAGAGGCAAATGTTGAAATCCGCCGCGCCCAGCCGCGCGAGGTCGGCGGGGGAGGCACCCATCGGCGCGGCGACGTTCACATCGACACCGAGCGCGCCGAGCAGCCGGGTGATCTCGATGACGTCGTCGCGGTGGCGGAAGCCGAGCGCGGTCGGGCCGAGCAGGTTGGCGAGCGGGCGGCGGCCTTCGCGCGCGGCGGGCCGCATCTCCTTGTCGGCGAGCCTGCGGACCAATTGGTAGAAGGTCTCCGCCGCGCCCCAATTCTCCTTGCGCTGATAGCTCGGCAGCTCGAGCGCCACGACCGGGATCGGGAGCCCCATCGCCTGTGCCATGCCCGCGGGGTCGTCCTGGATCAGCTCGGCGGTGCACGACGCGCCGACCAGCATCGCCTGCGGCTGGAAGCGGGCATAGGCGTCACGGGTCGCGGTCTGGAACAGCTCGGCGGTGTCCTTGCCGAGATCGCGCGCCTGGAAGGTGGTGTAGGTGACCGGCGGGCGCTTGCCACGGCGCTCGATCATCGTGAACAGCAGGTCGGCGTAAGTGTCGCCCTGCGGCGCATGGAGGACGTAATGGACCCCCTCCATTGCGGTCGCGATCCGCATCGCCCCGACATGGGGCGGGCCTTCGTAGGTCCAGACGGTCAGCTGCATGATGCGAGCCTTCCGTTCGTGCCGAGCGCAGTCGAGGCACCGCTTTGGCCCTGTCCCTCGACTTCGCTCGGGACGAACGGGGATGGGGAGGGGTTCGGCTTCATACGCGCAGCACGTCGCGCCGCCGCAGCGGTCGCGCGAAGAGTTCGGCGAGGTCGCCCGCCTGGTCGAAGCCGTGGATTGGCGAGAACACCAGCTCGATCGCCCATTTGGTCGTCAGCCCCTCCGACTCGAGCGGATTGGCGAGGCCGAGGCCGCAGACGGTGAGGTCGGGCTTCGTGGCGCGGACGCGGTCGAGCTGCTTGTCGACATCCTGGCCCTCGCTGATCAGCGTGTCGGACGGGAGCAGCGCCAGTTCGCGCGCGAGGTGCCGGCGGTGGAGGTAAGGCGTGCTCACCTCGACCGGGACCATCCCGAGCTCGGTCGCGAGGAAGCGCGCGAGCGGCACTTCGAGCTGCGAATCGGGGAGGAAGGTGATGCGCTTGCCGTCGAGCTTGCCGCGCGAATGCGCGATCGCGCGCTTGGCGCGCTCGCGGCCGGGCGCGATCACGCGGCGGAAGTGCATCTCGTCGATCCCGAAGGCGCGCGCGGCGGCGTGGAGCCAGTCGGTCGTCCCCTCCGCGCCGAACGGGAACAGCGCGTCCAACCGTTGGGCGCCGCGATCCTCGAGCGCGCGGGCGGTCTCGCCGAGGAACGGCTGGGCGAGCAGGAAGCGGGTGTTCGAGCCGACCCGGGGCATCGCCGCGGCGCGGCGCGCGGGCAGCGAGTGGACGGTGGTGATGCCGAGTTCGGCGAACAGCCGCAGGAACTGGTCCTCGACGACGTCGGGCAGCGCGCCGACGATCATCAGGCTGGGCGCGTCCGACAGGTCGGCGACGAGATCGGGCACCAGCGCCGCGAGGCAGGCGTCTTCCCCTTCCGTGAAGGTCGTCTCGATGCCCGAGCCCGAATAGTTGAGGATCTTGGTCGTGCCCGCGTGCTTGACCGAGAGCCGCGCGGCGGCGCGCGACAGGTCGAGCTTGATGACCTCCGACGGGCAGGAGCCGACCAGGAACAGCAGCTTGATGTCGGGCCGGCGCGTGAGGAGCCGGTCGACGACGCGGTCGAGCTCCTCGTTGCAGTCCGCCATGCCGGCGAGGTCGCGCTCCTCGATAATCGCGGTGCCGAAGCGTGGTTCGGCGAACACCATCACGCCCGCGGCGGATTGCAGCAGGTGCGCGCAGGTCCTGGAGCCGACGACGAGGAAGAAGGCGTCCTGGACCTTGCGGTGGAGCCAGATGATCCCGGTCAGCCCGCAGAACACTTCTCGCTGCCCGCGCTCGCGCAGCACGGGCGCGGAGTCGCACCCGATCGCGGCGGCGGGCAGCGGCGCGCTCATCCCGCCACCGCCATCCGGCGCATCGGTGTGCTCTGCAACCGGGCGGCGCGCAGCTTCAGTACGAACTGGGCCGCGTTGATCGCGTACGTGGCGTAGGCGGCGAGCGCCAGCAGCATCCGGCCGCGTTCGGTGCCGAGACCGCCGATCAGCGCGACCAGATAGGCCGTGTGGAGCGCCAGCACGAGCATGCTGAACACGTCCTCCCAGAAGAAGGCGGGGACGAACAGCCAGCGGCCGAACACGACCTTCTCCCAGATCGAACCCGTGATCATGATCGCGTAGAGTGTGCAGGTCTTGACCACGATCGACGCGGTCGCCGCCACGGCGCCGGAACCGGTCGCCAGATAGCGGACCACGAGCGCCAGGCTGATCAGGAAGACGGCGAACTGGATCGGGGCGAGGATCCCCTGGACAAGGGTCCAGCGCGTAGCGTCCCGCCGGCGGCGTTGATCGGGGGTGTAGAGCAGGCTCGCATCGAACCCCTTCCGCCCCGCATCTGTCGCGCCACCCTCGCCCATCTCTCGCGTCTCGCCTCTCCGGAACGTTCCAGGAGAGTGATCTCGCACGCGAAAAGTGTCAACTAATATTGACGCCTAAAAGATTTGACACTTGCTGCGACGCAGCGTCTCTTCCGTGTTGTCACGCGGTTCCGATAGGCATACGCTCGCACGAAACGGGGCCTCTAGCGAGTGATCAAGTGTCTCTGAGGTGATCGGTCGAACCAGGCGGGAGAGGGCTGGCGATGGCGTCCACGGCGCAATTCAAAGAGGAGTCCGCCCCGGCACGGCGCGGGCCTCTTTCCCGAATGCTCGCCGGCGACTCGCCTGGGCTCAAGGCGTTTCGCACGCTCGCCACGGTCGACTATGAGCGCTCGCTGTCGACGCTGATCGAGAGCGAGATCATCCCCCGGCTGCTGATCGCGCACGCCGCCGGCCCGTGCGAGGTGGCCGCCGAGGATGTCGACGCCGCCGAGATTGCGCGGCTCGCGCCGCTGGCGCTCCAGGTCGAGGCCGACGCGCTGCTCGGCCATATCGAGGCGATCCTTGAACGCGGCGTGGCGGTCGACACGGTCATGGTCGATCTGCTGGCGCCGACCGCGCGGCTGCTCGGCGAGTTCTGGGAGGAGGATCGCTGCGACTTCGTCGACGTGACGATGGGTCTGTGGCGGCTCCAGGAGGTGGTGCATGAGATCGCCGCGCGGCGTCCGTCGGAGCGGACGTTCGCGGCCGGGGGGCGGCGCGCGCTGTTCGCCTCCATGCCCGGGGACCAGCACAGCTTCGGCACCGTCGTGGTCGACGAGATGTTCCGCCGCGACGGTTGGATCACCGCCCGACTGAGCGACGTCACCGCCGCCGATCTGGCGAAGCGCGTCGGCGAGGAATGGTTCGACGTGGTGGGATTGACCGTCAGCTGCGACCGGAACGTCGCCACCCTGCCGGCGATGATCGCCGCGCTTCGCAACGTTTCCAGGAACAGCGGCGTTTGCGTCATGGTCGGGGGGCGCGTGTTCAGCGCGGATCCCGATCTTGCCGCCCTCGTCGGAGCGGACGCCACCGCGCGCGACGCGCGTCTGGCGCTGAAGGCCGCCGCCGAAATTGTTCGCTTGCGCGAGGGGCAGGGCGCGGCAAGGAGCTGAGATCACCCAATCCGGAGCGCGACCCGCTTAGATGAACACGCACATGGCCCTGATCAGGACGGCGGGCTTCGCCAGCGCCGATGCGGTGCCCGGCTCCTTGTCCGCCGCGGCGGCGGCCACGCTGCTGGCGGCCGCCGGCGACGTCGCGCTCATCTTGTCGTCGGACGGCGTGATCCTCGATGTCGCGGTCTCGCACGGCGATCTCGCCAATCACGGCTTCACCGAATGGGTGGGCGAGCCGTGGCGCGCGACCGTGACGGTCGAGAGCCGTCCCAAGATCGGCGAGATGCTCGAGGAGGCGCGGCGCATGGGCGCGCCGCCGCGCTGGCGCCAGGTCAACCATCCCGCGCCGGGCGGCGATGTCCCGGTACGGTATCTGGTGATGAGCCTGGGCGAGAGCGACCGGCTGATCGCGATCGGACGCGACATGCGCGGCATCGCGGCGATGCAGCAGCGGCTGCTCCAGACCCAGCAGTCGCTCGAACGCGATTACATCCGCCTGCGTCAGGCGGAGTCGCGGTACCGGTTGCTGTTCGACATGGCGTCCGAACCGGTGCTGATCGTCGACTCCGACTCGCGCCGCATCCGCGAGGCGAATCCCGCCGCGCACCATCTTCTCGACGCCGCGGACGGAACCCTCATCGGGTCCCCCGTCCAGGGACTGATCGACGAGCGGGACCGCGACGATTTCATCGCCTATCTGGGCGCGGCGGAGGCGGCGGACGACCTTCCTCCGGTCACCCTCCGGCTCGTCGACGATCGCGGCGAGGCGGCGCTCACCGCCCGGCTGTTCCGCCAGGCTCGCGCACCGCTGCTGCTGGTGCGGATCAGCGCGTCCCCGGACGCGGTCTCGGTCCGTCACCGCCATGACGCGAGCTTGAGCGAGGTCGTCGAGCGGATGCCCGATGCGTTCGTGCTCGCCGACCGCGAGCTGACGGTGCTGACCGCCAACGCCGCCTTCGTCGAACTCACGCAGCTCCCGACCATCGACCGGGTTCGCGGTGCGCGGCTGGGCACCTGGATCGGCCGCCCCGGGGTCGACCTCGATCTGATCACGGCGCAACTGCGCGAGCACGGATCGGTGCGCAACGTCTCCACGATCTTCCGCGGCGCCGCCGGTGCCGAGGAGCAGATCGAGGTGTCGGGAGTCCAGGCGCCGACCGGCGACGGCGACTGCTTCGGCTTCACCATCCGGCTGGTCGGACGCCGGCTGCGCGACGCCGCCCCGAGCGTCCGCGACGCACCGCGGTCCGTCGAGCAGCTGACCGAACTCGTCGGCCGGATGTCGCTCAAGGAGATCGTCCGCGAGTCGACCGACCTGATCGAGCGGCTCTGCATCGAGGCGGCGCTGGCCTATACCTCGGACAATCGGGCGCTGGCCGCCGAGATCTTGGGGGTCAGCCGCCAGAGCCTGTATTCGAAACTGCACCGGCACGGTCTCGGCAATCTGGTGGCCGGCGAGGGCGGAAACGGGCGCGCTGTGTCTATTTGATTTGACGGCTACGGGTGTCAGCCGTAGCTTTCGCGGATGGATCGATCCGGGGTTCTTGGACGTGCCGCGCCGCTGCCCGCGCCGCGTGACATCCTCGAACTCCTCAAACCGATCACCTGGTTTCCGCCGATCTGGGCCTTCGTCTGCGGGGTCGTCTCGTCGGGCGTCCCGCTCGCCGAGCGCTGGCCCTTCCTCCTCGCCGGGGTGCTGCTGACCGGGCCGCTGGTGTGCGGCACGAGCCAGGCGGTGAACGACTGGTTCGACCGTCACGTCGACGCCATCAACGAGCCCGCGCGCCCGATCCCATCCGGACGGATCGCGGGTCGCTGGGGGCTGGCGATCGCGGTGATCGGCACCGCCGTGTCGCTGATCGTCGCCGCAGCGACGGGGGCATGGGTGTTCGCCGCCACCTGCCTCGGGCTCGCCTGCGCCTGGGCCTACAGCGCGCCGCCGTTCCGGTTCAAGACCAGCGGCGTCGTCGGGCCGGCGGTGGTCGCGCTGACCTATGAGGGGCTGACCTGGTTCACCGGCGCGTCGGTGATGGCGGGAGCGCTGCCGTCGACGCCGGTGCTGATCGTGCTGGCGCTGTACAGCGCGGGCGCGCACGGCATCATGACCCTCAACGACTTCAAGGCCGTTGAAGGCGATCGCGCGACCGGCCTCCGCTCGCTGCCGGTCGTGCTCGGGGTCGATGTCGCCGCGCGCGTCGCCTGTGCGGTGATGGCCGCACCCCAGGTCGTCGTCGTCGCGCTGCTTGCACATTGGGGGCATTCGGCCGTTGCGATCGGGGTGGCGGCGTTGGTGGCGGGGCAGTTGGTGCTGATGCGTCGGCTGCTGACCGATCCGCGGCGGCATGCGCCCTGGTACAATGCGACCGGCACGACGCTCTACGTGCTCGGCATGTTGGCTGCGGCCTTCGGGCTTGGGGGAGTGGCCGGATTGTGACGCCGCTCGGCTGGATCGGGATCGTCCGGCTGGGACTGGTGCAGAGCGCGATTGGCGCGATCGTGATGCTCGCCACATCGCTGCTCAACCGCGTGATGGTCGTCGAATATGCGCTTCCGGCGGCGCTCCCCGCGGGACTGGTCGCCTGGCACTATGCGGTCCAGCTGTCGCGTCCGGCCTGGGGATACGGATCGGACCGTGGCGGGCGCCGGACTCCCTGGATCGTGCTGGGGATGGCCGTGCTGGCGCTCGGCGCGATCACGGCAGTGGGGGGCCTGGCGCTCATCTCGGCGGAATCGCGCTGGGGCTATGCGGTGGCGATCCTCGCCTTCACGATGATCGGCGGCGGGGTCGGCGCGGCGGGCACCTCGCTGCTCGCGCTGCTCGCCACCCGCGTCGCGCCCGAGCGCCGCGCCGCCGCCGCCTCGATCACCTGGATCATGATGATCGTGGGGATCGTCGTCACCGCCGGCGTGGCGGGATCGCTGATCGATCCCTTCTCGCTCGGGCGTTTGGCGAGGGTGGTCGGCGGAGTCGCCGCCGCGGCCTTCGTCCTGTCGCTGCTGGCGATCCTGGCCGTCGAGGGCCAGGGCGCGGGTGCCGACCCCGACCCCGACCCCAACCCGGCGACGGCCGCCGCCGCGCCCGCATTCCGGGAAGCGCTGCGCGAGATGTGGGACGATGCCGACGCGCGGCGGTTCACGATCTTCGTGTTCGTCTCGATGCTCGCTTACTCGATGCAGGACCTGATCCTGGAGCCGTTCGCCGGGCTGGCTTTCGGCTTCACCGCCGGGCAGTCGACCCAATTGTCGGGTGTGCAGCACGGCGGCGTGCTCGCGGGCATGATCGCGGTCGGTGCGGGCGGCAGTGTGCCGTTTGTCGGGCGGGGCGGCCGACGCACGGCCGACGGCCTGCGGCGGTGGATCGTCGGCGGGTGCGTCGGATCGGCGCTTGCGCTCGCCGGGCTGGCCCTGGCCGCGCGGATCGGGGCGGGCTGGCCGCTCGCCGCCAACATCGCCGTCCTCGGCGTCGCCAACGGCGTGTTCGCGGTGGCGGCGATCGGCGCGATGATGGCGCTCGCGGGACGCGAGCCGGGCCGCGAAGGTCTGCGCATGGGGATCTGGGGGGCGGCGCAGGCGATCGCCTTTGGACTTGGCGGGTTGATCGGCGCGGTCGGGGTCGATGTCGGGCGGGCGCTCGCCGGGTCGACGGCGGCCGCCTTCACGACCGTGTTCGCCTGCGAAGCGCTGCTCTTCCTCGTCGCCGCCGCGCTGGCGATGCGGCCTCCGGTTCGCCGCCGCGACTCGCTTGCGCTCGCGCGCCGCCCGGCATGACCGACGTCGACTGCGTCGTGGTCGGCGGCGGGCCGTCGGGGGCGACCGCCGCGACCGATCTTGCGGCGGCGGGGCGGCGCGTGCTGCTGCTCGACCGGGGCGGCCGCGTGAAGCCGTGCGGCGGCGCGATCCCGCCGCGCCTGATCCGGGACTTCGCGATCCCCGAGCATCTGATCGTCGGGCGCGCGACCTCGGCGCGGATGATCGCGCCATCGAACTCGGCGGTCGACATGGTCGTCGACCCGGACGGCGGCGCGTCGGTCGGCATGGTCGACCGCGAGGACTTCGATGAATGGCTGCGCGCGCGTGCCGGCGAGACGGGCGCGACGCGCGCGACCGGCACGTTCGTGCGGATCGATCGCGGCGCGGATGGCGCCGCGACCGTGGTCTACCGCGACGAGCGCGGCGGGGCCGAGCGCAGGGTTGGCGCGCGGTGCGTCATCGGCGCCGACGGCGCACGCTCGCGCGTCGCGCAAGGGGCGCTGACGGGCGCCGGGGAGATGCCGTGCGTCTTCGCCTATCACGAGGTGATCCGCTCCCCCGGCGCCCGCGACGGAGACGAGTCGTTCGACCGCAGCCGATGCGACGTCTTCTACCAGGATGCGCTGTCGCCCGACTTCTACGCCTGGATCTTCCCGCACGGCGACACCGCCAGCGTCGGCGTGGGCAGCGCGCGCAAGGGGTTCGCGTTGCGCGCGGCCGTGGCGCGGCTGCGCGCGCGCGAGGGGCTGAGCGATTGCGAGACGATCCGGCGGGAAGGGGCTCCGATCCCGCTCAAGCCGCTGGCGCGGTGGGACAACGGGCGCGACGTGCTGGTCACCGGCGACGCCGCCGGAGTCGTCGCGCCGGCGTCGGGGGAGGGCATCTATTATGCGATGGTCGCGGGCCGCAACGCGGCGGCGGCGGTCGACGCTTTCCTCGCGTCGGGCGATCCGCGCGAGCTTCGCGCCGCCCGGCGTGCGTTCATGCGCGCGCACGGCCGGGTGTTCTGGATCCTGGGGATCATGCAGCATTTCTGGTATGGCAGCGATCGGCGCCGCGAGCGCTTCGTCGCGATGTGCGAGGACGTCGACGTGCAGAGCCTGATCTGGCCCGCCTATCTCGACAAGCGGTTGGTCTATGCGCGGCCGCTCGCCTATCTGCGGATCTTCGCCAAGGATCTGCGGCATCTGCTCCAGACCGCGGGCTGAGCGATGGGACGCGCCTGGCTGCTCCCCGTGATCGTCGCCGGGCTGTTCGCGCTGGCGGTCGCGATCATGGGCGCGACGATCACCGACATCGGTCCCTGGTATCATGCGTTGACCCAACCCCGTTGGGCGCCGCCCGAGGCGACGTACGCGATCGCCTGGACCATCATCTACGCGCTGACCGCGCTCGCGGGCGTCACCGCCTGGCTTTCGATCGACAGCCGGTCCGGGCGCGAATGGCTGGTCGGTCTGTTCGCGTTGAACGGCTTCCTCAACATCGCATGGAGCGTGCTGTTCTTCCGCGTTCACCGCCCCGATTGGGCGTTGATCGAGGTGCTGGCGCTGTGGGTGTCGGTCCTGGCGCTGATCGTCTTCAGCTGGCGGCGATCGATGACCGCTGCGACGTTGCTCGTGCCGTATCTGCTCTGGGTGACGTTCGCAGGGTATCTGACGATGACGATCGTGCGCCTGAACGGCCCGTTCTCCTGACCGGGGCGGCGCAGGCGGCGATGACGGCATTCTTCGCGAGCGGGCGCGCGGCCGACCTCGTCCTCATGGTGATCGTGCTGGAGTCGGTCTGGCTGGTGGGCCGCCGCGGCTGGCGTCCGCTCGAGGCGGCGCTGCGGCTGGGACCCGGTGCCCTGATGCTCGTCGCGCTGCGCGGCGCGCTCACCGCGTTCGACTGGTGGTGGATCGCGCTGGCGCTGCTGGCGTCGTTCCCGATCCACCTGGCCGATCTGGCCCGGGGCGGGTCGCGACCCGGCGGCTGATCCGCCGGGCCGCGCCAAAGTCAGGAATTGGTCTTGAGGTAGGCGATCACGTCCGCGCGCTTCTGCGGATCGGTCCAGCCGGCGAAGGTCATCTTCGTGCCCGGAACCACCCGCTGCGGCTTTTCGAGATACTGGAACAGCTTCTCTTCGGTCCAGGTGATGCCGCTGTTCTTGTTCGCGGCGGAATAGGTGAAGCCGGGGATGATCCCCGCCTTGCGACCGACCACGCCGTGCAGCGACGGACCGATCTTGTTCACGCCCGCGTCGATCGCGTGGCAGGTCTGGCAGGTGAGGAAATCCGTCTTCCCCTTCGCCGCGTCGCCCGTGTAGCTGGCGTATTTGAGGCCGCTGATCGTGTCCACGTTATCGGCGGCGGGCGCGCCCGCGGCAGGCGCCGCCGCCGGGGTGGTCGCGGGCGTGGTGGTGGCCGTGCCGGTGTTCGTCGCGGTGGTGTCGGTGGCCGTCGTGGTGGTCGTCGAATCCGTGCTTTCGGTCTTCTTGGAGCAAGCGGTCAGAGCCAGCGCCGAAGCCGCCACCCCCATCGCCATCCATCCAAGGCGAGCCTTCGATCCAGATTGCATCATCGCGTTCCTCTCGCTCCTGACTCCCGTTCAGGCCCGCGCATTCTCCGACGGCGGCCTGCCGATGTCCACTGCTCTTTACAGCCGTGATCATCAAGGGGAGTGACGCAGCAGCGCGACAAAAGTTTCTCGGCCCAGGCGAGCACTACGCCAATGCTATGCGAAACTGCGGAATCGCTCTCGATTTGCTACGCGGCGCACGCCTAATCGCCTGTCCCTGAACGCTGCCCCGATCGTCGTGGGCGGTCACCCGTGGGGGACACAATGAGGTTCGTCATCATCGCAGCGGCGACGCTGCTCGCCGCGACCGCAGTCGCACAGGCGCAATCGGCACCCGAGGGCCCGCCGCCCGAGCCAGCGGCGGCCACTCCCATCTGCACCGATCGCCCGACCAAGGCGAACGCGGCGTGTACCGTGCCCGAAGGCGCGCTCCAGCTCGAGAGCGACATCGTCAACTGGACGCGGACGACCGGGGCCGGCGTCCAGACGGACATCGTCCTCTACACCAACCCGACCCTCAAATACGGCCTGGGCGCGCGCACCGACCTCGAAGTCAACGTCGCGCCTTATGTCACTGCGCGGACGCGGATCGGCGGGGCGCATGACACGGTCGACGGCGTCGGCGACCTGTACGTCCGGCTGAAGCAGGGACTGACCGCCTCCGACGCCAAGGTGCAGGTCGCGCTGATCCCTTACGTCAAGGCGCCCGTCGCGAAGCTCGGCATCGGCAACGGCGAGTGGGAGGGCGGGTTGGCGGCGCCGATCGTCTTCTCGCTGCCGCAGGGATTCACGCTGAACGTCGGTCCGGAGATCGACGTGCTCGCCGACGGCGACCTCTCCGGCGGCCATCATGCGCAGCTGGTCGGCGTCGCCAACCTTGCCAGGTCCGTGGGCAAGGCGACGCTCTACGCCGAGCTCTGGACCGCGCAGAACTTCGATCCGGCGGGCACCGTGCGGCAATATTCGGCCGACCTCGGCCTCGCCTACCTGCTCACCCCGGTGTGGCAGGTCGATCTCGGCGGCAACTTCGGGCTCAACCGCAACACCCCCGACGCGCAGGTCTATGCCGGCCTGTCGACGCGCTTCTGACGAAAGGGCTGACCCATGCAGGACGTTCTTTGGATCCTCGTCATGGTCGGATTGGCGGCGGCGACGCTCGCCTACGTCCGCCTGTGCGACAATGCGTGAGGGGATGGCGATGACGCTCGATCTCTGGCTCGCCGCGGGCACCGCGGTCGGGCTCCTCATCTACCTCGTGGCGGTGCTGATCCGCCCCGAACGCTTCTGAAGGGGGCGGTTCCATGACACTCCAAGGCTGGCTCCTGATCGGCGCGTTCGTCGCCATCCTGCTCGCGCTCGCCAAGCCGATGGGGCTCTGGCTCCACGCGCTCTACGAAGGACGCCGGACGCCGCTCCACCTGGTCTTCGGCCCGGTCGAGCGCGGCTTCTACGCCGCGTCGGGGATCGATCCGACCCAGGAGCAGGGCTGGCGCCGCTACGCGGTCCACATGCTGCTGTTCAACGCCGCGCTGATGCTGCTCACCTATGCGGTGCTGCGGATGCAGGCGCTGCTGCCGCTGAACCCGCAGGGCCTGCCCGCGCCGAGCGAGCATCTGTCGTTCAACACCGCCGTCAGCTTCACCACCAACACGAATTGGCAGAGCTACGGCGGGGAATCGACGATGTCGAACCTCAGCCAGATGCTCGCGCTGACGATCCACAACTTCGCCTCGGCGGCGACGGGGATCGCGCTCGCCTTCGCGCTGTTCCGCGGCTTCGCGCGGCGGCAGACGACCGGGGTGGGGAACTTCTGGGCCGACCTGACCCGGATCACCCTCTACCTGCTGCTGCCGATCTGCGTCGCCTATACGATCGTCCTGATCGCAAGCGGTGTGCCGCAGACGCTGGCGGGGACGATCGACATCGATACGCTCGAGGGCGCGCGGCAGGTGCTCGTCACCGGTCCGGTCGCGAGCCAGGAAGCGATCAAGATGCTCGGCACCAACGGCGGCGGCTTCTTCAACGCGAATTCGGCGCATCCGTTCGAGAACCCCACCGCGCTGACCAACTTCGTCCAGATGCTGTCGATCTTCCTGATCGGCTTCGGGCTGACCTGGACCTTCGGCAAGGCGGTCGGCAATCCGCGCCAAGGCTGGGCGATCCTCTCCGCGATGGTGATCCTGTTCGTCGCCGGCGTGACCGTCACCTATTGGCAGGAAGCGGCCGGCAATCCGGTCCTCCACCAGCTCGGTGTGGCCGGGGGCAACATGGAGGGCAAGGAGGTGCGCTTCGGTGTTGCCATGTCGGCCTTGTTCTCCGTGGTCACGACCGCCGCCTCGTGCGGCGCGGTGAATGCGATGCACGACAGCTTCACCGCGCTCGGCGGGATGATCCCGCTGTTCAACATCCAGCTCGGCGAAGTCGTCGTCGGCGGCGTCGGCGCGGGGATCTACGGCTTCCTGCTGTTCGCGATCCTGGCGGTGTTCGTCGCCGGGCTGATGGTCGGGCGCACGCCCGAATATGTCGGCAAGAAGATCGAGAGCCGCGAGGTCAAGCTGGCGGTGCTGGCGATCGCGGTGCTGCCGCTGATGATCCTGGGGCTGACGGCGCTGTCGTCGGTGCTGGCGCAGGGGCTCGCCGGGCCGCTCAACAAGGGGCCGCACGGCTTTTCCGAGATTCTCTACGCCTTCACCAGCGCGGTCGGGAACAACGGGTCGGCGTTCGCCGGCGTGACCGCCAACACGCCGTATTATGACGGGCTGCTGGGCATCGCGATGTGGGTCGGCCGCTTCTTCGTCATCGTGCCGATGCTGGCGATCGCCGGGTCGCTCGCGGCGAAGACGCATACGCCCGAGAGCGCCGGTTCCTTTCCCACCACCGGTGGGCTGTGGGTCGGCCTCCTCGTCGGCATCATCCTGATCCTGGGCGGCCTCACCTTCCTGCCGAGCCTCGCGCTCGGACCCATCGCCGATCATCTCGCCATGATCCGCGGCCAGCTGTCCTGAGCGGAGGACCACCATGCAGACATCCCAGACGAAGAGCCTGTTCACCGCCGACCTGATCCTGCCGGCGATCGCGGGTTCGTTCACGAAGCTCGATCCGCGCCAGCTCGTCCGCAACCCGGTCATGTTCGTCACCGCGACGGTCGCGGCGCTGATGACCGTGCTGCTCGCCGTCGGCCACGACCATCTCGGCGCCGCGTTCAAGGCGCAGCTGGCCATCTGGCTGTGGCTGACGGTGCTGTTCGGCACCTTCGCCGAGGCGCTGGCGGAAGGGCGCGGCAAGGCGCAGGCGGCAAGCCTGCGCAATGCCAAGGCCGAGCTGAAGGCCAAGCTGCTGAGCGGCGTCGGCGACACCTGGGAACTGGTGCCCGCCACCCGCCTCTCGGTGGGCGAGGTCGTGCTGGTCGAGACCGGCGATCTGATCCCGAGCGACGGCGAGGTGATCTGGGGCGTCGCCTCCGTCAACGAGGCCGCGATCACCGGCGAGAGCGCGCCCGTGATCCGGGAAGCGGGGGGCGACCGTTCGGCGGTGACCGCGGGCACGCGCGTCATCTCCGACCGGATCAAGGTCCGCGTCTCGGTGGAGCCCGGACAGGGCTTCCTCGACCGTATGATCGCGTTGGTCGAGGGCGCCGAGCGGCAGAAGACCCCGAACGAAGTCGCGCTGACGATCCTGCTGGTCGGGCTGACGATCATCTTCCTGATCGCGGTCGGCACGATCCCGGGCTTCGCCAGCTATGCGGGCGGCGGCATCCCCGTTGCGATCCTGGCGGCGCTGCTCATCACGCTGATCCCGACCACCATCGCCGCGCTCCTCTCGGCGATCGGCATAGCGGGCATGGACCGGCTGGTGCGCTTCAACGTCCTCGCCAAGTCCGGCCGCGCGGTCGAGGCGGCCGGCGATGTCGACGTGCTGCTGCTCGACAAGACGGGAACGATCACGATCGGGGATCGGCAGGCGAGCGAGTTCCGGCCGGTCGGCGGCGCCAGCGCGGCGGAGCTGGCGGAGGCGGCGTTGCTCGCCAGCCTCGCCGACGAGACGCCCGAAGGGCGCTCGATCGTGGTGTTGGCGCGCGACAGGTTCCAGGTGAGGACGGCGGCGCTCCCATCGGGGGCGGAGGTGATCCCGTTCACCGCGCAGACCCGCATCTCCGGCGTCAGGACCGGCGATGCGCTGATCCAGAAGGGCGCGGTCGACTCGATCCTGAAGGCCAACCCCGGCACCGGCGAGACCGCAACGGCGACCGAGCTGCGCCGCATCACCGACGAGATCGCACGCGCGGGCGGCACCCCCTTGGCGGTCGCGAAGGACGGCCGGCTGCTCGGCGCGATCTTCCTCAAGGACGTGGTCAAGGCCGGCATCCGCGAGCGGTTCGGCGAACTGCGGCAGATGGGCATCCGCACGGTGATGATCACCGGCGACAACCCGCTCACCGCCGCCGCGATCGCCGCCGAGGCGGGGGTCGACGACTTCCTCGCCCAGGCGACTCCGGAGGACAAGCTTGCGCTCATCCGCCACGAGCAGCAGGGCGGGAAACTGGTGGCGATGTGCGGCGACGGCACCAACGACGCTCCCGCGCTGGCTCAGGCGGACGTCGGCGTGGCGATGAACACCGGCACGCAAGCCGCGCGCGAGGCGGGCAACATGGTCGACCTCGACAGCGATCCGACCAAGCTGATCGAGGTCGTCGGGCTCGGCAAGCAGCTGCTGATGACGCGCGGCGCGCTGACCACCTTCTCGGTCGCGAACGACGTCGCGAAATATTTCGCGATCATCCCCGCGATGTTCGTCGCGCTCTACCCGGGGCTGGGCGTGCTCAACGTGATGGGGCTGGCGACGCCGCAGTCGGCGATCCTCAGCGCGATCATCTTCAATGCGCTGATCATCCCGCTGCTGGTCCCGCTGGCGCTGAAGGGCGTCACCTACACGCCCATGGGCGCCGGCCCGCTGCTCGCGCGCAACCTGGCGATCTACGGCCTTGGTGGGCTCGTCGCGCCGTTCGTCGGCATCAAGATCATCGACCTCGTGGTCGGCGGGCTCGGGCTCGCGTAAGGAGTGCATCGACATGGGCAAGGATATCGGTTCCGCGCTGCGTCCGGCGATCGTCATGACGATCCTGTTCGCGATCCTTCTCGGCTTGGCCTATCCGCTGCTGATGACCGGCATCGGCCAGCTGATCTTCCCGGCGCAGGCGAACGGCAGCCTGGTGCGCGACGGCGCCGGTCGCGTGATCGGCTCGACGGTGGTCGGGCAGGCGTTCGCCAGCGACCGCTACTTCCAGACCCGTCCGTCCGCCGCCGGCAAGGGCTATGACGGGCTCGCGTCCTCCGGCTCGAACCTGGGTCCGGCCAGCCGGGCGCTGGTCGATCGGGTGAGGTCCGATCTGGCGAGGCGCCGCGCCGAGGGGGCGGTCGGACCGCTGCCCGCCGACCTCGTGACGGCGAGCGGCTCGGGTCTCGACCCCGACCTGTCGCCCGAGGCTGCGTCCGCCCAGGCGGCCCGTGTCGCGCGGGTGCGCGGGTTGCCGATCGAGCGAGTGCGGGCGTTGGTGGAGCAGCGGGTCGAGACATCGCCGTTCGGCGACCCGCACGTCAACGTGCTCGCGCTCAATCGATCCCTCGACGCACTCGCGCGCTGATGGCCACGTCGGGGACCGGCAGGCCCGATCCCGACGCCCTCCTGCGCCAGGCGGCGCAGGAGGGTCGCGGCCGTCTCAAGATCTTCCTGGGCGCCGCGCCGGGCGTCGGCAAGACCTTCGAGATGCTGTCGGAGGGCGCGTCGCGGCGCCGGGACGGGGTCGACGTCGTCGTGGCCGTGGTCGAGACGCACGGCCGCGTCGAGACCGAGGCGCTGCTGCGCGGCCATGAGGTGCTGCCCCGCCGCGAGATCGCCTACGAAGGGCGAACGCTCCGCGAAATGGACCTCGACGCGGTCCTCGCCCGAGCGCCGCGCCTCGCGCTCGTCGACGAACTGGCGCACACCAACGCCCCCGGCACCCGCCACCCTAAACGGTATCAGGACGTCGAGGAGCTGCTCGCCGCCGGCATCGACGTCTATTCGACCGTCAACATCCAGCACGTCGAGAGCCTCAACGACGTGGTCGCGAGCTTCACGCGCGTCAGGGTCCGCGAGACGGTGCCCGACCGTATCCTGGAGATGGCGGAGATCGAGGTCGTCGACATCCCGCCCGACGAACTGATCGAGCGGCTGAAGGCGGGCAAGGTCTATCTGCCGCAGGAAGCGACGCGCGCGCTCAACCACTTCTTCTCCAAATCGAACCTGTCCGCGCTGCGCGAGCTGGCGCTGCGCCGCGCCGCCCAGGCGGTCGACGCGCAGATGCTGGAGCACGTCCGCAGCCTGGGGGTGGGCGGCACCTGGGCGGGAAGCGACCGCATCGTCGTCGCGGTGTCGGAACTTCCGGGCGCGGACGAGCTGGTGCGGGCGGCGAAGCGCGCGGCGGATGCGCTCAGGGCGCCGTGGACCGCGCTGTTCGTCGAGACGCCGCGCGCCCTTCATTTCGACGAGACGCAGCATGGCCGCGTCGCGGCGACGATGACGCTCGCGACGCAATTGGGCGGCGCGGTCGCGACCGTGCCCGCGACGTCGGTGTTCGACGGCATCCAGACCTTCCTGACCGACGCCCGCGCGACGCAGCTGGTGGTCGGCAAGTCGCGGCGCTCGCGCTGGTTCGAGTTCCGGCACGGCTCGGTCGTCGATCGCCTGGTTCGCGGGACCCCCGGCGTCACCGTCCACGTGTTGCCGCTGGATGGGGAGGCGCGGCCGGAGGCGCGCGGGCGGCGGCCCACCCGCGGCTGGGGGCGCCCGGCCGGCTATGCGGCGACGCTCGCCGGGGTGGCCGCGGTGACGGCGCTCGCCAGCGCGCTGTTCCACATCCTCGATCTCGGCAACGTCGCGCTGCTCTACCTGTTGCCGGTGATGGCGGCGGCGAGCCTCTACGGCCTGCGGACCGGCGTGTTTGCAGGCATCGCCTCCAGCCTTGCGTACAACTTCTTCTTCCTGCCGCCCACCGGCACGCTCACCGTCAGCAATCCCGAGAACGTCGTGTCGATCTTCGTCCTGCTCGGCATCGCGGTCGCGACGAGCCAGCTGACCTCGCGCGTCCGCGAGCAGGCCGATCTGGCGTCGGCGAGCGCACGCACCAACGCGACGCTCGCGGGCTTCCTGCGCCGGCTGACCGGCTGCAACACGGCGTTGGCGGCGGGGCAGATCATCTGCGACGACATCGGGCGACTGTTCGGCGTCCAGGCGGTCCTGCTCACCGCCGTCGAGGGCGCGGGGCTGACCGTACAGGCGGCGACGAACCCCGATTATCGGCTCGGCACGATGGACCTCGCCGCGGCGAACTGGGCGCAGGACACCGGCGTGGCCGCGGGCAAGGGCTCGGCGACGCTCGCCGCCTCCGAATGGCTGTTCCAGCCGGTGCGCGCCGGCGAGCGAACGCTCGCGGTGCTGGGACTCGCCAAGGACAGCGGTGCGGACCCGATCCGCGCCGATGAGCTGCCGCTGCTGACCGGCCTGATCGATCAGTCGGCGCTGGCGCTCGAGCGCTTGCGGCTGGAGTCCGAAGTCCGCGACGTCGACACGGTGCGGACCCGCGACCGGCTCCGCCAGGCGCTGCTCTCGTCCGTCGGTCACGACCTGCGCACCCCGCTGACCGCGGTGATCGCGGCGGCCGACCAGCTTGAACACGGCGCCACGCCCGAACTGATCGCGACCGTGAAAGCGGAGGCGGCTCGGCTCAACCGCTTCGTCGCCAACCTGCTCGACATGGCGCGGGTCGAAGCGGGCGCGCTGAAGCTCGCCGTCGAGGCGACCGATTTGAGCGATGCCGTGACGGGGGCCGCGCACGACGCCCGTCGGGCGCTGGAAGGGCATAAGGTGCGGCTCGACGTGCCGCCCGATCTGCCGTTGGTTCGCGCCGATCCTCAGCTGCTCCACCACTGCCTGCTCAATCTGCTCGACAACGCGGGGCGATACGGCGATCCGGGAACCGAGATCGTGATCGAGGGGCGTCATCGCTACGGCCAGCTCCGCCTGACCGTGCTCGATCATGGGCCGGGCCTGCCCGCCGGCCGGGAGACGGAGGTGTTCGAGACCTTTCGCCGCTTTGAGGGATCGGACCGCGTCGTCGGCGGCACGGGGCTCGGCCTCGCGATCGTCAAGGCGTTCGCGGAGGCGATGGGCATGAGCGTCGAGGCGGCCAACCGACCCGATGGTCGGGGCGCCGCGTTCACGCTGGTCTTCCCCGAGACCCTCATCGTGCACGACGTGGCCGAGGAGCGGCTGACCTGATGCCCGCCAAGATTCTGGTCGTCGACGACGATGCGGCGATCCGCCGCCTGCTGCGCAACACGCTGGAGCGGGCGGGCCATGCCGTCGTGGAAGCGCGCGATGGCCGCGAAGCCCTGACCGCCGCGACCGCCGAGCATCCCGATGCGGTGCTGCTCGACCTCGGCCTGCCGGACCGGGAGGGACTGGGTCTGATTCCGCTGCTGCGCTCCGGCGAGCGGCGCGTGCTTCTCGTCGTCTCGGCGCGAGACGCGACCGAGGAGAAGGTCAGCGCGCTCGATCTCGGCGCGGACGATTATGTGACGAAGCCGTTCGACACCGACGAGCTGCTCGCGAGGCTCCGTGTGGCCCTGCGTCACCGCGGCGGCGCCGAGGCTCCACCCAAGCTCATCCGGACCAAGGATTTGGCCATCGACCTCGATCGCCGGATCGTCGCGCGCGCGGGTGAGGAGCAGCACCTGACCCGCAAGGAGTATGACGTCCTAGCGGTGCTCGCGCGTCACGCCGGCCGGGTCGTCACCCACGACCGCATCATCGACGCGGCGTGGGGCGGCGACGAGGACCCGCGCGTCGAATATCTCCGCATCGTGATCCGCAACCTGCGCCAGAAGCTGGAAGCGCCCGAACCGGTGGGCAGTCTGATCGCCAACGAACTCGGGGTCGGCTATCGTCTGCGCACCGATCCGTAGCGGCGTGGCGCCCTCCCGCCGCGCAGCCGTGACCGCTGTCGATGCGCCGCGCCGGGGTGGACGCCGCGCTGCCGACACCGATCGGCAGGCGGCGGCGGCGCCGGCCGACGAACGATCGCCGGCGCGACGGCGCCTCCTGAAACCCAGCTGTCGGGCGGAAGAGCGTCCGTCAGACCTTCGCTTCGTGCGCCCCCTGGGCCGCGTACAGCTCGGCGTAGCGTCGGGTGACGAGCGGGAGCGACTGGTCGATCCACTCGGCCATCCGAACCTCCTCGTCGAGCGACTGCCGCAGCAGCGTCGTCGCCTGGGCGAAGCCGCCGTCGTCCGCCAGCGTCAGCAGCGACTTGTAGCTCGCGATCTCGAAATGCTCGAAGGCGTAATTGGCGAAGCTGTTCTTGAGGATCTCGTCACCCGCCGGCGTATGCGCCAGCGCGGCCATCGTGCCGGTGAAGCTGAGCGCGGTGTCCTTGAGCGCCGACGCGCTCGTATCGAAGCCGGCGAGGATCTCGTCGAGCCGGGTGATCTGGCCGTTGGTCTCCTCGATATGTTCGCGCAGCCGATTAGCCACCTCGGGATAATGTTCGATCCGCGAGACCTGCGGCGTCATGATCGCCAGCGCCTGCTTCTCGACCGCATGCGCGTTGCGGAGTCCGACGATGAAGAGCGAGGTGATCGTATCGGGTGAACTGGCCATGATTGGAGTCTCCTTGATGAATTCGGTGCGCGGCTCAGAGCGGGGACCCCGCCTGGCACCGTTCGAGTTCCACGGGATCGTGGGTGCAGGTGATCGTCACGTCCTCGCGCCGCTCGACGGATAACGCGCGGAGCCGCTGCTGGTTCGCCAGACGACTGGTCGCGTCGACCTCCATGAGGCGTTGGTAGGCGCGAAGGCCCGGCGTGCATCGGCGCCGCGCACCGCGCATCTCGCCGCGGTAGAAATAGGCGTCACCGGCGTGGAGCAGCCAGCGACCATCCCCGCGGCGAATGGCGACACCGGCATGTCCCCAGGTGTGGCCCGGCAGCGGAACCATCAAGATTTCGGGGGGCAGCCCGTCGAGATCCCGAACGGCGTCGAACCCGAACCACGGCTCGCCGCGCGCACCGTAGCCGCGCCAGGCCCGCACCTCGACGAGTTGCCGCGGGCGCCAGCGATTGCGGGCGACGAAGCCTTGGTGGGGCGCGACGGCGTCGTCATATTCGCGCTGCATGACGTGGACGGCCGCGTTCGGGAAATCCTCCAGGCCGCCGGCATGATCGAAGTCGAGATGGGTGGCGATGATGTGCCGGACGTCGCCGGCCTGGAAGCCGAGCGCCTCGACCTGGCGGATCGCGGTCTCGCGCTCGCGCAGCCGGATGTTGAGCATCATCCGCCACGGCAGGGTGATGCGCGGCTCCGGGTGGCGATGGGGGTGAGCGACGTCGCGCAGGCCATAGCCCGTGTCGACCAGCACCAGTCCGTGCGCGTCGGTCTCGATCAAAAGGCAATGGCAGACGATATGGCCGAGCGGGCCGAGGCTGCGCCCGTCGAACAACGCGCCGCCGAGCGGGCAATCGGTGCCGCAATTCAGATGATGGATCCGCATGGGATGGTCTCTCGCGCAAGCGGACCGGCCGGCTCCCATCGAGCCGGCCGGCGTCGCCTCAGCCGATCTGCTCGGCCTGCGCGCCGCTGTCCGGACGCGCCGGCCCGAGGACGGGCTCCTCGCCCAACGGTTCGTTGCGGAAGACGGTGAACTCGCCCTTGCCGTCGACCGACGGCCCGCTCGTCCAGCGTCCCTCCGGGTAGCTGCCGTCGACCGAGGTGACGTAGAAATTGTAGTTGTTCCCCTGATCCTCCTGCTCCTGCGGGAAGGAATTGGGGATGGGCATCCCGGCGGCGGGGCCGCCCAGCTCCTCGATCACCGCGAGCCACTGCTCCTGATGCATCGTGTCGCGCGCGATCATGTAGTGGAGCATCTTCTTCATGCCCTCGTCCTCGGCGGCATTGTACAGCCGGGTGGCGAGCACGCGGCCGGTGCTCTCCGCGGCGACATTGCAATACATGTCGGCGGCGACGTTGCCGCTTGCGTAGATGTGGCTCATGTTGAACGGTACGCCGTCCGAATCCATCGGCATCGCGGCCAGCCCGCCCGAGAGCAGGTTCTTGTGAATCAGGCTCTCGATCGAGGCCTTGGCGCTGCCGCCGCCCATGACCGCGCCGACGATCCCGTCGGCGGCGCCGTCTTCCTGCAGCGAGGCGGGCGCGGTCTCGAGATTGAGCGCGACCGCAGTGGCCAGCATCTCGATATGCCCGATCTCCTCGGTCGCGGTGTGAAGCAGCATGTCGCGATACTTGGTCGTCGGAGCGCGATTCCCCCAGGCCTGGAAGAAGTACTGCATGCAGACGCGGATCTCGCCCTCGACGCCGCCGATCGCCTGCTGGAGCATCCGCGCGAACCGCGGATCGGGCTTGTCGACCGTCACCGGATATTGGAGGCGCTTGTCGTGATAGTACATGATGGTCTCCCGATCGTCGTCAGGGAAGAACCGCTCGGGACTTGGAAGGTGTCGCCGTCTCTTCCGTATTTTGAGGTGATCTGCATCAAGTTTTGACAGAAGATGGAGCGCGGCTGATCTCCGTTATTGATGCAAGGCAAGACAAGAAGCAGGCGAGGCGAGCAACCAAGCTTTATTCGGCTACGGCGCCTGAGACCGCGCTGATGCGGCGGGAGGCGGGCACCGGCCGAAGTCGGCTCGCGTGACGGCGGCCGGGGCAGAGGGGAGCGCGCCGAGGCCGATGTTTGCGCTGGACCTCTCGTCCCGTCCGGCGCTTAGGCCTGCGCATGGTTGGATCGTTCACCCGCATCGTGGCCGGACTCGTCGCGACCGTCTTCGCCTCCGGTCCCGCGCTTTCTCAAGCTGACGCGCCGCCGCGCGCCGGCACGATCACGGTCGAGCGGAGCGATGCCGGACCCGGTGCGGGGGCGACGACGAAAGAGCTCGACGATGCGGTCGGCAGCGCGCTTGCCGAGCGAGGATTCACGGTCCTGAACGATCCGGGCCACTCGGCCTATGTCGCGACGCTTCGGCTCAGCCGCGCCGAGGTGGGCACCGGCTCCGCCCGCGTGAGGGGCGAGCGGGGAATCGTCACGCCGGGAGGGGGGAGCGGCGTCGGCGGCGGCGTGACGCTGCCGCTCGCCGCGGCGAAGTCGCGTCCGGTCCCCCTCGAGCGCGTCGTGCTCGAGATGTGGATCCGCAAGCGCGGCGGAACCGCCGTGCTCTGGCACGCGGCCGCGCTCACGGTTCGTGCGCACGGGACTGGAGCGGGCAGCGACCAGGAGACGGCGGCGGACCTGAGCCGCGCCGTCCTCCGATCTTACCCCGAGCAGCCGCCCGGCGTCGTGAGCATTCCCTGAGGCGGAGGTAAGCGCGCTACATCGCCGCCGGGACCGGTCGCTCGTTCCGATTGACGACGACACCGGCATTTTGCACCGCATGCCGTCGAAACAACGAGGATGAGCCGCAGGTGGCAATGGTGCAGTACGATATCGTGATCGTCGGCGCCGGGCATGCGGGCGCGCAGGCCGCGGTGTCCCTGCGCCAGCGCGGCTTTTCGGGGACGATCGCGATGATCGGCGACGAGCCGTATCCGCCCTACGAGCGCCCGCCGCTGTCCAAGGACTACCTTTCCGGGCTCCGCAGCTTCGAGCGGCTCCTGCTGCGCCCGGAGGCCTTCTGGGCCGACAAGGGCGTGACGATGCTGCTCGGGCGGAGGGTGATGGGGGTAAACGCCGCGGCGCACCTGCTGACGATCGCCGACGGTGCGACGGTCGGTTACGGCACGCTGATCTGGGCGACCGGCGGCGCGGCGCGGTCGCTGGTCTGCTCCGGGCACGACCTGATCGGTGTCCACACCGTCCGGACCCGCGCCGACGCCGACCGGATGATGGCCGAGCTCGCCGGGGTTGACCATGCGGTGGTGATCGGCGGCGGCTATATCGGGCTCGAGGCGGCGGCGGTGCTGACCAAGCTCGGCAAGCGCGTAACGGTGCTGGAGGCGCTCGACCGCGTCCTCGCGCGCGTCGCGGGCGAGCCGCTGTCGCGCTTCTTCGAGGCCGAGCACCGCGCGCGCGGCGTCGACGTCCGGCTGGGCGTTTTGGTCGACTGCATCCTTGAAGCTGACGGCAGGACGTCGGGCGTCCGGCTGGCGACCGGCGAGGTGATCGCGTGCCGGATGGTGATCGTCGGCATCGGCATCGTCCCCGCGGTGCAGCCGTTGCTAGAGGCGGGCGCGGACGGCGGCAACGGCGTGCTCGTCGACGGATCGTGCCGCACCTCGCTTCCCGACGTCTTCGCGATCGGCGACTGCGCCGCTCACGCCAACCGCTTCGCCGACGGCGCGACGATCCGCCTCGAGTCCGTCCAGAACGCCAACGACCAGGCGACGGTCGTGGCGAAGACGCTCACCGGAACGCCGACCGTCTATGACGCGACGCCGTGGTTCTGGTCCGACCAGTACGACTTGAAGCTCCAGACGGTGGGGCTGTCGAGCGGTCACGACGAGGTGGTCGTGCGCGGCGAGCCGGCCACACGATCCTTTTCGCTCGTCTATCTCAAGGGCGGCAAGGTGATCGCGCTCGACTGCGTCAACGCGGTCAGGGACTATGCCCAGGGCCGCGCGCTCGTCGTCGCGGGCGCGACGATCCCGGCGGAGCGACTGGCGGACACCGGGATCACGCTCAAGGAACTGGCCGCGGGCTAGATGCGAGACTCCTTGCCTTGCCGCCGTTTCCGGTTAACGCCTGCGGCGTGACCGCCCCTCGCACCCTCTACGAGAAGATCTGGGACGCTCACGTCGTCGAACGGCGCGACGACGGGACGTGCCTGGTCTACATCGACCGCCATCTCGTCCACGAGGTCACCAGCCCGCAGGCGTTCGAGGGGCTCCGCGCCGCCGGTCGCCGGGTCCGCCGCCCCGAACTGACGCTGGCGGTGCCGGATCACAACCTGCCGACCACGGCGCGTGTCGACGCGCACGACCGCGAGCTGCCGATCGCCGACGCCGAAAGCGCGACTCAGCTTGCCGCGCTGCGCGCCAACGTCGCCGAGTTCGGCGTTCCCTATATCGACGCGCTGGCCGCCGCGCAGGGGATCGTCCACGTCGTCGGCCCCGAGCAGGGGTTCACGCTGCCGGGGACGACCTTGGTGTGCGGCGACAGCCATACCTCCGCGCACGGTGCGCTGGGGGCGCTGGCCTTCGGCATCGGCACGAGCGAGGTCGAGCATGTGCTCGCGACGCAGACGCTGCTGCTCGCGCCCGCGAAGACGATGGAGATCCGGGTCGAGGGAACGTTGGGACGCGGGGTCGCGCCCAAGGACGTCGTGCTGGCGATCATCGGCCGGATCGGCGCGGCGGGCGGCACCGGGCATGTCATCGAATATACGGGCAGCACGATCCGGGCGATGTCGGTCGAGGGTCGCCTGACGGTCGCCAACATGAGCATCGAGGCAGGTGCGCGCGCCGGGCTGATCGCGCCCGACGAGACCACCTTCGCCTATCTGAAGGGCCGGCCCATGGCGCCGGTTGGAGCCGACTGGGACGCGGCGGTCGCCTGGTGGCGCACGCTGCCGGGCGATCCGGGCGCGCGGTACGATCGGACGGTGGTGCTCGACGCCGCCGATATCGCGCCGTCGCTCACCTGGGGCACGTCTCCTGAGGATGTCGTGCCGATCACCGGCGTGGTACCCTCGCCCGAGAGCTTCACCGATCCGTCCAAGCAGACGGCCGCAAGGAAGTCGCTCGATTACATGGGTCTCGCGCCCGGGATGCGGATGGAGGACGTCGCGATCCAGCACGTCTTCATCGGCAGTTGCACCAACAGCCGGATCGAGGACCTGCGCGTCGCCGCCGAGATCGCGCGCGGGCGGCGGGTCGCGGACGGGGTGCGCGCGCTCGTCGTCCCCGGCTCGGGACTGGTCAAGCGTCAGGCCGAGGCCGAGGGGCTCGACCGCGTCTTCGCCGAAGCCGGGTTCGAATGGCGCGAGCCGGGCTGCTCGATGTGCCTGGCGATGAACCCGGACAAGGTCCCCGCGGGCGAGCGCTGCGCGTCGACCTCGAACCGCAATTTCGTCGGGCGGCAGGGGCCGGGCGCGCGGACGCATCTGCTGTCGCCGGCGATGGCGGCGGCGGCGGCGGTGACGGGGCGGCTCGCCGACGTGCGCGAGTTGATGGCTTAGTGTTGGCGTAGGAAAAGGGTCGAGACATGAAGAAGGTTCTGGCGCTGCTGATCGTCGGCTCGGTGCTGAGCGGCGTCGCCGCCTATGCGGCGATCGCCAAGCCCGCGGCCCCTGCGAAGACGCGATCCCGGTGAGCGGGTCGTGACCCCCGTCACGACCGTCGAGGGCTCGGCCTATCCCTGGGGTCAGAAGAACGTCGACACCGACGTGATCATCCCCGCGCATTGGCTCAAGACGATCACCCGCTCGGGCCTCGCGCGCGGCGCGTTCGAGACGGTGCGGGCGGAGCCGGGGAATGTGTTCGACGATCCGAAGTACGCCGGGTCGCCGATCCTGATCGCGGGCGACAATTTCGGCTGCGGATCGAGCCGCGAACATGCCGCCTGGGCGCTCGCCGACATGGGCATCGCCGCGGTGATCGCGCCGAGCTTCTCGGACATCTTCTCCGGCAACGCCTTCAAGAACGGCATCGTCACGGTCGTCCTGCCGCAGCCGGCGATCGACCGGCTGCTCGAAGTCGCCAAGGACGCGCCGATCACCGTCGACCTCGAGACCATGACGGTGACAACGCCCTATCAGGATCGCTTTGCGTTCGCGCTCGATCCGTTCCGCCGTCGGTGCCTGATGGAAGGGCTGGACGAGATCGGGCTGACGCTGGCAAGGGATACCGCGATTTCGAAATACGAGGATGCGCTCTTCCACGAGCGCCCCTGGATCGTGGGAGAGAGCCAAAATGCGGGCATTGCTGTCGAAGGCGCCGGGCGGACCTGAAACTCTGGAGCTGGGCGAGCTGCCCGATCCCATCGCCGGCGCGGGCGAAGTCGTCGTCGCGGTCAAGGCGTGCGCGATCAACTATCCCGACGTGCTCGTCATCGAGGACAGATACCAGTTCAAGCCGCAGCGCCCCTTCGCTCCCGGCGGCGAGGTGTCCGGCGTGGTCGAGAGCGTCGGCGAGGGCGTGACCCGCTTCAAGCCGGGCGACCGGGTGATGGGCAACACCGGCATGGGCGGGCTTGTCGAGAAGCTCGTGATGAAGGTCGACAATATCTACGCGATTCCCGACGAGCGCTCGTTCGAGGAAGGCGCGGCGATGCTGCTGACCTATGGCACGACGATCCACGCGCTGGTCGACCGCGGGCATATCAAGGCGGGCGAGAGCCTGCTCGTGCTCGGCGCGGCGGGCGGCGTCGGGCTGGCGGCGGTCGAGCTGGGCAAGGCGTTCGGCGCGCGCGTCGTGGGCGCGGTCTCCAGCGAGGAGAAGGCGGAAGCCGTGCGCCAGGCGGGGGCCGACGACGTCATCGTCTATGGCCGCGCGCCCTTCGACAAGGACCAGTCCAAGGCGCTCGCCGAGGAGTTCAAGGCGCATGGCGGCAAGAGCGGCTACGACCTGATCTACGACGCGGTCGGCGGCGACTACGCCGAGCCGGCGCTGCGCTCGATCGGTTGGGAAGGGCGCTATCTGGTGATCGGCTTCCCCGCCGGCATCCCTAAGATCGCGCTCAACCTGACCCTGCTCAAGAGCTGCGACGTCTGCGGCGTGTTCTGGGGCGCGGCGGCGGCGCGCGATCCCGAGCACAATCGTGCCAACATCGCCCAGCTGTTCGACCTTTGGCAGGCCGGCAGGATCGCCCCGCGCGTCACCGAGGTGTTCCCGTTCGAGCGCGGCGGCGACGCCATCGCCAAGATGGCGGCGCGCGGCGCCATCGGGAAGCTGGTGGTGCGGGTGGCGGAGTGACGTTGCCACCCGCGCCGTCGGCCTCTAACCACGCAGCGGCACGTTAACGGGAGCAGCCATGTCCACCTTCGAGGATCGCGAGCGCGCGTTCGAGGCCAAGTTCGCGCGGGACGACGAGATGGCGTTCCGCATCGTCGCCCGTCGCAACCGCCTGCTCGGGCAATGGGCGGCCGGGCTGATGGGGCTGACCCCGGAGGAGACCGACGCCTACGCCAAGTCGGTGGTCCAGGCCGACTTCGAGGAAGCCGGGCACGAGGACGTCGTCCGCAAGCTGGTCGGCGACCTGACCGCGGCGCAGGCCGAGGTCGACGAGGCGACGGTGCGCCGCGCGATCGAGGAGAAGACCGTGGAGGCGCGTCGCCAGCTGATGCAGTCGGAGTAGCCGCGATGCCGATGGCGGGCGACGAGATCGCCGAATTGATCCGTGCCGGGATCCCCGACGCAGAGGTCGAGATGACCGATCTCGCGGGCGACGGCGACCATTGGGCGGCGCGCGTGGTCAGCGCCTCCTTCGCGGGGATGCCGCGGGTCAAGCAGCACCAGGCGGTCTATGCCGCGCTCGGGGGCCGCATGGGGGGTGTGCTCCATGCCTTGCAGTTGACGACGGCCGTCCCGAAGTAACGTTCGGAAAACACCTGGCCCCCGCGGGGCTCCGGACCGAGGACGAACCCATGACCGACGACACGACCGCCCGCATCGACGCCATCGTCAAGGCCCATCCCGTGGTGCTGTTCATGAAGGGAACCGCGCTGTTCCCGCAGTGCGGCTTCTCCAGCCGGGCGGTCGCGATCCTCCAGCATCTAAACGTCGAGTTCGAGACGGTCGACGTCCTTCAGGACCAGGGCATCCGCCAGGGCATCAAGGCCTATTCGGACTGGCCGACGATCCCCCAGCTCTATGCGAACGGCGAGTTCGTCGGCGGCTCCGACATCATGATGGAGATGTACGAGAGCGGCGAGCTCCAGCAAATGTTCGAAAAGGCCTGAGGCGCCGGGTGAGGGCGGGCCGGTCCGTTGGGGGGACCGGGTGAGCCGAACCGGCCCGCCCTGCTGAAGCGTTCGAAACGCTCGGTGCGCTGAGTACCTAGCAGGTCTTATGCCAGCCCGCGAGAACGGCGGTTTTTCAACCGCTTCGATGGTTAACCGCAGCTGCCCGCTTATCGGTGGTGTAAATCACATCGACACTCCCAGGATTGCCCGATCCGGATGCTCGCTTGGCGTGGGGCTGATCCATGACGATCTTTACGCTGTCATAAAAGGCGACCATGATCGCCGCGGCGTCGGGAGTGACGAATCTCGCGGGGGCGGAGCGATGAAGTTTCACAGCACCAAGGACAGCGAAGAATTCGACGGCGGCAGCGGCGATGACGTTTTCGTCATGCGCTACGGTGGCTACGACAGGGTCTGGGGCTACGGTGGCAATGATACTGTAAAGATCAATTATTCTGGCGCACCGGTTAACTCGGTTTGGGACGTCTATTTCGAAGTCCAGATGGACTTCTCTGTCAACGGGTACCTCGATGACTTCATATCCAATCCTGATGACGGATCGGGATTGGGGGTTGGTGAGGCGCAGCGCATCGTTTACAAAGGTACGGCAGGCACGGAGCACATCAACATCGTTTCATACGCGCGGAGCGACGTCGCGGCGTTCGACTTCGATGCTGGTGCGGGCTACGATACGGTGACGGTCACGTTCACCGGCATCGGCAGCACAGATCACTTCATCGTCGGCAGCGACGGCCGCGCCATCAGCAACATCGGCCAATTCCGTAACGTGGAGAGCTATGTCGTCTATCTCGGCGATAACGACGATGTCGCGACTGGTGGCGGAAACGCCGACACGTTCTTCGGGGACACGGGTGATGATCAGCTCTCGGGCGGCGGCGGCGGGGATTTCCTGTTCGGCGGCGTGGGCGCTGACCTGCTGACAGGCGGCGCTGGCGCCGACGTGTTCGCATGGACAGGACGCGATGAATCCGGCCCCGCCTCGCCGGATCGTGTTCTGGACTTCTCGCGAGGGGACGGGGACAAGATCGATCTCTCGCGGGTGGACGCAGGAAAGCCCCACGGCTTCCAGCACTTCACCTTCATCGATCAGGCTGAATTCACCGGCCGGGGCGGGTTGGCCTTCGAATTGCGCCAACACGTCAACGGCGACGGGACCGTGACACTGCAGGGCGACACCAATCACGACGGCAAGGCCGATTTCGCCATCGTCGTCACCACGGAAGCGCCCCTCATCGCCGCCGATCTCATCCTCTGAGCCGGCGCGACATTCAGCGCCGCGCCAGCACCATGTCGAGGGTCTGAAGAAAGCGCGAGCGATCGGCCTTGGTGAACGCCGCCGGGCCACCGAGCTGGTCGCCGCCCGCGCGCAGGTCCGCCATGATCGCGCGGGTCGCGATCTGCGCGCCGATCGAGGCGGTCGTGAACTCGCGTCCGGTCGGCGACACCACCGCCGCCCCCGCCTTCAGGCAGCGGTCGGCGAGCAGGATGTCGGCGGTCACCACCACCGCGCCGGGCACGGCCCCGACACCTTCTGGGCCGGCGATCCAATCGTCGGCGGCGTCGAAGGCGTCGCTCACCACCTGCCGCGTCACCAGCGGGTGCTCGGGGATGCGGATGCGCGCGTTGCTGACGACGACGACCGGCACCTCGCGCCGCCACGCGACCTTGTAGATCTCGTCCTTGACCGGGCAGGCGTCAGCATCGACGAGGATGCGCTTAGACTCGGCCACTCTCTATCCAACTCTTCCGTTCGTCGTGAGTAGCCGCTGAGCGTAGCGAAGTGGCGTATCGAAGGACATGGAGGCGCACCGTCCTTCGATACGGGCCTTCGCTGCGCTCGGTCCCTACTCAGGACGAACGGTTGGAGGAGAATCGGTCCCGACCTCACTTCCGGTGCTTGCGCGCCGCCTGCCCCATCCCGCCCGTGGGCCGTGCCGCATATTGGCGCGGCGGCGAGGGCGCGCGCGTGAGCTGTGGCGGCGGCCCATCCGCCTGTTCGATCAACACGCCCGATTCGTCGTCCGCGCCCGCGACCAACGAGGCGCGCACCGCCTGGGCGAAGCGTCCGGAGATCGCGCGCGGCACCTGGAAGCGCGACTCCGCCGCGCCGATCCGGATCGCGCCGATCTCCGCCTTGGTGACGTGCCCCCGGCGACAGATCAGCGGCAGCAGCCAGCGTGGATCGGCGTTGTGGCGGCGGCCGATGTTCATCCGGAACCACACCGTATCGTCGAAGCCGTCGCGGTGGACGGGCACCTGCGGCGCGCGGTCGATCAGCTCCTCGGGCTGCGGCAGCGCGGCGCGGCTGGCGTGGACCAGCGCGGCGGCAATATCGAGCGGCTCGCGCTCGGCGAGCAGCCGCTCGGCGATGGCGCGGTCCTCGTCGTCGATCTCGACCGGCTGCGATAGCGTCGCGATCAGCCGCTCGCGGTCGTTGGCGCGGATCGCCTCGGCGCTCGGCACCGGCATCCACTCGACCGCGATCTTGGCCTGGCGCAGCATCCCCTCGACGCGGCGTCGGGCGGGGAAGGGGACGACCAGCACCGCCGTGCCCTTGCGTCCGGCACGTCCCGTGCGGCCCGAGCGATGCTGGAGCGTCTCGGCGTCGCGCGGCAGCTCGACATGGACGACCAGGCTCAGCGACGGCAGGTCGATCCCGCGCGCGGCCACATCGGTCGCCACGCAGACGCGCGCCCGCTTGTCGCGCAGCGCCTGGAGCGCGTGGTTGCGCTCGGACTGCGAATGCTCGCCCGACAGCGCCACCGCCGAGAAACCGCGCTCGACCAGGCTGGCGTGCAGCCGCCGCACCGCATCGCGGGTCGCGCAGAACAGCATCGCCGTCTCCGCCTCGTGGAAGCGCAGCAGGTTGACCACCGCATGTTCGATGTCGGCCGGCGCCACCGCCATCGCCTGATAGGCGATGTCACCGTGGCCGCGGTCCTGCCCGATCGTCGCGATCCGGTGCGCGTCGCGCTGATAGCCCTTGGCGAGCCTGACGATCTGCGCCGGGAGCGTCGCCGAGAACATCAGCGTGCGCCGTTCGCGCGGGGTCGCGTCGAGCAGCGTCTCGAGGTCCTCGCGAAAGCCCATGTCGAGCATCTCGTCGGCTTCGTCGAGGACGGCGACGCGGACCGCCGACAGATCCAGCGCGCCGCGCTCGCCGTGATCCTTCAACCGGCCCGGCGTGCCGACGACGATGTGCGTCCCGTGGCTGAGCGTCCGCCGCTCACGCGAGGGGTCCATCCCGCCGACGCAGGTCGCGACCCGTGCGCCCGTGCCGGCATAGAGCCAGCCGAGCTCCTTCGCGACCTGGAGCGCGAGCTCGCGGGTCGGTGCGATCACCAGCGCCAGCGGCGCCGCGGGCGCGGGCAGACCGCCTTCGCCAAGCAACGCATCGGCCATCGCCAGGCCGAAGGCGACGGTCTTGCCCGATCCGGTCTGAGCAGAGACGAGCAGGTCACGGCCGCGCGCGTCCTCCGCCGTCACCGCGGCCTGGACGGGAGTGAGCGCTTCGTAACCGCGCGCAGCGAGCGCCGCGCCGAGCGCGGGCGGGAGATCCGGGAATGTCATGAGCTCGGGCATATGGGGTGGGAGTAAGGTTTTTCGAGGGCGACGCTTGCTCTGCCGCGCGGAATCGGGGAGTGTGTCACTACAGCAATACAGGGGGAACGACTCGATGCGCCTGAAACTTCTCGCCGCGCTCGCCGCCGGCGTCGCCATGCTGCCGCTCGCTGCGGTTCCGTCGCAGGCCGCCGCGCAGACGACCAAGGAACAGTTGATGACGCCGCCTGCGGACGCGCAGCAGTTCGTGATCGTCTCGATCGCCGGGCAGCACGGTACCTCGTCGGCGTGGAAGCTTCCCGACGGCAGCTGGGCGTCGCGGTTCAGCATGAACCTGCGTGGGCAGGTGTTCGAGACCGACGAGGTCATCCACCTCGGCCCGAACGGCCAGCCCGACCGGATCGTCGTCCGCGGCTTCACCCCGAACGGTGACGCGGGCGAGACGTTCGAGATCAAGGACGGCAAGGCGACCTGGCGCAACAAGGTCGAGAACGCCTCGGTCGCCTATGACGGCAAGGCCCAATATTCGACCTACGGCGGCACACCCGCCTCGTCGGTCTACACCGTCAAGTCGCTCTACGATGCGCCGAACAAGACGCTTGCGCTGCTCCCCGGCGGCACCGAGCGGCTGGTCCGGCTCGTCGACATCCCCGTCGGCAACGGCGCGACGGCGAAGACGATCACCGCCTGGACCATCGAGGGCGTCGGGCTCGAGCCGCAGCCGGTGCTCCTCGACAAGGATGGCAATTTCTTCGGCTTCGTGTTCGGGATTGGGATGCTCCCGCCCGAATATGCGGGCGACCTGCTGAAGATCCAGAAGGCGCAGATCGACGCGATGGCCGCGCGCAACCCGGCGTACATGAAGCGCTTCGGCCAGGTTTCGCCCGTCCCCGTGGCGTTCACCCACGTCCGCATGTTCGACGCGGAGAAGGCGTCGTTCATCGACGATCAGACCGTCGTCACCAACGGCAAGACGATCGCCGCGGTGGGCTCGGCCGGATCGGTGAAGGTTCCCGCGAACGCCAAGGTGATCGATGGGCGGGGCAAGACGCTCTCGCCCGGCATCTGGGACGCGCACATGCACGTCGGCAGCGACCTCCAGGGACTCCAGCTGCTGAGCCAGGGCGAGACGAGTTCGCGCAATCCGGGCGCCGACATCCAGTCGACGATCCTCAGGAACCAGCGGATCGCCAAGGGCGAGCTGCTGTTCCCGACCGTCTATTCGTCGGTGCTGATCGACGGCAAGGGTCCGCTGGCGGCGCAGGGCGGCATCTCGGTGTCGTCCGCCGAGGAGGCGATCGCCGCAGTCCACAAGGCCAAGGACAACGGCTTCACCGCGGTCAAGTTCTACACCTCGATGAAGCCCGAATGGCTGTGGCCGGCGATCGCCGAGGCGCACAAATTGGGCCTTCACGTCCACGGCCATATTCCCGCGACGCTTAGGCCCACCGACGTCATCAAGGGCGGCTATGACGAGATCACTCACATCAACTTCGTGATGATGCAGGCGATGCCCGACGAGGTGGTCAACATCGATAACGGCATCCAGCGTTTCTACGGCCCCGGCCGATACGCCAAGGACGTGAACCTCGACGCCGCGCCGATGAAGCCGCTGATCGCCGAGATGGCCGCCAAGAAGATCACCGTCGATCCGACGCTGTCGGTGTTCGAGGGGATGTACGTGCCCGAGGACGGCGACCTCTCGCCGGCGTACGCGCCCTATCTCGGGACGATGCCGCCGCAGGTCGAACGCGGCTTCCGCGAGAGCGGGTTCAAGCCGCCCGAGGGCGTGACCCGCGCCGACTGGCGCGCGAGCTACGCCAAGCTCGCGCAGCTGACCCGCAAGCTGCACGACGCGGGCGTGCCGATCGTCGCCGGGACCGACGGCTCGGGCCTGGAGATCGTCCGCGAGCTCGAACTCTACGTCGGCGCGGGCTTCACCCCGGGCGAGGCACTCCAGGCGGCGACGTTCGTCCCGGCGCGGCTGGTCGGCGCGGACAAGGAGACCGGTTCGATTCGGGTGGGCAAGCAGGCCGATCTGGTGCTGGTCGACGGCGACGCCTCGAAGGAGATCGGCGCGATGCGGCGGACTTTGTGGGTCATGTCCGACGGCGCGCTGATGAACGCCGACGAGCTGCGCCAGGCGGCGGGGTTCAGCGGGCGACCGAAGTAATAATCGCGCGGAGCCCCTCCCTGAGGGGGAGGGGCTTCGCCTACTTCGTCTTGCAGGGAAACGCCTCGCGCAGCGCGTCGCGCACCACGAACGCCGGCGCGGCGCTCCATTTCTTGTGGTACTTGCGCATGTACTTGCGCGGGGCGGCGATCACTTCGGCCGTCGAGGCCTTGCCGGCGGTCGGACAGATCGCGCGCGTGCTGGAAAGCGCGTCGAACACGCCCAGGACATAGCCGGTGCAGAAGGTCGCCCGCGTGTCGCGATCGTTCCCCATGCACTGTGCGGCGAGCTGTTCGGTCGTGAGCGAACTCACGACGACTGGCGGCGGTTCGGCGGCGACCGCGGCGAGGAGCAGGATCATCATGAGCCCTGGTACCAGCTTTCGGCCTGCGCGCGCAGATAGGGCAGCATCCGCACCCGCGGGAACACCTCGTCCAGCGTCTTGGTGTCCGGCATGATGTAGACCATCCCTCCCTTGGCGAAGAGCGGGCGGATCTTGCCCGTATAGAAGGGCGTGCCGACGTTGATGCAGCCGAAGCTGATGCGGTTGTCGTCGGGTTCGGGCGACCTCAGCCGCTCGACGCGACGCTCCTTGGGATGGGTGGTGATCACCGCGTGGAGCGCGACCGAGGTCGCATAATCGACCCAGAGCACCTTCGTCCCGCCGACCGCGAGCCCGAACTTGGCCACGTAGCGCCCAGCAGGCGTGGTTCGCTCGGCCGGGCCGATCTCCGACAGCGTCTTCGCGCCGACGCCAGGGGTCGACTCGTCGCCCACGCCGATGCCGATCAGCACCGGCGTCTGGCCGAGGAACCTGCCCTTGCGATCGAAGAGGAACAGCGCCGCCTGCTGCTTGTCGATCACGATATACGGCATCGCGCCGTTGTCGTGCGACGCCGCCACCCAATCGATCAGCCGCCCCGCCTCGGGCGTGGCGACCGGATCGGGCAGCGGCGCGGCAGCGGCCTTTGCGGCCGTCTTCTTGGCCGCCATTTTCGCCGGAGCTTTCGCCTTCGCTGGCGGCTTGGCGGGTGCGGCCGGCGCCGTCGCGGGGGCGATCCCCAGCGACAACCCGGCGAGCGCGCAACGGAACGGTCCTGCCTTCATCGGGATGACGTCTGGCCGAACCGTCCGTTACGCAAGGCTGAACGCGGGGCTCAGCCGCGCGGGCGACGCGGACGCGCGCGCATCTGCTGGACCTGCTGGTCGAGCCCGTCGACGCGGCCCTGGAGCTGGTCGATCCGCTGCCCGTTCTGCTGCGCCTGGCCGGCCGCCGCCTGCGCCGCGGCGAGCGCCTGGCCCGAGGTACCCTCGACCGTCCTCAGCCTCCCGTCGAGCCCGTCGATCCGCTGGTTCACGGTCGCGATCTGCTCGTTGACATAGCCCTTGGTCGCACAGCCACCGAGCGCGACCGAGCCCGTGAGCACCGCCACGGCGGCGAGCGAAGTGCGGGTGAAAGAACGCATATACAGCCTCTCGTCTAGTTGGACGCCCGGGACAGCGCACGTCGTTGGGGTTGTGCAACGTTGAAGGGTTGAGCCGTGTTCCCGATGGGACCAAGCTCCCTCAAACCATGCGAGGAGCGCCCCGATGCTGACCGTCCACCACCTGCGACTCTCACAATCCGAGCGCATCGTCTGGCTGTGCGAGGAGCTGGGCCTCGATTACGAGCTCAAGCTCTACGACCGCCGCGCCGACAACCGGCTCGCGCCCGACGACTACAAGGCGCTCCACCCGATGGGGATTGCGCCGGTGATTACCGAAGGCGACCTGGTGCTGGGCGAGAGCGGCGCGATCTGCGACTATCTCAACGTCAAGCACGGCGGCGGGCGGCTGGCCCCGGCGGCGGACGATGCGGACTTCGCGGACCATCTGTTCTGGTTCCATTGGTCGAACGCGACCTACATGACGACGCGGATGATGCAGCTGGTGCTGACCGTCTCGGGGAACGATCCTGCGGCGGTCCCCTTGGTCGCCGACCGCGCCGATCGCGCGACCGCGATGATCGAGGCGCGGCTGGGCGAGGCTGAGTACTTCGGCGGGCGCGAGGTGACGCTGGCCGACATCATGATGGTCTATACGCTGACGACTGCGCGAGCCTTCGGCGGCGCGCTCGGGGAATTGCCGAACACGCGGGCGTATCTGCAGCGGATCGGGGAGAGGGAGGCGTATCAGCGCGCGATGGCGAAGGCGGAGCCGGGGATGGCGCCGATGTTGGGGTGAGGGGGGCTTCGTCATCGTTGCAGCGGATGCGCTATCCTCCGTTCGAACCTCGCCTCGCCCCTGGATTGTCGACGGTGCTAGTCCGGGGGGGAGAAAGGGGTGGGCGGGGGATGGACCTGCGCCGAGCAGTCTGGGTACTCAGCCGGGCTCATTGCGCGGCGGCTTGAAAGCGCTAATTTTAGAGGTGGGGTGTGAAAGCTGACAGGGCGATTGAAATTCTTGAGAGGCAGCGAGCAGTCGCCCTCTCGTTGAAATCGACCGCGAGTGGTTCGGATGATTTCTCGAAATGGAAAAGAGATACGGAGATCGCAATCGAGCGTATATTCTCTGTAGAGTCTCGTCAAGTAGAGGATTTCGTAGAAATAAGATATACGCCCATAGCCTTTTCTACCAGTAGCCCGCAATCTGTTTTTCAGTCAAGCTATCTCAGAGGTTTAGGACGGGCTGAGGCTGTTTTGTCGTCGATGATAGATGAGATCAAGGATTATGGTCTCGGTGAAGAGGTGGAGCAATCTGGTGGAGCTCTCGATCTTCTGGAGCGGATCTTGTTGAGGTTTCACCTCGCAGCCCGTCAGTTGCGCGTGCGACATGGTGGCCGACCGACGCTGGAGATTGCAGATGAGTATGACGTCCAGGATTTATTGCATGTGATTCTGAGATTGCATTACAATGACGTCAGACCGGAGGAATGGACTCCGAGTTATGCTGGAAAGTCATCACGTGTTGATTTTTTTACTTAAGGAAGAGCGCATAATTGTTGAAGTGAAAAAGACCCGGGATGGGCTAAGGGCAGGCGAAATTGGAGATCAACTTATCATAGATCGCGCTAGATACGAAATTCACCCTGACTGTGGGACTCTTGTTTGCTTCGTGTACGATCCGAAGGAAAAAATAAACAATCCGTATGGATTAGAGCGAGATCTTGAGAGGGGCGGCGGCCACATAAAAATTAAGGTAATTATTTCTCCTAGATGAGCTAAGTTTTTTCGCTGCCGTCGACACGAAAAAAGGCCGGAGGATCGCTCCCCCGGCCCCTTCCAACCCCGCGCTAAGCGCGAAGGGCCTTACGCCCCCACGACGTCCGACACGTCGACACGGATGCCCGGGCCCATCGTGCTCGAGATCGCGACCTTCTGGACGTACTTGCCCTTCGCGCCCGATGGCTTCGACTTGATCACCGCGTCGACCAGCGCGTCGAAGTTCGCGCGGAGGTCCTCGGCCGGGAAGCTCGCCTTGCCGATGCCCGAGTGGATGATCCCCGCCTTCTCGACGCGGTATTCGACCTGGCCGCCCTTGGCCGCCTCGACCGCGGCGGCGACGTTCATCGTCACCGTGCCCAGCTTCGGGTTCGGCATCAGCCCCTTGGGGCCGAGCACCTTACCCAGCCGGCCGACGATCCCCATCATGTCCGGAGTCGCGATGCAGCGGTCGAAGTCGATCTTGCCGCCCTGGATCTGCTCCATCAGGTCCTCGGCCCCGACGACGTCCGCACCCGCGGCACGCGCCTCGTCGGCCTTGGGGCCGCGCGCGAACACGCCGACGCGCACCGTCTTGCCGGTGCCCTTGGGCAGCGTCACCACGCCGCGGACCATCTGGTCGGCGTGACGCGGATCGACGCCCAGGCCCAGTGCGACCTCGATCGTCTCGTCGAACTTGCTCGTCGCGTTGGTCTTGGCGAGGGTGATCGCCTCGTCGACGCCGTGGAGCTGCTCGGGGGAGATCGTCCAGACCTTCTGCTTCTTGCTCAGCTTCGCCATGGGATCAGCCCTCCACCACTTCGAGGCCCATCGCGCGGGCGCTGCCTTCGATGATCTTCGTCGCCGCTTCGAGGTCGTTGGCGTTCAGGTCCGCCATCTTGGCCTGCGCCACCTCGGCGAGCTGCGAGCGCTTGATCTTGCCCGCGGACGCCTTGCCCGGCTCCTTCGAACCCGACTTCAGCCCCAGCACCTTCTTGATCAGATAGGTCGCGGGCGGGGTCTTGGTCTCGAAGGTGAAGCTGCGGTCGGCATAGACGGTGATGACGGTGGGGAGGGGCGAGCCCTTCTCCATGTCCGCGGTCTTCGCGTTGAACGCCTTGCAGAATTCCATGATGTTGACGCCGCGCTGACCCAGCGCCGGGCCGATCGGCGGAGACGGATTGGCAGAGCCCGCGGGCACCTGCAGCTTGATGTAGCCGGTGATCTTCTTCGCCATATGTCACTCTCTTTCAAGTCGAGCGGTGATAGCGGCGGCGCTCGCGCACCCCCTCCCGCATGGTTCCACCGTGATGGAAGCGCGCGCCGTTAGCGGAAACCTGGCGCGGATGCAACCGGATCTCCGTTCGTCCCGAGCGACGTCGAGGGACCTCGCGGGGCCGGTGCCTCGACGTCGCTTGGCACGAACGGGTCGGGGTTGCCGCCGCGCCCGCACTCGCCCACACGCCCGGCATGGCATGGGCGTGGCTGATCCTGGGCGGGTTGTTCGAGGTGGGGTTCACCACCTGCCTGCGCCATGCCGATGGCTTCCGCAACCTGCCCTGGACGCTCGGCTTCCTCGCCAGCGTGACGCTGTCGATGGGGCTGCTCGAACTCGCCTCGCGCGCGATTCCGATGGGAACGGCCTATGCGGTGTGGACCGGCATCGGCGCGCTCGGGACGGTGCTGGTCGGCATGCTCTGGTTCCACGAGCCGCTGACCGCGGTGCGCGGGCTGCTGATCCTGGGCGTCGTCGGCTGCATCGCCGGGCTCAAGGCGACCGCCTAGCTGTCCTCGCGCCCCGGCACCTCGAAGCCCTGCGCCTGCTGCCCTTGCGCCTTGGCTTCGTTGTAGCGGTCGATCGCCTCCAGCGTGATCCGGCGGGCCTCGTCGCGCCCGCCCCAGGTGCCGACGCGCACCCACTTCTTCTTCTCCAGGTCCTTGTAGTGGGTGAAGAAGTGCTCGATCTGCTCGAACACGATCTCGGGCATGTCGCCGCGCTCGCTGACGTTCGAATAATAGGGGAAGGTCGAGTCGACCGGGACGCAGACCAGCTTCTCGTCGCCGCCCGCCTCGTCCTCCAGGTTCAGCACCGCGATCGGCCGCGCGCGGACGACGCAGCCGGGAATGAACGGCGAGCGCGCCACGACCAGCGCGTCCAGCGGGTCGCCGTCGGGCGACAATGTGTGCGGCACGAAGCCGTAATTGGCCGGGTAGCGCATCGGCGTGTGGAGGATGCGGTCGACGAACAGCGCGCCGCTCGCCTTGTCGAACTCGTACTTCACCGGCTCGCCGCCGGTCGGCACCTCGATGATGACGTTGAGGTCGTCGGGCGGGTTCTTGCCCACCGGGATCAGGTCAATGCGCATCGTCTTCCCTGTTCGCGAAAGCGCCGCGGCGGCGATCGTTCGGGGCGGGCGGGTAGCCGAGGGTCCAAGACGTGTCGAGTGCTGCGCTGCGGCAGGATCCGCCTCAGCTGCCGCCGCCGAGCACGTTGATCGTGAAGGCGAGGACGCCGATGTTGAACACGAACGCCGCCATCGTGTGCCCCAGCACGATCCGCCGCATCCGCGCCGAGCCGATCGACACGTCGGAGGTCTGGAACGTCATGCCCAGCGTGAAGCTGAAATAGAGGAAGTCCCAGTAGTCGGGCTCGTCGCAGTCGGGGAAATCGAGCCCGCCGTCGTCCTTCTCGTCGCCGTCGACGTCGCGGTAGAAGACGTGGGCGTAATGGAGGGCGTAGATCACGTTCGAGAACAGCCAGGCGAGCACCAACGTCCCGATCACCAGCGCGACCGCGGTCGGCGTCGGCTTGCCCGCCAGCTCGTTGGCGACCGCGACCAGCACGACGAGCATGACCAGCCCGGTGATCGCGAGCAGCCCGGCGCGATTGGCGTCGTTCGACTCCGCCCGCTCGCGCATCTGCTGCGTCTCCTCGCCGAGCAGCGGATAGAGCGAGACGAGGAACAGCGCGCTCGCCACGTCGAACCCGGCGAGCAGCGCGCGGCCGAGCTTGACGCCGAGCGGCCAGGCCGCGGCTGCGGTGGCGACGACCAGCACCATCACGAAGGCGATGAAACGTGCGGGCGCGACCCGCCTGCCGATCTGCCACCGCCCGCCCGTCTTCGCCATTCGCCGGACGCTAGCGATCGCGCCGCCGCTCGCCTAGATGCCCCGCACTTATGGCCCGTATCCAGACCCCCAACCGCGTGCGCGGCACGCAGGACATCTTCGGCGACGCCGAGCGCCGCTTCGCGCACGTGCTCGACACCTTCGATCGCGTGCGGCGGCTCTATTGCTTCCAGCGGGTCGAGATTCCGATGTTCGAGGACACCCAGGTCTTCGCCCGCTCGATCGGCGAGACCACCGATGTCGTCTCGAAGGAGATGTACACCTTTGCCGACCGTGGCGGGGATTCGATCACGCTGCGCCCGGAGTTTACCGCCGGGATCGCGCGGGCGTTCCTGACCGAGGGCTGGCAGCAGTATGCGCCGATGAAGCTGGCGACGTCGGGCGCGGTGTTCCGCTACGAGCGCCCGCAGAAGGGGCGGTACCGCCAGTTCCACCAGATCGACGCCGAGGTGATCGGCGCGCCCGAGCCCGCGGCGGACGTCGAACTGCTCGCGCTGGCCGATCAGCTGCTCAACGAGCTGGGCATCGCCGACGGCGTGACGCTGAAGCTGAATACTTTGGGCGATGCCGAGACCCGCGACGCCTGGCGCGCGGCTTTGGTCGCGCACTTCGAGGCGCACCGCGGCGATCTGAGCGAGGATTCGCTCGCCCGCCTCGACAAGAACCCCTTGCGCATCCTCGATTCGAAGGACCCGCGCGACCGCCCGATCGCCGACGCCGCGCCGGGGATCGACGACCATCTGACGAGCGAAGCGGGCGCGTTCTTCGAGGCGGTGACGCGCGGGCTGGATGCCGCGGGCGTGGCGTGGGAGCGCGACGCCCGGCTGGTCCGCGGGCTCGATTACTATCGCCACACCGCGTTCGAGTTCGTCACCGATCGGCTCGGCGCGCAGGGGACGGTGCTCGGCGGCGGTAGGTATGACGGGCTGATCGAGACGTTGGGTGGCCCGCCGACGGCTGGTGTGGGCTGGGCCGCGGGAGTGGAGCGGCTGGCGATGCTGGTGGGGGAGTCTGCCCCGATCTCGGCACCGATCGCCGTCGTCGTCGAGGATGACGCAGTTATCGGAGCTGGCCTGCGCGCGCTCGCGACGCTTCGTCGGGGTGGCTACGCCGCCGAACTTTTCGCGTCCGGCTCCCCGCGCAAACGCTTTGACAAGGCGGTAAAGGCTGGCTCGGCTGAACTGGTGGTCGTCACGTCGGTGGACGGCGCGGTAAGTCTGAGCGCGAAGGGTGTGACCGCGCGAACGGCTCCACTGCTTGAGACGCTGCGATGAGTGCGCACTCAATCCTCCCCGGGACGGGGAGGGGGACCATGAGCATTCAGCGAATGGTGGAGGGGGCTGGCCGCGAGCGATCCGCTGGTGGAACGCCCCCTCCGTCGCTGCGCGCCACCTCCCCGTGCCGGGGAGGATTTTAGCATGACCGCCATCTCCCTCGACCGCATCCGCCAGATCGAGGCCCGCCGCGACGAGCTCGCCGCGCAGATGGCGTCGGGCGAGCTCGCCGGCGATCGCTTCGTCCAGGTCTCCAAGGAATATGCCGAACTCGAGCCGGTCGCCGCCGCCGCGACCGAGGTGCGCCGCCTGCGCGCCGAGGCCGAGAGCCTGGAGCACATGACGCAGGAGAGCGACCCCGAACTCCGCGCGATGGCCGCCGACGAGCTGCGCGCCAACGAGGGCGCGCTCGCCGATGCCGACCGCAAGCTCGCGCTTGCGCTGCTGCCGCGCGATGCCGCCGACGAGCGCTCGGCGATGCTCGAGGTTCGCGCCGGCACCGGCGGCGACGAGGCGGCGCTGTTCGCGGGCGACCTGTTCCGCATGTACCAGCGCTATGCCGAGACCCAGGGCTGGCGCGTCGAGCTGATCTCCTCCTCCGCCTCCGACAGCGGCGGCTTCAAGGAGGCGGTCGCCTCGGTCGAGGGCAAGGGCGTGTTCGCCAAGCTCAAGTTCGAGAGCGGCGTCCACCGCGTCCAGCGCGTGCCGGTGACCGAAAGCGGTGGCCGCATCCACACCTCCGCTGCGACCGTGGCGGTGCTGCCCGAGGCGGAGGAGGTCGACGTCCAGATCGACGAGGCGAAGGATCTGCGGATCGACGTCTACCGCTCGTCCGGCCCCGGCGGGCAGTCGGTCAACACCACCGACAGCGCGGTCAGGATCGTCCACATCCCGACGGGGCTCACCGTGATCCAGCAGGACGAGAAGTCCCAGCACAAGAACAAGGCCAAGGCATTGAAGGTGCTGCGGACACGCTTGTACGAGGCCGAACGCGAGCGACTGGCGGCGGCGCGCGCGGGCGAGCGCAAGTCGCAAGTCGGCTCGGGCGACCGTTCCGAGCGCATCCGCACCTACAATTTCCCGCAAGGCCGGGTGACCGACCACCGCATCAACCTGACCCTCCACCGCCTGCCCGAGATCCTCCAGGGCGACATGGACGAGCTGATCGGCGCGCTGATCGCCGAGGACGAGGCGGAGCGGCTGGCCAGTCTCGACTCCTGATGGGGGCGAGCGCGCGAGAGGCACTGCGCGATGCCGTCGCGCGCCTCGCCTTCGCGGCAACGCCCCGGCTCGATGCCGAGCTTCTGCTCGCCCACGCGCTCGGCATCTCTCGCGAGCGGCTGCTGCTGACGCTCGACGACCACCGGGTCCCGCCGACCTTCGCCGCGCTGGTCGAACGCCGCGCGCGGCACGAACCCGTCGCCTACATCACCGGCGAGCGCGCGTTCTGGACGATCGACCTCCGCGTCGGCCCCGGCGTACTGATCCCCCGTGCCGACAGCGAGACGCTGATCGAGGCCGCGGTCGCGCACTTCGCCGGGACGCTCGGCCCGAACGCGATCCTCGATCTCGGCACGGGGCCCGGCACGCTCCTGCTCGCGGCCCTGGACGAATGGCCGCGGGCGCACGGGTTGGGCATCGATGCGTCCGAGGCGGCGCTCGCCTATGCGCGCGGCAATGCGGCGAGCCTGGGCATGGGCGACCGCGCGCGCTTCGACCACGGCGACTGGCTGGCGGGCAGGGACGCGCGCTTCGACCTGATCCTCTGCAACCCGCCCTATGTCGCCACCGGCGCCGCGCTGCCGCCCGAGGTGTCCGACCACGAGCCCGCCGCGGCGCTGTTCGCCGGCCCCGACGGGCTCGACGCCTACCGCGTCCTCCCGCCCCAGATCGCCCGCGCGCTCGCGCCCGGCGCGGCTGCCTGCGTCGAGATCGGTCACGACCAGGGGGAGAGCGCCGCCGTCCTGTTCCGCGCCGAAGGGCTGACGGTCGGGCTGCGCCCGGATCTTGCCGGTCGCGATCGTTGCCTCGTCGTCACACCTTGAAGCCCGCCGCTGCGACACGATATTTCGCTTTGAGAAGCTTTCACGCCGCGATAAGGGTCGCTCCGCGGGGTGGGACATCGGCAAAAGCTGTTGATCTCGGGCGCGTGCCCGGATCCCTCGTCACGGACCGTCGGCTGCCGGCGGTCGTGACAGGCTCGGTTCACCGATCCCCTCGCATCGCGCCGGCCGACGGCCGCGCATCCGGGAGCCACGCGCCGTACCAGTTCCAGGGCACCCTCAGGGTCAGGACAAGGACATAGACTTGATCAACAATCGCCAGGGCAGCCGCCGTCGCGGCCGCGGTGGAAGTTCGCAGCAGCGTTCGTCGGGAAGCAGTTCGGGGCAGCGCGACAGCGGCAACCGGATCGACAGCCGCGCGCGCGGCAACGCCGCCCAGTTGCTCGAGAAGTACAAGAACATGGCCCGCGACGCGCAGATGTCGGGCGACCGCGTCCAGGTGGAATATTACCTCCAGTTCGCCGACCATTATTTCCGTGTACTGTCGGACAGCCGCGCGCGCTCCGACGATCACCGCCCGATCCGCCCCGTCGACGATTTCGACGGTTCGGACGAGGAATATGGCGACGAGGGCGAGCCGATCCGCGCCAACGAGCAGGGCGACGGGCGTCAGCAGCCGTATCAGCAGAACGGCCGCGATTCGCAGCAGCCGTATCAGCCGAACGGTCGTGAGCCTCAGCCTTCGTATCAGCAGAACGCCCGCGACCCCCAGCAGCCGCCCCGCCGCGACGACGGCCGCCGCGAGGATAACCGCCAGGAGGCACGTCGCGACGAGCGCCCGCAGCGCGAGTACCAGCCGCGCCAGGACTCGCGCGAGCAGGCCCGCGACGAGCGCGCGGAGCAGCCCGCGTCGCAGCCGAACGGGCACGGCTATCGTGAGCGCGTCGCCAACGATCTCGAAGTGACGGCGGCCGCGGCGAGCGGAGACGAGCCGAAGCCGTCGTCGCGCCGCCCGTCGACGCGCGCCCGCAAGCCCGCGCCGGTCGTCGCTGAGGGCCTGGACGCCGACCGGCTGCCGCCGTCGCTCGGCCTTTCGGCCCGCTCGGACGAGCCCGTGGCGGCGAACGAAGCGACCGTGGAGGGCGAGCCCAAGCCGAAGCGCCGCCGCCGTACTCCTTCGGCGACCTCGCCCGAAGCTCAGACGAGCTGACGCTCAGTCCACCAGCCACTCCGCCAGCCGGCTCCACGCCGGCTGTTTGGCAGGGACACCGATGGTGTGCAGCGGGCTCGACGAGGGCAGGGTGATCAGCGCGAGCGGGCGGCCCGCGAGCAGCGGCCGCCCGATCGCCGCCGCCGTCCCGCCGTTGAACGCGACGGCGCGAAGGCCGGGCAGGGTGTCGGCCAGTGCGCCGAGATCGTTGGCGGTGGCATCGCGGATCGCGGCGTCGCTGCTCCCCGCGCGCCGCGCCTCGGCGACCACGTCCCACAGTCCGACTCCCGCCGCCAGCAGCGTCGCCAGCCGGTCGTCATAGGGCCGCGCCGCGACGTCGCGGCCGATCGCGGACCCGATCAGCCGCCAGAACTGGTTCTGCGGATGCGCATAATAGCGTCCGGCCGCCAGCGACCGCTCCCCCGGCAGGCTGCCGAGTACCAGCACCCGCGTGCGCGCGTCGACGATCGGCGGGAAGCTCGATTTCAGCGTGGGATCGCCTGTTTCACATCGGTGTGGATGAAGTTGTCACCCTTGAAGAGCAGGGGTTCGTCAGCCTCTTTGGCGAGCGCGTAGGCGAAACAATCGCCGAGGTTGAGTCGCGCGCGCGACCCGGAACCGCAGCCGAATCTTCGGTAGCCGTCTCGCCCGATCTGGGCCTGCGTCGTCGTGACCGGTGCGATGTCGATGGCGAGAGCCGCGATGCTCCGGTCGGCTCGATCGAGCATCTGCACATCAAACCGTCGGGCGATCACCGTTGACAGCTCGATCCAATTCCCCGCGGAGATCAAACGTCGGGTCGCACGCTCGAGTTCGGACACGAAGAGCGGCTCTTCAGGTTCGTGAAGAAGCAGAGCGACCATCACGGAGGTGTCGACAATCACCCTGCAGAGGAGCCATCTTCGTCGTAGATCGAATTGGCGATCTCGACCGAGTTTTTGTCGCGCCACTCCGGCGACAGCAGGTCGCGTGGATTCGGATTGATCGCCCTTAACTCCGCCATGATCCGTTCCGCCCGTGCTTTCGCCGCCGCGGCGTTTGTCGCGTCCGCTCGCTCAAGCGCGTCCCGGATCGTCGCCGTCACCGATTTGCCGCTCCGCTCGGCCATCGTCCGTGCGAGTGCGACAGTCTCCGGATCCTTGATGTTGAGCTGGACCACCATCTTCTACCTTTGAGGCCGCCGATATACCCGACCGCTCGCTTGCTCGCAACCAAGGATAGCTGCGGTTGCGCCCCGGCCTAGCCCCCGCCATCTCCCCGCAATGCCAATCACCCCCGACACGCTCGCCCTCATCGGCAACACCCCGCTCGTCCGCCTCGCCGGGCCGAGCGAGGCCGCGGGCTGCGAGATCTTCGGCAAGTGCGAGTTCGCGAACCCCGGCGGGTCCGTGAAGGACCGCGCCGCGCTGTCGATCGTCGAGGACGCGGAGGAGCGCGGGCTGCTCGCGCCCGGTGGCACGATCGTCGAGGGCACGGCCGGTAACACCGGCATCGGCGCGGCGCTCGTCGCCAACGCCAAGGGCTACAAGACGATCATCGTCATGCCCGAGACGCAGAGCCGCGAGAAGATGGACACGCTGCGCGCGCTCGGGGCCGAGCTGGTCCTGGTCCCGGCCGCGCCCTATTCGTCGCCCTGCCATTTCGTCCACCAGTCGCGGCGCATCGCGGAGGAAACGCCGGGCGCGGTCTGGGCGAACCAGTTCGACAATGTCGCCAACCGCCGCGCGCACATCGCCGGTACCGCCGAGGAGATCTGGGCGCAGATGGATGGCCGGATCGACGGCTTCACCTGCGCCGCCGGCACCGGCGGGACGATCGCCGGGGTGGGCCTCGGGCTCAAGGCCAAGGACGAGGCGGTGACGATCGCGCTGACCGATCCGCACGGTGCCGCGCTCTACGACTTCTACGCGCACGGAGAGCTGCGCAGCGAGGGATGCTCGGTCGCGGAGGGGATCGGTCAGGGGCGGATCACCGGCAATCTCGAAGGCGCGCCGATCGACACCCAGTTCCGCGTGTCGGATATCGAGGGTTATACCTGGGTCGATCGGCTGCTGCGCGAGGAAGGGCTGTGCCTGGGGCTCTCGTCGGGCATCAACGTCGCCGGCGCGGTGCGGCTGGCGCGGCTGCTCGGCTCGGGCAGACGCATCGCGACGATCCTGTGCGACACCGGATTCCGCTATCTTTCCACGCTCCACGATCCGGCATGGCGAGCGGCGAAGGGGCTCGTCCGCGACGATCGCACAACCGGTTCGACAAGCGGGTGACGAACCGGTACACCCGGCGGACGGAATGAGACCGGCGAGCCCATCTTCTCACCAGACGGTCCAGCGCGTGAAGGTCGGCATGGTCGGCCTCGCCGTGGTGATCCTGCTGATCGGGCTGGCGAGCGCGATCTTCAGCGCCGCCAATCGCGAACGGCCGATCGCGGTCGATCCCGCCAACGTCGCCGCCGCCAAGCCCGCCGCCAACGCCGCCGATCCGGCGAATGAGCCCCTCGCCGAACTCGGCGTGGCGCCGTCCGCCGACACCAACGCCGCGCAACCGGCGGGCAAGTGATCGACGATCGGGGAAAAGTCGGGACGAGCCGGGCGATGACGGCCCGGTTCGGGATCGCGCGCCCGAAACCGCCACCTCGGGTGCGAACGAAACAGGTCCGTTGCGACTGGGCGTGGCACGATCTCCTGGGCAGTCGAGAAGATTGATCACGGTCCCCGATTTTCCCGCAATTTCCCTTCCAATCCCCAACGTAAGTTGATACGTCCTCTGCTTAGACAGGGGCAGCGTCGCCGTGTTCGAGGTTCGAACACTCCGGATTCGGTGAAAGCCGTTTCCGGAAACGGGGAAGTCTGCACGCCAGGTGCGGGGTGTGCGTGTCGGATCGGGCGAAATATCGAGGCAAGGGGCTCGGGCTCGTCGACGACAAGGGTCGCGTCGCGATCCCCGTCGCGCTCCGCAATGCCCTTGCCCAGAACGCTCCGCGCGCCGACGGCAAGGACGGCGGCACGGTCGTGCTCGCCCCCCATCCCGAGTACCGCTGCCTGATCGCCTACGACCCGGCCTACGCCGACGAGATCGACGCCGATGTCGCGCGGCTGGAGGCCGAGGCGTTCGCGCGGACCGGCAAGCGCGATTATGCGATCGCCGCGCGCGCCAACGCGACCGAGGAGCTGCCGTTCGACGGTTCCGGCCGCTTCGTCCTGCCGGCGTTCGAGCGCCGCTACGCGCGGATCGACGGGGCGGCCTTCTTCAATGGGGATTCGCGGGTGATCAGCATCTGGTCGCCCCAGGTGCTGCTCGCGCTCGAGGACTTCGATCCCTTTGTTCAGGAGGCGTGCGTGTGGGCGTGCGAGAAGAACGGGATCGCGCCGTGATCCCGGCTCCGCACACTCCCGTCCTCCTCGCCGAGGTGCTGGCGGCGCTGGCGCCGCAGCCGGGCGAGACGATCGTCGACGGCACGTTCGGCGCGGGCGGTTACGCCCGGGCGATCGCGGCGACCGGCGCGGCGGTGATCGCGTTCGACCGCGATCCGGACGCGATCGCGATCGGCCAGGCAGCGGCGATCCCCGGCGTCACGCTCCACCACGCCGAGTTCTCGCGTATCGCCGACGTCGTCGCGCAGGCGGACGGCGCGGTGTTCGACATCGGCGTGTCGTCGATGCACCTCGACCGGGCCGAGCGGGGTTTCTCGTTCCAGGCGGACGGGCCGCTCGACATGCGGATGAGCCAGGACGGTCCGACCGCCGCCGACTTCGTCAACACGGCGGACGAGGCGGAGATCGCCGATGTCCTTTATCTCTACGGCGAGGAGCGCCAGTCGCGCCGCGTCGCGCGGGCGATCGTCGCCGCACGCCCGGTCACGCGGACCGGCGAGCTGGCGGCGATCGTCCGCCGCGCGCTGGGCCACAAGCCGCACGACAAGAAGGATCCGGCTACGCGCACGTTCCAGGCGCTGCGCATCCACGTCAATCGGGAGCTGGGCGAGCTCGCCAACGGCCTCGCGGCGGCGGAGGCGGTGCTAAAGCCCGGCGGGAGGCTGGCGGTGGTGACCTTCCACAGCCTGGAGGACCGGCTGGTCAAGCAGTTCCTGCGCGGGCGCTCGGGCGCGGAGCCGTCAGGTTCGCGTCATCTCCCGCAGACGACGGCGGCGCGGGCGCCGACCTTCGATGGCGTCGCGAAGGCGGTGCGCGCGGGCGAGGCGGAGCTGGCGGCGAACCCCCGTGCGCGCTCGGCGACGCTGCGCGCGGCGCGGCGGACGGCGGCGTCGGCGTGGGACGACACGGGCGCGGCGAGCAATTCGGCGAGTGGAGGAGTGGCATGACGGCGGCATATCGGTTGAAGGGTCTGGGCTGGTTCGGCGGCTGCGTGATGGTGGCGCTCGGCTTCTACCTCGTCAGCCTCCAGGTCGCGGCCGAGCGCAAGAAGCTCGAACAGGCCGATGCGCGCATCCGCGTCGCCCAGCGCGACATCCGCGCGCTGGAGACCGAGTTCGACACGCGCGCGAACCTGACCCAGCTCGAGCGCTGGAACGGCGACACGCTGGCGCTGGTCGCGCCGACGGCGGGCCAGTTCGTCCGCGACGAGGCGCAGCTCGCGTCGATCCGCTTCGACGGCGGTCAGGCGGGCGCGCCGGTGCGGACCGCGGCGCTGGTCGTTCCCGCCTTCACGCCGCCCGCCGCCGTGACCGCGCCGACGATCGCGCCCGCCGCGCCGACTCCTGGGCCGGTCACGATCAAGGTCGCCGCCGCCGGGCCGAGCCGTGCGCCCGTGACGGTCAAGGTCGCCGCAGGCGCTCCGCCCGCGCGGATGATCCCCGCCGTCGCGACGGTCGCGAAGCCCGCGCCCGTCCGCCGCCAGGCGGTCGCGATGCTCCTGTCCGACGCGACGCTCGGCGATCTGGTCAGCGGCGCGCGCAGCGAAGCGAGGACGCTGCGTTGACGACGATCGTCGCCCGGCCGATCCATACGCCCCAGCGCAGTGCCGCGCAGCGTGGTCAGCTGCTCGCGACGCAGCACATGCGGCTGATGGTGCTGATGCTGCTGTTCGCGACGGCGATGGCGGGCATCACGATCCGGCTCGGCGTCCTGGGCGTCCTCTCGTCGGGCGAACGCGCTTCGCCGACCGCCGGCTATGTCGCCCGCGGCGACATCGTCGATCGCAACGGACAGCCGCTCGCGCGCACGATCGACGCCTGGACGATCGGCGTCCACCCGCGCGAGATCCTGGGCGACAAGCGCGAGATCGCGCAGAAGCTCGCCGATCTGATGCCCGAGGTCGGCGACCAGGCGTGGTTCTTCACGCAGCTGATGAAAGACGTGAACTTCACCTATCTCGATCGTCGCGCCAGCCCCGCGCTGGTCGAGGCGGTGAACGCGATCGGCGAGCCGGGGATCGTCTATGCCGCCGAGCCGCAGCGCCTCTACCCGCAGGTGACGCTCGCCGCGCATGTGCTCGGCTACGTCGGGCCCACCGCGAAGGACCCGACCTTCATGGGCCGGCTCGGCATGGAGCGCGTGCTCGAACCGCAGCTGACCAACCCCGCCACCGCTCACGCGCCCGTCCAGCTCTCGCTCGACACCCGTGTCCAAGGGGCGATGGAGTCGGAACTCGGGCGCGCGATGGCGACGTTCGCCGCGCGCTCGGCGGCGGGGATCGTGCTCGACGTGCGGACCGGCGAGGTGATCGCGATGACCTCGCTGCCGACCTTCAATCCCAATCGGGTCGGCATGGCGGGCGCGGACCAGCTGCGCAACACGACGATCCAGAGCGTCTATGAACTCGGCTCGACCTTCAAGCCGCTGACGATGGCGGCGGCGATCGACAGCGGGATGGTCACCGACATGACCCGGCGCTTCGACGCGACGGCGCCGATGCATGTCGGCGGCTACACCATCCACGACGATCGCGGCGACGAGCAGAAGCGTTGGCTCAACATCCCCGAGACGCTGATCTATTCGTCGAACATCGCCACTGCGCGCGTCGCCGACGAGCTCGGCGCGCAGCGGATGCAGGCGATGTTCAGGAAGCTTGCGTTCGACACCAAGCCCGACATCGAGCTGAAGGAGAAGGGCCGCCCGCTGTGGCCGACCTATTGGGCGCGGACGACGGTGATGACCACCGCCTACGGCCACGGCATCGCCATCACCCCGCTCCAGCTCGCCAGCGCCTATGCCGCGCTCGTCAACGGCGGCGTCTGGCGGCCGGCCACCCTGCTCAAGGTCCGGCCGGGGCATGAGGCCGCCGGACGGCGCGTGTTCAGCGAGGCGACCAGCGCCCGGATGCGCCAGCTGCTGCGGCTGATCGTGCTCTACGGCACGGGCCGGAAGGGCGATGCGCCGGGCTACCGCGTCGGGGGCAAGACCGGGACGGCGGAAGCGGCGGCCGCGGGTGGCTACGACCGCAGCCGCAACGTCGCGACCTTCGCCGCCGCCTTCCCGATGGAGGCGCCGCGCTACGTGGTGCTGGCGATGCTCGATTCGCCGAACGCCACCAAGGAGACCTACGGCTTCAAGACCGCCGCCTGGAATGCCGCGCCGGTGGTCGGCCGCGTGATCGCGCGCACCGGCGCGATGCTCGGCGTCACGCCCGACGACCGCCGCGACATCGACTTGAACGATCTCGCCCCGGCGCTGACGATGGTGATCGCCGATCGCGGCAAGGCGGTGGGGATTCCGCAGTGAGATTGGGCGCGCTCACCGGCGATGATCAGACCGCGACCGTCACCGGCTTCGCGATCGACCACCGCAAGGTCGCGCCCGGCACGGTGTTCGGCGCGTTCGAGGGGCTGCGCGTCAGCGGCGAGGACTTCATCCCCGCCGCCGTCGCCGCCGGGGCGATCGCGGTGGTCGCGCGTCCGCAGGCGAAGGTCGACGGCGCGGTCCACATCGCCGCCGACAACCCGCGCGCCTGCTTCGCCGATCTGGCGGCGCAGTTCTTCGCGCCGTTCCCCGCCACCTGCGTCGCCGTCACCGGCACCAACGGCAAGACGTCCACCGTCGAGATGACGCGCCAGCTGTGGCGGATGGCGGGCCACCACGCCGCTTCGATCGGCACGCTGGGCGTGACGACCGCAGAGGATCGCGCCGTCACCGGCCTGACCACGCCCGACGTCGTCACCTTCCTGTCGAACGTCGCCGGGCTCGCGCGTGAGGGGGTGACCCATCTCGCCTTCGAGGCGTCGAGCCACGGGCTGGCGCAATACCGCATCCAGGGGGTGCCGGTCGCGGCGGCGGCGTTCACCAATCTCAGCCGCGACCACCTCGACTATCACGGCGACATGGCGAGCTACTTCACCGCCAAGCTCCGCCTGTTCAGCGAGGTGCTGGGCGACGACGGAACCGCCGTCGTGTGGGTGGACGATCCGAGTTCCGAGCGCGTGATCGACCTCGCGCGGCAGCGTCGCAACACGCTCGTGACGGTCGGCGAGCACGGCGACACGCTGCGGCTCGTCTCGCGCGATCCGACCTTGCTGGGTCAGGGGCTGGTGATCGAGGCCGAGGGCCGCGCGCACCGGGTCAACCTGCCGTTGATCGGCGCCTATCAGACCGCCAATGCGCTGATCGCCGCCGGGCTGGTGATCGCAACCGGCGGCGAGGTCGCGACGACGCTCGCCAATCTCGCGCGCCTCCAGCCGGTACGCGGCCGGCTCGAACGCGCGGCGATCTCGAAGGCGGGCGCGCCGATCTATGTCGATTACGCCCACACGCCCGACGCGCTGGAGGCGGCGGCCGCGGCGCTGCGGCCGCATGTGGCGGGGCGGCTGATCCTCGTCTTCGGCGCGGGCGGCGACCGCGATCAGGGCAAGCGCCAGCCGATGGGCGAGGTCGCCGCCCGTGTCGCCGATGTCGCGATCGTCACCGACGACAATCCGCGCACCGAGAGCCCCGCCGCGATCCGTGCGCAGGTGCTCGAGGGCGCCCCGCACGCGATCGAACTGGGCGATCGCCGCGCCGCCATCGCGCGCGCGGTCGAGATGGCGACGGGCGAGGACATCGTCCTGATCGCCGGCAAGGGACACGAGCAGGGTCAGATCGTCGGCGATCTGATCCTGCCGTTCGACGACGTCACCGTAGCGAGGGAAGTGGCATGAAGAGGAAGGTCGTGATCCCGTCGAAGCCTGCGATCCGCCCCGCGGAGGAGCGCGAGCCGCGCGAGCGGCGTCGTCTGGGGCTGCGTTACGACGCGGTGACGGGCGAAGGCGTGAGCGGGCTGCGGTAATCTTGACCCGGCCGCTCTGGACCTCAGCCGAGATCGCCGCCGCCGCGGGGGGCGTCGCGTCCGCGCCGTTCGTCGCGACCGGCGTGACCTTCGACTCGCGCGAGGTCCGGGCCGGCGATCTGTTCATCGCGCTGAAGGGCGAGGCGACCGACGGGCACCGCTTCCTCGGTCAGGTCTTCGCGCAAGGGGCGGGCGGCGCGATCGTCTCCGAGGAATGCGGGGGGCCGAACGTCCGTGTCGCCGACACCTTCGCCGCGCTCGAAGGCCTCGCCCGCACCGCCCGCGCGCGCACCGACGCCCGCGTGATCGGCGTCACCGGCTCGGTCGGCAAGACCGGGACTAAGGAGGCGCTCTACGCCTGTCTCGATCGCACAGTGCCCGGCGAGGCCCACCGCAGCGTCAAGAGCTACAACAACCACACCGGCGTCCCGCTCAGCCTGGCGCGGATGCCCGCGGCGACGCGCTATGCCGTGCTCGAGATGGGGATGAACCATCCGGGCGAGCTCGCGCATCTGACCACGCTCGTCCGCCCGCACGTCGCGATCGTCACCGCGATCGCGCCGGCGCACACCGAGTTCTTCGAGGGCGAATGGCAGATCGCCGACGCGAAAGGCGAGATCTTCCGCGGGCTGGAGCCGGGCGGCGTCGCGATCGTCCCCTACGACAGCCCGCACCGCGAGCGCCTGATCGCGGCTGCGAGGCCCTACGCCGAGCGGATCGTGACGTTCGGCACCGACAAGGCCGCGGACGTCCGCCCGCTGGAGACGATGCGGACAGCGACCGGCGGCACCTTCGTCACCGCGCGCGTCGGCGAACGCGAACTCTCCTTCACGATCGCCCAGCCCGGCGCGCATTGGGTGTCCAACGCGCTGGCCGTGCTCGCCGCGGTCGACGCGGTCGGGGCCGATCTGGCGCAGGCGGGACTGGCGCTTGCCGAACTCGGCGGCCTCGCCGGGCGCGGCGCGCGCACCGCCATCCCGGTCCGGGACGGTGAGGTCCTCGTGATCGACGAGAGCTACAACGCCAACCCCGCTTCGATGCGCGCGACGCTCGCGGTGCTGGCGCAGGAGCCGGGCCGCCATGTCGCGGTGCTGGGCGAGATGCGTGAGCTTGGGGAAGGCTCCGCCGACTATCACCGCGACCTCGCCGGGCCGGTCCGGGACGCCCGCGTCGAACGGGCGCTGCTGGTCGGCGAAGCGATGGCGCCGCTCGCAGAGGCGCTTGAGGGAGGGGTCGATCTCGTCCATGTGGCGACCGCCGCGGAGGCGCTCGAACTCCTGCCCGGGATGCTCGCGCCCGGCGACACGGTTCTCGTTAAGGGATCGAATGGAGTGGGGCTCGCGCGTCTCGTCGCGGGCCTGAAGGGAACGAGTTAGTGCTGTACTGGATCGCCCAACAGCTGGGGTTTCCCGGCCTTCTGAACCTGTTCCGCTACCAGACGGTGCGGATGGGCGGGGCGATCGCGACCGCTTTGCTGATCGGCCTGATCATCGGCCCGAAGTTCATCGGCTGGCTCCGCGTCCGCCAGGGCAAGGGTCAGCCGATCCGCACCGACGGCCCGCAGACCCACCTCGCCAAGCGCGGCACGCCGACCATGGGCGGGCTGATGATCCTCACCGCGCTCGCCGCCGCGGTGCTGATCTGGATGGACCTGTCGAATCCGTTCGTCTGGGCGGGGCTGTTCGTCACGCTCGGCTTCGGCGCGATCGGCTTCCTCGACGACTACGACAAGGTGCGCAAAGCGAGCGTCGCGGGCATCTCGGGCCGCACTCGCCTGCTGCTGGAGTTCGCCATTGCCGGCGCGGCGGCGTCGATCATCATGATCGAGAACGGATCGCACCTGTACCTGCCCTTCACCAACCGCTGGTACGTCGATCTCGGCTGGTTCTTCCCGGTCTTCGCCGCCTTCACGATCGTTGCGTTCGGCAATGCGGTGAACCTGACCGACGGGCTGGATGGGCTGGCGACCATGCCCGTCATCATCGCCGCGCTCGCCTTCACCGTGATCGTCTATGTCGCGGGGAACGTGAAGTTCGCCGATTACCTCGGCATCCCCCATGTTCCGCGCGTCGGCGAACTGGGCATCTTCACGGGCGCGATGATCGGGGCGGGATTTGCCTTCCTCTGGTACAATGCGCCTCCGGCGGCGGTGTTCATGGGCGACACCGGCAGCCTCGCGCTCGGCGGCGCGCTGGGGACGATCGCGGTCGCGGCGCACCACGAGATCGTGCTCGGGATCATCGGCGGGCTGTTCGTGGTCGAGGCGCTCTCCGTCATCATCCAGGTCTTCTGGTACAAGCGCACCGGCCGGCGGATCTTCCGCATGGCGCCGATCCACCACCATTTCGAACAGCTCGGCTGGAGCGAGCCGACCGTCGTGATCCGCTTCTGGATCGTGGCGTTCGTGCTGGCGCTCGCGGGCCTCGCGACGTTGAAGCTGCGGTGATCACCAGCCACGCCTGGGCTGGGAAGCGCTACGCGGTGCTGGGGCTGGCGCGCTCCGGCGCGGCGACGGTCGCGGCGTTGCTGGCGAGCGGGGCGAGCGTGGTGGCGTGGGACGCGGACGAGGGGTGGCGCAATCAAATCCTCCCCGGAACGGGGAGGGGGACCACGAGCATTCAGCGAGTGGTGGAGGGGGCTCCGCCCCAAGCGACATCGCCCGTGGCGGGCCCCCTCCACCATCCTTCGGATGGTCCCCCTCCGCGTACCGGGGAGGATTTGCAACTCGCCGACCTCGCCAACCTCGACCTCGCCAAGTTCGACGCCCTGATCCTCTCCCCCGGTGTCCCGCTCAACACTCACCCGCTCGCCGCGGCGGCGCGGGCGGCGGGGGTGCCGATCATCGGCGACATCGAGCTGTTCGCCCAGGCCCGCGCCGAACTTCCGCCGCACAAGGTCGTCGGCATCACCGGCACCAACGGCAAGTCGACCACCACCGCGCTCGTCACCCATATCCTCAAGACCGCGGGGGTGTCGGCGCTGATGGGCGGCAACATCGGCGTGCCGATCCTGTCGCAGGACCCGCTTCCGGCAGGCGGCGTCTACGTCCTCGAACTGTCGAGCTACCAGATCGATCTGACACGGACGCTCGACTGCGACGTCGCGGTGCTGCTCAACATCACTCCGGACCACCTCGACCGCTACGACGGCAGTTTCGAGGCGTATGCCGCGAGCAAGGCGCGGCTGTTCGCGATGCAGTCGGCGGAGCATGACGTCGTCATTGGCGTGATGGACGACGCCTCGAACAGGATCGCGAATGGCTTGGCGGGTCGCGGTGAGCAGACCTTCTTAATCGGCCGTAATCCTGTCGCCGATCAGTCACGTTGGCCTGCCCTTCGAGGCGCGCACAATGCGCAGAATGCGGCTGCCGCAATCGCCACCTGCGTGAAGCTCGGCCTTGAGCCCAAGGTGATCGAGCAAGGGCTTGAGACCTTCCCCGGCCTCCGGCACCGGATGGAGCGCATCGCCACGCTCGGCGGGGTGACCTGGTACGACGATTCCAAGGCGACCAACCCCGAATCCACCGCCCCCGCGCTGGCTGCCTTTCCGCGGGTTCACTGGATCCTCGGCGGGCGCGCCAAGGGCGACGATCTCGACGCCTGCCTGCCGCACCTCGGCCATGTCGTGGCGGCCTACGCGATTGGCGAAGCCGGCCCAGCTTTCGCAAACATTCTCGTCGACAAGGTGCAGACGGTCGAACACTCCGTCACGCTCGACGTCGCCGTGAAGAGCGCTGCGCATGCCGCCCAGCGCGGCGAGGTCGTCCTGCTCTCGCCCGCGGCGGCGAGCTTCGATCAGTTCCGCGATTACGAGCACCGGGGGCAGGTGTTCCGTCAGCTAGTGGAGGACTTGGCGTGAGCGAGGGGGCCGTGAGCGCGGAGTTCACCGACACCAAGGGCCTCAAGGCCCGGCTCAAGGGGAGGGGCGGTCGCGTCGATCGCTCGCCGCTCGGCACTTGGTTCTGGGACACCGATCGCGTGTTGCTCTCGCTCACGCTCGCGCTGTTCGCGATCGGCCTCGTCGCGGTCGCCGCCGCCTCGCCCGCGACCGCCGTCCGCTATTCGGGCGAGCACCACAAGTTCGCCCCGCTCTACTACTTCTGGCGGCAGGTCGGCTGGGTCGCGGTGTCGCTGCCCGTCCTGTTCATCACCTCGATGCTGCCGGTCACGCTCGCGCGCCGGCTGTCGCTGCTCGGCGCGGGCGTGTTCCTCGCCTGCCTTGCGGTCGCTCCGTTGATCGGTGCGAGCCACAATGGCGCGAGGCGCTGGATCGGGGTCGGCATCGCCGAGTTCCAGCCGTCCGAGTTCCTCAAGCCCCTCTTCATCGTCACTGTCGCCTGGCTGCTATCGCTCCGCGCCAAGGACAGCGAGCTGCCGGTGGTGACGATCACCGCCGGGCTCACCGGCTTCATCGCCTGCCTGCTGATGCTCCAGCCCGATTTCGGCCAGACCATCATCTTCTGCGTGGTGTGGATGGCGCTGCTGATGATCTCGGGAACGCCGGTGAAGGTGATCGCGGGCTTTGTCAGCCTCGCGCCGGCCGGGCTGATCGCCGCTTACATCTTCTACGGCACCGCCCGCGCGCGGATCGACGCCTTCCTGTTTCCCGGTCTGGAGGGCGAGGGCGCCGCCGACCACTTCCAGACCAACGCCGCGCGCGCGACGCTGACCGCGGGCGGCTGGACCGGCACCGGTCCCGGCGGCGGCCGCGTCAAGTTCGGGCTGCCCGAGGCGCATACCGATTACATCTTCTCGGTGATCGGCGAGGAGTTCGGGCTGATCGCCTGCGCGGTCGTTGCGCTCCTCTTCCTCGCGATCGTCGTCCGGGTCTTCGTCAAGCTCCTCGACGAGCAGGACAGCTTCAAGCTCCTCGCAGCCGCGGGGCTCGCCACCCAGTTCGGCGCGCAGGCGACGGTGTCGATGGCGGTCAACACCGGGCTCGCGCCGTCCAAGGGAATGACGCTGCCGTTCATCAGCTACGGCGGCTCGTCGATGATCGCGCTGTCGATCGGGATGGGGTTGCTGCTGACCTTCACCCGGCGCAATCCGTTCCTGATGCGCAGCCCGTATGTCACCCGCTGGGGCGCGGCCCGGTGAGCCGCCCCCGCCACTTCGTCCTCGCCGCCGGGGGCACCGGCGGCCACATGGTCCCCGCCGCCGCGCTGGCCGAGGAACTCGGCCGCCGCGGCCACCGCGTCGCGCTGGTCAGCGATGCGCGCGGCGTCCGCTTTCCCGGCCTGTTCGAGGGGGTGCAGACCCACGTCCTCCCTGCCGGGCGCTTCGCCGGCGGACCCGTCGGCTGGGCTAAGGCTGCGCGCGAGATGTGGCGCGGGCGGGCGATGGCGCGCGAACTCTATGCCACGTTCAAGCCCGCGGCGGTGATCGGCTTCGGCGGCTATCCCGCGTTCCCGGCGCTTTCGGCGGCGTTCGCGGACAAGATCCCGACCGCGGTCCACGAGCAGAACGCCGTGCTGGGCCGCGTCAACCGCCTCGTCGCCCGCCGCGTCGATGCGATCGCGACCAGCTATGCCGAGACCGAGCGCTTGTCGCCGCGCTACGCCGACAAGGTCGCCTATGTCGGCAACCCGGTCCGCGACGCCATCCTCGCCTTGCGCGCGAAGCCCTTTCCGCTGCTTGACGAGGACGGCATCTTCCGTGTCCTCGTCACCGGCGGTTCGCAGGGGGCGAGCGTGCTGTCGCAAGTGGTGCCGGACGGCCTCGCCTTGCTGCCCCCGACCTTCCGTCGCCGCCTCCAGGTGACGCATCAGGCGCGGATCGAGGACATCGACGCCGCCCGCGCCAAATATGCCGAGCTCGACATCGCCGCCGATCTCGCCACCTATCTCCCCGACCTGCCCGAGCAGCTCGCCTGGGCGCATCTGGTGATCGCCCGCGCCGGGGCCTCGACGATCAGCGAACTGACCGCCGCCGGCCGTCCCGCGATCCTCGTGCCGCTGCCCGGCGCGACCGACGACCACCAGACCGCGAACGCGCGCGAGCTGGTCAAGGCGGGCGGGGCGCGCGTCATCCCGCAGCCGCAGTTCACACCGGCCGAGCTGGCCAAGCAGATGCAGAAGCTTGGCCTCGATCCCGCGGCGCTGCAAAACGCGGCCGGCCGCGCTCGGGCCTGCGGCAAGCCGGATGCCGCCCGCGATCTCGCCGATCTGGTCGAGAGCCTCGACGCGCCGAGGGCGGCGCTCCCCGTCGGCGCGCCGCAGAGGCGGGAGGCGTTCGCGTGAGGGAAGCCAATTCAATCCTCCCCGCTCGCCGGGAGGTGGCGCGCAGCGCCGGAGGGGGCTCTCCTCCCGGACGTCGCCTGTGGCCCGCCCCCTCCGTCAGCCCTGCGGGCTGCCACCTCCCCGTGAACGGGGAGGATTTCCGATGACCGGCGTCCCGACCAACATCGGCACGATCCACTTCGTCGGGATCGGCGGGATCGGCATGTCCGGGATCGCCGAGGTGATGAAGAACCTCGGCTATAGCGTGCAGGGCAGCGACGTCGCCGAAGGCTATGTCGTCGAGGGCCTGCGCGCGAAGGGCATCCCTGTCGCTATCGGCCATTCCGCCGACAATCTCGACGCCGCCGCGGTCGTCGTCACCTCCACCGCGATCAAGCGCGGCAATCCCGAGGTGGAGGCCGCACTCGAACGCCGCATCCCGGTCGTCCGCCGCGCCGAGATGCTCGCCGAGCTGATGCGGCTGAAATCCACCGTCGCGGTCGCCGGCACCCACGGCAAGACGACGACGACCTCGATGATCGCGGCTTTGCTCGACGCCGGCGGGATCGACCCGACCGTCATCAACGGCGGCATCATCAACAGCTACGGTTCGAACGCGCGGCTCGGCGCGAGCGACTGGATGGTGGTCGAGGCCGACGAGTCGGACGGCAGCTTCCTCCGCCTCGACGGCACGATCGCGGTGGTCACCAACATCGACCCCGAACACCTCGATCACTATGGCTCCTTCGACCGGGTGAAGGACGCCTTCGTCGAGTTCGTCGAGAACGTGCCCTTCTACGGCGCGGCCTTGCTGTGTCTCGACCATGCCGAGGTCCAGAACATCCTGCCGCGCGTCCGTGACCGCCGCATCGTCACTTACGGCTTCTCGGCGCAGGCCGACGTGCGCGGGGTCAACGTCGTCCCCGCCGACGGCGGCAACCGGTTCGAGGCGATCGTCCGCCACCGCGACGGCTCGACCCGCTCGATCGAGGACATCCATTTGCCGATGCCCGGGCGCCACAACGTCCAGAACGCGCTCGCCGCGATCGGCGTGGCGCTGGAGATGGGCATCCCCGATGCGACGATCCAGCGCGGTTTCGCGGCGTTCGGCGGGGTCAAGCGCCGGTTCACCCGCGTCGGCGAGGTCGCCGGAGCCACGATCGTCGACGACTACGGCCACCACCCGGTCGAGATCCGCGCGGTGCTGTCGGCGGCGCGCGAGGGGGCGAAGGGGAGGGTGATCGCGGTCGTCCAGCCCCACCGCTACTCGCGACTGGGCGATCTGATGGAGGAGTTCCAGACCGCCTTCAACGACGCCGATCAGGTCTATGTCGCGCCCGTCTATGCCGCCGGCGAGGCGCCGATCGAGGGGGTCGACGCCGACGCGCTGGTCGAGGGCCTCAAGCGCCGGGGCCATCGCTCGGCCGCGACGGTCGCCGACGCCGACGCGCTCGCCGCGGCCCTCGCGGGGAGCCTGCGCGAGGGCGATCAGGTGATCTGCCTCGGCGCGGGCGACATCACCAAATGGGCTGCCGGCCTTGCCGACGCCATTCGGGAGACGCAGGCATGAGCGACTTCTTTTCCGTCGCGGTCGAGGTCCAGAAGGAGATCATCCGCGCGCAACAGGCCCAGCTCGACGCCACGCAGGCGGTCCTCGACGTCGGCGCGCAGGCGGTCGAGGCGCAGCGGGCCGCTGCCAAGGTCGCCGAGGCGAACGCCCGGGCCTGGGTCGCATGGGCCAACATGTGGGGATGGATGTGATCGCCGCCATCCAGCAGCTGGTCGAGGAGGACGAAGTGTCGGTCATGCCCGCGGTCGCCGGCCGGCTGACCCCCGACGCGCCGCTCGCACCGCTCGTCTGGTTCAAATCGGGCGGCGCGGCCGAATGGCTGTTCGAGCCCAAGGACGCCGACGACCTCGCCGCCTTCCTCGCCGGGCTCGACTCAGCGGTGCCGGTGATGGCGCTGGGGCTCGGCAGCAACCTGATCGTGCGCGACGGCGGCGTCCCCGGCGTCGTCATTCGGCTCGGCAAGCCGTTCGCGCGAGTCGAGGCGGTCGACGACACGCGACTCAAGTGCGGCGGCGGCGCGAGCGGCATCCTCGTCTCCTCCACCGCACGCGACGCCGGGATCGCGGGTCTGGAGTTCCTGCGCTCGATCCCGGGCACCGTCGGCGGCTTCGTCCGGATGAACGGCGGCGCCTACGGCCGCGAGACCGCCGACGTACTGGTCGAGTGCGAGGTGATCCTGCGCGACGGCGCGCGGCGGACGCTGACGCGCGAGGCGCTCGGCTACACCTACCGCCATTCCGATCTGCCCGACGGTGCGATCGTGGTGAGCGCCATTTTCCGCGGCCGCCCCGGTCAGCCCGAGGCGATACAGGCCGAGATGGACCGCATCGCCGCCAGCCGCGAAGCCTCGCAGCCGTTGCGCAGCAAGACCGGCGGCTCGACCTTCAAGAACCCGGAAGGCCACAAGGCGTGGCAACTCGTCGACCAAGCCGGCTGCCGCGGGCTGACGCGGGGGGGCGCGCAGGTCAGCGAGAAGCACACCAACTTCCTGCTCAACACCGGCGATGCCACCAGCGCCGACATCGAGGCTCTGGGCGAAGAGGTACGGAAGCGCGTGAAGGCGCGGAGTGGCGTCGATCTCGAATGGGAAATCCAGCGCGTGGGGGTGGCGACGTGAGCGCGGCTGTTCAAATCCTCCCCGGGACGGGGAGGGGGACCACGAGCATTCAGCGAGTGGTGGAGGGGGCTCGCCGTAAGCGAGTCGCCCGTGGCGGGCCCCCTCCGTCTCGCTGCGCTCGCCACCTCCCCGTCCCGGGGAGGATTTTGTGACCACCCCACTCCACATCGTCGTTCTCATGGGTGGCTGGTCCGCCGAGCGCTCGGTCTCGCTCACCTCCGGGGCGGGGGTCGCCGATGCGCTCGAGTCGCTTGGCCACCGGGTCACCCGGATCGACATGGACCGCGACGTCGCCCAGCGGCTCGTCGAGGCGAAGCCCGACGTCGTCTTCAACGCGCTCCACGGCACCCCCGGCGAGGACGGCTCGATCCAGGGCCTCATGGATATCCTCGGCCTCACCTACACCCACTCGGGCCTCGCCACTTCGGTGATCGCGATCGACAAGGTGCTGACCAAGCAGGCGCTGGTCCCGCACGGCATCCCCATGCCCGGCGGCCGCATCGTCAAGTCGGCCGACCTGTTCGAGGGCGATCCGCTCGCGCGGCCCTATGTGCTGAAGCCCGTCAACGAAGGCTCGTCGGTCGGCATCGCCATCGTCACCGCGGACGGCAATTACGGTACGCCGATCGGGCGGGATGTCGCCGGCCCCTGGCAGGAGTTCGACGAGCTGCTCGCCGAGCCCTATGTCCGCGGTCGCGAGCTGACCACCGCCGTCCTCGGCGACCGCGCCCTCGGCGTCACCGAGCTCCGCCCGAAGAGCGGTTTCTACGACTTCGACGCCAAATACACCGACGGCATGACCGAGCACCTCTACCCCGCGCCGATCCCCGACGAGATCGCCGCGGCGTGCAACACGATCGCGCTCCAGGCGCACCGGGCGCTCGGCTGCCGCGGCTGCTCGCGCTCGGACTTCCGCTGGGACGACGAGCGCGGGGTCGACGGCCTGTTCCTGCTCGAGGTCAACACCCAGCCCGGGATGACGCCGCTCAGCCTCGTCCCAGAACAGGCCCGCCACAACGGGATGAGCTACCCGGACCTCGTCCAGGCGATCGTCGTTCAAGCCCTCAAGGATCCCAAGCCATGAGCGCCACCATCAAGCGTGGACCACCGCCCCGGCGCGTCGTCAAGAAGCGGCCCGTGAAGAAGCCGTCGCTCGGCGACCGCATCCTGACGCATCTCCCGGTCAGCCACGACACGCTGCGCAAGGCCGCGACCTGGGCGATCCTCGGCGTCGTCGGCGCGGGTGCGATCACGGCGGCGGTCGTGCTCGGCATTCCGGGCGCGGCCGGACAGGCGCTCGCCGAAGGCGCGGGCGAGGCGGGGCTGCGCGTCGAGCAGATCCAGATCACCGGTCTCAAGCGGATGGACCGGATGAGCGTCTACGCCGTCGCGCTCGATCAGCAGAGCCGCGCGATGCCGCTGGTCGACCTCGCCGGCGTGCGGGAGAAGCTCCTCAAATACGGCTGGATCGCCGATGCGCGCGTCTCGCGCCGCCTGCCCGACACGCTCCTGGTCGATATCGTCGAGCGCGAACCCGCCGCGGTGTGGCAGGACCAGGGCCAACTGACGCTGATCGACAAGGATGGCGTGCTGCTCGAGCCGGTCGACGCCAACCGGATGCCCGACCTGCCGTTCGTGATCGGCCCGGGCGCCGACAGGCAGGAGCCCGCCTACCAGAAGCTGATGGCCGCCGCGCCGTCGCTTCGGGGCAAGGTCAAGGCGGCGGCCTGGGTCGGGAATCGCCGCTGGGACATCACCTTCCAGAGCGGCGAGACGCTGGCACTGCCGCAGGACGGCGCGCCCGCGGCGCTGATGAAGTTCGCCGAGATGGACCGCACCTCGCCGCTGCTCGGCAAGGGTTGGCTCCGCTTCGACCTGCGCGATCCGACCAAGCTGGTGGCGAGGAAACCGAACGGCGGCGACCTCCACGCCATCCCGGACGTGGGCGGCGCGGAGACCGCGCCGGCGAAGATCGAGACGGCAGCGACGGATGCGGCGTGAACGGCGCGTAACAGGGGCAAGGACAATGGCGAAAGCGGCACCGGAAGGACTGATCACCGCCCTCGACATCGGCTCGTCGAAGATCTCGGCGATGATCGCGCAAAAGGGCGACGGCGGCGAGTTGATCGTGCTCGGCACCGGCCAGCGCGAATCGAAGGGCGTCAAGCGCGGATATATCGCGGACATGGCGGCGACCGAGGTCGCGGTGCGCGAGGCGGTCGAGCAGGCGGAGCGGATCGCGGGGCTGAACATCGAGAACGTCTGGGCGGGCTTCTCCGCCGGCGGGCTCGTCAGCGACGAAGCGTTCATCGAAGTCGAGCTCGGCGGCCACCGGATCGAACAGGCCGACATCGACGCGCTCCTGGCGGAGGGCCGCCAGTCGATCGATCCGCAGGGTCGGATGGTGCTCCACGCCCAGCCCGCGCTCTACACGCTCGACGGGCTTACGGGCGTGAAGAAGCCGCTCGGACTCCATGCCGACCGGCTGGGGGTCCACATCCACGTTATCGCCGCCGACGGCTCGCCGGTGCGCAACCTCGACCTGTGCGTCCGCTCGGCGCATCTGGAGACCAAGGCGATCATCGCCGCCCCGATCGCGACCGGCTATGCGTGCCTCTCCGACGAGGAGCGTGACCTCGGCGTCGCGCTGGTCGAGATCGGCGCGGGCAACACCAACGTCTCGCTGTTCGCCGGCGGGATGCTCGTCGGGCTCAAGTCGATCCCGTTCGGCGCGGCGGACATCACCGACGATATCGCCAGCGCTTTCGGTACTACCCGCGGCCAGGCCGAGCGGGTGAAATGCTTTCACGGCTCGGCCAACGCTTCCCCCCGCGACAACCACGAGATGGTGACGATCCGCACCGCCGACGACGACGCCGACGCGACCCAGATCACCAAGGCGGCGCTGATCGGCGTCATCCGTCAGCGGCTCGAAGTCCTCATGAAGGAGGTCGGGGCTGCGCTGACCGAGCTGAAGTTCGACGGCCCTGTCGGTCGTCAGGTCGTGCTGACCGGAGGCGGCGCCGAGCTGAAGGGCGTCGCCGATTACGCGCAGCAGGCGCTCGGCCGCTCGGTTCGGATCGGCCGTCCGCGCGGGCTGACCGGGCTGCCCGAGGCGCATTCGGGACCGGGCTTCGCGACGCTCGCGGGGCTCGCCTTCTTCGCCGCCGCCGATCCGATCGACCTGCGCGGGCTCGTCCCCCAGACCACCACCGTCCACAAGGCCAAGGGATTCAAGGCGATCCGCCGGCTGATCCAGGCGGCGCGGGCGAATTATTGACCGATCGGGCGCTTTTCGGTCCCATTGAGGACTGGCAAGCACCCGGGGGATGTTGCACAACGGTGAAACAAGGGTCGCGCCGGAGTAAGTGGAAGCGCCTCTTTGCGGAGATTTGAGAGCGATGAGCATCGAGTTCCTGGCGCCCGAGGCGGATGAGCTGACCCCCCGGATCGCCGTCATCGGGGTCGGCGGCGCTGGCGGCAACGCGATCGCCAACATGATGCGGGCCGACGTCCAGGGCGTCGACTTCCTCGTCGCCAACACCGACGCGCAGGCGCTCAAACAGTCGAACGCGCCGCAGAAGGTGCAACTCGGCGCGAAGATCACGCAGGGGCTCGGCGCGGGCAGCCGTCCGGAGATCGGCCGCGCCGCCGCCGAGGAGACGATCGAGGATCTGTCCAAGCGGCTCGAGGGGGCGCACATGTGCTTCATCGCCGCCGGGATGGGCGGCGGCACCGGCACCGGCGCCGCGCCCGTCATCGCCAAGGCGGCGCGCGACATGGGCATCCTGACCGTCGGCGTCGTTACGAAGCCGTTCAGCTTCGAGGGCAACCGTCGCGCCAAGAGCGCCGATCAGGGGATCGAGGAGCTCCAGAAGTACGTCGACACGCTCATCGTCATCCCCAACCAGAACCTGTTTCTGATCGCCAACGCCAACACCACGTTCAAGCAGGCGTTCGAGATGGCGGACGAGGTCCTCCAGCAGGGCGTCCGCGGGATCACCGACCTGATGGTCATGCCCGGCCTCATCAACCTCGACTTCGCCGACGTCCGCTCCGTGATGCAGGAGATGGGCAAGGCGATGATGGGTACCGGCGAGGCCGAGGGCGACGACCGCGCGCTCGTCGCCGCGCAGAAGGCGATCGCCAATCCCTTGCTCGACGGCGTGTCGATGCAGGGCGCGAAGGGCGTCATCATCTCGATCACCGGCGGCGAGGACATGCGCCTGCTCGAGGTCGACGAGGCGGCGAACCACATCCGCGACCTGGTCGATCCCGATGCCAACATCATCTGGGGCTCGGCGTTCAACCCCGATCTGGAAGGCCGCATCCGCGTCTCGGTGGTCGCGACCGGGATCGAGGCGCAGACCCGCGCCGAACCGGCGGCCTCCGCCGACACCGCGCGCAGCTTCACCTTCGCCGCGCCGCGCCGCGCCGATCCCGCGCCCGCGTCCCCGGCCGCCGCGCCGACGGCGGCCGCCGCACCTGCTGTCTCAGCACAGCCGGTCGAACCCGAGCAGCCCGCACCGGCGCCTGTGGCCCCCGTCGCGACCGCAGACGCTGACGGGGGCGACGAACTCGTCCTCGGCGCGGAGGCGATGATTCCCGCGCCGGCCGCGCCCGTCGCGGAGACGCGCGTGTTCGACGACACCGGCCCCGCGCCGTCGGTCGGGTCGACGGAGGGCACCGGCCGCCGCCGCTGGCTCGCGAGCGGCAGCGACGAGGCGGTCGCCGCCGAGCCGACCCCGCCGCAGCCCCGCGTCAAGCTGGGCGGCACGCTGTTCGAGCGGATGCAGAACGCCAGCCGTGGCGCGCCGCGCGACGACGAGTCGGCGGACAAGGAACCGCTCGACATCCCGCGCTTTCTTCACCGCCAGAACAACCAGTGAGATCCGGGCGGGCGCCTGCCCGCTCGTCGCCGCGGCGGATCGGTCCGTCGCGGGGCGGGGGCAGCGCCTCTTGCCCCTTTCGCGCAGTCTGGGCTTAGTCGCGCTTCCGATGTTCCGTACCCGATTCCTCGCGTCCGCCTTGGCGGTGACGAGCGCGCTCGCCATCGCTCATCCGGCCACCGCGCAAGTCCCGTCACCGCCGTATTCGCCGCAGATGGCGCCCGCGCCGACTCCCGACGCCGATGCGCTCGCCGATGCCATGCGCCAACTCGCGGGCAATCCGCGGGATCTCGCCGCGCTGATCACCGCGGGCGAGCTGTCGCTCAAGGTCGGGGACGCCAGCGGCGCGGCGGCGCTGTTCAAGCGCGCCGAGCAGGTCGATCCGATGAACGGCCGGGTCAAGGCCGGCATGGCGCGCATCCTCGTCACGCAGGAGCGCCCGGGCGAGGCGCTGCGCTATTTCGATCAGGCGGTCGGCTACGGCCTCGATCCGCGCACCTTCGCCGGTGACCGCGGCCTCGCCTACGATCTGATCGGCGAACAAGAGCGGGCGCAGCGCGACTACCGCCTCGCGCTGAAGAGCGGCGACAACGACGAGGTCCGCCGTCGCTATGCCTTGTCGCTCGCGATCTCCGGCAACCAGCTCGGCGCGTTCGAGCAGCTGGAGCCGCTCACCCGGCGGAACGATCGTCCGGCATGGCGCGCGCGCGCCTTCGTGCTGGCGATGACCGGCGACGTCGCGGGTGCGAACCGGATCGCGCAGGGCATGATGCCGGGCGGCGTCGCGCAGGGGCTCGCGCCCTTCTTCACCCGGTTGCCGACCCTCTCCGCGGTCGACAAGGCGTTCGCAGTCCATTTCGGCGAGGTCGGTCCCACGCCGCAGCGGCTCGCCGACTCGCGGCTGACCCCGGTGCTCGCCGCGCTCGGTCCCGATCCGGACGCACGGCCGACCCGGATCGTGGTCCCCGCCTCGCTGCCGCAGAACCCGCGCGCGAAGCGCGGTCGCGGCCGGGCCGACCGAGGGCGAGTCGAGGTAGCCGCTGAGGCGCCGCGCGCGCCAACCGGGACGGCGGTTGTCGCGGCGACGCCCGGCTTCGGCGCCGCCGGCCAGTCGCCGACCGATCCCGTACGGACCGCCACCGCGCTGCCGACGCCGGTTCCCAACGGGCAAGCGCTGAAGTCGTCGCCCGCACCGATCCAATTCGCCCGCACCGGCGTCGATCCGATCCAGAAGGCGACACTGGCCGATTACGAGCGCGCCGGACGGTTCGATCAGGAGCGTACGCGCCAAAGCGCCCGCGCGACTCCGCGCGCCGCCGCTTCGACTCCCCGTACCGCAGTCCCGGTCGCATCGGGCGGAGTCGCGCCGACGCCCGCGCCGGTCCTCGCGGCGGCTCCGGCGCCGACGCCCGCTGCGGTCCGGCCGGCGCCCGCGCCCGTGGTCCTTGCGGCCAGCACGACCGCTCCGCCGACGGCAGTGTCAGGTGTCGGTCCGGCGACGACGATCCAGGCGACGCCGCCTGCCGGACAGGTGGCCGCGACGACGATCGCGCCCTCGGCCAGTCCGCTGCTTGCCTCGACCACTCAGGTCGCGGCGCAACCGGTCGCGTCGTCGACTCCGACCCCGCTCGCCGCGAACGAGGACTCGATCCTCGCGCGGATCGTCCAGGGGCTGACGATCCCCGGGGTCGAACTCGGCATCGCGCCGCCGCCCGCCGCCGTCGTCGCCAGCGCGGCGACCGCGCCCGCGGCGACTCCGCCGACGGCCGATCCGCCGGCGCCCGCGGCGGTCGCCGCGCGCCCTTCGCCCGCGCCGGCGCGCGTCGCGGTCCGGCGGACCGCCGCGTCGGAGGCGATCCCGCTGCGCGCGAAGGCGGCGCCGGTGGAGGTGGCGGACGCCGCCCCCGCCCGGCGCGGCTCGCGGGCTCGCGGCGCGGCTGCGATCCCGGACGAGGCGCCCGTCGCCACCCGCTCCAGCCGGCGCGGCGCGACCGCCCGGACCGCCGTCGCGGATGAGCCAGAGACGCTGCCGACGCGGACCCGCTCCGGCCGACGCGCCGACCTCCGCGTCGCCGCCAAGGACGACGCCGACGATGCCCCGGCCCTCACCCGCGGCAAGCGAGGCGACCGTCGCGCGCTCGCCGCCAAGGATGACGCCGCCGCCGACGCCCCCGCCGTCACCCGAGGCAGGCGAGGCGACCGTCGTGCGCTCGCCGCAAAGGACGACGACGTTCCGAGCGGCAAGGGCAAGTCGCGCACCGCCGCCACCCGCGCGCCTGCCGAGAAGGACAAGAAGTCCGCCGCCGAGCCGCCGCGCATCTGGGTCCAGGTCGCCGGCGGCGCGAACGAGAGCGACCTGCCCAAGGCGTGGTCCGCGGTCCAGTCGCGCACTCCCGCGCTCAAGGGCAAGGCGGCGTACAGCACGCCGCTGCGTGCCACCAACCGGGTCGTCACCGGTCCGTTCAAGACCGATGCGGAGGCGCGCGCCTTCGTCAACCAACTCGCCAAGCAGGGCGTCAGCGCTTTTCCCTTCACCAGCGACAAGGGTCAGAAGCTGACGAAGCTGCCGCCCAAGTGAGCGTGCGCGCGCCCTGGGCAAGTGACCCGGCGCGCAGCAGAGGACGCCTTCACAAAGAACAGAACGAGGCCGTCCGCGGCCCCCGCGACGCCTTTCAGCGCGACCGCGATCGGGTGATCCACTCGATCAGCTTCCGCCGGCTGCGCGGCAAGACCCAGGTCTTCGTCGCGCCCGACGGCGACCATTTCCGCGTCCGTCTGACCCACAGCCTGGAAGTCGCGCAGATCGGCCGCACGATCGCGCGCGCGTTGGGCCTCAACGAGGACCTGACCGAGGCATTGTGCCTCGCCCACGATCTGGGCCACCCGCCCTTCGGTCATGCGGGCGAAGGCGCGCTCCGGGCTGCGCTGAGCGGGGCAGGGGGGTTCGACCATAACGGCCACACGCTCCGCACCCTCACGGCGATCGAGCGGCCCTATCCGGGCTGGGAGGGGCTCAATCTCACCTGGGAGACGCTCGAGGGCTTGGCCAAGCACAACGGCCCGCAAGCGTCGCCCGGCTGGGCGCTCGCCGAAGCGGATACGCAGTTCCCGCTCGATCTGGCGACGCACGCGAGCCTCGAGGCGCAGGTCGCCGCGCTCGCCGACGACATCGCCTATGACAATCACGACATCGACGACGGCCTGCGCGCCGGGCTGCTGACGCTCGATCAGGTCCTGACGGTGCCTCTGGTCGCGGAGCAGTGGGACAAGGTGCGGGCGCGCCTGCCCGATCATGCGCCCGAGCGGCTGATCGGCGAGCTGACCCGCACCCAGATCGGGGCGATGGTGAACGATCTCCTCGCCGAGACCCGCGCCGCGATCGCCGCGAGCGGGGTCGGGAGCGCCGACGACGTCCGCGGCGCGGGCGCACCGCTCGTCCGTTTCTCGCCCGCGATGCGCACTGCCGAGCGCGATCTCAAGCGCTTCATGTACGCCAACCTCTACCACCACCCCCGTCAGATCGCCGCCGCGGAGGCGGCGCGGGTCGTGGTCGCCGGCCTGTTCGACGCTTATGCCGCCGACCCGGTTCGGCTGCCCGACGGCTGGCGCGACCGGCTCCCGGGGGAGCAGCCGTGGCGCGCGCGGCACATCGCCGATTTCATCGCGGGCATGACCGATCTCTACGCGATCGCCCGCTACCGCGAGGTCGTCGGCCCGATCGACCTGCCCGAAGGGTTCTGACGGCTGGGGTGACGGATGCGGCGGCCTCCGCTATCCGCCCGCCCATGACCCTTCTCTCCCGTTTCGCCGCGCACGTCGACGCCGCGCTCGACCGGCTCGTCGCCGCCGGCGACCTTCCCGCCGACCTCGACCGTCGCAACGTCACGCTCGAGCCGCCGCGCGACGCAAGCCACGGCGATCTCGCGACCAACGCCGCGATGGTCCTCGCCAAGCCGGCGAAGACCAACCCGCGCGCGCTCGCCGAAAAGCTCGTCGCCGAGCTGTCGGCGCTGGGCGAGGTGATCGCCGCCTCGGTCGCCGCCCCGGGCTTCATCAACCTCACGCTGACCGACGACAGCTGGCGCGGCGAGTTGACCGCGATCCACGCCGCCGCGGGCGACTACGGCCGTTCGCAGACCGGGCGAGGGCGCACGGTCAACGTCGAATATGTCTCCGCCAACCCGACCGGCCCGATGCACATGGGCCATTGTCGCGGCGCGGTGGTCGGCGACGCGCTGTCGTCGCTGCTCGAGTTCACCGGCCACAGGGTCATCCGCGAATATTATGTCAACGATGCCGGCGGCCAGGTCGACGTCCTCGCCCGCTCCGCGCACCTGCGCTACCGCGAGGCGCTTGGCGAGGAGGTCGGCGCGGTTCCCGAGGGGCTTTACCCCGGCGACTATCTCGTCCCCGTCGGCCAGGCGCTCGCCGCCGAGTTCGGCGACCGTTACGCCGCAGCGCCCGAGAGCACGTGGCTCGCGCTGTTTCGCACCAAGGCGGTCGCGGCGATGCTCGTCCTCATCAAGGAGGACCTCGCGCTGCTGGGCATCCACCACGACCTGTTCGCGTCCGAGGCCGAGCTTCAGGCGGCGGGCAAGCCCGAGGCGGCGGAGGCCGAGCTGCGGGCCCGCGGCCTCGTCTACGACGGCGTGCTCGAAGCCCCCAAGGGCGAGATCGCCGACGATTGGGAGCCGGTCGAGCTGCCGCTGTTCCGTTCCAGCCGGTTCGGCGACGATCAGGACCGGCCGATCAGGAAGTCGAACGGCCAGTGGACGTACTTCGGCGCCGACCTCGCCTACCATTACCAGAAGGCGCAGTCGGCCGACGAGCTGATCGACATCTGGGGCGCCGACCACGCCGGCACCGTCAAGCGCATTCAGGCCGCGGTCGCGGCGCTGACCGACGGCAAGACCCGTTTCGACGTCAAGCTGATCCAGATGGTCCGCCTGCTCCGCGCCGGCGAGCCGGTCAAAATGTCCAAGCGGGCCGGCAATTTCGTCACGCTTGCCGATGTGGTGCGCGAGGTCGGCAAGGACGTCGTCCGGTTCACGATGCTCACCCGGCGCGCCGACGCGCAGATGGACTTCGACTTCGCCAAGGTGGTCGAGGCGTCGCGTGACAACCCCGTCTTCTACGTCCAATATGCGCATGCGCGCATCCGGTCGCTCCACCGCCGCGTCGCCGACGGGAATCTTTCGCTCGGCGCGCCCGATCTGTCCCGGCTTGATACGGAGGATCTCGCGTTGGTGAAGCTCGCAGCGCAGTTTCCGCGGGTGGTGGAGGGCGCGGCGACGGCGCGTGAGCCGCACCGGATCGCTTTCTTCCTCAACGACTTGGCAGCAGAGTTTCATGCGTTGTGGAACGTCGGCAACGACCGGCCCGACCGGCGCTTCCTGCTCCCCGACGACCTCCCCGTGACCGCTGCACGTCTGTTCTTGGCGGACGCGGTCGCGCAGATTATCCGCAACGGACTCGCCATCATGGGCGTGGTGGCGGTTGCGGAGATGTAAGAGATGGCGGCCGACGAGATCGACCTGCGTGACGAGGACCGGCTTCCGTGGCTCGAGACGGTCGAGCCCGACGAGGAGGAGGGCCCCGGCGCCTGGCGCGTCGTCGTTGCCGTGCTGATCGGGCTGGCGCTGGTCGCCGCCGCCGCCTTCGCCTGGTTCCGCCTCAAGGGGCCCGCGCCCGCGACCGACGGCCGCGGCGATCTGATCGCCGCGCAGGAGGGCGACTATAAGGTCAGGCCCGACGATCCGGGCGGGCTCAAGGTCAACGGCGAGGGCGACGCCGCCATCGCGACCAGCGCGGGCAAGGCGGGCGATTCGGCGATCGACCTGAAGGCGGTGCCCGAAACGCCGATCACCGGCCGGCGCGCCCCCGCTCAGAACGCTCCCGCGAATGCGGGCGCGACCAAGGCGTCGGCGACCGTCCCTGCCTCTGGCGGCCGGCTTGCCGCCGCGCCGCCGATGGCGCCGCCCCGCGCGAACGTGCCCGGCGCCGGCTCGGGCGGACGGCTGGTCCAGCTCGGCGCCTACCCGACCGAAAGCGCGGCGAACGCCGCCTGGAGCGCGGTCGCCAAGCGCTTCGGCTATGTCGCGACGCTCGGCAAGCAGGTCGTCCCGGCCACGGTCGGCGGCCGCACGGTCTATCGCCTCCGCGTCGACGCGGGCGGCGCGGGTGCGGCGGCGGATGTCTGCGGGCGGCTCAAGGTCGCGGGTGAGGGGTGTTTCGTCACGAGCTGATCGACTAATTGCCCTCCTCCGCATGGAGAGGCAGTGTTAGACGCCCCCATGCTTCCCGCGATCTTCGGCCTTGCCGGCCCCGCGCTCACCCCCGACGAGCGCGCCTTCTTCCTCGACGCTCGACCGGCCGGTTACATCCTGTTCCGCCGCAACGTGGTCGACCGCGCACAGCTGCTCGCCCTCACCGACTCGCTCCGTGATCTCGAAGGCCGCGACGACGTCGCGATCCTGATCGACCAGGAGGGCGGGCGGGTCGCGCGGATGCAGCCGCCCGAATGGCCGCCCTTTCCCGCCGGCCCCGCTTTCGACCGCCTCTACGACCTTGCGCCGATCTCCGCGATCGAGGCCGCGCGCGCGAATGCCCACGCGCTCGGGCTGATGCTGTCGGAGGTCGGCGTGACGGTGAACTGCCTTCCGCTCCTCGACGTCGCGCGCGACGACACGACCGACGCCATCACCACCCGCGCCTACGGCCGCGAGCCGCTACGGGTCGCCGCGCTGGGTCGCGCCGTGCTCGAAGGGCTCGCCGATGGCGGAGTGATCGGCGTGATGAAGCACATGCCTGGCCACGGTCGCGCGATCGTCGACACCCACCACCACCTCCCCACCGTCACCGCCCCCGACGCCGAGCTGGAGGACGACCTCGCGCCCTTTCGCGCGCTGGCGGGGCGGGCGATGATGGGGATGACCAGTCATATCGTCTTCGACGCCTGGGATCCGGAGCACCCCGCGACGCTGTCCCCCACCGTGATCGCGGACATCATCCGCGGCCGCATCGGCTTCGATGGCCTGCTGATGACCGACGACATCGACATGAAGGCGCTGACCGGCACCGCCGGCGAGAAGGCGGCGGGGGCGATCGCCGCGGGCTGCGACCTCGCGCTCGATTGCTGGGCGCGGATGCCCGAGATGATCGAGATCGCCGGGCGCGTTCCCGAGATCACCGACGCCGCCCGCGCGCGCCTCGACCGAGCGATGGCCGCGCGGGCGGCAGGGCAGGGCGACTTCGCCGCGCTGGTCGCCAAGCGCGACGTGCTGCTCGCGCTGACCTGAGGACGGCAATCGAGGACCTGTCGGACGCCGGACCCGCATCGGTCGCTGTCTCCCAATATGCCGAGTGACCGGCGTCAGTCCGCGCAACTTGTCTCGCCCGCCGACCCCGCTACCCTGCTGGACGTGGATGAGACCCTCACCCTCGATCTCGGCGCCTGGGAGGGGCCGCTCGATCTCCTTCTCGGGCTTGCCCGCCAGCAGAAGGTCGATCTGCGCGAGATCTCGGTGCTCGCGCTCGCCCGCCAGTATCTCGCCTTCATCGAAGAGGTGGCGGCGCTCCGGCTCGAACTCGCCGCCGACTATCTCGTGATGGCGGCCTGGCTCGCCTATCTCAAATCCGCGCTCCTGCTGCCCCGCGAGCCCGAGGCAGACCCCGATCCCGAGGACCTGGCGCTCCGCCTCCAGATTCGGCTCGAACGGCTCGGCGCAATGCGCGAGGCGGGCGCACGGCTGATGGCACGCGACCGCATCGGCCGCGACGTCTTCCTCCGCGCCGCGCCGGAGGGGCTGCGCGCGGTCCGCACGCCGAAGTGGCAGGCGACGCTTTACGACATGATCGCCGCCTACGGCCAGGTCAGCGCGCGCACCCGCCCGGTCATGCACGTCGTCCCGGACCGCGAAGTGATGACGCTCGAGACCGCGCTGGACCGTGTCTCGGCGCTGCTCGGCGCGCGGCTCGACTGGGCGGTGCTCGAGTCGTTCCTGCCGCCCGGGTCGGATCGGCTCCGCCGCTCGGCGCTCGCCTCCTCGTTCCTCGCCGCGCTTGAGCTCGCCAAGCAGGGCCGGGCCGAACTGCGCCAGCACGACGCCTTCGCCCCGCTCTATCTGCGCGCGACATGAGCCCGCCGGACGATCTCGCCCGCGCGGTCGAGGCGGTGGTGTTCGCGGCGACCGAGCCGCTGACTCCCGACGGCATCCGTGCCCATGTCGGGGAGGGGGATGTCGTCGCCGCCCTTCGCAGCCTCCAGGCCGATTATGCCGGACGCGGGATCGAGCTGGTCGAGCGCGCCGGGCGTTGGCATTTCCAGACCGCGGCCGACTGCGCCCACGTGCTGCGCCGCGACCGCGAGGAGGTGCGCCGCCTCAGCCGCGCCGGGGTCGAGACGCTGGCGATCGTCGCCTATCATGAGCCGGTCACCCGCGCCGAGATCGAGGCGATCCGCGGCGTGGCCGTCTCGGCCGGCACGCTCGACGTGCTGATGGAGGCGGGCTGGATCCGCCCCGCGGGGCGGCGCGAGGCGCCCGGCCGTCCGCTCACCTACGCGACCACGCCCGAGTTCCTCCGCCATTTCGGCCTCGCGAGCCGCCGCGACCTGCCCGGGCTGGACGACCTGCGCGCCGCCGGGCTGCTCGATCCGGCCGAGACCGCACGCACGCAAGTCGCGGTGGTAATAAGCGATGCAGACGCCTAGATATCGCCGAAGTTCTTGGGAGACCTGTCATGGGCGGCTTCAGCCCCATTCACCTGCTCGTCCTCGCGGTGGTCGCGATCCTGCTGCTCGGCGGCGGGCGCTTCTCCAGTCTGATGGGGGATGTCGCCAAGGGTGTGAAGAACTTCAAGAAGGGCATGTCCGAGGACGACGAGATCAAGCCCTCGCCGCGGATCGAGGCGCAGACGGCCGCCGAGCCCGCGTTCGACCGCGACGGCAACAAGGTCCGCGAGCCGCTGCGCGAGGACCGCTGACCGCGCGCTGACTCACGCTTATGTTCGGTATCGACTCGTCCGAGCTCCTGCTCGTCGCCTTGGTGGCGCTGGTGGTGATCGGCCCCAAGGATCTGCCCAAGGCAATGCGGGTCGTCGGTTACTGGGTCGGCCGCGCCCGCGGCGTCGCGCGCCAGTTCCGCTCGGGCTTCGATGCGATGGTGCGCGAGGCCGAGCTCGAGGAAATGGAGAAGAAGTGGGCGGCGGAGAATGCGCGCATCATGCGCGAGCATCCGCCCACCGGCCGTCCCGAACCCGATTGGGCGGCAATGCCGCAGGGGGATGAGGTCACGCCGGTGATGGTCGAGCAGCCGACGGTCGTGCCCGCGTCGCCGCCGGTCGCGCCCGACGCGGACACCGTCGACAAGGCGAACTCGTGAGCGACGACCAGATCGAGGCGAGCCGCGCCCCCCTGCTCGACCATCTTGTCGAGCTGCGCCGCCGTCTGCTCTATTGCATCGCCGCCATCGCGATCGCCTTCGCGGTGAGTTACTACTTTGCGGAAGACATCTTCGCCTTCCTGGTCCAGCCGCTGCTTCGCGCAGGCCAGAAGACCCTGATCTACACCCAGCTGTTCGAGGCCTTCTTCGTCAAGGTGAAGGTCGCGTTCTTCGCGGCGATGATGCTCGCCTTTCCGGTGATCGCGAACCAGCTGTGGCAGTTCGTCGCGCCCGGCCTGTACCGCAAGGAGAAGCGTGCGCTGCTGCCGTTCCTGTTCGCGACGCCGATCCTGTTCGTCGGCGGCGCGGCGATGGCCTATTATGTCGCGCTCCCGCTCGCGCTGCACTTCCTGCTCGGCTTTCAGGGGAATGTCGGCGGCGTCAACCAGCAGGCGCTGCCGGCGATCGGCAACTACCTGTCGTTCATCATGCAGTTCCTGTTCGGGTTCGGGCTGGCCTTCCTGCTGCCGGTCCTGCTGATGCTGCTCGAGCGGGCGGGGATCGTGACCCGCAAGCAGCTGATCGGCGCCCGGCGCTACGCCATCGTCGGCGCGACCGCGATCGCCGCGGTGCTGACCCCGCCCGATCTGATGAGCCAGGTGCTGCTCGCCGTTCCGCTGATCATCCTCTACGAAGCGGCCATCATCGGCATCTGGTTCACCGAGCGCAAGCGCAGCCGCGAAGCGGTGGTCGCTGAATAGAGAAGGGCGGCGAACCCGTCGGTTCGCCGCCCATTCGTTCAGCGGGAGAACCCGCGGTCGCGATCGCCTCGTTTAGTGCGCGACGTCGTTCGCGGTGTTCGAAACGGCGTCACCCGCGGACGAGACGTCCTTGCCCGCGCCGGCGACGGTGTTGCACGCGGCCGTGAGCAGCGCGCCGGCGACCACCAGCATTCCCATGATCTTGCGCATCTTCTGTCCTCCACTGGATTGCGGCTCACCAATGCGCGGGCGAAACGAACGTTCCGCGGGGCAGCATGATAAGCGCAGGAGATGAAGGGAAAAGGGTAAGGCCCGGAAGCGTCACCGGGGGGGGAGGGTTGACGCTTCCGGGCCTGTGTCGTGGATCGCGAGAGCGGGGGGGCACAAGGTCGCGATCCGAAGTCTAGAACCAGTCGCGTTCGGCTGGGTTCCGCGGCCACCGCTTTTTTTTACTCGCGACCCAGCACCGCGATCGTGATCTCGAACGCGCCCACCAGGGGATCGTGATGCAGTCTGGCGCGGAGCTGTCGCGACAATCCCTCGAGCACCCGACCATAGCGCTTCGCGAACAAGGTGTGGAAACACTCGCTCTCGATCAGCGCCGGCGAGCTGATTCGCAGCACCGCCCGACCGTCCTCGTCCGCTGGCTTGACCGACAGCCGGGCCTTGGCCGCACGATCGCACCCAATCGCCAGCTCGATCGCCTCGGTGACGAGGAAGGCCACCGCCACCGCCACGTCCTGGTTGACGCACATCGGCTCGATGTCGACGGTGATGCCCAACTGGGTATCCTCGGGCGAGGTCGCGCGAAGATTGGAGGCGAGTTCGCCGAGCATCCGCCGGAGCGACAGCCCTCGGTTCTCCTCCAGCTCGGCGTAGTGATTGCGGTGGACCACCGCGAGCGCATCCACCCGCCGCTGGATCGAGGCATAGGCTTCGGTCGCCTCGTTGGTGCGGGCGGCGCGGGAATGGAGGTTGATCAGGCTCGCGATCACCTGAAGATTGTTCTTGACGCGGTGATGCACCTCCCGCGTCAGCTTGGTCTGGCGGACCAGCCCTTCCGCCAGGCCGGCCTCGTGGAGCGCGACCGTGCGGCTGATGGCGCGGAAGGTCTCGCCGAGCTCGCGGATCTCCTGCGCCGGGACTCCACGGGTCGTCACCGGGTCGATCTCGGCGCCCGGCGTGAAGTTCGCGACCTCGGATCGCAGATCTCGCAGCGGCCGGATCAGCAGACGGTCGACCACGAACCAGGCGATGCTCGCGGCCGCGGCCCACATGATCAGCGGCAGCAGCATCGCGATCACCATGGGGGAACTGATCGGGGCGCTGCGCACCTGCAATTGCAGTTGTAGCCCGCCGATCCCGAGCCCGGTCCGGATCGTCTCGCGCCGCTCGAGCGCCGCCTCGGTGTCGAGCGGCTTGAGCGCCAACGCCCGATCGCCTTCGACCAACGTCGCCCCATAGGATGGGGCGAACCCGCTCGGGCGGCTCAGTCGCTGGAGGAAGTCGGCGGGGAAGATCGCCGCCGCGCGCGCGCCGCTCGCGCCGGAGACCGCCAGCTGAAGTCCGGCCGGCGGATCGAGCCGGGCCGCGATGCCGCCGCGCGCCGCCAGCGCCGCGGTCGCCGCCGCGCCCGGAAACGCCTCGCCGCACACGGCGCGCCCGGCGCGGTCGACCACGACGAAGCGCGTGCCGGCCGCGAACTGCTGCGCGAAGACGCCTTGGGCGCGGGCGCAGCTCGGCGCATCGGCGGGATCGCGTCCCAGCGCCTCGGCGGCGGTGCGCAGGGCGGTCATGTCGCCCGTCAGTTCGATGGCCAGCGCGCGCGAGCTTTCGGCCGCGGCGACGCGAAGGCGCGCGCGCGCCTCGGTGTCGGCCAGCCGGGTGGTCTGGAGCGTCGCGAAGATCGCGATCACCGCGATCGGAAGCAGCGCGATCGACAGGATCAGGAAGACCTTGGCGCCGGTCGGCCAGAGATCGATCGTCGGCAGCGGAGCCGCGGTCGGCGGCGGCGGATTGGCGGCGCTGGCCATTGCGGCCGCGCCTAGTCGAGCTTTCCGAGTAACGACAGCAGATCGTCGGGGACGGTCTCGTCCACTGTCCGCTGATAGACCGATCGCAACGCCGATCCCATGTCACGATCGATCGCCTGTGGGGATTTGCGCTCCGGCGGAACGTTCGCCGCGTCGGGCGTGTTCACGGGCTCTTCAGGCGGTTCGGTGACCGAAGGCAACGTCTTCCCCCACGTGGCCGGTCGTGTTCGACCGGTCTAAAAATGCCGGCAGAGACGCCGGCGCCCGCCGACGTCTGGTCGGCAACGGCTTTGGAAACCAAATACGGTTTCGTTTGTTCCCCAAAAATCGAGGATTTCCCACGTGCGGGAGTGGATCGGGCGCGGTACGTCGCGCCCGATTTGGCGTGTCGGACGTTCTCGACGGCTTCTTGGGGGGCGGTGCCGCGGACAGCACCCGCCTTGATCGACGATTTGGGAGACTTTCCGGCACATGTCGCTTGGACAACAGCTTGCACCGCACCTGCCGTTCCTCCGCCGCTACGGGCGCGCGCTCACCGGCAGCCAGAGCCACGGCGACCGTTACGTTCGCGCGACGCTCGAGGCGATCGTGGCGGCGCCCGAGGAGTTCCCTCGCGACGTCGATCCCCGGCTGGGGCTCTATCGCACGTTCCAGGCGATCTGGTCGTCCGCCAACGTCGACGAGATGATCGAGGATGACGAGGTCGCCGACGACGGCGAGGCGATCGCCCGTGCGCGGCTCGCGCGGATGACGCCGCTGTCGCGCCAGGCGCTTTTGCTGACCGCGATGGAAGGTTTCACGCCCGAGGACACCGCCTATCTGATCGGGGTCGAAGCCGACGAGGTCGAGGAGCTCGTGTCGAGCGCGCTGTCCGAGATCGAGAAGCAGACCCGCGCCCGCGTCCTGATCATCGAGGACGAGCCGATCATCGCGATGGACATCGAGACGATCGTGCGCGACCTCGGCCACGACGTCACCGGGGTCGCGGTCACCCGCGACGAGGCGGTGGCGCTGGCGATGGAGGATCGGCCCGGCCTGGTCCTCGCCGATATCCAGCTCGCGGACGACAGCTCCGGGATCGACGCGGTGAAGGACATCCTGTCCGAGTTCCAGGTGCCGGTGATCTTCATCACCGCCTTCCCCGAGCGCCTGCTGACCGGCGAGCGGCCCGAGCCGACCTTCCTGATCACCAAGCCCTTCCAGCGGTCGACCGTGAAGACGGCGATCAGCCAGGCGCTGTTCTTCGACGAGCGGACGGTCCCGGCCAGTTGAAAAGTCGTCTCGGACCCAAAACGATCGCGGGGGGTTGATGCCGTATGGCGAACGATAACGAACATACTCACGTGACGACCGAGGAGGCTCGCGCCGGCGCGACCCCGGGGATGACACGGTACATCCTAGGCGCGTCGCTGGGGCTCGTCATCGTGATCTTCGCGGTGGTTCTGCTCTGGGGTCGTCTCTGATCCTACCCCATCGGAGCGGGCGGGTGGCAATCCCCGCCCGCTCGTCCTATCTCTCGCGCGACGGCGGACCTGACGGTGCGCACGGCCAACGGAGCGTCATGACCGAAATTCAAGTGCGCGATCACGGCGGGGACGATCCTGCGCCCGCCGAGCACGTCGCGCTCAGCGATCCAGAGTTCAAGCAGCAGCTTGGCCAGGTGATCCCGCATCTGCGCGCGTTCGGTCGCTCGCTGTCGGGCAATCGCGACCTCGCCGACGATCTGGTCCAGGAGACGCTGCTCAAGGCCTGGGCCGCGCGTCAGCGGTTCCAGGCGGGCACCAACATGCGGGCCTGGACCTTCATCATCCTGCGCAACCTGTACCTGTCGCAGATGCGTCGGGCGCGGTTCAAGGGCGAGTGGGACGATCTGGTCGCGGATCGGATCCTGGCGGCGCCCGCCAGCCAGGACAAGCACGTCGAGCTGGCCGACATGCAGCGCGCGCTGCTGCACCTGCCGCAGCCCCAGCGCGAGGCGCTGATCCTGGTCGGCGCGGGCGGCTTCGCCTATGAGGAGGCGGCAGAGATCTGCAAGGTCGCGGTGGGCACGATCAAGAGCCGCGTCGCGCGCGGCAGGGTCGCGCTGGAGGCGTTGATGACCGACGGCGCGCTGTCGTCCCGGCGCGAGCACAGCAATCCCGAAGGTCAGACGGCGCTCGACACGATCATGGGCGAGGTCGACGACCTCAGCGGCGAGCGTAGCGCCTAATGGACCTGCCGATCGATCTGGCGCAGCAGTGCGCTCAGCTCGGTCGGGACGGACGGATCGACGGCGTAGGTGCCCCGCAGCGAGCCGCCGATCGCGTCGCTGGCCCGCGGCTTGCGGACGACGAAGGCACCTTCGGCATCGCTCGGGTCGATCGAGGTGGGCGTGGGGGACATACCGACTGAACGACCGACGCGCGGTTCGGTTCAGTCCGACGGATCGGAAATGATCCTGCCCGGGCACCGCGCGCCCGCCGCCGTCGCCTCGGCGCTTGCGGTGGCGGTTGCGGAGGCGCCGTTCCTGGCGACGCTCGCCCAGCGCGACCCGCCGCTGGTCGACGCGCTCGTCGCCGGACGGCCGGTGACGATCCTGGAGGAGGCCGGTTCACCGTCCGAGACCGCGCGCGAGCTGCGGATCGCGCGCCGACGCCTCGCCTTGTCGGTCGCGCTCTACGATCTCGCCGAGCTCTACGATCTGACCGCGGTCACCGGCGCGCTCACGCGATTCGCCGACCTCGCGCTCGATCGCGCCATCCGCACCGCGATCGTGGAACGCACACCCGACGCCCGACCCACCGGGTTCGTCGCGCTCGCGCTCGGCAAGCAGGGGAGCCGCGAGCTCAACTACTCGTCGGATATCGACCCCATCCTTCTCTTCGACCCGGCGACGCTGCCGCGTCGCCCGCGCGAGGAGCCCGAGGACGCCGCGGTCCGCATCGCCAAGCGCGTGGTCGAGCTGCTTCAGCGCCGGGACGGCGACGGCTATGTCCTTCGGGTCGACCTGCGGTTGCGACCGTCGAGCGAGATCACCCCATTGGCGCTGCCGATCGAAGCGGCGATCGCCTATTACGAATCGCAGGCGCTGCCTTGGGAGCGTGCCGCCTTCATCCGCGCGCGCTCCTGCGCCGGCGACGTCGCGCTGGGCGAGCGCTTCCTCGAAGCGATCCGCCCCTTCGTGTGGCGGCGCAGCCTGGACTTCGGGGCGATCGGCGAGATCACCTCGCTGACCCAGCGGATCCGCGATCACCACGCCCAGGGGCAGGCGTTCGGTCCCGGCTACGACCTCAAGCGCGGGCGCGGCGGCATCCGCGAAATCGAGTTCTTCGCGCAAGGACTCCAGCTGATCCACGGCGGCCGCGATCCCGCGCTCCGCGCCCCGGCGACGCGCGACGCGCTGGCGGCGCTCGCCGCGGCGGGCCATGTCGCTGCGGAGGAGGCGCACGTCCTGATTCGCGCGTACGAGCGGCTGCGCACGGTCGAACACCGGGTTCAGATGATCGACGATCGCCAGACCCACAGGCTCCCCGCGGGCGCGGCGCTCGACGCCGTCGCGCGACTGGACGGATTGGCCGATGGCGCCGCGCTCCTCGCCAGCCTTCGTCCGCATGTCGAGGTGACCGCCGCGCTCTACGACCGGCTCGCTCCCCCCGTCGCGGACGCGCTTTCCGCGGACCGAGAGCGGCTCGCGTCGCAGCTCGCCGCCCTGGGCTTCCTTGACCCGGACGGCGCGGTGCGGATGGTCGAACACTGGCGGTCGGGTCGTTACCCGGCGCTGCGCAGCCCGGCGGCGCTCGCGGCGCTGGAGGCGGTTCTGCCGCAACTGTTGCGGGCCTTCGCCGACGCGCCCGATCCGTCACGCGCGCTCGCCGGGTTCGACCGGGTCGTCGAGCGGCTGCCGACGGCGATCAACGCCTTCCGTCTGCTTGAGGCGCGGCCCGCGCTCGCCGGGCTGCTCGCGGCGATCCTCGCTCAGGCGCCCACCCTGGCGGAGGAACTCGCGCTCCGGCCCGCCCTGCTGGACGGGCTGATCGACGCGAGCGCCTTCGCCGCGACGCCGCCGGCTGCGCGCCTGGCCGCGGATCTTCGCGCGGGCGACGCCGGCGACTATCAGGAGCGGCTCGAACATGTCCGTCGCATCGTCGGCGAGAAGAGGTTCGCGCTCGGCGCGCAGATCGTGGCGGGCGCGCGCGATCCGCTCGCGGTCGCCGAAGGCTATGCCCAGCTCGCCGAAGCCGCGGTCGAGGTGCTCGCGGCGGCGGCGACCGAGGAGTTCGCGCGCGCGCACGGCCGGGTCGCCGACAGCGAATTGCTCATCCTGGCGCTGGGCCGCTTCGGCGGCGGGGCGATGACCCATGCCTCGGACCTCGATCTCATCTACCTCTTCACCGGCGATTTCCGGGCCGAGTCGGACGGCGCCAAGCCGCTGGGGGCGACGCTCTATTACACGCGGCTCGCCAGCCGGGTGACCGCGGCGCTGTCGGTCGCGACCGCCGCGGGACCGCTCTACCCCGTCGACACCCGGCTGCGGCCTTCGGGGACCCAGGGGCCGCTGGTGGTCAGCCTGGAGTCGTTCGCGCGTTACCAGCGCGAGGAGGCGTGGACCTGGGAGCGGATGGCGCTCACCCGCGCGCGGACCGTGTTCGGTTCCCCGCAAGCGCGCCGCCAGGTCGAGGCGATCGTCGCCGATGCGCTTCGCGCCGACCGGGGCCGCGACATCGCCGCGGACGCGCGCGAGATGCGGGCGGAGATGGCCGCGCACAAGCCGCCGCAGGGCCCGCTCGACGCCAAGCTGCTTCCCGGCGGGCTGGTGGATCTCGAGTTCGCGGTCCATGTCCGCCAGCTCGTCTCCGGCGTCGGGTTCGATTCCGACCTCGGCCGCGCGATCGACGCGCTGACCGAGCGCGGGCTGCTGCCGCCGCCGGCACGCGCCGCGCACGATCTGCTCACCCGCCTGCTCGTCACCGCGCGCCTCGTCGCGCCGGACCTCGCGGTTCCCAGCGCATCGACCTGCGCGCTGATCGCCCGCGCGCTCGGCGAGCGCGATTGGCCGCACGCGCTTGCCGCCTTCGAGGCGGCGCGGCAGGATGTCCTCGGCATCGAGCGGGAGATGGACTGATGGACGCAGGCGATCGCATTCCGGAGGTCGTCGCCACCGACGCGAACGGGGCGCCGCTGCCGCTGCGCGGGCTCGCATGTCCCGCCGTGGTCTGGTTCTATCCGAAGGACGATACGACCGGCTGCACCCGCGAAGCGCAGGACTTCTCCGCCCTCGCCGCCGACTTCGCCGCCGCCGGCGTCTCGCTCCTCGGCATCTCGCGCGACGACGTGAAGAGCCACGCCAAGTTCGCCGCCAAATACGCGCTGACGCCCCCGCTGGCGAGCGACCTGGACGGCTCGGTCACCGAGGCGTTCGGGGTTTGGGTGGAAAAGAGCATGTACGGCCGGACCTATATGGGGATCGACCGATCGACCTTCCTGTTCGATCGCGACGGGCGACTGGTCCAAGCGTGGCGCAAGGTGCGAGTCCCCGGGCATGCGCAAGCGGTGCTCGACGCGGCGCGCGCGATCTGATCCGGACACGTTTTCTCCGATTTCAACGACTCGCCGCACGGTTCTCCCGACCCGACGCGAGTTGGTGCGACTAAGGCTTGCCCATTAACGATGCGGCGCGTCAGGTGGTGTCGATCCGGTGAGCGGTGGGGCTGCGAACCAGATTGATGTTCAAAACGGCGGCGGTCTTCGGGCCGCCGGCCGCACCCGGGACCGCACGAGCTTGATGATGATTTCTGTTCGCGAGACGATTTCGGCGCCGCTCCGCACCGGCTCCTGTTCCGTCTCGCTCCGCCGGGCGGCGCTTGCGGCCGTGATGGCGTTCGGCGTCGCCGCGACCGCGCAGGCGGCAGAGCCGGGCGCGGCGATGACCGCCGCCGCTGCGGCGACCGACGGCCGGATTGCACGGCCCGGCGTCGGCGGGCCGCTGCTCCCGGCGAGCGCCAACGAGACCAGCAACGACCAGCAGTTCCGTTCGCTGTTCATGACCTGGAAGAAGCTCGACAATCTCGAGCAAGGCGTGATCGCGATCCCGTCGGTCCAGCCGGTGACGACGATGCATTTCACCAGCAATTTCGGCATCCGCTCCGATCCGTTCAACGGCTCCGCGCGGATGCACGCCGGGGTCGACATCCCCGGTCCGGTCGGCACCCCCATCTACGCGACCGCCGACGGCATCATCAGCCACGCCGGTCGCCAGGGCGGCTACGGCAACATGATCGAGGTCAATCACGGCAAGGGCATCGCCACCCGCTACGGCCACCTCTCGCGCATCATGGTCGCGGACAACACCCGCGTCGTCCGCGGGCAGCTGATCGGCCTGATGGGCTCGACCGGGCGCTCGACCGGTCCGCATCTCCATTACGAGGTTCGGATCGACGGCCACGCGGTCAATCCGCTGCCGTTCCTGACGACCGCCGATTACCTGCTCGCGGCCAAGGACACCTCGGTCGGGGTCGTCCCCGTGTCGACCGGGCCGGCTCCGCAGGACTGAGGATTGTCCGGCGAGGTCATCGGCCCTATCTCCGCTGCATGGCCACGCTCGCTTCCGACATCGCGCTGACTCCTTCCGCCGCCGCGCGGGTCGCGGCGATCGCGGAAAAGCAGGGCAAGCCGGCCATCCTGCGGCTCGCGGTCGATGGCGGCGGTTGTTCGGGGTTCCAGTATCGCTTCGGGTTCGCCGATGCGCCCGAGGTCGACGACGTGATCGCCGAGACCGACGGCGTGCGGCTCGTGGTGGACAGCATCAGCCTCGACCTCGTCCGCGGCTGTTCGGTCGACTACGTCGAAAGTCTCGGCGGCGCCGCGTTCAAGGTCGAGAACCCCAACGCCGCATCGGGTTGTGGTTGCGGGAGCAGCTTCGCCGTGTAACCACGGCGGCGTGAAGATCGTCACCTACAACGTCAACGGCATCAAGGCGCGGCTGCCCCGCCTGGTCGAGTATCTCACCGAAGCGCAGCCGGACGTGGTCTGTCTCCAGGAGCTCAAGGCTTCGGACGACACCTTTCCCGAACAGGACATCCGCGACGCGGGGTACGGCGCGGTCTGGCACGGGCAGAAGAGCTGGAACGGCGTCGCCGTCCTCGCCCGCGGGCTTGACCCCGTGGAACGCCGGCGCGGCCTCCTCGGCGAGCCTGAGGACGAGCATAGCCGCTACCTGGAGTGCGACGTGGACGGCCTCGTCGTCGCGTCGATCTATCTGCCGAACGGCAATCCACGGCCCGGCCCCAAGTTCGACTACAAGCTGCGCTGGATCGACCGCCTGGCCGAGCGGGCGCGGGCGCTCCTGGCCGAGGAGGCGCCGGCGGTGCTCGCGGGCGATTACAACGTGATCCCCCATGACGACGACACCTTCTCGGTGCGCGCGATGGCGGAGGACGCGCTGATGCAGCCGGAAAGCCGCGCCGGCTACCGGGCGCTCGTCGCGCAGGGGTGGACCGACGCGCTGCGGACCCGTCATCCCAAGGGCGGGGTCTGGACCTTCTGGGACTATCAGGCGGGCGCCTGGCCTCGCGATCACGGCTTCCGGATCGACCATCTGCTGCTCAGCCCCGCGGTCGCCGACCGGCTGGTCGATGCCGGCGTCGACAAGGCCTATCGCGGCCGCGAGAAGGCGAGCGATCACGCGCCGACCTGGGTCCAGCTGCGATGAGGCGCGCGCTCGCTGCGCTGGCGCTGGTCGCCGCGGCTCCGGCATGGGCGGACGACGATCCGCGCTTCTGCCCAAGTCGGCCGAGCCTGGTCGACACGCCGTGCACCGTCGAACCCGGTCGCGTCCTGGTCGAGGTCGGGGCGGTCGACTGGACCCTCGACCAGCAGGCGGGCAGCCGCGAGGATGTCGTGCGGATCGGCGACGTCCAGGCGCGGCTCGGGATCGCCGATCACGCCGATGTCCAGCTCGGCTGGACCGCCTACGGGCACGACCGCCTTCGCGATCGCTCGGGAGTCGCATCGGTTCAGAGCATCGGTGACGTCCGCGTCGCCCTCCGGCGCAACGTTCTTCATCCCGACGGCAAGGGGCTGTCGTTCGCGCTGGAGCCTTATGTCACCGCGCCGGTCGGCGGACAGGCGATCGGCGCGGGAGACTGGGGCTATGGCCTCGTCGTCCCGGCGAATGTCGACCTGTCGAACGATTTGTCCTTGCAGTTCACCGGCTCGGCCGATGCTGCGGTCGATCAGGACCGCTCGGGCCGGCACCTCTCGTATAGTGGGGATTGGGGGATCGGCTACGACCTCGGCGACAGCGTGACCGCGGTGGCCGAAGTCCAGATCGTGGCGGACCGCGATCCGTCCGGGCATACGACGCAGAGCACTGCGGCGCTGTCGTTCGCATGGCAACCGACGAAGCGGACCCAGCTCGACATCCTGGTCGGCGCAGGGCTCAACCGCGACACGCCCGACCTGGAGCTCGGCTTCGGCGGGGCCATCCTGTTCTGAACGGCTGACGAGCCGCGCCTCAGTTGCGGCGCGGTCGGCCGGGCCGTTCGTTACATTCTCGCTTCAGGGCGATGCGGCTGGACATAGGTGCGCATCCGCTCGGCTTTGCGATGCGTCGCAACCGAGCTGCCGCCCATGGACGTTTCGATCGGCTCGTCGGGCCGGCTGCGTGTGGTGCGCTGGTTCATGATATCCTCCTGCGATCCGTCATCGAACTGCAAGAAGTTTGTCACGAAACGGTAAACAATCAAGATGTGGTCCTGTCATCGTCGACCGCCGAATTGTGGCGGAAACTCCCGTGGAACGGGCCTGTCCGCCAACTGATGACATATGTAGTCAGACGTAAGTATCTGATTTCACTTAGAGTAGGTGTATGGCACAACTAATGCACCTGTCCTCGTGTCGGCGCTTCGCCGAACCAAGAGGAGGACTGCCATGACCCGTATCGCCCTGATCGCCGCCGCCGCCGCGCTCGCCGTCCCGACGATCGCTTCGGCCGAGCCCAAGCCCGACGCAAGCACGACCGCCACGACTACGGCCTCCACCCCGCATAGCGTGCGCTATTGCGTGGTCGAGACCCCGACCGGCACCCATATCGCGCAGCGCACCTGCAAGTCGCTCGAGGCGTGGCTCGCCGACGGCTTCGATCCGCGCGTCCGGAAGTAATCCCACCCGGCTCCGGCGGCCCGAGCCGTCGGAGCCTCACAGATCGCGGGCGTACACCGTGTAGATCTTGTTGATGTCGCACTGGATGGCGTCGGCGATCGACCGCATCCCCTGATTGTCGTCGAGGATCCAGCCGATCTCGCCTCGGCTGGCGCCATAATGCGCCACCGAGGCGCGGCGGATATACTCGATCATCATGAAGGCGAGCTGGCTGGCAAGCCGCGACGCCTGCAACTCCTTCACCACGCCCATCAGCGGCACCCGCACCGTCCGTACCTTCGGCCGGCGCAGCCACAACAACAGCTTGGCCCAGCCGAGCGGGAGCAGGCTGCCGTTCAACGGCTTGATCGCTTCGTTGAGGTCGGGGAGGGTGATCATGAACGCGACCGGCCGCCCGTCGACCTCGGCGATGCGGATCAGATCGTTGAACACGATCGGCTTGAGCTTGACGCCGACGTCCCTGATCTCGGGCGGAGTCAGCGGGATGAAGCCCCAATTGTCGGACCAGGCGTCGTTGAGGATCCCGAGGATGATCGCCGCCTCCTCCTCGAACCGGGACTTGTCGACCTCGCGCACCACGATCCGCGGGTTCTTCTCCCCCGACTGGATGATCCGCCGGACCAACGGGGGAAACTCCTTGGTGATGTCGAGATCGTAGGTGAACAGCTGCTTCACCGCCCCGTAACCGGCCCGCTCGATCCACGCCTGATATTCGGGCCGGGCGTGGCCCATCATCACCGTCGGCGGATGATCGAAGCCGTGGGTCAGCAGCCCGGGTTCCTCCCAGATCGACTGCGAGATCGGCCCGATCGCGCGGGTCGTGCCCTCGTCGCGGAGCCAGCCCTCGGCCGTGTTCAGGAGCGCGACGAAGACGTCCTCGCGTTCCGCCTCCATCAGTCCCCAGAACCCCGTGCCGGGGCCGAAGCCGCGGTCCGCGGGCATTTCGAGCGCCAGGGTGTCGATATGCGCCGAGATGCGTCCGACCACGCGCCCGCCCTCTTCGGCGAGGAACAGCTGCGCCTTGGCGTGGCTGTACCAGCCGTTCTTCGCCGGGGTGATCAGCCCCAACGCTTCGCCTTTGAGCGGCGGCACCCAGTTCGGGTCATCCCGGTAGAGCCGGAACGGGACATCGACGAAGGTCTTGCGGTCGCGCTTGGTCGTGACCGGGCGGATGGTGAAGGCTGGCATGGCGAGGCGCTGTAACCGCCGCGCTCGATCATGGCGAGTGACACAAGCGTCATCCGCCAAGGCTCGTATCGTCACGCTGACGCCACTATCTTGCTGGAATGGACCGGACCATGGCCTCATCGCCCTTCATCGACGTGCGCGCCGCCGCACGCGCTCCCGCGCCGCGGCTGCGCATCGCCGACGACAAGGCGATGCTGCGCGCGGCCGCGGAGTTGACCCGCGACCTCGTCCAGCCCCGTCCCGCGATCTACTGGGCCGACATGCTCGGCTCGGCGGCGCTGGGCTATGCCGCCGTCGCGGTCGCGGCGACCGCCTCCTCCACGCCGCTCGTGATCGCCGCGGCGATCGTGGCGGTGCTGGCGCTGTACCGGGCGCTGCTGTTCATCCACGAGGTGAGTCACGTCAAGCACGCCGCGCTCCCGCATTTCCGGCTCGGCTGGAATGCGGTCGTCGGCGTGCCGCTGCTGACCCCGTCGTTCATGTACGAGGGCGTCCACAATCTCCACCACGCCAAGACCCGCTACGGCACCGCCGACGATCCGGAATATCTGCCGCTCGCGCTGATGAAGCCTTGGACGCTGCCGACCTTCATCCTCGTCTCCGCGCTGGCGCCGATCGGCTTCCTGATCCGCTTCGGCGTCCTGTCCCCGCTCTCCCTGGTCGTGCCGGGACTGCGCCGCGTGGTGATCGAGCGCTTTTCCGCGCTCGCGATCAACCCGGCGTTCCGCCGCCGCATTCCGGAGGGGGAGGCGCTCAAGCTGTTCAACCGCATCGATCTCGCCGCGAGCGTGTGGGCGGTGACGGTGATCGCGGGTGTGGCGACCGGCGTGATCTCGCTTCACGTCTTCCTGACCGGTCTCGCGATCGTCGCCGGGGTCGCGGTCCTCAATCAGGTCCGCACCTTGGTTGCGCATCTGTGGGAGAACGACGGTGAGGTGATGAGCGTCACCGCGCAATATCTCGATTCGGTCAACGTCCCCCCGCCAACCCTGCTGCCCTTCCTGTGGGCGCCCGTCGGGCTCCGCTACCACGCGCTGCATCATCTGCTGCCCGGGCTTCCCTATCATGCGCTCGGGGAGGCGCATCGGCGGCTGTCGAAGGCGCTGGGGGAAGAGTCGCCCTATCACAAGGCCAGCTACAGCGGCCTTCCCGGTCTCGCCTGGAAGATCGCGCACGGCACGTTCCGCCGCTGATCTATTCCTCGGTCCGGATCAGCACCGCCTCGCCGATCAGCAGGAACAGCAGGAACGGCGCCCAGGCCGCGAGGAACGGCGGGTACGCGCCGAGATTGCCCATCGCCAGCGCGAAATTGTCGGCGACGAAATAGGCGAAGCCGAGCATCATCCCGATCACCGCGCGGACGAACAGCTTGCCCGATCGCGCGATCCCGAACGCCGCAACCGCTCCCAGCAGCGGCATCAGCACCGCCGACAGCGGGCTCGACAGCTTGTGCCAGAGCGCGCCCTCCAGCGACTTCGTCGGGCGCCCCGCGTCGCGCAGGTCGAAGATCGCCTCGCGCAGCGCGGTGAACGAAAGGCCGTCGGCATCGATGCTCGCCAGCGTCAGCTGGTCGGCGCGAACGGCCCGCGCGACCACCGTCGCGCCGAGCCGGGTCACCCGTCCGCTCGCGACGTCGAACCGTTTGGCGGGCCAGATCCGCCAGCCGCCGGCCACCCGCGCCCCGGTGGGCGCCGTGACGATCGCGCGGAGATTGCCGCCCTCGCGATCGTAGATCGTGACCCCGCCGAGCCGGGTCGTCGCGCCGCGGCCGCGCACCTGATCGACCTCGATCAGGTCGTCGCCGTCGCGGACCCAGACGTTGGCGCGCTCGCCACGATCGATCGGGAGCGGGCCGTAATTCACCTTGTCCCACTGATCGAGCGTGGCGGTCGCGCGGCTGACGACGCGATCGTTGAACACGAACGCCATCGCGGCGACGCAGAGACTCGCCACCAGCAGCGGCGCCAGCACCTGGTGCGCCGAAAGCCCGGACGCCTTGAGCGCGACCACCTCGCTGTTCTGGTTCATCGTGATCAGCGTCAGGATCGTCCCCAGCAGCACCGAGAAGGGCAGGAGAAAGGCGATGATCTCTGGTCCGCGCAGCGAGGCGTAGCGCCACACCTCGGCCTGACCGTTGCCCGGCACCGCCAGGATCTTGCCCGATTCGCTCAGCAGATTGAGCGCCAGCAGCACCAGCGCGACCCCGAACAGGATCGCGAAGGTGCGGATCAGGAACATCCGGCCCATGTAGAGCGCGACCGTCCGCGACGGGAAGAAGCTCGTCATGCCCATCGCCCCATCCTCATGCGGCGCGGAGCTCGCGCCGTCGGCCCGGCATCCGCCTGGTGATCGCCTTCCACGCCTTGCCCGCGGCGCGCTCCAGCCCGCCGATCGGTTGCCCGCCCGGGACATAGGCGATCTGGTAGAACAGGTAGGAGATCAGCGCCGCGAACACCGTGAACGGCGTCCACAAGGCGATGAACGGATCGAGCTTGCCGAGTTCGCCGATGGACGCGGCATATTGGTTCACCTTGTAATAGGTGACGACCATCACGATCGCGAGGAACACCCCCAGCGCCGAGGTCGATCGCTTGGGCGGCACCCCCAGCGCCACCGCGAGCAGCGGCAGGAAGAACATGGTCGCCACCTCGGCCAGGCGGAAGTGGAACTCCGCCCGGCTCGCGTCGCGCGCCTGCGCGGTCTCGCCGCTATGGCCGATCCGTGCCAGCTCGGGCAGCGTATATTCGAGATTGCGCCCGCCGCGCGTCCGGAACGTCCCGAACTTGGGAAGCGGGATCGGCAGGTCGTGACTGGAGAAGGTCAGGACGCGCGGAGCGATGAAATCGGGGCGATTGTGGATCAGCGTGCCGTTGGTCAGCCGGAAGATGATGGTGTTGGGATCGTCGGTCGCCAGGAACTGCCCGCTCTGCGCGGTGACCCCGAACCAGTCGGCCTTCGGGGTGCGCGTCTGGACGAAGATGCCGTTCAGCTTGCGGCCGTTCTGCCGGCTCTGCTCGATCCGGACGGTGGCGCCATTGGGGAAGTGGGTGAACTCGCCGACCTTGATCGACGCGCCGAGCGCGCCGGTGCGCAGCTCGAACCGGAGCTGCTCGTACTTGTAGCGCGACCACGGCTGGACATAGCCGACGATCGCCAGGTTCAGCAGCGCCAGCCCCGCGGCATACAGATAGGGCACGCGCAGCAGCCGCGCGTAGCTCATCCCGACCGCGCGCATCACGTCGAGCTCGCTGCTCGTCGCGATCCGGCGGAAGGCGAGGAGGATGCCGAGCAGCAGCCCGATCGGGATGCCGAGCCCGAGATATTCGGGCAGCAGATTGGCGAGCATCCGCCAGACGACGCTGATCGGCCCGCCTTCGGTCGCGACGAAGTCGAACAGCCGCAGCATCCGGTCGAGCACCAGCAGCATCGCCGCGATCACCAGCGTCGAGATCAGCGGCACCGCGATCAGCCGGGCCATGTAGCGGTCGATCGCTTTCATCTGAAGGTAGTCGGTCCGCTTGCGGCTGGTCGCGGCGCTGTAGCGGAGGGGGCGGGGAGTGCCAAGCGCGCGGGGGATCAGGCGGCGTTCGTCGTCAGGAACGCGCAGCGCGTCGATCCGGCGGCGATCCGCGTGCCCGCCGCCAGCGTCACCGGCTCGCCGTCGCACAGGCACCGGACCGGCGCGGTCGCCGGCACCCGCAACTCGCGGACGTGCATGGTGTCGACGGCGCGCGCCGCCATCCACTCGCCGGTGATCCAGCTCCAGCCGAGATCGGCGAGCGCGCGCCAGTCCCGCGCGTCGATCCCCGCGACCGCGAGCCCGCTTGCGTCGGGGCTGACGATGACCGCCTGGTAGCGACCGCGGAGCCGCGGTGCGCCGTCGAGCCGCACGCCGCGGCCGAAACTGCGCCGCCAGGCGAGCGCGGTCGCTCGGACCGCGCGCGAGAGCCGCCGCTCGCGCGCCGCCTCGCGGGCATGGACCCAGGCGGTGGCGGGGCCGACGATCATCGCCACGAACGCGCGGTGCTCGCCTGCCTCGACATAGGGGAGCGCCACGCGCCGATCGTCGGCATGCGCCGCGGCGACGATCTCGCGGGGATCAAGCGAGGGGTGGAGCCGCTTCGCCAGCAGGTTCATCGTTCCGCCGGGCAGGATCAGGATCGCGCCGCCCCAGCTGGCGAGCATGCACAGCGCCGCGTTGATCGTCCCGTCGCCGGCGAACAGCATCACCGTATCGGCCCCCGCCGCGTCGAGCGCGGCAGCATCGGGCAACGGATCATCCGGAAAGCGCGTCCGCCCGGCGAGCGTCAGGCCGCGCTCGGCGACCACGGCCTCGATCGCTTCGCACTTTTCCTGCGTGGCGGTGCCCGATCGGACGTTGCTGACGAACCAAAGGCGCTTCATCGCCTCAGCCGCGTTACATGCCCCATCTTGCGCCCGGGCCTGGCCTCGCGCTTGCCGTAGAGATGAAGGTGCGCGTCGGGCTCCGCGAGCAACTCGGGCCAGCGCTCCCAGGCGTCGCCGATGAGGTTCTCCATCTCGACGTGGCGCGCCGTCAATGCGGTGTCGCCGAGCGGGAGGCCGCAGATCGCGCGGACGTGATTCTCGAACTGCGAGGTGATCGCGCCCTCGATCGTCCAATGGCCGGAATTATGGACCCGCGGCGCCATCTCGTTGAGGATCGGCCCGTCGGGAGTGGCGAAGAACTCGCAGGTCAGGATGCCGACATGGTCCAGCGCCTCGGCGATCCGCCCGGTCAGCGCCGCGGCGGGACCCCAATGGACCGCGACCTCGGCGGGCGCGGGGAGGGTCGAACGCGCGAGGATCGCGTCGTGGTGCTCGTTCCACGGCGGCGGGTAGCTGACCATCTGCCCGTCATGTCCGCGGACGAGGATGATCGAGAATTCGTGCGTGAAGGCGACGAACGCCTCGAGCACGGACGGTCCGCCGATCGCCTCCCACGCCGCATCGGCCTCGTCGGGCGCGCAGATCCGCATCTGGCCCTTGCCATCGTACCCCATGCGGGTGGTCTTCAGCACCGCTGGGGTGCCGACCCTTGCGAGCGCCGCGTCCAGCTCCTCGCGGCTGTTCACCGCCGCCCAGCGCGCCGGGGTGCCGCCGACCTGCTCGACGAAGCGCTTCTCGGCGATGCGGTCCTGCGACGCGGCGAGGCTCGCGGGCGAAGGATGGACGGGCACGCGCTCGGCCAGCCATGCGACCGGGCCGGCGGCGATGTTCTCGAACTCGTAGGTGACGACGTCGCAGCTGCGCGCGAAATCGGCGAGGACGATGCGGTTGCCGTAATCGGCGCGGGTCAGCGCGCTCGCGGTATGCGCGGCGACGCTCTCGCGGTCGGGGGCGAGGACGTGGGTGCGATAGCCGAGCTGCGCCGCGGCGACCGCGATCATCCGCCCGAGCTGCCCGCCGCCGAGGATGCCGATGGTCGAGCCGGGTGGGAGGGGAAAGCTGCTCATCCTAAGACCTGTCCGTATGGAGCCCGCCGGCCCGTGTTACTCTTGCCTCCTTTTGCAGGGAGGCAAGGAAATCACTCCGGCGTCTCCGCCACCGCCTCCGTTTGCGCCTCTCGCCACGCCTTCAGCCGCTCGCCCAACGCCGCGTCCGACAGCGCCAGGATCGCCGCGGCCAGCAGCCCGGCGTTGATCGCGCCCGCCTTGCCGATCGCCAGCGTGCCGACCGGGATCCCGCCCGGCATCTGGACGATCGAGAGCAGGCTATCCATGCCCTTCAGGGCATGGCTCTCGACGGGCACGCCGAGCACCGGCAGATGGGTCATCGCCGCCGCCATGCCCGGCAGATGCGCCGCGCCGCCGGCGCCCGCGATCAGGACCTTGAGCCCCCGATCGGCCGCCGCGGACGCATAGTCGTACAGCCGTCGCGGAGTACGGTGCGCGGAAACGACGCGGGTCTCGTGCGGGACGTCGAGCGCCGCCAGCGTCTCCGCGGCATGGCGCATCGTCTCCCAGTCGGAGGTCGAGCCCATGATGATGCCGACATGCGTCATCGGCGACGGGTAGCGTTCGGAGAGGGACGGGGCAACCCGGCGCTGGACTCCCCCGCGCGAGCCTGCGATCCTCCTCGCGGGGAACTTGATCGCGAAGGGGGAATCGCATGAGCCTGAAGTCCGTTCTCAAGGCGCTGGTGATCGACAGCGCCTTTTCGGCGGCCGACGCCGACATCATCCGGGGCGTGATCGTCGAAAGCTACAACGGCTCCGCGATCGCGCGCGACGAATATGACGGCTGGGTCGATGCGGGCAAGAAGATCACCGTCAACTATTCGCCCGGCGATTTCGGCGCGGGGCTGCGCAACGGGCAGCTCTACATCGATCTCAACTTCCTCGACCAGGCACTCTACATCGATCCGCGCGGCAACGCCGTACCCGACACCCCGACGACCGCGATCGTCCACGAACTGGGCCACGCGATCGCCGGTTACACCGACAATTACTCCTCGACCGATTACATGGGCGACAACGTCCGCTTCGTGAACAAGATCTACGTCCAGCTCGGCTATGAGAAGCAGCTGTCGTACATCGCCTACGACAATTCCGGGCAGATCCTGCACCAGGACTTCGCCTATACGGAAGGTGAGAAGATCGCGGGCGCGGTGACGACCAACGGCAGCTACAATGCGACGCCGCATGCCGGCGACATCCTGCTGATCGGCGGCGGTGCGGCCAACGCGCTGACGACCGGGGCGGGGAACGACTGGCTCTACGGCCAGGGCGGCGCCGATACGCTGACCGGCGGGACCGGCGACGACACGCTCGACGGCGGCGCGGGGGCGGACAAGCTGGTCGGCGGCGACGGCACCGACGTCGCTTCCTATCGCGACGCCGCGGCGGGGGTCCACGCAAGCCTCGCCGACAACGCCAACGTCGGGACCGGCGACGCGGCGGGCGACGTGTTCACCGCGATCGAGGGGCTGACCGGCTCGAGCTTCGACGACGTGCTGGTGGGCGGCAAGCTGGCCGATCTGCTGACCGGCGGGCTGGGCGGCGACACGCTGACCGGCGGCGGCGCAGGCGACACCTTCTTCTTCGCCAAGGGCAGCGGCGGCGACACGATCCTCGACTTCACCGCGGGCGACCTGATCGAGATCGACGTGCGCGGCGTGCGCTCGTTCGCCGACATTACCATTGCCGATGGCGAGGGCGGCAGCTCGCTGACGTGGAAGGGCGGCGCGCAGGTGTTCCTGGCGGGCGTCACCGCCGATGCGGTCGACGCGGCGGCGTTCGTGTTCGATGCGAAGATGCCGGCATTCTTCGATGCGGATCATGGAGCGCTGATGGCACTCGGGCATGGAATGGTGCTGGCGTAAGGGGAGGCGGTTCCCTCACCGTTCACCAAAGAAAAAGGGGACGGGCCCTCGCGGACCCGCCCCTTCTTTCAAGCGGCCGTCATGGGAGTGAATCCCATGACGTCGGACGGCGCGGAGCGCCGCCGGCCGGCCTTGCTCACGGGCGAGCCAGCGTGGCTCGTCTCGTGAACTGCGGCTGGCTTACTTGACCTCGACGGTCGCGCCGGCGGCCTCGAGCTGCGCCTTGATCTTGGCGGCCTCGTCCTTCGACACGCCTTCCTTGACGGCCTTGGGAGCCGACTCGACCAGCGACTTCGCCTCGGTCAGGCCGAGCGCGGTGATCGCGCGGACCTCCTTGATGACGTTGATCTTCTTGCCGCCGTCGCCGGTGAGGATGACGTCGAACTCGGTCTGCTCCTCGACCGCGGCGGCCGGAGCCGCACCACCGCCGGCGGCAGGCGCCGCAACCGCGGCGGCAGCCGAGACGCCCCACTTCTCCTCGAGCATCTTCGAGAGCTCGGCCGCCTGGAGGACGGTGAGCTCGGACAGCTGGTCAACCAGCGCGTTCAGGTCTGCCATGTGATGTTCCTTCGTTCGTTCGGTTGTGAGTCTTCAAGCAGGAAGCGCCTCAGGCGGCTTCCTTGTCCTTCTCGGCAAAGGCCGACAGCACGCGCGCGAGCTGCGCCGCAGGGGCCTGCGCGATCGTGGCGAGCTTCGTGGCGGGCGCCACGATGAGGCCGACGATCTTGGCGCGCAGCTCGTCCAGCGACGGCATCGTCGCCAGCGCCTGCACGCCTGCCTCGTCGAGCGCGGTCGCGCCCATCGCGCCGCCGACGATCTCGAACTTGTCGTTCGTCTTGGCGAACTCGACCGCCACCTTCGCCGCGGCGACGGGGTCGGTCGAGCTGGCGAGACCGACCGGCCCGGTGAGCATGTCGCCCAGCGAAAGATAGTCGGTGCCGTCGAGCGCGATCCTGGCAAGCTTGTTCTTGGAGACCTTGTAGGTCGCCCCCGCCTCACGCATCCGGTTCCGAAGCTGCGTCGACTGCGCCACCGTCATCCCGAGATTGCGGGTGACGACGACGACGCCGACCTCGGAAAAGGTCTGCTTGAGCTCGGCGACGGCCGCGGCCTTTTGAGCTCGATCCATGCCATTCTCCATCTGAGCACGGCGCGAACGCCGTCCTCGGTTACGAACCGCCACGGTGACCCGCAACGGCAAAGTCCAGCGATGGGGAAGGGTGCCAACGAACGGCGAGCCGACAACGGACGAACCGCAGCCGGCGTGAAATCCTGTCCCCGCCTCGGCGGGAGATTAAGGCCGGAAACCCGACCACCCGCTGTCTCGGACGAGAGTCCGCCTCGACCGAAGCCTATGCGAACGCGCGCAGGCTCATAGCGGGTGGCGCGGGGAAGTCAATTCGTGAGCTGCGCGGCGATGCCAATGTCGTGGGCCACCGCCCACAACGCCTTGTCGGTGGTCCACAACTTCGCGCCGGGCGTGATCAAGCATGCAGCGACGAGATGCGCATCGACGTAGCCGATCCCGCGCCCGTGAAGCTGTCGGTCTTCGATCATCGCGAGGACGGATTCGTGCGAAGCCAGCCTGACGGTTCGCAGACCGTCCAAGTTGGCAAGTGTCACCTGACGTTTAGGCAGGCTGCCCAGCGCCAGCTCGGCGCGGATGAAGGGGTGCATCCGTAGCCGTCCGCTCCTTGCGATCGCGCCGAGCAGTGGCAGGGGAGCGCGGAAGCTCGCGATCCAGATCGAGCTGTCCGCAAGAACCGGCTCGTTCACGGAACGTGGCGGCGTGGCGCGGCGACCGCATCGGGCATGGTGCCGCCGAGGGCGATGAGCTGCTCGATCGCCTCGCGTTCGATCAACGCCTTCAATCCCTCACGCAACAATGCGGTGCGCTCGGTGATGCCGGTGGCGACCGTGGCCTTCTCGATCAAGTCGTCGTCAAGTGTGATGGTCGTCCGCATGGTTCATCTCCTTACACCTCATATAGCATCAATTGGTGCGATTTGCGGTGCCTTACCGATCCGTCCGCATTGCTCCCGCCTCGCGCACTGCGGCGAGCGTCGGCCAGCCGTTCACCGCCATCAACAGGTCCGCCTCCGCCTGGATGCATCTCAGCACGTGCGCACACCCCTCGTGGCCGCCGAGCGCGAGGCCATAGGCATACGGGCGGCCGACGCCGACCGCATCCGCGCCGAGCGCGACCGCCTTGATGACGTCGGTGCCGGAGCGGATGCCGGAGTCGAACAGCACCGGCGTGCGGCCCGCGACCGCCTCGGCGACCGCCGGCAGCATGTCGATCGCCGCGATCCCGCAGTTCGCCTGCCGCCCGCCGTGGTTCGAGACGTAGATCGCGTCCGCTCCCTCGTCCATCGCGCGGCGGGCGTCATCGGGATGGCAGATGCCTTTGAGCGCGATCGGCATCTTGGTGACGCGCTTCAGCCAGGCGAGGTCGTCCCAGGTCATCGCCCGCGCGAAGTTCGCGCTCCAGGTGGTGATCGCGGCGCGCAGATCCTCCTCGGGCGGCTTGTCGAGCATCGCCCGGAAGCGGGGGTCGACGAAGTAATTCCGGAGGACGTGGCCGCGCAGCTGCGGGAAGTTCGACGGGTTGAGGTCGCGCGGCCTCCAGCCGGTGACCCAGGTGTCGAGCGTCACGACCAGCGCGTCATAGCCCGCGGCCTCGGCTCGGCGGACCAGGCTCTCGGCCAGCTCGGTGTCGCGCGGGGTGTAGAGCTGGAAGAAGGCGGGGGTGTCGCCGCACGCCGCCTTCACATCCTCGAGCGGATCGTTCGACAGCGTCGAGGCGGTGAGCGGCACCCCCGTCATCGCCGAGGCGCGGGCGGCGGCAAGGTCGCCGTGCTCGTCCTGCGTCACGATCCCCGTCACGCCGATCGGGGCCATGAACAGCGGTGAGGCGAGGGGCTTGCCGAACAGCGTCGTCGACAGGTCGCGCTTGGTGGTCCCCACCATCATCCGCGGCACCATGCCCCAATGCCGAAAGGCGTCGGCATTCTGGCGCTGGGTGAACTCGTCCCCGCAGCCGCCCTGGACGTAGGTGAGGACGTGCGGCGGCATCGCGGCGCTGGCGCGGGCTTCCAGCGTGGCGAAATCGACCGGCCATTTCGGGACGACGCCCTGGAGCCCCGCGCCGTAGATCGCATTCTGCAGGTCGCCGAAATGGGGCATCGCTCTCTCCTAATCCTTCCCGTTCGTGCCGAGCGCAGTCGAGGCTTCGCTTGTTGCGCGTCCCTCGACTTCGCTCGGGGCGAACGGCAGCTTGGGCTTGGCCGTTACACCCAGCTGTCGAACCAGGTCCACCGGTGGAAGGCGTCGGGCGAGGGAAGGGCCTGTGCGGACAGGATCGGGAAGAAGTGGAGGAACAGCGCGACCGCGACCGCGACGAAGACCAGATCGCCGTAACGCGCCCGAGCGCGCCAGTGGTGAAAGGCGGCGGGAATCGCCAGGCACAGCCAGATGCTCGACAGGTAGTAATAATAGAAGAAGCCGAGCGACTTGGGGATCGCCGCCCAGATCGCGAGCGAGAACACCCAGAGCAGCGCCAGCCCCAGCGGTCGCCGGTCGCCGTCCTCGACCCACGCCCAGCCGCAGGCGACGACCGCGACCAGCCCGCCCCACATCACCGCCGGATTGCCGAGCAGCAGGATGCCGCGCTGCGCCCCGTCGGCCCGCTCGTAGAGGTACCAGATCGGCCGGATGTCGAAGGGCCAGGTGAACCAGGCGGACTGGTAGGTATGCGGGGGCAACACCTGCGTCTGACGGCGGAACATCTCCACCTGGAACGGCAGCAGCGTGGCCGGTGTGAGCGGATCGTCGGCGTAGAGGAACGCAGGGGTGAAGGTCGCGAAATAGGAGATCGCCGCCACCGCCCCGAACGCGGCGGCACCGGCGACGGTCGGGATGCCGGGAAAATGCGCGCCTCGCTCGCGCTTGAGGATGAGGAACACCAGCCCTGCGAGCCCGGCATAGGGAAGCGCGGTCCACTTGCACCCGACCGCAAGGCCGAGACATACCGCCGCGCCCAGCCATCGCCTCCAGCCGCCGCGGCGCATCGCCCACAGCCACAAGGCACCGCCGCCGACGACGAACGCGGCCATGAAGCCGTCGAGCATCGCGATCCGCGCCTGGACGTACACGGTGAAGCTCAGCAGCGTCAGCACGGCCCCCAAGGCGCTCGTCCGGACCCGCCCGTACAGCAGTTGCAGGATCGCGAAGATCCCCACCACCACCGCCGTCCCGGCGAGCGTCGACATCACCCGCCAGCCGAAGGGATTGTCGCCGAACAGCGCGATACCCGCGGCGATCAGCGCCTTGCTGAGCAGGGGATGTTCGACGTTCGCCGGATGCGCGAGCGCGAGCAGGGTGCGCGCGGCGGGGAGATAGTGGGTCTCGTCGAACACCGGCTTGTGCGGGACGGAGAGCCGGATGAGGAACAGCGCCTCCGCGGCGAGACCGATCAGGAACGCGACGGGGAGAGGGCGCTTCCAGTCAGATAAACCCACTATTGTCACCCCGGCCCCTTCGACTGCCTGCACCTCAGGCGCTCAGGACTTGTTGAGCCGGGGTCCAATCAGCCCAAGCCTCGAACGTCCGACCTTGGGTCACGTTGGAGGGCGGATCAAGTCCGGCATGACGGGCACAGGCAAAGCCTTGCTCCGCCCTTCCGTCCGCTGCAAAGCGCGCGGCATGAAGCGCCGTACCGGACAAGACCGCAGCATCACCGACACCTGGCGCCCCGCGACCAAGGCGATCCGCGGCGGCACCGCGCGCTCCGAATGGGGCGAGACCTCGGAGGCGCTGTTCCTCACCTCGGGCTATTCCTACGACTGCGCGGGCGACGCCGCGGCGCGGTTCGCGGGCGAGCAGGCGGGGATGACCTATTCGCGGCTCCAGAACCCGACGGTCGAGATGCTCGAACACCGCATCGCGCTGATGGAGGGGGCGGAGGCGTGCCGGACGATGGCGACCGGCATGGCGGCGATGACCGCGGTGCTGCTGTGCCAGCTCCAGACCGGCGACCATGTGGTCGCCGGCCGCGCGGCGTTCGGCTCGTGCCGCTGGCTGGTCGACACCCTGCTGCCGAAGTTCGGGATCGCCACCACCACGGTCGACGCGCGCGATCCGCAGGCGTTCGTCGACGCGATCCGGCCCGAGACCAAGGTCTTCTTCTTCGAGACGCCGGCCAATCCGACGATGGACGTGGTCGATCTCGCCTCGGTGTGCGGGATCGCGCGCGAGCACGGCATCACGAGCGTCGTCGACAACGCCTTCGCCACTCCCGTCCTGCAACGCCCGATGGAGTATGGCGCGGACGTCACCGCCTATTCGGCGACCAAAATGATGGACGGGCAGGGCCGCGTCCTCGCGGGCGCGGTGTGCGGGACGAAGGAGTTCGTCGAGAACACCTTGCTGCCCTTCACCCGCAACACCGGGCCGACACTCTCGGCGTTCAACGCCTGGGTGGTCTTGAAGGGGCTGGAGACGCTGGACCTGCGCATCCGCCGCCAGTCCGAGAATGCGGTCGACGTCGGCCGCTTCGTCGAGGGCCGCGTGCCGCGCATCCTCCACCCCGGCTTGCCGAGCCATCCTCAGCACGAGCTGGCGATGCGGCAGATGGAGGCGACCGGCCCGATCTTCGCCTTCGAGGTCGAGGGGCGCGCCCAGGCCCACGCCCTGCTCGACGCGCTCGAGATGATCGACATCTCGAACAACATCGGCGACGCCCGCTCGCTGATGACCCATCCTGCGTCCACGACGCACGCCTCGGTCGCCGAGGACAAACGTCTGGAAATGGGCGTGACCGAGGGGTTGCTGCGGCTGAACGTCGGGCTGGAGGACCCCGTGGACCTCATCGCCGATCTCGACCAGGCGCTCACGAAGGCCGGGTTGTGAGGGCAGTCGGGCAATCCTCCCCGCTTCAGGGGAGGTGGCGCGCAGCGCCGGAGGGGGCTCTCCGCACGCGACCCGCTGGTGGAGGACCCCCTCCGTCAGCCTTCGGCTGCCACCTCCCCGTGAACGGGGAGGATTGAATGAAGCAACTCTTCCCTCATGCTGTCACCACCGACGGTATCGTCGTCCGCGTCTCGGTGTCCTACCTGCCCGAACAATCGGAGCCGCAGCGCGGCCGATGGTTCTGGGCGTATCATATCCGGATCGAGAACGAATCGAATCGCGGCGTCCAGCTGCTCACCCGCCACTGGGTCATCACCGACGGCCGCGGCGCGCGGCATTCGGTGGAGGGCGAAGGCGTCGTCGGCGAGAAGCCGATGATCGCGCCGGGCGCGAGCTACGACTACGTCTCCGGCTGCCCGCTCGCGACGCCCACCGGGGCGATGCAGGGCAGCTACCGGATGATCGGCGACGACGGGCGGACCTTCGACGTCGCCATCCCCCGCTTCCAGCTGTTTGCGCCGGCGGTGGGCGCTTGAAGCGCACGCACCTGCCCCTCAACGGCCTGCGCGTCCTCGACGCCGCGGCCCGGCATCTGTCGTTCACCCGTGCCGCCGACGAACTCGCCGTCACCCCCGCCGCGGTCGGTCAGCAGGTCCGCGCGCTCGAGGATACGCTGGGCGTCGTCCTGTTCCGCCGCACCACCCGCGGGCTGGAGCTGACACCGGAGGGCGAGGCGGGGCTCGCACCCTTGCGAGACGGCTTCCTTCAGTTCGAGGAGGCGGTGCGGGCGATGCAGGCCGGGCAATCGTCCAAATCGCTGACCATCGCCGCGCCGCGCGACCTGACCGAAAAATGGCTGATGCCGCGCCTCGCCGAGATCGCGCGCCGCGAGCCCGAGTTGCGCTTCGCCCTCGTCGCCGCCGACGAGCCGCCCGATTTCACCGAAGCCAATCTCGACCTCGCGATCCGCTGGGGCGAGGGGACCGATGGGCACGAGGGCGAGTCGATCGAGTCCGCGGGCATGGTCACGGTCGCGGCGCCCGGCGGCGGCTCGGAGCTGGCGATCGCCTGGCCCGGTTGCCCTGACCACGAACGCCCCGGCGTGCGGGTCGGCGATGCCGGGCTGGCGATCGACGCGGCCGCGCAGGGGCTGGGCCGGGCGACCGTTCCGCACCTGCTGGCCGAGCGCGATCTCGCGGCGGGGCGTTTGGTGGCGCTCGGCGAACCGCGCCCGTCGCGTCGCGGCTACTGGCTCGTCGCCCCGTTGCCGCAGTGGCGACAGGCGAAGGTGCAGCGGCTGGTCGAGGCGTTGGGAGGGTAGGTGCCATAACGGTGTCCCCAACCTCCGTTCGTCCTGAGTAGCGACTGAGCGGAGCGAAGGCTCGTATCGAAGGACAGCCTGCGCCACGGTCCTTCGATACGCCACTTCGCATTCGCTCAGCGGCGACTCAGGACGAACGGAGTGAGGTGAGCGGCATTCCTTACGGCTCCGCCGCATACGGCCCCACGCCACCCTCGGCGATGAACCGATCGATCCGCGCCTCCAGCACCGGCATCGGCACGCTCCCCAGCGACAGGACCGTGTCGTGGAACGCCCGGATGTCGAACTTCGAACCGAGCGCGGCCTCCGCCTTCGCCCGCGCGCGCTGGATCGTCATCTCGCCGAGGTAATAGGACAAGGCCTGCCCCGGCCAGCCAATGTAGCGATCCACCTCGGTCTCGATCTCGTGATCCGACAGGGCGGTATTGTCGTGGAGGAAGCGCTGCGCCTGCTCGCGCGTCCAGCCTTTCGCATGGATGCCGGTGTCGACCACCAGCCGCGCCGCGCGCCACATCTGGTAGGAGAGCATCCCGAACCGCTCGTAGGGCGTCCGGTAGAAGCCCATTTCGTCCCCCAGCCGCTCGCAATAGAGCGCCCAGCCTTCGCCATAGGCCGAAATATAGGCGTTGCGCCGGAACGGCGGCAGCGCGGTGTTCTCGGCGGCGAGCGGGATCTGGAAGGCGTGGCCCGGCGCGCTCTCGTGCAGCGTCAGCGCGGGGAGCTGCGGCAGCGAGCGCGACTTCAGATCGTAGGTGTTGACCAGATACGTCCCCGGCCCGCCGCGGCCGGCTGTGTAGTATGGCGCGATCTCCGGCGGAACGGGCACGATCGCGAAACGCTGGCGGGGCAGGCGGCCGAACCACTTCGATGCCATTCCGTCGAACCGCTTGGCCTCCCACGCCGCTTCCTTGAGCAGCTCGTCGGCGGTCTTGGGCTGGAACTGCGGGTCGGTGCGCAGGAAATGGAGGAAGGCGGGGAGGTCGCCGGCGAACTTGGCGTCCTTCATCACCCCCTGCATCTCGGCGCGGATCTTGGCGACCTCGGCCAGCCCGAGCGCGTGGATCGCGTCGGGGGTCATGTCGAGCGTCGTGTAGGTGCGGATGCGCGAGCGGTAATAGGCCGCGCCATCGGGGTAATCGGTGGCGGCCAGCGATTTCGTGAGGCCGGGAAAGTAGCTCTGGCGCAGGAAGGTCAGCAGCCGCTGGTGCGCGGGGATCACGCCCTCGGCGATGACCTTCCGCGCCTGCTCCTGTAGCGCCGCCCGCGTGGCGGGGGCGATCGTGTTCGGCAGCTTGGTGAACGGCTCGTAATAGGCCGTCTTGGTCGGATCGGTCGCCTCGGCGATCGTCGCCACCGCCTTGTCGCGCCCCGTCATCACCACCGCCGGCGGGGTGAACCCGCGGGCGAGGCCGAGCTTCAGATTGTCGGTCTCCTGTTCGAGGAACCGCGGCAGCTCCGAAAGCCAGGTCAAATACTTGCGATAGTCCGCCTCGCCGTGGACGAAATCGCCCTGCGCGGCGTACTGCATGTCGGACCAGAAGGCGCTGTCGCCGTTGACCGGCTTCTGCCACTCCTTGAAATCCTGATCCTCCAGCGTCGACGCGATCTGCTGGCGATAGACCTGATAGTCGACGCGCTTGTCGGGCGAGAGCTTCGTCTGGTCGATCCCGTCGAGCTGCTTGAGGACACCCCGCCAATAGACCGTCCGCCGCACCTGCGCCGCCGCGGAGACGTCGGGCAGGTGCTCGGCGGTCTCGTCGGGAGCCTGGTCGGCGATCTTCTCCGTCGCGCGCCACGCCCATTCCGCTTGCCAGATCCGGTCGAACGCCGCGTCGGCGGTGGGGGCGGGGGCAGCGGCGATCAGCGCCGGCACGAGGAGCAAATAACGCATGGCGCAACGGTGGCCCAACGTCCCCGCGCCGTCCAGCGTCACTCCTGCGGGATCGCCCCCTCGGTGTCCTGCACCTGTCGCCGATGCTCGCGCCAGACGATGTAGAGGCCGGAGGCGACGATCAACGGCGCGCCCGCCCAGGTCGAGGAGGTCGGCAGCCGGTCGAACACCAGCCAGCCGAGCAGGGTCGCCCACAGCAGCGCGGTATAGTCCATCGGCACGACGAGGCTCACCGCCCCGCGCGCGAGCGACGCGGTCATCGCCATCTGCCCGACCCCGCCCACCAGCCCGACTCCGAGCAGCACCGCCCAGGTGATCGGATCGTGCCCCTGCGCGGCGGTCGCATAGGCGATCCCGAGCGGCAGCAGCGAGAGCGCGGAGAACCAGAACACCGTCGTCAGCGCCGCTTCGGTCCTCCCGATCGTCCGCAGCAGGATCGAGACGCTGGCGGTACAGAACGCCGCCCCCAACCCCGTCAGCACGCCCAGCACCGGGATGTGCCCGGACCCAGGCTGCGTCACGATCACGATCCCCGCGAACCCCGCCAGCACCGCCGCCCAGCGCTTCCACCCCGTCGGTTCATGGAGGATCAGCGCGCCCAGGATCGTCGCGAAGATCGGCATCGAGAAGCCGACCGTCGTCGCCTCGGCGAGCGGGAGCAGCAGCAGCGTGGTGAAGGTCAGTGTCATCGCCACCAGCCCGATCGTGGTGCGCAGCACATGCGCGCCGATCCGCGCGGTGCGCAGGCTCGCGATCCCCGGCCCGCCCGCCACCACCGCGCCGACGAGCAGCGCCGCGCCGAACTGGCGGAAGAACAGGATCTCGGCCAGCGCCGCGCCCCGCGCCTCGGCCAGCTTGATAAGCACGTTCATCCCCGCGAACAGCGCCACGGAGGTCAGGCGCAGGCCGATGGCGGGAAGGACGGAGGGCATCGCGCGGACGCCTAGCGGGCGCGGGCGGCACGCGCTATCCGCCCGCCATGGCCATCAAGCACGCGCTCTCCGTCACCCGCGAACAGAATTTCGCCGAATGGTATCAGGTCGTCATCGCCGAGGCGGATCTCGCCGAGGAATCCGGCGTCCGCGGCTGCATGGTGATCCGCCCCTGGGGCTACGGCATCTGGGAACGGATGCAGCGCCTCCTCGACGACCGGATCAAGGCGACCGGCCACGAGAATTGCTATTTCCCGCTCTTCATCCCGCTCTCCTATTTCGAGAAGGAGGCCGAGCACGTCGAGGGCTTCGCCAAGGAGATGGCGGTCGTCACCCACCACCGGCTGATCGCCGACGGCAAGGGCGGCCTCGTCCCCGATCCCGAGGCGAAGCTGGAGGAGCCGCTCGTCGTCCGCCCGACCTCCGAGACGGTGATCGGCGCCGCCTTCGCGCGCTGGGTCCAGTCGTGGCGCGACCTGCCCGTCCTCATCAACCAATGGGCCAACGTCGTCCGCTGGGAGATGCGCACCCGCATGTTCCTGCGCACCGCCGAGTTCCTCTGGCAGGAAGGCCACACCGCCCACGCCAGCGCCGCCGAGGCGCGCGAGGAGACGCTGAAGATGCTCGGCGTCTACCGCGAGTTTGCCGAGGATTGCGTCGCGCTCCCCGTCGTCGCGGGCGAGAAGCCCGAGAACGAGCGTTTCCCCGGCGCGGTCGAGACCTGGTCGATCGAGGCGATGATGCAGGACGGCAAGGCGCTCCAGGCTGGCACCTCGCACTTCCTCGGCACCAACTTCGCCTCCGCGCAGAACATCCGCTTTCAGAACGCGGGCGGCGAGCTGGAGCTGGCGAACACGACCAGCTGGGGCGTCTCGACCCGGATGATCGGCGGGCTGATCATGGTCCACGGCGACGACGACGGTTTGCGTGTGCCGCCCCGCGTCGCGCCGTGGCAGGTGGTGATCGTGCCGATGCTCCGCGACGCGCCCGAGGACGCCGCGATCGTCGACTATTGCAAGGCGCTCCAGGCCGAACTCACCGCACAGGTTGCGCTCGGCGAGCCGGTCCGCGCGCTGCTCGACTTGAAGCCCGCCAAGGCCACGACCAAGCGCTGGGGCTGGGTCAAGAAGGGCGCGCCGATGGTGATCGAGGTCGGCGGGCGCGACGTCGCCGGCGGCAACGTTTCGGTGATCCGCCGCGACCGGCTGTATCGCGAGGACGGCAAGCTCGACAGCGCGGTTGTCGCCAAGGACTCCTTCGTCGGCAAGGTCGCGGCGACGCTCGCCGCGATCCAGCAGGCGCTGTTCGACGAGGCCCACGCGCGGCTGCGCGCCAACATCGCGCCGGTCGAGGATTGGGCGGGCGTCCAGGCGGCCTTCGCCGAAGGAATCGCCAACCCCGGCTGGGTCGACGTCCCCTGGGCCAAGCCCACCGGCACCGAACTCGACGCGGTGGTCGAGCGCTTGAAGGCGCTCAAACTCACCATCCGCAACGCTCCGCAGGGCCAGACCGGGCACCCCGGCGGCCCCTGCATCTTCACCGGCGCCCCTGCGGTCGAGCGCGTGTTGATCGGACGGTCCTACTGATGTCGATCTGGAAACAGGACTTCACCCTCGAGGCGCTGACGAAGCTCGGCGACGGCGTCTTGCCGGGGTTGCTCGGGATCGTCTTCACCGAAGTCGGCGACGACTGGCTGCGCGCGTCGATGCCGGTCGACGCCCGGACGCATCAGCCGTTCGGGCGGCTCCACGGCGGCGCGTCGGTCGCGCTCGCCGAGACCGTCGCCTCGGTCGCGGGGAGCATGGCGGTGCCTGCGGACAAGGTAACGGTGGGGCTGGAGATCAACGCCAATCACGTCCGCCCCGCGCTGTCGGGCCACGTCCACGCGACCGCCAGGGCGGAGACGCTCGGCCGCACCACCCAGGTCTGGACGATCCGGGTCGAGGACGATGCAGGCAAGCTGATCTGCCTGTCGCGGATGACCGCGGCCGTGATCGATAGGGGGTAAGGCGGAGGCCCACATGCGGCCGAAGGTGACTGGCCGGGCGAAAATCCGACGGACTGGAAACGCCCAATAGCGGACCGGCTGCCTACAGCACCATCCACAAGGCGATGCCTGCGAGTGTGAGAAGCACGAGCGGACATCCCCAGCGGGAGATCGGCTTCCCGTCGTCGAATGCGCCTGTTTCAATGAAGCGGCGAAGCTCCCGACGTTGATGCTCCGCATACGCCTCATCGCGCGCGCGAACATCAGCGTCATCAAGGTAGTGGCTCACGATCTCGGGAGTGGCGTCGAGATGAAGGCGCGGCATAAGTTCGCTTGTAAGACGATCCACCTCCGACCAGTTGGTAGGCTTTTGCTCCTCAACCGTCAGGATGCGCTCCATGCAGCGGCGAAGTTCGTCTTGATCCATCGCGGCAGCCTATCGGTGAACGCGCCCGGCGCAATGTCCGCTCTCCCCCAGACTCAGTCATACACACCCCACGGTCGTCCCTCCGCGATCCCCGTCGTCCATGGCTGGCAATGTTGGGGATTCCGTGGTTCCGTCCTCGGCATGCGCCCCAAGCTACGACGAGCGACCTGCATGAACTCCCGCGCGCACACGAGCCTTCGATCGCCATCGCGCGAGCGTCGCGCCGGTGTCGCGTCCCTGTTGCGCCGGTGTCGCTTCGGTGTCGCGTCCCGGTCGCCGAACGGGCGCGAACCCGTCGCATTCGGCCCGAGACCTGCGTTCATACCTCAACTGCCTCAACCTGTCGCCCCCGCGCTCGAGGATCGAACCCTCCCCGTTCGTGTCGAGCGACGTCGAGACACCGTGACGGGTCCCGCACGCCCGGTCCCTCGACTGCGCGCGGGACGAGCGGAGTGACTCACGACGCGATCATCCTCGGCGCAGGAGCCGCCGGGCTGATGTGCGCCGCCGTCGCCGGGCAGCGCGGGCGGCGGGTGCTGCTCGTCGACCATAACCGCGAGCCCGGCGCGAAGATCGTGATCTCGGGCGGAGGGCGGTGCAACTTCACCAACACGGAGACCGCGCCCGATCGCTTCGTCTCCGCCAACCCGCACTTCGCCCGCTCGGCGCTCGCAGGGTACACGCCCGCCGGCTTCCTCGCGCTGATCGAGGCGTATGGGATCGCGTGGCACGAGAAGACGCTGGGGCAACTCTTCTGCGACGGCTCGGCGCGGCAGATTGTCGCGATGCTGATGGCGGAATGCGTGAAGGGCGGGGTGGAGGCGGCGTTCGGCGCGCCCGTCGGTGAGATCGACCATGCCGACGGCATGTTCCGCATCCGCATCGGCGCGCGTGAGGTGACCGCGTCCGCGCTGGTGATCGCGACCGGCGGGCCCTCGATCCCCAAGCTCGGCGCGACCGGCTTCGCCTACGATCTCGCGCGGCGGTTCGGCCTCAAGGTGGTCGAGCCGCGCCCGGCGCTGGTGCCGCTGACGCTCGGCGGTGAGGCGGTGCTGTTCCGCGAGCTTTCCGGCGTCGCCGCGCCGGTCGCGGCGCGCGCCGGAGATGGCCCTGCGTTCCGCGAGGCGGCGTTGTTCACCCACCGCGGGCTCTCGGGTCCGGCGATTCTCCAGGCCTCGTCCTACTGGCGGGGCGGCGGCGAGGTGCGGATCGACTTCCTCCCCGATCATGGCGCCGGCTGGCTGCGCGAGGCGAAGCGCGCGACGCCCAAAACGACCTTACGCCGCGCGCTCGGTGGCGTGCTGCCCGATCGCCTGGCGGAGACGCTCGCCGCGCGGCTGGCGCTCTCCGGCAACCTCGCCGATCAGCCCGACCGCGCGCTCGAGGCGGCCGAGCGGGCGCTCGCCGACTGGGCGTTCGCGCCCAATGGCAGCGAGGGGTTCGCCAAGGCGGAGGTGACCGCGGGCGGCATCTCGACCGCCGAGCTGGCGCAGAAGACGATGGAAGCAAGGCGCGTTCCCGGCCTCCACGCGATCGGCGAGGCGGTCGACGTCACCGGCTGGCTCGGCGGCTACAACTTCCAATGGGCCTGGGCGAGCGGCTGGGCGGCAGGGCAAGCGCTGTGAGCTACCCGGGCCGATATCGCCGCCCGATCGGCTCGCAGCGGAAATGCCCCTTCACGCATTCGTTGAAGAAGAGTCCTGCCGATTGCGCCTTGCCAAACGCCTCATAGATCGCGCGCGGGACGCCGTGGTACAGATACCGCCGCGAGTTGCGGAACGAGACCGCGAGCGTTTCCGCATCGTCGTCGAACACGATCCGCTCGATCATCGAACTCTGAAGACGCTTGGCTCGCATAAGCTGCTGCAAAGCGGCGACGAATCGCCTGTTCCGAGCGGTGCGGCCAGGCGAATCGAAATCGCGGCCAGGCGAGTCGTGCCGCTAGAACCAGCGCATCACGCTCCACGGGAACGGCGTCCACCACCCCACTCGCACGCCTGCGGACCGCAGCGCCTCTCCCGTCCAGGCGTTGCACGTCCGTATCGCGGAATAGCGGCCGCGCGCCTCGTAGAAGACGTCGTACCCGGCATAGCCCGGCAGGTGCGCCGCGCGGGAGGCGAAGCCGGCGCGCAGGAAGGCCGCGAGCCGCCGGTATTCGTCGCGCCGCAGCACGAGGCGACGCACGTCGGCGTCCTCGCGCGGTCGCGGTACATGCTCGACGTGCATTAGCGTCCGGCGGCTCCCGAGCGCCGCGCCGAGTACGACCATCGGCCGCACGTCCGCCCAGGTCGGGGTCTCGAGGTAGAAGCTGCGCTCGCCCCAGCCGATCGCGGCATAGCCGTAACGGGCGTAGCGGGGATCGCGCAGATCCTCGGCGCGGAGCAGCGGCCGCCAGTCGACTTCGGCGGCGAGCTTGGGGACGACGATCCCAGTATGGACGCCATTGGTCTCGACCCACACGGTCACGCCGTCCGCGGGCGGGGTCCATGCGCGGTTGGTCGCGATCGCCCCCGCGATCGTCCCGGCGAGAAGATACAGCAGCAAGGGTGCGAGGATCGCGGCCGACGCCCGGCCGATCATGCGCCCGGCGCGCCGAACTGATTTCACGTGTTACCAAGTCCCGTCATCGCCGTTATGCTACCGCCATGGTCGATCCAGCGCACTCCCCGACTCCGCCCGCCCCGATGCCGGACGGCGTCCGTCCCGACTGGACCGTGCCCCAGGATTGGTCGCATTATGGTCCGCAGGAGCATGCCACCTGGGACACGCTGTTCGCGCGTCAGGCGAAGCTGCTCCCCGGCCGCGCGTCGAACGCCTATCTGCGCGGGCTCGACGTGCTCAAGCTCTCCAAGCCCGGCATCCCCGATTTCGAGGAACTTTCGGAACGGCTGATGAAGCTGACCGGCTGGCAGGTCGTGGCGGTGCCGGGGCTGGTGCCCGACGACGTGTTCTTCGATCACATGGCCAACCGCCGCTTCGTCGCGGGCAATTTCATCCGTCGCCCCGACCAGCTCGACTACCTGCAGGAGCCCGACGTCTTTCACGACGTCTTCGGCCACGTGCCGATGCTCGCCGATCCGGTGTTCGCCGATTATCTCGAAGCCTATGGCCGGGGCGGGCTGCGCGCGATGGAGCATGACGCGCTCAGATATCTGGGTCGGCTCTACTGGTACACGGTCGAGTTCGGGCTGATCGCCGAGCCGGAAGGCTTGCGCATCTACGGCTCGGGCATCGTGTCGAGCTTCGCCGAGAGCAAGTTCGCGCTCGACGACCCCTCGCCGCACCGGATCGCGTTCGATCTCAAGCGGGTGATGCGGACCGAATACCGGATCGACGATTTCCAGCAGAATTACTTCGTCATCCCCAGCTTCGACGAACTGCTCCGCCTGACGATCGAGACCGACTTCGCGCCGCTCTACGAGGAACTGCACGCACTTCCCGACCTGCCCGTCCCGACGCTGCTGTCCGAAGACGAAGTGCTGACCGAAGGCACGCAGGACTATGCGAGGGCGAAGGCGGGCTAGAGGTCCAGCGCCCAACCGTCGCGTCCGGCAGGGTCGGGCGGGGCACTCGGCACGAATCGCTCCGCGCCCGCGGTGAGGCGCAGGATGCTCCAGTCGCCCCGATCGTCCCGCGCGGCGAATCGGCACCCGCACTCCGCCCAGGCGGCGATCACCGCGTCGGCCTGCGTCGCCAGCAGGCCCGAGAGCACGATCGTCGCCCCCGGCGCGGCGAGCGCGGCGATCTCCGGCGCCATGGCCGACAGCGGGCCGGCCAGGATATTGGCGATCAGCAGGTCGTAGGGCGCACCCGCTTCGATCTGCGCCGACCGCGCGCCATCGGCGACGAGCCAGGCGACCCCCGCGATCCCGTTCGCCGCCGCATTCTCCTCGGCGACCTCGACCGCGATCGGATCGATGTCGGTTCCAATCACGCGCGCCTCGGGCCACAGCACCCGTGCGGCGAGGGCGAGCAGCCCGGTGCCGGTGCCGAAGTCGATGACGTTCGCGAACCGCTCTTGCGCCATCGCGTCGAGCATCGCCAGGCACCCGCTGGTGGTCGCATGGTGTCCGGTCCCGAAGGCGCGGCCCGCCTCGATCAGGAACGCGCGCCCGCCGGGCGGCGCCTCGACCGGATGCGCCGAGGTGTGGACCACGAACCGCCCTTCGCAGATCGGCTCCAGCCCATCCTGGCTCATGGCGATCCAGTCGGCGTCGGCCAGCTCGACCACCTTTGGCGCGGTTCCCGCCGCGCTAGGGGCAAGCGCGCGGATGGCGGCCAGCGTGTCCGGGCCGGGCGCCGTGTCCGTATAGGCGTCGAGCCGCCAGCGCGCCGCGTCGCCGTCGACCTCCTCGGTCGTCATCAGCACGGCGTCGATCGCGAGATCGCTCGCGGCGTCGATCGCCTCCGCCTCGGCGCGGGTGCAGGCAAGGCTGGTCTTCCAGCTCACCGCCGCGCTTCCTTGGCGAGGCGCGCGTCGAGCGCGGCATCAGCGGCGTCGGCGTAGCGTCGGCAACCGGCGGCGTCGGCGAGCGGCGCGGCGCCCGAGAGCCGGGCGAAAAGGTCGCTCGCGCCGGGATGCGGGGTGATCAACAGGTCGCACTTGAGCGCGCGGACGCGGGCGATCGACCGGCGCAGCGTCGCCACCTCGTCGGGATGGTCGCGGAAGCGGTAGCCGGAAGCCGAGACCGCGCTCAGGCTGTCGGCATAGACGATCGTCCGGCATGCCGCCGCCGCGTCGCACGACCTCCACGTCCAGCTCGTCGCACCGGGCGAATGGCCGGGAGTGGCGATCGCGGTGAAGGTCACGCCGCCGAGCTTCACCCGGCCGCCGTCGGGGACGGTCCAGCCGACCCTCGCCGGCGCGAAGGACGTGAGCGAGGACCATTGCGGATCGCTCGGATCGACGGTCCCGCTCTCGATCGACGCGCGGGCGGCGTCGCGGACGATCAGGGTCGCACCGGTCCGTCGTTCCAGTTCCGCGAACCCGCCCGCATGGTCGAGATGCTCGTGGCCGCTGAGGATATAGCGCACGTCGGCGAGTTCGTAGCCGAGGCGCGCGACGTTGGCGGCGGCCAGCGGCGCGGCCTCCACCGGCCCCGCGTCGATCAGCACAAGGCCCGCGGCCGTCGTCACCAGCACGACGGTGATCCCGCAGGTGCCGACGTCGTACACCCCTTCCGCGATCCGCGCGGGCGGGGCCGGATCCGCCCAGCCGTCGCGTCCCTTGCAGGCGTTCGCCAGGTCGCCAAAGAGCGAGGGCGCGGCGGCGAGCAGCAGCAGGCTAGCGGACATAGCTCGCCCCGTTGGCGTCGAGCACCGCCCCGGTCATCGAGGGCGGCGCGTCGAGCGCGCACCAGCGGACCATCTCGGCGATCTCCTCCGGCGAGGCGACGCGGCCCAGCGGGATGTCCGCGAGGAGCCTGTCGCCCCCACGGCTCGCCAGATAGTCCTCGGCCATCCCGGTCATCGTGAAGCCGGGGCAGATCGCGAACGCCAGGATGCCCTCGCGCGCATAGCCCCGTGCGATCGTCTTGGTCATCGCCACCATCCCGGCCTTGGACGCGGCGTAGTGCCAATGCGCCGGGCTGTCGCCGCGATAGGCGGCGCGGCTGGCGACGTTGACGATCCGCCCACCAGCCCCGCGCTCTTGCCAATGCTTCACCGCCAGCCGGCACAGCTGCGCCGAGGCGGTGAGATTGACCCGCATCGTCCGCTCCCAGGCGGCGAGCCACTCGTGGTCGTCAGCGTCGATCGGATTGGCTTCGAACACGCCGGCGTTGTTGACTAGCACGTCGATCTCGCCGAGCCGCTCGAGCGCGGCGGTCCAGAGCGCGGCGGGCGCGCCGGGGTCCGCGAAGTCGGCGGGGATGCCGCTGGCGGTGCCGTGCCCTGCGACATGCCCGCCCGCCGCTTCGAGCGCCTCAAGCGACGCCGCGCCGATGCCCCGCGACGAACCCGTGAGAAGGATGTTCATGAGCGAGCCTTAGCGGCCTCGCGACACCTACGCCACGCCGCGCGCATACTCCTCGGCCGCCGCCTTCAGCGCCGTCAGCTCATCGTCGACCGCCGCGAAGCCGCGGTCGAGCCGCGTGAAATTGCCCGCGACTTCGCTCGCCTGGTGCAGGACCCCGGCGATCGTCGACGACATCGAATGCGCGGTCATCGCCGTCTCGTCGATCGCGGCGGTGATCGCGGTGACGGTGGTCGCCTGGGCGCCGGTCGCGCTGCGGATGCGCCCGGCGGCGATCTCGACCTCGCCGACGATCGCGCGGATCGCCGTGTTGGCGGCGAGCGATCGCCCGGTCGCGGCCTGGATGGCGGCGATCTTGGCGGCGATGTCGTCGGTCGCGCGCGCGGTCTGGTTGGCGAGGCTCTTCACCTCCTGCGCCACCACCGCGAAGCCGCGGCCCGCGTCGCCCGCGCGCGCCGCCTCGATCGTCGCGTTCAGCGCCAGCAGGTTGGTCTGACCCGCGATGTCGCGGATCAGGCCCAGGATCGATTCGATCGACTTGGCGTGATCGCTGAGCGCCTCCGACACGCCGAGCGCGGTTTCGGACTGTTGCGCGGCGTCGGCGGCGACGCGGGCCGCCTCGTCGACGTCGCGGCGAACCGCGTCGATCGCGCGGATCAGCCCGCCCGCTGTGGTCGCCGCGTCGCGCATCGCCGCCGCGGATTGTGCGGACGCGGTCGCGACCTCGCTCGCCTGCGACAGCACGCTCCGCGCCGCGACGTTGCCGTCCGAGGCCTGGGCGCGGATCTCTTCGCCGAGTGCCGCGGCGCCGTCGATCGCCCCGACGATCCGCTCGCGGAACGCCTGTCCCCGTGCGCTCCGCTCGGTCGCGGCGATCGTCGCGTCCATCCGCGCGAGATGGCTGCTCATCACCTGCGCCTCGGCGAGGGCCATCCGCTGAATCGAATCGGCGAAGCGCGCCACCCGCGCGCTCTCCCCCGCGATCCGCGGCTCCAGGCGGAGGATCGCGAAGCTGTGCGCGAAGGCGAGCGCGCTCAGCAGGATCGGCAGCGCGATGCTGCCGGCGTGCGCCTCCTCCGCGTGTTGAACCGCCATCCGCCGCCAAGCGTCGCCGAACGGATCGGAGTAAATCCGCCGGACGTATTCGGTCGACCGGGCGATCCGCTGCTCCAGTCGCTCGCCGACGAGCGCCGGTCGCGCCGCCGCCATCGCGGGATGCGCCAGATAGTGCCGCCAGAAGGCGACCGCGATCGCGCGCCAGTCCCCATCGTCGACGAGGCCGCAGATGTCGGCGAGCGCGGGGCCGAGCGCCCCGTCCCAATCATATTCGCGCACCAGCACCGCCGCGTCGGCGGCCGCGCCGCCCCAGGCGCCGGGCATGGGGTCCTGCGCGGCGGTCATCGCGTCACGCCGCGGCCCGCGCCACGAACGCGCTCGCGCGCTCCTTCAGCCCGCAAAGCCGGCCGTCGAGCGAGCCGAAGCCCGCGCCCACGCGGTCGATCTCGCTCGCGACCGCCTCGGTATCCTCGCGGATCATCGCGATCGTGTTCGACATCGAATCGGCGGCGAGCGCGGTCTCGTCGACTGCGGCGGTGATCGCGGTGACGGTCTGCGCCTGCGCCTCCATCGCGTGGCGGATGCGTTCGGCGGAGGCCTGGACCTCGGCCACGGTCGCGGTGATCGAGGCGTTGGCGTCGACCGTCCCGCGCGTCGCCGACTGGATCGCCGCGATCTTGGCGGCGATGTCGTCGGTCGCGCGCGCGGTCTGGTTGGCGAGGCTCTTCACTTCTTGGGCGACCACCGCGAAGCCGCGGCCCGCGTCGCCCGCGCGCGCCGCCTCGATCGTCGCGTTCAGCGCCAGCAGGTTGGTCTGCCCCGCGATGTCGCGGATCAGACCCAGGATTGATTCGATCGACTTGGCGTGATCGCTGAGCGCCTCCGACATCGACGAGGCGGCGCCCGCCTGGCCGCTGGCGCGCCGGGCGATCTCGCCCGCCACCTCCACCTCGGAGCGCGCGTCCTCGATCGCGCGGATCAGCCCGGCGGCGGTGGTCGCGGCCTCGCGCATCGCGACGGCCGACTGTTCGGCGGCGGCGGCAACCTCGCTGGTCTTGCCGATCATCCCCCGCGCCGACGCCGACGCGCCGGTCGCCTGGACGCGCAGCGCACCGCCGTCCTGGGTCGCTTCCTCGACGGTCGCCGAAATGCCTTCGTGGAAGTCGCGGATCAGCCGATCGCGCGCCTGGCGAGCGGTATGCTCGACATAGGCGGCGTAGATCGCGACCGTGATCTCGCCCTCCAGCGCCGACAGCCGCATCAGCGTGTCGATCATCGTCGGCAGCCGCGGGTCTTCACAGCCAAGCCGCGCGAGCAGCACGGTCAGCGCTGCGCGGTCGCTGGCGCTGATCATCGACAGCAGCGCGGTCTTGCTGACGTCGCCGGCATAGGCGGCGGCCACCGAACGCTCGATCGATTCGATCCAGGTCCGGCCCGCGGTGTCGAGGAAACGGTGGCGCAGGAACACGGTGCCGACCTCGACCATCCGCACGGTCTCCGCCGGGGCCCAGCTGCGCTGGTCGGCGAAGCAGGTGAGCCACTGCTGCCAATAAGCCTCCGAGATCGACGTGACCTCGGGCTCGATCACGTCCCAGATCTCGCGGCTGGCGGCGGCGAGCGAGCCGTCGAAGTCGAAGGCCTTCAGGCGCGATCGGATGTCGATCTGGCCTGCGATCGATCCGGGGGCGGGAAGGTCGGTGATCAAGCGCGTCGCTCCGTCGGCAGGTTTGCGTCCGGAAGCGTAGGCGGCGGTGGTTAAGAGGGAGTAAGGAACTCCGCGCGGGGCCTAGCTCAACCGGTCGATGGCGGCGCGGTCGAGACTGCCGGGAATGATCATCACGGGCACCGGCAGCGCGCCCGCGTCGGCTCCGGCGAAGTGGCTGACCAGCGGCCCCGGCGCGCCGCTCGCCGCCGCGCCCAGCACCAGCGCGGCGATCTGCGGATTGGCGGCGATCATCTCGCGGATGATCTTGGGGCCGTCGCCCTGATGGACGGTGATCGCCGGGCGCAGCCCCGATTCCTCGATCAAGGTCCCCGCCGCGCGCGCCAGCAGCCCTTCGGCATGGAGCCGCGCCTCCTCCTCGATCGTCGCCTGCACCCCGCCGAACGCCATGAACTCGGCCGGGGGGATGAGCGCGAGGATCTCGACTGCGCCCCCCGTCTTCACCGCCCGCCGCGCGGCGAAGCGCACCGCCACGCTCGCCTCCGGACTTTCGTCGATGACCGTCAGATAGATGCGCATGACCCGGAATCATGGCGGCGCGCGGGCGGACGCGCAATCCCCGCCGGACGTGACCCAGACTTGACCCGCGTGGACGCGGGGGCAAGAGGGGCGAGCCTCTCCCCAGGAGCCCCCGGAGCCCCCATGCCGATCGAGATCAAGATGCCCGCGCTGTCGCCGACGATGGAGGAGGGCACGCTCGCCAAATGGCTCGTCAAGGAAGGCGACGCGGTCAAGTCCGGCGACATCATGGCCGAGATCGAGACCGACAAGGCGACGATGGAGTTCGAGGCGGTCGACGAGGGGACGGTCGGCAAGATCCTGGTGCCCGAAGGCACCGACGGGGTGAAGGTCGGCGCGGTGATCATGGTCCTGAACGGCGACGGCGAGGACTCCGCTCCCTCGCCGAAGAGCACGGATACGAAGCCCGCCGCTCCGGCTATGGCCGAGGCCGCTCCCGCCAAGGCGGAGAGCGCGCCGCCCCAAAGCGCGCCGAAGCAGGACGAGGAAGCCGCGATCAAGTCGGAATGGCCCGCGCCCGAGGCGAAGCAGGACGCAAAGCGCGCCGCCGCACCGACCGGGGCGTCGGCCGAGCCGACGGGCGAGCGCGTCAACGCCAGCCCGCTCGCCCGCCGGATCGCCGCCGACAAGGGGGTCGACCTCGCGGCGGTGACCGGCTCCGGCCCGAACGGCCGCATCGTCAAGGCCGACGTCGAGGGCGTCCAGCCCGGCGCGGCCGCTCCGGCGCGGGCCGAGACTCCCGCTCCGCCGACCGCCGCTCCGGCCCCCGCCAAGCCCGCCCAAATTCCCGGCATCCCGCACGAGGCGACCAAGCTCAGCAACATGCGCAAGGTCATCGCGCGGCGGCTGACCGAGTCCAAGCAGCAGGTGCCGCACATCTACCTGACCGTCGACATCCGGCTCGACAAACTGCTCGCGCTCCGCGGTGAGCTCAACGCCTCGCTCGAGCCGCGCGGGGTCAAGCTGTCGGTCAACGACCTGCTGATCAAGGCGCTCGGGGTCGCCTTGGTTCAGGTGCCCAAGTGCAACGTCATGTTCACCCCCGACCAGCTGATCACCTTCCACCGCGCCGATATCTCGGTCGCGGTGTCGACGCCCGAGGGGCTGATCACTCCCGTCATCACCGAAGCCGACACCGCGACGCTGTCGTCGATCTCGACCCGGATGAAGGACCTCGCCGCGCGCGCCCGCGACCGCAAGCTGAAGCCGGAGGAATATGCCGGCGGCACCGCCTCGCTCAGCAACATGGGCATGTTCGGCATCAAGCAGTTCGAGGCGGTGATCAACCCGCCGCAGGGCATGATCATGGCGATCGGCGCGGGCGAGAAGCGGCCTTGGGTGATCGACGACACGCTCGGGATCGCCACCGTGATGTCGGCGACCGGCAGCTTCGATCACCGCGCGATCGACGGCGCCGACGGGGCGGAGCTGATGGCCGCGTTCAAGGCGCTGGTCGAAAGCCCGCTCGGGATGCTCGCGTGACATGGCGTACCGCCGCACCGGACTGGAGCTGCTCTACACCGCGACCGCGGCGGTCGCGATCGCGGCCGCGTTCCACGAGGCGGCGGGCGCCTATCCGCCCGGCCGGGCGACGATCGGCTGGGTCGGCGCGGTGACCGTCGTCGCCTCGATCCTGATGACGCTGCCGCAGCTGATCGAGGCCTGGCGCTCGGATCGGGACCGGCGGCGTGGCTGAACTGCCGCCCGATCGCCAACCGGCGATCCGCGTCACCGCCATGCCCGCCGACGCGAACGCATACGGCGACATCTTCGGCGGCTGGCTGATGAGCCTGATGGACTCGGGCGCGGGTCTGGTCGCGGCCCGCCACGCGCACGGCCGCGCGGTGACGATCGCGGTCGAGGGGATGAAGTTCCACGCCCCCGTCGCGGTCGGCGACGAGGTCTCGGTCTACGCCGATCTGGTCGCGGTCGGCCGCACCTCGATGACGATCGACGTCGAGGCGTGGCGCCGCGGCCGGCACGAGGAGGCGAGCTGCCGCGTGACCCAGGCCAAGTTCGTCTTCGTCGCGATCGATGAAGCCCGGCGGCCGCGCCCTATATCCTGATCTTCGTCTCAAGGACTTCGGACGTACATGCCTGACACCTACGACCTCATCGTGCTCGGCTCCGGCCCCGGCGGCTATGTCGCCGCGATCCGGGCGGCGCAGCTGGGCTTGAAGACCGCGATCGTCGAACGCGAGCTGCTCGGCGGCATCTGCCTCAACTGGGGCTGCATCCCGACCAAGGCGCTGCTGCGCTCGGCCGAGATCTTCCACTACATGCAGCACGCCAAGGATTACGGGCTGAAGGCCGACGGCATCTCCGCCGATCTCGACGCGGTGGTGAAGCGCTCGCGCGGCGTCGCCAAGCAGCTCAATCAGGGCGTCACGCACCTGATGAAGAAAAACAAGATCGCGGTCCACATGGGCACCGGCAAACTGACCGGCAAAGGCCAGCTCACCGTCACCGCTGCGGACGGCAAGACAACCGAGCTGGCCGCCAAGAACATCATCGTCGCGACCGGAGCGCGCGCGCGCGACCTGCCGAACCTTCCCGCGGACGGCAAGCGGGTGTGGACCTATCGCCATGCGATGACCCCGACGGAGATGCCGACCAAGCTCTTGATCGTTGGCTCGGGCGCGATCGGGATCGAGTTCGCCAGCTTCTACAACGACATGGGCGCCGAAGTGACCGTGGTCGAGATGCTCGACCGGATCGTCCCCGTCGAGGACGCCGACGTCTCCGCCTTCCTTGAGAAGGCCCTCAGGAAACAGGGCATGACGATCCTGACCGGCGCGAGCGTCGGCGGGTTCAAGGTCGGGGCCTCCGGCGTCACCGCGACGGTGAAGGACAAGGACGGCAAGGAGACGACGTCCGAGTTCAGCCACGTCATCACCGCCATCGGCATCGTCCCCAACACCGCCGAGATCGGGCTCAAGGAACTCGGCGTCGACATGGACGAGCGCGGCTTCCTCAAGACCGATGCGATGTGTCGGACCAACGTCGCCGGCGTCTGGGCGATCGGCGACATCACCGCTCCGCCCTGGCTCGCGCACAAGGCCAGCCATGAAGGCGTCATGGCCGCCGAGGCGATCGCGGGCGGCCATCCGCATGCGATGGACCCGAAGAACATCCCCGGCTGCACCTATTGCCACCCGCAGATCGCCAGCGTCGGGTTGACCGAGGCGAAGGCCAAGGAGGCAGGCTACGAGGTCAAGGTCGGCACCTTCCCCTTCATCGGCAACGGCAAGGCGATCGCGCTTGGCGAGGCGGAAGGGTTCGTGAAGACGGTGTTCGACGCCAGGACCGGCGAACTGCTCGGCGCGCACATGATCGGCGCCGAGGTGACCGAGCTGATCCAGGGCTATATGATCGGCAAGACGGGCGAGCTGACCGAGGCGGAGCTGATGGAGACGGTCTTCCCGCACCCGACGCTGAGCGAGATGATGCACGAGAGCGTGCTCGGCGCCTACGGGCGCGCGCTGCACATCTGACATGCGAAGCCCCGCGGGATCGCTCCCGCGGGGCTCGTTACTCGATCAGGTCAGGCGACGCTGCCGACGACCGCGTGACTCGATGATTCCGACGGATCGATCGTCCCGCCGAACAGCATCTTCAGCCGTCCGCTGACCGACACGTCGGTCTCCCACAGTTCCGCCGAGGTAATATCGAACCGGTTGAGCCGCGCGTCGGCCTTCCCGTTCGGGAACCAAGCCTCGACGCGCTTGTCCCAGAGTTTGTCGAAGGTCGCCTGGTTGGTCTCCTGGCGAACGGTGCCGGCGAGGCAGGCGAAGAAATCGTGCCCCTTGCCGACAAACTGCGCCATCGCTTGGCCACCCTTCGCGATGCGATTGTCGTGACCGGAGAAGATGAACAGCGCGTTCGGCTGATCGTCGTCGGTCTTGACGTTCATCGGCTCCGAATGCTCGCCGTCGTTCAATCCGATCATCACGAACGGGCTGTCCTTCAGCTTGGCCAGGAAGGTCGCGGCGACTTCTTGGGGGGTGTCCTTGTCGGCCATCGGGCATTCTCCTTTGAGCGGTTCGGCGGGAGAACGAGGGGGGCGGGGGTTGGTTGCGTAAGCGAACCGTTCCCGCCATGTTCGCGCGCGGCGGCGATCCAGCCGTCAAACAAGAGGTGAACTATGACATTCACCGACTTGTGCCTGTTTCTGGGCAGCCTTTGTGCCTTCGCGACCCTAGTCGTGAAGATCATCGAGGTCAGCCGGAAGTAGGTGCCGGGCGGGGTCCGGGCTGACACCCGGGCCCCAAACGCAATTGAGCCCCGGCTGCTGACACAACCGGGGCTCACAAGAGGCGCCTATGACATCGCCGACCATCACATAGCGTATCGGCGCTCGACCTTCAACCTCACAGCACCTCGAACAGCCCGGCCGCGCCCATGCCGCCGCCGATGCACATCGTCACGACGACATATTTCGCGCCGCGGCGCTTGCCCTCGATCAGCGCATGGCCGGTCATGCGCGCGCCCGACATGCCGTAGGGATGCCCGATCGAGATCGCGCCGCCATTGACGTTGAGCAGCTCGTCCGGAATGCCCAGCTTGTCGCGGCAGTAGAGCACCTGCACCGCGAACGCCTCGTTCAGCTCCCACAGCCCGATGTCGTCCATCTTGAGGCCGTTGCGCTCGAGCAGCTTGGGGATCGCGAAGACCGGGCCGATGCCCATTTCATCGGGCTCGGTGCCCGCCACCGCCATGCCGACGTAGCGGCCGAGCGGCGTCAGCCCCTTCGCCGCCACGACCTTCTCCTCCATCAGCACGCTCGCCGATGCGCCGTCGGATAGTTGCGAGGCATTGCCCGCGGTGATGTTGAGGTCCGGTCCCAGCACCGGCTTGAGCGCGCGCAGCCCCTCCAAGGTGGTGTCGGCGCGGTTGCCCTCGTCCTTGGCGAGCGTCACCTCCTCGTAGGTGACCTCCTTGGTCTCCTTGTTGACGTTCGCCTTGGTCGCGGTGACCGGGACGATCTCGTCGTCGAACTTGCCCGCGGCCTGCGCGGCGGCGGTGCGCATCTGGCTCTGATAGCCGTATTCGTCTTGGCGCTCGCGGCTGATGCCGTAACGCTTGGCGACCGTCTCGGCGGTCTGGAGCATCGGCATGTAGATGTCCTTGTGGAGCGCCAGCAGCTCCGGATCGGGCTGGACGAACATCTTCGGACCCTGGACCAGGCTGATCGAGTCGACGCCCGCGCCGATCGTCACGTCCATCTGGTCGACGATGATCTCCTTGGCCGCGGTCGCGATCGCCATCAGCCCCGACGAGCATTGCCGGTCGAGCGACATGCCCGAGACGGTGACAGGCAGCCCGGCGCGCAGCAGCGAAGTGCGCGCGACGTTGGTCGCCGAGGCGCCCTGCTGGAGCGCGCAGCCCATCAGCACGTCGTCGACCTCCGCGCCCTCGATCTTCGCGCGTTCGACCGCGGCCTTGATCGCGTGGCTGGCGAGCGTCGGGGTGGGCAGGTTGTTGAACGCACCGCGATAGGCGCGGCCGATCGGGGTGCGGGCGGTGGAGACGATGACGGCGGAGCGCATGACGGGTCCTCTGACGCAAGCTGGAAGGTGGCGGAAATGGGATTCAGGTGAAGACCTGGGTGATCCATTCGGCGATCATCGCGGGCTTTTCCGAGCCCTCGATCTCGACCGTGGTCTCGGTGGTGAACTGATATTGGCCGGGACGCTTCTCGTCGAATTCAGTCAGCTTCGATCGGCCCCGAACCTTCGATCCCGAGGGGACGGGCGCGAGGAAGCGGACTTTGTTGCCGCCGTAGTTGACGCCCATCTTCACCCCGTCGAGCCGCGGCATGTCCGGGTTCTTCGCCGACAGTAAAGGCAGCAGCGACAGCGTGAGGAAACCGTGGGCGATCGTGGTGCCGAACGGGGTCTGCTTCGCGCGCTCGGGATCGATGTGGATGAACTGATGATCGCCGGTCGCATCGGCGAACTTGTCGATCATCTCCTGGGTCACCTCGACCCAGTCGGAGACGCTTTCCTTGCCGATCGTCGCCTTCATCTCGTCTGCGGTCACAGGATTCCCCTTGGCTCATGGGACGCGCTAGGGCGTTCGGCATCCCTCTAGGCGCGGGTCCGTCCCGCCCGCAAGCCCGACGAAACCGGAAGCATGAACATGGCCGACGCTCCCCACTCCAACCCTCGCGAATCCATGCGCCGCCTCTACCGCGCCGGCGAACCCGATGTTCTAAAGCCGCTGCTCGAGCGCGCCGCGCTGACCCCCGACTCGCGCGGCCGGGTGATGGACACCGCACTCGGGCTGCTCGCCGATCTGCGCGCGGCGCAGTCGCGCGGCTGGGTCAACCAGTTCCTTCAGGAGTATCGGCTCAACTCGTCGGAGGGGATCGCGCTGCTCAGCCTCGCCGAAGCGTTCCTGCGCGTGCCCGATCCGGAGACCGCCGATCTCCTCATCGCCGACAAGCTGACCGACGCCGACTGGCGCGCGCACGCCGGCCAGTCGAACTCGGCGCTGGTCAACAGCGCGACCTGGGGGCTGGTGATCGGCCGAGCTTTGGTGGGCGAGGGCGGGGGGGCGCTCCGCCGCCTGATCAGCCGCGCGGGCGAGCCCTTCGTCCGCCAGGCGGTGGGCGCGGCGATGAAGCGGATGGGCGAGATCTTCGTCATGGGCCGCACCATCGACGAGGCGATGCGCCGGATGCGCCGCCCCGAGAACACGGGCTTCACCGCCAGCTTCGACATGCTGGGCGAGGCGGCGCGCACCACCCGCGACGCCGAACGCTACTTCCAGGCCTATGTCGGCGCAATCGACGCGGTCGGCTCCGATCCCGCCGCGGGTCATTCGATCTCGGTCAAGCTGTCCGCGCTCCACCCGCGTTACGAGGTGACGAAATGGGACGAGTGCGTCCCCGCGCTGACCGAGATGCTCGAGGCGCTCGCGGTGCAGGCGGCGGGGAAGGGGATCGCGCTCACCGTCGACGCCGAGGAGAGCGAGCGGCTGGAGATGAGCCTCGACATCATCGGCGCCGTCGCCGCGCTGCCGGCCCTCAAGGGCTGGGACGGCTTCGGCATGGCGGTGCAGGCCTATGGCAAGCGCGCGCGGCCAGTGGTGGCATGGGCCAACGACCTCGGGCGCATCATGAACGTCCGGCTGGTCAAGGGCGCGTACTGGGACAGCGAGATCAAGCGCACCCAGGTCGAGGGGCTGGAGGATTACCCCCTGTTCACCCGCAAGGCGGCGACCGACGTGTCCTACCTAGCGGTCGCGCGCGACATGCTCGACGCCGAGAACATCCGCCCGGCCTTCGCCAGCCACAATGCGCTGACCGTCGCCACGATCGTCGAATGGGCAGGTAATGCCCGCGACTTCGAGTTCCAGCGGCTCCACGGCATGGGCGACGGCCTGTATGAGCGGCTCGTCCGCGAAAACGGCTATCATTGCCGCATCTACGCCCCGGTCGGCGGGCACCGCGACCTGCTGGCGTATCTCGTCCGGCGGCTGCTGGAGAATGGCGCGAACTCCAGCTTCGTCCACCAGCTCGCCGACGAGCGGCTGAGCGAGGAGGAGATTCTCGCCGATCCGGTCGCCAAGATCGCCGCGGTCGGCGGCGCGCGGCATCCGGCTATTCCGCTGCCGGTCGACCTGTTCCGCGCCGCCGACGGGCATCGCAACTCGATGGGCTTGGACCTGAGCGACCGGGCGGTGTTGCGGACGATCGCCGCGAAAGTCGCCAAACCGTTCGTCCCGAGCGAAGTCGAGGAAAAAGCCGCAGGCGGTGCCTCGACTGCGCTCGGCACGAGCGGGGTTCATGCCGCCATCACCCGCGCCCACGCCGCCTTCCCCGCCTGGCAGTCCACCCCCGTCGACCAGCGCGCCGCCGCGCTCGACCGCCTCGCCGACCTGCTCGAACAACACCGCGACGAGCTGATGGCGATCTGCGTCCAGGAGGCGTTCAAGACCATCCCCGATGCCATCGGCGAGGTCCGCGAGGCCGCCGACTTCTGCCGCTATTACGCGATGCAGGCCCGCGCCAACCTTCACCCGATCGAGCTGCCTGGCCCGACCGGCGAGCGCAACACGCTCCACATCGAGGGGCGCGGGGTGTGGGCGACGATCGCGCCGTGGAACTTCCCGCTGGCGATCTTCCTCGGCCAGACCGTCGCGGCGCTCGTCGCCGGCAACACCGTCGTCGCCAAGCCCGCGCCGCAGACTCCGCGCATCGCCGCGCGCGCGGTCGCGCTGGCGCATGAGGCGGGTGTGCCCGAGGACGCGCTGATCCTCGTCCCCGGCGGGCCGGAGGTCGGCGCGGCGCTGACCGCCGACGTGCGCATCCAGGGCGTCGCCTTCACCGGCTCGACCGGGACCGCAAAGACGATCGCGCGCAGCCTGCTCGCGGACGACGACCGCCCGATCGTCCCGCTGATCGCCGAGACCGGCGGCATCAACGCGATGATCGTCGATTCGACCGCGCTGCCGGAGCAGGTCGTCGCGGATGTCGTCACCTCCGCCTTCCGCTCCGCCGGCCAGCGCTGCTCGGCGCTCCGCCTGCTGCTCGTGCAGGAGGACATCGCCGACGGGCTGATCGAGATGCTCAGCGGCGCGATGGACCTGTTGACGCTCGGCGACCCCGCCGATCCCGCCACCGACGTCGGTCCGGTGATCGACCAGCCCGCCTACGACAAGCTGATGGCCTACCGCGACACTGCCCGCGCCCGCTGGGTCAAAACGGTCGATGCCCCCGCCGACGGCCTGTTCGTCCCGCCGACGCTGATCCGGCTCGACCGCGTCGAGGAGCTTGACCGCGAATGGTTCGGCCCGATCCTCCACGTCGCCACCTGGAAGGCGGGCGAGCTGGAGGCGACCGTCGCCCGCGTCAACGCCAAGGGTTACGGCCTGACGATGGGCCTCCACAGCCGCATCGCCCGCGCCGCCGAGGTGGTCGAGGCGGAGGCCGCGGTCGGCAACCTCTACGTCAACCGCTCGATGATCGGCGCGGTCGTGGGCAGCCAGCCGTTCGGCGGCGAGGGCCTGTCTGGCACCGGCCCCAAGGCGGGCGGCCCCCGCTACCTCTACCGCTTCTGCGCCGAGCGCGCGGTCTCGGTCGACACGACCAGCGCGGGCGGGAATGCGACGCTGCTCAGCCTCGACGAAGGCGGGATTTGAAGACACGGCGGGAACCGGGCTCTGGGCGCGAGGATATTGATGATGAACGATCGGGATCATTCGCGAACGAGCAAGGTCCCGGCGGTGACGCTGACCTTCTGGATCATCAAGATCCTCGCGACCACGCTGGGCGAAACCGGCGGCGATGCGGTGAGCATGAGCTGGCTCGGCGAGACGACGCCCGACGCCGGCGCTGCAGGAGTAAACGGCTATCTCGTCGGCACTGCGCTGTTCGGCGTTCTGCTCGCGATCTTCGTCGCGTTGCAGATCAGGGCGCGCCGGTTCAATCCTTGGCTCTACTGGGCGACGATCATCGCTTCGACCACGGCGGGCACAACGCTCGCCGATTTCGTCACCCGCTCCATCGGCCTCGGCTATCCCGGCGGCTCGCTCCTGCTGTTCGGGCTGGTGCTGCTCTCGCTGTTCAGCTGGTGGCGCGCGCTCGGCACGATCGACGTTCGTCGGATCGAGAGCGCGCGGGCGGAGGCCTTCTACTGGGGCACCATCACGATCTCGCAGACGCTCGGCACCGCGCTGGGCGATTGGGTCGCGGACGGCCCCCTCGGGTACGGCGGCGCGGCGCTGCTGTTCGGCGGCGCATTGGCCGTCCTGGCAGCGCTTTATGTCTCGACCGGCGTGTCGCGCGTCCTGCTGTTCTGGTCGACCTTCATCCTCACCCGCCCGCTCGGCGCCACGGTCGGCGACGTCCTTGACAAGCCGGTGGCGAAGGGCGGGCTCGAGCTGAGCAGGTCGCTCGCGACGGCGGCGCTTGCAGGCGCGATCGTGCTGCTGATCCTGGTCACCAGACCGCGTGCGGGTGAACACCCGGAAGGCGTTCCTCGTCGTTCTCGTTGAAGGGCGGCAGCGCCCTCAGTATGCGACCGACAGACTGATGCTCAGCACATGGTCGTCCTCGGCCTCGCCCGTGTCGACGAAGTTCTGCTGGTTGAGGTAGCCGAACTCAGCGGTCGTATGCCTGTCGAGCTTGGTCGAGATCGCGATCAGGTTGCGCATCCGCTCTTCGCCTTCCTTGCGCTGGAAGGTGGTGGAGTTGAGGTCGATGAAGCTCTCGTGGCTTAGCACCAGCGAGGTCTTGCCGCCCTCGTGAAAGGGACGGGTGAACTTGACGTAAGGGCGCAGCCGCCAGGCCGTGCCGTCGATCCCCTCGCGCCAGCGCGTCTCCAGCCGCATCCGCGCCGAGATCGAACCGCCCAACGCCTTGGCGATGTTGTCGAACGTCACCTGCTCGCGCGCGCGGCGCTCCATCACCGTGAAGTCGTCGGCGGTATATTGGGGATCGTGGGTGTAGCCTGCCCAAACCGTGATATGCTTGTCGAGCGCATAGCCGATCAGCGTGTTGCTCTCGATCTCGTACAGCCCCTGGCGCTTGTCGCTGAAGCGGAAGACCAGCTCCTCCTGCGCGCGCCAGTGATCGTCGAGCTTCACCGTCGCGGCGAGCGTCGTCCACTCCTGCGGATCGTCGTCCGCAAAGGCCGCAACCGGAGCAAGCGCCGCCGCGGCGGCGATCGCAATTCCCCAAGCCTTCATTGCGCCGCTCCCTGTCCAGCGTGTCCGGCGGTTTCGCCCCTGTAACCGACCTTATCCGAAAAGGATGCCTGATCAATCGCCGGACGAGGGCGGTTCGTCGCTCCGGACCTCGACGTGCTGCGGTTCGGGATAGGGCATGATCAACCGACCGTCGGGGGCGGCGGTGTAGGTCGTCTGGGTCGGATAGGGGATGACGATCCCCTCCTCGTTGCATTTCCTGAGGATCGCCAGCCCGACCTTGTGGCGACCCTCGAACGCCGCGGCGAAATCGGCGGACAGACTGTCGAACTCGATGTCGAAATCGAGCGTCGATCCGCCGAACTGGAAGAAGCCGCACCGGATGTAGGTGAAGCCGTGCGCCTCGACGATCGCCTTCACCGTGTCGGGGAAGCGTTCGAGCACCTCGACCGGGGTCTCGTACGCCAGGCCGAGCGTGAACTTGGTCCGCCGCCGCTCGCGCTTCGTGTTGTTCTGGATTTCCTTGTCGAGAAGGTTCTTGTTCGAGATGATCCGCTCCTCGCCCATGATCCCGCGGATGCGGGTGGACTTCAGCCCGATCGCCTCGACGGCGCCCTGCGTGTTGTCGTAGCTGATCTGGTCGCCGCGCCGGAACGGCCGGTCGAAGATGATGGCGAGCGCGGCGAACAGGTCGGCGAAGATGCCCTGTGCGGCCAGGCCGATCGCGATGCCGCCGACGCCCAGCCCGGCCACCAGCCCGGTGACGTTGACCCCGAGATTGTCGAGCACGACGATGAACGCGATCGCGAACACCGCGAAGGTGACGAGGACGCGGATCAGCCCCATCGCGGTCACCAGCGCCTCGCCGGTGTAATGCTCCGCGCGGGTGCGATGCTCGATCGCGCCCAGGATGATCTCGCGCGCCCAGACCGCCATCTGGAACACGCTGGCGATCGTGAACAGGAAGGTGATGGTCTGCGCGACTTCCGCGGGCGGCCCGGCATAGCCGGAGACCAGCCGAGCGGAGAGCGTCACGATGAAGAAGCCGTTGGTCTTGCGGATCGAGTTGCCGATGATCGCCGGCCAGCCCTTGCCCGACTTGCTCCGCCACGCGAGCCGCTCGCCCAGGCGTCGCGCCGCGAACAACGCGAGCGCGATCCCCGTCCCGACCGCGAGGGCGATCAGGATCTGGAGCCAGTGGTGCTGGAGCCAGACCATGCTTGAGCGGGCGAGGTCGAAGGTCTGTTGCCGGACGTCGCTGAACGACACGTCGGGCAGGGCGGGGGCGGGGGTCTTGGTCTTGGCGCTCATGGAATCGCCTCAAGCGGCCTTGACGGCTTCGCGCGCCTGAACCTTGGCCTCGGGCACGACGTTGCGTTCCAGAAACGCGATCAGTCCGCGTTCCTCGCGCGACAACGCCGAGGTCTTGCGCGGCAGCTTCAGCGCGCGGCGGAACACCGACTGGTCGTGCTTGACCAGATCGATCACGTCGGGGTGGACGTAGCTCTTGCGCGCGATCGCGGGCGTGTTGCCGAGCCGCGCGGTCACGGGCTCCAGCAGCTGCTTGAGCGTCAGCGACGAATCGGCGCGGACCAGCGCCTCGAACGCCAGCAGGCTGGCCCCCCAGGTGCGGAAGTTCTTGGCGGTGAAGTCGCCGCCGGTCGCGCGCTTGATATAGTCGTTGACGTCGGAGGAGGTGACCGGGTGCGCCTCCCCCGCCTCGTCGAGCCAGGCGAACAGATGCTGGTCGTCGAGGTCCTCGCACGCCTTCACGAAGCGGGCGAGCGACCGGTCGGTCACCGCCATGTCGCAGGTCTTGCCCGACTTGGCCTTGAACCGAAGCTTCAGCGTGTCGCCCTTGACGCGGCCGTGCTGCGTCCGGAGCGTCGTCGCGCCGTAGCTTTCGTTCTGCTTGACGTAATCCTCGTTGCCGACGCGGATGTGCGACTGGTCGAGCAGCCGCACCACGGCGGCGACGGCGCGGTCCTTGCTGAGCCCGCGCTTGCGCAGGTCGGCCGCGACCTTCTTGCGCAATTTGGGCAACGCGCGGCCGAACTCGGCGGTTTTCTCGTACTTCGCCGCTTCCTGCTGCTCGCGGAAGCCGACATGATACCGGTATTGCTTGCGCCCCTTCTCATCCCAGCCGATCGCCTGGATGTGGCCATTGGGCTTGGGGCAGAACCAGGCGTCGCGGTACGCGGGCGGCAGGCCGACCGCGTTCAGCCGGTCGATCTCGTCGCGGTCGGTGATCCGTTCGCCGTCCGGCGCGAAATAGGCCCAATGGCCGCGGATCTTCCTGCGGCTGATGCCGGGCTTCTTGTCGTCGGAATAAACGATGCGGGTGGTCGCCATCTGGGCTCCTCGGGATGGCGGGACGAATGCCCGGATGGTCGCAGGGTTCCGGAACGGGTGAGGGCGGCGAGTGGTTACCGTGCCCGAACCCCTCAAGGAGTCCTCCGACATGGCCGATCTTTCCGACACCAAAGTGCTGATCCTCGCCGCCGATCATTTCGAGGACGCCGAGCTGTTCGAGCCGCGCCAGGCGCTGCTCGACGCAGGCGTAAGGGTCCTCGTCGCCTCGATCACGAAAGACCCGATCCAGGGCGTGAAGAACGACAGCGAGCCGACGCGGACGATCGACGTCGACCTCACCCTCGACGAGGTCGATACCGAGGAGTTCGATGCGCTGCTGCTCCCCGGCGGCGTCCTCAATCCCGACAAGATGCGCCAGCAGGACCGCGCGGTCGAGATCGTCGCCGAATTCATGGAGGACGAGAAGCCCGTCGCCGCGATCTGCCACGCGCCCTGGCTGCTGATCGAGGCCGACGTGGTCGATGGCCGGCGCGTCACCGGCTACGTCTCGATCCGCACCGATCTGGAGAATGCCGGCGGCGATGTCGTCGACGAGGCGGTCGTGGTCGACGGCAACCTCATCACCAGCCGCAAGCCGGACGACATCCCCGCGTTCAACGAAGCGCTGCTCAAGTCTCTCACGGAGGAAATGGCGGCGGCGTGATCTTCTTCTCCCCTCCCGCTTGCGAGCGACGGGTCCGGTCATGCCCCCGGCATGACCTGAACAGCGCGGAGAGCTGTTCACCCGTCACTCGCAAGCGGGAGGGGAACTACGCCGCCGCCAGCCGCCCCCGCTTCGCGCCCATCGGCTGCCATCCCACCTCGTTCGCCCTGCGCGCCAGATACGTGTCGAGCCCGATCTGCGCGCCGAGCAGCATGTAGATGAACGACTGGAACGCGATCCCCACGAACGCGCCGCCGAGCAGGTAGATCAGCTGCGCATAGCAAAGCGCGGCGGCGAGGGGAGGCACCCACGCCATGTCCTCGCCCACCTTCCTGTACCGGCGGCGGAGAACCTCCATCCGAACGATGCCGATCAGGTTGATCGCCAGCCACAGGATGAACCCCGGCCAGCCCTCCTCGCCCAGCACCTCGAAATAGCTTGAGTGGAAGGCTCGGGCCTTGTCGACCACCACCGCGCGCTCGATCGAAGTCCCGGTCGCGGTCGGCACCGCCTTCACCGTCTCGTAGCGGATCGAGTTCTGGCGATACATCTCGAAGCCGCCGCCGAACGGATGGTCCTGGACATAGGCCCAGGTCCATTTCCAGACCTCGATCCGGGTCGAGGCGGAGGTGTCCGCCTGATAGGTCTGGATCGTCCCCATCCGTTCGCTGAAGGCGGAGGGCAGCAGCGGGATCGCCGCCGCCCCGACCAGCGCCAGTGCCGAGACGTAGAGGATCTTGCGCTTGACCTCGCGCAGCATCAGCAGCGCGAGCAGCCCGATGCACACCAGCCCCGTCCGCGCCGAGGTGCCGACCGGGATCAGCAGGCACGCGAAGACGAGCGCGTAGCAGAACAGCTTCACCCGCCAATCCGGCTTGAAGATCGTGCCGTGGTTCGAGAACCACAGGATCAGCGGGATGATGCAGATCGATACCGCCGAGATGATGCTCCCTTCGTACAGCCCGGCGTTGTTGGTCACCATCAGGTTCAGCTCGCCGTAGCCCCCGCCGGACGCCAGCGTCTTGATCCCGCCGACGATGATGATCGAACTCGCCGACAGGATCATGAACAGCAGCAGCGCCTCGATGCGGAGCCTGGTGCGCAGCGTCAGCGGCAGGAAGGCGGCAAAGGCGAGCGTCTTCCAGACGAAGTCCCACTTTTCCGCCGCCTCGACCGGGAAGTCGGCGGTGGTCGTGGTGACGCCGCAATAGAGCAGCAGCAGCACGATCAGCCCCTGTCGCGGCGCGAAGCGCATGTCGCGCTTGTCGTCGGCGACGACCCAGGCGAGCACCGCCAGCCCGATCGCGATCGCCGAGATCGGCACGGAGTTCAGCAGATAATAGGTCAGCCGCTGCGGCGAGACGACGTCGATATAGACATAGGCGCAGACCAGCAGGAACGGTCGCCTGAGCCCCATCCCGAACAGCGCCGCCAGGAACGCGAGGAAGGCGAGATCACGCACGCTGCCTCACCTTCGCCGTGCCGCTCGGCTGGTCCTTGGGTCCGGGTTCGTGATCGAGGTCGGGCCGACGGAACAGGATCCACCCCGCGAGCAGCATCAAGCCGTGGCTGAGCCCGAGCGCGAAATTGTCGATCATCGAGCTTCGGGTCCTCGCGCCAGTGAGGCAGCGGTAACCGAGGCCAGTTGACGCGGCGTTAAGCGCTCGCGTGGCACCGCTCGTCACCGCGATGCGCATCCTCCACGTCCTCGATCACGGGCTGCCGCTCCAGAGCGGCTACACCTTCCGCACCCGCGCGATCCTCAAGGCGAGCGAGGCGCGCGGCCATGCCGTCGCCGCCGTCACCGGCCCGCGCTACCATGCGGGCGCGGCCGATGTGGAGATAGTCGACGGCATCACCTTCCACCGCACCGCGCCGATCGCCAAACTTCCTCCGGTCGCGTCCGAGTTGGCGGAGGTCCTCGCCTTCGCGCGCCGGATCGACCGTGCGGTCGCGGACTTCCGGCCGGACATCCTCCACGCGCATTCGCCCGTCCTCGACGCGCTCGCCGCTTTGAAGGTCGCCCGCGCACGCCGTTTGCCTCTCCTTTACGAAATCCGCGCCTTCTGGGAGGATGCGGCCGTCGGCAACGGCACCGGGCGCGAGGGCTCGCCCAAATACCGCGCGACCGCCGCGCTCGAGACCTGGGCGGTCCGCCGCGCCGATGCGGTGGCGGTGATCTGCGACGGTCTGCGCCGCGACCTGGTGGCGCGCGGGATCGCGCCCGAACGCATCCTCGTCTCCCCCAACGGCGTCGACATGGCGCTGTTCGGCACCCCCTTGCCCCGCGACGGGGTGCTGGCGGCGAGCCTCGGTCTCGGCGCGGACACGATCGGGTTCATCGGCAGCTTCTACGATTACGAGGGGCTCGACGATCTGATCGCGGCGATGCCCGACATCGTCACCGCCCGTCCGCAAGCGAAGCTGCTCCTCGTTGGCGGCGGGCCGATGGAGGCGAGCTTGCGCGCCCAGGCGGCGGCGTCGCCCGTCGCCGACCGCATCGTCTTCGCCGGCCGTGTGCCGCATACCGAGGTCGAGCGCTTCTACAGCGTCGTCGACGTGCTCGCCTATCCGAGGAAGGCGATGCGACTGACCGAGCTGGTGACGCCCTTGAAGCCGCTCGAGGCGATGGCGCAGGGGCGGCTGGTCGCGGCGTCCGACGTCGGCGGTCACCGTGAGCTGATTCGGGATGGCGAGACCGGCACCCTGTTCCGTGCCGACGACCCGCAGGCGCTGGCCGAGTCGCTCGCGGCGCTCTTCGCCGACCGCGCCGCCTGGCCGGCGCGTCGCGCCCGCGCCCGCGCCTTCGTCGAGGCGGACCGTAACTGGTCTTCAAATATTTCCCGATACTTCCCCGTCTATCAGCGGCTGGCAATGGCCGCGCGTACGGGTGAAGTATGGACCGGAACCTCGATCTCAAAAGCCTGAGGCGCATGGCGCCGATCGTCGCCGCGCTCGCGGGCGCGGCGGTCGCCTTGCTCGCGGCGGTGATCCCCGCGTGGCGGCTCGAAGCCTTCGTCACCATTACCGGCCTCGCCGATCATCTCGCCGCCGCGCGCCCGCCGCTCGGTGCGACCGCACGCGCGGCGCTCGCGCTGGCGGGTGGGGGCGGGATCGCGCTGGCGGTGTGGGGCGCGCTCGTCGCCGTCGCGCGCCGCTTCGAACACCGCGACGAAGCGACCCTGGCCCCCGACACGCCCATCCTCCGCCGCGCCGACGCGCATCCCGACGCCCCCGCACGCCGCCCGCTGCGCGCGAGCGAAGACCTGGCCGATGCCTGGGGCCGGCCGCTGCCGATCACCCCCGACCCGCCGGCCGGCAAGGTTCAAGGTGCCGACGAGCGGATTGGCCCGCGGCCGGTTCCCGTCGATCTGGACACCCCGCTTGCCGCAGTCGATCCGGCGGCGATCCCGGATGTCCCGCGCGAGCCGGTCCGTGCGGTCGCTCCGCTCGCTCGCCCCGTGCCGGAAGCGCCGGTCGAGATCTTCGCGCTGACCCCGATCCGCCGCGTTGCCGCGCCGCCGCCTGCGGATCCTGCGAACCCCGCCGAGCCGCTGTCGCCGCCGGTCAGCGGGGCCGCCTCGCTCTCGGCGCTGCTCGACCGGCTGGAACAGGGCTCAGCCCGCCGCGCCGCGCGCCCAGCCCCGCCGCTCGCCGAAACGTTGGGGATGCTGCGCGGGTTGGCGACCCACTGAACTTCCGTCATTTCGGCAGGCGCGGTGCGGAGGGCGCCGCGCTACCTAATCCTCCAGCACCACCGCCTCGATCGTCAGCACGGCTCGCTCGGCGTGGTCCTGCCGTGCGATCACCCGCACGCTCCGCGCGAACTGGCGCGGCATCGGCAGGTCCGCCTCGGGCAGCGCCTCGCGCCAAGCCTCCGCTGCCGCGCTCGGTTCCAGCTTGACCGCCAGTTCGAAGCGCGATCCCACGAACGTCGCGCTCGCCCAGCCGCGCTCGGCGAGGAGCGCCACCTCCGCCTCACAGCCATGCGCCGCCGCCGATCGCTCGAGCGCGCGAACCAGCCTGGCTCCGCTCACCACCCACCCGCCTCCAGATAGCGGACGATCCGCGCGGCGACCCGCGGGCCCGGCTCGCGCCCGTTCCGCAGATCGCCGACCAGCCGCGGGTCGTTGACGGCGTTGCGCCCGAACCGGGTCGCCGAGGTGTTGGTGTGACGAAGGTAACGGTCGATTCTCGGCAGCAGGCCCATCTCGGCGACTCCACGACGATGATGAGTGTTCACGTTCCGTTCTATTTCCAACTTGTCTAGGATTTTTCCTACGACTATGACAGCGATCGTGGACGATCCTCGCGCAGCCCTGATCCGCCTCGGTGCCGCGAACGGCGAGAGCCTTGCCGAGCTGTCGCGGATGCTCCGCCGCAATCCCGCCTATCTCCAGCAGTTCGTCCACCGGGGCACGCCGCGGCGGCTGGCAGAAGACGACCGTCGGCTGCTCGCCGCTCACTTCGGCGTGGACGAGGCCGAACTGGGCGGCCCACCCGCGGCTCCGGCCATGGTGCCCGTCCCCTACCTCGCGGTGCGTGCGGCTGCGGGGCAGGGGATCGCCGCCGACGAGTCGCTGATCCGCGCCGAGCCGTTCGCGCCGTCGCTCCTTCGCGAACTGGGCGTCGCGGCCGCCCACGCTTCGCTCGTGGCGGCGCAGGGCGAATCGATGGCGCCCACCATCCTCGACGGCGACCGGCTGCTGGTCGACCGCGGCGAAGCGCGCATCGGCGCGGAGGGCATCTTCGTCTTCCGCCGCGACGATCTGCTCGCGGTCAAGCGCGTGTCGCGGGTCGCGGACGGATTGCTGCTCGCGAGCGACAACGCCGCCTATCCGACGCTCGTCGTCCCGCGCGCCGAGGTGACGCTGATCGGCCGCGTCAAGCTGCTGCTACGGCGCCCGACTTGATCATGGTCAGCTCGAAGAGCGACTTGCCCTACATTCGTCCCGAGCGAAGTCGAGGGACCTGGGCTAAGCCTGTGCCTCGACTTCGTTCGGCACGAACGGGAAGCTCACCGCCCTCGCAGCCAGATCACCACCGCGATCGCGATTCCTGCCGCGACGCCGACGAAGAAGCCGATCGTCGCCTGCCCCAGCGCCGATCCGATGCCCGCGCCGCCGATCGCTCCGGCCGCGATCGGGAAGCCGCCCGCGGCGGGGCTCGGAGTGTCGTTGCTCATCGTCGGTCGCCTGCCACGGCGGCGGCGATCACAGCAAGCGCCGCGTTTACCCTGCCTGCTCGCGCTCCGGAGAGATTCGCCGGATATCAGGCGGATATGCACCTGCCTTATCTCACCGACCGCCGCTCGGTCGCCGACGCCGAGGAGCTGATCGCCCGCCACGGCGCGCAGGCCCCGAGCGAGGCCGCCAGGCGGGCCGGGCGCAGCCGCGATCTCGGGAACCACATCCATTTCTGCCGCTGGCGCCAGATCGAGCGCTGGATCCGCTTGCTCGACGGCGCGACGGTGGCGGGGCCGGTCCATTAGCGACACAGGCATGGCGCGGCTGCCGCGTGCCCGCTACCAAGCGTCGCGATGGTTTGGCGTACAAGGGTTTGGGCGATCGCGTGCGGGCTCGCGGCGTCGTCCGTGCTCGCCCAGACCGCACCGCCGCCATCGCCTGCGCTCGGCACTTCAGAACCAGCGCTCGACCCCACTTCGCCGCTCGCGCCGATGCCCGATCTCGGCGTCGACTGGCCCGATCTGCCGCCACCGAGCGCGCAGGAGGCGAGCGCGACGGCCTCGGCCAGCGCGACCGTTCGCTACGACTACCGGATCGACGGCATCGAGACGGTCGAGACCCCGCTCCTCGACCAACGCTTCCGCGCGCTCTCGACGCTGAAGGAGAACGAGAAGCAGCCCGCCAACGCCGCCCAGCTCGATCGCCGCGCGCGCGAGGACGCCGAGCTGCTGACGACGCTGCTGCGGGGACTCGGCTATTATGACGCGGTCGTCACGCCGCGCGTCGAGCCGGGGGAGCGCGCGACCGTGGTCCTCGCCGCGCAGCCGGGGCAGCGCTACACCTTCACAGGCGTCACGCTCGCCGGCGTCGATCAGGCCGGCGCCAAGGCCCCCGCGCTCGAAGGCGCGTTCGCGGTCAAGCCCGGCGATCCGGTCGATGCCGACAAGGTCGCCGAGGGGCAGGCGGCGCTCGCCACCAGGCTGGGGGCGGAGGGCTTCCCCTTCGCCAAGGTCTCCGATCCCGAACTCGTCGTCGATCGCGCCGCCAAGACCGCGACGCTCGCGGCGAACGTCGCTCCCGGCGGTGCGCGCACCTTCGGCAAGATCACCGCCAACCCGAACAACCGCGTGTTCGGCGCCGATCATGTCGCCGAGATCGCACGCTTCTCGCCCGGAGACCCCTACACCGCCGCCGCGCTCGACGACCTCCGCCGGGCGCTGATCCAGACCGGGCTGGTCTCGGTCGCCGACGTCAAGCCCATCGACGGCGGCCCGGGCGTGGTCGATGTCGCTGTCCGGCTCGAACGCGCACCACCGCGCACGATCGCGGGCGAGCTGGGCTATGACACCGGGCAGGGCGCGCGCGCCGAGGTCGACTGGACCCACCGCAACCTGTTCCCGCCCGAGGGCGGGCTGACCCTGCGCGGCGTGCTCGGCACGCAGGAGCAGCTGGCCTCGATCATCTTCCGCCGCAACAACTTTCACGGTCGCGACCGCGTGCTGACGCTCCAGGCGACCGCCGACCATTCCGAGTTCGACGCCTATATCGCCGACACCGCGACGATCGCCGCCAGCCTCGAACGCCAGACCAACATCTTTTTCCAGAAGACCTGGACCTGGTCGCTCGGCGCCGAGTTCGTCACCTCTGACGAGCAGGACGTGATCGCCACGACCGGCGAGCCGCGACGGCGGACCTATTACATCGGCGCGCTGCCGACCTCGCTGACCTACGACGGCTCGGACGATCTGCTCAATCCGACCAGGGGCTTCCGCCTCGGCGGGCGGCTCAGCCCCGAGCTGTCGCTGCTCGGTCAGGCGTTCGGCTACGCCCGCGTCCAACTCGACGCCAGCGCCTACCAGCCGGTGAGCGAGCGCGTGGTCCTCGCCGGGCGCGTTCGCCTCGGCACGATCGTCGGCGCGCCTCGCGACGCGATCGCTCCGTCGCGGCGCTTCTACGCGGGCGGCGGCGCGTCGGTGCGCGGCTACGGCTATCAGTCGATCGGCCCGCGCGATCCGAACAACGATCCGATCGGCGGCCGCAGCCTCACCGAACTCGCGGTCGAGGCGCGGGTGCGCGTGCTCGGCAGCTTCGGCGTCGTGCCGTTCCTCGACGCGGGCAACATCTACACCGGCCCGCTGCCCGAGTTCAGCGGCCTGCGCTTCGGCACGGGCGTCGGCGTCCGCTATTACTCGAACTTCGGCCCGATCCGGCTCGATGTCGGCACCCCGATCAACCCGCAGCCGGGCGACGCGCGGGTCGCGGTCTACGTCTCGCTGGGGCAGGCGTTTTGAGGCGCGCCTGGCGCTGGGTCGCGGGCGGGATCGCGGCGGTGCTGCTGATCTCGCTGCTGACGCTCGTCATCGTCGACACGCCCTGGGGCCACGGCGTCGTCGCCGAACGGATCGGCAAGATCCGCACGCCCACCGGCCTGCGCTTCTCGGTCGGCCGGATCGACGGGTCGCTCTACACTCGCGCTCGCCTGCGCGACGTGCGCGTCTACGATCCCGAAGGCCTCGTCTTCCGGACTCCCGCCGCCGAGCTCGACTGGTCGCCCTGGCGCTGGTTCGCCAACCGCCTCGACATCTCGGACCTCCACATGGCGGAAGCGACCTTCGCAAAGGTCCCGCATCTGCGGTCGACGGGTCGCAAGTCCCCGATCCTCCCCGATTTCGATATCCGCATCGGCCGCCTGGCGGTCGATCGGCTGATCGTCGGCCGAGCCGTGACGGGCGTAGTGCGCGAGGGTCGACTGCTCGGCCGCGCCGACACCCACGCCGGGCGTGCGCTGGTCGATCTCGCCGCGGTGGTGCAAGGCAGCGACCTCCTCCGCCTTCGCCTCGACGCCGAGCCCGACGGCGACCGCTTCGACCTCGCCGTCCGCGCCCGCGGCAGCGCGACCGGCGTCCTCGCCCGCCTCTCGGGTCTGAAGCGCCCGCTGTCGCTCGACATCGCCGGCGACGGCCGCTGGGCGCGCTGGCGCGGAACCGCGCAGGGCGATGTCGCCGGCGCGCGGATCGCCGACCTCCGCCTCGGGGTAGACGCCGGCCGCTACACGCTCACCGGCACGCTCGCGCCGGCGACGATCACCAAGGGCAAGCTCCAGCGCCTCACCGCGCCGCGCATCCTCGTCAACGGCGCGGGGACCTTCATCGATCGCCGCCTCGCCGGCAGCCTCTCGCTCCGCTCCGTCGCGCTCGCGGTCGAGGCGACCGGTGGGATCGATCTCGCCACCTCCGCCTATCGCAACCTGCGGATCGACGCGCGCCTGTTCAAACCCGCGGCGCTGTTCCCGAACATGAGCGGGCGCGACATCCGGCTGAAGGCGGCGCTCGACGGCGCATTCTCGACGGCGGGCTTCGACTACCGCCTCGCCGCCCCGCGCTTCGCCTTCGACAACACCGGGTTCGAGGACGCCTATGCCGCCGGCAAGGGCCGCCTCTCGAAAGCGCCGGTCGCGGTCCCGATTCGCCTCGTCGCCGCGCGCGTCACCGGCATCGGCGACGTCGCCGGCGGCATCCTGCGCAACTTGAGCGTCGAGGGCGTCCTCCACGTCACGAGCAAGCTGCTGACCGGCGACGACCTCCGCGTCCGCTCGGACAAGCTCACCGGCCGGCTGACGCTGGTCGTCGATCTCGTCACCGGCAAGTTCGACGTCGGCGTCAACGGCGGGCTCGGCCGCTACCTCATCCCCGGCCTCGGCGTCGTCGACGTCGCCTCGACCCTGCGCGTGATCCCCGGCCCGAACGGCCACGGCACCCGCGTCGTCGGCAGCGGCCATGCCGAGGTGATCCGTCTCGACAACGCCTTCTTCCGCAGTCTGACCGGAGGGTTGCCGAAGCTCGTGACCGGGCTCGAGCGCACCCCCGACAAGATCCTCCACTTCACCAATCTGATTCTCACCTCGCCGCTGCTGACGCTGCGCGGGAACGGCTTCCGCCGCACAGACGGCACCTTCCATTTCGAGGGGAGCGGCGTCCACAAGACCTACGGACCGCTGACCCTCAAGCTCGACGGCCGGATCGAGAAGCCGACGATCGACCTCGTCTTCCAGCGTCCCAACGCCACGCTCGGCCTGACGGGTGTCCGCGCCCACCTCGCGCCGACGCCGCAGGGCTTCGCCTTCACCGCCGCCGGCGGCTCGCGGCTCGGCGGCTTCACGGGAGAAGGCGCGATCCTGCTCCCGCCCGGCGGCCAGTCCGCCATCCGGATCGACCGGCTCGACCTCCCCGGCGTCCGCGCGGGCGGCACGCTCGCGATCGTCACCGGCGGCTTCGCCGGCAAGGTCGCGCTCGCCGGCCCCGGCCTCGCCGGCGCGCTGACCTTCCGCCCCGAAGGAACGATCCAGCGGATCGACGCGAGTATCGACGCGAACGGCGCCAGCGTCGCCGGCACGCGCATCCGCCGCGGCCATCTCGACCTCGCGCTCCGCCTCGACCCCGCCGGCACCGACATCGACGCGACCGTCACCGCGAACGGCCTGCGCCGCGGCACGCTCCGCCTCGCCCGCCTCGCCGCCAATGCGAAGCTGCGCGGCGGGGAAGGGGAGGTGCGCGCCTCGATCGCCGGCACCCGCGGCCGCGCCTTCGCGATCCAGAGCGTCACCCGCATCGCCGCCGACAGCACCCGCGTGATGGCGCAGGGCAGCGTCGACGGGCGCCCGATCGCGCTCGCCACCCCCGCCGTGCTGACGAAGGACGGCGACGGCTACAGGCTCGCCCCGACCAAGGTCACCTTCGCCGGCGGCGCGGCCGAGGTCTCCGGGCGCTTCGGCGACGCCACCGCGCTCGACGCCAAGCTCTCGGCGATGCCGCTCGCCGTCCTCGACATCGGCTATCCCGGCCTCGCGCTCAGCGGCGCGGCGTCGGGGACGGTGAGCTATGCGAGCGGCCCCGCCGGCCCCAGCGGTCGCGCCAACCTCACCGTCCGCGGCCTCACCCGCTCGGGCCTCGTCCGCACCTCGCAGCCGATCGATGTCGGTTTCGCCGGCGCGCTCTCGCCCGGTCGCGCGGCGATGCGCGCCGTCGCGGCGAGCGGCGGCAAGACGATCGGCCGCGCGCAGGCGCTCCTCACCGGCGACCTCCAGCACCGCCCCGGCGATGCGCAGCTCTTCGCCCAGCTCCGCTTCGACGGCCCCGCCGATACCTTGTGGCGGCTGACGGGGATCGAGCTGTTCGATCTCTCCGGACCGGTCGCGATCGGCGCCGACGTGGCCGGGCGGGTCGCAAACCCGACGCTGCGCGGCGTCGTCCGCGCCAACGGCGCGCGGATCGAGAGCGCGACCACCGGCACCGTCCTCACCAACGTCCGCGCCGCCGGCCAGTTCGCCGGCTCGCGCCTGCGGATCGACAGCTTCACCGCCGACGCCGGCAAGGGCAAGGTCACCTGCTCGGGCGGGTTCGAGTTCGCCGCCGCCAACGGCGTCGGCCTCGACCTCAAGATCCAGGCCGATCACGCCGCGATGATCGAGCGCGACGACATCGCCGCGACCGCGACCGGCTCCCTGCGCTTCCGCTCGAGCGGGCGCGGCGGGGTGATCTCGGGCGACGTCGTCCTCGACAAGAGCCGCTACCGGCTCGGCCAGGCATCGAGTGCCGCCGCGCTCCCCCGGCTCAACATCCGCGAGATCAACCTGCCCGGCGGCGGCGACGAGGACGACGCCCCGCCCGAACCCTGGACACTCGCCGTCCACGCCCGCGCGCCTGGCCAACTGTCGGTATCCGGGCTCGGTCTCACCAGCGAATGGTCCGCCGACCTCGCCATCGGCGGCGAGCCGACCAATCCGGCGATCACCGGCGTCGCCCGGCTGATCCGCGGCGACTACGAGTTTGCGGGGCGCGAGTTCCAGCTCGAACGCGGCGTGATCCGCTTCGCCGGCGAACTCCCGGCGAACCCCGCGCTCGACATCGAGGCGAACGCCGACACCACCGGTCTGAACGCCACCATCCGCGTGACGGGGGTCGCGCAGAAGCCCGAGATCACCTTCACCAGCGTCCCCGCGCTGCCGCAGGACGAGCTCCTGTCGCGTCTCCTGTTCGGCACCTCGATCACCAACCTCTCCGCGCCCGAGGCGCTTCAGCTCGCGGCGGCGGTGGCGGCGCTCCAGAACGGCGGCAACGGGTTGAACCCGATCAACGCCGTCCGCCGCGCCGCCGGGCTCGACCGTCTCCGCATCCTGCCGCCCGATCCGCAGACGGGGGCGGGCACCTCGGTCGCCGCGGGCAAGTACGTGACGCGGCGGCTCTATGCGGAGATCGTGACCGACGGTCAGGGCTATTCGGCGACGCGCGTGGAATATCTCGTCACCCGCTGGCTCTCGGTCCTGTCGAGCATCTCGACGCTCGGCCGCACCAGCGGCAACGTGAGGGTGTCGAAGGATTATTAAGGCCCGGCCGGCGGGCCCGAGGGCCGCCGGCCGGACGATCCACGCTCAGGCGAGTGCGAAGTGCAGCGTTGCGAGGTGCAGATCCGCGGCGTGAGGGTTCGCACCGTGGAACGGCGTCGAGCCCGCCGTGTCGGCGGGCCCGAACACCGCCGGGCTCAGCTCGCCGCCGGCGTGCTGATCGCCGAAGCTTACGCCGGTCAGCGTCTTTCCCGAGTCGACGCTCACGTGCGCCGCCCCAGGGGTCAGCGTGACGCCCGGAGTATAGCTCAGCGCCATGCCGTCGTGGAGGCTGTCCGCAAAATACGAATATTGCAGCCCGGTCGTGCCGTCCGCATTCTCCAGCCCGATACTCGCGCTCTGGCCCAGATCGTCCATGTGCTGATACTGGAAGGTGATCGCGCCCTTCTTGTCGATGATCACCTCGAAGGTCTGGATCTTCGAGACGTCGCTGTAGAGTGCGAAGTTCTGGAACTCGATCACGACGCGGTGGTGTGCCGTATCGTTGAGCACATAGGCGTGGCCGTCCGACGCCGAGGGGTTTAGATCCGCCCAGAACGGCGCGATCACCGCGTTGGGCGTGCTCGGGTCGGGCAGGTGCTGAGGCTGGTTCGACGCGGGATTATCCCGATCGAAGGTGATGATGCCGTTGGTGGTGACGAAGCCCGAGGTGAATGTTTCCCCGAACAGCGTGATGCCCTTGCCGAAGTCGACGATCGCCGCGCCGTCGTCGCCGTTCTGGAAGATCAGCTGCTTGCCCGTCTGCGAAATCTCGAGCCAATCATACTTCGCCGCGTCGTTGACTGCATAGGACGGAGCGCCGTCCGTCGGCGAGGTCTGGACGTAGCCGTCGGGCGTCAGCTGGACGATGTCGTGCGCGCCGAAGGGCACGTCGGTCAACTTGTAGAGGCCGTTGCGGCCGGTGACCGCACTCTGCTCACCCGCGTCGAGCGCGCCGTTGCGGTTCAGGTCGACGAACACGGTCACGCCCTTCAGCCCGGTTTCGCCCGCATCCTGGACGCCGTTGCCGTTCGCGTCGTCGTACACGGTCCCGGTCACGGCACCCGTCCTTCCGCCAAGCTTGACGTCGTCGATCACGAAGTCGTGCGTCGTTCCCGCGACGCCGTCCGCGAGCGTCCCCCCCTTGGCCGCGAAGGTGACGGTGTCGATGCCCTTCCAGTTCAGCTGGACGAGCGTCGGTCCCGCGACGTCGACGGATTGAACGAGGTCGTACTTCAGCACGCCGTCGTCGTAACCTTTGATCTCCACGTCCAGACCGTCGTAAAAGGCGCTGGTCAGTTCGAAGTTGAAGAGATTGAAGTTGCCGCCCCCCGTTGTAAGCGTCGCTGGCACGGTATCGCTGGTGCTGTGGATCGTGTCCTCTCCGCTCGTCGCACCCGTGTAATAGCCGCCCGCGCCTTGCTCGCTCCCATACAGGAACGCCGCATAATCCTTGTTCAGGTAGGAGAAGTTCTGCCAGAGGAGGCCGCTTGCTCCATAGCCGTCGGCGACGACGCCGCTGGCGCCAAGATCATCGAAGCTGAGCGTGAAGCGGTTTGCGGCGCCGGCGATTGCGCTTGCGTAGCGACCCGAGTTCAGCGCCGGACTCTCGTCGGATTTCCTGATCATCGTCTCGTCTTTCCCCATACGACCAAGGACGGCCGTGTCGCGAGCGCCTAACGAGCCATGTTCCGGGGGCAAGGAGAAGATGCAAGCCGTTGTAAAGCTATCGCTCTTTGACCGACATCGGTGTCAATTCCGGGCCGGGCTGCGATCCATGCGACATGGCCGAAGCGAATCGATCGTCCGGGCTGACGAACGATTTGGGCTCGCGGCGGCGAGCCGGTAGGTGCTCCGGCCATGACCCGCCTCTTCCGCCCGATCCTGCCCGGCGCTTCGCTCCGCGATCGCGTGATCGCTTGCGCCGGCGCGCTCGTCTGCCTCGCGCTCACCGCCATCGCCTGCGGGGTGTTTCCGGCTCCGGCAGGGCTCCCCGCGATCGTCGCCCCGCTCGGCGCCTCGGCGGTGCTGGTCTTCGCCGTCCCGGCGAGCCCGCTCGCGCAGCCCTGGCCGGTGATCGGCGGCAACACCATCTCGGCGCTGGTCGGGGTCGCGATCTATTGCCTCGTGCCCGCCGCCCCGCTCGCCGCGGGCGTCGCCGTCGCCGGCGCGGTCCTGGTCATGTCGCTGGCGCGCTGCCTCCACCCGCCCGGCGGCGCCGCGGCGCTGACCGCGGTGATCGGCGGCCCGGCGGTCCATGCGGCCGGGCTCTCCTTTGCGCTGATCCCTGTGGCGCTCAACTCGGCGCTGCTCGTCGCGTTCGCGCTCGTGTTCCACCGCATCTCCGGCCACGCCTATCCGCATCGGCCCGGGCCGGCGCTCCAGGCGCAACGCGAGCAGTATGCGCCGGACTTCGCGCCCGAGGACATCGACCGCGCGCTCGCCGACATGCACGAAAGCTTCGACATCGCCCGCGACGATCTGGACCTGCTGCTCGCGCGGGCGGAAGCGCATGCGCGGGCGCGGCGGGCCGGCCTCGCCCGCTGAAGCTGCGGATCGCTCCGACAGCCGCGCTCACCCCTTCAGCGTCGTCATCTCCACCGGCTTGCCCTTGGTCGTCGGATTGGAGGCGTTCGCCTTCGGTTCCTTCGTCGCCTTGGGTTTGCGGACTTCCTTGTTCGACTTCTTCTGACTCTTCGCCATCGTCGCTCCTACGGCGTCACCGCGACGCCTTGTTCTTCTTTCGCGCCGCATAGCGCGCATCGCGCGCGGCCTTGCGCTCGGCCTCGGTCGGCTCCGGCACCGCGGCCGCGGCGGCGGCCGCCGCAGCCGCCGCCGCGGCCTCCGCTTTGGCGGCCTGCTTGGCGGCTTCGGCCTCGGCCTTCGCCGCCTGCGCCGCCGCGCGCTTCTCGGCCAGCGCCGCGTCCTTCGCCGCGCGCCGGGCGGCCGCCGCGGCGACCTCGGCCTCGTCGCGGGGCGGCTTGGTCTTGAGTTGCTCCAGAGCCTTGGCGCGGGCGGCGCGCGCGGCGACGCCGCGGTCCTGGAAGGTCGGGTCCTTGAATGCCGGCATTCGTCTCTAAGGTCCTTGTTGCGCGTTGTATCGTGCGTCGACGGGCGAGCGCGGATCGTGTCGCCGATCCGTCCGCCGCGCGCAGCGGAGCGGTCGGATCGAGGATCGACGAGGCCCCGCGCCTTGGTGTTCGGCGGCTGCCCTACACCCTTCGCCTCATCCTATCCACCCGCATCGCTCTTTCCATCGGCGGCCGTCCTCCACGCCTGGCGACCGTCGCCGAAGAACGCGGGTAAGCGCGACGGCAATCGTTCACGCGAACCGCGCCCTCAGCACCCGGTAGGCCGCGCGCAGTCCCATCGCGTCGCCGCCCTTGGGTCGCCCCGGCTTCGCGGCGGGTCGCCAGGCGAAGGTGTCGAGATGCGCCCATGCGATCTCCGCCGGGACGAAACGGCGGAGGAACAGCGCCGCGGTGATCGACCCGGCGAAGCCGCCGTCGGGGGCGTTGACCAGATCGGCCACGTCGCTCTTGAGCATCTCGTCGTAACCATCCCAGAGCGGCAGCCGCCACAGCGGATCGCCCACCTCGCGCCCCGCCGACAGCAGCTCGTCTGCCAGCGCCTCGTCGCTCACGAAGGTCGCCGGCAGGTCCGGCCCCAGCGCCACCCGCGCCGCCCCGGTCAACGTCGCGAAATCGAGGATCAGCTGCGGTTTGGCTTCCGCCGCCTTGGTCAGCGCATCGCCCAGGATCAGCCGTCCCTCGGCGTCCGTGTTGGTGTTCTCCACGGTCAGCCCGGCGCGGGTCCGGAGCACGTCGCCGGGGCGGAAGGCGCTCGCCGAGATCGCATTCTCCACCGCGGGGATCAGCAGGTGGAGCCGCACCTTGAGCCGCGCCTCCGCGACCAGCCGCGCCAGCGCCAGCGCATGCGCCGCGCCGCCCATGTCCTTCTTCATCAGCCGCATTCCCGCAGACGGCTTGATGTCGAGCCCGCCGGTGTCGAAACACACGCCCTTGCCGACGATCGCGATGCGGGGATGCGCGGGGTCGCCCCATTCCACCTCGATCAGGCGGGGGCTACGCTCTCGCGTAGCCGCCTGACCGACGGCATGGATCATCGGATAGCCTTGGGCGAGCGCGTCGCCCCGTGTCACCGTGCAGGTGCCCCCGATCGCCTTGGCGAGCGCCTCGGCCTCCGCCTCGAGCTCCGCCGGCCCCAGGTCGCCCGCGGCGGTGTTGACCAGATCGCGGACCTTGGCGGTCGCGTCCGCCAGCCGCACCGTCTCGCCGATCCGCGCCGGCTCGCCGGTCAGCAGCACCCGGGTCCCCGTCCCGTCGCCCTTCCGGTACCGCTCGAACCGGTATTGGGCGAGCGCCCAGCCCAGCATCGCCGCGCCCGGCTCGCCGCTCGCCAGCCGGTACGTCCCCGCCGGAAGCGTGTCGCCGAGCGAAGCGATCGTCCACGGCGAAGCGGCGTCCTCGTCGCAGACCAGCAGTGCCGCCCAATCCTCGCCGTCTCCCGGCAGGATCGCCCGATGTCCCGCCTTGTCCGTCACCCTGTTCGCGGCCACCGCCGCCCGCACCCGGGCCGGCTGACCCGCCAGCCAGCCGCCGAACCCATCGGGATGGACGACGTGGATCGCGCGGGCGGGCTGCCCCCGGTCGGCTTGAAGGGTGGCGGCGAAGTCGGTCATCTCGTGTTCCCTTGCGGCGTCCCTCCTCCTACATCGGTGGGAACTCGAACGAAGCGACAAATGATGGCGACCCACTCCACCCGAATGCTTATCCTCGGCTCCGGCCCGGCGGGTCTTTCCGCCGCGATCTACGGCGCGCGAGCGGGGATGCAGCCGATCGTGGTCCAGGGCATCCAGCCCGGCGGCCAGCTGATGACCACGACCGATGTCGAGAACTACCCGGGCTTCGCCGACGTGATCCAGGGCCCGTGGCTGATGGAACAGATGCAGAAGCAGGCCGAGCACGTCGGCACGCGGATGATGTGGGACACGATCGTCGGCGTCGACGTGTCGCAGCGCCCCTTCCGGCTCACTGGGGACGGCGGCGACGTGTACGAGGGCGACGTGCTGGTGATCGCGACCGGCGCGCAGGCGAAGTGGCTCGGGCTCGACAGCGAGCAGGCGCTCAAGGGCAAGGGCGCGTCGGCCTGCGCGACCTGCGACGGTTTCTTCTATCGCGGCAAGACGGTGGCGGTGATCGGCGGCGGCAACACCGCGGTCGAGGAGGCGCTGTACCTCACCAACCATTCGCAGGACGTGACGCTGATCCACCGCCGCGATTCGCTCCGCGCCGAGCGCATCCTCCAGCAGCGGCTGTTCGCCCATCCGAACGTCACGGTGCTGTGGAACAAGGAAGTCCGCGAGTTCATCGACGGCGGCGGCACCGCGGGGCTGGTCGGGTTGAAGCTGGAGGACACGGTCTCCGGCGAGGTGTCGCGGCTCGCGGTCGACGGCGCGTTCGTCGCGATCGGCCACCATCCCGCGACCGAGCTGTTCCGTGGTCACCTCGACCTCGACGCCGACGGCTATGTGCTGGTCGAGACCGGCACCACCAAGACCAACGTCCCCGGCGTATTCGCGTGCGGCGACGTGATGGACAAGCATTACCGTCAGGCGGTCACCGCCGCGGGCACGGGTTGCATGGCCGCGCTCGACGCCGAACGCTTCCTGGCGGCGGCGGAGTTCGAGGAGCTGCGCGAGGCGGCGGAGTAGAATGTAGATCAGTCAGTTCGTCGCCGCGTCTTCACAACCCGTTAGCCTTCTTCTCGTTAGCTCGACGGCTTGCGAGGGCCTGACATGACAGTGGGTTGCCAGGGTTGCAGGTCGCCAGACCACCAGATCGACATCGCGATGGCGTTCCAGCCGATCGTCGATGTCGAGACCGGCCGTCCTTTCGCCTATGAGGCGCTGGTCCGCGGTCCGAACGGCGACGGCGCGGATTCGGTGCTGGCGGGCGTGACGTCGGAAAGCCGCTATTCGTTCGACCAGCAATGCCGGGTCGCCGCGATCGAGGGAGCCGTGGCCGCCGGCATCCTTCAGACCGACGCGCGGCTCTCGATCAACTTCCTGCCGAACGCGGTCTATTCGCCCGCCGCCTGCATCCAGCTGACGCTGAAGACCGCACGGGCGACCGGCTTTCCCACCGACCGGCTGATCTTCGAATTCACCGAGGGCGAGGAGATGGTCGACACCGATCACGTCCGGACGATCGTCGAGACGTACCGGAAGATGGGTTTCTCGACCGCGATTGACGATTTCGGCGCGGGCCACGCCGGCCTCAATCTGCTCGCGAAGTTTCAGACCGACTTCATCAAGCTCGACATGGCGCTGATCCGCGACCTCGATACCAGCATGCCCCGGCGGATGATCGTCGAAGGCGTGCTGCGGATCGCGACGTCGCTAGGGATTGCCGTGATCGCCGAGGGGATCGAGACGGTCGCCGAATATGACGCGCTCCGCGCTTTGGGCGTCCGCTACATCCAGGGATATCTGCTCGCCCGACCGGGGTTCCGGACGCTGCCGCCGGTGACGCTGCCCGGGAGCCATCTCGCCGCCGTCGCCTGAGCGGCGGCGTCAGACCATCGCGCGAACGATGCCGATGACCGTCTCAGCGAGTATTTCGGGCGTGTCGGCGAAGCTGTGCGAGGCGGTGTCGAGTCGGATCGTCGCGGGGGCAGGCGAGGGCGCGGCGGCGGCATAGGCGATCGCCGTCGCGTCCCCGGAGGCGAGCACGACCGTCGCGTCGGCGCCCCAGCCCGCGATGGCGGACACGACCGGCGAGGGGGGTGTCTCGCGTGCGACGATGCGCCGCAGCCCGCGGACGAGCTGTGGCAGCGACACCTGGCCGCGGACGAGCGCGCGGAGCGCCGCGGGGTCGCGCAACCGCTGCGCATAGCGCGCACGGATCGCGGCGGTGGGCGGCAGGTCGTCGACGGGCTCGACCACCCACGGATTGGCCAGGATCACCGCGTCGATCCCCGCCGCGCGCCCGAACGACGCAAGCGCGCTCGCGGCGTCACAATTGCCGAAGCCGATCACGCGGGCGATGTTGGTCTCCGCGCGGAACGCGGCCGCCGCGGCAGCGATGTCGGGGCCGCTCGATCGGAAGCCGCGGTTCTCGCCGGAGGAATCGCCCACGCCTCGGCGATCGAAGCGGAACGTCGGCACGCGAGCCGCCGCGAGCCGCTGGGCGAGCATCGCCATCCCCCGGTGAGCGCCGACGCGAACCTCGTTCCCGCCGGAGACGATCAGCACGCCGGTCGCGCCCTCCGCCAGGTCGAGCGACCCGACCAGCGTCTCGCCCTCGCAGGCGAAGGCGATCAGCCGGCGCATCGGGCGATCCATGACGCGATATCGGCGGCGAGCGAGGCTTCGAGCGCCGGGTCGGTGTCCGGCTCCGCGGCGCGCCAGAGCGGGCGGCCGGAGGCCCTCGCATCGGCTTCGCGCGGATCGGCGGCCAGCCGGACCGTACGCATCGGACCGACGAAGCTTCGATCCGCCCGTTCGAGGTCTCCGATCATCATCTCGGACACCCGGTTCCCCGCATAGAGCCAGCCGCCCGACGCCGCCTGGACCCGACGCAGTTCTCGCATCGTGTCCGCCCCGCTCACCGGCGACAGGTGCCAACGCGAGGCGACCTCCGCGTCCGTATCGACGAGCGCCCCGCCGCGCCACGCGACGACGTGCACCGGCCCGGAACACCCCCGAGCCGCGGCGGCGAACGCCTGGCGCCAGACGGCAAGCGTCGCGTCCTCGGTGGCGACGAGACTGTCGTTCGTGCCGGGCAGATCGGGAAGCGCCGAGCCGATCCCCCGCTCCGCAAGCCGCCGCAGCACCGCGACCAGGGACGCCCGGGTCCGGTTCGCCTCCTCGAACAGCGGCAACGCGGCCAGCACCGTCGGCCCGTGATCCGGGCCGAACCGCAGCACCGCCTCGCGTCCGCCCGCCCAGTCGTAGTGATCGAAGCGCGGCGCGGTCATTCCCCAGCGCTTAGCGGCGGGGGGTTAAGGCGCCTTCACCAGCTTCAGACCAGCGCCTTGCCGATCGCGAAACTCTTGAGGCTGCCGAACGTCTCCAGCATCTCGCCGTCGACCTCGTCGTCCTCGATCACGATGCCCAGCCGGTCCTCCAGCTCGGTCAGCACGCCCGCCACCGCCATCGAATCGAGCTCGGGCAGTGCGCCGAACAGCGGCGTGACATCGTCCATCGCGGCGGCGCGATCTTCGGACAGTCCCAGCACGTCGCGCAGCACCGCGCGGATCGTGCCGTCGATCACGTTCGTCCCTTCCGGGATCATCCCCGCCCTCCGTCGTTCTGTTCGCAGGTGCGGTAGAAGCCGGGGATGATTTGCGCAACGTCTCCGCGCTACAGGGGCGAGGTGATCGCGCTCGACCCCGTGCCCAAACCGATCGACCACGTGCTGCGCGGCCGCGCCGACGCGCCCGCTCTGGTCGACCGGGACGGCGTGGTGTCGTTCGCGGAGGCGGAGACTGCGGTGGCGCGGCTGGCGGGTTGGCTGCGCGGACAGGGACTCGCCACGGGCGACCGCGTCGCCACCTGGTTGCCGAAGTCGCGCATCGCCTGCCTGATGCCGCTCGCCGCCCCGCGGGCGGGGCTGGTGCATGTCCCGATCAACCCGCTGCTCAAGCGCGCGCAGGTCGCGCACATTCTCGCGGACTCCGGCGCACGGCTGCTGCTGACCCAGCCGGCGCGGGCGGCGACGTTGCAGGGGAACGACGTCCCGAGCGGTGCGGCGCTCGCGACCGAGGCGGGGGACGGCGAGCCGCTGACGCCCTCGCGCGCCGCGCCCGACGCGCTCGCCGCCATCCTCTACACCTCCGGTTCGACCGGCCGGCCGAAGGGCGTGATGCTCAGCCACGCCAATCTGTGGCTCGGTGCGGTGTCGGTGGCGCACTATCTGGCGCTGGAGCCGGACGATCGCGTGCTCGGCGTCCTGCCGCTCAGCTTCGACTATGGGCAGAACCAGCTGTTCTCGACCTGGGCGGCGGGAGCGTGCGTCGCACCGCTCGATTATCTCACGCCGCGCGACGTGGTGAAGGCGGTCGACCGCGTCGGCGCGACCACGCTCGCCGGCGTGCCGCCGTTGTGGACTCACTTGCTGGACACGGAATGGCCGGCGGAAACGGCGGCGCGGCTCAAGCGGTTGACCAATTCCGGCGGCGCGCTGACCCCGCAGCTGGTTCGTGCGCTGCGGCGGCGGTTTTCCGCGGCGGATCTCTATCCGATGTACGGGCTGACCGAGGCGTTCCGCTCGACCTACCTCGATCCCGCGCTGGTCGACGCCCACCCCGAGTCGATCGGCCGCGCCATCCCGTTCGCCGAGGTGATGATCGTCCGCCCGGACGGGACGCGAGCCGCAGCCGACGAACCGGGCGAGCTGGTCCACGCCGGGCCGCTCGTCGCCCAGGGATATTGGCGCGACCCGGAGCGGACCGTGGCGCGGTTCCGGCCCGCGCCGGCCTTCTCGCGCGAAGGCGGGACGGCGGTCTGGTCCGGCGACACCGCGGTCGCGGACGCGGGCGGGCTGATCCGCTTCGTCGGGCGCGACGACGAGATGATCAAGTCGGCCGGCAATCGCATCAGCCCGGCCGAGATCGAGGAGGCGGTGCTCGCCGGCGACGAGGCGCGCGAGGCGGTGGCGGTCGGGGTCGCCGACGCGCGGCTTGGGCAAGTGATCGTGGTGGTCGCCGCCGGCGACTCCGGTGCCGAGGATCGGCTGCGCGCCCGGTTGAAGCGCGAGTTGCCCAATTTCATGCAACCAGCACGGATCGATTGGCACGCCGAACTGCCGCGCAATCCCAACGGCAAGCTGGACCGCAGCGCGATCGCGGCGCGGGTCAAAGCTATGCCTCCCCTGGCAGGGGAAGTGGCAGCGCGGACCGCCGACGGAGGGGTGTCCCCGGTCGTGCGGGAGCGTGCCGCCGCCGGCGACACGCCTCCGGCGCTTCGCGCCACCTCTCGTCCCAGGGGAGGCGAAGACAGATGAAGCCTTTCGGCCCCCTCCCACCCGAATTCGGCGTGCAGACCGGCGACCTCGTTGTCTCCTGTCGCCCTGCCGCGGACTGGGTCGCGGAGCACGGCTCCCCGCTGTTCGTCTACGACCCCGCGATCGTGGCCGCCCGCATCGCCCGCTTTCGTGCGGCATTCGGCGATGTCGACCTCCACTACGCCGTCAAGGCGAATCCCTTCCCGCCGCTACTCGCCGCGGTCGCGCCGCTGGTCGACGGCTTCGACGTCGCGTCCGCAGGCGAGCTGACGAAGGCGCTCGCCGAAAAGCCCGCCACCGCGATCAGTTTCGCCGGGCCGGGCAAGCGCGACGCCGAGCTCGAGGCGGCGATCCGCGCGGGTGCGACGATCAACCTCGAATCCGAAGGCGAAGCGACCCGCGCCCTCGCCATCGGCGCCCGGATCGGCGTCACCCCGCGCCTCGCCGTTCGCGTGAACCCGGATATCGAGCTTCGCGGATCGGGGATGAAGATGGGTGGACGCGCCTCGCCGTTCGGGGTGGACGCCGAGCGCGCGGCGGCGCTCGCCCGTGGGGTGATCGACGCCGGCGCGACGTGGCGCGGGTGGCATATCTTCGCCGGCTCGCAGGCGCTGGACGCGGCGGCGCTGATCGAGACGCAGGCGGCCACGCTCGCGCTCGCGGCGCGGCTGTCCGACGCGGTTGGCGAGGCGCCGCCGCTCGTCAACCTCGGCGGCGGTTTCGGCATCCCCTATTTCGCGGGCGATGTGGCGCTGGATATCGGGGCGATCGGTGGCGGCCTGCACGAGGCGCTCGCGCGTCGGCCGGCGATCCTCGCGGACGCTCGGTTCGCGATCGAGCTCGGCCGCTGGCTCGTTGCCGAGGCGGGTGTGTATCTCACCACCGTGCTCGACCGGAAGGAGAGCCGGGGCGAGACCTTCCTGGTGATCGACGGCGGGCTCCACCACCAGCTCGCCGCCTCGGGCAATTTCGGGACGGTCGTGCGCCGCAACTATCCGGTGGCGGTCGCGGGCCGGATGGGCGCGCCGGCGGACGATCCCGTGTCGGTCGTCGGTGTGCTGTGCACGCCGCTCGACCGGCTCGCCGACCGCGTGCTGCTGCCGCGAGCGGAACCCGGCGACGTGATCGCGATCTTCCTGGCCGGCGCTTATGGCCTCTCGGCCAGCCCCACGGCGTTCCTCGGGCATCCCGCGCCCGCCGAGGTTCTCGGTTAATCGCTAAACGCTATCTTCACCTCTCCAAAGCATAGCCGAGCCTGAGCGCAACGCCGATTTCGCGGGTGATCTCCGTGGGATCGGTCCCCCCAAACGCGCAGGAGGTTCAGTGATGCGGTCCCGGTTCTCGAAAGCGGTCCTCGGCACGGCGCTCGGCGCCACGGCGCTGTCGGGCTGTGCGAGCGGCGGCGGCAGCCGGCCGCAGCTGCCGCCGGCGGCATTCGTGGCGAGCAAGGAATCGCCCGGCGAAGAATATATCATCGGCCCGCTCGATTCGCTCACCATCTTCGTGTGGCGCAACCCGGAGTTGTCGACCAAGGTCCAGGTCCGTCCCGACGGCCGCATCACCACGCCGCTGATCAGCGACATGCCGGCAGTCGGCAAGACGCCGTCGATGCTCGCCGCCGACATGAAGCTGGCGCTGGGCGAGTACATCAAGGACCCGATCGTCTCGGTGATCGTGGAGAACTTCTCGGGCACGTTCAGCCAGCAGGTCCGCGTCGTCGGCGCGACGGCGAAGCCCGCCTCGATCCCGTTCCGCGCCAACATGACGCTGCTCGATGCGATGATCGCGGTCGGCGGCCTCGGCGAATACGCCTCGGGCAACCGCGCGCGGCTGATCCGCTACGACCGCGCAACCGGCAAGCAGCGCGAGTTCCAGCTCAAGATCAACAGCCTGCTCAAGAACGGCGACACCAGCGCCAACGTCCGGCTGGAGCCGGGCGACGTGATCATCATTCCCGAGAGCATGTTCTGACGTGAACGGGCTCTACGAAGAACTGCGGATCGCCGCGCACGCGATCTGGACGCGCCGGTGGATCGCGCTCGCGATCGCCTGGGGCGTGTGCCTGATCGGCTGGTTCATGGTGAGCCAGATTCCGAGCCGGTACGAGTCGAAGGCGCGCGTCTACGTCCAGATGCACGCCGTGCTCCCCGGCAGCGACGCCGGCAGCGCGCCGCAGGACGACATCGACACCGTGCGGCAGACGCTGACCAGCGCGGTCAACCTTGAGAAGGTGGTCCGCGGGACCGACCTGGCGGCGAGCGTCAAGACCGACCGCGATGTCGCCGACCGTGTCGCCGGGCTCCAGAGCGCGATCAAGGTGACCGCGCAGCAGAACAACCTGTTCGAGATCCTGACGACCTCGTCGAGCCCGAAGCTGGCGCGCACGATCACGCAGAAGCTGATCGACATCTTCGTCGAGCAGAACCTGTCCGACGACCGCAGCCAGAACACCCAGTCGCTCGCCTTCCTCGACCAGCAGCTCCAGCAGCGGCAGAAGCAGCTCCAGGACGCAGAGGCGAAGCGCGCGGACTTCCAGAACCGCTATCTCGGCTCGCTGCCGGGCACCGGCTCGATCGCCGACCGGATCGGAGCGACGCGGTCGCAGATGTCGCAGGTCGACGGCGATCTCGCCGCGGCGCAGTCGAGCCTCGCCGCGCTCCAGGGCCAGATGGCCGGGACGCCGCGGACGGTCGCGGGTGCGGGGATCGCGTCCGGGCTCGGGCCCGCGCGTGCACGGCTCGCGCTGCTTCAGGGTCAGCTCGCCGACGCGCGGGGACGCGGCTATACCGAGAATCATCCCGACGTGGTCGCGCTGAAGGCGCAGCTGGCGCAGGCGCAGGCCGCGGCAAAGGGCGAGCCGATGCCCGCGGGCGGCGGGGGCACGCCCAATCCGCTCTACCTGTCGCTCCAGTCGATGCAGGCGGACAAGGCCTCGACGGTTGCGTCGCTCAGGATCCGCAAGCAGCAGCTCCAGGGTGATCTCGACGCGCTCAACGCCAAGATCGCGGGCGATCCCGAGGTCGCGGCCCAGCAGGGTCAGATCGACCGCGACTATCAGGTCTTGAAGGATCAGTACGACCAGCTCCTCGCCCAGCGCGAACAGGTCTCGATCCGCGGTCAGGCGCAGACGCAGACCGACCAGGTCCGCTTCAGCGTCATCGACCCGCCGACGACGCCGCGGACGCCCTCGGCGCCCAATCGGCCGCTGCTCCTGACCGGCGTGCTGCTCGCCGGGCTGGTGTGCGGGATCGGCGGCGCCTTCGCCCTCGCGCAGGTGCAGAGCACCTTCCCGACCCAGCAGCGGCTCGAAAAGGCGGCGGGCATGCCCGTGATCGGCTCGATCGGCGAGATGCTGACGCAGCTCCAGGCGGAGCGGCGCAGGCAGCGGCTCAAGTGGTTCGCCGGGGGCGTGGCGGCGCTCGGCGGCGGCTACGTGCTGCTGCTCGGCGTCGAGATGCTGCAGCGGGGGATGACGGCATGAAGATCGACCGTCGCCCCGTCGCCGAACGCGAGCTGTCGCTGATCGAGCGCGCGGGAGAGTTGTGGGGTTTCGACGGGTTGCGGCCCGAGGGCGAGGCCGCACCGGCGCCAGCCCCCGCGCGCCGCGAGCCGGTCGGAGCGCCGCCTGCGCCTCCCTCCGCGACGCCGGTCGCGGTCGAGACGCCAGCACCGACGCCGACGCCGACGGCCGTGGGTCGCGAGCGGGTGTCGCATCCGCTCCGCGCCGCTCTCTCCGATCCCGCGCCGGCGTTTCTCCACACGGACCCGCAGCCCGAGCCGCTCGAACTCTCCCGGCCGATCCCCGCCGAGCCGCTGCCCGAATGGGCGGCCCCGGCCGGCATCGCCGCGATCGATCGGGTGATGCTCGCGCAAAAGGGAATGCTCGTGCCGGGTGCCCCCGTCGGCGCGCTCGCCGAGGAGTTCCGCCTCGTCAAACGGCAACTGCTGCTCAACGCCCGCGAAGTCGCCGACGGCCCGATGGGCCAGCGGGCACGCACGATCCTGGTCGGATCGGGCAAGCCCGGTGACGGCAAGACCTATTGCGCGGTCAACCTGGCGATCAGCCTCGCCGCCGAGCGTGATGTCGAGATCCTGCTCGTCGACGGCGATTTCGCCAAACCCGACGTCATGAAGACGCTGGGCCTGGAGGATTCGGTCGGCTTGATGGACATCCTCGCCGATCCCAGCCTCGATCCGGAAAGCTGCGTCGTGCGCACCGACGTGCCGCAGCTCTCGCTGCTGCCCTCGGGCCAGCGCACCACGTCGGACACCGAATTGCTCGCCAGCAAGCGGACCGAGGAGGTGATCGACGCGCTGCTCGCGGCGAACCCGAAGCGGATGATCGTGTTCGACACGCCGCCGGCGCTTGCCGCCTCGCCCGCGAGCGTCCTCGCGCTGCTGATCGGTCAGGTCATGCTCGTCGTCCGCGCCGATCGTACGACCGAGGCGGATGTCCGTGAGGCGGTGGCACTGCTCGACGGGTGCGAACGGATCAGCCTCGTTCTCAACGCAGTCTCATACCAGCCGGGCGGCGGACGCTTCGGCAGCTATTATGGTCAGGAGAAGTCGAAGTGACCCGGGCCCTTCATATGGCGCTGCTCGGCGGGGTGGGGGTCGTCCTCGTCCAGCCGGCGCAGGCGCAGACGCAAACCCGCAGCAAATACGTCCAGCCCTATATCGAGCTGACGCAGGTCGCGACCGCCGATCTCACCAACGGTGACGACGTGCTGACCTATACTCAGGTCTCGGCCGGGATCGACGCGGGCGTCAGCGGGCCGCGCGCCGACGCGCAGATCAGCTATCGCTACGAGCGGCGGATCCAGTGGGACGACAGGATTGCCGACGACGACGTCCATTCCGGTCTCGCCCGGGCCTCGTTCAAGGCAACGCCGGCGCTCACCCTCGACGGCGGCGCGCTTGCGACCCGCACCCGCACCGACATCCGCGGCGCGGCGCCGGGCGTGCTCGCCGGCAATGTTGACAACATCAGCCAGGTCTATTCGGTCTATGGCGGGCCGAACCTGGCGACGAGCGTCGGCCCGGCGCAGCTCACCGCCGCCTACCACGCCGCGTACACCAAGGTGGAGTCCCCCGGCCAGACGGGGGTCGCGCCCGGCCAGCCCAGCGTCGACTATTTCGACGATTCGGTCAGCCACCTCGCCACCGCCTCGGTCGGCGTCGCCCCCGGGCGCGTGCTTCCGGTCGGCGTCACCCTGAGCGGCGCCTACGAGCGCGAGGACGCGCACCAGCTCGACCAGAGCTACGAAGGCTATTTCGGTCGCGGCGACGTCGTGCTGCCGGTCACCTCGACCTTCGCGGTGCGCGGCGGCGTCGGCTACGAGAAGATCACGAGCAGGCAGAAGGACGCGCTGCTCGACGCCAACGGCAATCCCGTGACCACCCAGGGCGGGCGCTACGTCACCGATCCCACTTCGCCGGTCCGGATCGCCTACAACACCGACGGGCTGATCTACGATGGCGGCGTGATCTGGCGGCCGAGCCCCCGGCTCGAGCTCCAGGCGAACGCCGGCTATCGCTATGGAAGCGACAGCTACACCGGCTCGCTCCAGTGGCAGATGACCCGCGACACCGGCCTCCAGGTCGTCGTCTACGACGGGATCGAGACCTTCGGTCGCCAGCTCCGCGACGGGCTGCGCGCGCTGCCGACCAACTTCCAGACGCAGCCCGACGGCTTCGGGCAGCAGTTCAGCGGTTGTGTGTTCGGCTCCAAGCCCGGTGAGGGCGGGCTGGGTGCCGGCGGCTGCCTCAGCGCCGCGCTCCAGTCCGCATCTTCGGCGAGCTACCGCGCGCGCGGGGTCGACGGCGTGATCTCGATCGCGCGCGGCCGCACCAGCCTGGGCTTCGGCGCAGGCTACGCCAACCGCAAGCTCTACACCCCCGACACGACGCCCGGAATCACGATCTACGGTCTTGAGGATCAGAGCGCCTACGCCCAGGCGTTCTGGAGCCGCGCCCTGACCCGTCGCTCGACGCTGGACGCCAACGTCTTCGCAAACTGGTATTCCAGCGGTCTGGCGAACGGACTCGGCAGCGCGGACGATGTCTGGGGCGCGGGGGCGACCGGCAGCTACAGCCTGAACTTCGGGCGGCTCGGTACCGTCGCGTCGCTCGGCGTCTACACCTACGACCAGTCCGATCTCGACGAGCAATGGTCGGCGCAGGCGCTGCTCGGCGCCAGGTACACGTTCTGAGGACACGACGATGTACGAGGATCATTTCGGGCTGACGGACCGGCCCTTCGCGCTGACCCCGGACCCCCGCTTCTGGGTCGATACGGCGACGCACCGCAAGGCGATGTCCTATCTGGGCTACGGGCTGGCGCAGGGAGAGGGCTTCATCGTCATCACCGGCGACATCGGCGCGGGCAAGACGACGCTGGTCGGCCATCTGATGAGCCGGATCGACCCGGCGCGGCTCAACCCGATCAAGATCGTCTCGACCGCGATCGAGGCGGACGATCTGCTGCGCGCCGTCGCGACCGGGCTGGCGATTGAAGGGGAGGGCAAGAGCAAGGCGGAACTGCTGACCCTGATCGAGCGTGGCCTCCACGCCGTCGCCCGGACCGGCCGCCGGACGCTGCTGATCGTCGACGAGGCGCAGGCGCTTCCCGTCTCGGCGCTGGAGGAGCTGAGGATGCTCAGCAACTTCCAGGCTGGCGGCCGCGCGATGCTCCAGATCTTCCTGCTCGGGCAACCGGAGTTCCGCGACCGGCTCAACGGCTCGAACCGGCTCGAACAGCTCCGCCAGCGCGTGATCGCGCTTCATCATCTGGACCCCATGGGAGAGGCGGAGGTCGAGACCTATATCGCCCGGCGCCTTCAGGTCGCTGGCTGGACGGGGCGCCCGGACTTCGCCGACGATGTCTTCCCGCTGGTGTTCAAGGCGACCGATGGCGTCCCCCGGCGGCTCAATCAGCTGATGGGCCGGGTGCTGCTCCACGCCGCGCTGGCGCAGGTCGAGCTGGTCGACGCCGCGCTGGTCCAGTCGGTGATCGACGACGCGGCGCGCGACGTCCGCCGGCCGGCGCCGGTCGCGGCCGAGGCGGTCCAGAAAGCGGACACGCCGACCGCGTCTGCGACGCCGCCGGCGCACGACGCCGACCTCCATGCCCGCGTCGCCTCGCTCGAGTTGCGGCTCGAGGAGCAGGACGTCGCCCTGCGCCGGGTCCTGACGCTGCTGGTCGACTGGGTGGAGGGCGAGGGCGCCTGGGCCGAGGGCCGCGCCGATGCGCTGCGCGAGGTCGCCTGAGCGCACGGCGCGTCAACCATTTGCCCGTTAGGACGGCGCCGTTCAGAGGTGGTGCGATGCTCAACGGTCTGTCGGTCGATGTCGAGGAATGGTTCCAGGTCGGCGCGTTCGAGCGCACGATCGACCGCGCCCACTGGCCGGCGCTCGAATCGCGGGTCGCGCACAACACCGGGCGGGTCCTCGACCTCTTCGCGGACGCCGGGGTCAAGGCGACCTTCTTCACCCTCGGCTGGGTGGCGGAGCGCAGCCCCGCGCTGATCCGCCGCATCGTCGACGAGGGGCACGAGATCGCCAGCCACGGCTGGGACCACCAGCGCGTCTTCACCTTCACGCCCGCTGAGTTCCGGGCCGACCTCGCCCGCGCCCGCGCGGCGCTGGAGGATGCGGGCGGGGCAAAGGTCACCGGCTACCGCGCGCCCAGCTTTTCGATCGACGCGCGCACCCCATGGGCGCATCCGGTCCTGGCGGAGGAGGGCTACACCTATTCCTCCAGCGTCGCTCCGGTTCGCCACGACCACTATGGCTGGCGCGACTCGCCGCGCTACGCCTGGCGCCCGCTTGCGGATGCGGCGTTGATCGAGCTGCCGGTGACCGTCGCCGAGTTCGCCGGGCGCCGGATGGCGACCGGGGGTGGGTTCTTCCGGCTCTTCCCGGCGGCGCTGACCGATTTTGCGGTGCGGCAGGTGGCGGGAGAGGGACGGCCCGCGATCTTCTATTTTCATCCGTGGGAGGTCGATCCCGACCAGCCCCGGGTGTCTGGCGCGCCGCTCAAGTCGCGCGTCCGCCACTATAGCCGGCAGCGCGCGATGGCGGGCAAGCTCGCAGCGCTGGTGCGCCGACATGAGTGGGGCCGGGTCGACGCCGTGGTCGCCGGCGAGGCGCGGCGGACGTGAACGCGGTTCCGCGCGCCGCCGACTTCGCGGTCCCCGCCGCCGAAGCGCGCATTCGCGGCGCAACGGCCGAGGACAGGGCGGCGATCACGGCCTTCGTCGCTGCGCATCCCGAAGCGACGCCGTTCCATCTTCCCGCCTGGTCGCACGCGGTCGAGCGCGCATGTGGGCAGCGCGACCGCACGCTCGTCGCCGAGCGCGAGGGTGTGGTCGTCGGCGTGCTGCCGCTCACCGAGGTCCGGTCGCCGTTGTTCGGCTCGGCGCTCGTCTCGGCGAGCTTCGCGGTCGATGGCGGCATGCTGGGACATGGCGACTTCGCCCCCGCCGCGGCCGCACTCGCCGATCGACTGGGCATTCGTACGGTCGAGCTGCGGGGCGGCCCGTTGCCGGCGAGCTGGACGCGCGACGACGTGACCTACCTGGGGTATGCGCGCGATCTGGCGGCGGACGACGCCGCCGAGCTCCTCGCTATCCCTCGCAAGCAGCGCGCCGAGGTCCGAAAGGCGCTGGCGAACGCGCTGGAGGTCGTCACCGGCGGCATCGAACTCGCCGACGAACACTACCGCGTCTATGCCGAATCGGTCCGCAATCTCGGTACGCCGGTGTTCCCGCGCGCGCTGTTCCGGGAGGTGCTTCGGACCATGGACTCCGACATCCTGACGGTCCGCCACGATGGCCGCGCGGTCGCGAGCGTACTCAGCCTCTATCACCGCGGCACGGTCTATCCCTACTGGGGCGGCGGGATCGAGGCGGCGCGGGGGCTGCGCGCGAACGACCGGATGTATTTCGCGCTGATGGCGCATGCCCGCGCGCGGGGTTGCACGCGGTTCGACTTCGGTCGATCGAAGGCCGGAACGGGCGCGGCGGCGTTCAAGAAGAATTGGGGGTTCGAAGGTCGCGCGCTCGCCTACGCCAAATGGTCGAAGGGCGAGGCGCGCGAGATCAACCCGCTCAGCCCCAAATATGCGCTGATGGTGCGGACGTGGCAGAAGCTGCCGCTCCCGGTCGCGAACCTCGTCGGACCTTGGATCAGCCGCGGGCTGGGCTGAGATGGAGGTCCTCTTCCTCGCCCACCGCGCGCCCTTCCCGCCCGATCGCGGCGACAAGATCCGCAGCTACCACGTCGTGAAGCACATCGCGTCGTTCGCGCGCGTCCACCTGATCGCCTTCGCCGACGACCCGCGCGACATGGAGCCGCCGGCGGAGTTCCGCGATTTGCTGGGCGAATGCGTGATCGTGCCGCGCGCCAAGTCGCGGGCCAGGGCGGCGGCGGAAGCGCTGGCGACGGGCAAGCCGCTGTCGCTGACCGCCTTCGCCGACGCGCGGGTTGGCGGCGCGGTGCGCGACGTGCTCGCGCGGCGTCCAATCGACGCGATTTACGTCTTCTCGGGGCAGATGGCGCAATATCTGCCCACCGCCGCGCCCCGGACGGTGATGGACTTCGTCGACCTCGATAGCGCCAAGTTCGCGGCCTATGCCGACGACGCGCGCGGGCCGATGCGTTGGATGATGCGGCGCGAGGCCCGGCTCCTCGGCCGGTTCGAGCGTGCGACCGCCGCGCAGGTAGACGCGAGTCTGTTCGTCAGCGCGGCCGAAGCGGCGCTACTGCCGGGGGCGCAAGCGCTGGAGAACGGGATCGACACGGCGACGTTCGATCCCGCGATCGTCGCGCCGGTGGCCGCGCCCGGCCCGCTGATCGTCTTCACCGGCCAGATGGACTATCGTCCGAACATCGACGCGGTGCTCGCCTTCACACGCGAGTCGCTCCCGGCGATCCGATCCTGTCATCCAAACGTACGCATCGCGATCGTCGGTCGCGCGCCGACGGCGGCGGTGAAGGGCCTGGCGAGCGGAGGCGTCGTCGTCACCGGCGAAGTCCCCGACGTTCGCCCTTGGCTCGCCGCGGCAGCGGTCGTGGTGGCGCCGCTTCAGCTTGCCCGGGGGGTGCAGAACAAGGTGCTCGAGGCGATGGCGATGGCGCGTCCGGTAGTCGCCTCTTCCGCCGCTGCCGAAGGGATCGACCACGTGGGGACGATTGTGGTCGCGGACGAGCCGGCCGCGGCAGTGTGCGGGCTGCTCGCCGATCCCGCGCGGGCGGCGGTGCTCGGTGAGGCGGCCCGCGCGCGCGTGATCGCGCGCTACGGCTGGGACGCGCGCCTGGCGGGCTTGCACGGGCTGCTCGCCGGGCCTTTACCAAGGAGGGCGGGGTGACCTCCCTCGCGATCGCCCCGCCGCGCACCTCGGGTTGGCGCATCCATCTCGTCGCGTTGGCGCTGGCGATCGTCGCCTTGCTCGCCGCCTTCGCGCCGGACGTCGGCGATCTCGTCCATATCTGGTGGACCTCGACCACCTTCGGGCATTGCCTGTTCATCCTGCCGGTGGTCGGCTGGCTGATCTGGACGCGCCGCGCCGGGCTCGCCGAGCTGACGCCCATGTCGTGGTGGCCCGGCCTCGCGCTCGTCGCCGCGGGCGGGTTCGGCTGGCTGCTCGGCGATGCCGCAAGTCTCGCCTTGGCGCGCCAACTTGGGCTGGTGATGATGATCCAGGGCGCGACGCTGACGATCTTGGGGCCGAACGTCGCCCGGGCGCTCCTGTTTCCGCTCGCCTACCTCTACTTCGCTGTTCCGTTCGGCGAGGAACTCGAGCCGCCGCTTCAGTCGCTCACCGTTTCGATGATGCTGCCGATGCTCCATGCGGTCGGCATTCCGGCGAGCGTCGACGGGGTGCTGATCCATGCGGGCCGCTATTGGTTCGAGGTGGCGGAGGCGTGTTCCGGCGCGAAGTTCGTGATCGCGATGCTCGCTTACGGCGCGCTTGTCGCCAACGTCTGCTTTGCGTCCTGGACCAAGCGTGCGGTCTTCATGGTCGCGGCGCTGGCGATCCCGGTGCTGGCCAATGCGGTGCGCGCATTCGGGACGATCTGGGCTGCCGATCTCGTCGGGGTCGAGAAGGCGACCGGGTTCGACCATATCGTCTACGGCTGGGTGTTCTTCGGCGTCGTCATGGCGCTGGTGATGGCGGCAGGGTGGCGCTGGTTCGATCGCGCGCCGGACGATCCGGCGTTCGATCCCGCGCAGTTGCAGGCGACGCCGCGCCATACGCTCGCGCTCGCTCCGGCGGCGCTGCTGGTGATGGCGACCGCGCTCATCTTCCCGGCCTGGAGCGCCGCGGCGGGAGCGCAGACTGCGCCGCTGCCGGCGAGGGTCGCGCTGCCCGAGGTCGCCGGCTGGCAGCGTGCTCCGCTCGACGCCGATGCGCCGTGGAGCCCCTATTACCCCTCGGCCGACCATTATCTGATCGGTCGCTACGTCGACGCTTCGGGCGATGCGGTCGAGCTCTCGATCGCCGTGTTCGCCAAGCAGCGCGAAGGGGCGGAGCTGATCGCGTTCGGCACCGGCGCGCTGCGCGAGGCGGATCGCTGGATCCGCGTCGAGGACCAAGCCGCGATCGCGGGCGGATCGGCGATGCGGGTCGTCGCGGCGGCGGATGACGGCCGCTCGGTCGAGCGGGTGATCGCGACCTGGTATCGCGTCGGGGGCGTGACGACCGCCGAGCCGCTGAGAGTCAAGCTGGCCACCACCGAGGCGCGGCTGCTCGGCGGCAACCAGACCGCGATTGCCATTCACACCTCCGCCATCGTTCGGCCCGGTCGCGACCCGCGCGCGGCGATCGCGCGCTTCATGGCGGCGCTAGGGCCGATCGACGGGGTGTGCGAACGGCTGCTCGGGCGCTAGGGCCGGGCGGATGTGCGGCATCGCGGGCCTTTACTATCCGGGCACCCCCAAGCCCGTCGATCCGCAGCGCATCCGCGCGATGACCGATGCGATGGCGGTCCGCGGCCCGGACGGCTCGGGCGTCTGGACCGCGCCGGGCGTCGCCTTCGGTCACCGCCGCCTGTCGGTGATCGACGTCGAGGGCTCGCCCCAGCCGATGCTGAGCGAGGACGAGGCGCTGGCGATCGTCTTCAACGGCGAGATCTACAATTACGTCGCGCTCCGCACCGAGCTGGAAGCGCGGGGCGCGCGGTTCCGGACGCAGGGCGATACCGAGGTGCTGCTCGCCGGCTGGGCGGCCTGGGGGCCGTCGATGCTCGACCGGCTGGTCGGGATGTTCGCCTTCGCGATCCACGACGCGCGGGCCAACTGTCTGTTCATGGCGCGCGACCGGCTGGGGGTGAAGCCGCTCCATTACGCCGAGCTGGCCGACGGAGCGCTGGTGTTCTCAAGTGACCTCAAGGGCCTGCTAGCGCATCCTCTGCTCCGGCGTGAGCCGAGCCTCCAGGCGGTCGAGGATTATCTCGCCTACGGCTACGTCCCCGACGACGCCTGCCTGGTCGCGGGCGTCCGCAAGCTGCCGGCTGGGACCTTCCTGCTGGTCGAGCGCGGCAAGCCGGTCCCCGCGCCGCGCCGCTGGTGGAGCCTGAGCTTCGCCGATCGTGCGAGCGGGTCTGCTTCCGCACTCGAGGAGGAACTGCTCGACCGGATGCGCGAGGGCGTGCGGTCGCGCATGGTGTCCGACGTGCCGCTCGGCGCATTCCTGTCCGGAGGCGTCGACAGCTCTGCCGTCGTCGCGCTGATGGCCGAGGCGAGCCCGCGCGCCGTTTCGACCTGCACCATCGGGTTCGACGAGACGGGATATGACGAGCGATCCTACGCCCGCACCGTCGCGGAGCGGTTCGCGACCGATCACCGCGAACGGGTGGTCGATCCCGACGATTTCGCGCTGATCGACACGCTCGTCGCCGCCTTCGACGAGCCGTTCGCCGACGCCTCGGCGCTGGCGACCTATCAGGTCTGCAAGCTCGCGCGCGAGACCGTGACGGTGGCGCTCGCCGGTGACGGCGCGGACGAGGCGCTGGCGGGGTATCGCCGTCACCGCTTCCAGGCGGCGGAGGAGCGAGTGCGCGGGTTGCTCCCGGCCGATATGCGCGCGCGCGTCTTCGGCGTGCTCGGCCGCGTCTACCCCAAGGCGGACTGGGCGCCACGAGCACTGCGGGCAAAGACGACGCTGCTCTCGCTCGCCGACGATGGGGCCGAGGCCTATGCTCGGGCGGTCGGGGTCACGACGCCGGCGCTCCGCCACCGCCTGTTCACCGACGCCGCGCGGCGCGCGCTCGCCGGGCACCGTGCGGAGGACCGCTATGTCGCCGCGATGCGCGACGCGCCCGCACGCGATCCGCTCGACCGCGCGCAATATGCCGACATGACGATCTGGCTCCCGGGTGATATCCTGACCAAGACCGACCGGACCAGCATGGCGGTGAGCCTGGAGGCGCGCGAGCCGCTGCTTGATCACCGCCTCGTCGAGTTCTGCGCGACCCTGCCGACCTCGCTTCGTCTCCGAAGAGGGGAGGGGAAGTATCTGATGAAGAAGGCGATGGAGCGCTATCTGCCGCCCGCCATCCTCTACCGTCCGAAGATGGGGTTCGTGACGCCGGTCAGCGCCTGGTTCCGCGGAGTGCTGGCCGGCGAAGCGGGGGCGCTGGGCCGATCGCGGGTGCTGTCGCAAACCGGGTGGTTCGACATGGCCGAACTGGCCCGGCTTGCGGAGGCGCACCGCTCCGGTCGCGAGGAGCATGGCCGGACGCTCTGGCAGTTCGTGATGCTCGAACGCAGCCTCACGCGGCTGTTCGGCTGAGCGCCTCGATCAGCCAGCGGTTGTAGAGCTCGGGCCAGAGCGCTGCGGGCGAGCCTAAGGGTGCACGCACCCCGAACCCGTGGCCCCCGCGAGCGAACAGATGGACTTCGCGCGGCACCCGCACGCGCCGGGCGGCGGCGGCAAGGTCGAGCGTGTTGACGATCGGCACCGTCTCGTCGTCCTCCGCCGCCGCCAGGAAGAGCGGCGGCGCGCCCGCCAGGTGGGCATCGACCGCGTAGCGCCGGACCGACGCCTGATCGGGCGACGGCCCCAGCAGGTTCGCCCGGCTGCCGCCACGGCTGCGGCCCGCGCTCATGTTCGACACGGCGTAGATCAGCCCGGCCGCCGCCGGGCGCGCGGACAGCCGGTCGACGGCGTCGGTGGGCGAATAGGCGCGGTACTCGGCCAGCGTCGCCAGCGCGCCCGCCAGATGGCCGCCCGCGGAGAAGCCGAGCACGGAGACTCGCGCCGGATGGACGCGGTAGCGGGTGGCGCCCTCGCGGATCAGCCGCAGCGCGCGCTGCGCGTCCTGGAGCGGCACGTCGGCGCGGTCGCGCCAGCCGTCGATGGGCAGGCGGTAGGCGAGGACGAAGGCGGTGATACCGAACCGCGTCAGCACCTCGCCGACATCCGCGCCTTCGTTCTCGATCGAGACGAAGCCGTAGCCGCCGCCGGGAATCACCAATACCCCGCGCCCGTCTGGGCGAGCGGGACGATAGACGCCGAGTTCGGGCGTCGCCGCGCCCTGAAAGACCGCCGGTCGGGCGAGCCCACCCGGCGGCATCCGCGGCCAGAGCGCGATCCGCTCCGACGCCGGCCAGCGGCTCGCCGCCTGCGCGGTCGCGGGCGCAAGCGCCGCCCCCGCACCGAGGCCGAGCAGCGCGCGTCGGTCGAGCGTCACGCGGGCTTCGGCGCCGCCAAGGTGCGGGTCATCCAAAGATCGAACAGGTCGGGCCAGCGGGACCCCGGCCTGTCCGCGGAGAGATATGCGGGGCCGAAGCCGTGTCCGCCCTCCTCGAAGAAGTGAGCTTCGATCGGTACGCCGGCGGCGCGGCACGCCTCCATCATCGCGATCGGCTCACGTGCGGGGACCACCGGATCGTCGAGGGCGTGAGTGATGAAGACCGGCGGCGTGTCGTGGCTGACGCGCTGCGGCGCGTCGAACCGTGCCGAGGGAAGCTTGCCGACCCGCATGAGCGAGCCCGAGACGACGGGGTAGACCAAACCGGCGAAGGCCGGTCGGGCCGGGAGATCGTCGGCCGCGTCGATCCTCGCGTAGACAGGATCCCCGCTCGCCACCGCGAGACTGGCGGACAGCAGCCCGCCCGCGGAGAAGCCGATGCAGCCAAGCTTCGCGGAGTCGATCCCGTATCTGGCGGCGTCGCGGCGGATCAGCCGCATCGCGCGCTGCGCGTCCTGGAGCGGCACGTCCTCAGGCTCGAGCCAGCCCTCACCGGGGAGGCGGTAGGCGAGCACGAACACCGTCACGCCCTTGGGCGCGAAGGTCCGGGCGACGTTGATCCCCTCGTTCTCGACCGAGATGAACTCGTAGCCGCCGCCCGGCAGCGCGAGCAGCGCCCGCCCATCCGGATTGGCGGGCCGATAGACGCCGACCACCGGCTCGGCGACCCCGCGCAGCCACAGCTCGCGCCGCGGCGGCTCGCCGTTCATCGACGGCGCGTAACGGGGCAGGACCTTGGGCGAGTTGGGCGGGCGTCCCGGCCAGAGCCGAACGTGCTCGGCCGGAGGCCATTGGGTCGTGGTCGTCTGCGCCGCCGCACGCTTGGCGAGGGTCAACGAGGCAAGACCGAGCGACCCCGCGAGCACAGTCCTACGATCGGGCATCCGTCTTCTCCGCACCGCTTCTCGATCGGTTACGCCAGCCGAGCGCCGATCGGAAGCCTGCGTTCAGCGCAGCTTGGCGATCGACAAGCCATCCGCCTTGGCACGGTCCTTCGTCGATTCCTCGCTGCGCTTGAGGGCCTTGGCGATGGCCTTGAGCGCCATGCCCTTCTTGGCGAACTGGTGCAGCTTCTGGATCTCGTCGGCGGTCCAGGGCTGGCGGTGACGCTCGAACACCTCACCCTTGCTCATCGTCGACCTCCAAGACCTCGACCGTGCCGCCGCCGAACGCGACGTCGTCGCCGTCCGCTGCGCGCATCAGCGCGCGGGCGAGCGGAGCCTGGAAGGCGATCAGCCCGGCGGCCGGATCGGCCTCGTCGCCACCGACGATCGAGACCGTCCGCGTGTCCGCCCCCACCCGGTACGTCACCCGGCTGCCGACGCCGACCCCGCCGTCGATGCGCGCCGCGACCACCTCGGCGGTGGCGCGGCGCGTCCGCCAGTAGCGCAAGTCGCGTTGCAGGACCTTGCGACGCTCCTCATCCGCCTCGCGCGCGATCTCCGCCGCCAGCGCGTCGGCCCGCGCCTCGATCTGCGTGAGCCCGCGCGCGGTCACGAGGTTCGGGCCGGCGGCGATCGGCAGCTCGAACTTGGGCTCGAGATGCTCCTCGTCGCTCTCGCGGCGGAAGGCGACGCTCACGTGAAGAGCTTCGCCCAGCCGTGGACGGGACGATCCTTCCAATGGCCGCGGTGATAGGCGTCGGACGCCAACAGCGGCATGACCGAGCCGGCTTCCGCGAACACCATCTGCTCGATGCCGGTGTTGACCTTGCCCCACGACGCCGCCTCCTGGAGGGTGGAGGAGGAGCAGGCGCCGTCACGAACGTCGGCGACGGTGATCTGGACCGCGTATTTATGAACCTGGACGTCGTCATGGCCCAGGATCTCGGCGCAGACGACCGTATCCTGGATGAAGTTCTTCGGCACGCCGCCGCCGATCATCAGCAGGCCGGTGACGCCCGCCTCGATCTTGATCTGGGTGAGTTCGCGGAAGTCGGCCACCGCGTCGATCATGACATAGGGCCGGCCGGCTTTGGCGGCGTCGACCTGGTGCTTGACCAGCCCAAAGCCTGCGGAGGAATCGACGAACGCCGGGCAGAAGATCGGCACGTCGTGCTCGTAGGCGAGCTTTACGAGGCTGTTCTCCTTCTTGCCGTGCTCGACAAGATACTTGCCCATCTCGCGGATGAACGCCCGGCTGCTGTACGGCCCGGCGGGTAGCGACTCGGCGATCTCGAAGATCGTATGATCGACCTGCTGGAGCGCTTCTTCGTCGATATAGGTGTCGTAGATGCGGTCGATGTAGAGCGACCGCAACGTGTCGTCGTCCGGGATCTCCAGCGCCTGGTAATGCTTGTGGCCGAGCCCCTCGAAGAAATCCATGTCGACGATGGTCGCGCCGGTGGCGACGATGCCGTCGACCATGTTGTTGCGGACCAGCTCGGCATAGAGGTCCATGCAGCCGCCGGCGGAGGTCGAGCCCGCGATGACGAGGAAGATGGTGCAGTCGCGGTCGGCCAGCATGTCGTTGTAGATGCCGGTCGCGCGGCCGAGGTCGCGGCTGGTGAAGCTCATGTCCTTCATCGCATCGACGATCGGGCGCGCGTCGAAGCTCTTGATGTCGATATGCTTGACCTGCTTGGAAAGCAGTTCGGCCTTGCGGTTGGAGGTGTCCGCCGGCTGGGCGGCGGCGGTCTTGATCAGGCTGTCGGTCATGGGTGATCCCGTGCAGATGCCCGCAGTCGTTCGTGGGGACGCGGAAACCCGTGTGGGGACGGCGGCCCGAAGGCCGCCGCCACCCGATGTCGGTATGACGCTGGTCTTACAGCTTGACGACGTTCGACGTCGCGCGCCGTTCCTCGACGTGGTACAGGGACGCCATCGGTTCGTCCGTGGCGATCACCGTCTCGTCCGATCCGAAACCGTTGAAGGCGGTCCGCATCGCCGAGCCATAGGCGCCAAGCATCCCGATCTCGATATAGTCGCCGGTGCCGATGTCCGCCGGCAGCTCGAACGGGCCGGCCATATGGTCGATGTCGTCGCAGGTCGGACCGTAGAAGCTGAATCCGTGCGGGCGGACGTCCGACGGCGGCTCGCGCAGCAGCTTGACGGGGAAGCGCCAGCCGATGTGCGCGGCGTCGAAGAGCGCGCCGTAAGCCCCGTCGTTGATATACAGCTCCGACCCTCGGCGTTTCTCCACGCGCACGACCAGCGAGCTGTATTCGGCGCAGAGCGCACGGCCCGGCTCCGCCCACAGTTCGGCCGAATAGCTGATCGGCAGCGATTCGAACGCGCGGTGGATAGTGTCGAAGTAGCGCTCGAGGTCCGGCGGCTCCATCCCCGGATAGGACGACGGGAACCCGCCGCCGACGTCGATCACGTCGACGGTCACCGCCGCCTCGACGATCGCCGCCCGGACGCGCTCCATCGCGTTCGAATAGGCCTCAGGCGTCATCGCCTGCGACCCGACGTGGAAGCAGATGCCGAGCGCATCGGCCGCCTGGCGCGCCGCGAACAGCAGCGGCTTGGCGTCCTGCGGCGCCACGCCGAACTTCGACGCGAGGCTCAGCTTGGAATGCTCCGACGATACGCGCAGCCGGACGCAGAGCGTCAGGTCGGTGGCTTCCACACCGTCCCGGCCCGCGGTCGCGCGCATGATCTTGTCCAGCTCTTCCAGGCTGTCCAGGCTGAAGGTGCGCACGCCGTGGACGTGATACGCCTCGGTGATCGCATCCTCGTTCTTGACCGGGTGCATGAAACACAGGGTCGCACCCGGGAGCGTACGGCGCACCATGCGCACCTCGGCGATCGAGGCGACGTCATAATGGGTGATGCCGTTGTCCCACAGGATCCGGATCAGCTCGGGACTCGGGTTCGCCTTGACCGCATACATCGAGCGGCCCGGGAACTTCTGGGAGAAGAACCGGGCGGCCCGCGCCGCAGCATGCGGACGGACGAGCGTGACCGGCTGGACCGGTCGACGCTGGGCGATCTCGAAGGCGTCCTCCACGCCCACCGGGGCGGAGGTGACGGCAGTCGACGGGGCAGCTAGCCCCAGCGCGCGATGATGCTGGTGCAAATCAAGGGACCTCCAAGTGCCTTTCGGCGACGACAAAGAAGCTGCCTTGCGGTTGGAAGTCCCATGGGGCAGCGGAGGTGCGAATTAGGGTCGCTTGGCCCGCATGTAAAGTGGCCGCGGACCCCGAAAGTTCATCCATGACAATTTTGCGACAACCGACCCGTGCCGGGGTCAGAGACGCGGCCGCCAAGGTCGCGGCCGTCCTCCCGCCGACCCCAGCCTTCTCACGCGAAATCAACGGGGTGCAGGTCCTCTTCAAGGCGGAATCGCTTCAGCCGATCGGGGCGTTCAAGATCCGCGGCGCATGGCATCGGCTGACCGCCTTGGACGACGAAGCGAGGCGAAAAGGGGTCGTGGCGTTCTCCAGCGGCAACCACGCGCAGGGCGTCGCCTGGGCCGCCAAGCGCTTGGGGATCGCGGCGACGATCGTCATGCCCGCCGATGCGCCGCGCGCGAAGGTGGAGGGGACGCTGGCGCTCGGCGCCGAAGTGGTCAGCTACGACCGCGCCACCGAGTCGCGCGAGCAGATCGCCGCTCGTCTCGCCGAAGCCCGCGGTGCGACGCTGGTGCCGAGCTTCGACGATCCGTGGATCATCGAGGGGCAGGGAAGCGTGGGACTCGAGGCGGCGGCGCAGATGGAGGCGCTGGGGCTCGGCTCGCCCGTGCATGTCGTGATGCCGTGCGGCGGCGGCGGGCTGGCGGCGGGGATCGCGTTGGGGCTGAAGGACGCCCGCATCACCGTGGTCGAGCCGGAAGGCTGGGACGACATGCGCCGCTCGCTCGAGGCGAGCTGGATCTTGCCGGTCGGCGATTCGCCCCCGCCGACGGCGTGCGACTCGCTCCAGACCAAGCAGGTCTCACCATTGACCTTCGACGTGCTTTCTCGCCGCGACGCGACAGGGGTGGCGGTCAGCGAGGCGGAGACCGCGGCGGCACAGCGTTGGGCCGCGCAGGAGCTGCGGCTGGTGATCGAGCCCGGCGGCGCGGTCGCGCTCGCGGCGGTGCTGGCGGGCACGGTCGCGGTGGAGCCGGGGCTGCTCGTGATCCTCTCGGGCGGGAACGTCGATCGACAGGCCTATGGGCGGGTGCTGGCAGCCTCGTGACCGGGATCGAGTCCGCCGCCCCGGCGATCGGGATGCTCGGTAGCTTCGCCTGCCTGATCGGCGGCGGCTATCTGCTCGCGAGCGGACGCGATCGGCGCAAGGGCGTGCTGCTGCTCGTGATGGCCGCGGTGCTGGCGGTCAACGTCGCGATCTGGACGATCTGAGCACCGCCTCGGCCGCGTGCAGGCCGGTCGCGTAGGCGCCGTGCGCGGTCGAGAAGTCGGCCGTGGAGCAGGCCTCGCCGGCGAAGAAGATGCGGTCCTCGACAGGGGTCGCGAGGACCCGTCGCTGCGTCGCGTGGCCGATCCTGGCGTGGCTGTAGCCGCCGTGGATATGCGGCTCGTGCCGCCAGCGCGTCGCGATCAGCGGCACGAGTCGCGACCGGATACCGTTGCCGAGCAGGCGGGCGAGTTCGTCGGCGACGAAGGCGAAGGCGTCACGTTCCTCCAGCGCGTCGGCTGTGTCCCCGCCGAAGAACGCCTCGATCAGCGGCAGCCCGAGCGGGGACAGGCGGTAGCTGGCGGTGCAGGCGCTGTGCGGGTCGCCGGTGACATGCGCGTTTGCGGGCCACTCGACCGCGCCCGAGACGCCGACGAACACCTTGTCGGCAATGCCGAGCGGCAGGTCGGAGGCGGCCTGCACGTGGTCGTCGAGCGGGGGATCGAAGACGAGGTCGCCGCGGGCGAGCGCCGTGGTCGGGACGGCGACGATCACCCGGTCCGCCTCGATCGTCCCCTGCGGCGTCTCGATGCGGAGGCGCGCGCTCGAGCGGTCGATCCGGGCGGCGGGGAGGCCGAGGCGGACGGGGATGCCGGCGGCGTGGTCGGCGATGAGCGTGCCATATCCCTCGCGCACCGCCCAATTGTCGCGGGTCGAGGCGTCCTCATACGCGACCCAGTCGTGGAGCGAGACTCGCGCCAGGCTCGCGCCGTTGGCGTAACCCGAGATCGCGTCCAGCATCGGCAGCCATTGCTCGTCCTGAACGAAGTCGGAGAGTGGGCGATCGGGGCCGGAGAGAGCGGCATGGGCCGCAGCCTGCCAGCGGCCCCAAGCGGCGGAGAAGGCCTGTTGCTCGGCTCGCGGGAAGCCGAGGTCGCGCCACTGCTCGCCCCAATGCGCGGTATCGGGATCGATCGTGAAGCCGCGGGCGCAAGCGATGTCGCTCCACGGATTGCGCTTGGCCGAGTGGAGCCAGCCGCAGCCGAGGTCGATCGCGCCACCGGCGAGCGGGATCGAATGGGCGCGACCGCCGAGGCGGTGCTTGGCTTCGATCAGGAGAACGTCTTCGCCGGCGTCGTGGAGGCGACGGGCAGCGGCGATGCCGGCCGCGCCGGCGCCGACGACGAGGGTCAGCATGCAAGGTACCCGCCGCGGACGACGCTCGCGTGGTCGGACCGCCTCGACGGCATGGCCGCCGAGCCGCCGGCCGGGCTGGCGAGTGCCTTCGCCACCGTTTACGCGGCTGCGAGCAGCCGCTTCTCTCCCGCCAGCCGCATCATCGCCTTTTGCAGCTTCTCGAACGCGCGAACCTCGATCTGCCGCACTCGCTCGCGCGACACGCCGTACACCTGGCTGAGCTCCTCAAGCGTCTTCGGGTCATCGGTCAGCCGGCGCTCGGTCAGGATGTGCTTCTCGCGGTCGTTCAGGTCGCTCATCGCGTCGACCAGCATGGTATGGCGGACGTCCGCCTCCTGCTGGTCGGCGACCACCTTGTCCTGGAGCGGGGCGTCGTCCTGGAGCCAGTCCTGCCATTGGCCCTCGCCGTCCTCGCGCATCGAGACGTTGAGCGACGTGTCGCCCCCCATCGCCATGCGGCGGTTCATGCTGACGACGTCGTTCTCGGTCACGCCCAGGTCGGTCGCGATCTTGGTCACGTCCTCCGGCTTGAGATCACCATCCTCGAACGCATCGAGCTTCGACTTCATCCGACGCAGGTTGAAGAACAGCTTCTTCTGCGCCGCGGTCGTGCCCATCTTCACGAGGCTCCACGAACGCAGGATATACTCCTGGATCGAGGCGCGGATCCACCACATCGCATAGGTCGCGAGTCGGAAGCCGCGATCGGGCTCGAACTTCTTGACGCCCTGCATCAGGCCGATGTTGCCCTCCGAGATCAGCTCGGAGGTGGGCAGGCCGTAGCCGCGGTAACCCATCGCGATCTTGGCCACGAGCCGCAGGTGGCTGGTGACGAGCTGCGCCGCCGCGTCGGGGTCCCCATGCTCCTGGAACCGTTTGGCGAGCATATATTCCTGCTCGGGCGCCAGGATCGGAAACTTCTTGATCTCGGACAGATAGCGGTTGAGGCTCTGCTCCCCGCCGAGAGCAGGAATCGTCGCCGGGACGTTGCTGCGCGCTGCCATGATCTGAACTCCCTTTCCTGGCGGCCGGGCCTGCTGCGTTGCAGCGACACGACGCCGATTTCTATACGATAAGCTGACTGAACAGTTCCTGCATGTCAGCAGGCATCGCGCTATCGAACGCCATAGCGGCGCTTGTGATGGGGTGGATGAACCCCAGGTGCGCGGCGTGCAACGCCTGCCGGCGGAAACCCAGCGTTTCGACGACCCGCTTCGTCTCCTTCCGGTCGCGACCGTAGGCCGGATCGCCCAGCAGGGGATGCCCGATCGCCGCCATGTGGACGCGGACCTGGTGGGTGCGCCCCGTCTCCAGCCGGCACTCGACCAGCGCTGCGTGGCGGAGCCGCTGCTCCGTGCGGTAATGCGTGACCGCGCGCTTGCCGCCCGCGACCACCGCGACCTTCTTCCGATCGGCGGGGCTGCGCGCGAGCGGCTTGTCGATCGTCGCCGCCGGCGGGGACGGGTGACCGGCGACGATCGCCTTGTAGCGTCGGTCGATCGAATGGACCGCGAATTGCTTCGCCAGTCCCTCGTGCGCGCGGTCGGTCTTGGCGGCGACCATCAGCCCCGAGGTGTCCTTATCGATCCGGTGGACGATCCCCGGCCGCGCGACCCCGCCGATCCCGCTCAGCGACCCGCCGCAATGGTGGAGAAGGGCGTTGACCAACGTCCCGTCGAGATTGCCGGCGGCCGGGTGGACCACCAGCCCCGCCGTCTTGTCGATCACGATCAGATGCTCGTCTTCGAAGGCGACGACGAGCGGAATATCCTGCGCCTCGTTGTGCGCGGGCGCGGGCAGGGGAATCGAGACCGCGAAGGTCTCGCCCGCTGCTGCGCGTTTGGCGGGGTCGCGGACCGCCTGGCCCTCGCGGGTGACGGACCCGGCGTTGATGAGGACCTTGAGCCGTTCGCGCGACAGGGTCGGGACCGCATCGGCGAGCGCACGGTCGAGCCGCCAGCCGTCGGCGGCCGGTGCGATCGTCGCTTGCAGAATTGAGGCCCCCCGGTCCAAGATGTGTCTTAGATGGGTGACACGGTCGAAATTTCAAGCGCGATCCTGTTGCGGATCATGCGGATGGTGATGATCGCCGCGCCGGATTCGCACCTGCGCCCACGCGCTCCGGGCGATCCGTATCCGTGGCACGAATGGTGCGGTATTTTGCGAGGGAAGCGAACCGATGGTCGCGAGGTCGTGACCCGCGCCGATCTGACGGACAACGTCTCGGCAAACCCGGCCCGTGAATTCGAGATCGACCCCGCCGCACTCATCGCCGCCTACCGTGGCGAACGCCGTCCGCGCGGGCTTGCCGTGCTGGGCTTCTTCCATACCCATCCCGATGGCCCGGCGACGCCATCCGTTCGAGATGCGGAGTGCGCCGCACCCGATGGCAAACTCTGGGTTATCGCGGGGCGGGACGGGGTGCTTGTGTGGAGGGCCGTCGCGGACGGTGCGATGCACGGACGCTTTGATCGGGTGATCTTCACGTTGCGCACAGGCTCGCGAGTTGAAACGGAGTGCCCAGGGATTGTATGGCGGGGCATGGAACTGGAGCGTCGCGTTCGCTTCGAGCTCGAAGCAAAGGGCGAAATTTGACCATCTCCGCCGTCGACCTCGCCAGCCTGCTCTGTTCGCGGCTGTGCCATGACCTCCTGTCGCCCGTCGGTGCGCTCAACAACGGGCTCGAACTGCTCGCCGACGAGACCGATCCGGCGATGCGCGAGCGGTGCATGGAGCTGCTGGGCGAAAGCGCTCGGACCTCTGCCGCCAAGCTCAAGTTCTTCCGGCTCGCCTTCGGCGCCGCGGGCGGGTTCGGCGAGGCTGTCGATTCGCGCGAGGCGAAGAGCGCGATCGAAGGCTTGTTCGGCGACAAGGGGCGGCTCGCGGTCGAGTGGCTGGTCGAGGACGAGCGGCTATCGAAGGGAGCGGTCAAGGTGCTGTGCATCCTCAGCATGATCGCGGGCGACGCGCTGGTCCGCGGCGGGCGGCTCGATATCGGCGCGGAGGCCGAGGGCGGTGCGGTCGAGATCGTGATCCGCGCGACCGGCCCGCGGCTCGCGCTGGACGAGGAGCTGCGGTCGGTCCTCCTGCACGGAGAGGCGGGCGACGCGCTCGGCCCCCGCGCGGCGCCCGCCTTCCTCGTCCACGCGCTCGTCTCCCAGGCGCACGGCAAGGTGATGATCACCGATCTGGAGGACGGCGTCCTGTTCGGCGCGGCGATGCGCGCCGAGTAAAGGCGCTGGTAACCACCGCTGGTGCATCCCGGCTGGCGACGCCTCGCCGGGGACCCAGTGGACGACATCCTTCAAGAGTTCATCGCCGAGACTCGCGAGACGCTGGAAGCGCTCGCCGGCGAGATCGTCGCGTGGGAGGCTGACCCCGCCGACCGCGCGCGGCTCGATGCGATCTTCCGCTTCGTCCACACCGTCAAGGGAAGCTGCGGCTTCCTCGACCTGCCCCGGCTCGAGCGGCTGAGCCATGCCGCCGAGGACGTCCTCGCGGCGGCGCGGACGGGCGAGCGCAAGCCCGATGCCCGGCTGGTCGATGCGGTTCTCGCGGTGGTCGACCGCATCGGCGAGATCGTCGAGGCGATCGACGCAGGAGCGAGCCTCGACGACACCGGCGAGGACCTTCTGATCGCCGCGCTCTCGGTTGAGAGCGGGATTGCGGTCTCCGCGCCGGCCCCGGCCGCGGTCGCCGCGGCGAGCGCGCCGCGCGCGCCGACCCGCAGCGTCCGCCTCTCGGTCGACCTGCTCGACCGGATGATGACCGGCATGTCGGACATGGTGCTCGCGCGCAACGAGCTGGCGCGCCGGGTCCGCGACGAGGGCGCCGAGCCCGCGCTCGAGGCGGCGCTCGATCGTCTCTCCGCGACGGTCGCCGACATGCGCGAGACCGTGTCGCGGACGCGGATGCAGACCGTCGACGCGCTGTTCTCGCCGCTGTCGCGCATGGTCCGCGACACGGCGGCGACCCTCGGCAAGCAGGTCGCGCTGACCGTCGACGGCGCCGACGTCGAGCTCGACCGCGAGATGATCGAGATGATGCGCGATCCGCTCGTGCACATGGTGCGTAACGCGATCGACCACGGCATCGAGAGTCCGGCCGAGCGCCGCGCCGCCGGCAAGCGCGAGGTCGGGCGCCTGGCCGTCTCGGCGCGCCAATCGGGCAACCGGATCATTATCGAGATCGCCGACGACGGGCGCGGCATCGATGTCGACGGGCTGGTCGCGAGCGTCATCGCGCGCGATCCCGCGCGCGAGCCGGCGGTGCGCGCCATGTCCCCCGTCGCCAAGCTCGACCTGATCTTCGAGCCGGGAGTGTCCAGCCGGGCCGAGGTCACGCCGATCTCCGGTCGCGGTGTCGGGATGGATGTCGTCCGCGCCAACGTCGAGCAGATCGGCGGCCGAATCGGCCTCACCAACCGTCCGGGGCAGGGTCTCGTCCTGTCGGTCGAGGTGCCGCTGACGCTGGCGATCCTGGCGGCGGTGGTCGTGAAGGTGGAGCAGCAGCGCTTCGCGGTGCCGCGGGTTGCGATCGAGGAGATCGTGGCGACGAAAAGCGACGCGATCCGGCTCGATCGCCTGGGTGGCGCGCGCATGGCGACGATCCGCGGGCGACGGCTGGCGATGGTCGATCTCGGCGAGCTGCTGGGGTTGGCCGTGACGCGCCGCGACCCGCCGATGCTGGCGATCGTCGACGTGCCGGGCGGCGCCTATGCGCTTGGGATCGATGCGGTGCTCGACACCGAGGAGCTGGTGGTCAAGCCGGCGGCCCCGGCGGTGATGGCGGCGGGGATCTATGCGGGTCAGACGCTGCCCGACAGCGGGCTGCCGCTGCTGCTGCTGGACTGCGCCGCGATGGCCGCCACCGCCGGCCTGACGTTCGAGCGTCACCAGGCGAGCGAGGAGTCGAGCGCCGATGCGCCGGTGCCGGGCCTCGCGGTGTTCCTGTTCGAGGATCTCGACGGACGTCGACGCACGATCCCGCTCGCCGCGATCGACCGGGTCGAGCGAGTCGCGGCGGCCGCGATCGCCCAGCTTGGTGGCCGGTTGCACCTGGTCGACGGAGACCGGACGGTGCCGCTGGTGACCTCGGGAACGCTACCGGCCCGAGACGACGTTCCCGTCCTGCGGCTCCGCGATGGCCGGCGCGAGGTCGGGTACGCGATCCGCGAGGCGATCGACATCGTCACGCTCGACGCGCCGCTTGCGCCGGCCGCGCGGCCCGGCGCGATCCTGGGGGTCTCTGTGCTGGCGGGCGAGGCGATCGAGATGGTCGATCCGCTCTGGCTGCTCGCCCAGGCGCACGAGGCTGCGGCGATCGCCGACCGCCCGAGCTGCCGGCTGGGGGGCGAAGGCGCCGCGTGGATGACGAGCTTCTTGGCTCCCGCGCTGGAGGCGGCAGGCTACCGCATCCTCCACGACGGGGCCGCGGAGGCGGACGTCACCCTGGTCATGGAGGGCGACGAGCCTCCGTCGGGAACGGACGGCGCGGTGCTGACCCTGAGCCGCGAGCCCGAGCGCGGCGTCTATTGCTATGACCGCGCGGCGCTGGTGTCCGCGCTCGCGGACCGACTGGGAGCGCGCGCGTGACCCTCTACCTCCTCGCCCACCTCGCGGGCCGCGGTGTCGCGGTCGACAGCGCCGAGGTCGACTCGGTGATCGAGCTGGGCGCCATCGTGCCGGTTCCCTGCGCCGGCGACGCCGTCCTGGGTGTGGCGGCGCTCCGCAGCCGGGTGGTGACCGTGCTCGACACCTGGCGGCTGCTCGGCCTCGACCCGCCCAAACGCCCGCCCCGCGGGGTGATCACGCGCGTCGACGGCCACGATTACGCCGTCCTGTTCGACAGCGTGGAGGACGTCGCCACGCTCGAAAGCCAGCCGGTGCCGCCCGAACTCGCGTTGCAGGGCCTGTGGGCCCGCGCCGCGCGCGGGATCGCCGAGGTCGGGGGCGAGCCCATGCTGGTCGTCCGCCTCGATGCGCTCGTCGCGGCCGCCTGAGCGAGCTTAACCAAGAGCTTACCTGTCGCTGCGACAAGCGACGCTTCGCTGTCAGTCCTTGAGGAACACCGGATGAAGACCTGCCTCGTCGTCGACGACTCCAAGGTGATCCGCAAGGTCGCGCGCCATATCCTCGAGTCGATCGATTACCGCGTGGTCGAGGCGGGCGACGGCGTTCAGGCGCTGGAGGCGTGTCGTGCGGAAGCGCCGGACGTGGTGCTGCTCGACTGGAACATGCCGGTCATGAACGGGATCGACTTCCTGCGCGCGCTGGGCACGGAGGCGTTGGCGAAGCGCCCCAAGGTGGTGTTCTGCACGACCGAGAACGGCATGGCGTATATCCGCGCCGCGATCGACGCCGGCGCGGACGAATATGTCATGAAGCCGTTCGATCGCGAGACGCTGCAAAGCAAGCTCCAGATCGTCGGTCTCGCCTGAGATCTTGGCCCCGGTGGCGACAGCACCCCTCCTCACCGACGCCGCGCCCGCACCCGCCCGCGTCCTGATCGTCGACGATTCGGCGGTCGCGCGCGCGGTCCTCTCCCGGCTCGTTGCCGAGCAGCACGATTTCGAGCTGGTCGCCGCGGTCCCGGATGCGTCGTCGGCGCTGCGGGTGATGGCGCAGCGCGCCGTCGACCTGGTGGTGCTCGATCTCGAGATGCCCGGCGTCACGGGCTTCGCCGCGCTGCCGGACCTGCTCGCCGCCAGCGCGGGCGCCCGCGTGCTGATCGTCTCGTCCGCCGCGGCCGACGGAGCGGCGGCGACGATCCAGGCGCTGGCGCTGGGGGCGGCGGACACGCTGGTGAAGCCGGCCGCGGGCGGGCTCGCCGGGTCGTTCGCGCGGATCTTCACCGACAAGCTCCGGCGGCTGGCGCGCGATGACGAGCCGTCGCCGCTGCCGCTGCCGCTGCCGGCCGCGCTGCCGCGGGGGTTCGATCTGGTCGCGATCGGCGCGTCGACCGGAGGCATCCACGCGCTGGGGCAGCTGCTCCGCGTACTGCCGCCGACGTTCCGTAAGCCGATCCTGATCACCCAGCATCTGCCGGCGTCCTTCACGCCCTATTTCGCGGCGCAGGTGGCCGTGCTCGGCGGGCGGCCGTGCGACATCGGCGAGGACGGGCTTCGTCTGCGTGCCGGCCGCATCGTCATCGCGCCCGGCGACGCGCATCTGATCGTCGCTCGCCTACCAGAGGGCGGCGCTGCGGTACGGTTGTCGCGCGAGCCCGTGTCGAGCGGCTGTCTGCCCTCCGTCGACCCGATGTTCGCCTCGCTCGCCGGCGCGTTCGGCGCGCGTACGCTCGCCGTCGTGCTGAGCGGAATGGGGCGGGACGGCGAGGCCGGCGCCGGGCGGGTCCGCGCGGCGGGCGGTGGGGTGATCGTCCAGGACGAGGCGACCTCGGTCGTATGGGGGATGCCCGGCGCGATCGCATCGAAGGGCGCGGCGGACCTGGTGCTGCCCCCGCACGAGATCGGCCGCGTGATCGCCGCCGCAGGCGCGGCGCGATGATCCCGTCGCAATCCGAAGGCGCGACCGCGGCGCTGTCGGCGCTGCTGGAGGCGCGGACCGGGCAGCAGCTCGCCGCGGCGCGCGCGTGGCGGATCGAGACCGCGCTGGGGCCGCTGCTCGCCGCGACCGGCGCGTCCGACGCCGCCGCACTGGTCGCCCGGCTCGTCGGCCAGGGCGATCCGGGCCTTGCCGATCGGATCGTCGACGCGCTGCTCAACCAGGAGACCTCGTTCTTCCGCGACGCGGGAGTGATCGAGGCGGCCGCCGCCGCGATCACCGAGGTCGGCGCCGACGATCCCCAGGGACGCCGATTGCGGATCTGGTCGGCCGGCTGCGCGACGGGGCAGGAGCCGCTGTCGCTGGCGATGCACTTCGCGGAAGTCGGCGGCGCGGCGCCCGACATCGTCGCCACCGATGTCTCCGAAGGCGCGCTGACCCGTGCCCGCGCGGGGCGCTTCTCGCAATTCGAGATCCAGCGCGGGCTGCCGGTGCGCCGGATGGTCCGCTGGTTCGACGCGGTCGGCGGCGACTGGGTGGCCAAGCCCGAGCTGATGCGGATGGTGTCGTTCCGGCGGCACAATCTGGTGGTCGACGCGCCGCCGGTCGGGCGGTTCGACGCGATCTTCTGCCGCAACGTGCTCTTCTACCTAACGCCGGCGCTGCGCAGCGCGGTGTTCGACCGGCTGGCGTCGGCGCTGCGCCCCGACGGATTGCTGGTGCTGGGCGCGGGCGAGACGGTGATCGGGCTCAGCGACCAGTTCCGACCGAGCCGACGGTTTCGCGGGCTTTACGAACTGGCGCCGCCCGCCGCCCCCTTGGCGGTACGGAGCGCCCTGGGGTAGGCGAAGGAGTCCACGCCGGAGTGACCATGACCTTCATCGACGCGCCGTCCCCCAATTTCGACGAGCGGACCGCGCCGATCGGCATGATCGTGCTCCACTACACCGGGATGCAGGACGCCGAGGCGGCGCTCCGGCGGCTGCGCGATCCCGAAGCGAAGGTGTCGAGCCACTATCTGGTGGCGGAGGACGGCACGGTGCTGCGGCTGGTCGACGAGGCGAAGCGCGCCTGGCACGCGGGGCGATCGCACTGGCGCGGGTGGGACGGGGTCAACGACGTCTCGGTCGGGATCGAGATCGTCAATCCGGGGCACGAGTTCGGCTATCGTCCTTTCCCCGACGAGCAGATCGACGCGGTAATCCGGCTCGTCGCCGAGATCAAGGAGCGTCACCAGATCACCCGCGGCAATGTGGTGGGGCATTCGGACGTCGCCCCGGCGCGCAAGCGCGATCCGGGCGAGTTCTTTCCCTGGAACCGGCTCGCCCGGCTGCGGCTGGCGCTGCCGCGGCCGACGAAGAACCTGATGGACCCGCAGTGGACCCAAGGCGGCTTCCTCCTCGCGCTCGAGCGGTTCGGTTATGACGTGGCCGATCCGATGGCGGCGATCATGGCGTTCCAGCGGCGGTTCCGCCCCGAGCTGATCGACGGCGAGATCGACGCCGAATGCCGGATGATCCTGCTCGCCCTGCTGCTTCCCAAGCCGACCGGGGACGACTAGCGCGCCGCCTGGGTGGCAAGGAGAAGATCGGGGTGCAGCGCGCCGACGGCCATCTCGACCATCGTGACCGCCGTCAGGATCAAGCAGATCGTCGACGGCACGAGATACCCGATCAGCTTGACCCGCCCGGCATCGCCGACGACGTCGTTGATGTATCTGACCGGATTGTTCTCATCGCTCTTGTATTTGAAGAGCAAGGTCAGGATAAGATCGAGCTTGAGCTGGGCGCGGTGAACGGACTGTTGCAATGCCCAGGACAACAGCGTGCCGCCAAGCAGAAGCGCAATCGAATAGCCGAGATGCTCCCGCAAGTTGTAAGCGGCCGTGGCCAGCACGGCAGTAACCGCGAGAAAGAGTGTCAACCGCTTATAGACCAGATCCTCCATGAACTGGCGCTCTTGAAAGATGGTCCACTCGCCCGGTATTGAAAGCTCGATGGAGCGCTCGGTCGGTGCGGGGACGTTCGGAAGGAGCCATTCGCGCAACGACCGACGGTTCCGGACTGGAACTTGGGTGGACTCTTCCATTCGGCGTCCTCCTGTCCAGGATTCGCATGTCGAGGCAACGTACGTCTGACGGGACGGCGCGCAAGGGCCGATCGCACCGAAATGAAGCTCTTTCGAGCTGCCGCCGAATCCGCTAGGTGGGGTGACGCCAGAGGGCCGGGCGGCCGCGTCGTGTGCGAGCACGCCGAGGAAAGTCCGGGCTCCGCGGAACGACGGTGGCGGGTAACGCCCGCCGGCTTCGGGGGTTCGCCTCCGGGGTTAGGGACAGTGCCACAGAGAGCAGACGGCGAAGGCTTCGGCCCCGCCACGGTGAAAGGGTGCGGCAAGAGCGCACCGCGCGCGCCGGTAACGGCCGCGGCACGGCAAACCCCACCGGGAGCAAGACCGAATAGGGGTGGCGAGGGGCTTTCGGGCTCAGGGGCGTGTTCCCGCCTGCCGCCCGGGTTGGTCGCTTGAGCCTGTCGGCGACGGCAGGCCTAGAGGAATGGTCGCCCATCCGTTCGCGAGGACGGTGGACAGAACCCGGCTTACAGGCCCTCTGGCGCTTCGTTCCCCCCGCTATCGACCCACTCGACCCGAACTGCCCCGCTCGACCAGCGAGTACGGCAGCTCCACCGTCCCCCCGTTCGCGCCCCCCGGACCGACCAGCTGATCGACCGCCGCCGCGGCCATCTCCAGATTCGGCTGACGGATCGTCGTCAGCTGGGGCCAGGCGATGCGGGCGAACTGGGCGTCGTCGAAGCCGACGACGGACAGCTGCTGCGGCACCTGGATGCCGTAGCGGACGCAGACCATCAGCGTGGCCAACGCCATCTCGTCGTTGCTCGCGAACACCGCCGTCGGGCGATCCTCCCCCGCGAGCAAAGCCTCCGCGGCGGCCATGCCGGCCCGGAAGCTGAAGTCGCCCTGCATCACGCGCTTGGTCGGGGGGGTCAGTCCGGCGGCGCGCATCGCGTCGGCGAAGCCTAGCCAGCGCTCGCCGGCGGCGCTGTGCGCGGGATTGCCGCGGATGAAGCCGATGTCGGTGTGGCCGAGCGCGAGGAGGTGTTCGGTCAGCTCGCGCGCGGCGGCGCGGTCGTCCATCCGAACCTGCGGCGTACGCTCGGGCGCCTGCGCCGGGGCGATGCGGACCACGGGTACCTTGTGCGCCTCGAGCATGTCGAGCAGCTCCATCCAGTCGCATACGGGAGGCGCCAGGACCGCGCCGGCGAGCCGCAGCTCGTGGAGCGTGGCGTCCAGGCGGGCCAGCCAGTCCGGCTGGGTGCGATCGACCTGCTCGACGACGAGATGGTGGCTCAGCTCACGGCAGCGCGCGATCGCCCCGCGCTGGACATCGGCGGCGTACGCGGTCGAAGGCTCGTCGAAGAACAGCCCGATGAGGAAGGTCCGCGCGCTGGAGAGCCCGCGGGCGAAGGCGTTGGGCCGGTAATCGAGCGCGGTGACGACGCGCATCACCGCCTCGCGCACCTCGGGCCGGACGTGCGCCTCGCCGTTGATGACGCGCGAGACCGTCTTCGGGGAGACGCCGGCCTGCGCGGCGACGTCGCGGATGGTGACCGTCATGCGGTGTAGCTCCTGCCCCTGAACAGCGCGAAGGCGGCGATCACGACATAGCAGAGCGCGGGCAGCGCCAGCGAGGCCGCAAGCGTGGTCGCGTCCGCCAGCATCCCCGTCAGCACCGGGATCACCGCGCCGCCGACGACCGCCATGCACAGCACCATCGAGGCGTAGGGGGCGACTGACGGGTCGTCGGGAAGCGCGAGGGCGAAGAGGGTCGGGTACATGATCGAGTTGCACAGCCCCACCGCGATCAGTGCGATTGCGCCCGTCATCCCGCTCGCGCCGGTCGCCGCGAGCGTCAACCCGGTCGCGCCGAGGGCCATGGCCGCGAGCAGACGCGGCGGCGGCCAGCGGGTCAGGAGCGCGGCGCCCGCGAACCGGCCGATCATCGCGCCCGCCCAGTACAGGCTGACCAGCCGGCCTGCCGCGACCGGCGTGACGCCCAGGATGTCCGGCTGGACGAGATAGTTGGTCAGCAGCGTCCCGATCGTCACCTCCGCGCCGACGTAGCCGAACATCGCCACGCTCCCGGTCAGCAGCCGGCGGTCGGCGAGCACGCGCCCGAGCGCGGCGACGGGGATGCGGCGCGGCTCGCTCAGCCCTTGCAGGAGATCGCGCGCAGCCCAGAAGCTCCAGGCGATGGCGACGAGCACGACGATCGCGCCGACGAACGGAAGGGAGAGGGTGGCCCAGGCGCGGTCGTCGCCTTCGGCGCTGCGCTCGGTCAGCAGGAACGACGCGCCGATCAGCGGGGCCAGCACGGTGCCGATCGAGTTGAAGCCCTGCAGAAGGGTCATCCGCGGCACGGCACGCGCCTCGGTCTCGATCACGGCAATGACGATGTTGCCTGCGATCTGAAGGAAGGTGATGCCCCCCGCGAGCGTCAGCAACGCGATCAGCACGCCGGGATAGCTCTGCCCGCGCGCTGCGGCGATGAACCCGGCACAACCGAGCGCCATCACCGCCGTGCCCCAGGCGATCCCGCGCATATAGCCGATCCGCACCAGCGCGGCGGTGATCGGCAGCGCGAACAGGAGGTAGCTCGAGTGGAAGGCGAGCTGGACCAGCGACGCCTGGGTATAGTCCAGCCCCATCAGCAGCTTGAGGCGCGGCACCAGCAGGCTGACCAGCGAGACGACGAAGCCGCCCATGAAGTAGGTGCCGATCGACAGCCGGAACAGGCGCGAGGCGAGGCCCGGATCGGGAGCGACGGTGTGGGCGGGCATCAAACGGATTGAAGAGCGCGGTGGCGGCGGACGCAAGCGAAACCGTGAACTCGACCGATCCGCGGGACGGAGCGATCCCGATAGTCCGGCGCGCCTGCTCGTGCGACGGACGCGATCCTTTGCACCGAGGAGGCGTCCGGTCGCCGCTCTCTTTATGGGACGACTTGAACGCTCCAGTGCATCATCAACCCTGGACCGGCGTTCTTTCTCTTACGCCTGGCGCTGAAAGCTCCATCGAGTCAGCGCTGTGCCATTGTCACGCCTATCGCCGCTGGGCAGTCCCATCTACGGTGATCGGGGTCCGTCGCTCGGTCGACTTTGATATCGTGCTTCACGCCTGCGTAGCAAACGTCGGGAGTGCGAAGATGAGCAAGTGGAAGGACGCATCCGGATCTCGCGATGTCCCGACCGCGGAATCACTGGTCTGGTTCGGAGTTCGTGATTTCGAAGGCACGTCGCGCGACGACACCCTTCGCGGAACGGTGAAGGCGGATCACTTCGACATGAGCCAGGGCGGAGATGACGTGATCGACGCTCGCCGGGGCGACGATACGATCTACTATGGCGCGGCGCTGACCGAGGCGGACCATGTCGAGGCCGGCTCGGGCTTTGACACGCTGATCCTCGACGGCGACTATTCCGCCGGACTCGCGCTCAGCGCCTCGGTCGTCCATTCGGCCGATCTCATCGGGCTGGCGGGCGGCCATTCTTATGCCTTCACCATCAAGGGGGCCGTGACCAGCCGGATCGACGGCAGCGCGCTCGGCGCAGGCGAGAACCTCCATGTCGACGCCACGAAGTCCGACTATTTCATCGAGGTTACGGGCGGGGCGGGCGACGATGTCCTGATCGGGATGAATACGCGCGTGATCGGCGGCGACGGCGACGACGTGATCAGTTCGATCCCGGGTTATGGCGTGTCGATGTATGGCGGCGCAGGATCGGACACGATGTCCGGCCAGTATGCGTTCTTCATCTATTCGGAGCTGAGCGACAGCACGCGCGCTCGCCCCGACCTGATCCTCGACTACGTCAGCGATCCCGACGGACATCGGATCGCACTCGCCGCGATCGACGCGGACATCACGCAGGCCGGTGACCAGGCGTTTCACCTGGGCGCGACGCCGGGCCACACTGGCGATCTCACCATCAGGTACGATGCCCAATTGGACCTCACCATCGTCCGCGCCTTCGTCGACGGCGACGCCAAGCCCGACATGGTGATCCATTTTCAGGGGTACGTTCCCTTGACCGCGCACGACTTTTCGCTCTGACCGCGCGGCGGGTACGGTTCGCCGTTTCCGCGGCTTGCAGGCCGGGTCACGCCCGCTGCACACCCACTTCGGCGAAGGGCCTGGGCTCGACGGGCGGTGTCGCGGGTTCGGCGAGTTCGCACTGCCACCAGCCGACGTCGATCCAGCGGCCGTTCTTGTAGCCGACTTCGCGCGTCACCCCCGCGCGCCGGAAGCCGACCGATTCGTGCAGCGCGATCGATCGGTCGTTCGGCAGCGCGATCACGCCGATCGCCTGGGTGAAGCCCTGCGCGCGAAGCGTGTCGACCAGCGCCGCGTATAGCAGCTGGCCGACGCCCTGGCGCTGGGCGACATCCGCGACATAGACGGTTGTCTCGACCACCCAGCGATAGGCGGCGCGCTCGCGGAAGCGGGTGGCATAGGCGTAGCCGATCACTCCCGCCGCCTCTCCCACGCCCTCGGTCGCGACGAGCCAGGGGTAGAGGCCTTCGAACTTCGCCATCCGTCGCCGCATTTCGCGTGCGTCGGGGGCCTCGGTCTCGAAGGTCGCCTCGCCGACGATCGCATGGGGCGCGTAGATCGCAGCGATCGCCGCCCCGTCCTCGGGCGTGGCGGCACGGATCGCGATCACAGGCCGAACCTCGCCAGCAACGCTGCGAAGAGCGTCCGGTCGTCGGTCGACGCCTGCGCGGGTCCCATCCCGCCGCATTCGAGGCAGCGCGCCTGCACCGCGGCGGATGCGAGCGCCAGCCGACGGACGTCGCCCAGCGCCTGCGCGAGCAGTTGGCGCTGGCCGGCGGCGACAGCCGCGAAGGCGTCGGCGGGGGCGCCCGCGTCGTCCGTATCGCGGGTCATCTGCCCCGCCAGCTGGGCGAACCAGCCCGGCTGCTTCTCCAGATATTGGACCTGGACGGTCTTGGGGTCGAGCTTCGCCCGCCGCGCCGCCTCGGCAATCGCGTCGCCCAGCGTCCCGAACCGGTCGACCAGCCCGATCTGCCGCGCGGTCCCGCCGTCCCAGACACGGCCCTGCGCGATCTCGTTGACCCGCTCCGGGGTCATGTGGCGCGCGGTGGCGACACGGGCGATGAACTGGCGATAGCCGTTGTCGATCGCCGCCTGGAGCACCGCGTCGACCTGCGGGTTGGTGCCTGCGAACACGTCGGGCTGGCCGGAAAGCGGCGTCGTCTTCACCCCATCGGCGGTAACGCCGATCTTGGCCAGGGTCTTCTCGAAGGTCGGGATGATCCCGAAGATTCCGATCGAGCCGGTGATCGTGGTCGGCTCGGCAAAGATCGCGTCGCCCGCGGTCGACACCCAATAGCCGCCCGATGCCGCGACCCCGCCCATCGAGACGACGACGGGCAGCCCGCGTCGCTTCGCCTCCAGCACCGCCTGGCGGATCGTCTCGGACGCGAGCGCCGACCCGCCCGGCGAGTCGACGCGGACGACGAGCGCCTTCAGATTGTCCTTGGCCAGCCCGTCGCGGACGAACTTGGCGATCGTGTCGCCACCCGCCGTGCCGGGATCGGCCTTGCCGTCGACGATGTCGCCCGCCACCGTCACCACGCCGATCGCGCCGGACTTCGCCAGCGGCTTCGCGCCGACGTAGTCGTCGTACGAGATCGTGCGGAATGCGCCCGGACCCTTGGCGGCGTCGGCGCCCGCGATCTCGGCCACGCGCTTGTCGAACGCCATCCGGTCGCCGAGCTTGTCGACGATCCCCGCGGCGAGGTTCGCCCGCGCGATGTCGCCGTTCGCCGCCAGCACCGATTTCGCGGGATCGGTCTGGAAGGCCGCGACCTGCGCCTTGGGCCGCAGCCGCGCGATGCTCTCGCGCCACGACGACAGGAAGGTCGCATAGAGCGCCTGCGACGCTTCGCGCGCCTCCGGCGACTGATCGGCGCGGGTATAGGGCTCGACGAACGACTTGTACTTGCCGACGCGGTAGACGTGGGTGGTGATGCCGAGCTTGTCGATCAGCCCCTTGTAATAGAGCTGCGAGCCACCCGGCCCGGTGAACAGCGCACCGCCCATCGGATCGGTCCAGATCTCGCTCGCCGCCGCCGCCATCCGGTACCCGGCGTCGGTGTAAGCGGTGGCGTAGGCCAGGACGGGCTTGCCGCTCTGCCGGACTCTCAGCAGCGCGTCGGCGACCTCGCCGACGCTCGCCGGATAGCCGCCGCCGAACCCGTCGAGGTCGAGCACCACCGCCTTGACGCGCGCGTCGTCCTTGGCCGCGTCGATCGCGCGGACGACGTCGCGCAGACGGAACTGCTTGCCGACGCGCTGGCCCGAAAGCGCGGCGAAGGGCTGGATCTCCTCGGGTTGCTCCACGATCGATCCGGCGAGGTCGAGGACGAGCGCGCCGTCCTTGATCGCGGTCGGCGCGGGGCGGGCGTTGAGCGCGGCGAACAGCGCGCCGAAGAACAGCAGCATCGCGACGAGCACCAGCGCGTCCTTGATGCCGACCAGCAATTTCCACGCGCCGCGAACGAGTTTCATGGATAGGCTCCGGGTGAGCCTCGCCTGTAGCCCGGCGTGTCATGCTTCAGCAATACGCTTCGAAGCGACTGGCGGGCGGCGTTCCGTTCTGCGACGAGACGCGCGATGCGGCCGCGCGACTTCCTGATCCTCGTCTTCGTGTGTCTCGTCTGGGGCTATTCGAACGTCCTGAGCAAGACCGTCGTCGGGACCTGGGGCGTCCCGCCGCTGTTCTTCGCCGCGCTGCGGTTCGCGGTGGTGATCGCGGCGACGGCGCGGTGGCTGTGGCCGATGCCGCGGCCGCGCTGGCGGATCGTCGCCATCGGGCTGTGCATGGGGGCGGGCAATTTCGCGCTGCTGTTCCTGGGGCTCCAGACCGCGAGCCCGTCGGCGGCGGGGATCGTCGTGCAGATCGGCGTGCCGTTCACGACGATGCTGTCGGTAGTGGTACTGGGCGAGCGCATCCACTGGCGGCGCGCGCTCGGCATCACGCTGACGCTCGCGGGCGTGGTGCTGGTGGTGTGGAACCCGCAAGGCCTGCACCTGTCGGCCGGACTGTGGTTCGTCGTCGGCGCGGCGGCGGCAGGATCGGTCGGCGCGGTCTTGATGAAGCAGGTCGAGGATGTCGCGCCGTTGCGGTTTCAGGCGTGGGTGGGGCTGGTGTCGTTCGCGCCGCTCGCGCTCGCCTCCGCGCTGTTCGAGCGTGGGCAATGGGCGAGCGCGGCGGCGGCGGGCTGGCCGTTCGTCGCTGCGGTGCTGTTCGCGGCGCTGGTCGTGTCGGTGCTGGCGCACACGGCCTATTACGGGCTGATCGGGCGCTACGAGGCGAATCTGCTGGCGCCGCTGACGCTGATGACGCCGCTGGCGACGATCGGGTTCGGGGTGTGGCTCACCGGCGATCGGCTCGACACGCGGATGATCGCCGGCGCGACGCTGGCGCTGGCGGGGGTGCTGGTGGTGGCGCTCAGGGCCGGGGCGGCGAAGGGCGGCACGCCGCTGCTGGCGGAACGGGAAGTGGCGTGACCGGCGTCCGCACTCGGCGCGTCAGATCGGTCTGAGTTCGCCGCTCGCGACCACGGGTCCGGCCGGCAGCCCGGTCGGCGAACCTCCCGGCTGCTCGATGGTGACCGCGAGCGTGGCCCCCTGCGCGAGCGCGGCGCGGTCGGTGTCGCGCAGCGCGATGACGGTGGTGCGGGCGCCGGTCAGCACACCGAGCGAATGGGGTACGCCGTCCGCGCCGATCCGCCAGAGCTCGGCGGAACGGCCGCGTGGCACGTCGATCGCCAGCGGCAGGCGCAATTGGCCGCGGTCCGGCTGGTACAGTGCCGCGAACGCCTTGCCCTTCGTGTCGGCGGCGAAGCTCATCGCCGCCGCATAGGTCGGGGAGGCGGGGGGCGCGGGCGAGGGGCCCGCCGCCGGACGGAGGACGAGCGCGAGCGCGAGCGATGCGGCGACGAGCGAGGCCGCGGCGGTTCCCCAACGCCAAGGGTTCGCCGTCGCGCCGAGCCGGGCGAGTGACCGCTCGATCGCCGCCGGTGGTTCCACCTCCGGACACGCCGCGATCAGGCCGACGAAGGCGCTCCGCCACTCGTCGACCGCCGCCGCGAACTCCGGCTCCGCCAGGACGCGGCGCAACCGCGTCGCGCGCTCCTGGCCGTCGACAAGACCGAGCGCCAGCTCGGCGGCGTCGACCTGATCGTCAGGCGTGAGCGCCATCGAGGCACTCCCGCAAGCGCATGAGGCCGCGCCGCACCCGGCTCTTCATCGTGCCGAGCGGGACCGACGCCCGTGCCGCGAGCTCCCCATAGGTGGCCCCTTCGAAGAATGCGGTGCGGATCGCGTCGCGTTGCGGCCCGTCCAGGTCCTCTAGGCACAGGTGAAGGCGTCGCTCCCGTTCGTCGAGCATCAACCGGTCGACAGCCGAAGGCGAGGCGTCCGCGATCGCGGCGAGGGCGTCGGTCGACACCATTCCGGGCCGGTCGGATCGACGCCAGTCGAGCGAGCGGTTCCGCGTCATCGTTCCCAGCCAGGCCATCGCGCTTCCCCGCCCAGGATCGAACCTGTCCGCGCGAAGCCAGATGGTGACGAACACGTCCTGCAACACATCTTCCGCCGCTTTGCGTTCACCGCAGATACGCAGGCAAATGCCGAATAGCTTCGCAGCCGTCAGCCGATAGACCAGACGGAACGCCCGTCGGTCCCCCTTGCCGGTTCGCAGCAGCGCGTCGGTCAACGTCGCGTCGGTCGCTTCTGCCATCCGCTCTCCCCGCAGCCCTCTTGCGCGAAGCGTCCGGAGCGCCTCGGGCCGATCGTCGACCTTGGCGCGGTGTTACGCGGGCGCGTCGCGCCTGCCAACGACCCGTTTGGGTGAGCCGGAACTTTCGGCGGGAACGAGGACGCGGACGCTCTTGAGACCACCGGCGAGGCGCGCGGCCGTCCGGATGGTTTGCAGCAGGCCCGGAACCGCCTAACGCCGCGCCGTCATGGACAACCCCGCTCTCGCGCCGCTCGCCGGCCCGGCGCCCGCGAACGCACGGGCGGAACTGCGCGCGCTCGTGCGGTTGGCGGGGCCGCTGGTAGGGGCGAACCTGCTCCAGATGGCGGTCAGCGCGGTGGACGTGATCTTCGTCGCGCGGCTGGGGACGGTCGAGCTCGCCGCGGCGACGCTCGGCGTGTTCCTGTTCAACCTGCTGATGTACGCCTGCATCGGGCTGACCAGCGCCGCCGCGCCGCTGATCGCCGCCGAGTTGGGCGCCCGCCGTCATGCGGTGCGCGAGGTGCGGCGCAGCTTCCGGATGGCGATGTGGGTCGGCGCGGTCGCGTGCGGGATCGTGATCCTCATCCTGGCGCATGGCGAGACGTTGCTGCGCCTTGCGGGACAGGACGCCGAGGTGGCGCGCCGCGCGGGCCGGTTCCTCGACATCCTGCTGCTGGCGACGATCCCCGGCGTCGCGGCGGGGGTGATGCGGACCGCCGCGGCGGCGCTCGGGCGGCCGGGCTGGGCGTTCCTGGTCACCGGGGTCGCGCTCGCGCTCGGCATCCTGGGCAATTGGGCGTTCGTGTTCGGCCACCTCGGCGCGCCCGCGCTCGGGCTGGAGGGGTCGGCGATCTCCAGCGTGCTGTCGATGTGGGCGATGGCGCTGGTCTATGGACTGATCCTGCGTTTCGACCCGAAGTTGCGGCGCTTTCGGCTGTGGGGGCGCTGGTGGCAAACCGAATGGGTGCGCTTCCGTGAGATCGTGCGGCTGGGCGTGCCGATCATGCTGACCTGGATGTTCGAGGGCGCGCTGTTCGGCGGCGCGGCGCTGCTCATGGGGCTGATCGGGGTCGACGAGGTCGCCGCGCATGCGGTTGCGCTCAATATCGCCGCGGTCGCGTTTCAGGTGCCGTTCGGCGTGGCGCAGGCGGCGACGATCCGGGTCGGGATGGCGTACGGCGCGGGGGATGCGGGATGGGTCGGGCGCGCGGGTCGGGTGGCGCTGGCGGTCGGGATCGGCTTCATGGGGGTGAGCGCGGCCGCAATGTGGGTCGCGCCGCGGCTATTCGTCGCGGCCTACGTCGACGTCGACGCGCCGGCGAACGCCGTCGTGGTGGCGCTGGCGGTCCGCTATCTCGCGGTGGCGGCGGTGTTCCAGCTGGTCGACGGCGCGCAGGCGGTGGCGGCAGGGGTGCTTCGCGGGTTGCAGGACACGCGCGTGCCGATGCTGGTCGCGCTGTTCGGTTACTGGGTGGTCGGCTTCGGCGTGGCGGTGCTGCTGGGCTTCCGGACCCCCCTCGCGGGCGTCGGCATCTGGATCGGCCTGGCGGTCGGGCTGCTGGTCGTCGCGGGGCTGCTGCTGTGGCGCTGGAGCGCGCGCGGACGGCTGGGCCTGCTGGCGCCACGTCCCGCCTGAAAAAAGGTTCCGCGCGGCCCGGTCGCCCCCATTGACGGCATGTGAACGGCCTCACATATGCGGGCTGCTGGCACTCACCCTTGGGGAGTGCCAAACCCAGTCATAGCCAAGTGAGGTACAGCAATGAACTTTCGTCCGTTGCACGACCGTGTTCTCGTCCGCCGCGTCGAGGCGGAGGAGAAGACGGCCGGTGGGATCATCATCCCCGACACCGCCAAGGAGAAGCCGCAGGAGGGCGAGGTCGTCGCCGTCGGCACCGGCACCAAGAGCGAGAAGGACGGCAGCGTCACCCCGCTCGACGTCCAGGCCGGCAACCGCATCCTGTTCGGCAAATGGTCCGGCACCGAGGTCAAGGTCAACGGCGAGGACCTGCTGATCATGAAGGAATCGGACATCCTCGGCATCGTCGAGGGCTGATCGCTTCTTCTCCTCCATTTTTCATCTCACACATCTGAAAGGGTAGCCACATGGCAGCCAAGGACGTGAAATTCAGCCGTGACGCGCGCGAGCGCATCATGAAGGGCGTCGACATCCTGGCCGACGCGGTCAAGGTCACGCTGGGGCCGAAGGGCCGCAACGTCGTGATCGACAAGAGCTTCGGCGCGCCGCGTATCACCAAGGACGGCGTCACCGTCGCCAAGGAGATCGAGCTCAAGGACAAGTTCGAGAACATGGGCGCGCAGATGGTGCGCGAGGTGGCCTCGAAGACCAACGACATCGCCGGCGACGGCACCACCACCGCGACCGTCCTCGCTCAGGCGATCGTCCGCGAGGGCATGAAGTCGGTCGCGGCCGGCATGAACCCGATGGACCTCAAGCGCGGCATCGACCTCGCGACCCTCAAGGTCGTCGAGGACGTCAAGTCGCGCTCGAAGCCCGTCTCGGGCACCAGCGAGATCGCCCAGGTCGGCATCATCTCCGCGAACGGCGACAAGGAAGTCGGCGAGAAGATCGCGGAAGCGATGGAGAAGGTCGGCAAGGAAGGCGTCATCACGGTCGAGGAGGCCAAGGGCCTCGAGTTCGAGCTGGACGTCGTCGAGGGCATGCAGTTCGATCGCGGCTATCTGTCGCCGTACTTCATCACCAACCCGGAGAAGATGTCGGTCGAGCTGACCGATCCGTACATTCTGATCCACGAGAAGAAGCTGTCGTCGCTCCAGGCGATGCTGCCGATCCTCGAGGCGGTGGTGCAGTCGGGCCGTCCGCTGCTGATCATCGCCGAGGACATCGAGGGCGAGGCGCTGGCCACGCTCGTCGTGAACAAGCTGCGCGGCGGCCTGAAGGTCGCGGCCGTCAAGGCGCCGGGCTTCGGCGATCGCCGCAAGGCGATGCTCGAGGACATCGCCGTCCTCACCAAGGGCGAGGTGATCTCCGAGGATCTCGGCATCAAGCTCGAGAACGTGACCGTGGGCATGCTCGGCACCGCCAAGCGCGTGTCGATCGACAAGGACAACACCACGATCGTCGACGGCGCCGGTGACGAAGGCTCGATCAAGGGCCGGGTCGAGGCGATCCGTCAACAGATCGAGGTGACCACCTCCGACTACGACCGTGAGAAGCTCCAGGAGCGTCTGGCGAAGCTCGCGGGCGGCGTGGCCGTCATCAAGGTCGGCGGCGCCACCGAGGTCGAGGTCAAGGAGCGCAAGGACCGCGTCGACGACGCGCTCCACGCGACCCGCGCGGCGGTGGAAGAGGGCATCGTCCCGGGCGGCGGCACCGCGCTGCTCTACGCCACCAAGGCGCTCGACGGCATGAAGGGCGAGAACGACGACCAGACCCGCGGCATCGACATCGTCCGCAAGTCGCTGACCTCGCTGGTTCGCCAGATCGCGATGAACGCCGGCATGGACGGCGCGGTCGTCTCGGGCAAGCTGCTCGACCAGACCGACACCTCGTTCGGCTTCAACGCCCAGACCGAGACCTACGAGAACCTGGTCCAGGCCGGCGTGATCGACCCGACCAAGGTCGTCCGCACCGCGCTGCAGAACGCGGCGTCGGTCGCCGGGCTGCTGATCACCACCGAGGCCGCGGTCTCGGAGATGCCCGAGGACAAGGCGCCGGCCATGCCCGGCGGCGGCATGGGCGGCGGCATGGGCGGGATGGACTTCTGATTTCGGACGGGAGCAGCGAAAGCTGCTCCCGACACGAGGTCGGAACCGCCGGCGGGTCCGCGCAGTCGGACCCGCTCGACGTCAGCGGCCGGCTTCGCCGCTGCCGAGCCAAACCATGGAGGAGGGCTGGACGCACCTGCGTCCGGCCCTCCTTTCGTTTGCGAAAATGGGGTATGCGGATCGTATGGCCACGGTCGCGCTTGATCCGGCGTATCGCCGCGTCCCGGTCTCCGTCGACCTCGCGTCACGACCAGAAGGTAAAGCTGGACGAATATCGCGATCTTGCCGGCGTTTACGAGGTCGTCTTCGTCGACGCCGAATCGGAGTGCGTCCGTCTGGTCAGGCGGACCGGCGACACCGGCTGGATCGACGAACGGCTACAGTCTGGCGAGGACCTCTACTGTCGTCGCTCGACGACTCCATCCCGTCTTCCGAAATCTTCGTGCGGGACTGACCTTGCACGTCAGTCGCGGGTGTTCATCGCCTCCAGCAGCTGCTTGACCTCCTGGCTGCGGCCGCGCGGCAGGATCAGGATGTCGTCGCCGCTCGCGACCACGATCAGGTCGTCGACCCCGACCATCGCGATATGCGCGCGGTCGGTGTGGACGAGGCAGTTCCTGCTGTCGAGCACGGTCACCGTCCCGCGCATCGCATTACCGGATTCATCGAGCGAGGAGACGGCGTGGAGCGCGTCCCAGCTGCCGACGTCGGACCAGCCCATCGCGACCGGGACCACCGCCACGCGGTCGGCCTTCTCCATCACCGCATAGTCGATCGACTCCGACGGGCTGGCGGCGAAGGCCTGGGCGTCGGGGAGGATGCGGTGACCATGGCGTTCGCTCGCGCCCATCGCGCGCTTCGCCGCGTCGAGCATCGCCGGCGCATGGGTCGCCAAAGCGTGGAGGAAAGCGTCGGCGCGGAACAGGAAGATGCCTCCGTTCCAGGCATAGTCGCCCGACGCCAGCATCTGCTCGGCGACCGCGCGCTGCGGCTTTTCGACGAAGCGGTCGACCCGGTGGACTCCTTCGGCCAGCGCCTCGCCGATGCGGATGTAGCCGTAGCCGGTCTCGGGCGCGTCGGGGGTGATGCCGAAGGTGATCAGCCAGCCCTGCTCGACCAGCGGCATGGCGGCGTGGATCGCACGTTGGAAGGCGGCGAGGTCGCCGATGACGTGATCCGACGGCATGACGAGCATCGGCGTCTCGGCGACGTCGACCGCGAGCGCGGCGAGTGCGATCGCGGGGCCGGTGTTGCGCGCCAGCGGCTCCAGCACGAGCAGCGCGTCGACGCCGATTCCGCCTAGCTGGGCGTCGATCTCGTCCGCATGCCGCGCGCCCGCGACGATCATGGGGCGTCCGAACCGTCCGCCGGTGGTCCGCTGCGCCGTCAGCTGGAGCATCGTCTCCTCGGCGGTGAGCGGCAGGAACTGCTTGGGGCGTTCGGGCGTGGACATCGGCCACAGCCGCGTCCCCGATCCGCCCGAGAGAATCACGGGAACGATCGTCGTATCGGTCATTCGGTGCTCCAGCCGCCTGCGATCCGCTGCGACGCACGCAACGATGGGGCCCCGGCGACGATCGGACACTCCCCCGCGCCCCGAACGCCTTACGCCGGAAAACGATCCGGAGCGGCAACGTTCAGACTTTGTTTGCCCTTTCCTGCGACATCCCGGCGTCGGATATCCTTACACTCGAAGGTCCCGGACGGCGCGATGATCAGGGTCTTCAGGCATTACGTCCCCAATGCGGTGCTTCTGCTCGGCGTGCTCGACGTCGTGCTGCTGCTCGCCGCCGCCGAGGCGGGCTGGCTGATCCGCGCGCACCAGATCGGGATGCTCGTCGAACCGATCCACACCCGTCTGCCCCAGCTCGTCACCTTCGCGGTCACGCTGGAGACCGCGATGGTCGCGGTCGGCGCTTACGGCGCGCTGTCGCTCCAGTCGATGCGGTTCGCGGTGGCACGGGTGCTGGTGGCGGTGTCGCTGGGCGTGATCTTCCAATCGATCATCTTCTTTCTCGTCCCCGCGCTGACCTTCTGGCGATCGAACCTGTTCCTGTCGATGATCCTGTCGGCGATCCTGCTGGTGCTCGTGCGGCTGTTCTTCGGCCGCGTGATCGGCGGCGAGATGCTGAAGCGCCGCGTGGTCGTGCTGGGAGCGGGCCCCCGCGCCGAGCGGCTCGCGGCGCTGGCGGAAAAGCCCGAGTCCAGCTTCACGATCGCCGGCTTCGTCGCGATGGGGGTCGCGCAGACGATCGCCTCGGCCGTTCCGCGCGAGGCGATCGAGAACCTTGCCGCCCATGTCGTCGACCTGCGCGCGACCGAGGTGGTGCTGGCGATCGAGGAGCGCAGGAACGCGCTGCCGCTCAAGGACCTGCTCCGCGTCAAGACGACGGGTGTCAACGTCAACGACTTCTCGAGCTTCCTTGAGCGCGAGACCGGGCGGATCGATCTCCAGAGCGTCAATCCTTCGTGGCTGATCTTCTCCGACGGCTTCTCGTCGGGACGGATGCTGTCGAGCGTGGTCAAGCGCGTGTTCGACGTGGTCGCCAGCCTGGTGCTGCTGGTCCTGACGGTCCCGATCGTGGTCGTGTTCGCCATCGCGATCAAATTCGAATCGCGCGGTCCCGCCTTCTACCGGCAGCGCCGTGTCGGCTTGTTCAACGAGCCGTTCGACATCCTGAAGCTGCGCTCGATGCGTCAGGACGCCGAGACGATCGGGGTCGCCGTGTGGGCGGAGAAGGACGATCCGCGGATCACCCGCATCGGCCGCTTCATCCGCAAGGTCCGGATCGACGAGCTGCCGCAGTGCTGGAGCGTGCTGAAGGGCGAGATGAGCTTCGTCGGCCCTCGGCCCGAGCGCCCGCAATTCGTCGACAGCCTGGAGCGCGAGCTGCCTTATTACGCCGAGCGCCACATGGTGAAGCCGGGGATCACCGGCTGGGCGCAGATCAATTATCCCTATGGCGCAAGCGTCGAGGATGCGCGGCACAAGCTGGAATACGACCTCTATTACGCCAAGAACTATTCGCCGTTCCTCGATCTGCTGATCCTGCTCCAGACGCTGCGGGTGGTGCTGTGGCCCGAGGGCGCGCGCTGAGATGCAGCCGCTGATCCTCTGGATCCACGCGCTCGCGGCGCTGCTCTATGCGGTCGTGGCATTGGCGCAGGCAAGGAAGCCGGGCGGTGGGGTGCCCGCGGTGCCGTTCGTCGCCGCCTTGGCGCTCACCGCCTTGTGGCTGCTCGCGGTCGCGGGGATCGGGTTCGGCGACGCGGCGACGCGGCTGGCGGACGGCGCACGGGTGCTCGGCTGGTTGGTGTTCACCGCGGCGCTGGCGCGGGCGGCGGGACGGCGGCCGTCGCGCGGCGTCCAGGCGCTCTACCTCGCGGTCGGCGGCGTCACGGTGCTCGGCATGGCGCTGGCCCTGATCGACGACGTGGTGCGCGACCCGCAGGCGCTGACCGACATCGGCCAAGCGCGGCTGGGGCTGCGCATGATGGCCGCGCTCGGCGCGCTGTTGCTGCTGCGCGAGGTGGGCGGCGCGCGCGCGCGGATCGGCGGCCGGGTGGCGGTGCTGGCGCTCGCCGCGATGTGGAGCGTCGACCTCGTCCTGTTCGCGTCGAGCTGGTTCGCCGGGCGCTGGCCCGTCGCCTTGATCGCGGCGCGCGGCGTGGCGCTGGTCGCGTTGGTCCCCGCCTTCTCGCTCGCGGCGCGGCGGAGCGCGGGCGAGCTCCAGGTATCGCGTACGGTCGCCTTCCAGTCGCTGACCGTCGTGGCGATCGGGCTCTACGTCGCCGTGACGGGGTTCGCGACGGCGTTGCTCGGCGAGATCGGGGGGGATGCGGCGAGGATCGCGCAGACGGCGCTGGTGTTCGGCTCCGCCGCCGCGCTGGTGACGATCGGCTCGACGCCGTGGCTGCGCGCCTGGGCCAAGGTGATGGTCGCCAAGCATCTGTTCGCGCATCGCTACGACTACCGCGCCGAATGGCTGCGGTTCACCGAGACGCTGGGCACGCCCGGCGGCGCGTCGCTCGGCGAGCGCGTGGTCAAGGCGGTGGCGGACTTGACCGATTCGCCGGGCGGGGTGCTCCTGGTTCCCGATGGCGACGGGCTGGGCACCGCCGCGACGTGGCGCTGGAGCGGCCCGGCCGACGTGCGGGGCGATGCCGCGCTGGTGCGGCATCTCGCGGCGACCCGCCGGATCGTCGAGCTGGATGCCGTCCGCACTCGTCGCGCCGATCCGACGGAGATCGAGGCGGCGCCGCCCGCGCTGGTCGGCATGGGCGACGCCTGGGCGATCGTGCCGCTGATCCACGGCGGGGCGCTCGCCGGGGCGATCGTGCTGTCGCGCCCGCCGATCGACCGCGCGCTGGATTGGGAGGATTTCGACCTGCTGGGCGTCGCGGGGCAGCAGGTCGCAAGCTACCTGAGCGAGGATCGCGCGCGCGCCGCGCTGGCGGACGCCGAGCGGTTCGACGAGTTCAACCGACGCTTCGCGTTCATTCTGCACGATCTGAAGAATCTCGTCAGCCAGCTGACGCTCACCGCGCGCAACGCCGAGCGCCACGCCGACAATCCGGAGTTCCGAGCCGACATGGTGGCGACGCTGCGCGATTCCTCCGACCGGATGAACGCGCTGCTCGCGCGGCTGTCGCAGCACGGGCCGCGTCAGCCGGCGGCTGCCGTGGACGTCGCGGTCGCGCCGCTCCTCGCCCGGATCGCGCAGGCGCGGCGTGCGCAGCATCCGGTGGAGGTGAGCGCCGACGCGGCGCTGATCGTCCGCGCCGAGCCCGCCGCGCTCGAGACGCTGATCGGCCATCTTCTCCAGAACGCGGTCGAGGCCAGCCGACCCGGTGTGGCGGTGGTGCTGCGCGCCGAAGGCGTCGGCGACGCAGTGGCGGTCGAAATCGCCGATCGGGGGCAGGGCATGTCCCCAGCTTTCGTCCGCGACCGGCTGTTCAAGCCATTCGATTCGTCAAAGGCGGGCGGGTTCGGGATCGGCGCGTTCGAGGCGCGCCAGCTCGCCGAGGCGATGGGCGGCGCGGTCGCCGTCGACAGCCGCGAGGGCGAGGGCACGCGGTTCCGGGTGATGCTGCCGGCCGCCGCACCCCAGCTGATGGACCACGCCGCATGACCGAGCGCACCCTGCTGATCGTCGAGGACGACCTGGGCCTCCAGCGCCAGCTCCGCTGGGCATACGAGGGCTATCAGGTGATCGTCGCCGCCGACCGCGTCGAGGCCATCGAGGCGGTGCGCGCGCACGCGCCGCAGGTGGTGACGCTCGATCTCGGGCTGCCGCCCGATCCCGACGGAACCGCCGAAGGCTTTGCCGCGCTCGCCGAGATCCTGGCGCTCCGGCCGGAAACCAAGGTGATCGTCGCCTCCGGGCATGGCGCCCGCGAGAGCGCGCTCAAGGCTATCGCGGACGGCGCGTGGGACTTCTACGCCAAGCCGATCGACATCGACGCATTGGGGCTGATCGTCGCGCGCGCGTTCCACGTCCACGCGCTGGAAGCGGAGAACCGCCGGCTCGCCGCACGCGGCGGCTCGGCAGAAGCCGGTCTGGGCGGGATCATCACCGCCGCGCCCGAGATGCTCAAGGTCACCCGCACGATCGAGCGCGTCGCCGCCGCCGACGTCTCGGTCATGCTGCTGGGCGCCAGCGGAACGGGCAAGGAGCTGCTCGCACGCGGGCTCCACGACGCCTCGCGGCGACGGGGGCAGTTCGTCGCGATCAACTGCGCCGCGATCCCGGAGCCGCTGCTCGAGAGCGAGCTGTTCGGGCACGAGAAGGGCGCGTTCACCGGCGCGATCAAGACCACCGAGGGCAAGATCGAACAGGCGCACGGCGGCACATTGTTCCTCGACGAGATCGGCGACGTGCCGCTGGCCCTTCAGGTCAAGCTGCTCCGCTTCCTCCAGGAACGCACGATCGAGCGGATCGGCGGGCGCAAGGCGATCCCGGTCGACACGCGCGTCGTTTGCGCCACCCACCGCGACATCGACGCGATGGTGCGCGCCGAGACCTTCCGCGAGGATCTCTACTATCGGCTCGCCGAGATCGTCGTCCGCATCCCCTCCCTTGCGGAGCGCGCCGGAGACGCGGGCCTGCTCGCCCGGCATTTCGTCGGGCATCATGCGCGCGCGATGAAGCGGCCGGTCACCGGGCTCAGCCCGGACGCGCGCGCCGCGGTCGACGCATGGCGCTGGCCGGGGAACGTCCGCGAGCTGGAGAACCGGATCAAGCGCGCGGTGATCATGGCCGACGGCAAGCTCGTCACCGCCGCCGACCTCGATCTGTCCGAGCCCGACGAGTTGCCGGTATCGCTGCGCGCCGCCCGCGAGGAGACCGACCGGCGGGTGATCCGCCATGCCCTCGCGCGTGCCGACGGCAACATCTCGAACACCGCGCGGCTGCTCGGCGTCAGTCGGCCGACGCTCTACGACCTGCTCAGGTCCTACGACCTGCATGCTTGACGAGCCGTCGCGGTATCCGCTGCTGCGCGGCACGCGACCACGCGAACGGCGCCGGCGCAGGGTTCGCCGGTGGCTGTTGTCGTGGGCGACGGTCCGGGTGGCGGCGCGCATCGGGCTGATCGTCCTGGCGCTGGGCGTCGCGGCGACGGTGGTGTTTCTGGCGACCCGCGCGGCGCGCCCCGACCCGTTGCGCGAGCTTGCCGCGAGCAAGGCGGCGCTGGCACGAGGCGATTTCAGCGCCGCGCGTGATCATGCGCTCGCGGCGCTCACGGTCGCGCCGGACTCCGGCGAGGGGACCGTCGCGCTCGCGACCGCGTCATTGGCGCTCGGCGACGGCGCGCATGCCGACGGCGCGCTCCAGCGCGCGGCGGCCGCCGGGGTCCCGCTTGCTCGGCTGCACGCGATGCAGGCGCAGGCGGCGTTGCTCCAGGGTGACCTGGCGACCGCGATGCTGGAGGCGAGCCGCGCTGGCCGCGAGCCGCTCGCCGTGCGGGTGAAAGCGCAGGCGACGGCGCAGCAGGGCGATGTCGCCGCGGGGCAGGGGCTGTTGGTGGGGCTGCTCGCGGCCGATCCGAAGGATGGCAGGGCGTGGTCGACGCTCGGGCGCATCCGCTACCAGGCGGGCGATATCACCGGCGCGACTGAGGCGGCGGCGCGGGCGGTGCGGCTGGCTCCCACGCATCTCGAGGCACTGGTGCTCGCCGGCGAGATCGTGCGTGATCGCTACGGGCTGATCGCGGCGCTGCCTTGGTTCGAGGCGGCGCTCAGGCGCGACGCCTTCTACCATCCCGCGCTGATCGACGCCGCCGCGACGTTGGGCGACCTCGGGCGCTACCCCGAGATGCTCGACGCGACGCGGCGCGCGCTGCGCGCCCGGCCGGGAAGCGCGCAGGCGCTCTACCTCCAGGCGGTGCTCGCCGCGCGGGCGGGCCGGCGCGATCTCGCGCGCGCGATGCTCGCGAAGACGGGAGGGCAGGTCGACGACATGCCGGGCGCGCTGCTGCTCCGCGGCGCACTCGATTACGCCGACGGCAAGCCGCAGCAGGCGATCGGACCGTGGACCGAGCTGGTCGCGATCCAGCCGATGAACGTGGTCGCGCGGCGGCTGCTCGGCGCGGCGCAGCTTCGGGCCAGCGATGCGAAGGGAGCGCTGGCGACGCTGCGGCCCCTGGCGCTCAGGGACGACGCCGACAGCTATACGCTGACGCTGGTGGCGCGCGCGTTCGAGCGGACCGGCCAGCGCGGTTGGGCGGCGCGCTTCCTCGACCGCGCCGCCGCCCCCGCCGCGGGCGGCTCGGCGCCGTTCGGGCAGGACACGTCGCTGCCGGTGCTCGCGGTGGCGGCGCAGAACGGCGCGACGGACGCGACCGTCGAATATGTCCGCGGGCTGATCGAGGCGGGCCACTGGGACGAGGCGGCGTCGCGCGCGGCGGCGTTGATGCGGGGTGCGCCGGGCGCGCCGGCGCCGCGGCTGGTGCTCGGCGACATCCTCTCCCGTCAGCGTCGCCCCATCGACGCGCTGGCGCTCTACCGCAGCGCGGCGAACCTGGATTTCGGCGCGCCGGTGCTGCTGCGGCTGGTCGAGGCGGCGGCGAGCGCGGGGCAGCCGAAGGCCGGTGCGGATGCGCTCGCCCTCTATCTCGGGCAGAATCCGCAGGCGATCGCCCCGCGGCGGCTGCTCGCCAATCTCCAGCTCGCCGCACGCGACTGGGACGGCGCGACCGACTCGCTGGAAGCGGTGCGCGCCGAATCCGGTTCGCGCGACTGGGTATTGCTCGCGCAATTGGCGCAGGCCTCTGTCGGGGCGGAGGATCCGGAGGCGGGGCTGCGGTACGCGCGCGCCGCTTATGCCCTCCAGCCTGCAAGCGCGATGACGGCGGACGCTTACGCCTGGTCGCTCTACGCCGCCGATGACGTGCCGCGCGCGCTGGCGCTGTCGGTGAAAGCGGTCACGCTGGCGCCCGCCGACCCGCTCGTCCGCTGGCACTACGCGCAGCTGCTCGCCGAAGCGGGGCGTCGGGAGGCCGCGAAGGTCGAGATCGCGCGGCTGCTCGCCAATCCCGCCTTTGCGGACCGGGACGCGGCAGCGGCGCTGGCGAAGACGCTCTAGCCCCAATGTCCCCGCGTGGGCGGGGAGCTTTGGGCTTGCGCCTGCGCGGGAGCCCGTGCTTGTCAGTGCCGGCGGGAGTCCCGATAGCCCGGCCATGGACCCGCTTCTCCGCATCGCCGCCGCGCTGGAGCGGCTGGCGCCGCCCGCGCCCGCGCCCGCAAATCCGCTTGCAGACGCGGCCTATGTCTGGCGCGGCGATCACCTCGCCGCAGCGCGCGCGCTCGCGCCGCTGCCGCTCGCCGCGCTCCACGGGATCGACGCGCAGAAGGACGCGCTGCTCGCCAATCTGCGTCGGCTGGCGAAAGGCCATGCGGCGCAGGACGTGCTGCTGTGGGGCGCGCGCGGGACGGGGAAGTCGGCGCTGGTCAAGGCGGTGGTCGGCGCGCTTCAGGGCGAGGGCGCGGGGCTGGCGCTGGTCGAGGTCGCGGGCGGGCGGATCGAGACGCTCCCCGCGCTGTTCGGGACGCTGGCGAGCGTGGCGCGGCCGTTCGCGATCTTTCTCGACGATCTCGGCTTCGACGCCGCCGCCGATGCGCGCGCGCTGCGCTCGCTGCTGGAAGGCGGGGCCGAGGCGCGGCCGGCGAACGTGCGGCTGCTCGTCACCTCGAACCGGCGGCATCTGGTCGCGCGCGAGCATCCCCAGGGCGCGGGCGGGATCAATCCGCGCGATGCGGCGGACGACGAGCTGGCGCTGGCGGACCGCTTCGGGCTCAGCCTCGGCTTCCACGTCGTCGACCAGGACGGCTATCTGGCGATCGTACGCGGCTATGCCGAGGCATACGGATTGCCGTTCGATCCGAATGATGCGGTGCGGTGGGCGACACGGCGCGGAAGCCGCTCGGGGCGGGTCGCATGGCACTATGTGGTCGAGCTGGCAGGGCGCGAGGGGGTGGCGCTGTAGCCCCTGCTCCCGCGTTTGCGGGCGCCGGCGCCGCGGGCCACTCCCTCGTTGCGCTGGGCCCGGCCTGCGCGGGAACGGCGGTCAGCGCAGCGCCGCCGCCGCCTTCGCTCGTGCCGTCGTCTCAGCCGCCGTCGCGCCGATCACCCAGCTGCCGCCGACGCAGAGCACCGGACCGAACGCGAGCCATGTGGGCGCGGTCGTAGCGGTGATGCCGCCGGTCGGGCAGAAGCGGCATTGATAGAAGGGGGCGGCAAGCGCCTTCAGCGTCGGCAACCCGCCGCTCGCTTCGGCGGGGAAGAACTTGAAGTGGCGCAGACCAAGGTCGAGCCCCCGCATCAGGTCGGCGGCGTTGGCGACGCCGGGCAGGAACGGCACGCCGCTGTCGATGATCGGGCGCGCGACGCGCTCGGTCAGGCCGGGCGATACGATGAACTCCGCACCCGCATCCATCGCCTGCGCGAAGCCGTCCGGGTCGACCACCGTCCCCGCTCCGACGATCGCGCCCTCGACACGCTTCATTTCGGCGATCGCCTCCAGGGCCGCGGGGGTGCGCAGCGTCACCTCCAGCACGCGCAAACCGCCGGCGACCAGCGCCTCGGCCAGCGGGCGGGCCGTGGTCGCGTCGTCGATCACCAAGACGGGAATGACCGCGCTGGTCCGCATGATCTCTTCGATGGTCACGAACGATGCTCCTGCGCGAAGGCGGCCGCAGCGCCGAACAGGCCGGGTTGGGGGTGGGTGATGAGCTTGACCGGGATCGACCCCATCATCGTCTGGAAGCGCCCTTTCGCGACGAAGCGCTGGCCGAAGCCCGATCGGATCAGCTTGTCCTTGATCCTGAGGCCCAGCCCACCCGCGATAACGACCCCCTTGGCGCCGTGTGCGAGCGCGAGGTCGCCGGCCACTGCCCCCAGCGCCAGGCAGAAGCGGTCGAGCGCGGCGAGCGCGAGCGGATCGGTCCCATCGAGCGCCTCGGCCCAGATGGTCTTGTCGTCGCGGCTCGGCACCGCGTCGTTCTGGAGCGCGGCGAGCGTCTCGTAGATCGCGACGATCGCCGGGCCGGCGACGACGCGCTCGGTCGAGACGCGGGTGAAGGTCTTGCGGAGCCGCTTGAGGATGGCGTCCTCGATCGGGTCGAGCGGGGCGTAGTCGACGTGGCCGCCCTCCGTCGACAGCACGAAATACCGGCCGTCGGTCTTGAACACCTGCGCGACGCCCAGCCCGGTCCCGGGGCCGCAGACGGTGGTGACCCCCTGCGCCGGCAGCGGCTCGTCGGGACCGCACAGATGCTCGAAGTCGTCGTGCGGCAGCTGCGCGACCGCGTGGCCGACCGCGCCGAAATCGTTGATGATCGTATAGATGTCCGCGCCGAGCCGTTCCGGGATCAGCGAGGGGCGGATCACCCAGGGATTGTTGGTCAGGCGGATCACGTCGCCGGTGATCGGCGAGGCGACCGAGATCGCCGCCGCCTTGGGCAAGGGCGCGCCGTGCTTCGCCTCGAACGCCTGCCACGCGGTCTGGAGGCTCGCGTGTTCGGCGGTCTTGAGCGTGACCGGCTCGCCGAGTGACACGACCCGGCCGTCTTCGACCCCGGCGATCGCGAAGCGGGCGTGGGTGCCTCCGATGTCGACAGCGACGATGTCCATGATCTAGAGTCCTGCCCCCGCGAGCACCGCGCTCGCGCCCTTTTCCGCCTCGTCGGCGAGGCCGCGGAACAGCCCGAACAGCTCGCGGCCGAAGCCGTCCGCTGGCGATGGGGGCGCCGGCTGCACGCGGGCGGCCCATACGCCTGCATCGACCAGCGCGTCGAGCGTCCCCGCGACCGCATCGACCCGGATGATGTCGCCGTCGCGGATCAGCCCGATCGCTCCGTTCCCCAGCGCCTCCGGCGAGACGTGGATCGCGCACGGCACCTTGCCGCTCGCCCCCGACATGCGCCCGTCGGTGACCAGCGCGACCCTGAACCCGCGGTTCTGGAGGACGCCGAGCGGCGGGGTGAGCTTGTGGAGCTCCGGCATCCCGTTCGCGCGCGGACCCTGGAAGCGGACCACCACCACCACGTCCTGCGCCAGCTCGCCGCGCTCGAAGGCGGCGAGGACGTCGAGCTGGTCGTCGAACACCCGCGCGGGCGCTTCCACGATCCACCGGTCGCGCTCGACCGCCGAGACCTTGATACAGGCGCGGCCGATATTGCCCTGGAGGATGCGCATGCCGCCGTCGGGGGCGAAGGGTTCGGCGGCGGGGCGCAGGATGGTGTCGTCGCCGCTCGCGCCGGGGTCGCGCCAGGCGAGCGTCTCGCCCTCCAGACGCGGCTTCTCGCCATAATTGGCGAGCCCACCTTCGGCGATCGTCATGATGTCGGCATGAAGGTGCCCGCTCGCGATCAGCTCGCGGATCACGAACGGCATCCCGCCCGCCGCCTCGAAGGCGTTCACGTCGGCCGCGCCGTTGGGATAGACCCGCGCGATCGTCGGGACGGCGGCGGAGAGCCGGTCGAAATCCTCCCAGTCGATCACCACGCCGGCGGCGCGCGCGATCGCGGGGAGGTGGAGCAGGTGGTTGGTCGAGCCGCCGGTCGCGAGCAGGCCGACCGCGGCGTTGACGATCGCGCGCTCGTCGACGCAGCGCCCCAGGGGACGATAGTCGTCGCCGCGCCAGCCTATCGCGGCGAGCCGGTGGACCGCGGCGCGGGTCAGCGCCTGGCGGAGCGGGGTGCCCGGATTTACGAAGGCGGCGCCGGGCACATGGAGCCCCATGACCTCCATCATCATCTGGTTGGTGTTGGCGGTGCCGTAGAAGGTGCAGGTCCCTTGCGTATGGTACGCGCCGATCTCGCTCTCGAGCAGCTCGTCGCGGGTCGCCTCGCCGGTCGCGTAGCGCTCGCGGACCGCCGCCTTGGCCTTGTTCGGGGTGCCGGTCGGCATGGGTCCGCCGGGGATCAGCACGATCGGCAGATGGCCGAAGCGAAGCGCGCCCATGAGGAGGCCGGGGACAATCTTGTCGCAGATGCCGAGCAGCGCCGCGCCCTCGAAGGTGCCGTGGCTCAGCGCGACCGCGGTCGAGAGCGCGATCGTGTCGCGGCTGAACAGGCTCAGCTCCATTCCCGCATAGCCCTGGGTCACGCCGTCGCACATCGCGGGCACGCCGCCCGCGACCTGGACGGTCGCCCCGACCTCGCGCGCCCAGACCTTCATCCGCTCCGGGTAACGGTAATAGACCGCATGGGCGGAGAGCATGTCGTTATAGGCGGTGACCAGCCCGATGTTCATGCCGCGGTCGGCCTTCAGCCGCTCGCGGTCCTCCTCGGTCCCGGCATAAGCGTGGGCGAGGTTGGCGCAGCCGAGGCTCGGTCGCCCGATCCACTGATCGCGCGCACGGTCGAGCAGGTCGAGGTAGCGCGCGCGCGACGCGCGGCTACGCTCGATGATCCGGTCGGTGACGGCGGAGACCGTCGGGTGCATCGATCGTCCCCCGTTCGAAGCCTGCGGGTCACCCTTTGCGGCACCACCGCCACCGGAACAAGTCCGGCGCGACGATCCGAAGACGTTCGCGGTGCGGCGCTACGCCGCCCAGTGAATGTCGATGGGCACCTCGACGCCCGCCAGCACGCGGCCGATCGGATAGCGTGAGCTTTCGCCCTGCTTGATCGCGTCCTCCAGCACGCGGCGCTTGTCCTGGCCGGTGATCGCGATGGTCAGCGCCTTGGCCGAGACGATCGCGGCGCGGCTGAGCGTCACGCGCGCGACCGGCGCCTCCGGGGGGAGCGGATCGGGCATGACGCCGAGGGCGCGACGCTCGCGCGGGCCGCTGAGCGCCTCGTCATAGTCCGGACCGGGGAAGATCGACGCGGTGTGCCCGTCGCCGCCCATGCCGAGCAGCACCAGGTCGAGCGGCCAGTGCAGATCCTGCATCAGCGCGTCGGCGCTGCGACCCGCCGCCTTGTAGTCGGCGGTGGCGGTCGGCACGATCGGGATCACGCGCGCGCCCTTCGGGATGAACGCCTTGCCGATCATGGTCACGTTCGACAGCGGATCGCCCAGCGGAACGACACGCTCGTCGACCGGAACGATCGTTACCTTCTTCCAGTCGAGCTTCGCCTTCGCCAGCGTGTCGTAGATCGGGATCGGAGTCTTGCCGCCGCTGAGCGCGATCACGGCCGCGCCGCGCGCGTCGAGCGCGCTCTCGATCACGAACTGGATGTCGCCCGCGACGGCCGCCGCCATTTCGGCGGCGTCGTCATAGTCCCACCATTCGACTTCGTCTTCGGTCATCACTTCACTCCGTGCGCCCCACCGGGCGAGAATCAATCGTCCTGCCAGGTCACGCCGTCGCGCTCGGTCAGCGCGATCGAGGCGGCGGGGCCCCAGTTGCCGGCCGAATAATGTTTCGGCTTCATCCCGTTCGCCGCCCAGCCTTCGCGGATCGCGTCGATCCAGGTCCACTGCGCCTCCACCTCATCGCGGCGGACGAACAGCGTCTGGTCGCCCTCGACGAGGTCGAGCAGCAGCCGCTCATAGGCGATCCGCCGCCTGGTCCCGGCGAACTCGTTGTCGAGGCTGAGGTTCAGCGGCACCTCGCGCAGCCGGACGCCGTCGCGGTCGAGCCCGGGCTCCTTCGCCATCACCAGCAGCTGGATATATTCCTCGGGCTGGAGCCGGATCACCAGCACGTTGGGCTGGAGCAGCCCGCCGCGGCCCGAAAACATCGAATGCGGTACCGGCTTGAACTGGATCGCGATCTCGCTGCGGCGGGTCGGCATCCTTTTGCCGGTCCGCAGATAGAAGGGGACGCCCTGCCAGCGCCAATTGTCGATGTGCGCCTTGATCGCGACGAAGGTCTCGGTGTTCGAATCCTTGCCCAGCTCCTCGTCGTAGCCCTTGACGATCTCGCCCTTGACCGCGCCGCCGGTGTACTGGCCGATCACGGTGTCCTTGGCCGCATCCTCGGGCTTGATGAGGCGCAGCGAGCGGAACACCTTCGCCTTCTCGTCGCGCACCGCGGTCATGTCGTAACGCGCAGGCGGCTCCATCGCGATCAGCGCGACGAGCTGGAGGATGTGGTTGGCGACCATGTCCCTGAGCGCCCCGGCGCCGTCGTAATAGCCGGCGCGATCCTCTAACCCCACGGTCTCGCTGATCGTGATCTGGACGTTGTCGACGCCGTGCGTGTTCCAAACGGGCTCGAAGAACGAATTGCCGAATCTGAGCGCGAGGATGTTCTGGACCGTCTCCTTGCCCAGATAATGGTCGATCCGGAAGATCCGCTCTTCGGGAAAGGCGCGTCCGACGGTGTCGTTGATCTCCTTCGACGAGGCGAGATCGTAGCCGAGCGGCTTCTCCAGCGCGATGCGCACGGTGTCGCCGGTCAGATTGACCTTCTGGAGCCCCTCGACCGCCGATTCGAACAGCGACGGCGCGGTCGAGAGATAGATCGCGAGCCCGCCGGAGATGTCGCCGACTTTCTCGGCAAGCGGCTGGAAGCTGTTCGGATCGCTCAAGTCGGCGGGCTGGAAGCCGAGCCGATCGGCGAAGCTCTTGATCGCCGCCTCGTCCTTGCGGTCGTCCGACAGGAACTCGTCGAGCGCCTTGGCGGCGAGGTCCCGGTAGCCCTTGTCGTCGAGGTCGCCACGCGCCGATCCGATGATCTGGAGATCGGCGGGCAGCAGCCCGTCGGCGTGGAGATTGAATAGCGACGGCAGCAGCATCCGCTTGGCGAGATCGCCGGTCGCGCCGAACAGAAGCAGCTTGGAGACGGGAGTGCGGGTCATGAGGGTGGCTCCGATCAGAGCGTGAGGCCGGCGGTGGGATCGAGCCCGGCCATGAGGTTGAGGTTCTGGACCGCCGCGCCGGCGGCACCCTTGCCGAGATTGTCCAGGGTCGCGATCAGCCGCGCCTGGCCGGCGGCGGCGTTGATGAAGGCGCGCAGGGTCATGCGGTCGGTCCCGGCGTCGTCCTCGATCGCGACGGTCGCGGTGTCGGCCGCGGCGATTCGAACGACCGCGCTTGCCGCATAGGCCTCCGCCAGCGTCCCGGCGAGTGCGTCGAGGCCGCTCGTCAGTTGCGCGGCATGCAACGGGACCTCGACGATCATCCCGCGGAAGACGTCGGCGACCGCGGGCTGGAAGACCGGCGCGATCGCGAGCCCGGCATGGCGGGTCATCTCCGGCACGTGCTTGTGCGCCAGCGAGAGCGCGTAGGGGCGGAATGCCGTCCCGGCCCCGCCGCCCTCGAACTCGGCGATCATCGCCTTGCCGCCACCCGAATAGCCGGAGGTCGCATTGACGCTCAGCAGCGCCTCCGCCGGCAGCAGCCCGACCCGGATCAGCGGACGGACGAGCGCGAGGAACCCCGTCGGATAGCAGCCAGGATTGGCGACGAAGCGCGCCACAGCGATCCGCTCGGCGTGGCCGGGGTCCAGTTCCGGAAACCCGTAGGTCCAGCCGTCGGCGACGCGGTGCGCGGTCGAGGCGTCGATGATGCGGGTCCGCCCGCCCGCGACCAGCGCCACCGCCTCGCGCGCCGCGTCGTCGGGCAGGCAGAGGATCGCGACGTCGGCGTCGTTCATGGCCTCGCGCCGGGCGACGGGATCCTTGCGGCGCGCCTCATCGACCTCGACCAGGGTGAATTCGGCGCGGCCCGCGAGCCGCTCGCGGATCTCGAGGCCGGTGGTCCCGGCCGCGCCGTCGATGAAAACGCCGGTCACGCGCCGAGCGCGCTGGCGTCGAGGTATCCGACCAGTCCGCTTTCGGGCGCGATCCCCCAGGCGGCGGCGCCGGTCACGTCGAGCAGATCGAACGGGTCGCCGGGCGCAAGCGTCGCCAGCGTCTCTGCATCCTCGCCTCGGGCGGAGCGCAACGGCGCGGAGATCGCCAGCGTCCGCCGCATCGCGCGCGCATAATGCGGCGCGAAGACCTGATCGGCGAGGCGGATATCGGCGATGTCGGGGCGCACGGCGTGGGTCCGGGGATCGAGCGCGCAGGACCGGCCGGTCAGCGCGAAGACCTTACGCGGCGGCCTGCCGGTGTTCGGGACGTCGCTGGGGTTCGCGCTCGTGTTCGTCCCCGTCGCCGATGAAATGCCCGAACTCCTCAAGAAAATCTGCCCCCTCGGACGTGCGCGCGACGAAGATGTTGCGCTTGTCGGTGTCGTCGCGCTGGCGGCGCAGATAGCCGAGCGCCCCCAGCCTGTTCAAGGCGCGCGTCACCACCGGCTTCGAGACGTTGAGCATTCCCGCCAGACCGCGCACGGTGTGCGGCCCGGGCATGAGGTACACCACCAGCAGCAGCGCCATCTGGCGGTTGGTCAGATCCGGCTCACCCGAGCGGACGTAATCCACCAGAGTGGTCATCCAGGAGGACAGCACGGGTTGGGCGAGGGTAGCCAATTGTTTTCCAGACACGTCGGCGAGTTCCGCTTCGCTGCATGAACGCCCGCACGGGGCCGTGGTTTCCCCCCTTTGTTTCGAAAAGGGATCGAGCGGTTGATCGAGTCCCGCCCGCGGCTTATGTGCCCGCGCGATTTCCCGCCGTGTTCGAAAGCGCTTGATGTTCACCTTCCTGCTCGTCCTCCACGCCATCATCGCGGCCGCGCTGGTCACGGTGATCCTGATGCAGCGGTCGGAAGGCGGCGGATTGACCTCGGGCGGCAGTCCGTCGAGCCTCATGTCGGCACGCGGCGCGGCGGATTTCCTGACGCGGACCACCGCGGTGCTGGCGGGTGCCTTCGTGTTCTTGTCGATCGCGCTGGCGGTGATCGCGGCGACGCGGCAGAGCCAGACGGTGGACGTCTCCGCCGCGCGCGCGCTCCCCGGGGCCCCGCCGGTCCAGACCGCTCCCGCCCCCGCGGATGGCGCGGCGCTGTCGGGCGCCGCTCGCGCCGTCCAGCCGGACAACGCCGCCGCCGCTCCGCCCGCGCCCGACAACGGCGTACCGCTCGCGCGCTGATCTTCGGATCACCGGCACCATTCGTCGCGCGGGTCGCACCCGCGCGCTTGTTTCCATGCGTGTTTAAAGGCTAGGCGTTTCCTCCCATGGCGCGGTTCATCTTCATAACCGGCGGCGTGGTGTCGTCGCTCGGCAAGGGCCTTATGGCCGCCTCCCTCGCCGCGCTGCTCCAGGCGCGCGGCTACCGCGTCCGCATCCGCAAGTTCGATCCGTATCTGAACGTCGATCCGGGGACGATGAGCCCGTACCAGCACGGCGAGGTCTACGTCACCGACGACGGCGCGGAGACCGATCTCGACCTCGGCCATTACGAGCGCTTCACTGGGGTCGCGGCGCGGCAGAGCGACAACGTCACGAGCGGACGCATCTACCAGCAGATCATCACCCGCGAGCGGCGCGGCGATTATCTCGGCGCGACTGTGCAGGTCATCCCGCACGTCACCGACGCGATCAAGGACTTCGCCAAGGCGGAGACCGACGATCTCGACTTCGTGCTGTGCGAGATCGGCGGCACCGTGGGAGACATCGAGTCGCTGCCGTTCATCGAGGCGATCCGCCAGCTCAAGAACGAGGTGGGCCGCGGCAATGCGATCAGCGTCCACGTCACGTTGGTCCCCTACATCGCCGCGGCGGGCGAGCTGAAGACCAAGCCGACCCAGCATTCGGTCCGCGAGCTCGCCGCACTCGGCGTTCAGCCCGATGTCCTCGTCTGCCGCTGCGAGAAGCCGCTACCCGCGAGCGAGCGGGCGAAGATCGCGCTGTTCTGCAACGTCCCCGAGAGCGCGGTCATCCCGGCGCTCGACGCATCGTCGATCTACGCCGTGCCGCTGCAATATCACGGCGAGGGGCTCGATTCGGAGGTGCTGCGCGCGTTCGGGATCACGCCGTCGTCCGCGCCCGACCTGTCGCGCTGGCACGAGATCGTCCACCGCCTGTCGCATCCCGAAGGCGAGGTGACCGTCGGCGTCGTCGGCAAGTACGTCGGTCTGCAGGACGCCTACAAGTCGCTGAACGAGGCCCTGGTCCACGGCGGGATCGCCAACCGGGTCAAGGTCAACATCCGCTGGATCGACGCCGAGTTGTTCGAGGGCGACCAGGCCGAGGTCGCCGCCCAGCTGGAGCCGTGCCACGCGATCCTCGTCCCCGGCGCGTTCGGCGAGCGCGGCGCGGAAGGCAAGATCGCGAGCGTCCGCTTCGCGCGTGAGCGGCAAGTGCCGTATTTCGGCATTTGCTTCGGAATGCAGATGGCCTGCGTCGAGGGCGCGCGCGATCTCGCCGGGATCGCCGAGGCCTCGTCGACCGAGTTCGGGCCGACTCCGGAGCCGGTCGTCGGCCTCATCACCGAGTGGATGAGCGAGACCGGGATCGAACGCCGTGCCGCCGAGGGCGATCTGGGCGGGACGATGCGGCTGGGCGCCTATCCGGCAAAGCTCGACGGCAATTCGGTCGCGGCGTCGATCTACGGCGCGCCCGAGATCAGCGAGCGGCACCGGCATCGTTACGAGGTCAATACCGCGTACCGCGAGCGGCTGGAGGTGGGCGGGCTGGTGTTCAGCGGCATGTCGCCCGACGGGATGCTGCCCGAGATCGTCGAGCGTCCCGATCATCCGTGGTTCGTGGGCGTGCAGTTCCATCCGGAGCTGAAGTCCAAGCCGTTCGACCCTCATCCCCTGTTCGCCAGCTTCATCGAGGCGGCGCTGCGGCAGAGCCGGTTGGTTTGAAATCCTCCTCGGCACGGGGAGGGGGACCGCGAAGCGGTGGAGGGGGCCCGCCACCCTACCGAGGTCAGTAGGGAGGCGGGCCCCCCTCCGTCTCGCTGCGCTCGCCACCTCCCCGTCCCCCGGGAGGATTGTTCGTTGACTCGCTTCCCCACTCCCGCCACACGGGCTCAGTCATTGCCGCTCGCGGCAGCGGCGGCGCGGGAGAGTGCGGGGCCTTTCAGGCGAACCCGCCGCCGAAGGAGCAACCGTCCCCGGAATCTCTCAGGCACAAGGGACCGCGCAGCCGAGACACTCTGGAAAGCGCGGGCCTGCGGGTCCGCCACCGAAGGGGTAACCGCGGTCGTCCGCGGGAAAGCTCTCAGGTCCCGTGACAGAGGGGGAACGAACCGCGGCTCCGGCCGCTGGTCGTTTCGAGCCTGTGACGGAGACCCGATGTGAGCCACGCCGTCCACGATGGACCAACCGACAGCCGTCAGGCGCGCGGTCAGCCGTATTCGCACGATCCGGACCCCGACGCCGACGCGCCGCCGCCGACCGAAACGCTGCCGCTCGATGCCTGGCACCGCGCACGCGGCGGCCGCATGGTCGAGTTTGCGGGCTACTGGATGCCGGTCCAGTACGAAGGCATCATGGCCGAGCATCTGTGGGTGCGCGAGAAGGCCGGGCTGTTCGACGTCAGCCATATGGGGCAGCTGCTGCTGTCCGGCGAAGGCGTCGACGACGAGCTCGAGAAGTTGATCCCGGCGGACGTGACGGGGATCGTCGTCGGCCAGCAGAAATACTCGCTGCTGCTCGCGGAAAACGGCGGCATCCTCGACGATCTGATGCTGAGCCGCTGGCCGGGCGGCCTCTACATGGTCGTCAACGGCGCGACCAAGTGGGACGATATCGCCCATCTGCGCGAACATCTGCCCGACGAGATCACGCTCAATCATCTCGACGACCGGGCGCTGCTGGCGCTGCAGGGACCGAAGGCATCTTCGGTGCTGGCGCGGCATGCGACCGGCGAATGGCCGCTCGACGCGCTGGTGTTCATGCGCGGCGGGCGGTTCGAGATCGCCGGGGTCGAGGCTTATGTCAGCCGCTCGGGCTACACCGGTGAGGACGGGTTCGAGATCTCGATCCCTGCCGCCGCCGCCGAGCGCGTCGCCGACCTGCTCGCCGCCGAGCTCGAGGTGAAGCCGATCGGGCTGGGCGCGCGCGATTCGCTCCGGCTGGAGGCTGATCTGCCGCTCTACGGCCACGACCTCGATCCCGACACGACACCGATCATGGCGGCGCTCGGGTTTGCGGTGGCGAGCAAGCGGCGTCGCGCGCAGGCGAACTTTCCGGGCGCGGCGCGGATCCTTGCCGAGCGCGAATCCGGGCCGGTCGCCAAGCGCGTCGGCCTCTTGGTCGAGGGCCGCCAGCCGGTGCGCGAGGGCGCGAGCGTGCTCGACGAGGACGGCAGCGAGGTCGGCCGCGTGACCTCCGGGGGGTTCGCCCCCAGCGTCGGCGCGCCGATCGCGATGGCCTATGTCCCCGCCGCGATGGCCGCGCCGGGCACGCAGGTCCGCCTCGCCCAGCGCGGCAAGGTCCACCAGGCGACCGTCGCCGCGATGCCGTTCGTCCCCCATCGCTATCATCGAGGATAGATCATGCCGCGATATTTCACCGACCAGCACGAGTGGATCGACGTCGAGGGTGATGCCGGCACCGTCGGCATCACCGATTACGCGCAGGGTCAGCTCGGCGACATCGTGTTCGTCGACGTGCCCGACGCAGGCAAGATCCTCGCCAAGGGCGACGACGCCGCGGTGGTCGAGAGCGTCAAGGCGGCGTCGGACGTCTATGCGCCGGCATCGGGCGAAGTGACCGAGGGCAATGCCGCGCTCACCGATCAGCCCGACCTGGTGAACACCGATCCCGAAGGGGCAGGGTGGTTCTACAGGGTGACGCTCTCCGATCCGGGCGAGCTGTCGAGCCTGATGGACGAAGCGGCGTACAAGGCGTTCGTCGCCTCGCTTTAACTCACGCCGTCACCCCGGCCTTGTGCCGGGGTCCAACGTGCCGCAACGGAAAAGCTGGAGTTTCCAGTCCGTCGCGTGCCGATCGTTGGACCCCGAATCAAGTCCGAGGTGACGGAGGATGATTGGCCACCGGCCGGAGACCCCATGCGCTACCTTCCCCTGACCGGCCACGATCGCGAGGCGATGCTCGCCACCGTCGGCGCGCACCATATCGACGACCTGTTCGTCGACGTCCCCGATGACGCGCGCCTCACCGGCCCGATCCACGGCCTACCGCTCCACACGCCGGAGCTCGCGGTCGAGCGCCACATGACGAAGCTCGCGCGGCAGAACATTGTCGCGGGCGAGGTCCCGTTCTTTCTCGGCTGCGGTGCCTATCGGCATCACGTCCCCGCCAGCGTCGACCATCTGATTCAGCGCGGCGAGTTCCTAACCGCCTATACGCCGTATCAGCCCGAGATCGCGCAGGGCACGCTGCAGATGCTGTTCGAGTTCCAGACCCAGGTCGCGCGTTTGCTCGGGACCGATGTGGCGAACGCCAGCATGTACGACGGCTCGACCGCCTGCTGGGAGGCGATCGGCATGGCGCGGCGGATCACGCGGCGGGGCAAGGCGATCCTGTCGTCGGGGCTCCATCCGCATTACGTCGAAGTCGCCAAGACGATGGCGAAGTTCACCGGCGATCAGCTCGAGTCGAGTCTGCCGGCGCTGACCGCCGAGACCGATCTCGGTGCGCTGATCGCCAGGATCGACACCGACACCTCGTGCGTCGTCGTCCAGTATCCCGACATCCTCGGCCGCATCGCCGATCTCCGCCCGCTCGCCGACGCCTGCCACGCCGCCAAGGCGCTGCTGATCGCGGTGGTGACGGAGCCGGTGGCGCTGGGCGCGCTGGTCTCGCCGGGCGAGATGGACGCGGACATCGTCGTCGGCGAGGGTCAGTCGATCGGCGTCGGTCTCCAGTTCGGCGGGCCGTACGTCGGCCTGTTCGGGTGCAAGGAGAAATACGTCCGCCAGATGCCCGGCCGGCTGTGCGGCGAGACGGTCGACGCCAACGGCAAGCGCGGCTTCGTGCTGACGCTCTCGACCCGCGAGCAGCACATCCGCCGCGAGAAGGCGACCTCGAACATCTGCACCAACTCCGGGCTCTGCGCGCTCGCCTTCTCGGTTCACATGACGCTGTTGGGCGAGGCGGGCCTGCGGCGGCTGGCGGGGATCAACCATGCGGGGGCGGTCAAGGCGGCGGAGCGGCTGGCGAAGGTGCCGGGGGTGCGCGTCGTCAACGACACGTTCTTCAACGAGTTCACGCTCGATCTCGGCCGCGAGACGCGGCCGATTGTCCGCGATCTCGCGCACCGGAACATCCTGGCGGGCGTGTCGCTCGGCAGACTCTATCCCGACGGCGACGGGCGCGAGCACGGGCTGGTGGTCGCCGTGACCGAGACGACGACCGAAGACGATGTCGAGGCGCTGGCGACGGCGCTCGAGAAGGTGCTGGCATGACCTTGCCCACCTGTCCGTTCGTCCCGAGCGCAGTCGAGGGACAAACGCTGAACCCGCCGCGGAGTGTCTCGACTTCGCTCGACACGAACGGCTTTCGGATGGTGACCGAATGACCCTGAATCGATCCGGCTGGCGCCCCGAGATGAGCGCCCAGGGCGAAGCCCCGAACACCTCGACCGGCAACCGCGCGCTGATGCTCGAAGAGCCGCTGATCTTCGAGATCGGCGACGAGCGCACCACCGGCGTCGACTTTCCCGAGGGTGACGTCGCGCACGACCGGCTCGGCGGACTGACCCGCAAGGCCCCGATCGGGCTGCCGGGGCTCTCCGAGCCCGAGACCGTCCGGCATTATACCCGGCTCAGCCGGCAGAATTACGCGATCGACCTGGGGCTGTTCCCGCTCGGCAGCTGCACGATGAAGCACAATCCGCGCCTCAACGAGCGGATGGCCCGGCTGCCCGGCTTCGCCGACGTCCATCCGCTCCAGCCGGTCGAGACCGTGCAGGGCGCGCTGGGCGTCATCGATCAGCTCGCGCACTGGCTGGTCACGCTCACCGGGATGCACGGCGTCGCGATGAGCCCGAAGGCGGGCGCACACGGCGAGCTGTGCGGCATCCTGTGCATCAAGGCGGCGCTGGAGAAGCGCGGCGAAGGGAACCGCCGTGTCGTGCTGGTGCCCGAATCGGCGCACGGCACCAACCCCGCCACCGCCGCCTTCGCGGGCTTCACCGTCGAGAACATCCCGGCGACCGCCGAGGGCCGCGTCGATACCGACGCGCTGACGGCGCGGCTGGGGCCCGACGTGGCGGCGGTGATGATCACCAATCCCAACACGTGCGGGCTGTTCGAGCGCGACCTGAAGGCGATCTCGGATGCGGTCCATGCTGCGGGCGGCTACGTCTACTGCGACGGCGCGAACTTCAATGCGATCGTCGGCAAGGTGCGCCCCGGCGACCTCGGCGTCGACGCGATGCACATCAATCTCCACAAGACCTTCTCGACCCCGCACGGCGGCGGCGGACCCGGGTCCGGGCCGACCGTGCTGTCCGAGGCGCTGGCGCCGTTCGCGCCGCTGCCGTTCATCGCGCGAGGACCGGACGGGCAAATTCGGCTGATCGAGGAGGCGACGGCGGGCGAGGACCATCCCGACACCTTCGGGCGGATGACGGCCTTTCATGGGCAGATGGGGATGTTCAGCCGCGCGCTGACGTACATCCTCAGTCATGGCGCGGATGGGCTGATGCAGGTCGCCGAGGATGCCGTGCTCAACGCCAACTACATCCTGCGCCGCCTCGAGGGCACGCTGGACGCGCCGTTCGCCGCATCGGGTCCGTGCATGCACGAGGCGCTGTTCTCCGACGATGGGCTGCCCGAGGGCTTCTCGACGCTCGATATCGCCAAGGGACTGATCGACGAGGGCTTCCACCCGATGACGGTCTATTTCCCGCTCGTCGTCCACGGGGCGATGCTGGTCGAGCCGACCGAGACCGAATCGAAGGCAGGGATCGACCAGTTCGTCGCCGCGCTGACGTCGGTGGCGGAGCGGGCCAAGGCCGGCGACGCCTCGCTCAAGTCCGCGCCCCACTTCGCCCCGCGCGCGCGGCTCGACGAGACGCTGGCGGCGCGGAAGCCGGTGCTGGTGTGGAAGGATCGTGAGCCGGCGGCGGAGGCGGCGGAATAGCTCCGGTTTGAGCGGAAGCGGAAACGAGCGGTTCAGCTTCGGAGCGTTCCCCTCTACACCGGCGGCATGACGCTCTCCGCCGCCGCCTCCGCCCGCGAGATCCTGGTCAACCTCCACGACGTGATGGCGTCGCGCGCCCCGGCGCAGGCCAAGCTCAACGCAGTGGTCGGGATCATCGGCGAGGCGCTGGAGAGCGAGGTCTGCTCGATCTACCTGCTGCGCGAGGGCGTGCTGGAGCTGTTCGCGACCCGTGGCCTCGCCGAGGAGGCGGTTCACGTCACCAAGCTGGCGATGGGCGAGGGGCTGGTCGGGACGATCGCGAAGGACGGCGAGATCCTCAATCTCGACGAAGCCGCGAGCCACCCCGACTTCGTGTTCCGCCCGGAGACCGGCGAGGAGCGGTTCCACAGCTTCGCCGGGGTCCCGATCGTCCGGCGAGAGCGGTCGGTAGGCGTGCTCGCGGTCCAGCATTCGGCCGCCCGCCGCTATGCGGACGTCGAGATCGAGGCGCTCCAGACGGTGGCGATGGTGCTCAGCGAGCTGATCGCCAACGCCGGGCTGATCGACCAGGGCGGCCCCAAGGACCGGCCCCAATCGACCGCCGCGATCCGGCTCTCCGGACAGCGCCTCGTCGACGGCATGGCCGCGGGCTGTGCGGTGTTCCACCAGCCGCGCATCGTCATCGAGCATACCGTCGCCGAGGATACCGAGGCCGAGCGCCACCGCGTCTATGCCGCGTTCGACAAGATGCGCGAGCAGATCGACCGTATCACCCGCGAGGCAGAGTTCGGTGTCGGCGGCGAGCATGACGAGGTGATCGCCACCTACAAGATGTTCGCCTACGACGAGGGCTGGTCGCGCCGGATCAACGAGGCGATCGACAGCGGCCTCACTGCCGAGGCCGCGATCGAGCGGGTCCAGCAGCGCACCCGCCAGCGGATGCGCCAGATCGACGATCCGCTCCTCGCCGACCGGATGCACGATCTGGAGGATCTGGCGAACCGCCTGCTCCGCATCGTTTCCGGGCAGATGGGGACCGCGGCGCAGCTGGGGCTGCGGCAGGACACGATCCTGATCGCGCGCAACCTCGGCCCGGCCGAGTTGCTCGAGTACGACCGGCGGCGGCTCAAAGGCGTGATCCTGGAGGAAGGGTCGTTGACCGCCCACGTCACCATCGTCGCGCGTGCGATGGGGGTGCCGGTGCTCGGCCGGGTCCGCGACGTGCGGCGGACGATCGCCGAGGGCGACCTGCTCCTGCTCGACGTGACCGAGGGCACCGTCCAGGTCCGCCCGTCGACCGCGATGGAGGAGGCGTTCGACGCCAAGCTGCTGCTGCGCCAGAAGCGCAAGGCGGTGTACGCCTCACTGCGCGAGGTGCCGCCGGTCACCAAGGACGGCGACCGGATCACGCTGATGGTCAACGCCGGCCTGCGCGATGACGCCGCCGCGCTCGACCTGACGGGCGCGGACGGCATCGGGCTGTTCCGCACCGAGTTCCAGTTCCTGGTCTCGGCGACGCTCCCCCAGCGCGAGCGCCAGCAGCGGCTGTACCGCGAGGTGCTCGACGCTGCGGGCGATCGCCCGGTGATCTTCCGCACGCTCGACATCGGCGGCGACAAGGCGCTGCCGTACCTGACGCACGAGGGGAGCGAGGACGAGGAGAATCCGGCGATGGGCTGGCGCGCGCTCCGCCTCTCGCTCGAGCGCGACGGGCTGATGAAGGCGCAGGCGCGCGCGCTGCTGGAAGCAGCGGCGGGGCGCACGCTCAACGTCATGTTCCCGATGGTGAGCGAGGCTTGGGAGTTCGACGAGGCGCGCGCGTTGTTCGAGGCGCAGCGGGCGTGGCTGGCGACGCGGGGCAAGCGGCTGCCGACCGAGGTCCGCTACGGCGCGATGTTGGAGGTCCCGAGCCTCGCCTATCAGCTCGATCTGATCCTGCCCAATCTCCAGTTCCTGTCGATCGGGACCAACGACCTCACTCAATTCCTGTTCGCCGCCGACCGCGCCAACCCCAAGCTCGCCGAGCGCTACGATTGGCTGTCGGCGTCGATCCTCCGCTTCATCGGTTCGGTCGTCGACCCCGCGCGCGCCGCCGGCGTCGATCTGGCGGTGTGCGGCGAGATGGGCGGGCGCGCGCTCGAGGCGATGGCGCTGATCGGGCTTGGGATCGACCGGCTGTCGATCACTCCCGCCGCGGTCGGGCCGATCAAGGCGATGGTGCGTACGCTCGACCGCGCCGCGCTCGCCGCCGAACTCGGCCGCTTGTTGCAGGCGCCCCCGCGCGATCTTCGCGGCGCGCTCGCCGGCTGGGCCGCGACGAACGGAGTCGAGCTGGGGTGAGGCGAGAGTCGGTGGAATTGACACCGTTGAACCGCAGTGGGACACGCGGCGGCGAACGGCGTCTTCGGCGGGTCGCCGCCGATCGGAGACAGGCATGACCGAGCAGGGTCGCGGCGACGACGCGACGCTTTTCCCCAGAACCGTGGGCGAGCGGCTGCGCGCCGCGCGTGAGCAGAAGGGACTGTCGCTGCCCGAGGTGGCGGCGCGGACACGGGTGCCGCTCAGGCATCTCGAGGCCATCGAGGCCTCCAACTTCGCCGGCCTGCCGTCGGCGACCTATGCGGTCGGCTTCGTCCGCAGCTATGCCCGCGCAGTCGATGCCGACGAGGTCAAGCTGGCGCACGACACCCGCATCGAGGTGGCGAACACGACCCGCGCCGCACCCGCCTATCAGCCCTATGAGATCGCGGACCCTAAGCGGGTTCCCTCGCGCGCGACGGTGATCGTCGCCACCGGTGTCGGCATCGCGGTGCTGGTGCTGGCGGCGCTGTTCTTCGCCACCACCGTGTTCCGCGGGGGCGCGCAGAGGGCCTCCGCACCCCCCGTCGTCGCGACGGTGCCGGCCGCTGCGCCCACCGCCACGCCAACGCCGGCGTCCGCCGGCCAGGTCCGGCTGACGGCGAACGACGAGGTGTGGGTCCGCATCTACGACGCCGCCGACACGACGCTCAAGCTCGGGACGATGAAGCCGGGCGAAAGCTACGACGTGCCTCCGACCGCGAACACCCCGATGATCAACGTGGGTCGCCCCGATAAATTGACGATCACGCTCAACGGCTCCGCGGTCGCCCCGCTCGGCACCGGCGAGCGCGCGATCAAGGACGTGCCGATCGGGGCCGCGGCGCTCGCCGCGCGTGCGGCTGGGCAGCCGGCCGCGGCCGCATCGCCGACGCCGTCCGCGCCGACCCCCGCCGCCTTCACCGCACCGGGCGCGCGTGCGCAAGGCGCGGGCTCCGAGCGGCGTCGGCGGCCTGCCGCGCGGACGCCCGGGCGGGAGCGGCCGAATGCGGCTCCGTCACGGACCGGCCCCGTGAATCTGCTGCCCAGCGGCTTCGCGACGCCGGCTGCGTAAAGGCTGGCGACAGGCGGCGCGTGCGATTAACACCGCTGCAATCGTCCCGTGCCGAGGATTTCCATGCGCCATCTCTCCGCCGTCGCCCTGCTCCTCGCCGCCGCCGCGCCGATCCCGGCGTTCGCCCAATCCGCGGTCGAGGCCCGGGTCGGCAAGCTCGAGAGCGAGATGCGCGCGGTCCAGCGCAAGGTCTTCCCCGGCGGCGCGGGCACCTATCTCGAGCCGCAGATCACGCCCGGCGACGAGGCGCCGCCGACCCCGCGCGGCGCGCCCGCGAGCGGCGCGATCGACGATCTCAACAGCCGTGTCGCCTCGCTCGAGGGGCAGATCGCGACGCTGACCGGGCAGATCGAGCAGAACCAGTATCGCCTGCGCCAGCTGGAGGACGCCTTCGCCGCGTATCGCAAGGCGACCGACGCGAAGCTCGCCGCCGGGGTCGCCGCTCCTGCGCCTGAACCCACCGCGGACACGCCGCCGCCAGCCGCCAAGCCGACGTCCACCAAGCCGGCATCGACCGACGCCGCGGCGGTCGACAAGCCTGATACCGGCGACGCGCCCGAGGACGCTTACATGTACGGCTACCGGCTGTGGGCGGCGAAGAGATATCCGGAGGCGGAGGCGCAGCTCAAGAAGGTCGTCGCCACCTATCCCGAGCATCGTCGCGCCAGCTACGCCCAGAACCTGCTCGGCCGCGCGTATCTGGACGAGGGCAAGCCGAGCCTCGCCTCCATCGCGTTCTACGACAATTACAAGAAGCGCCCCGAAGGGGAGCGCGCGCCGGACAGCCTCTATTTCCTCGCGCAGGCGCTGGTCCGGCTGAAGAAGCCGGCGGACGCCTGCAAGGTCTATGGCGAGTTGACTGACGTCTATGGCGCGAAGATCGACGCGACGATGAAGGCGAACGTCGAGAAGGGGCGCGCCGCCGCCAAGTGCAAATGATGGCGGCGACCGGCTGATGGCGGGACGGCGATCGCGGGCCGGCGCGGCGGCGGGCGACGCGGAGGCGGAACGGTTCGCCGCCGATCTCGCGCGTGTCGCCGGGGAGACGGGAACACTCGCGCTCGCGGTCTCGGGCGGGCCCGACAGCATGGCGCTGCTGATCCTCGCCGCGGTGGCGCGGCCCGGCCGGGTGACGGTCGCGACGGTCGACCACCGGCTCCGCGCCGAGAGCGCGGACGAAGCGGCGATGGTCGCGCGCGAGTGCGCCGCGCTCGGCATCCCGCATGCGACGCTCGTCCCGGCCGGGCCGATCGCCGGCGCCAGCCTCCAGGCGCAGGCGCGTGAGGTTCGCTACGCGCTGCTCGCGGACTGGGCGCGCGGCGAGCACGCCGACGCGATCGCCACCGCGCACCACGCCGACGACCAGGCCGAGACCTTCCTGATGCGCGCCGCGCGCGGCTCCGGGCTGTCGGGGCTCGCGGGTATTCGCGCGCGGGTCGAGATCGACGGGACGCGGGTGGTCCGGCCGCTGCTCGACTGGCGCCGGGCCGAGCTGCGCGCGATCGTGCGGCGGGCGGGCGCGCCGTTCGTCGAGGACCCCGCGAACCTCGATCCCCGGCACGACCGCACGCGATTCCGTCAGCTGCTCGAACAGCATGAGTGGCTGGGCGTGCCCCAGCTCGCCGCCGCCGCCGCGCAGCTCGCCGACGTGGACGCCGACGTGCGAGCGACCGCCGCCTGGCTTTGGGCGGAGCGCGCGACCGCCGGGGAAGGGGCGGTCGCGCTCGACGTTCGCGGTCTGCCCGCGGAACTGCGGCGGCGCCTTGTCCGGCGAGCGGTGACGGCGGTCCGGGATGCGAACGCGATCGCCGATCCGCCTTGGTCCGACGCGGCTGGGGTGGAGCCGCTGCTGGCTGCGCTCGACCAAGGTTCCACCGCCACCCGCGCCGGCGTCAAGGCGAGCGCGAACGGCGACGTCTGGCGCTTTCGCCCCGCCCCGGCGCGGCGGACGTCGTGAGCGCGCGATTCGGCCCGAACCCCTTTGCGCGCTCCATTGCCATTAACCTGCGTCCGCCTACATTGTGGGTTCGCGAGAGGTAGCTCATGAACGACGACAAGAAGCCCGGTTCCGACGGCAACGGCGGCGGGCCCAGCCCCTGGATGAAGAGCCTGCTGATCTGGGTCGGCATCCTTCTGTCGCTGGCGGTCGTCGTCACGCTGTTCGACGGTCGCTCGACCGCGGCGCAGGGCAACACGCTCCCCTATTCGACCTTCCTCGGCAAGGTCGACGAGGGGACGGTCAAGGACGTGGCGATCAGTCGCGACGTCATCACCGGCACGCTTTCGTCGGGCGACAAGTTCCGGGTCATCCCGCTGCCGATCCCCGATGCGACGCTGATCCCCAAGCTGCGCGAGCGCGGTGTTGAAATTGCGGCGAAGGCCGACGAGGGTCCGTCGATCTGGCAGTATCTGCTGGTCCAGTCGTTGCCGTTTCTGCTATTCATCGGCATCGCCTTCCTGGTGCTGCGTCAGATGCAGAAGGGCGGCGGCGCGGGCGGGGCGATGGGCTTCGGCAAGAGCCGGGCGAAGATCCTGACGCAGAAGGAAGGCAAGGTCACCTTCGACGACGTCGCCGGCATCGACGAGGCTCGTGAGGAACTGGTCGAGATCGTCGAGTTCCTGAAGGACCCCACCAAGTTCGCGCGCCTCGGCGGGAAGATCCCCAAGGGCGCGCTGCTGGTCGGCTCGCCCGGCACCGGCAAGACTTTGCTCGCCCGGGCGATCGCGGGCGAGGCGGGTGTGCCGTTCTTCACCATCTCGGGCTCGGACTTCGTCGAGATGTTCGTCGGTGTCGGCGCGAGCCGGGTTCGCGACATGTTCGAGCAGGCCAAGAAGTCGGCGCCGTGCATCGTCTTCATCGACGAGATCGACGCGGTCGGGCGCCACCGCGGGGCGGGGCTCGGCAATGGCAACGACGAGCGCGAGCAGACGCTCAACCAGCTGCTGGTCGAAATGGACGGGTTCGAGGCGAACGAGGGCATCATCATCGTCGCCGCCACCAACCGCCCCGACGTGCTCGACCCTGCGCTGCTGCGGCCGGGCCGGTTCGACCGCCAGGTCGTGGTGCCGCGCCCCGACATCGACGGGCGGGTCAAGATCCTTCAGGTCCACATGAAGAAGGTGCCGCTGGCGCCCGACGTGGACGCGCGTACGATCGCGCGCGGCACCCCGGGCTTCTCCGGCGCGGACCTGGCCAATCTCGTCAACGAGGCGGCGCTGACCGCGGCGCGCAAGGGCAAGCGGCTGGTCGCGATGAGCGAGTTCGAGGAGGCCAAGGACAAGGTCATGATGGGCGCCGAGCGGCGTTCGATGGTGATGACCGAGGACGAGAAGCGGATGACCGCCTATCACGAGGCGGGGCATGCGATCGTCTCGCTCCACGAGCCCGCGTCGGACCCGATCCACAAGGCGACGATCATCCCGCGCGGTCGCGCGCTGGGCATGGTGATGCGGCTGCCCGAGCGCGACAGCTATAGCTATCACCGCGACAAGATGTACGCCAACCTGTCGGTGTCGATGGGCGGGCGCGTCGCCGAGGAGATCATCTTCGGCTATGACAAGGTCTCGTCCGGCGCGTCGAGCGATATCCAGTACGCCACCGGCCTGGCGCGCGACATGGTCACCAAATGGGGCATGAGCGACAAGGTCGGCCCGGTCGATTACGCCCAGCCGGAAGGCGAGAGCTTCCTCGGCTATTCGTCGTCGCAGCCGGTCCACATGTCGAACCAGACCGCCCAGCTGATCGACGGCGAGATCAAGGCGATCGTCGAGGGCGGACTGACCCGCGCGAAGGATCTGCTGAGCGAGCATATCGACCAGCTCCACCTGCTCGCGGGCGCGCTGCTCGAATATGAGACGCTCTCGGGCGACGAGATCAAGAAGCTGATCGCGGGTGAGGAGATCGGGCGGACCGACAATGGTCCGAAGACGCCGCGCGCGCCCGCCGGCACCTCGATCCCCAAGACGCGGCGGCCGAGCGGGCCGTTCGGGACCCCGGCTCCCGCAGGCGCCTGAGCCGGCTCCGGATGAAGGTCGCGCCGTCTCCGCCTCAGCGGGAACGGCGCTTCCGTGTCGGGGTGACGGACAGCCGTCGCGTCCCTATTTGAGGGTATGCCAAAACCCCGGCCCGGGTTGCCGACCCGCCAGCAGATTCTCGACTTCATCGCGACGTCCGACGCTCCCGCGGGCAAGCGCGAGATCGCCAAGGCGTTCGCGCTCTCAGCGCAGGAGAAGATCGCGCTCAAGGCGCTCCTGAAGGACATGGCCGACGAAGGGCTGATCGACTCCGCCCCGGGCCGGGCCTTCCACAAGATGGGCGGGGTGCCGAAGGTCACCGTGCTCCGCATCGTCGACGTCGACGACGGCGGCAACGTCTGGGCCTCACCCGAGCGCTGGGAGGCGGAGACGCCTGCGCCGCGGCTGCGGGTCCGCGAGCGCAAGCGCGGCGCGCTCGGTGTCGGCGAGCGGGTGCTTGCGCGAACCGAGGAGGCCGGAAGCGGCTGGATCGCGCATCCGATGAAGGTACTCGCGCCCGCGTCGGAGCAGACGATCGGCGTGCTGCGCGCCGAAGGCGATCGCCTGTGGCTCCAGGGGATCGAGAAGAAGGAGCGGCGCGAGTTCGCGGTGTCGGACGCGGGCGGGGCCGAGGTGGGCGACCTGGTGCTCGCCGAACTGGCGGGACGGCCGCCCCGGATCACCGCGCGCGTCGTCCAGCGGCTGGGCGACCCGTTCGCCCCGCGCAGCTTCTCGCTGATCGCGATCCACAAGCACGGCATTCCGGACCGCTTCTCGCCCGAGGCGCTGACGGAGGCCGAGCGGGTCGCCAGGCTCGATCTGGGCTCCGCTCGCGAGAATCTGCGTCACCTGCCGATCGTCGCGATCGACCCCGCCGACGCGCGCGACCACGACGATGCGGTCTGGGCCGCGCCCGACGACGATCCCGCGAATGCGGGCGGGTGGCGCGCGCTCGTCGCCATCGCCGACGTCAGCTTCTACGTGCGTCCCGGCTCCGAGATCGACCGCGAAGCGCGCAGGCGCGGCAACAGCGTCTATTTCCCCGACCGGGTCGTGCCGATGCTGCCGGAGATATTGTCGGCGGACGTCTGCTCGTTGAAGGAAGGCGAGGACCGCGCGGCGCTGGTCTGCCACCTCCAAGTGTCGAAAGCGGGTGCGCTGACCTCGTGGCGGTTCACCCGAGCGACGGTGCGGATCGCCGCGAACCTCGCTTACGAGGATGCGCAGGCGACGATCGACGCGGGCGCGGGGCCGATGATCGAGGCACTGCGGCCGTTGTGGGACTGCTGGGGCGCGCTGTTCAAGGCGCGCGAGGCGCGCGCCCCGCTCGATCTCGATCTGCCCGAGCGGCGGGTCGTGCTCGACGAGAAGGGCCGCATCCTCTCGGTCGCGCCGCGCGAGCGGCTCGACGCGCACCGGCTGATCGAGGATTACATGATCGCCGCCAACGTCGCCGCCGCGAAGGCGCTGGAGGCGAAGAAGGCGAGCGTGATGTACCGCGTCCACGAGCCGCCGGCGCGCGAGAAGCTGGTGGCGCTCAAGGATTATCTCGCGACCTTCGGAGTCGGGTTCGCGCTCGGCCAGGTCGTCCAGCCACGCACCTTCAATCACATCCTCGACCGGGTCGGCGACGCCGATTTCCGCCCGCAGGTGATGGAGCAGGTGCTTCGGACGCAGACCCAGGCCTATTACGGGCCGGAGAACCATGGCCATTTCGGCCTGTCGCTCGGCAGCTATGCGCATTTCACCTCGCCGATCCGACGCTATGCCGACCTCCTCGTCCACCGTTCGCTTGTTGCAGCATACGGGCTGGGGGAGGGTGGGCTGCCCGCGAGCGATGCCGCGAGGATGGACGTGATCGGCCAGGCGATCTCCGCGCTGGAGCGGCGCGCCATGGAGGCGGAACGCGACACGATCGACCGCTACGTCGCCGCATTCCTGTCGGAGCGGGTGGGCGAACTGGTCGAGGCGCGGATCACCGGCGTCACCAACTTCGGCTTCTTCGCGACGGTGGCGGGGATCGGCGGCGACGGGCTGATGCCCGTGCGCGACCTCGGCGGCGATTACTACCGCTTCGACGAGGTCGGCCGGCGGTTGGTCGGCGATGCGACCGGGGAGGTGTACGCGCTCGGTCAGACGCTCACGCTGCGACTGGCGGAGGCGAACCCGGTCTCGGGCGCGCTCCGCTTCGAGCTGCCCGAGGGGAAGGGCGCCTTGCCGCCACGCCGGGGCGAGACCCCCAAGCGCGACATCAAACGACGCGGACGGCCCGCCAACATCCGGCACCAGGGACGACGTTAGTCAGCCCGCGGTGAAGGTCATTCCCGCATTCTTCACCAGCCGATCGCGCAGCTTTCCTCCCATCAGCGCGCCCGGGGTCCAGATCCCGCCGTCTCCCTGAACGTCGCGCACGAGGCAAAGCGCGCTCTCCGCCAGCATCTTCGAGGTCGAGCCATAGCCGGGATCGCGGTCGCCGGTGACGACGGCGTCGATGCGCGCGCCGTCGGGCATCAAGCCGACGAACAGAAGGTCATAGTGACCGGCATCGCGCTCCGCCTTCGACGGACCCTCGCCGGGCTTGGGACCCTTGTCGCTTGCAAGGGGATTGAGCTTGGCGATCGCCTCTGCCGCGGCCTTCCCCATATCGCCGAGGCCGGCGACCATCATCTCGTCATAGACCAGATCGCCCCACGGCTGGCCCAGCAGGAAGTTGGTGCGGTGGACGTTCTTGGTGTTGATCGGTGCCATGATGAACGGCGCGACCCAGCAGTTGATCGTCGAGTCGAACTCGGGAAGCAGCCCGGTCGGCTGATGCGGGCCGGCATGGCCGGGCGTCAGCGCGAACGGGCTGGCGAGCAGCATCCCGAGCGACGGTTTGCGGGCGACGGCGGCGAGCGTCGCCTTCAGGCTGGCGGCCGTTCCGCCGGAGAAGCCGCCCTTCATCGCACGGACGCGAGCCTTTACCCGCGGCGCGGGCTTTCCGAACCGCCTCTGAGCGGCCTCCTGCAAGGTCAGCACGCCGAGATCGAAGGGGATCGAATCGAACCCGCACGAGAAGACGATCCGCGCGCCCGTCGCCTTCGCCTCCGCCTGGTGCGCGTCGATCATCTCGCGCATCCAGCCCGGTTCGCCGCACAGGTCGACATAGGCCGTCCCGGTCGCGGCGCAGGCGGCCACGAGGTCGCTGCCGTAGAGCTGGTAGGGCCCGACGGTGGAGATCACCACCGTCCCCCGCTCGCACATCGCGCGGAGCGAGGCGGGATCGTCGGAGTTGGCGGTCAGCAACGGCACCGTGTCCGGTACGCCCATCTCGGCGCGGACCTCCTGGAGCTTGGCAAGCGAGCGGCCGGCCATCGCCCAGCTCAATCCCTCGGGATAGGTCTGCGCCAGATATTCGGCGACCAGCCGCCCGGTGAACCCCGTGGCGCCATAGACGATCACATCGAACTCGCGGGCCATGCGTTCTCTCCTGCTCACGTTCGCCGTGTTCTAGCCTGGGCGAGGGCGGCGAGCGAGTCGAGCGCGTCGTGCCGGCCCGGGCGGTACTGCGTCTCGGGAGCCGAGCCGTGTCGCCGACCCGTTCGCTTGACGGGCGCGCCTTCGCTCCCAACCTGCCTGGTCGAACAGGAGGAACGTCATGGTCGAAGCACGGTGGAACGGCGCGGTGATCGCCCGCAGCGACGAGACGGTCGTCGTCGAGGGCAACCATTATTTTCCGGCGGACGCGGTCGATCCGGCGGTGTTGCGGCCCAGCGAAACGACGACGGTCTGTCCATGGAAGGGCACCGCGCATTACCATACGCTGGCCGTCGACGGCGCGGAGAACCGCGACGCCGCCTGGTATTATCCAAAGCCCAAGGCAGCGGCGGCGGAGATCCGCGGGCGGATCGCGTTCTGGAAGGGCGTCCAGGTCGGGTGAGCCGCCCGCCTTTGCCGATCGGTAACCTTCGGCGGGGTAAGAGCATGGAATGGCTGGACATCATGAGATCGAAGTCGACCCGGCGAATGCTCTCGTTCGCCTCACGATGAGCGGCTTCTACGAGCCCGCCGAGGCGCTCGCGCTTGCCGGCGAGGTCGAGCGAGCCGTGGCGACGCTGGGCTGCGAGTCGAATATGCACCTGACGCTCGCCGACATCCGGGAGATGGCGATCCAGAGCCAGGCCGCGGTCGAGGCGTTCATGCAGGTCGTGGGCGCGCCGACGATCCGCTCACGCAAGCTCGCCTTCGTGGTCGCGCGATCGCTGGCGCGGATGCAGGCGCGGCGACTGACGAGCCGTCCCGGAGTCGCGTTCTTCGAAGAGGTGGCGGTGGCCGAGGACTGGCTCGGGGTGCCCGGCTCCCACGCTGCCGGCACGACCTATCGGAGGGCCGTGCGCGCCTGAGCCGGAACGAGCGTCAGGCCGCGTCGTCGAACTGCAACCGCGCGAGCCGCGCGTAGAGGCCGCCGCGTGCGGTCAGCGCTGCATGGGTGCCCTCCTCGACGATGCGGCCGCCGTCCATCACGACAATCCGGCCCGCCGCGCGGACGGTCGCCAGGCGGTGGGCGATGACGAGCGTGGTGCGCTGGGTCATCAACCGCTCGAGCGCCTGCTGGACCAGAAGCTCGCTTTCGGCGTCGAGCGCGCTGGTCGCTTCGTCGAGCAGCAGGATCGGCGCGTCCCTCAGCAACGCCCGTGCGATCGCGACCCGCTGACGCTGCCCGCCCGACAGCCGCGCGCCGCCTTCGCCAAGAAAGGTGTCGAGCCCGTCGGGGAGCGCGCGCAGGAAGGTCGCCGCGTTCGCCGCCTCCGCGGCGCGCCAGATCGCGGCGTCGTCCGCCTCCGGGCGGCCGTAGCGCAGATTGTCGCGGGCCGAGGTGCCGAAGATGACGGTCTCCTGCGGGACCATCGCCAGTCGCGCGCGGATCGCGGCCGGATCGGCATCGCGCAGCGGCACACCGTCGAGCGTCACCCGTCCCGCGTCGGGATCGTAGAAGCGCTGGAGTAGCTGGAAGAGCGTCGACTTGCCGGCGCCCGAGGGGCCGACGACCGCCACCGTCTCGCCCGGTTCGATGCGGAGCGAGACGTCATGCAGCGCGGCCACGTCGCGCCTGGTCGGATAGCGGAACTCGACGTGCTCGAACGCCAGCGCGCCGAGCGCCGGGGAGGGGAGGGCGACGGGATGGGGGGGCGCCGCGATCTCGGGTCGTTCGGCGAGCAACTCGGCCAGCCGCCCCGCGGCACCCGCGCCGCGCAGCAGGTCGCCGTACACCTCGGTCAGCGCGCCCAGCGCCCCGGCGACGATCCCGCCGGTCAGGACGAAGGCGGCGATCGAGCCGCCGCTGATCCGCCCGGCGGCCACGTCGATCGCGCCTTCCCACAAGACCATCGTGATCGCTCCGAACACCAGCCCGATGACGATCGCGGTCATCGCGGCGCGGACCAGGATGCGTCGCCTGGCCGCCGCCATCGTCGCCTCCACCGCGCTCGCGAACCGCGCGGCCTCGCGGCCCTCCTGCCCGAACGCCTGGACGATCTTCATCGCCCCGAACGCCTCCGTCACGATCGCGCCGACGTCCGCCAGCCGATCCTGCGAGGTGCGCGACATCGTGCGGATGCGCTTGCCGAGCAGCGCGATCGGCAGGATGATCAGCGGGATCGCGATCATCAGCAGCCCGGCGAGCTTCGCCGAGATCGCGAAGAGGTAGATCGTCCCGCCGACGCCGGTGAAGGCGTTCCGCAGCGCGATGGAGACGGTGGAGCCGACGACGGTCTCGATCTGCGCGGTGTCGCTGGTCATCCGCGAGGCGATCTCGGAGGGACGGTTCTCCTCAAAGAAGCGCGGCGCCAGCGTCAGTAGATGCGCCTGGACGCGCAGGCGGATGTCGGCGACGACGCGCTCGCCCAGCCACGAGACGAAGTAGAAGCGGATCGCGGTCGCGACGGCGAGCACCGCGACGATCATCAGCATATAGTGGAACGACCGTCCGACCGCGGTCGGATCGCCCCCGCTCGCGAAGCCGCGGTCGATGATCTTCTTGAAGCTATATGGGATGGCGATGGTCGCCGCGGAAGTGACCGTGAGCGCCGCCCACGCCCCGGCGATCTGCGCGGGATAGGCCTTGGCCGCGGTCCACACGAGGGCGAGGTCGCCAAGCCGGCGCTTGGGACGGGGTTCGGGATCGGCCATGCCGACCGGCCTAGCAGCCGCGGCGGCGCGCCTCAACGCGGGGGAAGGCTTTGTGCGGCGCGATAACTTGCGTTACGGAGCCGTAACCCCCGCCGGGGCAAGGATACCGGATGCTCTACGACGCCTACGAATTGCAGCGCTCCATGCTCTCGGGCGCCAGCGCGATGGCCAGTTTCGGGGCCGGGATGCTCCACAACCCGGCGAACCCATTCTCCTATTTCGGCGGCGGCCAGGTAGTCGCGAGCGCGCTCGAGGTCTTCGCCCATGCCGCCGCGCCCCGCGGCAAGCCCGCATTCGGGATCACCTCGGTGGAGGTCGCGGGCACGCCGGTCGCGGTCCGTGAGGAGATCGTGCTGCGCAAGCCCTTTGGACAGCTCAAGCATTTCGTGCGCGAGGGCGTCGAAGGCGCGCCCAAGCTGCTGATCGTGGCGCCGATGTCGGGCCATTATGCGACGCTGCTGCGCGGAACGGTGGAGCGGATGCTCCAGTCCGCGGACGTGTACGTCACCGACTGGCGGGACGCGCGCAGCGTCCCGCTGTCCGACGGCACGTTCGACCTCGACGATTATGTCGATTACCTCATCGCCTTCCTCCAGCATATCGGGCCGGGCGCGCACATGCTGGCGGTCTGCCAGCCGTCGGTGCCCTGTTACGCCGCGGTCGCGCTGATGAACGCCGACGGCGACCCGTGCCGGCCGAAGACGCTGACGATGATGGGCGGCCCGGTCGACACCCGCGAGGCGCCGACCGCGGTCAACACGCTCGCGACCGAGCGGCCCTTCTCGTGGTTCCAGCAGAACGTCATCGCCACCGTGCCCGCGACCTACCCGGGCGCGGGACGCAAGGTCTATCCCGGGTTCCTCCAGTTGACCGGGTTCATGACGATGAACCTGGGCAACCACATGATGAGTCACTGGGAGCTGTTCAAACACCTCGTCACCGGCGACGGCGAGCATGCCGACGCGACCAAGGCCTTCTACGACGAATATCGCAGCGTCTGTGACATGACGGCGGAGTTCTACCTCCAGACGATCGACGTCGTATTCCAGGAGCACAAATTGCCCCGCGGGCTGATGACGCACCGCGGCCGCAAGGTCGATCCCGCCGCGATCACCGACACCGCACTGCTGGCGATCGAAGGCGAGAAGGACGACATTTCGGGACTGGGCCAGACGCGGGCTGCGCTGACGCTCGCGACCGCACTGCCCGAGGCCTTGAAGCGCTATTACATGGCCGAGGACGTCGGCCATTACGGCATCTTCAACGGTTCGAAATGGCGGACCCGGGTCGCGCCGGTCGTCGAGGAGTGGATCGCGGCGAACGGCTAGCCGCGGCGCGGAAATCCGGCCATGCTTCCCGTCTGAACAAGGGGAAGCGACGTGATCCTGCTCAATATCCTGTGGCCCACCTTCGCGCTGGTCGCGCTGGTGATGATCGTCTGGTTCTCGCTCTTCGTGCAGCGTGCGGCGCACATGAAGCGCACCCCGCCCGAGTCCGGGACGATGGCGAGTCCCTCGGCGGCGCAGGCCTATTTCGAGCCGGTCGCGATGCCGGCGAACAATCTGGCGAATTTGTTCGAGATGCCGGTGCTGTATTTCGCGCTGGTGCCGCTGCTCGTGATCGGGGGGATGGCCAGCCCGGCGCAGGTGGCGCTCGCGTGGCTGTTCGTGATCTTCCGCGCGGCGCACAGCTACATCCACATCGCCCGCAAGAAGGTGCCGGTCCGCTTCATGGCATATCTCGCCTCGGTGATCGTGCTGTTCGCGATGTGGCTCGGGTTCTTCGTCGACATGGTCGTCTCCGCCCACGCCTACAGCCAGCTGACCCGCGGGATCGGCGCATGAGGGCGCTGATCGCGGCGGCGGCGCTGCTGGCGGCCGCGCCGGCGGCGGCGGAGACGGTGGTGGTGACGGCGGCGCACCTCTACGATCCGGCGACCGGCCGGACGCTCGAGGCTCCGGTGATCGTCGTCAAGGATGGCCGGATCGCGTCGCTCGTCACCGGGGCGACGGCGCGGCCGCAGATCCCAGCCGATGCGAAGCGGGTCGCGCTGGGCGACGTGACGATCCTGCCCGGGCTGATCGACATGCACGTCCATCTGACCAGCCTGGCCGAGATCGGCGGGTACCAGGGGCTGAAATACACCGATTCGTTCTGGAGCGCCGTCGGCGTCGCGAACGCCGGGAAGACGCTCCGCGCTGGCTTCACCACCGTCCGCAACGTCGGCTCGGCCGATTTCCAGGACGTCGGGCTGCGCGAGGCGATCGACGGCGGCTGGGCCGAAGGACCCCGGATCGTGACCGCCGGCTATGCGATCGGCGCGACCGGCGGCCATTGCGACGACAATGCGCTGCCGCCCTCCTACGACAAGCAGCAGCCGAGCGTCGTCAACTCGCCCGAGGAGGCGCGCGCCAAGGTGCGCTGGCTGCACAAATACGGGGCCGAGGTGATCAAGATCTGCGCGACCGGAGGCGTGTTCTCGCTCGGCGACGAGGTCGGCGTCCAGCAGCTGACGCAAGAGGAGATGAAGGCGATCGCCGACGAGGCGCACATGCTTCACCTCAAGGTCGCCGCGCACGCGCACGGCGACGAGGGGATCAGGGCCGCGATCCTCGCCGGCATCGACACGATCGAACATTGCAGCCTGGCGTCGGACGAGGCGATCAAGCTCGCGGTCCAGCACCGCACCTGGTTCGACATGGATATCTACAACGACGACTATATCCTCGCGACCGGCACCAAGAACGGGACGGAGCAGGAGAGCCTCGACAAGGAAAAGGCGATCGGCCTCAAGCAGCGCCAGACCTTCCAGCGGGCGGTGCGCGCCGGCGTGCCGATGCTGTTCGGCACCGACGCGGGCGTCTATCCGCACGGCGACAACGCGAAACAGTTCGCCAAGATGGTCGAATGGGGGATGACCCCGCAGCAGGCGATCCGTGCCGCGACGACCAGCGCGGCCGAGGCGCTCGGGAAGAGCGACGACGTGGGCGCGCTGACCCCGGGGCATTTCGCGGACATCGTGGCGGTCGAGGGTGACCCGTCGCAGGACGTGCGCCTGCTCGAGCATCCCGCCGCGGTGCTCAAGGGCGGCATGCCGGTCGCGCCCGACTGACGGGGCTATGCGCGGGGCACGGGTGACGGATCGCCTCGAGATGGTTAATCTCGCCGCGACGCAGCGCGGAGAGGGGGCGGATGACGGTGTGCAGGACGGTTCTACGGGCGACGGCGCTGACGCTCTTCTTGACGGCAGCGACCAACGACGATGCTCCGGATTTCGGCGCGCGGCTGGAGCGGTTCACCTACGCATGGCCGGTCGAGACGCTGAAGGCGACGGTCGCGGGCCAATCCGCCGAAATGGCCTTCATGGACGTCGCCCCGATCAAGCCCAACGGCCGCACCGTCGTCCTGCTGCACGGGAAGAACTTCTGCGGCGCAACCTGGGAGAGTAGCGCGCGGGCGCTGCTCGCCGTCGGTTACCGGGTCGTCATCCCCGACCAGCTCGGCTTCTGCAAATCGTCGAAGCCTGCCGCGGCGCAGTACAGTTTCGGCATGATGGCCAACCTGACGCATCGCCTGCTGCAATCGCGCGGGGTGACGCGGGCGAGCCTGGTCGGCCATTCGTTCGGCGGGATGCTCGCGATGCGCTATGCGATCATGTACCCGGCCGAGGTCGACCGGCTGGTGCTGGTCAACCCGCTCGGACTGGTCGATCGTTCGGAGGAGGGGCTGCCCTATACCGATGTCGAGACGCTGTGGGCGGGCGAGAAGAAGACCAGCTACGCCTCGATCAAGGCCTATCAGCAGGCGAACTACTATCACGGCACGTGGAAGTCGGCTTACGATCGCTGGGTATGGATGCTCGCCGGCATGTACCGTGGCGCGGGGCGCGACGCGGTGGCGCTGGCCCAGGCCCGGACCAGCGAGATGATCCAAACCCAGCCGGTCGCGCACGAGCTTTACCGAATCACCCCGCCGACCACGCTGATCGTCGGGACACTCGACAAGACCGCCTTCGGGCGGCAGCAGGCGCCCGCGTCGCTCCAGAAGTTCCTGTTGGCGATCCCGGTGATCGCGCCGGCTGCGGCGCGCCAGATGCGGAACGCAACGCTTGTCCGGCTCGAAGGGCTGGGCCACGCGCCGCAGGTCGAAGATCCGGCGCGGTTCGAGGCGGCGCTGCTTGCCGCGCTCAGGCCGGGCGCGCGCTGAGCGGAAAGGTGTCGTTGGCCGGGCTGGCGACAAGCGGTTTCGCCAGTCGCCAGGTCGCCACCAGCATCGCGACCGCCCCGACGATCGGCAACGCGGGCAGGCCGGCGCCGTAGCCGAGGATCGCGAGGAGCGTCGCGAGCTGAACCAGCCCGGCGGTGAGCCAGGCGGCCGGCCGGTTGGTCGCCGCCGCCCAGACGAACACCAGCACCTCGGCGGCGTAGAAGTAGCGCTCGTGCATCCGTGGGAGCAGCCCGACGACGACGAGCGGAGCGAGCGCCGCGGCGGCGAGGGTCGCGCGGTCGGTCAGCGGCCGCGTCCCGAACTGCGCGACATAGGCGGCGGAGGCGCCGAGCGCGGCGGCGTTGGCGAGACCTGTGAGCGGGAGCGAGAGGGGCAGCGCCTGGACGATCACCCACACGTTCGGCGCGTTCATCGACAGCGTGTCGTAGAAGCCGGCCTGCCGGACGTAGATCGTCGCCAGGTCCGAAAGCGGCCAGCCCAGCAGGAGCGACGGCGCGAACACCGCCAGCGTCGCCGCCGGGGCGAGCAGCCATTCCCTTACCGGTGCGCGTCGCCTGATCGCCATCGCCAGGAAGAAGGGCGCGCAGAATATCGCCTGCGCCTTCACGGCGGCCGCGACGCCGCACCACAGGAACATCCGGCCGGTCCGGCGCTCGATCACCGCGGCGACGGCCATGACGAGCGGCGCGGTGGACATCGCATCGCACTGGCCCATCAAGGCGGTGTTGAGCGCGACGCCGGGAAGCAGCAGCGTCGCCGCGGCCACCAGCTCGGCGCGCGCGATCTTCAGCGTCCGGGCGAGGTGGAGCACTGCGCCCGCGAGCAGCAGCGTTCCCGCGAGCGACACGATCTTGACGATGTGTTCCGACGGCAGCAGCCCGACGAGCGGCGTCGCGAGCGTCAGCATGTAGTAATATGGCGGGGTATAGTCGCCGAACGGGGCGCCCAGCGCGGCGAGTGGCCCGACACGGGCGATATGCTCCAGCCAGGGTGCGTAGCAGAGCCAGACGTCGCGTCCCATCAACGGCCAGAAGGCGGCGTAGACGATCGCCGCGGCGGCGAGCACGGGCAGCACCCCGAACCCGCGATGCTCTGCCGCAGCGGACCGGAAGGAGGCGGAGGTCATCGCCCGGCGCGTAGGCGGGCGTGGTTAAGGGCGGGTTTCCGCACCGCCCGTTGACCTGCGGCGACGGCAGGGTTATAGGCGCGCCCGTTCGTCCGGGGTCCGCTCCGGCCGGGCATGCTTGAACATTGCTGGATGCAATGGGACCGGAGGCAAGCGTCCGCCGGTCCTTTTCGTATTCCAAGTGCTGTCAGGGCTCCAGCAAAGTAACCGGAAAGGTGAAGGCTTCAATGCCGACGATCAACCAGCTGGTCCGCAAGGGCCGCGAACCGCAGAAGGCCAAGTCGAAGGTCCCTGCGATGGAGCAGAACCCGCAGAAGCGCGGCGTCTGCACCCGCGTCTATACGACGACTCCGAAGAAGCCGAACTCGGCGCTGCGCAAGGTGGCCAAGGTCCGCCTGACCAACAGCCGCGAGGTCATCAGCTACATTCCGGGCGAGGGGCACAACCTTCAGGAGCACTCGGTGGTGCTGATCCGCGGCGGCCGCGTGCGCGACCTTCCCGGCGTCCGCTACCACGTGCTGCGCGGCGTGCTCGACACCCAGGGCGTCAAGAACCGCAAGCAGTCGCGCTCCAAGTACGGCGCCAAGCGGCCCAAGTGAGCCCGGCCCGCCCGTTCAGCTGATCCGATCGAAAGGTATTCCACATGGCGCGTCGTCGTCGTCCCGAGAAGCGGGAAATCCTCCCGGACCCCGTCTATGGTGATGAGGTCCTGTCCAAGTTCATGAACTCCGTCATGTACGACGGAAAGAAGTCCGTCGCCGAAGGCATCGTCTATTCGGCGATGCAGACGGTCGAGACCCGCGCCAAGCGCGAGCCGATCGGCGTGTTCCACGACGCGCTCAACAACATCAAGCCGGGCATCGAGGTCCGCAGCCGTCGCGTCGGTGGCGCGACCTACCAGGTGCCGGTCGAGGTGCGGCCCGAGCGCGCGCAGGCGCTGGCGATCCGCTGGCTGATCTCGGCGGCGCGCGGCCGGTCCGAGAACACCATGGACGCGCGCCTGTCGGGCGAGCTGATGGACGCGGCGAACAATCGCGGCAACGCGGTGAAGAAGCGTGAGGACACGCACCGCATGGCCGAAGCCAACCGCGCCTTCAGCCACTACCGCTGGTAGACCGGGCGCTTCGTCTTGGAAGCGTCACCCGCCTGACCTATATCGTGGGGAGCCGGCCGCCCGCCTGCTCCCCACATCGCTAAGGAAGCCCGATCATGGCCCGCAGCCATCCGCTCAGCATGTACCGCAACATCGGCATCATGGCGCATATCGACGCCGGCAAGACGACGACGACCGAGCGGATCCTCTACTACACCGGCAAGTCCTACAAGATCGGCGAGGTCCATGAGGGCACCGCGACGATGGACTGGATGGAGCAGGAGCAGGAGCGCGGGATCACGATCACGTCGGCCGCGACGACCTGCTTCTGGAACGACCACCGCATCAACATCATCGACACCCCCGGCCACGTCGACTTCACGATCGAGGTCGAGCGGTCGCTGCGCGTCCTCGACGGCGCGGTCGCGTGCTTCGACGGCGTCGCGGGCGTCGAGCCGCAGTCGGAGACGGTGTGGCGTCAGGCCGACAAGTACGGCGTGCCGCGGATGTGCTTCGTCAACAAGCTGGACCGTACCGGCGCCGACTTCTACTTCTGCGTCAACTCGATCATCGAGCGCCTGGGCGCGCGACCGGCCGTGCTGTATCTGCCGATCGGGATCGAGGGCGGCTTCAAGGGGCTGGTCGACCTGGTCGAGAACCGGGCGATCATCTGGCTCGAGGAGAGCCTGGGCGCGAAGTTCGAGTTCCAGGATATCCCCGACGACCTGAAGGAGAAGGCCGCCAAGTATCGCAGCGACCTGATCGAGATGGCCGTCGAGCAGGACGACGCCTTGATGGAGGCGTATCTCGAGGGCAATGAGCCGAGCGTCGCCGATCTTAAGGCGCTGATCCGCAAGGGGACGCTCGCGATGGCGTTCGTGCCGGTGCTGTGCGGCTCGGCGTTCAAGAACAAGGGCGTCCAGCCGCTGCTCGACGCGGTCGTCGACTACCTCCCGAGCCCGCTGGACGTGCCGGCGATCAAGGGCGTGAAGCTTGACGGCGAGACGCCGGACGAGCGGCCCTCGTCGGACGACGCCCCGTTCTCGGCGCTGGCGTTCAAGATCATGAACGATCCCTATGTCGGGACGCTCACCTTCGCGCGCATCTATTCGGGCAAGCTCGAGACGGCGTCGCAGGTCACCAACTCGGTCAAGGACAAGAAGGAGAAGGTCGGCCGCATGCTGCTGATGCATGCGAACGACCGCGAGGACATCCAGGTCGCTTATGCGGGCGACATCGTCGCGCTGGCCGGTCTGAAGGACACGACCACCGGCGACACGCTGTGCGCGATCAACGCGCCGATCATCCTGGAGCGGATGGAGTTTCCCGAGCCCGTCATCGAGCTCTCGGTCGAGCCCAAGACCAAGGCCGACCAGGAGAAGATGGGCGTCGCGCTCAACCGTCTGTCGCGCGAGGACCCGTCGTTCCGCGTCTCCTCGGACGCGGAGAGCGGCCAGACCATCATCAAGGGGATGGGCGAGCTCCACCTCGAGATCCTGGTCGACCGCATGAAGCGCGAGTTCAAGGTCGAGGCCAACGTCGGCGCGCCGCAGGTCGCGTATCGCGAGTATCTCAAGAAGCCCGTCGACATCGACTATACGCACAAGAAGCAGTCGGGCGGCACCGGCCAGTTCGGCCGCGTCAAGGTGAAGCTGACGCCGGGCGAGCGCGGGTCCGGGATCGTCTTCAAGGACGAGATCAAGGGCGGCAACATCCCGAAGGAGTATATCCCGGCGATCGAGAAGGGCTTCCGCGAGACCGCCGCGACCGGCTCGCTGGTCGGCTTCCCGATCATCGACTTCGAGATCAACCTGTACGACGGCGCGTACCACGACGTCGATTCGTCGGCGCTGGCGTTCGAGATCTGTGCCCGCGGCGCGATGCGCGAGGCGGCGCAGAAGTCGGGGATCACGCTGCTCGAGCCGGTGATGAAGGTCGAGGTGGTGACGCCGGAGGATTATCTGGGTGACGTCATCGGCGACATGAACAGCCGGCGTGGCCAGATCCAGGGGACCGACACGCGCGGTAACGCGCAGACGGTCGAGGCGATGGTGCCGCTGGCCAATATGTTCGGCTACGTCAACGCGCTGCGTTCGTTCACCCAGGGGCGCGCGAGCTACTCGATGCAGTTCTCGCACTATGACGAAGTGCCGCAGAACGTCGCCGACGAGGTGAAGGCCAAGCTGGCCTGATGCGGGCGGGGCCAGGCCGAGCCCGGTCCCGATCCGGCGAAACGTCGCCCACCAATGGGGCTGGCGCGATGAAATGACTCCCGCTACAGGGCCGCCTTCACGGCGAGTCCCAGGCGCGGCTCAGTGGAAATCCAGAAGGTAGGAAAACATGGCGAAGGCAAAATTCGATCGGAGCAAGCCGCACCTCAACATCGGCACCATCGGTCACGTCGATCACGGCAAGACGTCGCTGACGGCGGCGATCACGAAGGTGCTGGCGGAAACGACCGGCGGCACCGCGGTTGATTTCGCCAACATCGACAAGGCCCCCGAAGAGCGCGAGCGCGGCATCACGATTTCGACCGCGCACGTCGAGTATGAGACGAACGCGCGCCACTATGCGCACGTCGACTGCCCGGGGCACGCCGATTACGTGAAGAACATGATCACCGGCGCGGCGCAGATGGACGGCGCGATCCTGGTGGTCGCGGCGACCGACGGCCCGATGCCGCAGACCAAGGAGCACATCCTGCTCGCGCGTCAGGTCGGCGTGCCGACGATGGTCGTGTTCCTCAACAAGGTCGACCTGGTCGACGACGAGGAGATCCTCGAGCTGGTCGAGATGGAGATCCGCGAGGAGCTTTCGAAGCGCGACTTCGACGGCGACAATATCCCGATCATCCGCGGCTCGGCGACGGCCGCGCTCTCGGGTTCGGACGACAAGCTCGGCAAGGAAGCCGTGCTGGCGCTGATGGCGGCGGTCGACGAGTCGATCCCGCAGCCGGAGCGTCCGCTCGACAAGCCGTTCATGATGCCGATCGAGGACGTGTTCTCGATCTCGGGCCGCGGCACCGTCGTCACCGGCCGCGTCGAGACCGGCATCGTCAAGGTCGGCGAGGAGGTCGAGATCGTCGGCATCAAGACCGACACGCGCAAGACCGTCGTCACCGGCGTCGAGATGTTCCGCAAGCTGCTCGACCAGGGCCAGGCCGGCGACAACATCGGCGCGCTGATCCGCGGCGTCGGCCGTGAAGAGGTCGAGCGTGGCCAGGTGCTCGCCAAGCCGGGTTCGATCAAGCCGCACACCGACTTCAAGTCGGAGGTCTACGTGCTGTCGAAGGACGAGGGTGGCCGTCACACGCCGTTCTTCGCCAACTATCGCCCGCAGTTCTACTTCCGGACGACCGACGTGACCGGCACCGTCGAGCTGCCCGAGGGTACCGAGATGGTGATGCCCGGCGACAACGTCGCGCTCGGCATCAAGCTGATCGCGCCGATCGCGATGGACATCGGCCAGCGCTTCACGATCCGCGAGGGCGGCCGGACCGTCGGCGCGGGCGTCGTCGCCGAGATCTCGAAGTAAGCATCGGTCCGGGCCGATCCGGCCGGGACCGAAAAATCAGTCGCCCGTCGCACCGCAAGGTGCGGCGGGCGGTTGCCTTTTAATGAGGGCGCCGTTACAGCGCGCCCCTTCGCATTCACGAGTCACGGCTCTTTCTCCGTCTTCCCGGCTTCCTCCATCGGCAGCCTGGATCTCATCCCGCCGGCGGCGCCAGCGGTACGAGCTCACCGGCACACCCGCCGGTGGGAAGACGGCCGGGGTCGCGCGCAACGCACGGTAGGAACCATGGACACCAATATCCGCATCCGCCTCAAGGCGTTCGATCACCGCGTCCTCGACCAGGCGACCGGCGACATCGCCGACACCGCGCGTCGCACCGGCGCGCTGATCCGCGGGCCGATCCCGCTGCCGACGCGCATCGAGAAGTTCACGGTCAATCGCGGTCCGCACATCGACAAGAAGAGCCGAGAACAGTTCGAGGTCCGCACCTACAAGCGGATGCTCGACATCGTCCAGCCGACCCCGCAGACCGTCGACGCGCTGATGAAGCTCGACCTTGCGGCCGGAGTTGACGTCGAGATCAAGCTGGCGTAATGCGCCGCTTCCCGCGGTAGACCTCGAGTCCTGCGGCGTTAGCGCACGCTGACATGAGATACCGCCGGAGCTTGCTCCGGGACAGCGTCTCCCGTCTGCTTCCTTCGGGAAGCGACCAGCCCGGGACGGGGGCACGCTTCGCATTTCCGGGCTGACCGATCGTCGCATCCGCGGCGGTCACACGCACCTTCGGGATGGTCCCGATCGTGCCTCTGTCAGGAGCAAGGTCATGCGCACCGGCGTGATCGCGAAGAAGATGGGGATGACCCGCCTGTTCCAGGACGACGGCCGCCATGTGCCGGTCACCGTCCTGCAACTCGAGGCGCTTCAGGTCATCTCTCGCCGCGAGAAGGACAAGGACGGCTACACCGCCGTCGCGCTCGGCGCCGGCAGCGCCAAGGCGAAGAATGTCGCGAAGCCGCAGCGTGGCGCGTTCGGCAAGGCCGAGGTCGAGCCCAAGGCGATCGTGCACGAGTTCCGCGTGACCGAGGATAATCTCCTCGATGTCGGTGCGGAGATCTCGGCCGAGCATTTCGTTGCCGGTCAGCTGGTCGATATCCAGGGCCGGACGCAGGGCAAGGGGTTCGCCGGCGGCATGAAGCGCTGGAATTTCGGCGGTCTGCGGGCGACCCACGGCGTCTCGGTCTCGCACCGCTCGCTCGGTTCGACCGGTCAGCGCCAGGATCCCGGCAAGGTCTTCAAGAACAAGAAGATGGCCGGCCACATGGGCGACAAGAACCGCACCCAGCAGAACCTGGAGGTGGTCGGCACCGACGCCGAGCGCGGGCTGATCTTCGTCAAGGGCTCGGTGCCCGGATCGAAGGGCGGCTGGCTGTTCGTCAAGGACGCGGTCAAAGAACCGCGCCATGCCGAGGCTCCGTTCCCCGCCGGCCTGAAGCAGGCCGCCAATAGCAACACCGCTGCGGATACGCCTGCCGAGACTTCGGAAGCGCCGGAAGCAACCGAAGGCCAGGAGGGCTGAACGTGAAGGTCAAGGTTTCCTCCTTCGACGCCGGGGCGAACGCCGCGGAGGTCGAGCTCAACGACGAGGTCTTCGGCCTCGATCCGCGCGCCGACATCCTGCACCGCGTCGTCACGTGGCAGCTCGAGAAGCGCCGCGCCACCGCGCGCGGCACCCGCGAGCGCTCCGACGTCGCCCGCACCGGCAAGCGCCTGGGCAACCAGAAGGGCGGCGGTGTCGCCCGTCACGGCGACCGCGCCGCGCCCATCTTCATCGGCGGCGGCAAGGCGCACGGCGCCCGCGTCCGCGACTTCAACCCGTCGCTCAACAAGAAGGTTCGCGCGCTCGGGCTGAAGATGGCGCTCAGCAGCCATGCCAAGGCGGGTTCGCTGATCGTCCTCGACGGCTTCGAGGTCGCCAAGACCAAGGAACTGAAGGGCCATTTCGAGACGCTGAACGTCGGCAAGCGGACGCTGGTCATCGACGGCGAGGCCTCGGACGCATTCCGCGCGGGCCGCAACCTGCCCGGCGTGGACCTGCTGCCCGCGGTCGGCGCGAACGTGTACGACATCATCAAGGCCGACACGCTGGTGCTCACCCGCGCGGCCGTCGAGAAGCTGGAGGCCCGCTTCCATGGCTAAGCAGAAAGAGGTGATCGACGCGCGTCATTACGACGTGATCGTCGCGCCGCACATCACCGAGAAGTCGACGCTTCTGAGCGATCACAACGCTGTCGTGTTCAAGGTCGCGCGGACCGCGTCCAAGCCCGAGATCAAGGCGGCGGTCGAGGCGATCTTCGGCGTCAGCGTCACCGGCGTGAACACGATCGTTCAGAAGGGCAAGACCAAGAAGTGGAAGGGCGCGCCGTATCAGCGCTCCGACATGAAGAAGGCGATCGTCACGCTCGCCGACGGTCAGTCGATCGACGTCACCGAGGGAGCCCGCTGAGATGGCGCTCAAGAATTACAATCCGACGAGCCCCGGCGTCCGTGGCCTGATCCTGGTCGACAAGTCGGCGCTCCACAAGGGCAAGCCGGTCAAGTCGCTGACCGAGGGCAAGCGCAAGTCCGGCGGCCGGAACAACAAGGGCCATGTCACCAGCCGCGGCATCGCGGGCGGTCACAAGCAGCGGTACCGCATCATCGACTTCAAGCGTCGGCTGTGGGACGTCGAGGGCAGCGTCGAGCGGCTCGAGTACGATCCGAACCGCACCGCCTTCATCGCGCTCGTCAACTATGGCGCGGGCGAGGACGGCAAGGATCGTCAGGCCTATATCCTGGCGCCGCAGCGTCTCGCCGTCGGCGACAAGGTGATCGCTGGTCGCAAGACCGACGTGAAGCCGGGCAATGCCATGGAGCTCGGCCAGATGCCCGTCGGCACCATTGTCCACAACGTGGAGATGAAGCCGATGAAGGGCGGTCAGATCGCGCGCTCGGCTGGCACCTACGTCCAGGTTGTCGGCCGGGATCGCGGCATGGTGATCGTGCGGCTGGGCTCGGGCGAGCAGCGTTACATCCATGCCGAGTGCATGGCGACGGTGGGCGCGGTCTCGAACCCCGACAACCAGAACCAGAACCTCGGCAAGGCCGGGCGGTCGCGCTGGATGGGCAAGCGCCCGCTGACCCGCGGCGTCGCCAAGAACCCGGTCGACCATCCGCATGGCGGCGGCGAAGGCCGGACCTCGGGCGGCCGTCACCCGGTCACGCCGTGGGGCAAGCCGACCAAGGGCGCGCGCACCCGCCACAACAAGGCGACCGACAAGATGATCATTCGGTCGCGTCACTCGACCAAGAGGAAGGGCTAAATGGCTCGTTCAGTCTGGAAGGGCCCGTTCGTGGAGCTGTCGCTCCTGAAGAAGGCCGAAGCCGCACAGGACGCGGGTGGCCGCGCGCCGATCAAGACCTGGTCGCGCCGGTCGACGATCCTGCCGCAGTTTGTGGGCCTGACGTTCACCGTCTATAACGGCCGCAAGTTCGTGCCGGTGTCGGTCAACGAGGACATGGTGGGCATGAAGCTCGGCGAGTTCGCGCCCACTCGCTATTTCCCCGGCCACGCCGCCGACAAGAAGGGCAAGCGGTAATGTCGAAGCCGAAATCCCCCCGTCGCGTCGGCGACAAGGAAGCCTTGTCGGTCGGTACGCAGATCCGAGGTTCGGCGCAGAAGCTGGGCCTAGTCGCCGCGCTGATCCGCGGTCAGAAGGCCGGCGACGCGCTCAACATCCTGCAATTCTCCACCAAGGGAATGGCGGTCGATGCGCGCAAGGTGCTCGCCTCGGCGATCGCCAATGCGGAGAACAACCACAATCTCGACGTCGACGCGCTGGTCGTGTCGGAGGCGAGCGTGGGCAAGTCGATCACCATGAAGCGGTTCGCCACGCGCGGCCGCGGCAAGTCCACGCGCATCCTCAAGCCGTTCTCACGGCTGCGGATCGTCGTTCGCGAAGTCGAGGAGGCCTGACATGGGTCACAAGAGCAACCCGATCGGTCTGCGGCTTCAGATCAACCGCACCTGGGACAGCCGCTGGTACGCCGACGGCGCGGAGTACGGCAAGCTGCTGCTCGAGGATCTGCGGATCCGCCAGTACATCATGAAGACGCTGCCGCAGGCGGCGATCTCCAAGGTGGTGATCGAGCGTCCGGCCAAGCTGTGCCGCATCTCGGTGTTCGCCGCGCGCCCCGGCGTGATCATCGGCAAGAAGGGCACCGACATCGAGCGTCTGCGTAAGACGCTGGGCGGGATGACCTCGTCGGAGGTGTCGCTCAACATCGTCGAGATCCGCAAGCCTGAGGTCGACGCCAAGCTCGTCGCGCAGGGGATCGCCGATCAGCTCGAGCGCCGGATCGCCTTCCGTCGCGCCATGAAGCGCGCGGTCCAGTCGGCGATGCGGCTCGGCGCAGACGGCATCCGCGTCTATTGCGGTGGCCGCCTGGGCGGCGCCGAGATCGCGCGGTCGGAGAGCTACCGCGAGGGTCGGGTGCCGTTGCACACGCTGCGCGCCAACATGGATTATGCCGATGCCGAGGCGCACACCGCCTACGGCGTCTGCGGGGTCAAGGTCTGGATCTTCAAGGGCGAGATCCTGGGTCACGATCCGATGGCCTATGATCGGCTGATGATGGAGGCCCAGACCTCCGGCGTGCGCCCGGCGCGCGACGATCGTCGATAACCGGCGCCGCTAAGGAAACACAGACATGCTGCAACCAAAGCGCACCAAGTTCCGCAAGGCGTTCAAGGGTCGCATCCACGGCGATGCGAAGGGCGGGACTTCGCTCAACTTCGGCGCCTATGGCCTCAAGGCCATGGAGCCGGAGCGGATCACCGCGCGCCAGATCGAGGCGGCCCGCCGCGCGATCACCCGCCACATCCGCCGGCAGGGCCGGTTGTGGATCCGCGTGTTCCCCGACGTGCCGGTCTCCGGCAAGCCGGCCGAGGTCCGCATGGGCTCGGGCAAGGGATCGCCGGAATTCTGGGCGGCGCGGGTCAAGCCGGGCCGTATTCTGTTCGAGCTCGACGGTGTCGACGGCAAGATCGCCGCGGAGGCGTTCGAGCGGGCGGCGATGAAGCTCCCCATCAAGACCAAGGTCGTGGCCCGCCTCGGCGACACGTCGCACCTCGGAGGCGAGTAATGGCGAAGAAGATCGATTATTCCGGGCAGAGCGACGACCAGCTGGTCGAAGCGGTGAGCAACCTGAAGCGCGAGCAGTTCAACCTGCGCTTCCAGGCGGCGACCAACCAGCTCGAGAAGCCGAGCCGCGTTCGCGAGGTCCGCAAGGACATCGCTCGGATCAAGACCATGCAGACGCAGCGCTCCGCCGCCGCGTCGGCCAAGTAAGAGGAACGGGTCCATGCCGAAGCGCGTGCTGACTGGGGTGATCGTCTCCGACAAGGGCGAGAAGACGGTGGTCGTCAACGTCGAGCGCAAGGTCAAGCACCCGCTCTACGGCAAGATCATCCGCCGTTCGAAGAAGTATCACGCCCATGACGAGGCGAACGAGTTCAAGGCCGGCGAGACCGTGCGGATCGAGGAGATCGCGCCGATGTCGAAGCTGAAGACCTGGAAGGTGCTGGATCGGGTGAACACCCATCTCACGCCCGAGCGGGTCGAGCTGTCGGGCGAAGAGGCGGCTGCTGCAGCCTGACGTTTAACCAAGGCGGGCGCCGGTCAGCAATCGGCCCCAGTTGAGAAGGAATCGGATCGATGATCCAGATGCAGTCCAATCTCGAGGTCGCCGACAACAGCGGCGCGAAGCGGGTGCAGTGCATCAAGGTGCTCGGCGGGTCGAAGCGTCGGGTCGCCGGCGTTGGCGACATCATCGTCGTCAGCATCAAGGAAGCGCAGCCGCGCGGCCGCGTGAAGAAGGGCGACGTTCACCGCGCCGTCATCGTCCGCACCGCGAAGGACATCCATCGTCCGGACGGCTCGACCATCCGCTTCGATTCCAACGCGGCGGTGCTGGTCAACAAGAACGAGGAGCCGATCGGCACCCGCATCTTCGGCCCCGTCGTCCGCGAACTGCGCGCGCGTGGTCACATGAAGGTGATCAGCCTCGCGCCGGAGGTGCTGTGATGAGCATTGCGAAGAAGGTCTCGGTCGCGGGCAGCGGCAAGATGAAGATCAAGCGGGGCGATCAGGTGATTGTCCTCAGCGGCAAGGACAAGGGCAAGACGGGCACCGTCACGCAGGCGATGCCGAAGGATGCCAAGGTGATCGTCGGCGGCGTCAATGTCGCGACGCGCCATCGCAAGCCCGATCAGTCGAACCCGCAGGGCGGGCTCGACCGGTTCGAGGCGCCGCTCCACGTGTCCAAGGTCGCGCACGTCACCGCCGACGGCAAGCCGACGCGCGTCCGGTACGAGATCCAGGACGGCAAGAAGGTCCGCGTGGCCGTGAAGACGGGAGCCAAGATCGATGGCTGATGCCTACAAGCCCCGGATGCGGGCCATCTACGACGATCGCATCGTGCAGGCGATGCAGGAGAAGTTCGGCTATTCGAACGCGCTGGAGATCCCGCGCATCGAGAAGATCGTGCTCAACATGGGCGTCGGCGAGGCGACCCAGGACAAGAAGCGGGTCGAGCAGGCCGCCTCCGAGATGGAGCTGATCGCCGGGCAGAAGCCGGTCGTCACCAAGGCGAAGAAGTCGATCGCGCAGTTCAAGCTGCGCGAGGGCATGCCGATCGGCGTCAAGGTCACCTTGCGCCGCGAGCGGATGTACGAGTTCCTCGATCGCTTCATCACGATCGCGCTCCCCCGCGTCCGCGATTTCCGCGGCCTGAACCCGAAGAGCTTCGACGGGCGCGGCAATTATGCGTGCGGCATCCGCGAGCAGATCATCTTCCCCGAGATCAACTATGACCGCATCGACAAGGTGCGCGGCATGGACGTGATCGTCACCACCACGGCGAAGACCGACGACGAGGCGCGCGAGCTGCTCCGTCTGTTCGGCTTCCCGTTCCCGATCGAAGAGTCGGGCGAAGAGAAGAAGGCGGCGTGACCGTCCTCCTGGTTAGATAAAGAGAGCTTAAGTCCATGGCGAAACTGAGTTCGATCAACAAGAACGAGCGGCGCAAGAAGCTGGTGAAGCAGTATGCGCCGAAGTACGCGAAGCTGCGGGCGCAGGCGAACGACAAGACCCTCGACGAGGGCGAGCGGATGATCGCGCGCCTCAAGATGGCCGAGCTGCCGCGCAACGCGAACCCGACCCGCATCCGGAACCGGTGCGAGCTGACCGGGCGCCCGCGCGCTTATTATCGCAAGTTCCGCCTCGCCCGCGTGATGCTGCGCGATCTGGCCAATAAGGGTCTGATCCCCGGCCTCACCAAGTCGAGCTGGTAAGGGACGTATCCAATGGCAGTGACCGATCCCCTGGGTGACCTGCTCACCCGCATCCGCAACGGCCAGCGTGCGCGCAAGGATTCCGTCCTCTCGCCCGCGTCCAAGCTGCGCGTCCGCGTGCTCGACGTGCTCCAGCGCGAGGGTTATATCCGCGGCTATTCCGAGGAAGAGATGGGGCCCGCCAAGGGCGTCCGGATCGAACTTAAGTATTTCGAGGGTCAGCCCGCGATCAAGCATGTCGCGCGCGTCTCGAAGCCGGGCCGCCGCGTCTATTCGGGCAGCCAGGATCTGCCGCGGGTCATGAACGGCCTGGGCATCACCATCGTGTCGACGCCGCGCGGCGTGCTCTCGGATGCCGAGGCGCGCGAGCAGAACGTCGGCGGCGAAGTCCTCGCGGAGGTGTTCTGATGAGCCGCATCGGTAAAGTGGCGGTCCCGATCCCGTCGGGCGTCACCGCGAGCATCGCCGGCAAGGTGATGAGCGTGAAGGGCCCGAAGGGGACGCTGACGCTCCCGCTCGCGGACGACATCAGCTATGACATCCAGGCGGACGTCATCGCGGTGAAGCCGGCGAACGAGACCAAGCGCGCGCGCGCCTTCTGGGGTATGCAGCGCACCCTGGTCCAGAACCTGGTGACCGGCGTGACCGAGGGCTTCACCAAGAAGCTCCTGATCAACGGCGTCGGCTACCGCGCCGCGGCGCAGGGCCGCAAGCTGAACCTCAAGCTCGGCTACAGCCACGACGTCGACATCGCGGTGCCGGAAGGCCTCGACGTGAAGACGCCGGACGCGACCACCGTCGAGATCAGCGGCGCCGACAAGCAGAAGGTCGGCCAGTTGGCCGCGGAGATCCGCCGTTGGCGCAAGCCCGAGCCGTACAAGGGCAAGGGCATCAAGTACGACGGCGAATATATCTTCCGCAAGGAAGGGAAGAAGAAGTGAGCAAGGGTCTTTCGCTCTTCGAGAAGCGGCGTCGCCGCAACCGTACCGCGCTGCGCGCGCGCTCGGGCGCCCGCCCGCGGCTCAGCGTGCATCGCTCGGGCAAGCACATCTACGCGCAGGTCATCGACGACGCGGAGGGGCGCACCGTTGCCTCGGCTTCGACGCTGGCCGGTCACGAGGGTTCGACCGCGAACGTCGCTGCGGCAACCGAAGTGGGCAAGCGCCTCGCCGAGGCGGCCAAGGCGGCAGGCGTCACCCAGGTCGTCTTCGACCGTGGCGGCTTCCTTTATCACGGCCGCGTCAAGGCGCTGGCCGACGCGGCGCGCGAAGCCGGACTGGAGTTCTAGAGAATGGCCGATACCAACGATATCCAGTCGCAGCCCGGCGCTCCCGCCGCGGTTGAGGCTCCCGCCGGCGACGCCGGCGCTAACACCGGCGGCTCCAACACGGGCGGCGGTGGCGGTTATCAGGGTCAAGGCGGCGGCGGTCGCGGTCGGGGTGGTCCCGGCGGCGGCGGCGGTCGTGGCCGCGGTGGCCCGGGCGGCAATCGCGGCGGGCGCGACGGTGGGCGTGGTCGCGACAATCGCGGCGGCCCGCGCGGCTCCGACGACGGCGGCGAGGAGCTGATCGAGAAGCTGGTCCACATCAACCGCGTCTCTAAGACGGTGAAGGGCGGCAAGCGCTTCGGCTTCGCGGCGCTGGTCGTCGTGGGCGACGGCAAGGGCCGGGTCGGGTTCGGCCATGGCAAGGCGCGCGAAGTGCCGGAGGCGATCTCGAAGGCGACCGCGGCCGCCAAGAAGGGCATGGTCCGCATCCCGCTGAAGGAGGGCCGCACGCTCCACCACGACGGCAACGGTCATTTCGGCGCGGGTCGGGTGACCTTGCGCTCGGCCCCGCAGGGGACCGGGATCATCGCGGGCGGTCCGATGCGCGCGATCTTCGAATCGCTCGGCGTCGCCGATGTGGTGACCAAGTCGGTCGGCACGTCCAACCCGTACAACATGATCCGCGCCACCTTCGAGGCGCTGGGCGACCAGACTTCGCCGAAGTCGGTGGCGCAGCGGCGTGGCAAGAAGATCGCCGACCTGCTCGGCCGCGGCCACGGCGCGACCGCCGAAGTGGCCGAGGCGGACGCCGCGGCGCTCGTGGAGTAATCGACATGGCGACCATCAAGATCAAGCAGACCGGTTCGCCGATCCGCCGTGGCAAGGAGCAGCGCGCGACGCTGATCGGCCTCGGCCTCAACAAGATGCACCGCGTCTCGGAGCTCGAGGACACCCCCGAGGTCAGGGGCATGATCCGCAAGGTGCATCACATGATCGAGGTTCAGGAGGGCTGACCTCGACCCGTCGTCCCGGCGCCCGCCGGGAGACGGGGTGGGTGGCGGGCCTCTTCCCGTCTGCGCGTGACAAGCGAAAGCGAGTGCATCCATGAAACTGAACGAACTGCGCGACAACGAAGGTGCGCGCCACCGTCGCATGCGGGTCGGCCGCGGCATCGGCTCCGGCAAGGGCAAGACCGGCGGGCGCGGCCAGAAGGGTCAGAAGAGCCGTGAAGGTGTCTCGATCGCCGGCTTCGAAGGCGGCCAGATGCCGCTCCACATGCGGCTGCCGAAGCGCGGCTTCAACAACATCTTCGCCAAGGATTACGCCGAGGTGAACCTCGGTGCGATCCAGATGGCGGTCGACGCCGGCAAGATCGCGGCGGGCGCCTCGCTCGACCATGCTGCCCTCCAGGCGGCGGGGCTCGCCCGCGGGGGCAAGGACGGCGTCCGCGTGCTCGGCAAGGGTGATCTCTCGACGGCGCTGACCCTTACGGTCGCGGGCGTCTCCGCCGGCGCGCGTGCGGCGATCGAGAAGGCGGGCGGCACGGTCACCGTGATCGAGGTCGTCTCCGCGGCCGACAAGGCTGCCGCCAAGAAGGGCGTGAAGTACAAGGAGCGCCAGGCGCACAAAGCCTCGTTCAAGGCGTAACCTCCTCTCCCTTCCCGTGCGCGGGAGGGGAGCAGGTGACAAGGCGGCCCGGCCGCCTATATGGGCGGCGGGGCGGGTCACAACGCATCCCGCCGCTTTCCGTTTCAGGGCATTCGATCACGATGGCATCCGCAGCCGACCAGATGGCGCAAAGCATCAGCCTGGCGAAATTCGCCAAGGCGACCGACCTCAAGAAGCGGCTGTGGTTCACCATCGGCGCGCTGATCGTGTTCCGGATGCTCAGCTACGTGCCGCTGCCGGGCATCGATCCGACCGCGTTGGGGCTCCTCGCCGACCAGACGAAGGGCGGCGTGCTCGATTTCTTCAACACCTTCTCGGGCGGGTCGCTCAGCCGCATGTCGCTGATCGCGCTCGGGGTGATGCCGTACATCACCGCGTCGATCGTCGTGCAGCTCGCGACCTCGCTGTCGCCGCAGCTCGCCGCGATCAAGAAGGAGGGCGAGAGCGGCCGCAAGCGGCTGAACCAATACACCCGCTACGGCACCGTCGCGCTGACCGCGATCCAGGGCTATTTCATCGCCGTCGGGCTCGAGGCGCTCGGCGCGAGCCAGGGTGTGCAGGCGGTGGTCGAGCCCGGACTGCTGTTCCGCATCAACGCCGTCATCTCGCTGATCGGCGGCACCATGTTCCTGATGTGGCTGGGCGAGCAGATCACCAGTCGCGGCATCGGCAACGGCGTGTCGCTGATCATCATGGCCGGGATCGTCGCCCATCTGCCGACGACGCTGAAGAACCTGCTGGAGGGCGGGCGGACCGGCTCGATGAACCCGGTGACGCTCATCGCGATCATCCTGGCGGTCGCGGGGCTGATCCTGCTGATCTGCTTCATGGAGCGCGCTCAGCGCCGCATCCTGATCCAATATCCCAAGCGGCAGACCCAGCGGGGGGTCCAGGCCGATCGCAGCCACCTGCCGCTCAAGCTCAACACCGCGGGCGTGATCCCGCCGATCTTCGCCTCGTCGCTGCTGCTCATGCCGCTGACGATCTCGCAGTTCGCGGGCAAGGCCGTCCAGGGCGAGAGCCGCTGGGGCGACATCATCATCTCGCTGAATCAGTACCTCCAGCACGGCGCCCCGGCGTACATGATCCTGTACGCCGCCGGGATCATCTTCTTCTCGTTCTTCTACACCGCGGTGGTCTTCAACCCCGAGGAGACGGCGGAGAACCTGAAGCGCTACGGCGGGTTCGTCCCCGGCATCCGGCCGGGCAAGAACACCGAGGTCTATTTCGACTACGTGCTGACCCGCATCACCGTGATCGGCGCGGCCTATCTGACCTTCATCTGCGTCGTGCCCGAATACCTGGTTTCGGCGCTGTCGATCCCCTTCTACCTTGGCGGCACGTCGCTGCTGATCGTCGTCAACGTGACGATGGACACGGTGACGCAGATCCAGTCGCACCTGCTCGCACATCAGTACGGCGACCTGATCAAGAAGGCGAAGCTCAAGGGCGGTCGGCTGCGCTGAGCCCGCGGCGGCTAAGCCGCTTGCGTTAATTCCGAACGTATGGGAGTCCGTTCGCGCGTGAACATCATTCTTCTCGGGCCGCCCGGAGCGGGCAAGGGGACCCAGGCGCATCGGCTCGAGGCCGATCGCGGCATGGTCCAGCTGTCGACCGGCGACATGCTGCGCGCGGCAGTGAAGGCGGGCACGCCGGTCGGGCTCAGGGCCAAGGCGGTGATGGAAGCGGGCGAGCTCGTGTCGGACGCGATCGTCTCCGCGCTGATCGGCGAGCGGATGGACCGCGGCATCGGCACGGGCGCGATCTTCGACGGCTATCCGCGCACCGAGCCCCAGGCCGACGCACTCGATTTTCTGCTCGAGGAGCGCGGTCAGACGCTCGATCACGTGATCGAGCTTGCGGTCGACGAAGACGCGCTCGTCGAGAGGATCGTCGGCCGGTTCACCTGCGCCAATTGCGGCGCCGGCTATCACGATTCGTTCAAGCTGCCCCAGGTCGAAGGCATCTGCGACGTCTGCGGGCATCGCGAGTTTAAGCGCCGTCCCGACGACAACGAACAGACCGTGCGCACGCGCATGGCCGAATATCGGGCCAAGACCGCGCCGATCCTTCCTGGGTACGAGGCGCGCGGGCTGGTCCGCCGTGTCGACGGCATGGCCGACATCGCGCATGTGACCGAGGCGATCGCCGCGATCCTCGACGGACGCTGATCCTTTTCCTCTCCCGCGACCGGGAGAGGGCACGTCGACATGACACTCTTTTCATTCCCCCGTCACCGCGGCGACGGGTGCGGGCGGGTATCTCCAGTCCCGTGGCCGGCGTCTCCCCGTCGCCGGCCCAACGGAGATCACGATGGTCCGCTTCCTTGTTTCTGCCGCTGCGCTCGCGCTCGTTGCGTCTCCCGCGCTGGCGCACGGCAAGCACGGAGGCGGGCAATCCAAGGCGGGTCACTCCCGCGCGCACGGCCACAAGGCCGGAGGCAAGCACAAGGGGTGACGTCACGTCACGAGATCGGTGCCCGAACTCCCGGGGGTGCCGAGGCCGGCGGGACGCTCGCGTCCCGCCGGCTTTTTTCGTAAGGTCGCAAGCGACATGAGCCGCAAGATCCTGATCGTCGAGGATGACGCCGCCGCCGCGTCCTATTTGGCCAAGGGGTTGGCCGAGGCCGGGTTCACGGTCGAATCGTGCGGCAACGGCCGCGACGGATTGTTTCTGGCGAGCGAGGGCGTGTTCGATCTGATCGTCGCCGACAGGATGCTGCCCGGGCTCGACGGCGCGGCGATGACCGCCGCGATCCGTGCGGCCGGGATCGAGACCCCGATCCTGATCCTCTCCGCGCTCGCCAGCGTCGACCACCGGGTCGACGGGCTCAGGGCCGGCGCCGACGACTATCTGTGCAAGCCCTATTCGTTCGCCGAACTGACCGCGCGCGTCGAATCGCTGCTCCGCCGCTCGGCGCGCGGTTCGGCCGAGCCGCAGAAGACCAGGATCGAGGTCGGCGATCTCGAGATCGACCTGCTCGCGCGCCAGGTCACCCGCGCCGGCCGCGCCATTCCGCTGGGCGCACGCGAGTTCACACTCCTTGAATATCTCGCGCGCAATGCCGGCCAGGTCGTGACCCGGACGATGATGCTCGAGAAGATCTGGAACTACCACTTCGATCCGGGCTCGAACGTCGTCGACGTCCACATCGGCCGGCTCCGCCGCAAGCTGGAGGACGGATTCGCCGCGCCGATCCTTCACACCGTCCGCGGTGCGGGTTACCGCCTTTCTCCGGAAGGTTGATGCGGCTGTCGGTCACCGCGCGGATCGCGCTGCTGACGATCGCGCTGGCGCTGGCGTCGAACCTCGCCGTCCTCGTCTTCGTCCGCCACCAGGCCCGCGCGGCGGCGTTCGAGCAGCTCAAGCGAGGAACCGTCGAGCAGGCCGAGGCGCTCGCCGCCTCGGCACGCGGCGGCCCCGCCGCGGTGCGGCAGGCGGTGGGCGACGCCGCCGATCCTGGCGACCAGACCGGGGCGACCGCGCTGCTCGGCCCGACCGGCGCGCGGATTCTCGGCACCGGCCCGCAGCGGCCGCGCGTCTCGCTGGATGCCACCGGGTTTCGGATCGGGCGGATCGGGGATGCGGACGGCTGGCGCACCGACGCGGGCTACGTCGTCCGGCCGGTCGGCGGCGAAGCCTACCTGCTGGTGGCGCGTCAGCTGTCGACGCTCGACGATCAGCAGCGCGCGCTCGAACGCGCGCTCGCGATCGGCATGATCGTCGCGGTCGTGTTCGGCGCGCTCGGCGGATGGATCGTCTCGCGGTATGTCGCGCGGCGGCTGCTCCGGATCTCGGGGGTGATCGAGGCGGTGGGGGAGGGGGATCTGACCCGGCGCGTCCCGCTCGAAGCACGCGGCGGCGACGCCTTCGATCGTCTGTCGGACCGGCTCAACCGCACGCTCGACAAGGTCGAGGCGCTGATGGGGGAGCTGCGGGTGGTGACGGACGGTCTCGCCCACGACCTGCGGTCGCCGCTCGCCCGGCTGCGCGCCAAGACCGAGCAGGCGGTGCTTCAGCCGGAAGGCGCGTCGCGTGAGGCGGCACTGGGCGGGCTGCTCGCCGAATGCGACCTGGTCATGCGGATGCTGACCACGCTCATCGAGATCAGCCGCGCCGAGCAGGTCTCCGCCGACCGCTTCGTCCGTGCCGATCCCGCCGATCTGATCGAGGAGATCGCCGACCTCTACGAGCCTCTGGCGGAGGATGCCGGCTTCGCCTTCGCGGTCGAGAACGACACCGCGCCCGTCCGGCTGCCGATCCACCGCGAGCTGCTGAGCCAGGCGGTGACCAACCTCGTGGACAACGCATTGAAGCACGGCGCGGCGGGCGGGACGGTGATCCTGCGGCTCCGCGACAGCTTCGGGATGGTCGCGATCGAGGTCGTCGATCGCGGCCCCGGCATCGCGCCCGGGGATCGCGCGGTCGCGCTGCGCCGGTTCGGCCGGCTGGATGCGGCGCGCTCGACGCCGGGGGCGGGGCTGGGGATGGCGCTGGTCGACGCGGTGGCGCGGCTCCACGGCGGCCGGTTCGAGCTCGACGACGCGCGGCCGGGTCTGGTCGCGCGCATCCTAATACCGTTGTGAGGCCGGCGGCCGGCTGGTAGACTGGCGCGATGGGACACGAACAGCCGATCGCCGATGCGGACGTCGAGGGTCCGATCCGCCACAAGCTGGCCGTCGAGGAGTTCCTGATCCTCGACGAGGCGGGGGTGTTCGACAGCAAACACATGGAGTTGATCGACGGTGAAATAGTCGGCGTGAGCCCGACGTATCGACCGCACGCTCGCACCCTCGCCGCGATGATGCACGAGTTGGTCGTCGCCGTGCGGAAGGCGGACGTCGGACTAATCGCTTTCAGCCCGGTCTCGACCCGACTCGACGATCACAATCTGCCGGAGTCTGACCTTACGGTGGCCGTAGACGATGGCGGCGACGGACTCTTAGCTCGGGAGTCAATCCGCACCGCATTCGAGGTCTCTTCGAGCACGCTCCGCTACGACCTGGTGAAGAAGGCGGAGCTTTACGCGCGCTTTGCGGTCCCGGAATATTGGGTGATCGACGTGAACGATCGCAGGGTGATCCGCATGTTCCATCCTGTCCAAGGCGGATATGCGGAACGGAATGAGTTTGCGTTCGGCTCTCCCGTCGCCTCCGCCGCCATTCCCGACCTCGTCGTCGACGCCTCGCTCTGAGGCCCGACTCGGCCAACGCCCAGGGACGTGCTCACCGCCTTCGGCCTGTTCGCAGTCACCTTCATGCTCGTCTGCTACGTGCTGGAGGACCGCGCGCCGTTCTGGACGTTACTGTTCGCGCTTGGCTGCCTGATGGGATCGGCTTATGGCTTCCTCCAGGGCGCATGGCCGTTCGGCGCGGTCGAGCTGATCTGGTTCGTGGTCGCGCTCAGGCGATGGTGGAAGCTTCGGCAGCTGAGGGAACCCGTCGCTTGACAGGGCGTTGGCGCGCGCTTACCTGACCATCACTCCGCAGCACCGGGTCCCGGTGGCGCTGTCCAGCGCCTGCCGGCTTTCCTGCGTTTCGGACGATCACTGCGTTGAGATGGGGCGTGCGAAACCATGCCGCGCCCCGTGGAGCACGAGGAGACTGAGTTTCATGGCACGTATCGCGGGTGTCAACATCCCGACCAACAAGCGCGTGATCATCGCGCTCCAATATATCCACGGCATCGGCCCGACCAAGGCCAAGCAGATCACTGACAAGCTGGAGATCGCCGCCGAGCGCCGCGTCCAGGACCTGACCGATCAGGAGGTGCTCCAGATCCGCGAAGCGATCGACGCCGACCACAAGGTCGAGGGCGATCTGCGGCGCGAGACCGCGATGAACATCAAGCGGTTGATGGACCTCGCCTGCTACCGCGGCCTGCGCCATCGCAAGGGCCTGCCGGTCCGCGGCCAGCGCACGCACACCAATGCGCGCACCCGCAAGGGCAAGGCCAAGCCGATCGCGGGCAAGAAGAAGTAAGGGCTCCGCCTCCTCGCGCGCACGTGTGAAGGAGGTGTGACTTTTGCGATTTTACCGGCTCGATCGCCACCGCACTTCAGGTTCAGGACGTCATCAATGGCTCAGGCACCCCAGCGCATTCGCCGTCGCGAGCGCAAGAACATCACCGCCGGCGTGGCGCATGTGAACGCCAGCTTCAACAACACCATGATCACTATCACCGACGCGCAGGGCAACGCCATCAGCTGGTCGTCCGCGGGGATGATGGGGTTCAAGGGCTCGCGCAAGTCGACGCCCTATGCCGCGCAGGTCGCGGCGGAGGACGCGGGCAAGAAGGCCGCCGAGCACGGCGTCCGCACGCTCGAGGTCGAGGTCAAGGGCCCCGGCTCGGGCCGTGAATCGGCGCTCCGGGCGCTCCAGGCGGTCGGGTTCCAGATCACCTCGATCCGCGACGTGACCTCGATCCCGCACAATGGCGTGCGGCCGTCGAAGCGTCGCCGCGTCTGATCTTTCTTCGCGACCGCTGACGAGCGGTCGCGCTTTCGACTCGGCCGGCGCGCCCCTCCCCCTTGGGGTTTTGGCCGGCCCAACCAGGGGACGTGAGCTTTGTCCGTCAACGCAAAGAACTGGCAGGAACTCAAGAAGCCGAGCGCGCTCGAGAAGAAGAGCGGTGACGGCAAGCGCAAGGCGACCTTCACCGCCGAACCGCTCGAGCGCGGCTTCGGCCTGACGCTCGGCAACGCGCTGCGCCGGGTGCTGCTGTCGTCGCTCCAGGGCGCGGCGGTGACCTCGATCAAGATCGAGAACGTGCTCCACGAATTCAGCTCGTTGGCGGGCGTTCGCGAGGACGTGACCGACATCGTCCTCAACGTGAAGCAGATCGCGATCCGGATGCAGGGCGAGGGGCCGAAGCGGCTCCAGCTCTCAGCCACCGGCCCCGCCGAAGTGAAGGCCGGCGACATCGCCGTCTCGGGCGATATCGAGGTGATGAACCCCGAGCTGGTGATCTGCCACCTCGACGAGGGTGCGACGCTCAACATGGAGCTCACCGCCGATATCGGGAAGGGCTATGTCCCCGCGGTCGCCAATCGCCCGGCCGACGCGCCGATCGGGCTGATCCCGGTCGACGCGCTCTACTCGCCGGTGCGTCAGGTGTCGTACAAGGTCGATCCGACCCGCGTCGGGCAGGACCTCGATTACGACAAGCTGACGCTCACGATCGAGACCGACGGCACCGTCACACCGGAGGACGCGGTTAGCTACGCCGGCCGCATCCTCCAGGACCAGCTGGCGCTGTTCGTCCACTTCGACGATTCGGTCGTCACGCGCTCGGCCCCGATCGGCATGGCCGCACCGGCGCCGTCGTCGGGCGAAGTCATCGGCGACACCCAGCAGATCAACCGTTACCTGCTCAAGAAGGTCGACGAGCTCGAACTGTCGGTCCGTTCGGCCAATTGCCTCAAGAACGACAACATCATCTACATCGGCGATCTGGTCGGCAAGACTGAGGCCGAGATGCTGCGCACCCCGAACTTCGGTCGCAAGTCGTTGAACGAGATCAAGGAAGTGCTCAACACGATGGGTCTTCGGTTGGGAATGGAAATCCCGGGCTGGCCGCCGGAGAACATCGAAGAGATGGCGAAGAAGCTCGAGCAGGAAATCATGGGCTGATCGCAGGCGGATAGTGAAGCTATCCGCCGGCTTGGCGATCAGCCCGGCCGGCGTCGCGTGAGCGAGGACCGACGTCGCGGCTTCGCCGCGTCGCCCCTCCACCACCCGGCTACGCCGGGCGGTCCCCCTCCCCAAGCGAGCTTGGGGCGGAAAGGTGAAGGTGACGGCCTCAAGCGTCACCAGGCGCGGGGTACCTCATACGGCCCCCTGACGAACGAAGGATGATATCATGCGTCACGGTTACGGCGGCCGGAAGCTTCAGCGGACCTCGGCCCACCGCCTCGCCCTGTTCCGCAACATGAGCGCCGCCCTCATCAAGCACGAGCAGATCACGACGACCGTCGCCAAGGCGAAGGAGCTCCGTCCGTACATCGAAAAGCTGATCACGCTCGGCAAGAAGGGTGGCCTCTCGAACCGCCGTCTCGCCCATGCGCGGCTGCTCGACGACGCGCAGCTCCAGAAGCTGTTCGACGTCCTCGCGCCCCGCTACGCCGATCGCAACGGCGGCTATACCCGCGTCATCAAGGCAGGCATTCGCGCCTCGGATGCTTCGCCGATGGCGATCATCGAGTTCGTCGACCGAGACGTCAGCGCCAAGGGGCAGGATTCGGGGCCCGTGGCGAACGAAGAGTATGAGGACGCCTGAACCAGCCGCCTCGCGAACATGAGAAGGGCCGCTCCGGGCGTCGGGGCGGCCCTTTTCGTGCGTCAGTGCCGGAAGAACAGAAAATAGAGGATCAGCACGACCGGCAGCGGCACACCCACCGCCCAGAGCAGACATCCGCGACCCATCACCATCCTCCTTGTTGCAGCGACGCAACGAGCCGTGTGGGCGCTCCGTTCCCGGGCTTCTCGGAACGCGATCCCATCGCTACAGGCTCGCCATGCAGCACCCCGACAGCATCCTCATCGTCGATTTCGGCAGCCAGGTCACCCAGCTCATCGCCCGCCGCGTTCGCGAGGCGGGCGTCTATAGCGAAGTCGCGCCCTTCCAGTCGGCCGAGGCGGCGTTCGCGCGGATGCGGCCCAAGGGGATCATCCTCTCCGGCGGGCCGGCGAGCGTCACCGAGGCGACGTCTCCCCGCGCGCCCCAGGCCTTCTTCGAGGCGGGCGTGCCGGTGCTCGGCATCTGCTACGGCCAGCAGCTCATGAGCGCGCAACTGGGCGGCACGGTGGTGATGTCGGGCGACGGCGGCGAGTTCGGCCATGCGCTCATCGAGGTGACGCAGCCTTGTGCGCTGACGGACGGGCTGTGGCAGACGGGCGAGCGGCACCAGGTCTGGATGAGCCACGGCGACAAGGTCGACGCGATCCCGCCCGGCTTCGTCCCCGTCGCCGTCAGCGAGGGCGCGCCCTATGCGATGGTCGCGGACGAAGCGCGGCGCTTCTACGGCGTCCAGTTCCACCCGGAGGTGGTCCACACCCCCGACGGCGGAAAGCTGATCGCCAATTTCGCGCGTCACGTCTGCGGGCTTGCCGGCGACTGGACGATGGCGGAGTTCCGCGGGACCAAGATCGCCGAGATCCGCGCGCAGGTGGGCAGGGGGAGGGTGATCTGCGGGCTTTCCGGCGGCGTCGATTCGGCGGTCGCGGCGGTGCTGATCCACGAGGCGATCGGCGAGCAGCTGACTTGCGTCTTCGTCGATCACGGGCTGATGCGCAGCGGCGAGGCGGAGCAGGTCGTCGCGCTGTTCCGAAATCACTACAACATCCCGCTCGTCCACGTGAACGTCGAGGAGCTGTTCTTGTCGGGCCTCGCCGGCGTCACCGATCCCGAGGCCAAGCGCAAGTTCATCGGCAAGACCTTCATCGACGTGTTCGAGGCGGAGGCGAGGCGGATCGGCGGGGCCGAGTTCCTGGCGCAGGGCACCCTCTATCCGGACGTGATCGAAAGCGTGTCGTTCACCGGCGGGCCGTCGGTGACGATCAAGAGCCACCACAATGTCGGCGGCCTCCCCGAGCGGATGGACATGAAGCTCGTCGAGCCCTTGCGCGAGCTGTTCAAGGACGAGGTGAGGGCGCTCGGCCGCGAACTGGGGCTTCCGCAAGCGTTCGTCGGCCGGCATCCGTTCCCCGGGCCCGGCCTCGCGATCCGTATCCCCGGCGAGGTGACCAAGGAGCGTTGCGACATCCTGCGCAAGGCCGACGCGATCTACCTGGAGGAGATTCGCAGCGCCGGGCTGTATGACGCGATCTGGCAGGCGTTCGCGGTGTTGCTGCCGGTGCGCAGCGTCGGCGTGATGGGCGACGGCCGCACCTACGACAGCGTCCTGGCGCTGCGCGCGGTCACTTCGGTCGACGGCATGACGGCCGAGGCGTTCGAGTTCCCCGGCGGCTTCCTCAAGCGCGTCGCGACCCGGATCATCAACGAGGTGCGCGGGGTCAACCGGGTGACGTACGATTATACGAGCAAGCCGCCGGGGACGATCGAGTGGGAGTGATCCGGACTCGGGAAGGCGCGGGGCGCCTTCCCGGCCGGATCACTCGGCACCGCAAGGTGCCCTAAGAAGACTCGCGATAAGCCAGGGGCTTGTCGCGGCCTCGTCACTCGGTCGCGCAAGCGACCCTGAAGGAGGACTCGGGAAGCCGCGGGGGGCTTCCCGGCCGCGCAATTGGCCCTAAGGGCGCTATCCGTCGCCTCGACGCCTGGGTTGACCGCGAAGGCGACGGGTTCGCACCCGCCGCCCTCGTGCCCGTTTAGGCGAGCGCTAGATGCGTCGGCCAGTGGTCATTCGAACCGAGGTGCGACACCGGGGCGACCGTGTCGTGACCGAAGGCGTGATCGGCCAGCGGCGCCGCGTCAGACTTGCCCGGCTGCAGGTCGATGAGCTGGAGCTTGCCCGAATTGGTGTCGAGCAGCGACAGGTAGCGCCCGTCCGCACTCAGGTGGAGCTGGTCACCGTAGCTTTCTGCGTTGTTCCATTCGGTCGGGTCGACGGCGTAGCTCTTAGTAACATTCCAAGTCTTTACGTCGTACTTCTCGATTTCTCCGGCGTTGATGTCGTAGACGTATAGATTTCGACCTGAATTATCGAAGACCATGCCGCCCAACGTACCGCTCACCGTCACGGTCCGCAGCCCGTGCAGCTCGAGGTCGTAGAGGTAGATGGAATTGTAGTAGATGAATTGAGCGACCAGCCCCGCCTTCACGCTGATAGCCTGAATCCCATAATTGAAGCCGCTGCCGAGCTGGTAGTCGTCTCCGGTCGCCACGATTACTTCGGTTTTGCCATCGTAGATCGCAAGCGGGCCGTTCGATATGCCTTTCTCGGCAACCAGTGAATAACGGCCGGTGCGTGTCAGATCCGAATAGCTCGAGTAATAGACGCCGCCATCGACCGCCGAGAACTCGCCGGTTGTGAAATCGAGTGCGGCCAGCGTGTCTCCGTCGCCCCCACTCAGGATCGCCTGATGGTCGTTGGTTACTTGGACGTCCAGATAGTTGCCGTCGGTTCCAGCAAACCGCTGCCGCTCGCCGGTGGTGGTGTCGATTCGGACGACGACCGCCCGGTCACCCGAGTGGCCGGCGGCGAGCAGGTAGTGGCCGTCGTCGCTGATCGAAATCGCGCCGACCGTGGCATGGGCGTTCCACGTAGCGATCCGCTCACCGGTAGCGACGTTGTATTCGTAAATCTTGCCCGTGCTTGTCGACGCGAAGAGATGTGTTCCGTCCGGGCTGAAGGTCGCGCTCAGTATCCCGGCCGGAGCAAGCGTCGACACATCGTATTTGGCTGCCATTGATGATCCCCCCTACGCCGGAAACGGCGCTCCGCGAACGTATAACCCGCGCGGTGCGCTGTCCACGGCCCCGGCCGTGTGGGACCTGCCCTCGCCTCGGCTCGCTCTGCCCCGCGGCGCGAGGGGCGTGGCATCCTTTGCGCGTGTTCGGGGTTTTTCCGGGCAATCCACTGGAAGGCCGCCATGCCCCGCTACCACCTCCCGCACAGCTTCGGTCTCGGCGGCGTCGCGATCGGCAACGAGTTCGCCTTCGCGACCGACGAGCAGGCGGAGGCGACTCTCTCGGCGGCGTGGGACGCGGGGGTGCGCTATTTCGACGTGTCGCCCTGGTACGGGCTCGGGCTCGCCGAGCGGCGGTTCGGGCGGTTCCTGGCGCGCAAGCCGCGCGACGAGTTCGTGATCTCGTCGAAGGTCGGCAAGCTGCTCCGCGCCTCGCGCGGCCACGATGGCCGCAAGTACTTCCCGTTCAGTCCGTCGCCGAACACGCCTCGCTTCGACTATACCGCCGACGGCGTGCAGCGCTCGATTGAGGACAGCCTCCAGCGGATGGGCCTCGACCGGCTCGACATCGTCTTCGTCCACGATCTGTCGCCCGACAATGCGTATCTGCCCGAGGATTGGGAGACGCTGTGGCCGGTGGCGGAGAAGGGCGCCTTCCCCGCGCTGACCCGGCTGCGCGAGGAGGGGACGATCGACGCCTGGGGGATGGGCGTGAACTGCCCGCAGCCGATCCTCAGGTGCCTGGAGGTCGCCGACAGCGACATCCACCTGCTTGCGAGCCAATATTCGCTGATCGACCATGCCAATGCCGTGGAACAGGTCTTTCCCGCCGCGCGGCAGGCGGGCGTGTCGTTCGTCGTCGGCTCGGCGCTGAACGCGGGTTTCGTCGGCGGCGCGGGTCGGTACAATTACGGCGCGGACAACACGCTGATCCCCGCCGACAAGCGCGAGCGGCTGGCGACACTGCGTGCGGTCGCCGGGCGGCACGGCGTCGATCCGGTCGCCGCCGCGCTCCAGTTCAGCCTCGCGCCCGATGTCGCGGCGGCGCTGATCGTCGGCACGGCCAAGCCCGATCACCTCCTCCACGACCACGCCGCCCTCCGCGCCAGGATTCCGCCCGACTTCTGGGAAGACCTGCGCCAAGCGGGCGTACTCCACCCCGACGCCCCCGTTCCTCAAGGAGACGACGCATGACCAAGAGCCTCAAGGCCGGCGATACGGTAAAGTGGGACACGCCCCAGGGCGAGACCCACGGCAAGATCGTGAAGAAGGTGACCGGCACTGCCAAGGCGGGCGGCCACACCGCCAAGGCGAGCAAGGACGAGCCGCAGTACAAGGTGAAGAGCGACAAATCGGGCAAGGAGGCGATCCACAAGCCCGAGGAACTCAAGAAGGGCTGATCATCGTCCTGCCGCCCGCACCCCATACGGCCGCGCCACATCGCGGGTTGCGATCTCGCGCCGATCGGCTAGAGCGCGGCTTCGGATCCGGGCTTGCCCGGCGCCGAAGATCGCGCCGGTGCCTCGCGAGAGGCTGAAAACGGGAATGCGGTGCGGAAGGTTCGCCTTCCCAATCCGCGGCTGTCCCTGCAACTGTGAGCGGCGAGCGAGAGGCGCAGGCGGTGGAGACACCGCAGCCACTGGGGTGACCTGGGAAGGCGCGCTTCCAAGCTTTGACCCGCGAGCCAGGAGACCTGCCGACGCGAGTCGCTACGCTTTGGTCCAGGGGATGGCCGGGGCACGGAAGACCTTCCGTCGAGAGCGACACGCCGTGCGGCCGGGGCCGCGAGCGGTTTCGGTCGGGCCTCGCGGATCTGCGTCCGCTGCGGGTGTCCGCCTGGTCCGCGTCCGTCGCGTTCCAGCGCGCCGGATCGCCCCATGCCGCGCCTGTCGAGCCGGCGCGGGGGAAGATCCATGACCAAGACGTTCGCTTCGATTCTGGCGCTCGCCGCCGCTACGCCGGCACTCGCGCAGAGCGACCCGACCATCCCGACCACCGACCTCGCCGGCCACGACGTGGTCGTCACCGCCTCCCGCTCCGGCGAGGGCGTCGAGGTCCGCGACCTGCCCGCGTCGGTGACGGTGTTGAGCGGCGCCGACCTGAACGAACGCCAGACCCGGCTCGTCGCCGACGTGCTCCGCGATGTGCCCGGTCTTGCGGTGTCGCGCGCCGGTGCCGGGCTGACCGACGTCCGCATCCGCGGCTCGGAGGCCAACCACGTGCTGGTGCTGATCGACGGCATCGAGGCGTCGGATCCGTTCCAGGGCCAGTTCGACTTCTCCTCGCTGCTCGCCGACGAGGCGGCCAAGATCGAGGTGCTGCGCGGGCAGCAATCGTCGCTCTACGGGTCGGACGCGATCGGCGGCGTGATCCAGTACATCACGCTGACCGGGCGCGAAGCACCCGGCATCTCGGTCCGAGCGGAAGGCGGATCGTTCGGCACCGCCGCCGGCGGGGTGCGGGTCGCGGGCTATTCAGACAGCCTCGATTATGCGGTCTCCGGATCGGCTTATCGGACCGAAGGCACGCCGACCGCGCGGAACGGCACGCGCGATGTCGGCTTCACCACCGCCAACGCGACCGCCAAGGTGAGCTGGACACCTTCGCCGATCTTCAAGCTGACCGGCGTCGGCCGCTACACCTATGCCGACGCGCTGACCAACGACAGCGAGTTCGACACCGCCAGTCCGCTGTTCGGCTATATCGTCGACACGCCCGGCTCGCATGCGCGCACCGACTCGATCTACGGCCTCGTCCGCGGCGACCTCGCGCTCGCCGACGGCAAGTGGAACACCGCGCTCAGCGGGCAGATCGCCGATATTGACCGCACCGGCTATTCGGCGTTCGGCGTCACTTCGGGCGACCACGGTCGCCGCTACAAGGGCTCGCTCGAGACGAGCTACCGCTTCGGCAGTGACCGCGTCATCAACCGCGTGACCGGCGCGGTCGACTTCGAGCACGAGAGTTTCGAGAACACGACGCCGGGCGGCTTTGCCTTCACCGGCACGCGCTCGACCGAGAATTGGGGGTTCGTCGCACAGTACGAGCTGACCGTCGATGACGCCTTCTCGGCCGGGGCGAGCATCCGCCACGACGCGAACGACCGCTTCGCCGACGCGACCACCTGGCGCGCCCAGGCCGGTTACCGGCTGCCGTTCGGCCTGCGGGTGCGCGGCGCCTACGGCACGGGGGTCAAGAACCCGGGCTATTACGAGCTGTTCGGCTACGAGGACGGCCGCTACATCGGCAATCCGGACCTCAAGCCCGAAAAGTCGAAGGGTTGGGAAGCGGGCGTGGACTATGATCTGGCGGGCGGACGCGCGACGATCGGCGCAACCTATTTCGACAGCATCCTCGAAGACGAGATCACCACGATCTATCCTGCTCCCGATTTCGTCGCGACGCCGGCCAATCGCGACACGCTGTCGCGCCAGCACGGGGTGGAGGTGTTCGTCTCCGCGCGGCCGATCCCGCAGATCAAGTTCGATCTCGCCTATACCTATCTCCATGCCCGGGAGAACGGGGTCCAGGAGGTGCGTCGTCCGCCGCATGTCGCCAGCCTCAACACGACGATCTTCAGCCGCGACCAGCGCTTCTCGGGAACGCTGACGGTCCGCTACAACGGCCGCCAGACCGATCTCGCCTATATCGATCCGAGCTTCGTCCCGGTGACCGAGTCCTTGCGGGAGTATGTGCTGGTCAACCTCAACGCCGAATATCGGATCACCGACCGCCTCTCGGTGTTCGGGCGTATCGAGAATTTGGGGGGTGAGGGGTATGAGGAGGTGTTCAGCTTCGCCACGTCGGGCCGTGCGGGGTACGGGGGGGTTCGGGCGAGGTTCTGATGCGCCTGCCGGTCGTCCTCGTCCTCGCATTCGCGCTCGGCGGCTGCGGCGCGGGGCGGCCGGCACCGGCCGCGCATCCGCTCAAGGTGATGAGCGTCAACCAATGCACCGACCAACTCGTCCTGGCGCTGCTTCCGCCCGATCGGATCGCCTCGGTCAGCTGGTTGTCGCGTGACCCCGCCGGGTCGCTGATGGCACGCGCCGCCCGGCGCGTCGCGGTCAATCACGGCTTCGCCGAGGAGGTGCTCGCCCAGCGACCCGATCTGGTGATCGCCGGCAGCTTCAGCACGCCGGCGCTGCGCGGCGCGCTGAGACGGGTGGGCTATCCGATGCTGGAGGTCGACGAGCCGTCGTCGATCGACGACATCCGCCGCGTCACTCGCCAGATCGCCGCCGCGGTCGACGCGCGCGGGCGCGGCGAGGCGCTGATCGCGGCGATGGATCGGACGCTCGCCGACCTGGCGCGCGCGCCGGCGCCGCCAATCTCCGTCGTCGCATGGGATCGCTCCGGCTTCGGGGCGAGCCGGGGGTCGCTCTACGACGCGATCCTGGCGGCGGCAGGCGCGCGCAACCTGGGGCGCGATCCGCTCGTCGCGGGAGCCCGCCATCCGGGCGTCGAGACCTTGGTTCGGCTGCGGCCGGCGGTGCTGGTCCGGGGATCGCATGACTCCGGGCCGAGCCTGGGCGACGACATCGACCGCCACCCGCTCGTGCGGCGTCTCTGGAATGGCCGCAGCGTCGCCGTGCGCCAGGCCGCTTATGCGTGCGGCACCCCGATGATCGCCGCGGCGGCCGTCGCGCTGCGCCGGGATCTCGGCGCGGCGCAGGCGAGGACGCGGCCGTGAGGCGTTGGCTGGTCCTCGCCCTGCTTGCCGCCCTCGCGCTGCTCGCCGCCGCCTCGCTGCTGGCGGGGGAAGTGTGGCTTACCCCCGCGCAGGCGGCGACGGCGCTGTTCGACCCGCGTCCGGACCTCGCCCGGCTGATCGTCACCGAGGTGCGGCTGCCGCGGCTGGTGCTGGCGCTGCTGGTCGGCAGTATCCTCGGCCTGTCGGGGGCGGTGCTGCAGGGATTGCTGCGCAATCCGCTCGCCGAGCCGGGGCTGCTCGGCGTTTCCGGCGGAGCCTCGCTCGGCGCGGTGATCGCGCTCTATTACGGCTTTGCGAGCGTTTCCGCGCTGGCGACGCCGGTGTTCGCGCTGGCGGGCGCGACGGTGACGATCGGCGTCGCGCTGGCGCTGTCGCGGCGCGGCGGAACGCTGTCGCTGATCCTCGCCGGCGTCGCGGTGCAGACGATCGCGGGCGCCGGAGTGAGCCTGGCGCTCAATCTCGCCCCCAGCCCGTTCGCCGCCTATGAGATCATGAGCTGGCTGATGGGCTCGCTCGCCGACCGCAGCTGGGATCACGTGCTGCTCGCCGCGCCCTTCATCGTCCTGGGGGCGGGGCTGCTGCTGACGACGGGGCGGGCGCTCGATGCGCTAACGCTGGGCGAACGGCAGGCGGAGAGCCTGGGGATCGACCTGCGGCGGACCCGGCTGCTGGCGCTGCTCGGCGTCGCGCTGGGAGTCGGCGCGGCGACGGCGGTGACGGGGGCGATCGGCTTCGTCGGGCTGATCGCTCCCCATCTCGTCCGGCCGCTGGTCGGGCATCGGCCCAGCGCGACGCTTGCGCCGGCGGCGCTGGCGGGAGCGATCATCGTGCTCGCCGCGGACATCGCCACCCGGCTGCTCAGGATCGGGCCCGACATCAAGCTGGGCGTGTTCATCGCGGTCGTCGGCGCGCCCTTCTTCCTCTGGCTCGTGCTCCACGTCCGGAAGGCGGGGGCATGAGCGCGCTCGTGCTTGAAGGCGTCGGCGTCGAGCGCGGGCGGCGGACGGTGCTGGGCGCGATCGACGTGACCTTCGTCGCCGGGCGCTTGACCGCGATCATCGGCCCGAACGGAGCCGGCAAGTCGACGCTGCTCGAGGTCGCCGCCGGCTTGCTGACCCCGACGACGGGAGCGGTCCGGCTCGACGGCGCGCCGCTCGCCGGGATCGGGCGGCGCGATCTGGCGATGCGCCGGGCCTATCTGCCGCAGAATCCCGCAGTCGACTGGGCGATCAGCGTCGAGCGCGTGGTCGCGCTGGGGCTGACCGCGCATCTTCCCGCCTTCGGCGGGCTCCCGGCCGCTTGGCGGGCCAGGATCGACGCCGCGCTGGTGCGCCACGATCTCGTCGCGCTGAAGGACCGCCCGGCGACCCAGCTTTCGGGCGGCGAACTCGCCCGCGTGATGCTGGCGCGCGCCACGGTGGGGCAGCCCGAGATGCTGATCGTCGACGAGCCCACCGCCGGGCTCGACCCGCGCCACGCCATCGACGCCGGCGCGCGACTGCGCGCGCTGGCGGATGCGGGTTGCACCGTGATCGTCGCGCTCCACGATCTCGCGCTCGCGCTGCGGATCGCCGACGATGTCGTCGCGCTCAAGGATGGACGGGTCGCCGCGCGAGGGCCGGCCGCGGCGGTCTTCACCGACGCGGCCCTGTCCTCGCTCTACGACGTCGGCGTCCGCGTCGTCCGCGACGACGGGCACGCAGCGATCCGCTTCCTGGATTAGGCGGGCGCCGTCACGGCGTCACGATCGCAAAGCTCGGGTCGGGACGATCGAACCAGCCGGCGAAGCGGGACAGGACGCTGGCGTCGCCGTCGACCCGCACCTCGCCCGCCGCCATCTTGGACGCGAGCGGCGCGCCTCCGGTCAGCGCGGCGAGTAGATCGGACCGCTTCAGCGTCACCCTCGCATCGGCGCGACCGGACGTGCCCGCACGGTGGGTCAGCACGCCGTTGGCGACGGTGACGGTCACCTGCTCGCCCCTGTCGGGAAAGACGAAGGCGATCACGGCATGCGCGTCGCCCACCTTCGCGGGATCGAGCCGGGTGGCGAACAGATCGAAGATATCCGACGTCGGCAGCACCGCGAGGAACCCGGCGTCGCCGGAGCGCGGCGCGGCGGCCGGGCCCGACCGCAGCTCGGTCGCGCCGGTGCGATAGATGTTGCGCCACACGGCATTCTCGCTCTGCCAGGCGAGCTGGTCGTAGCAGCGCGCGAGCAGCGCCTTCGCCGCGGTGTCCGCCGGGTCGGCGAACACCGCGCGATTGAGGAGCTCCGCCCCCCAGGCATAGTCGCCGCCGTCATAGGCCATTTGCGCCATCTCGCGGACGTGGGCGGCGCCGCCCATCGCGGCGACATAGCGCCGGCCCCCTTCCTCGGGCGGCAGCGGCGCGAGGTGGACCGGGTTCGCGTCGTACCAGCCCATGTAATATTGATAGACGGCGCGCGCATTGAAGCTCAGCGAGCCGTAATAGGGGCGATCGTACCACTCCTTGCGCAGCGCGGTGGGGAGGGTCAGCCGTGCGCCGATCTCGTCGCCGGTCAGCCCCTGGTTCATCATCCGCACGGTCTGGTCGTGCAGATAGGCGTACAGGTCGCGGTGCTTGCCCAGATAGTCGGCGACCTCGGCCGCACCGAACCGCGGCCAGCCGTGGCTGGTGATGAGGATCTCCGATCCCGCGAACATCTCCAGCGCCTCGGTCAGGCCGTCCGCCCAGGCCTTGGCGCTCCGGATCACCGCGCCGCGCGGCGTGAGGATGTTGTGGAGCGTGACATTGGCGTTCTCGGCCATGTCGACGACGCGCCAGTCGGGGAAGCCGACGTTCATCTCGGCGGGAGCTTCCGTGCCGAGCGTCAGCTGGAAGCGCATCCGCACGCCGTCGATCGTCAGGTCGGTGGCGGTCCGGTCGATCTCGCGGGTGGGCGCGATCATGCCGCGGGTGCCGTTGGGGAAGGCGCCACCGATCGCCGAGCCCACCGTGCCGGTCGCGCTGCGATCCAGCGGTAATCCGAATTGATAGGCCGCACGGCGGGACATGGCCGGGCCGGCGATCACGTTCTCGCTGATCGCGGCCTTGAGGAAGCCGACCGGCGCGATCACCGGCGCGTTCGGCACCAGCAGATCGCGCAGCCCCTCGGAGCCGCCGTAATGATCCGAATGCGAGTGGGTGTAGAGGATCGCCTCGATCGGCCGACGTCCGAGCTTTTCGGTGACCAGGTCGTAGGCGGCGCGCGCCGCTTCTGCCGTCGTGCCGGTGTCGACGATGATCCAGCCCGCATCGCCGCGGACGAAGGTGATGTTGGCGACGTCGAAGCCGCGGACCTGGTAGATGCGATCGGTGACCCGGAACAGGCCATGCCGCGCGATCAGCCCGGCCTCGCGCCACAGGCTTGGGTTGACGGTCGCCGGCGCGGGGCCGCGCAGATAGTCGGTCGCGCGCAGGTCGAGCACGACCCGGCCGTCGGCGACGCGGATCACCGGGTCCTTGCGGGTGCCCAGAAAGCCGCGCTGCGCAAAGGCGAGATCGCGGGTGTCGGAGAAGGGCGCGTCGGCCGCCGCCTGCCTGTTATGCGCGATCGTCGCCGCGCTGGGCGGATCGACCTGTGCCAGCGCCGGCGTCGCGGCGAGCGCGACCAGGGCTCCGATCCGCTTCACGGCGCGACTTCCTCGACTGCGGGCGCTCGCCAGCGCTCCTCGACCAGTTCGGGCTTCGGGAGGTAGGTCCGCAGGCTCAGCATGAACGGCGCGGCGGGTGCCGGCAGCCAGTTCGCCCGCTTGTCCGCCCCCGGATCGGCATGGCCGATCCACAGGTCGAGCGAGCCGTCCGGGTTGCGCGTCAGCCCCTGCGTCCGGTCGCCGATCGAAAAGCGACGGATCGGGTTCGCGACGAGGTAGAAGCGCCCGTCCGCGCTGCGCTCGTACATGGTCAGCGACCAGAACGAGCCGACCGGCGGCTCGCCGCCCTTGGCGAAGTGGATACGGTACTGCCTGGTGCCGTCGTAGAGGCCGAGCGGGGTCGGCGCGACCGCACGCAGGTACATCGCCTCGGCGCGGCCGAGCGCCGCCAGTCCGCCGACCGCGACCTGCGCGCGGTAGCGGTAATCGGTCCCGAACTCGCCCAGGTTGCGCTTGGGGTAGCTCCAGCCGTTCACGATCCGGCCGTCGCGCTTTGCCGTCTGGGTCGCCTGGCGGGCGGCGCCGAACCCTTGTTCCAGCGCCGCCGCGCGCGGCCCAGCGCCGATCGGCCTGTCCAGACCCGCTCGCGTGAATCGCGCGATCTCCGCGGCATCGGCCGGCAACGGCCGGTTCTCCGTCATGAGCCGGAGCGCCGCGGCCTGGAGCTCCGGCGCGGACGCCGTGCGCGGCGGGACCGCGGCGGGGATCGGACCCGCCGCTCCGCCGGAGATGACCAGCGCGTCTTGCACCTTGCGCGCCGCCGGCACGTCGTCGGGTCCGTTCACCAGCGTCCGCCCGAGCGCCCAGACCCACGGCGTCGGCGAGCGGACGACGTGCGCCGCCCCGGCCGGCGGCGGCGCGCCGGGGCCGACCAACGTCACCGTCAACGCCACCCCGCCGGTCGCGCGGGTGCCGAAATAGGCGAAATTGTTCGACCAGGCATCCATCAGCGCGAGCGAAAAATAGCGCGCGCCTGTCGCCGGCACCGCGATCGTCACCGGCCCGCCTCGCAGGTCGATGAAGGCGTTGGAGTAGATCGTGTCGTTGTTGGGCGTCGTCACCTCGCGCGACGTCTCGTCCGCGAGCGTGCGTGCGTGGACGAAGCTGTTCGCGGGATGGGCCTGCAGGAAGGCGTCGCGCCGACGCATCACCTCCATCAGCGGCAGCGTGTAGAGGTAGAACTCCTCGGCGTCGGCCTGGAACGGGGCGGGCGCTCTCGCCGGCGACGGCTGCGCCGGCAGCAGGGCGGCGGGAAGCACCCCGGCCGCGGCCACGGTCAGCACGAGGCCGAGGCGGGACTGCCGCCGCCGCGGCGCGAACGCGACCGGGCGCATCAGAACCGCACCTTGAACGTCGCGCCGTAGGTTCCCGGATCGCCCAGCGTGGCGGTGATCAGGCCGTAGGCCTGGACGCCCAGGGTCTGGTAATAATCCTTGTCGAACAGGTTGCGCGCGAAGACCGAGAGATCGTAGCGGCCCTCCTGCCCGAGCCGCAGGCCCAGCCGCGCGTTGACGATGCCGTAGCCGGGGACCCGGCCGTAGCGGCTGTCGCTCGCCACCGTGTAATAGGACGAGCGGTACGACCAGTCGCCGTGGAGATACACCTCCGCGCCGGCATCGTTCAGCGGCCGCGACACGTCGCCGCCGATCGAGGCGGCCCATTTCGGCACCCCGGCGAGCGGCTTGCCCTTGAAGTCGCTCGAGGGGGTTCCCGCCGGATTGGCGGCGGTCGGGTTCAGCGTTTCGACCGGGGTCGGGCCGTTGGGATAGTCCCGGTACTTGGCATCGGTATAGGCGACCGATCCCGTGAAGCTCAGCCAGTCCGCCGCGCGCCACGCCAGATCCCCCTCGAACCCTTGCGAGCGGACGCTTGGGATATTGGCGATGTAGTTGACGTAGATGACCTGGCCCGGGACCTGCTGGAGGATCGTCGTCTGATAGTTGCTGACGTCGGCGCGATAGGCGGCGAGGTTGAGCGTGACCTGCCGGTCGAAGAACTGCGACTTCAGCCCAACCTCGTAATTGTTGACGGACTCCGGATCGACGACCGGATCGGCGAGAATGACTCCATTGGCCTGCGGAAGGTTGGTGAGGTTCAGCCCCTGCGACTTCGCTCCGCGCGAATAGGTGGCGTAGATCAGGACGTCCTGCGCCGGCTTCCAGCCCAGCGTCGCGAGCCCGGAGACGCTGTCGTCATCGGTGTCGACCGAAAACGCCTGGGTCGGCGACAGCGCGCTGCGGATGGCGTTGATCCGCGCGACCTGAGCGTCGGTCGCGCCGGCGGGGATCGGCTGCGCGAACACGCGGGTGTTGCTGTAGCTGCCGAACTTGCGCTCATGCGTGTAGCGTACGCCCCCGGTGAAATCGAGCGCGGGGGTGATGTGCCAGGTTGCCTGGGCGAAGGTGGCGTAGCTTCTGGTGTGCGGGTCCGACCGCTGCGTCGACAGCAAGCCGTTGGCGGCGATCGACGCGACGGTCTGACCCCCGGCGACGATCCCCTGGTCGGCCGGATAGAGCGCCAGCGCGGCGTCGGGGCCGAACTCCGACTGTCCGGTGCCACGGACGACCTGCCAGAAGTAATAGGCGCCGACCAGCCAGTCGACTGTGTTCTTGCCGGTGGAGGCGAGACGCAGCTCCTGGCTGAACTGACGCTGATTGTTCTGCAGATACCCCTGCAGGTTGATCGACAGCGAGGTATAGTCCTGGTCGTTGGCGGGGAACCAGTTCCACGCACGGTAGGCGGTGATCGAGGTCACCGCCGCACTGCCGAGGTCGTAATCGACCTGGCCCGAGACGCCCCAGGTGTTCATGTTCGCCTGGAAGTGGGAGTTCGCGTCGGTTCTCCGCGCGAACGGATCGAAGGTCGGCGTGTAGCCGAGCCGCGCGGTGCGCGCGAGGAAGTTGTTCGCGATCGCGGTGCCGTTATCATAGGCGCTGAAGGCCCCGACCAGCACGTTGATGCAGCAGTTCTGGTCCTGTTGTCCCCAATCGCCGATGATCCGCGCGGTCAGGCCTGGCGCCGGGGTGAGCAGCAGCTGGCCGCGCAGCGTGAAGTTGCGGTAATCGTGCACGTCGCGGTCGGTGGTGGTGTCGTAGAGGAAGCCGCTGCGCTCGGTATATGCGCCACTGACGCGGATCGCGGCCAGGTCGTCGATCAGCGGACCGGTCACCGATCCGCGGACCTGGCGGTAGTCGTAGCTGCCTACATCCACCTGACCGTCGGCGCCCCAGTCGAACTTGGGCAGCTTGCTCGAGATGTTGATGGCGCCCGCGGTCGTGTTCTTGCCGAACAGCGTGCCCTGCGGCCCGCGCAGCACCTCGACGCGGTCGAGATCGACGAGGTCGAACTGGGATTGCCCGACCCGGCCGTAATAGACGTTGTCGATATAGACGCCGACCCCGTTCTCGAGCCCGTCGGTGGTCAGCGCTACGTTCGAGCCGAGCCCGCGGATGTTGATGTTGGTGTTGCGCGGGTTGAAGCTGAACACCTGGAGCGACGGGACCAATTGCTGCACCTGATCGAGCCGGAAGTCGCCGCGTACGCCGAGCTGCTCCGCGCCGACGACGCTGAGCGCGATCGGCACATCCTGCGCGCGCTCCTCGCGCCGACGCGCGGTGACGACGACGTCGGTGCCATCATCGGCCGCGGTGACGGGGGCCGCAGCGGCGGTCGTCACCGCGGCCGCACCGTCGGGCGCCGTCGCCTGAGCGGCGGCCGGCGTCGCAACGAAGGGTAGGAGCGCGGAGGTGGCCATCAGCGTGGCGGCGAGGGTGAGGCGGTGGGTCACGGGTAAGTCCTTCAGGTACACGCCCAGGAGGTCGCGGATGGCAGGCGCGCGCCGCCGCATCGGCGCGCAGCGATGCGCCGCCGGTCGGACGAGCTACACGTGGTGGTGGTGGCACCGCGCTACCGGGCGGTGCGGCGGTGTCAGGTCGGACGCTCCATCGCTGGCCCCTCTGCGCCAAGGCCTCGCGAGCCTCGGATGAATCCCTATTAGCCCGATGTAGTTAGAGATATTGCGGTGCGTCAACAGCGAACGTGGCCGCCCGTTCACTTTGTGAAGGCGAAAGCCGGACCGCTGCGACGTGCGTGTCCGGGTTCCGGCGTTCCTCGACCGATCGCGCTGTTCGTCTGTGCGGCGCGCGCTCGATCGACCCCGGCGAGCTGCCGGTTTCGCTGGCCAGGACGCGGTTCGCCCGGCAGGATCGCACGGCGCCCGTCGAGAGGCGTTGGGGAGAGCGTGCGTGACGATCCTGCTGCACCAATATCAGTCCTCACCCTTCTCCGAGAAGGTGCGCGTCTGCCTCGGCATAAAAGGGCTCGCCTGGCGCGCGGTCGATCAGCCGGTGATCATGCCGAAGCCGGAGCTTACGGCGCTGACGGGAGGATACCGGCGCATCCCCGTGATGCAGATCGGGGCGGACATCTACTGCGACAGCGTCCTCATCGCGCGCGAGCTGGAACGGCGATTTCCGACGCCGACCCTCTTTCCCTCGGGCGCTCCGGGGCTGGACCAGGCGGCGGCGCAGTGGACCGACCGCGCATTCTTCCAGGCGGCGGTGACGGTGATCTTCGCCGGCCTCGGCGAGAAGGTCGACCCGGCCTTCGTCCGCGACCGCGAAGCGCTGAGCGGGCAGCCGTTCGATCCCGCGGCGATGCGCGCCGCCGTCCCGCACATGGCGGTGCAACTCCGCGCCCATGCCGCGCTCGCGAGCGAGCAGTTGGCCGACGGACGCGCGTTCCTCGGCGGCGGCCAGCCCGGGCTGATCGACGCGACGGTCTATTACAACCTATGGTTCGTCCAAGGCTTCTACCCGCCCGCGGCCGCGGCGTTCACGGACCTGCCGCACCTGGCGGATTGGATGGAGCGGGTCCGCGCGATCGGCCACGGCGAACGGTCTGCGGCGACTCCTGAGGAGGCGATCGCGGCAGCGCGCGCCGCCGAGCCCGACCCCACGGAGGTCGCGCCCGCGGATGCGACGCTGGCGGGCAAGTCCGTCGTCGTCTCGGCCGCCGACTATGGCCGCGAACCCATTGCCGGCGTCCTGGTGGGATCGTCGCCGCATCGGGTCTCGCTGCGGCGGGAGGATGAGCGTGCGGGGACGGTCGTGGTCCATCTGCCGCGGATCGGTTTCGCGCTGCGGGAGCCGGAATGATGGCGAAAGGCTGCGGGTTCGCCGCCGATGCGCTCGCCGGATCGGTGGCGCTGGTCACCGGGGCGGCGGGCGGAATGGGGGCGGCGACCGCGCGGCTGCTCGCGCGCGCCGGTGCGACCGTCGCTGCGACCGACCGGGACGAGGGCGAAGTCGCGTCGACCGCCGCCGCGATCCGCGAAGAAGGTCTCGCCGGGCACGCCTGGGGGATGGACGTCGCCAACCCGGCCGCGATCGAGCGGACGATCGCCGAGATCGTCGCGCGCCTCGGTCGGCTCGACATCGTCGTCAACAACGCCGGCGTCGCCGGGTTCAGCCCGCTGAACGGCGACGGCTATGACGCGCTGTGGGACCGGCTGCTGTCGATCAATCTGACCGCGCATCAGCGGATCGTCCGCGCGGCGCTTCCGCATCTGACCGCAAGCCCGCATCCTCGCATCGTCAACATCGCCTCGACCGAGGCCCTCGGCGCAACGGCGGGCGACACCGCCTACGCCGCGAGCAAGGGCGGCGTGGTGGCGCTCACGCGGGCGATGGCGGTCGATCTCGGCAAGTCGGGGATCACCGTCAACTGCATCTGCCCCGGCCCGATCGCGACGCCGATGACGGCGTCGATCAGCGACGCGGACAAGGACCTCTATGCGAAACGCCGTACCGCGCTGCGCCGCTACGGCGCGCCGGAGGAAGTCGCCCACATGACGGTCAGCCTGTGCCTGCCGGGCGCGAGCTTCGTCACCGGCGCGATCATCCCGGTCGACGGTGGGCTCGTCGCCCGCAACGCCTGATCGCCGTCACCACGTTGACGGCGCCGGATCAGAACACCGAATAGCCGCCGTCGATCATGAAACTGTCGCCGGAGTGATAGGCGCTCGCGTCGGACGCGAGATAGATCGCGATCCCTGCGAAATCCTCCGGCTTGCCCCAGCGTCTTGCGGGGATGCGCGGCAGGATCTTCGTCATCGGCCCGTCGCCGTGCAGCCCCGCGTTCATCTCGGTCTCGATCCAGCCCGGCGCGATCGTATTGGCGCGCACCCCGTAACGCGCAAGCTCGACGGCGAGGCTGCGGGTGAGCCCGGCAAGCGCGGTCTTGGCGACCGCATACGGCGCGGCCTGCGGCATGCCGTGGACCGCGCCGAGCGAGGAGACCGCTACCAACGACCCGCCGGGGTCGCCCCTCTCGGCGCGCTCGCGCATGTGCCGGCTTGCCGCGCGCAAGGTCAGCACCACGCCGTGGAGGTTGACCGCGAAGACGCGATCGAACTCGTCCAGCGTCGCGTCGGGGAAGCGTTCCCGTCGCGGACTGATCCCGGCGTTGGCGAAGCAGGCGTCGAGCCGCCCCATCGAGGTCAGCAGTTCGGTCATCGCCGCGTCGACCTGATCCTCCCGCGACACGTCGACGGTCTGCGTCAGGCTGCGGACGGGAAGGGCGGCGAGCCGCTCCGCCGCCTCGGCGTTGCGGGCGGGGTTGCTGCCCCAGATCACGATGTCGGCGCCCGCCCGCGCCATTCCCTCGGCCATGCCGTAGCCGATCCCGCGATTGCCGCCGGTCACGAGGACGATCTTTCCGGTCAGGTCCAACGGATGCATCCAATCTCCCCTCAAGCGGTCAGCAGCACGACCTTGACGCAGTCGCCGCGATGCTGATCGGCGATCGCCTGGTTGATCTCGGCCAGCGGATAGGTTCGGATCAGCCGGTCGAACGGCAGTCGTCCCGCGCGATAGTGCGCGATCAACTCGGGGATGAAGACGTCAGGGTCGCTGTCGCCTTCGATGATGCCCTTGACCGTATGGCCGAAGGTCACCGCGGTCATCAGGTCGCCCGGCATCGGCGTGCCCGGCGGAGCGATACCGACGATCCCGAACACGCCGCGCGGGGCAAGACAGGTCGGCGTGGCCTGGAGCAGCGCCGGGATGCCCGTCGTGTCGAAGGCGTAGTCGACGCCGATCGGCACGATCGCGCGCACGGCGGCGGCGAGATCGGGCGCGTCCTTCGGATCGAGCGTGTGCGTCGCACCCAGTTCGCGCGCGAGCGCCCGCCGCGCGGCATGCGGCTCCAACACGATGATCGTCGCGCAGCCCCGGATCACTGCGCCCATCACCGCGCTCAGGCCGACCGCGCCGCCACCCAGGACGAGCAGCGACGAGCCCGCCTCGCACGCCAGCGAACGCATCACGCCCCCGGCACCCGTCTGCACCCCACAGCCGAGTGGCCCCATCAGCTCCAGCGGGAGGTCGGCGGGGACCTTCACCACGTTGCGCTCGTAGGTGAGGGCATAGGTCGCAAAGCTCGACTGGCCGAAGAAATTGCCTGCGATCTCCTCGTCGCCGCGGCGGAGCGCCTTGCCGCCGTCCGCCCGTGCCCCGGTGTAGTTGAGCTGCGGCATGGTGTGACAATAGGCCGGCTGACCCTTCGCGCAGTTCGCGCAGGTTCCGCACGACCGGAACGTCATCGCGACCCGGTCCCCCGGCGCGACCTTGGTCACGGCCGCGCCGACCCGCTCGACGACGCCCGATCCCTCGTGCCCCAGCACGGCCGGCGCCGCGATCGCGCCGGACATCTTGAAGGCCAGATCGGTGTGGCACAGCCCGACGCCCACCACCCGCACCAGGATCTCGTCGTCGCGCGGGTCGTCGAGTGTCACGGTCTCGATCGTGAACTCGCGCTCGGCTCCGCGCGCGACGGCGGCGGTGATCTCCATGGCTGTCTCTCCCGTCCGGCGATCGCGGCCGGTGAACCGCGGCACGGTAACGGCGACGGCTTCGGGAATCCAGTAAGCCGCGGCGGGCCGCTCAGCCGCGACAGACCGCGCCGTTCGGCTCTGCCGCCGAGAGTCGGGACGCCGTCGCCGCCGTGCTGACGATCACGCTGACGGTGTCGCAGCGCTTCAGCTGGAACCGCACCTTGCGCGCGCGGAAATCGAGCGACACGCGGCGGAAGTTCGCCATCAGGTCGGTCCCGAGCAGGAGCGACGGATGATCGTCGAGCGAGAAGGCCGCGAACGGCGGCACGTCGGCGAAGGCGATGGGAACGTCGCGGATCACGATCGGGCCGATCCGGATCTCCGCCAGGCGGACCAACGGCATCGTCACCTTGACGCCGTTCACCCCGAGCACGTCGACCGTCTCGATGCGCCCGCGGTGCCGCTTCTCCAGCGCGGTGCGGAGCGCGCCGTTGCCGATCGTGATCTCGGAGCCGGTGTCGAGCACGGCCTCGACCCCGCGCCCGTTGACCCCGACCTGGGTGAGGATCAGCTGCCCGCGTCGCCGCCGCGCGACCACCACCACCTCGCCGTTCAGCCGCGGCGGCGGGCGTCGCGCGTCCTCGATCGTGATGACCTTCTTCTCGAAGTCCATCATCAGCCGCTGCTCGACGAGCGCGTCGATGCCGATGAGCCCAGGCGCGCCGAGATCGTCCTCGCGCAGGACCGGCAGGTCAAGGTCTCGGATCGTGCTCTCGCCGAGCCCGAGCTCGCCGACGTGAACCCGTTCGACCGGCCCGACCCCCGTCATCGAGTGGAGCATGACCGGCGTGCCCCTCGCCAGCCCGAGCCGACTGGCGAGCGACATGCTGAGCGCAGTCGTGTCGGCACCGCTGTCGACGATGAACCCGAACGGACCGCGGCCGTCGATCCGGACCGCTACCGACATCCGCGTCTCGACCCGCTTCGCGGCGATCTCCGGCCCGCCGATCTCGAGCGCGTCGTCGATCGCCGCGGGCGGGAGCGGGGGCAGTCTGGACTCTTCTGGTGCGGCCCGTGCGGAGGACTTCGCCTCGGCAGGATCTGCGCCGACGAGCGGAAGAGCGGCCACCAGCGCCGACAGCCCTGCCGTGATCATGACGCGGCGGGCGACTCCGAAGGGACCCGCCATCGCGCCACGATAGCCGAGGCGCGGGCGCACCGCCACGCCCGCTCCGGCGTCGCCGGAGGCGGTGTCAGTTCACGCCCGTGCCGCCGTTCGCGCCGAAGATGCTGCCGGTCGTGAAGCTGTTCCCCTGCTCGGCCAGCGTGACGTAGAGGCCGGCGAGTTCGGCGGGCTGGCCGGCGCGCCCGAGGGCGGTGTCCTGGCCGAAGCTCTCGAGCTTGCCGTCCAGCTGACCGCCGGAGACCTGGAGCGGCGTCCACACCGGCCCCGGCGCGACCGCGTTGACCCGGATGCCCTGCGACGCGAGCTGCTTGGCGAGGCCCTTGGTGAAGATCTCGATCGCGCCCTTCGTCGTCGCATAGTCTAGCAGCTCTTCGACCGGGTTGAAGCTGTTGACGCTGGCGGTGTTGATGATCGTCGACCCCGCCGGCATCACCGCCGCCGCCCGCTTGGACAGCCAGAACATCGCATAGACGTTGGTCTTCATCGTCCGATCGAACTGTTCGTCGCTGATGTCGGCGATCGACGGCTGAGCCTGTTGATAGCCGGCGTTGATCACCAGCAGATCGAGGCCGCCGAGTGCGGCAACCGCGTCGTCGACCAGCCGGGTGGCGAACGCCTGATCGGTGAGGTCGCCGGGCAGCTGGACGAGATCGACGCCGTCGCGCGCCAGCACGGCTTTGAGGTCGTCCGCATCGGGCTGCTCGCGTGGATGGTAATTGATCGCGATCCGCGCGCCTTCGCGCGCGAAGGCGATCGCCGCCGCGCGGCCGATCCCGGAATCGCCTCCGGTCACCAGCGCGCGGCGGCCGGTCAGCCGACCCGTACCGCGATAGCTGTCTTCTCCGCAGTCGGGCACCGGGCGCATGTCCCGCTGGAGCCCGGGCCAGTCCTGCGGCTGTTCCGCAAAGCCGCCCGTGTGGTGCTTGCCCTGCGGATCGGTCAGCGCGTTGGCCATGACTCAGTCGTTCTTCTCGGCGGTGCCGGGTTCGGCCATGCCGCGGTGCCGTTCCGCCAGGACCGCCGCCGGCGTCACGCCGGCGAGCGTCCCCTGGACCTTCGTCGACAGGCCGGAGAAGATCGAGTCCTTCCCGGCCATCAGCGCATCCCAGCCGTCCTTGGCGACCAGCGCCGGATCGCGCCGGCTGTCCGACTTCGGATCGCCGACCGCGGTGTCGAGCATGTCGCCGCGCGCGAAGAATTCGGTGTCGACCGGGCCGGGCTTCAGCGTGGTGATCTGGACGCCGTCCGCCTCCTTCAATTCGTTGCGGATCGCGTCGCAGAAATAATCGACGAACGACTTGGAGGAGTTGTACACCGCCTGGAACGAGCCGGGGATGTATCCGGCGATCGATCCGGTGACGAGCACCTTGCCGTCGTTGCGCGCCACCATCGCCGGCAGCACCTTGTGCAGAAGATAGATCGTGCCCGTGATGTTGGTGTCAATCACGTGCCGCCAGTCCTCGACCTTCTGGTCCAGGAAGGCGTGGCCGAGACCATGCCCGGCGTTGGCGCATAGCAGGTCGATCCGCCGCCCGCCCGCCGCGTCGAGCATCCGATCCACGCCTTCGAGCGTCGACAGATCGACGTCGAGCGTCTCGACGCCGTCACCGAACTCGGTTTCGAAGGGCGTATCGGCGGCGGTCAGCACGTCGTAGCCGTCCTGGACCGCCAGTTTGACGAGCTCGGCGCCGATGCCGGTGGAGCCGCCGGTGATGATCGCGAATTTGTTGGCCATATCGTTGATCTCTCTGTTCCCCTCGCGATGTGCGAAAGGGGCGGGGAAGGGTCATTCGAGGACGAGAGGTCAGCCCGGATACAGGACGACCTTGGTGACTTCGTTCTGATTGTCGTGGAACATCTTGTAGCCCTGCGGCGCCTCGGTGAGCGGAAGCCGGTGCGAGATCAGGAAGGTCGTGTCGATCTTCCCTTCCATGATCGCGTTGAGCAGCGCGGGCATGTAATGCTGGACGTGGGTCTGTCCGGTCTTGAGCGTCAGGCCCTTCTCCATGAAGGCGCCGAGCGGAAACTTGTCGACGAAGCCGCCGTACACCGCGGGCATCGACACGCGACCGCCCTTGCGGCAGGCGATGATCGCCTGGCGAATCGAATGGATCCGGTCGGTGCCGAGGAAGGTCGACGCCTTGATCTGGTCGACGACGTTGTCGACGAAGAAGCCGTGCGCCTCGAGGCCGACGGAGTCGATCACCGCGTCGGGGCCGATCCCGCCGGTCATCTCCATCAGCGCTTCGTAGACCTTGGTCTGCTCGAAGTTGATCGTCTCCGCGCCGAACCGCTTCGCGAGTTCGAGCCGATGCGGGAAATGGTCGATCGCGATCACGCGCTCGGCGCCCATCAGAAACGCGGACTGGACCGCGAACAGCCCGACCGGGCCGCATCCCCAGACGGCGACGATGTCGCCCGGCTCGATCTGCGCGTTCTCGGCCGCCATCCAGCCGGTCGGCAGGATGTCGGAGAGGAACAGGACCTTTTCGTCCTCCACCCCGTCGGGGATGACGATCGGGCCGACGTCGCTGAACGGGACGCGGACGTATTCGGCCTGGCCGCCCGCATAGCCGCCCGTCATGTGGCTGTAGCCGAACAGACCCGACATCGGTTGGCCATAGACTTCCTGCGCGATGTCCTGGTTATCGGCAGGGAGCCCGTTGTCGCAGGCCGAATATTGATGCTTGCTGCAATGATAGCAGGAGCCGCAGGAGATCGTGAACGGGACCACGACCTTCTGGCCCTTCTTGAGGGTCGACTTGGGGCCGGTCTCGACCACCTCGCCCATGAACTCGTGACCCAGGATGTCGCCCGACTGCATCGTCGGGATGTAGTGATCGTAGAGATGGAGGTCCGAACCGCAGATCGCGGTGGCCGTGACCTTGATGATCGCGTCGCGCGGGTTGACGATCCCGGGATCGTCGACGTTGTCGATGCGGACGTCGTGCTTGCCGTGCCATGCGAGCGCCTTCACAGACCCATCTCCTCAAACTGCTTGGCGTTCATCGCGGGGGTGGCGATCTCGCCGGTCTCCATCAGCTGCTTGAAGCGGCGGAGATCGCGGCGTGCCTGGATGCCGGGTTCACGCTGGAACATCTTCGCGATCAGCTTGCCGATCACGCCGCCCGGCGGATCGTAGGCGATCGTCGCGGTCACCACGGTCCCGCGCGCGCCCGCGTCGCGAAACGTGATCCGTCCGGAGTTGGGAACGTCCGCACCTTCCCCGGACTGCCAGCTGATCTGTTCTCCCGGGCGGTCTTCGGTGACGGTCGCGTCCCATTCGACGGTGCGATCGCCGGGCGCCTTCACCACCCAATGCGATCGCGTCGCGTCGAGAACGTCGATCCGAACCACATTCTCCATGAAGTTCGGGAGATTCGAGAAGTCGCGGAAATAGGCGTAAAGCTCGGCGGCAGGCCGGTTGATCGTCACGGCGCGCGCGACCAGTTCGCGGTCGCCGTGAAGATCCTTGGCGGTCGTCGGCGGCGCGTCGTCGCGCGTCGGGGATGAGGTGACTTCGTTTTCGGACATCGCACCCTCGATGAATGGAAGATGGCTCACAAGCGAATGCCCGAAAGCGATGTTCCGATCATTCCGGATGCGTGACTAATAACTTTCCTGATCTGGATTAGAGATCACGATAGTCGACGCGCCGACGGAGAAAACCTTGCCCAGACCGGCGCGGGCCGCCCACGCCGCCCGACGCAGCCCCGACGGACCGCCTTGTTCACGCGGCCGTCAGGCCGCGGCGCGGTCGAACCGGGCGCCGCTGGGCTCCGCCCCGACCTCTTCGCCGAACCACCGGCTCGTCAGCGCCAGCCCCTCGCGGATCGAGACCTTGGGCGACCAGTCGAGCAGCGCGTGCGCGCGCGAGATGTCGGGCCGGCGTCGGCGCGGATCGTCGGTGGGCAGCGGAAGATAGGCGACCTCGGGGTCGGTCCCCGTGACTTCGACGACCAGCTCGAGCAGCTGGTTAACGGTCAGCTCGGTCGGATTGCCAAGATTGACCGGCTCGCCCGGATCGCGCTCGACCTCCATCAGCGCGATCAATCCCTCGACCATGTCCGAGACATAGCAGAAGCTGCGGGTTTGCGTGCCGTCGCCATGGATGGTGATCGGCGCGCCGGTCAGCGCCTGACACAGGAGATTGGAGACGACCCGGCCATCGTCGGGAAGCATCTGCGGGCCGTAGGTGTTGAAGATGCGCGCGACCCGGACGTCCGCGCGGCGCATCCGCGCATAGTCGAAGGTCATCGCCTCGGCCGCGCGCTTCCCCTCGTCGTAGCAGGCGCGCGGGCCGGTGCAGCTGACCGAGCCGCGATAATCCTCGCGCTGGGGATGAACCTCCGGGTCGCCGTACACCTCGCTGGTCGAGGTGAGCAGGAACCGCGCGCCCGCCTTCTCGGCCAGCCGAAGCAGATGGTGGGTGCCGACCACGTTGGTGAGCATCGTATGCTCGGGATCGGCCTGATATTGCGGCGGCGAGGCGGCGCAGGCGAGGTTGTAGATGCGGGTGATCCGATCCGCCTGGTCGATCACCTCGCGCGGGAGCGGATTGACGACGTCCGCCTCGATGAACCGGAACCGGGGCAATCCTTCCAGCAGCCGCAGATTGCTCGGACGGGCGGTCTGCAGGTTGTCGAGGCAGATCACGTCGTGCCCGCGTTCCGTCAAGGCGCGGCACAGATGCGACCCGATGAACCCGGCGCCCCCGGCGACCAACGCGACTCCGCGTGACTGCATACCCGTCTCTCCTTCTTGTTCTTGTTGGTCTTCGCGGTGAGGCGCGTCGCTCGCGGCCGCTTCGGCGAGATGCGCTTCGAGCTCGGCGGCGCGGTGCGCCGCGCTGTGCGCCGACAGCACCGCCTGCTGCGCCGCGGCGCCGATCGCATCGGCGTCGCTGGCCAAGGCGGCGACCACCTCGTTAGCGGTGTCGGCGAGCAGGATGGCCCGGCCCGGCTCGAACAGCGCCTCGATCCCCGGCCACCGGTCCGAGATGATCGGGGTGCCGCACGCCGCCGCCTCGAACAGGCGGACCGAGGGGGACCATCCGGCCGCGATCATGTCCGCGCGGGTCACGTTCAGCGTGAAGCGCGACGCCGAGTAGAAGGCCGCGTGCTCCGCCGGCGGCAGATGCTCGATCCGCTCGACATTGGCGGGCCAATCGATCTCGGCCGGATATTGCGGTCCGGCCACGACGAAGCGCCGGTCGGGGCAGCGTCGCGCCGGCTCGATCAGCAGCCGCTCGAGCGTCGGCTGGCGATCCGGGCTGTAGGTGCCGAGATACGACAGGTCCCAGCGTTTCGCCGCGCCGGTCGGCGCGTAGAGATCGGGATCGACCGAGCAGTAGAGCGCGCGCGCGGCCGGGGAGCCGAACTCGCGCTCGATCCGCCGCAGCGTCGGTCCGCCGGTGAACGAGAGGTACACGTCATAGCCGGGGATCACTTCCGGCGAGACATACTCGAAATCGCCGCGCGCGAGCTTCGCGAGGGTCACGGGCGTGTCGATGTCGTAGAAAGCGGTGACGCCGCCGGCCCATCGCTGCACCCGCCGTCCGACCTCGACCCCGTCGGGGACGTAGGAGCCGACGATCACCGCATCGGCCGCCGCGATCTCGGGGCGCCAATGCTCTAGGCCGTCGAGATCGGCGTAATAGGCGAGACGGCAGAACTGCGGGTCGGGCAGATCGCGGTGCGCGGCGTACCAGGGGACGTCGCGTTCCAGGAACAGGATGTCGTGCCCACGCGCGGCGAAGGCGCGCAGCAGCGCCCGGAACGTCGTCGCATGGCCGTTGCCCCAGGCCGAGGACAGCGAGAGGCCGAGGACGATCAGCCTCATGCCGCCTCCGCCCGCCGAGCGATCCGCTCCCGGAGCAGCCGGTCGACCAGCTCGCCGCGCAAGCGATAGGTATGCTCGCGCGTCACCCGCGCGAGCGCCGCCGCGCCGATCGCCGTCGCGCGCTCGGGCGTGAGCGCGGCGAGATGCTCGGCCACATCCTGGCCGTCGCGCGCCACCAGGACCTCCTCGTCGGGAGTCAGGAACTGTTCGATCCCTTCCCAGGCGTCGGTGATCAGGCACGCCGCAGCCCCCGCCGCCTCGAACACCCGGGTCGCGGGCGAGAAGCCGACGTGCGCCATCGAATCGCGCGCGACGTTGAGCACCGCGCGCGGGGTGCAATTGAAGGCGTTGTGTTCGCGCGTATAGACATGGCCGCGGTGGCGGACGTTGGCGGGCATCGCCTTCGACTCCCAGCCGTTGCCGCCGATCAGGAACCTCTGCCCGGGCAACGCCGCCGCCGGCTTCAGAAAGAACTCCTCGACGCGCGCCTCGCGGTCGGGCAGCCGGTTGCCGAGGAAGGCGAGGTCGCAGGCGAAGCTGGGGTCGGGCGCGACGGGGTGGTGGGTCGCCGGATCGAGCGCATTGTAGATGGGGACGCAGGTCGCCGCGCCGAAGCCCTCATACGCCTCTATCACCGGCGGCCCGCCGCCATAGGTCAACACCAGATCGAGATCGGGGAGCGCGCGCAGCACCGGGTGCGACGGGTCGCCGCGCATCTCGTCGAGCGTCGCGGCGGCGTCGACGTCCCAGAACAGCCGGAGCGCGCCCGGCCGCGCCTGGGCCACGATCCCCTCCAGCAGCTCGCGGTCGAACACGCCGACGCCGTTGGCCTTGACGACCACATCGGCGGCGGGCGCTTCGGCGAGGACGGCGCGCAGGCCGTCCGCGGTCGCCGGATAGACGACGGAGCGGCACCATTCCGGCGGATCGATATCGCGGTGCTGCTGACGCTCGAAGGCATCGGGTTCGTAGAAGGTGATGTCCCAGCCCCGCGAGGCGAGGTCGCCCAGGATGCCGCGGTAATAGGTCGCGGCGCCGTTCCAATAGGACGACACCAGGCTCGACCCGTAGAAGGCGATCTTCACGCGGCGGTCTCCACGGGGGTGGCGAGCGAAGCGACGATCGCGAGGAGCTCGGCGGCGCGGTGATCGCAGGTGTGGCGCGCGCGGATCGTCTCCAGTCCGTGGCGCGCGAGATCGGCGCGCATCGCCGGGTCGGCGGCAAGCGCGCGCAGGTGGGAAGTCATCTCGTCTCCATCGCGAGCGAAGAGGAAGTCGGTTCCGTCGCGGAACAGATGTTCGGCGTCATGCCAGGGCGCGGACACCAGCGGGATGCCGCAGGCGAGCGCCTCGAACACGCGGATCGTCGGGATGCCGGGCAGGACCGTCGTGTAGAAGCGCCGCGGCACGTGAACCGTGGCAAGGTGGCGCGCGAAGATCGCGGGCGCCTCGGCATTCGGCGCCCAGCCGTGATAGGCGACGCCGTAGCGCGCCAGCGTCGCGCGCGCATCGTCGGGATAGCGCACGCCGTATACGTCCAGCGGCAGCCCCGTCTGGCGCGCAGGGTGGAAGAGGAACGTCTCGAGCTCGGCGGTCCGCTCGCCGTCGCCCCAGTTGCCGATCCAGACGAGCCCCTCACGATCGCCTTCGTGCTCTGGCGGGTGGAAGCGGCGGATGTCGGCGGCCTCGTGCCAGGTCCATACCCGGCCGCGCCAGCCCCAGCCGCGATAGACCTCCGACAGCGCCTCGCCGAACGCGAGGACGCCGTCGTAGCCGGACAGATCGAACGCCGCCATCTCGTGCGGCGCGCTGACCGCGCGGTGATGGGTGTCGTGGAACAGGAGCGTGAACCGCGCGCCGCGCGCCCGGAGCCGCCCGATCGCGGCGACGAGCGCGGGCTCGTTCCACTCGTGGACGATCACCAGCTCCGCGTCACCGATCAGCGTTTCGGGATCTTCGGCCGCAGCGAACGGACGCGAGGACAGTTCGGGATAGGCGGCGCGATAGGCGTCGAGCCCCGACGGTCCGTGATCGCGCAAAAGGTTCTCGAGGCTCCAGTTCCCGGCGGGCTCGTGAACGCGCACCTCGTGTCCGTGGGCGATCAGCGCGCTGGTCACGCCGCGCAGGAAATGCGCGTTGCCATGGTTCCAGCACGAGGAGAGGCTATGGGTAAAGTAGGCGATCTTCACGCCGCGACCCGCCGATCGAGCGTGGTCCGGAAGATTTCCGCCATCCCGCGCGCCATCGCCTCGGCGGTGAACGCCTCCGCCCGGCGCCGCGCGGCATCGCCCAGCGCGGCGCGCTCGCCGGGATCGCCGATCACCCGCGCGATGGCTGTGGCAAAGCCGTCCGCGTCGTCGGCGCCGACGAAGATCGCCGCGCCGGTCCATAGCTCGCGAAATGTCGGAATGTCGGCGAGGACCAGCGCGCATCCGGCCTGAGCCGCCTCAAGCACCGCCAGGCCGAACGGCTCGTACCTGGCCGCGGAGACGAACACCGGCCGCCGGGCGAGCCGCTCCGCCATCTCGGCGGGCCCGAGCGTCCCGAGCGCGGTGACCCGCGCAAGCTCGACCCGCTCGCCGTGCGGCGCTGCGACCGGACCGGCGGCGAGGATCGGAAAGGGGAGCGACACCGCCGCACGCTCCAGCGTCGCGATGTTCTTGCCGCGATCCCAGAGCCGTCCGGCGGTGAAGGCGTGATCCTCCGCGATCGTGCCCGCCGGCCCCGCAACGGCGCGACGCCCGTTGCGGACGACCTGGGGGGCGACCGGCAGGTGGTAGGTCGCGCGCGCCGCTTCGGCGAACGCCGCGCTCGGGCAGATGACCGCGTCGGCGCGCGCCAGTCCCGACCGGACGAGCGCGGTCTGCCACGCGAATGCGGGTGGGAGTGGTCCTTGCTCCACCGCGCCCCACCAGGTGGCGACGCAGCTGTGCAGGACCGCGAGCGTGAGTACCGGCATCGGCTCGGCGGCGAGCGCGGGCTGGTTGATCTGAACCAGATCGACCCCTTCGTCCCGAGCGAGCGTCGCGACCGTGCGGCCGGCCGCGCGTACTGCCGCTTCGTCGGGGGCGAGCCAGTCCAGCGCCAGCCCCGTCTCGACGAGCCGGAGGTCTCTCACCGCCCGCCGCTGAGCGTCGCTCGGCGGCGGGCCGATGACCGCCAGCACGGCCTCGAACCCCAAGGGCTGCAACGCCCGGGCGAGGTCGACCGCATAGGTCCACACGCCGCCGACCGTATCGACCGTCATCAGCACGCGGCGCGTGCTCACGCCGCGGCGCTCCGCGGTGCGCCCAGGGACACACCGCGCGCGTCGGCGAGCCACCGCGCCAGCCGAGCCACGCCCTCGCGCCAGGGCGTCCGATCGCCAAGGCCGAGCGCGCGCCGGGCGGCGCGGGTGTCCGCGACGAAGTAGCGCTGGTCGCCGGCGCGCCAGTCCTCGTGCGCGATCTCGAGGTCGTGACCCACCAGGGTCGCGACATATGCGAGGAGCGCGCGCAGGCTGACCGCATTGTCCGGGCCGCCGCCCAGATTGAACGCGCGCCCCGCCACCGAATCGATCCGACGCCACGCGGCGACATAGGCGTCGACCGCATCCGCCACGTCGAGGATGTCCCGCACCTGGCGGCCGTCGCCGAATAGCGTGATCGGCTTGCCTTCGAGCGCGCGGATCAGAAAATGCGCAACCCAGCCCTGGTCCTCGGTCCCCATCTGGAGCCGGCCGTAGATGCAGCTCATCCGCAGCACCGCGGTCTTGAGGCCGTAGCTGCGCGCATAATCGAGGACGTATTGATCGGCGGCGCCCTTGGAGCAGCCGTAGGGCGTGTGGAAGTCGAGCGCGCGCGCCTCGCCGATGCCGTGCGCGCGGATCTCCGGATCGACCGGCTGATATCGCTCGTCGCTCTGCTCGAACGCGAGATCGGCGAGATCTCCATAGACCTTGTTGGTCGAGGCGAAGACGAGCGCAGCGTCCGGATTGCGGGTGCGCAGCGCGTCCAGCAGGTGGAGCGTTCCGGCGACGTTGATGGCGAAATCGTCGCGCGGCTGGACGAGGCTGGTCGTCACCGCGACCTGCGCGGCGAGGTGGAACACGGCCTCGACGTCGGCGGCCGCTTCCGCGAGCCGTTGCTCGTCACGGACGTCGGCGACAATCGTCTCGATCCGGTCGCCATGGCGGGCGCGGAGCCACTCCAGATTGGTCTCCACCCCGGGACGCGACAGCGCGTCGTAGACACGCACTCGGCGCCCCTCACCGGCCAGCCGATCGGCCAGATTGGCGCCGATGAACCCGGCACCGCCGGTGATCAGGATGGGCGCATCGCCGCTCACGCGACGAGTCCGCGTGCGTCGAGTTCGGCGCGCGCCTGGCCCACCCGGTCGTCGGCGGTCTGCGACGCGACCCACTCGGCAAGCTCCGCCAGGCCCGCCTCGAAATCGTGTTCGGCGCGAAAGCCGAGACGATCGGCGGCGAGGCCGGTGTCGCAGAAGCAGTGACGGATGTCGCCGATCCGCGCCTTGCCGACGATCTCGGGTTCGATCCGGTTCTTGCCCATCGCGCGCGCCAGCGACAGCGCGATCTCGCGGACCGACCGGTCGCGGCCCGAACCGATGTTGAACGTGCCCCCGGCCGCCTGCGGCAGCACCAGCGCATCGGCGAAGGCACGGGCGACATCGCGGACATGGACGAAATCGCGGCGCTGCTCGCCGTCCTCGAAGATCATCGGCGGCTGGCCGTTGAGCAGTCGCGACGCGAAGATCGCGAGCACTCCGGTGTAAGGATTGGAGAGCGCCTGTCCCGGACCATAGACGTTGAACAGCCGCAGACAGACGCCTTCCATCCCGTACGGCGCCGCCATGATATGGGTGGTTCGTTCCTGCACGTACTTGTTGAGCGCATAGATTGAGGACAGGCTGGGCCGCTTCCACTCGGGCGTCGGCATCGGCGCGAGCGGGCGACCCTGGCCGTCGAGCGGCTCCCACACCGCCTGTCCATCGCGCAGCCGCGGCCGGTCGGCGTCCTGGACCAGCGCGCCGTCGGCGTCGCGGTACAGCCCTTCGCCGTAGATCGACATCGACGAGGCGGTGACGACGCGGCGGACGGGATGGTCGATCAGCGCCTCGAACAGGACCGCGGTGCCGACGTCGTTGGTCGAGGTGTAGCGCTCGACCTCGTACATCGACTGGCCGACGCCGACCTCGGCGGCGAGATGGACGACGGCGTCGACGCCGTCGAGCGCGCGCGCGACCGCGGCCTTGTCGCGCACGTCCGCGCGGATCAGTTCGGCGGCGGGGTCGAGCATCGCGGCCCCGTCGGTGGCGCCGTGAACCTGATCGATGAGGCTGTCGAGGACGCGGATCTCGTTGCCGCGCGAGAGCAGCTCCCCAACGACGAACCTACCGATGAACCCCGCTCCGCCGGTGACCAGTATCTTCTCGGACAACCTCGATCTTCCCCCGAACCAGAACCGATCTCGGACCGATCTGTGTCGGCAGCCGAGATCAAACATGGCAGACCCTTAGACAGCAGAAACATCTTCTTCTACAACTTTGTTCCCTAACCCGTTTCGCTCCCGTATCTTTCGCTCGGTCCCGCTGCCGGGCCGGTCCCCGGAGACTCGATGCGCTTCCATCTCGTCCGTCACGGGCATCACTCCGAGGTAGGATCGGTCCTGAGCGGTCGGTCGGACATCGCGCTGGACGATACCGGCCGGAGCGAGGCGCACGCGCTCGCGGCGATGGTCGCGGCGACGCGCTATGGAGCCATCTATACCAGCCCTCGCCGACGGTGCGTCGAGACCGCCCTGGCGTTCGCGGAGCAGTTCCAGGCTCCGGTGATCCGGGACGACGGACTCGACGAGATCGACTTCGGCCGCTTCGCCGGACGCACCTTCGCCGATCTCGCGGCCGATCCCGACTGGCGGCGGTGGAACGCGGAGCGGGACACCGCGCGCTGCCCGGCCGGAGAGACGATGGGCGAGGCGGCGGCGCGAGGGCTGGCTGTCCTCGCCGCGCGGTCGCACGATCGCGGTCCGGCACTGTGCGTGACCCACTGCGACATGATCCGCGGAATCGTCGCGCATGCGCTCGGCCTTCGCTTCGCCGCGATGTTCGGCTTGCCGTGCGATCCCGGGTCGCTGACGATCCTTGATCTCGACGGCACCTCGCTCCGACTCGTCGCGCTCAACATCGTGCCCGCTCAGCTGGCGGACCAGTAGCTCTTCTCCTCCACCAGTTCGGACTCGAGCGCCTGGTTGATCCGGCGCTTGAGCGCGGCGCGTTCGTCGTTCTTTCGATAGACCGCGCGGGCGAGCCCGACGAACGTCGCGTCGAAGCGCGCTTCGGCCTCCTCGGCGCGGATCGCGTCCTCGATCTCCCACAGCTCTTCGTTGACGTGGCGAAGCGCGGCGTAAAGGTCCGCCACCCTGGGTTGCGCCAGGACGGTCGCGCCGAACCCGGCGAGGGCGGCATGTTCGCGGGCCACGTTGGCGCGGGCCGCGGGCGCGACGATACGCTCGCGCTTGATCTCGAGGATGGTCAGCTTGTCGAGCAGCTCGCCCCAGGAGACCGGAACGGATGGGGTGGCGAGGCGGGCCATGACGGTCCTTTCGGTGGATCGAAGCAGGTGAGATCGCGGCGAACCTCGGCGAGCACGGCGGGCCAGTCGCCGGCGCTCGGCTGGTGATAGAGGCGCATCGTCGGATACCAGGGCGTGTCGCGCGCGGCGGGGTTCCACCGCCAGTCCGGCGCCTCCCTGAGGAGCAGCCAGACCGGGCGCCCCATCGCCCCGGCGAGGTGGGCGATCATCGTGTCCACGGTGACGACCAAATCCACTCCACCGACGAGCGCCGCGGTCGCCGCCATGTCGAAGGGGCAGCCGTCGGGATTGAGGACCGGCAGCGCGGTGGGCTCGGCGACCAGCGTGACGCAGGGCCGCGCCCGGCAGAGGTCGGCGAACAGCGCGGGCGGGACCGCGCGCGCAGGATCCCAGCCGCCCGCGGCATAGCACAGCCCGACCGTCCCGATCGGAAGCGCTAAGGCAGGCGCGGTCAGATAGGGGAGGGCAGCCGCATCCGGTGCCAGCGCGAGCGCACCGCAGAGCTCGGTGATCTCGATATCGCACTCGCCAGGGGGCAGCGGCCGTGCCGGATCGAACGGAACGATTCGATCTGCCAGGGGGGCGAGCAGCGACGCAAGGCTCGGCTGCACCTCCAGCGTCACGCGCCGCGCACGCGCCGCAAGCGCCGGCAGGAAGCGGGCGAATTGCAGCGTGTCGCCCAGCCCGTGATAGCAGCGCACGACGACGTCGCGTCCATCCAGCGCGCCGCCGTCCCACACCCAGCGCAGATGGTAGGGAAGGGCAGGATCATCGCGTGTCGCCGGGTCACGCGCGATGATCGTCGCCCGCTCCAGCGCCCAGGCTTCGCCGTAGCGCCCGGCGCGCATCGCCCGTATCCACTGCTCCATCGACTCTCCCGCTCGCGCCGTAGAAGACCGAAGATCGCGGCCCGGTTCCCGACCATCATGCTAATCTCGATCAAGATGCCTGCGACGGAGGGAACGGCAAGCCGCCACGCTCGTTCTCTTAGACGAAGGTTTGTAGCTTGATCGTCGGGCAGGCGATCGCGACGGCCCTGATCGGTTTTTTGGGGGCGTAATGCAGGTTGCGAGACGAGACGGCGATGAAGGTCAGACGTTGCGTGCGGAGATCGCGGCCTTAGCACCCTGGTTCCACAATCTCGACCTCGACGGCATCGCGACCGCTCCCGACCATTTCCTCGGCGACTATCCGCGAGCGAATTTCGCCCGGTTCGCCGACGCCGTGCCCGCCGATCTGTCCGGCAAGACCGTGCTCGACATCGGCTGCAATGCGGGGTTCTATGCGATCGAGATGAAGCGCCGCGGCGCTGCCCGGGTGGTGGGGATCGACAGCGACGAACGCTACCTGGCCCAGGCGCGGCTGGCCGCGCGGGTGCTCGGCTTCGACGACCTCGAGTTCCGCAATCTGGACGTGTACCAGGTCGCCGCGCTCGGCGAACGCTTCGACCTCGTCGTGTTCATGGGCGTGCTCTACCACCTGCGTCACCCGTTGCTCGCGCTGGACCTGATCCGCGAGCATGCCGCCGCGGACCTCCTGCTGTTCCAGACGATGCAGCAGGGATCGGACGAGGTTGCCGCGGTCCCCGAGAACCATCCGTTCTTCACCCCGGGGACCTATCGCAAGCCCGACTATTTCGACGATCCCGGCTATCCCAAGATGCACTTCATCGAGCGGCGCTACGCCGACGACTGGACCAACTGGTGGGCCCCAAATCGCGCGTGCAGCGCCGCCATGCTGCGCGCCTCCGGGTTCGAGATCGTCGCCAATCCGGAGCCGGAGGTGTTCGTCTGCCGCGCCGCGCCGGTGCCGTTTTCCCAATACGGCCCGGCCGCCGTCTATCCCACCAAGGGGGAGCCCCGCGCGTGATCGAAGCCGCGATGATCTGGAATGAGCCCAACAACAAGTCGCATTGGGACCCTGCGCTCGACCCCGAGTGGAACGTGTTCGCCGACACCGTGATCCGGGCGGGCGCGGCGATCCGGGCGGTCAATCCCGCGATGACCCGGGTGCTCGGCGGGATGTCGCCGATCGACCCGCACTGGACCAACCGGATGCGCAGCCTGGGTGTGCTCGACGCGGTCGACGTGGTGGCGGTCCACGGCTTTCCGCTCGACTGGAACCTGTGGTCGATCCATGCCTGGCCGGAGAAGGTGGCGGAGATCGAGGCGGTCGTGCCCGACAAGCCGATCTGGGTGACCGAGGTCGGCGTCGGCTCGTTCGGTGCGGAGGAGGTCCAGGTCTTTGGGCTCCAGCGCACCGCCGAACTCCTGCTCGGCCGAGTCCCGCGGGTCTTCTGGTATTCGCTGTTCGACCTGCCGATGGACTGGGGAGCCGAGACCCGCCACCGCGAGGCCGAGGGATCCTCCTACTACCGCCACTTCTACATGGGCCTGATCCGTCCCGACGGTACGCCCAAACCCGCGCTCGACGTCTATGCGAAACACGCGGCCGAGATGGGGCTGATGCAGTGGTTCCATTTCGAGGACCCGCGGCTCGACGAGGCGGTCGCCTGGATGAAGCGGCTCGGCACCCGGCATCTGCGCACCGGGCTCAGCTGGGCGGACAGCTTTCGCCCGAATGCGGTCGACTGGTTCGACCGGCAGATGGAGGCGCTGGCCGATTTCGAGGTGACGCTGACCTTCTGCTTCACGCCCGAGCATCTCGGCCTCGCGCCGCACCACACCAGCCCCCCGCGCGATCCGCAGCAGTTCGCGGACTTCTGCGCCTGGATGATCGACCGTTACGCCCCGGCGGGAACGAGCGCGGCGACCCCGATGTCCTTCACCCCGCGTGCGGAATCGACGCCGTCGCCGCTCGATTTCGCGACCCGGAAGGACGCGGCCTGATGCTGGCCCCCACCGCCAAGTCCATCCGCATCGGCATCGTCGGCGTCGGTAATTGCGCCAGCTCGCTCGTCCAGGGGCTCAGCCACTACCGCGAAGGCGGGAACGACCTGACCGGGCTGATGCACGAGGCGCTCGGCGGCTACCGCGCGTCCGACATCTCCGTGGTCGCCGCGTGGGACGTCGATGCGCGCAAGGTCGGTCGCGACGTCGCCGAGGCGATCTTCGCCCGGCCCAACTCGACCGAGGTCTTTTGCGCCGACGTGCGCCATGCCGGCGCGACGGTGCGGATGGGAAAGGTGCTCGACGGGGTGGCGGAGCATATGCTCGACTATCCGGACGAGGCACGCACCTTCGTGCTGGCCGACGCGGCGGAGCCGACGCGCGAGGAGGTGATCGACGCGCTTCGGGAGAGCGACTGCGACGTCCTGATGAACTACCTGCCGGTCGGCAGCCAGACGGCGAGCGAGTTCTACGCCGAATGTGCGCTGGAGGCGGGCGTCGCGTTCGTCAACAACATCCCGGTGTTCATCGCCAGCGATCCCGCCTGGGCCGAGCGCTTCCGCGCGGCCGGCGTCCCGATCATCGGCGACGACATCAAGGCGCAGCTGGGCGCGACGATCGTCCACCGCGTGCTGACCGACCTGTTCCGCAAGCGCGGGGTCAAGCTGGATCGGACCTATCAGCTCAACACCGGCGGCAATACCGACTTCCTCAACATGTCCAACCGGACCCGGCTCAAGTCCAAGAAGATCAGCAAGACCGAGGCCGTGCAGTCGGTCGCGGAGCAGCGGCTGGAGGACGAGAACATCCACATCGGCCCGTCCGACTACGTCGCCTGGCAGGACGACAACAAGGTCTGCTTCCTGCGGATGGAAGGGAGGCTGTTCGGCGGCGTGCCGATGAACCTCGAGCTGCGGCTCTCGGTCGAGGACAGCCCCAATTCCGCCGGCGTCGCGATCGACATGATCCGTTGCGCCAAGCTGGCCGCGGACCGGGGCCTGGCCGGGCCGGTCATCCCGGCGGCGGCCTATTTCTGCAAGCATCCGCCCGAGCAGATGACCGACGACATCGCCTATGACGCGGTCGAGGCGTTCATCGCCGAGCCCGCCTGATCCGGGTTCCGCGCATCGTCGAGCGCGTCGAGCACCCGCTCGGCCGAAACATCCTTCCGCACGTCCTGGAGTTCCGAGTCATGACCTACGACCCCGACGTGCTCGGCGATGCGGACCACGAGGTCGGCGACCTTGGTCAGTTCATGCTCGGCGAGCAGGTTGATATGAAGGTCGAGGTCGGCGCGGCGTTCGGCCTCGCGCGCCATGCGGTTCTGCGAGATCAGGACGAAGGTCGACAGGAAGATCGCCTCCACCGACGCCTCCATGGCGAGGACGACGAACGTGGGATCGAAGCGCGGCACTCCGGGCAACCAGCCGAGGTTTGCCGCCACCCACGTCAGATAGACGAGCGCGTGGATCGCCACGAACGTCATCGATCCGGCGAAGGCGGTGATCGCATCGGCGATGCGGGTGGCGACGGACCGCTCCTTGCGCTCGTGGGCGGCGCGCTCTCGCAGCCGGGCGATATTGGCGCGCAGCGTCTGGTTCATGCCGTCGGCGGGCGGGGAAGCGTCTTGGTTCATCACCAGCCGATCGCTTCGCGTGCGTCGAAGTTCCGGGAGATTTCAGCGTGATGACGAGCATGCAGGCGGCGGTGCTCGCCGCGCCCGAACGCCTGGAGCTGACCGACGTCGCTCTGCCCGAGCCGGATGTCGGCGAGGTGAGGGTGCGACTGGAGGGCTGCGGCGTATGCGCGTCCAACGTCGAGCCGTGGCAGGGCCAGCCCTGGTCGACCTTCCCGGGCGAGGCCGGTGGGCTCGGCCACGAGGGCTGGGGCCGGATCGACGCGCTGGGTCGGGACGTTGCGGGACTGGCGATCGGCGACCGCGTGGCGACGCTCTCCGGGCGCAGCTTCGCCGAATATGACGTGGCGGACGCGCGTCTCGTCGCTCCGCTCCCGCCCGCGCTCGACGGCCAGCCGTTTCCCGGCGAGCCGCTCGGCTGCGCCTTCAACATCTTTCGGCGCGCCGACATCCGCGCGGGCCAGGACGTGGCGATCGTCGGCATCGGCTTTCTGGGCGCGGTTCTGACGCGGCTTGCGGCCGACGCGGGCGCGCGCGTGATCGCCGTCTCCCGCCGTCCCGAGTCGCTCGCGCTCGCGCGTCACTACGGCGCCGCCGAGACGATCCCGATGGACGACCATTGGGCGATCATCGACCGTGTGAAGGCGCTGACCGACGAGGCGCTGTGCGCCCGGGTGATCGAGTGCGTCGGTAAGCAATGGCCGCTCGATCTCTCCGCCGAGCTCGTCGGTTTCGGCGGCAGGCTGGTGGTGGCGGGCTATCACCAGGACGGGCCGCGCCAGGTCAACATGCAGATGTGGAACTGGAAGGGGATCGACGTGATCAACGCGCACGAGCGCGACGACACGGTGCGGATGCAGGGTGTGCGCGAAGCGATCGCCGCCGTGGCGGAAGGCCGGCTCGATCCGGCTCCGCTTTATACGCACCGCTACCGCCTCGACGCGCTTGGCGAAGCCATCGCAGCGACCCGCGACAAGCCCGAGGGTTTCGTCAAGGCGCTGGTGGAGTTCGCATGACGCCGTGCATCGGGGTCCTCGGCGCCGGCTGGATCGGGCGGCACCGGATGGCGGCGATCGCAGCGACGCAGGCGGTCGAGATCGTCGCCGTCGCCGATCCGTCGGCGGATTGCCTGGCCGAGGCGGCGGCCATTGCTCGTACGGCGACGCAGGTCGGCTCATTGGACGCGATGTTGGCGATGGACCTCGACGGGGTCGTGATCGCCACGCCCAGCGCGATGCACGCGGCGCAGTCGATCGCCGCGCTCGAGGCGGGCGCCGCGGTGTTCTGTCAGAAGCCGCTGGGGCGCGACGGCGCGGAGGTGGCGGCGGTGATCGCCGCGGCGCGCAAGGCGGATCGGCTGCTCGGCGTCGACCTCTCCTACCGCGCCACCGCCGCCGGAGAGGCGGTCGCCGGTCTGGTGCGTGGCGGCGCGCTGGGCGAGATCTTCGCGGTCGATCTGGTGTTCCACAACGCCTACGGACCGGACAAGCCCTGGTTCTACGACCCACGCCTGTCCGGCGGCGGCTGCGTCGTCGACCTCGGCGTCCATCTTGTCGATCTCGCCTTGTGGATGCTGGACTTCCCGGCGGTGGCCGACGTGCGCGCGACGCTGCTCGCCGGCGGCAGGCCGGCGACGCCCGACGTGGTCGAGGATTATGCCAGCGCCTCGTTCCGCGCCGGCGGAGCCGATGTCCGGCTCGCCTGTTCGTGGCGGCTCCACGCCGGACGCGAGGCGGTGATCGAGGCCGCGTTCTACGGCACCAAGGCCGGCGCAGCGCTACGCAACGTCGGCGGCTCCTTCTACGATTTCACTGCCGAGCGCTTCGACGGTACGCAGACGACGCGACTGATCGGCCCGCCCGACGATTGGGGCGGACGCGCCGCCGCCGCCTGGGCGATGCGGCTGGTGCGCGATCCGTCTTTCGATGCCGGCGCCGATCGCTTTCTCGATTCGGCGCGGGTGCTCGACCGCATCTACGCGCGCTGACCGATGCGGATCGGAATCCTCACCTTTCACGCGAGCATCAACTACGGCTCCTATTGGCAGGCGCGGTGCCTGGTCGAGGGACTGCGCGAGCTGGGCCACGACGCGGTGCTGATGGACCATCGCTCGGCCCGAGTGACCTCGCGCGAGCTGCGCAACGCCTTCCAGCCCGAACTGCCGGCGCGCACCGCCCGGCGGCATCTCCCCGCGCTGGGCCGCAAGGTGCGCGCCTTTGCCGAAGCCGTCGCGGCGCTGCCCTGCTCGCCGCCGTTTCCGCTCGATCGGCCGGAGCGCGCCGAAGCGTTCGACGCGGTCGTGGTGGGCAGCGATGAAGTGTGGAACTTCTCGCACCCCTGGTACGGCGGCTGCGCGCCCTTCTTCGGAGAAGGCGTGCGCGCCCGACGGCTCGTCTCCTATGCCGCGAGCTGCGGCAGCCACGCGGCGGCGAGCGGGCTCGACCCGCACTGGGCGGATCGGCTCCGCCGGTTCGACGCGCTGTCGGTGCGCGACGGGAATTCGCGCACGATCGTCCGTGAGGCGACCGGGCGCGATCCCGCGCTGGTGCTCGATCCCTGCCTCGCCTTCCCGAAAGTGCTGCCGCCAGCCGGGCCACCGGCGGAGGGCCGCTACGCTTTGCTCTACGGCCACGGGCTGCCGGAATGGCTGGTCGCGGCGATGCGGCGGTGGGCGGACCGGACGGGGACGCGGCTGGTGAGCGTCGGCTATCCTCATGCCGCCGCGGACGAGGAGGCGGTCGACGCCGGACCGCTGGAGTTCGCGCAGCTGGTGGCAGGAGCCTCAGCGGTGGCGACGAGCTTCTTCCACGGCTCGGTCTTCGCGCTTCATTACGGCCGGCCGCTGATCGCCGCGGCGTCGCCCTACCGACGACTGAAGCTCGAAGGGCTGGTCTCGTCGCTTGGAGCGGAGCGGCACCTGGTGGAGCCGACGATCGACGACCACGCGGTCGACCACCTGCTGAGCGCGCCGCCGCGTCCAAGCATCGGCGAGCGGATCGCCGCCGAGCGGGCGCTCTCGATCGCGTTCCTGGAGCGAGCGCTTGGCTGACGCGACCGCGATCACCCCTGGTGCGATCGTCCGGTCCGGCCTCTGCATCGGCTGCGGCGCGTGCGCGGCTCTGGAGCGGCCGATGGCGTGGGACCGCGACCGGCTACGCAAGCCGGTGGGCGCGCTTGCCGACACGGACCCCTCATTCGCCCACACGTGCCCGTTCTCACCTGAGGCCGCGAACGAGGATGTGATCGCCGCGGCGCGGTTCCCCACCGCGCCGCACCGCGACGCCCGGCTCGGACGGTTCGAGACCGGCTATGTCGGCCACGTCGCCGAGGCGGAGTATCGTGCGGCCGGAAGTTCGGGCGGGATGGTCACCTGGGTGGCCGATGCGCTGCTTCGCGGCGGCGAGATCGACGGGGTGGTCCATGTCGTGCCGACCGATGGCGCGAACGGCGTATTCTTCCGCTATGCGGTGTCGCGAAGCAGCAGCGAACTCCGGGCAGGGGCCCGGTCGCGCTATTTCCCCATCGATCTCGGGGAGGCGCTGGCGGAGATCCGCGCGGTGCCGGGGCGCTATGCGGTGGTCGGCATTCCGTGCTTCATCAAGGCGGTCAATCTGCTGCGCGCCGAGGACCCGGTGATCGCCGAGCGGGTGACGCACCTGCTCGGGCTGTTCTGCGGCCACATGAAGAGCGCGCGCTTCGTCGACAGCTTCGCGTGGCAGCTGGGTGTCGATCCCGGTGCGGTGCGCGCGGTGGAATATCGTCGCAAGGACGCGGGACGGCCGGCCAATTGGTACACCGCCCAGCTCACCCTGGCCGACGCCAGCGTCCATGCGCGCGACTGGTGGCATCTGGCAGATGGCGACTGGGGCGCCGGCTTCTTCCAGGCCAGCGCCTGCGACTTCTGCGACGACGTCGTGGCCGAGACCGCGGACATCTCGTTCGGCGACGCTTGGGTGGAACCCTTTTCTTCCGACGGGCGCGGCACGAACGTGGTCGTCGTGCGCAGCCCGGCGCTCCGCGATCTGCTGGCGGCCGGGATCGCCGACGGGCGGCTGTCGCTCGACGAGGTCGATGCGGACTTCGTCGCGGAGACGCAGGCGGCGGGGTTCCGACACCGGCGCGAAGGCTTGGCATATCGGCTGACCTGGCCGCGCCGCGGGATGATCCCCATCAAGCGCGTCCGCCCGTCCACGGGGACATTCGGCTGGCGACGCCGACAGGTGTACCGCATGCGCGCAGCGATCGCGCGGTGGAGCCACCGCGTGGCGCGGTTCGCCGGCGCGACGCATCCCCTGATCTACGTCTGGTGGGCGAAGCTGTCGCTGGCGATCTACCAGGGCCTGGCTTACCGCCGCGGCCGAGCCGGTCGGGTGGCGGACCGGATCGAACGGATCGTCGATCCGGCGAGGTCGGAGGGCTGAGGCGCGACAGAGCCGCCCCTCGACCCGATCCGCGGATGATTCACCTCGGCCGAACGGCGGGGGTGTACCAGATGGGCGAGGACCAGGCGCGCTCCTGGATGGTCGCGGCAACCCCTTTCGGCAGTGGCAGCTTGTTCTCGACCGCGCGCAGGGTCGACCAGCGCGGCGTGGGGATTTCGAGGACGCGGACGTAATAGACCGCCGCCTGGTCCGCCTTGAACGTCGGGTCGTGCCACACCGTGCTCAGCTGGGCCGCGCCGATGGAGTTGGTGTAGGTCGCGGTCTTCAGATCGACCGTGGTGCCGATCGCGGCGACCTTGCCGGTCCTCGGATCGGCGCGGCGCCCGCCCGCCCATGCGACGTCGAACACATGCTCCTGCTGCTTGCCGCCCTCCAGCCAGACCTTGACCACCTGCACGCGGTCGAGGTTGCCGCTGTTCGGGTCCTTGACCGCCTGGATCGCGAAGTCGGGTCCCGCTGAGCCGCGGGCGGCGGGCAGGTCGCTCCCCATCGGCACCGCCTTGCGATAGGCGTCGGCCACCCAGCCGTTGCCGGCCGCCAGATCGGGCTTGAAGTTCCACCCGCCGAAGAAGCGCACCTTGATCCGCGTCCCCGACGTTGCGAACGTCTCCTTGCGGCGGAAAGCAGCGAAGATCGCATCGCGCGTATTCGATTCGGCCCAGACGCCGGTCAGCGAGCCAGGGCTCATGATCAGCGGCTTCAATTCGAGGCCGTTGCCCTTGCCGTAGCCGAGCGCGTCGTTGACCTCGCTTTTGCTCAGCTTGCCGCGGCCGAGATTGGGCTTGCCGATCCCGCCATAGTCCTGCTCGCTCTGGACCGAGAGGCCGCTGTGGAGGTCGCTCGCACCGACCGCGCCGTCCTTGAAGGGGTTGGTGCCGATCCTGGCGCCGATCACCAGCCCGCGGCCGAGCGCGTCGCGCCAGTAGGAGCCGCCGGGCTTGCTTGGGATATGCCCCAGCAGCTCGGTGTCCATGATCTCGAAATTGGCGAACTCGTCATTGCCCGACAGCGTCGGGTGGGTCTCCGACGTGCCCTTGTTCTGGCTGATCTCCGCCACCGGCTCGTTGACCGCACGCAGCTGCGCATAGGCCTCGTCGATCGGTCGGCCGTCCATCGTGTTCCAGTCGTACATGAGGCCGTTCGAGGCGTTCATGTTGTGCGGGATGGCGATGGCGTCATAGCCCTGGTGCCGGACCTTGCCGAGATAGGCCCACAGATCCTGCGGCTTGTTCGAATCGAGCGAGGTGAACGGCGCGGGCGCGCGCCGACCGGAAAAGATGACATTGCGGTGCATGTTCCGCCCGTCCGGCATGGACGTCCATTCGTAGGCGATGAAGGTCGTGAACTTGCCCGGCTGGTTGTTGTCGTCGGCGGCGGCGATCTCGCGCTCCCAGGCGTCGGCGGTCACCGGGGAGACGTCCATCGGCAACTTGGTGCCGGTCATCATCATCTTGGCGATCTTCATGAAGGCGTCGGCCCCGCCGGTCTTGGCGAGCTTGCCGATCTCGGTCTGGCCGAACGGGTTGCTCGGATCCTCCAGCTGCTTGAAGACGCCGATGTTCTCTGAGTGGTCGGTGACCGCGAGGAAATCCAGCGGGACGCCGAGATGCACCGGGCCGCCAAGATATCGGATGGTGTCGCCGCGCGCGAACTTGAACGCCTCGTCGGGCGAGACGCGGGTGCCCATCAGGACATAGGCGTCGAACGAGTTGATCGTGTGGAGATGGAGATCGCCGAAGTAAGCGTTCCGGTCCGGATCGTAGGGGACGGTCGCTGCGGGCGGCGCCATCTCGGCAGCCGTCGCGCCCTGCGCCGCCTTCGCGGGCGAGCCCGTCGAGAGCTGATAAGCGACGAGCGGCGACAATGCGAGGCCGGCGAGCAGGACTTTGCCGAGATGCTTCATCGGAACTCTCCCTGAGGTCAGACGGTGGTGAAGGCGGTCTGGAGCCGTTCGAGCAGCCAGAAGGTGGAGAAGCCGCCGATCGCGTAGATCGTGGCGAAGCGGGCGGCGGTCGGTGCCATTCCCGGCCAGCGGATGCGGGCGAGCAGCGACAGCGCGGTCAACACCGTGCCGACGAACAGCAATTGCCCGATCTCCACCCCGACGTTGAACAGGAACAGCGCCGCCGGAATGTTGCCCGCGGGCAGGCCGACGTCGCGCAGCGCTCCGGCGAACGCGGCTCCGTGGAGCAGGCCGAACAGGAAGGCGACGATCCACGGCATGCGCTGGGTCAGGCCGGTCGCGCCGCGTTGCTTGCGGACCAGCTCGACCGCGAGGAAGACGATGCTGAGCGCGACGAGCGCCTCGACCAGCGCCGGATCGGGGGCGATCGCCCTGAGCGCGGTCGCGGCAAGGGTGATGCTGTGGGCGGCGGTGAAGGCGGTGATGGTCAGGAGCAACTGGCGCACCCCGGCGCTCAGCAGGATCAGCCCGAGGACGAACAGCAAGTGATCGACGCCGGTCAGGATGTGCTCGACTCCGAGCAGGAGATAGGCGGGGACGCGGATGCCGGGGTGGGTGTCGATCCGGTAGTCGGGCGCGGCCGGGGTGAGGACCCGTGAGGTCGCGTCATCGCCGCGGGAGCGGACGACCAGCAGCACGTCGGTGATGGTCCGGTCGAGCCCCTGGACCCGCACCGTCCGCCCGTCGAGCCCGCGCCCGCCAAGGTCGATCCCGGACCAGCTCGCCGTCAGGGAGCCCGGGGTCCGGTCGCTCGCGTCCGGCGGTCGGTCGATCAGGCGATCGAGGCGCGGGCGCAGATGGACCGCCTGTTCGACCTGGACGGGCTGCTTCCACGCCACGTCGGCGCGACCGTCGGCGCGCTCGGTGATTTCGAGGAGCGCGGGGCGGACCTCGTGCGCCAGCGCCGGTGCCGACGCGAGGAGCGCGACGATCAGCGCGAGGAGGCGCGCCAGGATCACGGGCGGTCGGCTCGATGAATGCTGTAGCGTGCGAGCAGCTTCGCGTAGTCCGCCTCGTTGCGTGCGTCTCGCTGCGCCTCGGTCCAGTCGCGGGTCACGTCGGCCCGCGCGTCGTCGAAGCTGCGCTGCCGTGGCGCCGCCTGTTCGGTCACGCGGATCAGGTGCCAGCCAAAGCCGCTCCGGAAGGGGCCGGCCCAGCGACCAATCGAGGCCGTGAAGACCGCATGCGCGAAGGTGTCGCCGCCGAACATCCGCGCGACCTCCGCTTCGGAGAGCGAGCGGACGTCGCTGGGGCCGGGAAAGAGGTCGGCGACGCGCGAGGGTGGCGGGGCTCCCGGCGCCAGTCTGGCGAGTTCGGCCCGCGCCTTCTGCTTCGCCGCCTCCTCTCCCACCTTGTCCATCGAGAAATAAAGCTGGTCGAAGCTGCGCTTGCCGGGATGACGGTAGGCGTCGGGATGGTTCGCGAACCAGCCGCGCAGATCGGCGTCGGTCGGCGCGCGCGGGGTCGCCGAATCCTGGCGGAGGAAGCTGAACTTCTGCGCGATCCGGCGCCGGACGATCTCGTCATTCCTGTCGAGCCCGAGGTCGATTCCTTCGCGCAGATAGATCTCCTCGCGGATCGCGTCGTCGACCATCGTATGGACCTGCTCGGCGGTCGGCGGGCTGCCGTATTGCTGTTCGTAGGCAGCGATCAGCCGCCCGGTCGCCGCCGGCGTCAGGTCGATCGTGTAGCGGGTGGCGCGCGCGTCGAAATATCGGCTGGCGATGAGGATCACGAGGCCGATCAGGACAAAATGCAGCAACGGTTCGCGCGCGATCGCGCGGATCGACCGGCGTAACCGGACATCGCCCGGCTGCCGCGCGGCACCGACGAAGGCGCCGCCGGGCAGGTGTTCGGCAGAGGTCAGATAGGCGTTCACGACGGCCCCCTGAAAGCCTATTAAGAGGATGGGTATTGAAGGATCGAAACGTCGTCAAGCGGGAAGGATCGGCTGAATCCGCCGCCCGCCCGCGCCATCTCCTTGGGGCGGCGCGCCAAAGCGGAACAAGGAAGCGCAGAGAAACAAGGGCTTGGGATTCGGGCGACCGGATCTTGCAAATGCTTCTTGACGCGCTGGATCGGAAGTGGAATCCCCATCAGTGTAGTGGGAATTGAGTCGCTGTGATCGCGATTGCAGTTCGAGAGGGGGACGTAATGGATATCGTGATCGCGCCGATCGGCCCGCTGTCCGACCGTAGCCGAACGACCGAGAAGGTCTGAACTTCCGCCGGGCGGTGCGCTGCCCGTTCACCGACTTGCCTGACGTTCGCCGCGCCCTGCGGCGGCGCGCTGCCGTGCGCCTGCGCGGTTCGCCCGGGCCTCCTGCATGAAGGATCGACCAACGTGACGACGCGATCTCCGCAATTCGCGCGGCTCCTGTTCCTCGGGGTTGCCGGTTCCGCTCTTCATCCTGCGAGCGCTGCGGCGCAGGACACCGCCGCCGCGGCCGCCGCCGCCCCGGCCGCGGCCGCTCCCGAGCCCGCAGCCGACGACGCCGCGGGGAGCGACGTCGTCGTCACCGCCCGCCGCCGCGAGGAGCGCGCGCAGGACGTGCCGATCGCGCTCAGCGTCGTCGGGCAGGAGCAGCTCGAGCGGACCGGGAACTTCACCCTTGGTCAGGTTCAGCAGCTGGTCCCCTCGCTCCAGGTGTTCAGCTTCAACCCGCGCAACACCAACATCAACATTCGCGGGCTCGGCTCGAACGTCGCGCTGACCAACGACGGGCTGGAGAACGGCGTCGGCATCTACATCGACAATGTGTTCTACGGCCGCGTCGGGCAATCGCAGTTCGACCTCGTCGACCTCGACCGGATCGAGGTGTTGCGCGGACCCCAGGGCACGCTGTTCGGCAAGAACACGACCGCGGGCGCCATCAACATCACCACCCGTGCGCCGAGCTTCGAGCCGGAGTTCTCTGGCGAGGCCAGCGGCGGCAACTACGGTTATTATCAATTTCGCGGCTCGGCCTCCGCCCCGATCGTTGCAGATACCGTCGCACTGCGGCTCAGCGCCGCCCTGACCCATCATGACGGCTATCTGTACAACGTCACCACGCAGCGCGAGGCGCAGAATTACGACAACGTCTCGGTACGCGGCCAGCTCCTGATCAAGCCGACGAGTTCGCTGTCGGTCAAGCTGATCGGCGACTATGCGAAGCAGGAGCAGGACTTCGTCCTCAACGTCGTCGCGAACATCTTCGATACCTACGACAACGGGGTGACGATCCCGAACAACTTCCGCGCCCGAGCGGCCCGCGCGGGCTACACGCCGCTGCCGGTCGATCCGTTCGCGCGGATCGGCGATTCCGACGGGCATTATCAGGCCGACATGCGCAGCTACGGCCTGTCGGGCCAAATCGACTGGGATCTCGGTCGCGCCGCGCTGACGTCGATCACTGCCTACCGCTGGTGGGACTGGGATCCGGCGAATGACGGCGACAGCACCGCGTTGCCAGTGATCACCAAGGCCCAGCAGGCCAATCGCCAGCGGCAGTTCAGCCAGGAGGTCCGACTCGCCTCGACCGGGACCAACACGATCGATTACGTGATCGGCGGCTATTATTTCTGGCAGATCGTCCGCGGCTATGGCGCGACCGCCTATGGCGCCGCCGCGGCCAACTGGAACCTGCCGACGGTCCCCGCGGCCGTCGGCAACGCCGCGCTCAACGGCTTCGAGGCCGATTCGACCTCGACCCCGCAGACCAAGAGTCTGGCGGCGTTCGGACAGGCGACCTGGAACGTCAGCGACGCGCTGAAGCTGACCGGCGGCCTGCGCTTCACCCACGAGAAGAAGGACGGCGAATATCACCAGTTCCCGGTGGCCGGAGCAGATCTCTCCGGCCTGCCGGCGGCGGTCGCCACCGCGGCACAAGCGATCCGCAACCAGTTCAATCCCGTGATCGATTATTCGACCGGCTTCGACGACAACAGCCTCTCGGGCCTGGCGAACATCTCCTACAAGATAGCGCCCGACGTGCTGGTCTATGCATCCTATTCGCGGGGCAACAAGTCGGGTGGTCTCAACCTCACCGCGCTGCCTCCGGGCATCCCGCCCGAGGTCAAGCCCGAAAAGGTCGACGCCTATGAGGTCGGTCTCAAGAGCCAGTTCCTCAATCGCGCGGTGACGCTCAACCTCGCCGGTTTCTGGACCGACATCAGCGACTATCAAACGGCGATCACGGTCGATCAGGGTAACAACACGATCCGGCAGTATATCGCCAACATCCCCAGCGTCCGCTCGCGCGGCGTGGAGGGCGACCTCTCGTGGAGCCCGACCCGATTGGTGTCGCTGACCGGCTCGTTCAGCTACACCGACGCCAAGTACCGCGATTACACCAACGCCCCGCAGGCGCCGGAGCGTGCGAACCTGGGCGCGATCCAGGATCTCACCGGGCAGCAGCTGGCCGGCGTCCCCAAATTCACCTACACGCTCGGCGCCGACCTCGCGCAGCCGATCGGCGACTGGGGATCGCGCCAGGTCGAGCTCTACGGCCACGCCGACTTCTCGCATCGCTCCTCGTTCAACACCTCGTCGAGCAACAGTCGCTACGGCCAGGTCGAAGGCTATGGCGTCCTCAACGCTCGCCTCGGCCTTCGCTTCGACGACGCACGCTGGGATTTGTCGGTGTGGGCGCGCAACCTGACCGACGAGGAGTATTTCCAGACCCTCTCGCCGGGGACGACCGGGCTCGTCACCTCGATCCTCGGCGAGCCGCGCACCTACGGCGTGACGCTGAGGACCAAGCTGTGAGCAGGTCGGTAAGCCGGCGTCTCCTGCTCTCGGCCGCGGCGATCGCGTGGACCGTCGGCGCTCAGGCCGCTGCGCAAACCAATCGGACCACGCTGCCGATCCCGCGCGGCCCCTTCACCGGGACGATCGCCGAACGGGTCGAGGAGTCCAAGCCCGCCGCGCCCGAGCGGGTGCGCGCGCCGGCGGGAGCGCCCAACATCTTCCTGCTGATGAGCGACGACGTCGGCTTCGGCATCTCGAGCGCCTTCGGGGGGCCGGTGCCGACCCCGAACCTCGAGCGCCTCGCCGCCACCGGGCAGCGGTACAACCGCTTTCACACGACCGGCATCTGCTCGCCGACCCGCGCGGCCCTGCTCACCGGGCGCAACCACCACAACGCCGGCACCGGCATGCTTACCAACAGCCCGAGCGGCTTTCCGGGCTACGAAGGACGCATCCCGCCCGCGACCGCCACGGTCGCGCAGATCCTGCGGCTCAACGGCTACAGCACGGCGATGTTCGGCAAGCACCACAACATCACCCCCGGCGAAGGAACGCCTGCGGGGCCGTTCGACAGCTGGCCGACGGGGCTCGGCTTCGAGTATTTCTTCGGCTTCCTCGACGGCGACGTCGATCAATGGAGCCCGGTGCTCTACCGCGGCACCAACCGCATCCCCGACCGCGACGCGGACGCGCCGACCGAACTGCTCGACAAGCGGCTGGCGGACGACGCGGTCACCTGGGTCCACAACCAGAAGGCGGCCGACCCCGACAAGCCGTTCTTCCTCTATTACGCTCCCGGCTCGCTGCATGCCCCGCATCAGGCGCTCCCCTCCTACATCGCGCGCTTTCGGGGCAAGTTCGACCAGGGGTGGGACAAGGTCCGCGAGGAGACCTACCGGCGCCAGCTCGCGACCGGGATCATCCCGCCCGGCACCAAGCTGACGCCGCGGCCCGACGGCATCCCGGCCTGGTCCTCGCTCACGCCACAGCAGCGCGCGTTCGCCGCCCGGTCGATGGAGGTCGCCGCGGCGATGCTCACCTACCAGGACGAGCAGGTCGGCCGCATCCTCGCCGAACTCGACCGCATGGGCGTGCTCGACACGACGCTGGTGGCGATGATCTCCGGCGACAACGGCGCGAGCGGCGAGGGCGGTCCGCAGGGCACGCTCAACGAACTCGGCCACCTTGCGAACCACATCAACGAGGACGACGCCTATCTGGCTTCGACGCTCGACAAGCAGGGCGGGCCGGACACCTACCAGCTCTACCCCGCCGGCTGGGCGTGGGCGATGAACACGCCGCTGCGCTGGACGAAGCAATATGCCTCGATGCTCGGCGGTATCCGCAACGACCTGGTGATCTCGTGGAAGGGCCACGTCGCGCGCCCTGGCGCCACCTGCGCGCGGTTCGGGCACGTCGTCGACATGGCGCCGACGCTGATGGAGGCCGCGGGCCTGCCGTTTCCGACCACGGTCTACGGCGTCCGACAGAAGGCGTTCGACGGCACGAGCCTGCTGCCGAGCCTCGCGGATTGCGCGCCCGACACGCCCCGCACCCAATATTTCGAGATGATGGGCAAGGTCGGCCTCTACAAGGACGGCTGGTTCGCGAGCAGCGAGGACGGCCGCAAGCCGTGGGACGATGCGCCGCCGCCGGGATCGACCCCGACCTGGTCGCTCTACGACCTGCGCACCGACTTCTCACAGTCGGACAACGTCGCCGCGCAGCACCCAGACGTGATGCGCGCGATGATCGGAACATGGCGGAAGGAAGCCGAGGCGAACGGCGTCTTCCCGCTCGACCACCGGTTCGGCACGGCGCGCGGAGGTTTCGGCATCCCGCCGCGGCTGCGGTTCGACTATTGGGGCGCGGACGTCAGTGTGCCGGCATATTCGGGCCCGTTCTTCGCCGGACGTTCGTTCACCGTCGACGCCGACATCACACCTGCGAAGGCGGACGCATCCGGCGTCGTCCTTGCCGTCGGCAGCCATCATGGCGGCTGGAGCCTGTTCCTCGATCGCGGCCGACCGGTGCTGGCCTATGCGATGTCCACTCGGCCGGACGAGAATTACCGGATCGCCGCGATCAAGCCGCTCGGCGCGGGCCCGCAGCGGCTGCGCGTGAGCTTCACCTCCGAAGGATTCGGCAAGGGTGCGACGGTGGAATTGGCGAGCGGCGGCGCCGTGATCGCAAGAGGCCATCTGCCGCGGACGCTGATGGTGCCCGCGGCGCTCGGGGAAATGCTCGACACCGGACGCGACACCGGTGTGACCGTGACCGACTACCGCACCCCGCACGGTCAGTTCGACGGCGATGTCTCGCGCATCACCATCACCTTCGAGCCCGGATTGCCGGGCCTCGCCCAGCCGGCGCGCTGACTCCCATCCATCCCGAACAGCAGAGACATCGATCCATGAAGCACCGCCTCACAATGCTGACCACAGCCGTCGCCTTCGCGCTGACGCCACTTGCGGCGCAGGCGCAACAGCCGGCCGCGTGCCCGGCCAAGATCGGACGCACGCTCGCCGACTCGCGCGAGTGCTGGCCGGAGCCGGTCAAGGCGCCCGCGGGCGCGCCCAATGTCGTCTGGATCCTGATCGACGACGTCGGCTTCGGCGCGGCAAGCGTCTTCGGTGGCGGGATCAGCACGCCGGTGCTCGACAGCCTCGCGCAACAGGGGCTGCGCTACACCAATTTCCACACGACCGCGATCTGCGCGCCGACCCGGGCGGCCTTGCTGACGGGACGGAACAGCGGGGCCGTCCACGTCTCGGGCTTCTCGCACACGATCCTGTCGGCCGGGTTCCCCGGCTGGGACGGCCGGCTGCCCTCGGAAGACGGGACGATCGCCGAGATCCTGAGGGACAACGGCTATAACACCTTCGCGGTCGGCAAGTACGGGGTGACGCCTGACGAGGAGGCGAGCGACGCCGGTCCCTTCGATCACTGGCCCACCGGCAAGGGCTTCGATCACTTCTTCGGCTTCCTCGGTTCGCAGACCGACCAGTACAAGCCCGACCTGGTCGAGGATCAGGTCCATGTGAAGCCCGATGGCCGGCATCTGAGCGAGCAGATCACCGACAAGGCGATCAGCTATATCGACAAGCAGCATAAGGCGGCGCCCGACAAGCCGTTCTTCCTCTATTACGCCCCCGGCGCGACGCACGCGCCGCACCAGGTGGCGGCGCAGTGGAGCGACGCATACAGGGGCAAATTCGACGCCGGCTGGGACGCCTACCGAACGCAGGTGTTCGAGCGGCAGAAGCAGATGGGGATCATCCCGGCGAACACGATCCTGCCGGACCGCAATCCGGCGATCAAGGCATGGGCTTCGCTGCCGCCCGCCGAGCAGAAGCTCTATGCCCGGTTCATCGAGGTGTACGCCGGCTACCTGACCTACACCGACCATGAGATCGGACGGCTGATCGATCACCTGAAAGAGACCAAGCAGTACGACAATACGCTGTTCGTGGTGATGATCGGCGACAATGGCGCGAGCAAGGAAGGCACGCTCAACGGCGATATCGACCGCGTCCTGTTCACCAAGGCGTTGCCGGAGAAGGAGAACATCAAGTACAATCTCGGCAAGATCGGCGAGATCGGCACCCCGGCCGCGACCGAGGGAAATTATCCGCTTGGTTGGGCGCAGGCGGCGAACACGCCATTCCGGCTGTGGAAGTCCGACGCGAACGCCGAAGGCGGCACCCGCAATCCGATGATCGTCAGCTACCCCAAGCTGATCAAACAGGGCGGCGGCATCCGCACGCAATATGGACACGTGATCGACGTGCTGCCGACGACGCTGGAGATCCTCGGCATCACCGCGCCCGGTGCGATCCGCAGTATTCCGCAAAAGCCGATCCAAGGCGTGTCGCTCGCCTATTCGATCGGTGATGCAGCGGCGCCGTCGCGGCACCACACGCAATATTACTATATCTTCGGATCGCGAGCGATCTACCAGGATGGCTGGAAGGCGTCGCTCCATTTGCCGAACCGTCTGCCCGGAGGCACCGAGGGCAAGGAGAAGTTCGACGAGACCAATTGGGAGCTGTACGATCTCAACACCGACCTGACCGAGCGCGTCAACCTTGCCAAGCAGAACCCCGCCAAGTTGGCGGAACTGAAGGCGCTGTTCGATCAGCAGGCGCAGGAGAACAATCTGTATCCGCTGATCACCTGGGACGACGTGCTCGGCGGCAAGATCCACCGGACCAAGGACAGCAAGTCCTTCGTCGAGGAAGCCGCCAAGATCACCCAGGCCGGGAAGCAGTGATGACCGGACACGTCGCGTCGGAGCTGCGTTCGGCCGACGTGGCGCCGCCGGGGATGCGTATCCTCCCCGGCGGCGCGTTCATGATGGGGTCCGACCGCTTCTACCCGGAGGAGGCGCCTGCGCGAACGGTGCGGGTCGACGCCTTCTGGATCGACGAGGCGCCGGTGACCAACGCCGACTTCGCCCGCTTCGTCGCGGCGACCGGGCACGTCACCACTGCCGAGACCGCGCCCGACCCCAGGGACTATCCCGGGCTCGACCCCGCCGAGGCGCGCGCCGGCTCGGCGGTGTTCGAGAAGTCGCCGGTGCCGATCGACACCGCCGATCCCACGCGCTGGTGGGCGTTCCGCGAAGGCGCCGACTGGCGGCACCCCACCGGCAAGGACAGTTCGATCGACGCTTTGGCGGACCATCCGGTCGTCCACGTGACCGCCGCCGACGCGGAGGCCTATGCCGGCTGGGCGGGCAAGCGCCTGCCGACCGAGGCCGAGTGGGAATATGCGGCGCGCGGCGGTCTCGAGGGCGCGGACTATGCCTGGGGCGACGACCTGACGCCCGGCGGGCAGGTGATGGCGAACACGTGGTTCGGGTTGTTTCCCTTCGCCAACCAGTCGCCGCACGGCTGGACGCGGACCTCGCGCGTTCGCAGCTTTCCGGCGAACGGGTTCGGGCTGTATGACATGATCGGCAACGTCTGGGAGTGGACCGCCGATTGGTGGGCGACGCCGGAGCGTGGCACGAAGGCGAAGAGCTGCTGTATCCCCGCGAACCCGCGTGGTGGGGCGGCGCTCGCCAGCATCGATCCGCTGGTCTCCGCGCGCTTTCCGCGCCGCGTGCTCAAGGGCGGGTCGCATCTGTGCGCCCCCAACTATTGTCAACGCTATCGCCCCGCGGCGCGCCATCCGGAGACGGTCGACACCTCCACGGGGCACATCGGCTTCCGCTGCGTGATCGGAGCCAGTGATCCGCGGGACAGGCGGTCGGAAGCGCGAGCGGATCGTCATGCTCGGCAGAAGGCCTGATCGGGGACGACTTCTTGGGGACTGGCAATGAACGATGATCTCCGGGCGCATAAGCGGCTTCATCTCGACATCTCGAACGTCGGCCTGAGCGGCCATGCGGTGGCGATCGGCTTCGTGCAGATGTGTCGGGAGCTGCAAAACGAGGGGATCCTCAGCCGCGCCGCGATGTCGCGCATCAAGGAGGCGATCGCCGATGACGTCTCCATCTCTCCTCCCCGAGGACGCACTTGCCGGGAGGTTCGCAGGGACACGATCGCGAAACTCGACCTCCTTCTGGATGAGCCGGGGTGGAGCGGCGCGGAGTGCCAGGAGAGCACGGAATAGATGCAGGCGGCGGCCGACGTCATCGCCGCCGACCCCTGCGGGTCGCGCGGCGGCGCCGGGCGCGACGCGGTGCCGGCCGGCAAGATCGACAGCGAAGGCGGGAACGGCATGAAGATCGATCTTCACCTTTCCGCGACAGTCGTCCGAAGCGCGTGACGTCCCAGCATACTCTGCGACGTCGGTCTCTAGCAGGTCGAACAACGCCGCCGGGTCGAGCGGCCTTGGCGGCGGCGCGGCTTATGCGGACCCTGCGTCGGCGATCACGAAGGCCGCGTCGGCCGCGATCGGCCCGACGTCGGCCGCAAGCTCGCCCGCGTCCGCGGTCGCCTCGCACGTCGTGACGATCCGCCCGGAGCGGGTGTCGAGCCGAGCGACGCGGTACGCCCCATCGGCCAGACCGGGCACCGTCAGGGTCGCGCGGTCGGCAGTTCGCCGCTCCGCCACGCGCCCGTCCTCCCCCAGCGCGTCGGTCCGTACCGCCCAGACGATCGCCTGATGCCGGTCGCCGCAGCCGACGACGGCGACCCCGGGATCGCTGCAACCGACCCGCCCCCACAGGTTGCGGCGGTGAAAGCGGGTCCAGTCGACGAGGGGCAGCGCCGCGGCGAGCGCGCGCTGCGCGTCCCGCATCCCCTGGGTGAGCACGTGGGGATGACGATTGGGCCAGCGCATGCCGCCGCCCGTGCCGCCGCTGGCAAGGTGCGCCCATTGGATGTGGCGGAAGTATTCGTCGTCGAACGCTTCCGACAGCGTCGTCTTCTTGTCCTTGAACCGGTGGATCGGGCCATGTTCCGAATCGAACACCGGGCGACCATCGCGGGCCTCGTCGACCGCGACCGCCATCAGCCGGGCCACCGCCAGCGCAGGTTCGACCGTGTTCCGCGGATCGTCGATGGTGCCCTTTTCGTAGAGGTGGGTGTTGGCGAAATCGAGCGCGCGATGGCGGAAGATCGGCTCGGCCAGGCCGGGATGCTGAAGCAGCACCGGGCCGAACACGGACACGGTCTGGAGGTTGGCCCAGCCGCGGCGTCCGCGTTCGTGCGTGCGCAGCCAATCGGCCACGTCGTCGATGAAGGGCGCGATGGTCTGCGGATCGTCTCCGCCGTGCGCGGGATGGATCTCGTTCCAGAGATCCCAGGCGAACAGCGCCGGGCTGCCGCCCCAGCGATCGCTGGCGAAGGCGAGCCGCCGCTTGATCGCGCTGCGGGTCTGCGGACAGGTCAGCCAGTGTCCCCGGGCCGATGCGGGGCCGCCGTTGCCCTTGCGATACGGGTGATGCGCCCACCGGACCCACATGAAGAACGTGTCGTAGGGTGTCAGCAGAAGGCGCATGCCGGTGCGTTCGCAGAGCGCGAACAGGTCGTCCCAAAGCCGCACCATGTTGGGGGCGAACGCGCCGGCGGGACGCTCGAGGTAGCGGTGCTCGCCGTGGCAATATTCCAGCATCAACCGGATGCAGGTGACGCCGTGCGCACGCAGCCAGAGCAGATGCCGTTCGACCCCGGCGAGGTCGCGGCGGCGGAACAGCCCGGCGAGTTCGGGCCAGGTCACGGCGTCGTTATGCCCGATGGGCGTCCAGGGCTCGCCCGCGTCCGTCACGAAGTAGGGCAGACCCGTGCGGGTCAGGATGCGCGGCATTGGTGACGGGGGCGAGTTGGGATCGGTCACGAGCGCCGCATAATGCGGGGCGGTGGCGGAAAGCCTGAACCCAAGGCAAGCCTAAAAGTGTTGTCCGCCGGATGCGAACGGGTCTTTTCGCGATGCTTGGGCGGCTGGGAATGCCCGGAGTGGGGCACGAAGCGCTCGCCTGTGCCAAGCCGCCTCCTGCTGGTCGACAGCTCGCCTCCCGTCAGCGGCGATGAGGAAGCCCGAGCACGGCAGCGATGACCTGATTGTAGGGCCGGCTGAGCGAGCCCCCGGGCGCGCCGGAATTCGGCCAGAAGAGGACGCCGCCCATCGCTTTGCTCTCAGCCACGCCCGGTGGGCATCCGGGAAGCTCGCCGTCCAGCGCTTGGCGGCACAGCACGGCGTCGGCGGGGGTCAGCATGTCCGAGGCGGCGCCCATCCCGACGGTTAGGCGGATCTTGCGATAGTCGATCGGCTTGTCGCCATGCGGCCCGGTCAGCAGTTCGAGCTGGTTTCGGATCGATTGCCCGGCGTCGCCCTCGAACGATCGCGCGTAGACCAGGACCGAGATGTAATCGAACGCTGCATGAAGCTCCCAAAGATCGAGCGCGTCGAGACCTTCAAGCTCCGCATTCCCTCCATTCAGCGGATTGAGGTAGAGGGAACATTGCTGGCCCGCCAAACGGCACCGCGCCGCCGACGTCAGCAGCGCGCTGGTCGCATCGACGCCGAAGCGGCCGTCCGCCACCTCCCAGTCGAAGTCGATGCCGGTTCGGCTCCCCGCCGGTACATCCCAATGACGACCGTGCGGCTGGATCACCGTGTCGAGCGCGACGCGGTCCCGCGTGCCGTTGGACGCCGCTCGATCGAACACCGTGTCCGGATATGCTGCGGCGTAAGGATACGGGATCCACGCCTCGTCGGGCATGCCTGCGGCGTTGATGATGTCGAGGTAGCCGGTCCCGCCCGTTTCGTGGCCGCCGTGGCCGAGGTGGTAGGCGAGCCAGCCGAGCATCGACGCATCAGCGCGTGCGTGGCTCGAGAACTCTGTCCGGCAGCGCCCGCCATTGCTCGCGATGATCGCGGGCGAGATCGGGTTGCCGCCGTTGGCGCGCAGCCTGTTCGCGCGCGGTCCCCAGATGCGGGTCCAGCGTCCGACGGTCGGATCTAGCCCTGGAGCGACCAGCTGCGCCGTGTCGGTCACGATCGCGTCGGTGAGCGGTCCCTTGGCGAAGGTGTCCGCCGTCCAGCCAGCGGCCGGCGGCGCGGTGTTCTGCCAGATGCGCAGCCCCGATCGAACCCGCGCACGAGCGTCCGGGCCGAAGGCATGGGGCGGGGTGATCGTCTCCGGCGTGTCGTTCAAGCTATCCTCCGTGAGGCGCCCATCAGGACGGTCGCCTCGCCGATGTCCACGGCCGCGTCGTCGCGCACCGCTGTTTCGGATCCATGCGCCCGGGGGATGATCGTCCGTCTGCGCGTGCTGCCGGGGAGGCGCGCTGTCGAGGGCCGGCAGGCGGCCGCGTAGCTCCGGGGGAACCGCCTAGCAACCATCACCTGGTCCCGCGGAGATCGCCGGCCCTTTCTTAGGCGAGCGCCGCCCGCTAGGGCGGGCGGGTGGAACGTCTCAGCCTGTCCGACGCTGCGAGCTACTCGCCCGCAGAGCTGTCGATCCACGCCGCTCGCTACCTGCCCCTCGCGCATCTCGTCGAGGGAAAGCGCGTGCTCGATCTTGCGTGCGGCGAAGGCCTCGGCGCGTGGCTCCTGCGTGATCGCTTCGGGGCAAAAGAGGTCGTTGGGGTCGACGTCTCGCCAGAGGCGATCAGCAACGCCCGCGCGACCTTCAAGCAAGACGGACTGTTATTTCAGGTCCACGATGCGGTCGAGTTCCTCAGCCGTTCGAGCTTGGGGCGCTTCGACGTCATTTCGTGCGTGGAGACGATCGAGCACCTCGCGGACCCCGATAAATTCCTGTCGCTGCTCAAACGGGCGGTTCGCGGGTCGGGGCTCATCTACATCACCTGTCCGAATGATCCATGGTACTTCGGGCAGGGACGAAGCTTGAATAGCTATCATCTCAACGAGTTCAGCGCGGACGATTTCTTCGCGGCCGCTCTGCCGCATCTCGGCCAACCGGAGCACCGGTTCCTGGGCTCCGTGCTGTCGGGCTTCGCGACCTACCCGATTTCCGACGCGGTGACGGATACCTATCGATCTGGCGTCGCCGGGATGGACGATAGGGTTGAGGCGCTTCGTGTGCCGCCCAGCGCCCAGGCTGCGGCGGAAAGCGCGCTGACGAGTGAGGCCAGCCTCTACTACGCCGGACTCTGGAACTTCACGTCCGCCCCGACCGAGGCGCGCACGGCGCTGGCCGCGTGGCCCTGCAGCGCCGCGTTCCGCCAGCCGGGGATCGCGACCCTTCCGAAGGGAGTCCAGCGGCACGGGGCCGACGCGCGGATCACGATCGTGCACAGCCGCTCGACGGCCAGCCGGGCGGAAGCGGAAGCGCTCCGCGACTGTCTGTTCGGTCGGATCACGGCGAAGCTCGTCGAGATCGATCCGTCTCGGCCCGAGACCGTGTTGCACGTGCATCGGCACAATGCGGCGCAGTTCGTCCACTTCGTCGGCGTTGCCGCCGCGGCGACGTTCCTGCACCATCTCACCGTCATCGCGGACCAGGCCGACGATGCCGAGAGACTCGCTTGGTCGATCGCTCGCCCGGTGACGACCTTTGCGGCGCTCTGCGACGACGTGGAGGATCCGACCTTCTGGGATCATGCGGCCTATGTCTTCGACGGCTACTCGGTCGAAAGCGATCATCCTCGCGCGATCACCCCGCTGCCGCACAAGCCGCTTCCCGAGGTGATCGGTCGAGACGACGCGGAGCCGATCAGAACGTTTCTGCGGCTGCTTCGCCGAGCCGAGATCTCGGCCGAAGGCGGCATCCAGTCTGCCCGCTATGCCGAGATCCTCCGTATGCTCAGAGCCAGCGCGGCGGTAAGGTCGAAGGTGCGTCGCCCGTCTCGAGCGAAGCCGGCGATGCCTGCGGCCTGACGTCTGATCCTCTAGCCGACCGCCTGCCGGACGGGCATCATCGCCTCGTAGGGCGTGCCGACGAGCGAACGCTGCACCTCGTCGTAATTGTTGACGATCGTAAGCAGATCGTCCGGGGTGGCCTTCTCGAATGGGACCCGGAAAGGCTTGTCGTCGGGTAGATCCAAGTGCTTGCGCAAGCGAGCGACGACGTCTGGCAGTGTGTTCAGAATCTGCTCGTACTCGATGTCCAGGACCTCTTCCGGTGCGAAGGCGCTCATCAAGGCCTGACGAGCCTGATCCATGGATGTGATCCGCCACCTGAGATCGGCAGGGTCGATCTGGGTCGGACCGAGTGGGGTCTCGCCCTTGCGGATCGCCCAGATCGCCTTGCCCGTCTCCGCCTTGCTCTGCTCGGCGTAGAGTTGCGCGCGAACCTGCGAGATCGCGGCCTTTACGAGATTGTCTCGCCGCATGCGGATGATCCGGATGCCATCGGCGCGAAGGCGCTCTACGAACCCCTGTCGATCGGCAAGCGTGATGATGTTCTCCTTCGTGCCGATCAGTCGGTGCGTCGGCGTGGCGGTGTCGAACTGGTAATGTTCCCGGTACCAAGCCAGCTGCGCATCCGCTTCCCGGATCGTGTTGAACCTCTCGTTGGTCAGCGTCGCTTCGCGCGATTGATTGATGATGTTGACGACAAGGTTGCTGCCGACGCGACCCCATTGCATGAGGATCATGAACCGGACGGTTGGTCTCGTCATCTTACTTCCTTGAGCTCGGCCAAAGACGACGCGATACCGCCGAAAGCCAGGTGGACGGCGGGACCGGTCGCGGCTCTGCGTCCATGATCGAGCCGGGATCCTCGCCATCGAGGATGCGGAGGATCTTGTCGACCATCGGCGCGACGGCGAAACGCTCGCGTACGAAGATGCGCGCCGCGCCCTTCATGCTGGCCAGTCGCTGCGGCGAGGCGAGGAGCGGGCGCAATGCCTCGGCCAGCGCCTCGGCCGTCTGCTCGCGAACGAGAACGCCCGTCTGCCCGTCGAGGAAGGTGTCGCGAGCCCCGCCGACGTCGAAGGTCGCGACGGGCACCCCGGCCGCCTGAGCCTCGATCAGGACGTTGGGCAACCCCTCGGTGCGTGACGACAGGACGAACACGTCCATCGCTCCCAGCAGCTCGTGGAGGTTCGTGACGCGACCGGGCAGATGCACACGCCGGCTCAACCCTTTTTCCACGACCTGCAGTTCGGTCGCGGCGTGAAGCTCCCCGTCGCCGAACATGACGAATTGCACGTCGGGGAACTCGGCGGCGAGGATTTCCGCCATGTCCACCCACAAGCCAGGACGCTTCAGTTCCGTGAACCGGATCGCCGTCCCGACCAGGCGATCGCTCGCTTGGAGTCCCAAGGAGGCGCGTAGCGACGATGCTTGCTCGGCCGCGGCCGGACCCTCGAACGCCGCGAAGTCGAAGCCGTTATGCACGACGTGGGTCCGCGCGCCCGGCGCTGCCTCAGCCCAATCGAGGTAGTCGGCGACCGACGGCTCCGCGACACCGATCAGGGTCACCTCGGGTCGCGCGAGAAAGGCGCGGTAGCAGCGGTCGAAGTCCGGGTGGAATTCCTCGAACAGCGACAGCGCGCTGGGGCGCATGTTATGCACATGAAGCACGATCCGGGGCACGCCGGCCAGCAGCGCCGCGTAAGCCGCACAGATATTCGCCATGTCGAGGCTGGCATGAACGACCGCCGGGCGCTGGGCGGTGATGTGATCGTACAAGGCTTGCGTCCGGCGCGCCAAGGGCCGCGGCAGCCAGGCAATTTGCGGATGATCGACGGTGCACGGTCTCGCGACCAGCACCTCCGCCGCCGAAATCCCAGTCTGCGGAAGATAGAAGCTGGAGGGCTCGCCGTCGACCATGTCGAACAGGCAGAGCCGCACCGCATCGTCGCCGCGGCGAGCGCGGATGGCCGAGAACAGCGTGGACACGATCCGCTCCGCACCGCCGCCGGCCAGCGAGCCGCCGACCATCAGCACGCCGAGCCGCGGCTCGGGCGCGTCGATGTGACAATGTTCGCAGAGCCACTCGACCGCCGCGCCGGGGGTTGTCACCGAACGGAACGGTTCGACCTCGGCGGCCGCCGCTTCGAGCGATCCGCCGAGCGCGGCGAAGAACTGGCGGATGGCCCGGATCTCGGCCTGGGCCTCGCTGCTGCCGAGTGTCTCCGCGCGCACGAGCGCGCCGGCGCATTCGCCCACCCATCCTCGCGTCAGCGCCGTATTGGCGAGTTCGGCGGCGGCTACGTCGTCATCGGGCCGGGCGGCTACGGCCCGCTTGAAGGCTTCGAGAGAGCCGCGGCTGTCGTGATCGAGGCGAAGCAACCGGCCAAGCCAGAGGTCGGGTCGGTCGCTTGCCGCGAAAGCCTTGAGGGCCTCCTGGCGTGCCACCGCCTTTTGCGCGCCTTTCGACACGCGATAATGGCTGAACGCGATCGCGGGGTGGCCGCGCTGCTCGGGTGTGAGCGAGGTCAGCAGGTCGAGCACCGCTTGCTCGTCCCCGGCCTGCTCGGTCATCCGCAACAGCGCCTCGATCGCCCACGCTTCATCCGGGAAGCGCGAGAGCGTGAGCTCACACGCCTGATGCATGAGATCGGCGCGGTCGCCGCGCTTCGCGAAGGAGAAGGCGCGGTGGAACTGCGCGGCAGAAAGGTCGTAGTTCGCGGATCCATCGAGCAGGACGGTCGCAGCGGCCTCGAACCGATCCTGCGACTTCAAGACCGACGCGAGCATTTCATAGAGTCTCGCGTCCGAAGGCCAGCGAGCGATCGCGGTGGTGAGCGGCTCTACGAACGATCCGGCGTCGCCGACCCTCAAAGCTTCCCGCGCTTCGCGGATCAGCGGTTCTGGCCGAGGCAGATCAACCATCGAAAACGCCATCACACCCTCACCGGAACGCGGCACGTTATGTGTCCGCGGTGGCGTGTACGCCCAGCGACCCTGCAACGCCACCGAACGATCACGTTTGCCTGTTCGAGGTCCGGCTCCCGCGTCCCGGCCCGCACGGGCGCCAGCGGAGCCGATGCGATCGGGGAGGGAGGCAAGACGCTTCCGCCGTCGTGGCGGCAGGCTGCGGCAGACTCCTTGCCGGACGCCTGCGTGAGGCGTACGGCACATCATCCCTCGCCGGCGAGGGACCAAAGGGCCGCTGTTGACGCAAGCAGATTTCCAGGAGGTCGGCGGCCGAAAGGCGACGTTACCCAGCCTTGGATTTGCGAGACTGGCCCCGCCCGATGGCGGCGACGTGTCGTGGCCGGCGCTGGAAGGGCAGGCCGTCATCGTCTTCACCTCGCGCGCCGGTAGCACCTTCTTGTGCCGGCATATCGAGCGGACCCGAGCCGCGTCCGCCATCGCCGAGGCGTTCAACGAGCCGCAGCTGAAGGCGGTCCAGCAGCGGCAGCTGCTGGCTTCGGCCGAGCAGGCGCTGGCATTCCGGATGTCCCGCAGCGTGGAGGCGGGATGGTTCGTCGCGAAGGCCGGAGTGCCGGGTCTCACCATGGCGGAGCATATCGGGCACTTCGACCGGTATCTGGCTCGCACGTCCTTCCTGTTCCTGCTTCGCCGAGACGTGGTGAAACAGGCGATTTCGAACACGACGGCGCGACTGAGCGGGCAATTTCATAGCACGCAGGTCGCAGGCCAGCGGCTTTCCTTATCCGATTACGACTCGTCGGTCGCGCTCTCCTCACTGCGCAACATTGTCCGGGGATGCGAGGCGCTGGAGCGTTACCTCAAGGCCGCGTCACGGCCGACCTCGTGCATTTACTACGAAGACTTCGCCGCAGGCGACTTCAGCACGGTCGACGCGGCTCTCGACAGGATCGGGCTCCCGGCGCGGAGTGCGCCGGCGAAGCTGCTTTCCACCGAAGTCACACCGTTGAAGCGGGAGGTGACCGCCGACTGGGTCGGCAGACTGTTGCGAGAACCACAGGCGCAGTCGTTCATCGGCTTGTACGAAAAGCTGCTCTCTCGCGCGACACAATACGTTCGGTGACCAATTGCGATCAGGAGATGATTATCGTGGACGAAGCAGAGAATCCGTCATCCGAAGGCGGCCGCACGTACGAGCCCCATACGGCCGAGCAGGTCCAAGCCTATCTGGAAGCGATCGGCGCGGGAGCCGCGGCCCTGGAAGGATTGCTCGCCAAGTCAAACGGCATGACGCTCGAGGAGTGGCTGGTGTTGGGTCACCTCGCACGCAATGCTGACGCGAACGAGTCACCGGCTCAATTCGCCAGAAGCGCGGGCATGACGCCCCAGGGAGTCCGAAGGGGGCTCAAGAAGCTTCGGGACAAGAAGCTTCTCGAGCCGCAAAGCGACGACGGCCCGACGGCCGGCGGTCTCACGAGCGAGGGCCAGTCGGTGCTGCTCGGTCTCAGACAAGAGTTCGTCCGCATCGCCGAGCAACTTACGGAGCGGCGAGCCTCATTGCGGCTGGACGCGGCCACGAAAACGATCACGCGGAGCGCGAAGTTCTTCCAGGATGCAAGTACCGACAAGAGCCGGTCGGACGATTGACGCGCTGTTAGAGGGAGTTCACCTCGGCGAGGGTGGTGGCGGTCTAGTGCGAACTGGTCTCCTTACAATGCCCCCGCGGGACGGAAGGCAGAAGCCCGGTTCGCGAGGATCTGCCACTCCGCCAAGGCGCCATTCCTTAGAGGTCTATCGCTCGGTGAGTTGGCGTTCGGAACTGAAGGGATCGCGGCGATCGGCGTGGCCGGACGCGACCTTCCGGAGTGAGCTCATCCCTTGGGGCCTCGCCAACAAGGAGCCGCTGCAATTGGCGGAGACGGAGGGATTCGAACCCTCGGTACGGTTTCCCGTACGACGCTTTAGCAAAGCGTTGGTTTCAGCCACTCACCCACGTCTCCGGCTCGGCTAGGCGGCGGGCTATAGCGGGCGCGCGGCGGGGGATCAACCGGCCGGGCGTGGAAACGACTCGGGTCATCGCCGGTTCATTGCGCAGGCGGCAGAACGGCGCCTAGCGTCGGTCAAAGGGTAGGGGACTGTCATGCGTTTCGCCATCTCGATCGCGGCCGCCGCCGCGCTGCTCGCCGGGGCCGCCGCGCCCGCGCAGGTGCGGACGGTCGATCCCAACCAGCCGGTCGACAGCGATCTGCGGAGCGGCCAGCCGCGCCAGCCCGCCCCCCGCATGGAGGAGCAGCCGGTCGATGCCGGCGATCAGAGCCCCGAAGAGACGCGGTCGTATCCCGACGATCGCACGCCGCCGCCTACGGACCCGTACAACGCGCCGCGCCGCGAGGCCCGGGCGGAAGCGACGACCCAGGCCGCCGACACCTATCACCGCGAGGACCTGATCTCGGCGGGCGAGGGCGTGTTCGGCAAGGGCGCGGCCGGGTTCGGTGGGATGATCGAGCGCATCCTGAAGGACCAGGGCGAGCCGAATGCCTATATCGCGGGCCGCGAGGCGTCGGGCGCGTTCGTCGTCGGGCTGCGCTACGGATCGGGGGTGATGACCCACAAGGTCGAGGGGCAGCAGCCGGTCTATTGGACCGGGCCGTCGGTGGGCTTCGACGTCGGCGGCGACGCCAACAAGGTGTTCGTGCTGGTCTACAACCTTTACGACACCGCCGACCTCTATCGTCGCTTTCCGGCGGCCGAGGGCCGGCTGTACCTCGTCGGCGGGTTCGCCGCGACCTATCTGCGGCGCGGCAACATCGTGTTGATCCCGGTGCGGCTGGGGGTCGGCTGGCGCGCGGGCGTCAACGTCGGCTACATGAACTTCACGCACAAGTCGAAGTGGGTGCCGTTTTAGGCGCAGGTCGGCTCGCGCCGTGCCGGCGGGTTTTGCCAGCAAACCCGTCCGACGACGCGGCTTTGCCGCAGCGGGCTACAGGTGGTCAAAGGGCAGCTTTGCTGTGGTGGTCCGGCAGAGGCGTTACGATCGCTCAGAGGAAAAGCAGGACCCGGGTGCAAGGCCGGGGTGACGAGCGGTTCAGATCACCCGCCACCCGATGACCTCCCCGGCATGGAACGGCACGACCTCGCCGTAGCGGTCCGGCACCCGTACCTGGGCGCGTTCCAGCGTCACCGTCCCTGTGTTGAGCGCCAGGCCGTAGAAGCGTGCGCCATTCTCGCTCGCGAACGCCTCGAACCGGTCGAGCGCGCCGTCCTCGTCGAAGACGCGAGCGTAGCTTTCGAGCGCGTGGGGGGCATTGAAGATGCCGGCGCATCCGCAGCCCGCTTCCTTCGCGCCGACGATGTGGGGCGCGCTGTCGGTGCCGAGGAAGATGCGGGGGTGGCCGGAGGTCGCGAGCGCACGCACCGCGACGCGGTGCGCCTCGCGCTTGGCGACGGGGAGGCAATAGGCGTGGGGGCGCAGGCCGCCGTCGAAGATCGCGTTGCGGTTGATGATGAGGTGCTGCGGGGTGACGGTCGCGCCGAGCGTGTCCGGACCGGCCTTGACGAACGCGGCGGCCTCGGCGGTGGTGATGTGTTCGAGGACGACCTTGAGTGAGGGGAAGTCGCGGAGCAGCGGGGTGAGCGTGCGTTCGATGAAGACGGCCTCGCGGTCGAAGATGTCGACGTCGCGGTCGGTGACCTCGCCGTGGATGCACAGGACCATGCCGATCGCCTGCATCCGCTCGAACACCGGCCATAGCCCGCGGATGTCGGTGACGCCGTGGGCGGAGTTGGTGGTGGCGTTGGCGGGGTAGAGCTTGGCCGCGGTGAAGACGCCCTCCGCGTGACCGCGCGCGATGGCGTCGGGGTCGGCGGCGTCGGTGAGGTAACAGGTCATCAGCGGGGTGAAGGCGGCGTCGGCGGGGAGCGCGGCGAGGATGCGCTCGCGATAGGCGGCGGCCATCTCCGGCGTGGTGACCGGCGGGGTGAGGTTGGGCATCACGATGGCGCGGGCGAACTGGCGCGCGGTGAAGCCCGCGACCGCCCGCAGCATCTCGCCGTCGCGAAGGTGGACGTGCCAGTCGTCGGGGCGGCGGATCGTCAAGCGGTCGGTCACGGGCGGCCTGCGGGGTTGGGGAGAGGAACGGAAGTCCCTAGCTTGCGGCCATGACCGATGCCACCACGCTCACCGACCGCGCCTTGATCCGATTGTCCGGCGAGGACGTGCGCGGGTTCCTCCAGGGACTCGTCACCAACGACGTTACGGGGGTTTTGCCGGTCTGGGCGGCGCTGCTGAGTGCGCAGGGGAAGGCGCTGTTCGACTTCCTCGTCTGGGCCGACGGCGACGATGTGCTGATCGACTGCGAGGCGAAGCGGGCGGAGGCGCTGGCGAAGCGGCTGACGCTGTATCGCTTGCGGCGGGCGATCACGATTGCGGTCGAGCCCGGGCTGGCGGTGCATTGGTCGGCGCAGGGCGAGCAAGGCGTGCCCGACCCACGTCTTCCCGAGCTCGGCCGCCGATGGATCGCACCGCCGACCGCACCGGCAGAGGGCTGGCTGGGGCATCGGCTGTCGCTGGGTGTGACGGAAGGCGTGGCGGAGCTGGGCGACGGGGTGACGCTCTGGCTGGAGTGCAATGCGCGCGAGCTGAACGGGGTCAGCTTCATCAAGGGCTGCTACATCGGGCAGGAGAATACCGCGCGGATGAACTATCGGTCGACGGTCAATCGAAGGCTGGTGGTCGCGCCGCTCGGCGAGGCCGGCGATCGGACGCGGGCGGTCTATTCGGAGCTGGGGCTGATGGTCGAGCATCGCCGGGTCGAGGCGTTGGGGGACGCGATCGTGCCGGAGTGGCTCGAGACCGCAATGGCCAGTCCATAAGCTTTTCCGTTCGTGTCGAGCGAAGTCGAGACACGGGGCGGTGTCTCGACTTCGCTCGACACGAACGGAGACGTCACGCCGCCGCCTGCACCGCGTCGCAGATGCGGCCGACGGCGCGTTCGACCTCGCCGGCGTCGTCGCCTTCGGCCATGACGCGGATCACCGGCTCGGTGCCGGAGGGGCGGATCACGAGGCGCCCGCGGCCGGCGAGTTCGGTCTCGATCTGGGCGATCAGCGCCTGGACCGGGGGCGCGTCGAGCGGCTTGCCGCCGGCAAAGCGGACGTTGCGGAGCAGCTGGGGAACGCGGTCGAAGCGGTGGAGCACCTCGCTCGCGGGCGCGCCGGCGCGGCGGAGTTCGGCAAGGATCTGCAAGGCCGCGACGAGGCCGTCGCCGGTGGTGGCATAATCGGAGAGGATGATGTGCCCCGACTGCTCTCCGCCGACGTTGAACCTGCCCGAGCGCATCCGTTCGAGGACGTAGCGGTCGCCGACCTTGGTGCGCTCGAGCCCGAGCCCGAGCTTCGCCATCCGGCGTTCGAGCCCGAGATTCGACATCACCGTCGCGACCAACCCGCCGCCCTCGAGCCGGCCCTCGCGGTGCCAGCCTTCGGCGATCGTCGCCATCAACTGGTCGCCGTCGACGACCGTCCCGGTCTCGTCGACGACGATCAGCCGGTCGGCGTCGCCGTCGAGCGCAATGCCGAGGTCCGCGCCGCTGGCGACCACCGTCTCCGACAGCGTTTCGGGCGCGGTCGAGCCGACCTTGTCGTTGATGTTCTTGCCGTTGGGCGAGACGCCGATCGCCACCACGTCCGCGCCGAGTTCCCACAGCGCGGAGGGCGCGACCTGGTAGGCGGCGCCGTTGGCGCAATCGACGACGATCCGCAGCCCGTCGAGCCGGAGATCGCGGGGGAAGGTCGATTTGGCGAAATGGATGTAGCGGCCCTTGGCGTCGTCGATTCGCTTGGCGCGGCCGATGTCGGCGGCGGGAGCGAGCGGGATATCGCCGTCGATCATCGCCTCGATCGAGGCCTCGGCCTCGTCGGAGAGCTTGTAGCCGTCGGGACCGAACAGCTTGATGCCGTTGTCGGCGAACGGGTTGTGGCTCGCCGAGATCATCACGCCCAGGTCGGCGCGCATCGACTGGGTGAGCATCGCCACCGCCGGGGTCGGCATCGGGCCGAGCAGGACGACGTCCATCCCGACCGCGGTGAAGCCCGCGACCATCGCATTCTCGAGCATGTAGCCGGAGAGCCGCGTGTCCTTGCCGATCACGACGCGGTGGCGGTGATCGCCGCGCAGGAAATAGCGGCCCGCCGCCATCCCGACCTGCATCGCCATCGCCGCCGTCATCGGGGCGATATTGGTGAGCCCGCGGATGCCGTCGGTGCCGAAATACTTGCGTGCCATCAAGCGAGCCTCGTCATGCCGGGCTTGTCCCGGCATCCACCGTCCGGCAAGCCCCTGGGCCGACGCCCTTGCCCAACCGTGGACCCCGGAACAAGTCCGAGGTGACGGAAGTGCATCCGGAATGCCCGTATGTCCCAATCCACCCGCATCCTTGCAGCACTCGTGATCGGCCTCGTCGGCGGCATCGCGCTGGGAGAGTTCGCGCCGGGCGCGGTCGGCCCGGCGGTGGCGGTGGCGCGGCCGGTGGGGCAGGCGTGGCTCAACGCGCTGCAGATGACGATCGTGCCGCTGGTGTTCTCGCTGCTCGTCACCGGCGTCGCCGCGACGGCGGAGGCGGCGCAGGCGGGGCGCCTCGCCGGGCGCGCGGTGGGCCTGTATCTGGTGGTGATGGCGTCGTCGGCGGTGCTCGCCGCGATCCTGACGCCGCTGTTCCTGGCGCTCGCGCCGATACCCGCCGCCAGCGCCGCCGCGCTCAAGGCGGCGCTGACCGGCGTCCAGCAGGCGCCCCCCACGCCGCCGATCGGCGAGTTCCTGGCGAACGTGATCCCCGCCAATGTGCTGAAGGCGGCGGCCGAGGGCAATTTCCTGGGCCTGATCATCTTCGCCTTGATCTTCGCGTTCGGCATCATGCGGATCGCGCCCGAGCCGCGCGAGCTGCTGGTCCGCGTATTCGTCGCGGTGCGCGACGCGATGCTGGTGGTGATCGACTGGGTGTTGTGGGTCGGCCCGGTCGGCGTGTTCGCGCTGGCGCTGGTCGTCGGCGCGACCGCTGGGGGCGGCGCGTTCCAGGCGCTGATCCATTATATCCTGATCGTGGCCGCGGTCGGCGTCGTCGTGTCGCTGCTCGCCTATCCGGTGGCGGTGATCGGCGGGCGGGTGAGCCTGTCGCGCTACGTCCGTGCTAGCCTGCCGACGCAGGCGGTGGCGATCTCGACCCAGTCGTCACTCGCCTCGCTGCCGGCGATGATCGAGGGGGCGCAGGCGCTGGGCGCACCCGTCGCGACCGCGGGCGTGACGCTGCCGCTGGCGGTCGCGATCCTGCGCGCGACCGGGCCGGCGATGAACTTCGCGGTGGCGATCTACGTCGCGACCTGGTTCGGCGTGGCGCTATCGCCCGCGACGCTGGCGGTGGGGGCGCTGGTGGCGATGCTGACCTCGCTCGGCTCGGTGTCGTTGCCGGGCTCCGTCAGCTACGTCGGCGCGATCTCGCCGGTGTGCGCGACGCTGGGCGCGCCGGTTGCGCCGCTGGGGCTGCTCGTCGCGGTCGAGACCTTGCCCGATATCGTCCGCACGCTCGGCAACGTGATGTGGGACTTGGCCACCACGGCGACGCTCGCGCGTTGGGGCGGCGACCAGACGGAGGGATGACCATGAAATATCGCACGCTCGGACCGGAGTTCGAGGTTTCGGCGCTCGGCGTCGGCTGCATGCCGATGGCGGGCGTGTCGGCGGGCATGTACGGCGCGGCCGACGCGGACGAGAGCATCGCCACGATCCACCGCGCGATCGAGCTGGGGGTGACCTTCTTCGACACCGCCGAGGTCTATGGCCCGTTGGTCAACGAGGAGCTGCTGGGCCGCGCGGTGCGGGGCAAGCGCGACGGCGTGGTGATCGCGACCAAGTTCGGCTTCCGCTTCGGCGAGAAGGGGGTCGTCGGCGTGGACTCGACGCCGGGGAACGTGCGGCGGGCCTGCGAGGGATCGCTCAAGCGGCTGGGCGTCGAGACGATCGACCTGTTCTACCAGCACCGCGTCGACCCGAACGTGCCGATCGAGGACACGGTGGGCGCGATGGCGGAGCTGGTGGCCGAGGGGAAGGTCCGCCACCTGGGGCTGTCCGAGGCCGGCGCGGCGACGATCCGGCGTGCGGCGGCGGTCTACCCGATCGCGGCGCTGCAGAGCGAATATTCGCTGTGGGAGCGCGACGTCGAGGACGAGATCCTTCCGGTCTGCCGCGAGCTCGGCATCGGCTTCGTGCCGTATTCGCCGCTCGGCCGCGGGTTCCTGACCGGGCAGATCAAGAGCCGCGACGATCTGCCGGAGGGGGATTATCGCCGCAACGATCCGCGTTACTCCGAGGAGAATTTCGCGGCGAACATGGCGATGGTCGACGTCGTCAAGGAGATTGCGGCGGCGCACGGCGCGAGCCCGGCGCGGATCGCGCTCGCCTGGCTGCTGGCGCAGGGGGAGGACATCGTGCCGATCCCCGGCTTCAAGCGCCGGGTGACGCTGGAGGATTCGATGGGGGCGGCGGACGTGGCGCTGTCGGGCGACGACCTGCGGCGGCTCGATGAGGCGACCAAGGGCAAGACTGCGGGGCCGAGGTACGGCGAGCGGATGATGGCGATGACGCGGCTGTAGGGCGCGGCGCCTGCGCGCTCGGCTTCGGCGCCGTTCAGCCCACCCACCGCCACACCCCCGCCGCCCAGCCGGCGAGCGGAAGGTGCGCCCAGGTCGCGGCGAGCCAGATGACGACGCCGCCCACCCAGTCGTGCGGGCGGAAGCCGGCGAACTTGGCGCGGCCGGCGGCGATGGCGGCGAACGGGACGTAGCTGGTGCGGCGCTCCCATGCCGGCCAGAAATCGGGCTGGAGCGCCTCCTTCTTGCGGTCCTGCAAGGCCGCCCCGACCAGCGCGAGGACGATGATCGCGACCGCGACGGTGATGTTCGACGGATCGGGATAGACGAGGATGTGCGCGACACCCCATAAGGCGAACGCCCACATCATCGGGTGGCGGGTCACGGCGAACACGCCGCGCGCTTCGGGCACAGGCCGGTGACCGCCGGGCGCGCCGGGAAGCGCGGGGTTGCCGATCAGCGAACCGACCAGCAGGATGCTGGCCACCAGCATGATCGCGGTGCCGACTGCCCATAGCCCGTCGCGTACCGGCCAGAGCTGCGGCGCCGGCGGCGCGTGCCGGTACGCCCAGGCGATCCAGCCGAGCGTGGCGAAGGCGACAAGCGAGTAGACGCCCGCAAACCCGCCTTCGCCGACCGCGCCGACGATCGGCCGTCGCAGCGGATGCGACAGGAGAAAGTGGGTGCCGACGAAGGCGATGCAGGCGATCACGACGGTGTTCATCGGCTTCTCCCCTAACCCAGTCGCCGCGGCGAAGCCGCGTCGCGCCATCCAACGCCGCTGCGCTCCGCCGGCCGAGTTCGCCGGCCTCGCGCGCAGCTTCGCTCTCGCGTGCCGGCTTCACTGCACCCCGTGCATCCACTTCCTGATGACCGGCGAGATCAGCAGCAGCACCAGCCCGATCCCCGCCGCCACCAGCCCGATCGTCCAGAAGACGCCGTTGTAGGTGTCGAGGCTGACCTTGAGGTTGGTGACCTGTCCGCCGACCGTCTCGACGCTCGCCACTTGCGCGACGACGCCTGCGACGTACTGCGCGACCGAGATCGACAGGAACCACACCCCCATCATCAGCCCGACGATCCGCGCGATCGAGAGCTTGGTGATCATGGACAGCCCGACGGGCGAGATGCACAGTTCGGCGGCGGAGTGGATGAAATAGAGCCCGGCGAGCCACCACAGCCCGACCTTGAAGTCCGCGCCCGCGAACGTGCCGCCCCAGACGAGAAACAGGAAGCCCGCGCCGACCCCGATCAGCGCGATCCCGAACTTGACCGGGATCGACGGTTCGCGCCCCGCCGCCGCCAGCTTCGTCCACATCGCCGCCATGATCGGCGCGAGGATGACGATGAAGGCGGCGTTGAAGAACTGCGTCTGCCCGGCGGAGATGCTGAACAGGCCGAACACCGACAGCTCGGTATTGCGGTCGGCGAACAGGGTGAGGCTCGATCCCGCCTGCTCGAACAAGGTCCAGAAGACGACGTTGAAGACGATCAGCACCATCGCCGCGAGCATCATCTGGAACTCGGTGCGCGAGCCCCTGACGAACGACCAGATCAGGATGGCGGGGACGCCGAGCAGGAAGGTGCCGAACAGCAGCTTCCCCATCAGCGACAGCGAGACGATGTAGCCGACGATCCCCGATCCCGGCACCGGCTCCGGCGCGTTCATCAGGTTGACGAACAGCAGGTAGAAGGCCGGGACGCCGAGCGTCGCCAGCGCGAAGATGCCGGCCGCGCGGCCCGCGGGCTGATCCGCGGGGGGCTCGCCATAGCCGTTGAGCTTGCCGCCGTTGAACTGGATCAGCGCAAACGAGATGAGCATGCCGATCGCGGCGAGCCCGAACCCGGCCCACCAGCCGACCGCGACCGCGAGGAACGGGCACAGGATCTGCGACCCGAGCGAGCCGAGGTTGATTCCCATGTAGAAGATCGTGAACCCGGTATCGCGTCGTCGGTCTCCCTGCGCGTACAGCTCGCCGACCATCGTCGAGATGTTGGGCTTGAAGAAGCCGTTGCCGACCGAGACGAGGCACAAGGCGAGCAGCATGACGGCGACGAAGAAGGGCGAGCGTTCCGCGTCCGAGACGAAGCCCGAGGGCTCGACGTGGCGCGCGACGCTGCCGTCGGCGGCGAGGAGATCGACCGACTTGTCGTCGTTGCCCTTGATCTTCAGCTTCTGCGCGCCGTCGACGACGTAGCGGGTTTCGCTCCCGCCCTGGTCGACGACCTGAACCTCGTAACGCTGACCGTCGATGGTCGCGAACGGCTGCGCGGTCTGGCCGCCGAAGCAGAGCGTGAAATAGCCGACGCTCATCATCAGCGCGCCGAACTTCACCGCGCGCTTCGAGCCGAGATATTGGTCGGCGAGATAGCCGCCGATCAGCGGGGTGAGGTACACGAGCGCGGTGAACCCGCCGTAGAGCCCGGTCGCCTGGCGATCGCCGAAGATGAAGTGCTTCGTCAGGTACAGCGTCAGGAGCGCGCGCATCCCGTAATAGCCGAACCGCTCCCACATCTCGGTGGTGAACAGCCGCGCGAGCTGGCGCGGATGGCCGAACCAGGTGGCCTCTGCCGCGGGATTGACGTGGCTGATGTCCGGCTCGGCCGGGGTGTCGGCGGTCGGGGTGTCGACCATATGGGTGATACGCTCCCTGATTATCTCGTTGCGGGTGAGACTAGCGGGATGCGCGGGGGTGTAAATGGGTGGGCGTGAAGCTACGTCCGCCCCCATGTTCAACGACCGTTCGACCCCGCTTTCGCTGCTCGCCACCCGGCGCTCGGGCAAGCCGCGCGATCTCGTCGCGCCGGGGCCTTCCGCCGAGGAGCTCCGTCACGCCGTCGCGATTGCGGCACGGACGCCCGATCACGGCAAGCTCGCGCCGTGGCGGTTCGTCACCGTCCGCGCCGACCAGCGCGATCGGCTGTCGCGGCTGATCTGCCACGCCTACCGTGCGGAGCGGCCGGAGGCGTCGGCGGCGGAGGTGGCGACGATGGACCAATACGCACGGCAGGCGCCGGCACTGGTCGTGGTGCTGTCGTCGCCCGTGCTCGACAGCAAGATCGCGCTCTGGGAGCAGGAGCTGTCGGCGGGGGCAGCGTGCATGAACCTGCTCCACGCGGTCCACGCGATGGGTTATGCCGGCGGGTGGCTGACCGGATGGCCTGCGTACAGCGACACGGTGCGCGACGCCTTTGGCGCCGCGCCCGAGCGGATCGCCGGCTTCATCTTCATCGGCACGCCGTCGCGCGCGCTCGACGAACGTCCGCGACCGGACCTAGCGCGGGTCGCGGGAGATTGGGCCGATTCCGACTCGACCTGACGCACCGTCAGTGTATTAAGACAGCATGGCAGCGCTCAGCAGCGACGACAGCCCCGTCTATATCCGTCTGCGCGGGACCATCGCCGCGGCGATGCTGCGCGGCGACTATGGTGCCGGAGATCAGCTTCCCAGCGTCCGCGCGCTCGCGGCCGAGCATGGCGCCAATCCGCTGACCGTCGCCAAGGCATACCAATCGTTCCAGGACGAGGGCTATGTCGAGGTCCGTCGCGGGGTCGGCATGTTCGTCCTGCCCGGCGCAGCCGAGCGGCTGCGGATCGCCGAACGCGAAACCTTCGTAACCCAGCACTGGCCCAGGATCCGGGATCACATCCGGCTGCTGGGGCTCGACGCGGCGGAGTTGCTGGGCGAGCGGGTCTAGCCGAGCGCGGCGAGCAGCCGGTCGAGCGTCGGCCACAGCGACTTCGGCTTGCGACGCGGCACCGCGTCCTCGGCATAATACCACCAGAAATAGCCGCCGACATAGCGTGCGCCGAGGCGCGCCCGGAGCTCGGCGTCCATGCGGTAGTAATAGCTCGCGATCGCCTGCTTCTTCCTGAGCGTCGGGTCGCGTGGCAATCCGTCCTCGGTCCCTTGCGCGCCGGTCTCGCCGATGCCGAGCTTCGCGTTGGGGAACAGCGCGCCCAGACTTGTCAGCATGTCGCCGATCTCGGCCGCGCTCGGGTGCTGCGCGGGCGTGCACGCGGTCTCGTAGATGCTGAGCATGAGGTAGTCCGTGCCGTCCCGGACCGCCTCCGGCAGCTGGCGCGCGAAGGTGAGCGTGTCCTCCCAGGGTTTGGCGTAGCAATTGGGGCCGGACCAATAATTGAGGGTGATGGCCGTGTGTCCCGCGTAGCGCCCGTGGACCATGTCGAACGCGGCCTGGACCTTGGCGTCGATCTCCTCCGGAGATTTGCCGACCCAGGCGCCGTTGAGTTCGTTGCCGATCTCCCACAGGTCGATCTGGTCGGCGTAGAGGCGGAGATAGGCGTCGGCGCGGGCGGCGATCTGGTCGGGGGTCAGGCGCTTCATCGCGGTCGAGTCGAGCAGCAGCGCCATGAGGTAGGCGTGAGGGCGCAGCGCCTCGATCGCCGGGCGATAGTCCTCCGGCTTGGGCTGGGGATCAAGGACGATGCGGACGGTGGGCGCGACGGCGTGGGCGGCGACGGCGTCGGTAAGGTCGGGGACCTGCCAGGCGGAGTCGGTGGTGACGCCGCGTAGCACCGCCGGCAGGGCACGGTGGGCGTCGGGTGGAAGATCGGGGTGGCCCGTCTTGCCGCGCTGCGGCGTGGACATGACCGGGGACGCGACGGCAAGGGGCACGGCGGCAGGGACGACGGTGAGCACCTCGTCGGACGGCTGCGCCTCGCCGCAGCCCAGCACGGCGAGCGCGAGTGCGACCGGCCAGCGCCGCCTCACGGCACGCCTGCCAGCCACGCCGCCAGCGGCTCCCACAGTTGCGCGTGCGCGCGGCTGCCGACGACCATGCCGACATGGCCCGCGTCGAGGTCGCGCCGGTCGGGCAGGCCGACCGCGCTCGCGGCGGGAACGATCCGGTCGGTGCGCGAGACGAACTCGACCGCGGGGCAGCCGAGTGCTGTCGGGTCGACCGTCACGCCGCCGACGTTCCACAGGCCGCGGCCGGGCAGGTCGTCGGCGATCAGTCCCTCGAACAGCTCCGCGCCCGCGGCGTAGGTCAGCGGCGCGCCGCCGTTCGCCCAATCTTCGAGGGCGACGAACGCGCGGGCGGCGTCGCTGTAGGGATCAAGCCGCGCGAACCGTTCGTACTTGGCGATCGTGCGCGCGGGGTCGAGCTTCCAGAAACCCGCCTGCAATACCTCCATCGGCACGAGCCCGAGCGCCTCGCACGCCGGCTTGGCGGAGTTCCAGAGCGCCAGCATGTCGGCGCGCGCCGCCTCGCCGTAGCCGCCGAACCGCCAAGGGGCCGCGATCGTGGCGACGCCGGCGACCGCGGCCCTCGCCGCGGCGGCGAGCGCCATCGTTCCCCCCAGGCAATAGCCGACCAGCACCGGCGGCTCGTCGAGCCTGGTCAGCAACGGCAGCAGGCGATCGGTGACGTGCCCGGCGACGTCCAGTCGGGCGTCCGACGCCGCGGGGGAGCCCCAGTCGACCAGCCAGGTGCGGAAGCCCTGCGCCGCGATCCAGCGCAGGAGCGAGCGGCCCGGCGAGATGTCGAGCACCGACGGCGGGTTGATGAGCGAGGGGATGAACACGACGGGGCGTCCGTGCCCGCCATAGTCGCGCATCCTCGCCGCACCCTTGCGGGATCGCGCCGGTGCCCGAAGGAACGACAGTGTTCGGGGAGCATCCTGATATCGGCGCAAACCCTCGAGCACGGCGGCCGCCCGATCCGACGATGCTGCGGTCTCGCTGCGCAGCATGTCGAGGAACAAGGGTAGGGGGCGCGGGCCATGTTGCGGCGCGGAAACGCTTGCGATACCATCGCGATCAAACACCACGGAGGGGGCGCTCGATGAAGAAGCAGCATGCGGCGGGGGCGATCGTCGTCATCAAGAAGTACGCGAACCGCCGGCTCTACAACACCGAGAGCTCATCCTACATCACCCTCGACCACCTTGCCGCGATGACGCGCGAGGGCCGCGACTTCAAGGTCGTCGACGCGAAGACGGACGAGGACATCACCCATACCGTGCTCACCCAGATCATCATGGAGGAGGAGGGGAAGGGAGCGCAGCAGATGCTGCCTGTCAACTTCCTTCGGCAGCTGATCGCGATGTATGGCGATTCGATGCAGGCGATGGTGCCGGGCTATCTCGATGCGTCGATGGACAGTTTCCGCCGCAACCACAGCCAGTTCAAGACCGCGGTCGAAGGCGCGTTCGCGGGCTCGCCCTTCGCGGAGCTCGCCAAGCGCAACATGGCGATGTTCGAAGCCGCGACGAACGCCTTCAAGCCGGTCGGCGCAGCGGCGGACGCCGAGCCGGCGAGCAAGGACGACGAGATCGCCGCGCTCAAGGCCGAGTTGACCCGGCTGAAGGACAAGGTCGACAAGCTGGGGTGAGCGCCCGCGCTTACTTCGGCTTGACGAACTTCAGCGTCATCCGGTCGCTCTCCCCGATCGCGGCGTATTTCGCCCGGTCGACGGTGCCGAGCGTGTAGGTCGGGGGCAGCGTCCAGACGCCCTTGGCCCAATCGGCGGTGTCCTTCGGGTTGGCGTTGATCTGCGACCGCGCGACCAGCTTGAACCCGGCACGCTCGGCAAAGGCGATCACCGAGCTTTCCTTCATATAGCCGCTCGTCTCCTCGGCCTTCGCATCGCGCGCCTCGGGCAGGCGGTGCTCCTCGATCCCCAGCGTCCCGCCGGGCTTGAGCATCCGGAACATCTCGGCGAATGCGGCTTGGGTCTTGTCGACACCCGAGAAGCGCAGGTTGTGCACGTTACGGAAGGTGAGCACCACATCGGCGCTTCCGGCCGGCACGGTGGGCGCGCCCGCCGTCGCGGGGAAGGCGGCGAGCCGGACCTTGGCGTAGGTCGCCCGGTCCTTGGCCTGGATCGCTCGGACGCCGTTCAGCCCCTTGTCCCAGCCGCCGGCGACCCAATAGGTCCCGCGCGCCGCCAAATAGGGAGCGAGCACTTCGGTGTACCAGCCGCCGCCGGGGATCAGCTCGACGACGGTGTCGGTCGGCTTGACCCCGAAGAAGGCGAGCGTCGCCGCCGGGTGGCGGTATCGATCGCGCGCGACGTTCGCGGGGGCACGGGTCTTCGCCGATACGGCCGCCGTCAGTTCGCGCGACACGGGCGCGCTCGGGGCCGCCGCGGTCAGCGCCGCCACCATCAATCCGCCGATCAGCCGCCGCATCGTTCGTCTCCCATGAGGTGACCCGTCTTGAAGCGGCGCGGCGGGGACGGCAAGGCGGTTGAGCCGATCGCCGGCTTGCGCGTTGGAGACCCATGAAGATCTTCCATGTCAGCGACGTTCATTTCGGGGCCGAGGACCCGGCCGCGCTCGCCTGGTTCGAGCGCTGCGTGGCGGACGAGAAGCCCGAGGCGGTGGTGATGACCGGCGACCTCACGATGCGGGCGCTCCGCGGTGAGTTCGACGCGGGCGGCAAGTGGCTGCGCGGCCTGGGCGTGCCGGTGACGGTGGAGGTCGGCAATCACGATCTGCCCTATTACTCCGACCCTCTCCGCCGCCTCTTCGACCCGTACAGCCGCTACGCCGCCGCCGAGAAGCTGATCGAGCGACCGCTGAGCCTGGAAGGGATCACGGTGGTCCCGCTCAAGACCACGGCGCGCGCTCAGTGGCGGCTCAACTGGTCGAAGGGCTATGTCAGCGACCATGCGCTGCAAAAGGCGCTGGCGCTGGTCGCCGCCGCCCCGAAGGGCGATCTGATCTTCGTTGCGGCGCACCACCCGCTGGTCGAAGGGGGCACCCGCGGCACTGCCGACACTCGCGGTGGTCGACGTGCACTCGAAGCGCTCGCCGACGCCGGTGCGCATGCGGTGCTGTCCGGCCACGTCCACGATCCGTTCGACGTGCCGTTCCGGCGCGGCGACTGGACGGTGCGGCTGATCGGGGCGGGGACCCTGTCCAAGCGGGTGCGGAGCTCGCCCCCGGCGTTCAACGAGATCCGGATCGGTGCAGGGACGTTCGAAACGCTGGTGCGCACGCTCTCGCCCCAGCCGAAAAGGCCGATCAGCGAGACGGTGGAGGTCGGGTCGACGGGCTGAGGCTTTGTCGCGCTGCGGATCGCCGCTACGCCCGCCCGATGTCCACCGACCAGCCCGCGCCGATGTCGCGCCGTTCGATGACCGTCGCGGCGCTGTCGACGGCGGTCGAATGGTACGATTTCACCCTCTACCTCTACTTCGCGACGGTGCTGTCGCGGGTGTTCTTCGGCGGCGGCGACGGCGGGATGGCGGTGGCGCTCGGCGGGTTCGCGGTCGCGTATCTGATGCGTCCGCTCGGCGCGGCGGTATTCGGGCATGTCGGGGATCGTTACGGGCGGCGGCGAATGATGCTTGCCTCGATGGCGCTGATGACCGCGGCAATGCTCGCAACCGCGCTGCTACCGACCGCGGCGGCGATCGGCCCTGCGGCGGGCTGGCTGCTGATCGCGCTCCGGTGCGTGATGGGGTTTTCGGTCGGCGGCGAGTATACCGGAGTGGTCGCGTACCTTCTCGAGGGCGCGCCGGTCCACCGGCGCGGGCTGATCACCTCCTCCGCCTCGGCGGCGAGCGAGGTCGGCGGGTTGCTCGCGGTCGGGGTGGCGGCGGCGACGGTGGGGCTGATGAGCGCCGCGGCGCTGGCGGACTGGGGCTGGCGCGTGCCGTTCCTGATCGGGGCGGCGCTGGCGGGAAGCGTGTGGATCGCGCGCGGAATGATGGACGAATCTCCAGAGTTCATCCGGCAGCAGGGGGCAGGGGTGATTCCCCAAAACCCCATCGCGCGAATGCTGCGCGATCACCGCGGGGCGGTGGCGCGCGGGTTCGCGATCTCGGCGCTCGGATCGGTCACCTATTACGTGGGGATCACGTACGTACCTGCCTTCCTGACCGGGGCAGGCAAGATGAGCGAGGGCGCGGCGTTGACGCTGTCGACCGCGGCGGCGGTCGTGGTGATCGCGGTGACGCCGCTCATCGGGCTGCTCTCCGACCGGATCGGACGGCGACCGGTGCTGATCGGCTTGTGCGCGTCGGCGGTGCTGCTGCCGGCGACGCTGTTCTGGGCGATGAGCGCCGGCGGCGGGCTGGGCCGTGCCCTGACGGGGGCATTGGCGCTTGCCGCGCTGGGCGGTGGGGTGAGCGCGGTCGGCGCGGTGACGACTGCCGAACTGCTGCCGGGCGAGGGGCGGCTGAGCGGATTGGCGCTCGGGGCGACCGGAGCGACGGCGATCTTCGGCGGGCTGACGCCCTGGCTGGCGCACCGGCTGATCGAGGAGACCGGCTCGCCGCTGGCGCCCGGCGCGCTGATCGCCGTGGTCGCGCTGGGCGTGCTGCCGGTGCTGCTGACGATGCGGGAGACCCGGCCAGGCCGATCCGTTGTGCCTGGCGAGCGGCTTGCTACACCTGGACTATGAACTCCCTTCGCCTGCTGCTCGCCGCTCTGCTCGCGACCTCCGCCACCACCGCTCTCGCCGAGCCGGCGGCGCAGGTGACGCCCGAACTCGCCGCCGCATACACCCATCCGCAACGGCAGGTGGACATCGGCGACGGGCGCAAGCTCAACCTGGTCTGCATGGGGCCGGAGGGCGGGCGGACCGTGCTGTTCGACGCCGGCGGCAGCGACTGGTCGGTGATCTGGGCGCTGGTCCAGCCCGCAGTGGCGAAGCGGGCGCGCGCCTGCGCCTACGACCGCGCCGGTCTGGGCTATAGCGACGCGGCGCTGGGGCCGCGCTCGCCTTATGCGATCGTCGAGGACCTCCACGCGCTGATCCGCGCGGCGGGGCTCCCCTCGCCGCTGGTGCTCGTCGGCCATTCGCTGGGCGGGTTCAACGTCAAGCTCTATGCGGCGCTCTATCCCGAGGACGTCGCCGGGCTGGTGCTGGTCGATCCGGCCGAGGATCGCTCGGGCGAGCGGATCCGGCTCCGCGCGCGGCGGCAGTATGGCCCGGTCATCGCCGCCAAGGTGGAGTTGGCGGGGACCGATGGGCTCGCGTGGCTGCTCGATCGTTACCGGGCTTGTCGGGCGGCGGCCGAGGGCGGCGACCTGGACGCCGCTGCGCCGATCTACCGTCGCTGTTCCGATCCGGTTCGCCCGAAGCTGGGTCCGGAGATCGCCGCCGAGCGTGCGCGGGTCCAGGTGACGCGGCGATATCAGACGGCGCAGGCGTCGGAGATCCTCAACAGCGTGTACGCGGTGCCCGACAACGACCCGGTCTATGCCGCGCTGTTCCGCCCGGGTGCGTTCGGAGCGAAGCCGCTGGTGGTGCTGTCGCACGGCGAGCATGACGAGACCGATCCGGTGGAGTCGGCGGATTTCGCGACCGGGCTGTGGCTCCACGCGGAGACCGCGGCGCTGTCGCGGGGGGGTGTGCACCGGGTGGTGCCGAAGACCGGCCACAACATCGAGATCGACGATCCGGCGGCGATCGTCCGCGCCGTCGCGGAGGTGCTGGCGGCGCTGCCTAAAGTCCGTTGACTTCACGATTGCACGAAGTGCATCCATGATTGTCGCGAACGATTATTGCGCAATGACGTAACGATATCCATTTGCGTCCGAGCCGGACATACCGCCGGCAGAGAAGGACTGACGTCATGCGTATGCTCGAAACCGCGACCAACGGCCTCCTGGCCCTGGCGTCGATCGCGCTGGTGGCAGGGGTGTTCGTCGCCCTCTAAGTCACGGCGCTCCGCCTCCCGTACCGGGAGGCGGCAGAGCCCTCACACGTACGGCGGCGCGGCATAGCCTTTCGGCGAGAGCGTGAAGACCTCGCACCCGTCCTGCGTGATCCCCACCGAATGTTCGAACTGCGCCGACAGCGAGCGGTCGCGTGTCACCGCCGTCCAGCCGTCGTCGAGCAGCTTCACGTCGGCGCGGCCGATGTTGATCATCGGTTCGATCGTGAAGATCATCCCCGGCCGCAGCTCCGGCCCGGTTCCCGGCTTGCCGACGTGGACCACCTCCGGCGCGTCGTGGAACAGCCGGCCGACGCCGTGGCCGCAAAAGTCCCGGACCACGCCGTAGCGGTGCGCCTCGGCATGCGTCTGGATCGCGTGGGCGACGTCGCCCATCCGCGCGCCCGGCCGCGCCTGCTCGATGCCGAGCATCAGGCATTCGTAGGTGACGTCGACCAGCCGCCGCGCCTTCAAGGGCACGTCGCCGATCAGATACATCCGACTCGAATCGCCGTGCCAGCCGTCGACGATCGGGGTGACGTCGACGTTGACGATGTCGCCCGACTTGAACGGCTTGTCGCTGGGAATGCCGTGGCAGACGACGTGGTTGATCGAGATGCAGCATGAATAACCGTAGCCGCGATAGCCGAGCGTCGCCGGGATGCCGCCGTTCAGCTTGATGAACTCGAACACCAGCCGGTCGATCTCGGCGGTGGTGACGCCGGGGACCATGTGCGGCACGAGCATGTCCAGCGTCTCTGCGCAGAGCCGCCCGGCGGCGCGCATCCCGGCGAAGGCGTCCGCGCCGTGGAGCTTGATCGCGCCGTTGCGCGTCATCGGCGCATCCGAGGTCATCGTCACATAATCGGTCATCCTGCCGATATAGCGTGACGGGTCGGCCGATGCGAGGCTAAGTCGAACGGATGAGTGAACGCATCTGGACCGCGGCGCTGGTGGTGATCGGGGACGAGATCCTCTCCGGTCGAACGCAGGACAAGAACATCGCCCAGGTCGCCGCCTGGCTGGGGGTGCAGGGCATCCGGCTGGCCGAGGTGCGGGTGGTGCCCGACCGGCAGGAGGCGATCGTCGAGGCGGTCAACACGCTGCGGGCCAGGAACGATTACCTGTTCACCACCGGCGGGATCGGCCCGACCCACGACGACATCACCGTCGACGCGATCGCCGCGGCGCTGGGGGTCGGGGTCGTCCATCATCCGCAGGCGGTGGCGACGCTGGAGCGTTACTACGCCACCCGCGGCGGGGCGACGGAGGCTCGGTTGAGGATGGCGCGGGTGCCCGCGGGGGCCGAGCTGATCGAGAACCGGCTGTCGGGCGCGCCCGGTATCCGCATCGGCAACGTCTTCATCATGGCCGGGGTGCCGCACATCACCGCCGGGATGCTCGACGCGCTGACCGGGACGCTCGAGGGCGGACGGCCGGTGGTGTCGCGGACGATCGGCTGCTGGGTGGCCGAGAGCGAGGTCGCGGACCTGCTGCGGGATACCGAGAAGCGCTTCGCGGCCACGGGCGAGGTGACGATCGGCAGCTATCCGTTCTTCCGCGAGGGCCGGGTGGGGGCGAACTTCGTCGTGCGCTCGCCCGACGGGGCGCTGGCCGAGGCGTGCCTGGCCGACCTGCGGTCCGCGCTGGAGACCGCGGGGTATCAGGTGGTCGCGGACGGGATCTGAGTAACCGGCTGGTGAGGAACGGCGTGGCACGGGCACGGCCATGCGCTTGCCCGTCCTCGCCGCCGCGGTCTTGATCGCCGCGCCTGCCGTTGCCGATCCGGGAGAGATCGCGCTCGTCGCCATTGGCCTGCCGTTCGCGCCGGAGACGCCGGCCCCCGTCGCGATCGGCCATGCATTGTACCACGACGTCGAGGTCGGCGAGATCGCGGGGCTGCCGCCGACGATCAAGAGCTCGGCGCTCAACTGGATCGCCGCGGCGAAGCGGAGCAGTGTCAACGACGGGTTGCGCGAGACGCTGCGGCGGATGAACCTGCTGGCCGAGTCCGGGGGGCGCAAGCGGCTCGCCGTGACCTGGGTCGGCAGCCGGACGCCGTTCCACATCGGCACCCACAACACCGCCTCGGTGACCTTCCACTATCGCCTCGCGCGCGCCGACACGGGTCAGGTGCTGTTCGACCGCGACATCACCACCGCGATGAAGGGCGGCGGCGTGGATGCGTCGATGCGCGACAACGGCATCGTCCGCGCCGCCATCGCGACGAACTTCGCGAGCGCGGCCTGGTGCCTGGACCGCGCGGCCTATGGCCCGGCGCCCGCCGACTGCGCGCTGACGCCCAAGTTCTCGGTCTCGGTCGAGCGGCGGTGAGGGGCCGGAGGCCACCCCAGGAACACTTTCGCGACGGTGTTCGGGACTCCGAAGTTTCCGAAGTTTCCGGGAAAACGCCGCATTCGCGCATCTCTCAGCGCTCGTGACGGCGCGTCTTGGCTCGGTCGCGCTCGTAGCGCGACGGGGGCTCGCCGTAGCAGGCGGCGAACAGCAGGCGGTTGTCGAAGCGGCGACGCTGACCGATGACCCTGCCGGCGTAGGTGACGGGGATGAGCACGCCGTCGCGCCCGCGGCGCAGCGCCTCGTCGCGGGCGCGGTCCCTCCCTTCCTCGACCGCCGCATCCCAGGCGCGCGCGAAACCCTCCGCGTTGGGGCGGAGCCGCAGCTTGCGTGCGCTCTGCGGCGTCATTCCGACCGAGCGCGCCGCCGCCGCGACGCCGCCATGTTCGGCCAGCGCCGCGATGAACGCGCGCTGGCGCTCGGCGGTCCAGCCGTCGTGCCGGGATGACGCGGTGGGGACAGGGGTGAAGACGAAAGGGTCGTCGTCGAGGTGGGGCGAGTCGATCATCCGCGAGGGTATGACGCAGATGGGGGGCTGTAGGACAGCGCTTCGCACTCGTGTGCCGGCCGTCGTCGGAGCGGTGTGAAGCGGGTTCAGCTCAGCGTCGCCGAGGATTGCCGCCTACGAAGGCGGCGCTCAGCTGGACGCACGCGGTCGCGATTCGGCTCCGGCTCCTGGATCGCGCTTGCGGCGGACGGACTCACCCCAGCCATCGTTCATGATGGCGGATCACCTCGTCGATGATGAAGCGCAGGAACTTCTCGCCGAACTCCGGGTCGAGTTCGGCCTCCTCGGCGAGCGCGCGCAGTCGTGCGATCTGGGCGTCCTCGCGGCCCGGGTCCGCCGGGGGCAGCCCGGCCTTGGCCTTGTAGCGGCCGACCGCCTGGGTGATCTTGAAGCGCTCGGCGAGCAGGCGGACCAGCGCCGCGTCGATGTTGTCGATGCTCTTGCGATAGCCCGTCAGCACCTCGTCCGGCATCAACCCCTCCTGTTGCTCCCTGCGCGCCTCGCTCCTAGAGCGGCCCGCACATGAGCGCCACCGTCCACCGCCTCGCTCGCGCGCAGCCCTCGCTCGACCCGATGGTCGCGCTGGTCGCCGCTGACATGAACCTGGTCAACGCCGCGATCCTCGACCGAATGCAGTCGGAGATCCCGCTGATCCCGACGCTCGCCGGGCATCTGATCGCGGGCGGGGGCAAGCGGATGCGGCCGATGCTGACGCTCGCGAGCGCGCGGGCGATCGGCTATACCGGCACGCGCCACCACCGGCTGGCGGCGGCGGTGGAGTTCATCCACACGGCGACATTGCTCCACGACGACGTGGTCGACGGCAGCGACCTGCGCCGCGGCAAGCGCGCGGCCAACCTGATCTGGGGCAATCCGGCGAGCGTGCTGGTCGGCGACTTCCTGTTCAGCCGATCGTTCGAGCTGATGGTCGAGGACGGCAGCCTCAAGGTGCTCAAGATCCTGAGCCATGCCTCGGCGGTCATCGCGGAAGGGGAGGTGCACCAGCTCTCCGCGGCGCGGCGGATCGACACGGGGGAGGACAAATACCTCCAGATCATCAACGCCAAGACCGCCGAGCTGTTCGCCGCCGCCTGCCGGATCGCAGCCGTGGTGGCGGAGCGGCCCGAGGCGGAGGAGGCGGCCCTGGACGCTTATGGGCGCAACCTGGGCATCGCGTTCCAGATGGTCGACGACGCGATCGACTATACCTCGGACGCGGGCGTGATGGGGAAGGACGCGGGCGACGACTTCCGCGAGGGCAAGGTGACGCTGCCGGTGATCCTGGCGCATGCGCGCGGGCGCGACGCGGACCGCCAGTTCTGGCGCGACGCGATCGAGGGGCGGCGGTCGTCGGACGCGGACCTGGCGGAGGCGATTCGGCTGGTGGGCGAGACCCGCGCGGCCGAGGATACGCGGGCGCGCGCCCGGCACTACGGCCAGCGTGCGATCGACGCGCTCGGCGTGTTCGGCGCGAGCGCGGCGAAGGATACGATGATCGAGGCGGTCGAGTTCGCGGTGAGCCGGAGCTACTAGTCCTCCCCGTGCCGGGGAGGACTGCGATCAATGCGCGTGCCTGACCCCGCAGGCGCCGTACTCCACCTGCAGCGTCGCGTGGCCGATGCCGAAGCGGTGGTGCAGCATGTCCTGCGCGTCGGCGAGGAAGGCATCGCCGGGGGGCCCGGCGGGCATTTCGAGGTGCGCGGTCAGCACCGGCTCGGTGGTCGACATCGGCCAGATGTGGAGATCGTGGATGCGCGCGACCCCGGGCAGATCGGCGAGCGCGGCCTCGACCGCGTCATAGTCGATCGCGCGCGGGACGGCGTTGAGGCTCATCTCCACCGTCTCGCGCAGCAGCCCCCAGGTCTGCCAGAAGATCAGCGCCGCGATGACCAGGCTGATCGTCGGATCGATCCAGCCCGCGCCGGTCGCGGCGATCGCGAGGCCGGCGACGACCACGCCTGCGGACACCACCGCGTCAGACGCCATGTGGAGGAAGGCGCCGCGAATGTTGACGTCGCCGTGGCGACCGCGCGCGAACAGCAAGGCGGTCAGGCCGTTGACGACGATCCCCGCCGCCGCCACCGCCGCGATCGTGTCACCCGCGACCGGCGCGGGGGCGGCGAAGCGCTGGACCGCCTCCAGCGCGATCGCGCCGATCGCGACGAGGAGCAGCAGCGCATTGGCGAGCGCCGCCAGGATCGTCGAGCTTTTCAGGCCGTAGGTGAAGCGCTTCGACGGGGCCGACCGCGCCAGCGCCGCGCCGCCCCAGGCGATCGCGAGCCCGAGCACGTCGGAGAGGTTGTGCCCGGCGTCGGCGAGCAGCGCGACCGAGTTCGCCCAGAACCCGAACGCCGCCTCCAGCACGACGAAGGCCAGGTTGAGCGCGATGCCGATGGCGAACGCACGGTCGAAGGTCGCCGGTGCATGACCGTGCTCGTGCGAATGGCCATGATCGTGGTGGTGGTGCGCGCCCATCGTCGGCGCGCTACCACCGGGCGGGCGTGTGATGCTAGCGCATGGGGCCGTGTTCCGTCCGACACGAACGGGGCCGCCACCTCCGCTCGTCCCGAGCATCGTCGAGGGCCCGGCTACCACGGGCATCAAGGTGTCTCGACTTCGCTCGACACGAACGGTGGGGTAGGGATCGAGGCTCGATGACTCTTCCGGTCCACGCCGTCCTTCCCGATCTGCTCGCCGCGCTGCGCTCCGGCGCGAACGCCGTTCTCGTGGCGCCGCCGGGGGCGGGGAAGACGACGGCGGTCGCCCCGGCGCTGCTCGGCGAGCGCTGGTGCCGGGGCGAGATCCTTTTGCTGTCGCCGCGTCGGATCGCGGCGCGGGCGGCGGCGGAGCGGATGGCGGGACAGGCGAACGAGCCGGTCGGGCGGACCTTCGGCTATGCGACGCGGCTGGACGTCAAGCGCTCGGCCGCGACGCGGGTGACGGTGGTGACCGAGGGCATCTTCGTGAACCGCATCCAGGCCGATCCGGAGCTGGCGGGCGTGTCCGCGGTGCTGTTCGACGAGGTGCACGAGCGCAGCCTCGACGGCGATTTCGGGCTGGCGCTGGCGCTCGACGCGCAAGGAGGCTTGCGCGAGGACCTGCGGGTGGTGGCGATGTCGGCGACGCTCGACGGTGCGCGCTTCGCGGCGCTGATGGGGGACGCGCCGGTGATCGAGAGCGAAGGGCGCTCGTATCCGCTGACGCTGCGCCACATCGGTCGCTCGGCGGAGCGGATCGAGGACGACATGGCGCGCGCGGTGCGGCAGGCGCTGGCGGAGGAGACCGGCGGGGTGCTCGCCTTCCTGCCCGGTGTCGCCGAGATCGAGCGGACGGCGGAACGACTGGCCGAGGTGCCGGGCGTGTCGCTCCACAAGCTGCACGGCTCGCTCGACCCGGCGGCGCAGCGCGCGGCGATCGCGCCCGAGGCGGGACGCAAGCTGGTGCTCGCGACGAGCATCGCCGAGACGAGCCTGACGATCGACGGCGTGCGCGTGGTCGTCGACAGCGGCCTAGCGCGGCGGCCGCGCTACGATCGCGGAGCGGGGATGACCCGGCTCGTCACCGAGCGCGCGAGCCAGGCGGCGGCGACCCAGCGTGCGGGACGCGCGGCGCGGCAGGGGCCGGGGATTGCCTATCGGCTGTGGGAGGAGGCGGGGACCGCGGGTCTGCCGCGCTTCGATCCGCCCGAGATCCTGGAGGCGGACCTGTCGGCTTTGGTGCTGGCGAGCGCGATCTGGGGCGTCGCCGATCCGCGCGAGTTGCGCTGGATCGACCCGCCACCGGAGGCCGCGGTCGCGGAGGCGCGGGCAAGGCTGGCGACGCTGGCGGCGCTCGATGCGGATGGGCGGCCGACCGCGCACGGCCGCGCGCTCGCGGCGCTGCCGATGCCGCCGCGACTGGCGCACATGCTGGTCCGCGCAGGCAAGATCGGGCTGGCGCGCGAGGCGGCGGAGGTCGCGGTGCTGCTCGGCGAGCGCGGGCTGGGCGGCGCCGACGTCGATCTCGAACTGAGGCTGCGGCGCTGGCGGGGGGAGCGCGGGGCGAAGGCGGAGGCGGCGCGAGGGTTGGCGCGGCGGTGGGCGAACCTTGCTTCTTCCCTCCCGCGCGCGAGAGCGATCGGGGAAGGGGAGACGCGCGATCGTACGGTGGTCGCCGATCGCCCAGGCCCTGTCCCGACCCCTGCCGCACGCGGGAGGGGAGCGGCGGTGTCCATCGCGCTCGCCTATCCCGATCGCATCGCGCGGCGCCGCGATGCTTCGGGCGAGACCTGGGCCTCCGCCGGCGGGCGCGGGTTCCGGCTCGATCCGGCGTCGAGCCTCGCGCGCGAGGAATGGCTGGCGGTCGCCGAGACGCAGGGGGCGGCGGCGGGCGCGCGCATCCTCTCCGCGGCGGCGATCGACCGCGAGACGGTCGAGACGCTGTTCGCCGACCGGATCGAGACGCGCCGGACGGTCGCCTTCGATCCCGCGAGCGGCGGCGTGACGACGTTGCGCGAGCGGCGGCTGGGCTCGCTTCGGCTGTCGAGCGGCCCGGACAGCGCCGCCGATCCGGCGGAGATCGCCGCCGCGCTGCTCGAGGGCGTGCGGGCGCACGGCCTCGCGCTGCTGCCGTGGGGCGCGGGATCGGCGGCGCTGCGCACGCGCGCCGCCTATGCCGGGATCGCGGCGCTCTCGGACGAGGCGCTGGCCGCCGAGCTCGACACCTGGCTGCCGGCGCTGCTCGAGGGCAAGCGCCGGCTCGACGCGATCGGAGAGGGCGCACTGCACGGCGCGCTCGACGGTCGGCTCGACTGGACAGCGCGGACCGAGCTGAACCGGCGCGCGCCCGCGCGGTTCGAGAGCCCCGCCGGGTCGAGCCACGCGATCGACTATGCCGCCGAGGGAGGGCCGGCCGTCGAGCTGCGGCCGCAGGCGCTGTTCGGGCTGGCCACGCATCCGACGCTCGGCGACGGGACGCCGCTGGTGTTGTCGCTCACCTCGCCGGCGGGGCGGCCGATCCAGACCACGCGCGACCTGCCGGGCTTCTGGGCGGGGAGCTGGGCGGCCGTCGCCAAGGAGATGCGAGGGCGGTACCCGAGGCATCCCTGGCCCGACGATCCGGCGTCCGCCAACGCGACGCTGCGCACCAAAAATGCCGATGCGCGGGCGAACGGATCGCGCTAAGGGCGCGTCATGACCACCGCCCGCATCTTCCAGCGCCCGAAGAACGCCATGCAATCGGGCAAGTTCGCGACCGACCGCTGGCAGCTCGAGTTCGAGGCTCCCGAAGGGCAACGGCCCGATCCGCTGACCGGCTGGGCCGGATCGGGCGACACCCGCGCGCAGGTGAAGCTGCGCTTCCCGACGATGGAGGCGGCGGTGGCGTATGCGGAGCGCGAGGGGATCGCGTACACCGTAACGCCGGCGCCCGAGCGCAAGCTGAAGTTGCAGGCTTACGCGGACAATTTCCGGTAGCACTTTGCCTCCCCGGAAAGGGGGAGGAGCGCCGGATGGCGCGGGTGGGGCAGCCACAGGCGCCACCGCTTTGGTCTGCCCCTCCACCATTCGCTGAATGCTCATGGTCCCCCTCCCCGGCCCGGGGAGGTATTGGTCTTTACTCCACCCAGTCCAGCCCGATGTCGCGGTAGACCTCGCGGTCCTCGTCCCAGCCCGGCTTGACCTTGACGTGAAGGTAGAGATGGACCGGCCGATCCCATAGCGCCGTCAGCTCGGCGCGCGCGCGCGCGCCGATCTCGCGGATGCGCTGGCCGCCCTTGCCGAGCACGATCGCGCGCTGGCTCGCGCGTTCGACCAGAATCTGCTGGTGGATCTCCGCCGAACCGTCGGCGCGGTCCTCGAACGTCTCGGTCTCGACGATCGCCGAATAGGGGAGTTCGGCGTGGAGCTGGAGGTAGAGCTGCTCGCGCGTCACCTCCGCCGCCAGCGCGCGCTCGGTCGCGTCGGAGACCTGGTCTTCCGGATAATGCCACGGCCCCTCGGGCATCGCCGCCGCGAAGGCGCGCTTGAGCTCGGGCAGGCCGTCGCCGGTCGCGGCGCTGACGAAGAAGGTCTCGGCGAACGGGACGAGCGCATTCAATCTCTCGGCGTGGAGCAGCAGCTTGGGCTTGTCGGCGAGGTCGACCTTGTTGAGCACGAGGTACTTGGGCTCGGGGCGGTGTGCCAGCGCCTCGGCGACCGCGGTGACCTTGGGGCCGATCCCACCCTTGCCGTCGACCACCAGCGCGAGCAGGTCGGCGCCTTCGGTCCCGCCCCAGGCGGCGGCGACCATCGCGCGGTCGAGCCGTCGCTGCGGCTCGAAGATGCCGGGCGTGTCGACGAGGAGCAGCTGCGTCTCGCCCTCGATCGCCACCCCGAGCAGCCGCGCGCGCGTCGTCTGCGCCTTGGGCGACACGATCGCGACCTTCTGCCCGACGAGCGCATTGACGAGGGTCGACTTGCCCGCGTTGGGAGCGCCGAGGACGGCGACGAGGCCGCAATGGGTCATTTCCGGATCCGTGTGCTGGCGCGCGGTTTCTTGCGCTTGGGTTCGATCGCATTCAGCGCGTCGAGCAGGATGCCGGCGGCGATCGTCTCCGCCTCCCGCTTGGTCGGCGCGCGTCCTTCCGCGCGATGCTCGCCGACGCGAACGGAGACAGCATGGTTCGGGAGGTGGTCAGGCCCGGTCTCGCCGAGCGAGGCATAGGCCGGCAGGCCGAGGTTGCGGGCAAGCGCCCATTCTTGGAGCGCGGCCTTGGGATGCTTGCGCGCGGTCTCGTCGCCGGCGATCCGGTCCGCCCAGCGCTTGCGGACCCATGCGCGGGCCGCGTCGTATCCCGCCTCGAGATAGACGGCGCCGAGCAGCGCCTCGACGACATCGCCGAGCACGCTGTCGCCGTCGCGGATGGTCGCCTTGGCCCCCTTGTCGACGCGGACGTGATCGGCGGCGCCGATCTCCCGGCCGATCTCGGCGCAGGTCGCGCCCGACACCAGGGTATGGAGCCGGCGGCTGAGCACCCCCTCCGGCTCGTTCGGAAACCGTTCGAACAGCCATTCGGCCATGCTGAGGCCGAGGACGCGGTCGCCCAGGAACTCCAGCCGTTCGTAGCTCGTCTCGCCGCCGCGGCTGGCGTGGGTCACCGCCTGCACGAACAATTCGGGATCGCGCGGTGTGTGGGCGAACGTCACCTCCACCCATGCGGCAAGCGCGGTCACGGGAAGCCCTGGCCGACCCGGCTCCAGCGCGCGGCGGTCGCCCAGGTCCAGGGCAGGACCCAATTGGCGCTGCCGTCGGTCGACCAGAAGCCCACGAGCGCGCGTCCCTCGATATGGTCGAGCGGGATATAGCCCATGCCGGGCGACTGCCCCGGCATCGCGTCGATCGGGGCGGGGAAGCGGCTGTCGGCCGAATCGTCGCGATTGTCGCCCATCAGGAACACCGTGCCCTTCGGCACCTGATAGACGCCGGTGTCGTCGACGCCGGGAATGTCCCGCTGATCGAGTACTTCGTAGCTGCGCCCGCCCGGCAGCGTCTCGCGGAAGCGGGGGTAGCGGCAGATCGCGGCGCCGGTCGCGTCGGACGCCTGGAACTGCGCCTCGCACTTGGTCGCGTCGAAATTGGGGGTGAGCGGGAGGATGAAGTCCGCAACGCGCTGCTTGGGGATCGGGCGGCCGTTGAGGATCACCTGCCCGTGGCGCATCTGGATCGTGTCGCCGGGCAGGCCGATGACGCGCTTGATGACGTCGTGGTCCTCGCCCTCGGGGCCGCGGAACACGACCGTGTCGCCGCGCTCCGGCGTGCCCCAGCCGACGCGCCAGTCGATCGGCGGAAAGCCGAACGGCAGCGACCACCGCGAATAGCCGTAGTTCCACTTCGAGACGAACAGGTAATCGCCGATCAGCAGCCGGGGCAGCATCGATTCGGACGGGATCGAGAAGGGCGCCAGCACGAAGCTGCGGAAGACGAACACCACGATCGCCAGCTTCACGAGGAAGACGATCGTGTCGCGGGGCTCTGAGCGCTTGGCGGCGGGCTTGCTTTTGGCCATGGGCGAAGCGCGTCGCCCAGCCCCGCGCGCGCGTCAAGCCGTGGGAACGATCGCGGCGCCCCTGCGCTTGGCGCGCGACGATATCGGAGGGACGGACATGGCGGACTGGTCGGAGATCGAGGGGCTGCCGCTGGTGCGGCTGGAGCAGCTGTTCGCGGATGACGCGGAGCGCCTGTCGAAGTTCACGCTCGATGTCGCCGGGATCCATTTCGACTGGTCGAAGACGCATCTGACGCCGGAGGCGGTGGCCGCGTTCGAGCGGCTGGCGAAGGCGCAGGACCTCGCCGGCAAGCGCGAGCAGATGTTCGCGGGCGCACACGTCAACGTCACCGAGGACCGCCCGGTCGAGCACACCGCGGAGCGCGGCGAGGGCAATGCCGAGAGCGTCAAGCGCGCGGCGGAGTATCATGCCAAGATGCGCGCGGTGATCGACGCGATCGCGGCGGATGCGTTCGGCCCCATCAGCCAGGTGATCCATGTCGGGATCGGCGGCTCCGCGCTCGGCCCGCACTTGCTGGTCGATGCGCTCGGGCGCGATCACGACCGCTACGAGGTGGCGATCGTCTCCAACGTCGACGGGGTGGCGCTGGAGGACGTGTTCGCGCGCTTCGATCCGGCGGCGACCTTGCTGGTGGTCGCGTCCAAGACCTTCACCACGACCGAGACGATGATGAACGCCGAGAGCGTCATCGGCTGGATGACCGAGCACGGGGTCGAAGACCCCTATGGCCGCGTCATCGCGCTGACCGCCGCAACCGACAAGGCGGTCGAGTGGGGGGTCGACGAGACGCGGGTGCTGGGGTTCAACGAGGGCGTCGGCGGGCGCTATTCCTTGTGGTCGTCGATCGGCTTCCCGGCGGCGGTCAAGCTGGGCTGGGAACAGTTCGAGGAGCTGCTGGAGGGAGCGGCGGAGATGGACCGGCATTTCCGCCTCGCCGCGCTGCACGAGAACGCGCCCGCGCTCGCGGCGTTCGCCGACCTCTACTACACCCAGGTCCGCAAGGCGGAGACCCGCGCGCCCTTCGCCTATGACGAGCGGCTGCGGCTGCTGCCGAGCTACCTCCAGCAGCTGGAGATGGAGTCCAACGGCAAGGGCGTGACGGTCGACGGCGAGCCGGTCGGGCGACCGACCTCGCCGATCACCTGGGGCGGCGTCGGCACCGACGCGCAGCATGCGGTGTTCCAGCTGCTCCACCAGGGGACGCATCTGGTTCCGGTCGAGTTCCTCGCGGTGATCGAGCCGGGCGACACCTTGCCCGAGGAGCATCACCGGATGCTGCTGCTCAACGCCTTCGCGCAGGGCGCGGCGCTGATGAAGGGGAAGGCCAACCCCGATGATCCCGCGCGCGCCTATCCGGGCGACCGGCCGTCTTCGACCTTGCTGCTCGACACGCTCGACGCGCGGACGCTGGGCGCGCTGATCGCCTTCTACGAGCACCGCGTGTTCGTCAGCGGTGTGCTGCTCGGCATCAACTCGTTCGATCAGTTCGGGGTCGAGCTGGGGAAGGAAATGGCGAAGGCCGCGGCCAAGGGCGGCGGCGAGTTCGATCCGTCGACGACCGACCTGATCGCGCGCGCCGGGCTGGCGTGATCGCGGCGGCGGCGATCGCGCTGGCGGCGCAGACGATCGCCGAGATGCGCTGGGAGCGCCGTGTGCTGGTGGTCAGCGCGCCCGTCGCCGCCGACCCCATGCTCGCCGCGCAGCGGAATGCGCTGTCCGGCTGGCGCGAGGGCGCGGCGGATCGCGACGTGACGGTGGTCGAGGTGATCGGAGCGACAGTCCGCGGCGCGCGCGAGGACGCCGCCGCGATCCGCCGCCGTCTCGGCCTCGACCCACGCCGCTTCGCCGTGGCGCTGATCGGCAAGGACGGCCGCGTCGCCTTCCGCTCGCGCGAGCCGGTGCTCGCCGAGACGCTGCAAGGCCGGATCGACGCGATGCCGATGCGGCGCGCGGGCGAGCGGTAGGGTGGCGTTCACGGCCTAGCGCGCTTATGTGTATGCCGACCCGGAGTTATACACATGCGCACCAATATCGAGATCGACGATGCCTTGATGGCCGAGGCGATGGCGGTCAGCGGAGCCAAGACGAAGCGCGAGGTCGTCGAGGAGGCTCTGCGTTCGTTCGTCAAGCTCGATCGACAGCGCGGCATTCTCAGGCTGCGCGGCAAGATCAACTGGGTCGGCGACCTTGACGAGATGCGGCGCGATTGATCGCGGTCGACACCAGCGTTTGGATCGACTTTTGCAGGGACGTTCCCTCGCGACAGGTCGCTCGCCTGGTCGAGGGGATCACCGTCGGCGAAGTCATCATCCCCGACCTCGTCCTGACGGAGGTTCTCCAAGGGTGCGAGACGGATCGTGAGTTCCGGACGCTCCGGCTCGAACTTGAGCCGCATCCCGTGCTCGAGATCACGGGAGGCGAAGTCGCGATCGTCGCCGCGCGCAACGACCGCCACCTTCGCGGACTCGGCATCACGGTCCGCAAGACGATCGACATCCTGATCGCCACCCGCTGCATCGTCGACGACATACCGCTGCTTTACAGCGATCGCGATTTCGACCCCTTCGTCCAATATCTCGGCCTGCGCTCGGCGCTCGACGACCCCGGAGTGAATTGATGCCCGATTTCGACTACGATCTCTTCGTCATCGGCGCTGGCTCCGGCGGCACCCGCGCGGCGCGGGTCGCGGCGGCGCACGGCGCGAAGGTGGCGGTGGCGGAGGAATACCGCGTCGGCGGGACCTGCGTGATCCGCGGCTGCGTGCCGAAGAAGCTGCTCGTCTACGGCGCGCATTTCGCCGAGGACCTGAAGGACGCCAAGCGGTTCGGCTGGGACGTGCCCGACAAGTGCGACTTCAGCTGGCCGACGCTGCGCGACAACGTGCTGGCCGAGGTCGACCGGATCAACGGCGCCTATACGCACACGCTGGAGAATGCGGGGGCCGAGATCATCCACCAGCGCGCGGTCGTCAGCGGGCCGAACGAGCTGACGCTCGCCGACGGCCGGAAGACGACGGCGAAGACCATCCTCATCGCGGTGGGCGCGCATCCGCAGGTTCCGCAGTTCGACGGGCACGAGCACGGCATCACCTCGAACGAGGCGTTCCACCTCGACGCGATCCCGAAGCGCGTGCTGATCGCGGGGGCGGGCTATATCGCCAACGAGTTCGCCGGCATCTTCCATCAGTTCGGCGCGCACGTCATCCTGGTGAACCGGACCAGGGATATCCTGCGCGGCTACGACCTGGCCGTTCGTGACCGGCTGCTCCAGATCAGCATGATGAAGGGACTGGAGTTCCGCTTCGACGCGACGTTCGAACGGATCGAAAAGCAGGACGACGGCTGCTTCAGGGTGACCATGACCGGGCACGAGCCCGCCGTCGTCGATCTCGTCATGTTCGCGACCGGGCGCATCCCGAACACCAAGGGTCTGGGGCTCGACAGCGCCGGCGTCGAACTGAACGAGCGGGGCGCGATCACGGTCGATGCGGACAACCGCTCGACCTGCCCGTCGATCTACGCGGTCGGCGACGTGACCGACCGCATCCAGCTGACCCCGGTCGCGATCCGGGAGGGGCAGGCGTTCGCCGACACGCTGTTCGGCGGCAAGCCGACCCGCGTCGATTACGATTGCATCCCGAGTGCGGTGTTCAGCCACCCGCCGATCGCCGCGGTCGGGCTGACCGAGAGCCAGGCGCGGCAGCAATATGGATCGGTCAAGGTCTATTCCTCTGATTTCCGCGCGATGAAGAACGTCCTCGCCGGTCGCGACGAGCGCGCGCTCTACAAGATGGTGTGCGACGGCGAGACCGACCGCGTGCTCGGCATCCACATGATCGGGCCCGACAGCCCCGAGATCATTCAGGCGGCGGCGGTGTGCGTGAAGGCGGGATTGACCAAGGCGGACTTCGACGCCACCGTCGCGCTCCATCCGACGATGGCGGAGGAGCTGGTGCTGTTGAAATGATGAAGCGCTGGCTCATCTCCATCGCGATCGGCGCTGCCGCGGTCTCCGGTCCCGCCTCGGCGGCCGACCGTCCTCTCCTGCGCGACTCTGCCGCAGAGGCTCCCGTGATCCGTTTTCTGACCGCGCTTCGGGCCGGCAAGCTCGACGGCGCGGTCGAGCAGTTGCTCTCGACCCCGGCGTGGAGCGGCAAGACAGCGGAAATGGCGTCGATTAAGAATCAGACGCTGACTTCGCTTCAGGCCTACGGCCCGGTGCAGGGTTTCGAATTAGTTCAGAGCGATCGTCTTGGGTCCACGGCCATCCGTCAATATTATCTCGTTCGTCATGCCAAGTTGGTCACCCGTTGGGAGTTCGATTTGGTGAATACTGGCGAGGGATGGGCGGTTTCCTATTTGGGATTCGACGATCAGGTCAAAAACTGGTTTTGACTTTAAGTTGCTGAGGTGACTGGCGGGCCGCCGCTCGTCCCTGTCGCGTTCGATGGCCTAGTCGTTCTTTGGCGCGGCCCGGCGCCCTTCTTTTTCGTCGGCGTACCTGATTGCCATGTTCCCGCAATCCGCGGCGCTGCGCAACGGGCGAGCTACAGTTGGTGCTGCGTCCCGGTCGCCGCCAAGGCGAACGGCGTGCCGTTCACGACCTCGCTGTTCCCGAAGGACGGGGGCTATGTGCTTCCGCTCAAGGCGGCCGTGCGGGAGGCGGGGGCGCTCGGCCTCGACGACCCGGTCGCGGTGACGATGCGGGTGCGCGCGCGCTGATTCGACTTGCGGCGTCCCGGCTTGCGGCTATCCTCGCGCCATGTCCGATCCCGTCCGTACCGAGGCGATCGCCTTGGCCGACGATCCCGGCATCCGCACGATGCTGGAGGAGATCTGCCGGGTGACCGGGATGGGCTTCGCCGCAGTGGCGCGCGTGACCGAGGAACGGTGGATCGCCTGTCAGGTCCTCGACCGAATCGAGTTCGGGCTCGAACCGGGCGAAGAGCTCGAGATCAAGACTACGATCTGCGACGATATCCGACAGACCTGCCGGACGGTGGTGATCGACGACGCGGGGACCGAAGAGGCGTGGCGGACCCATCCGACCCCGGTCGTCTACGGCTTCAAGAGCTACGTCTCCGTGCCGATCCTGCTCTCGGACGGCAGTTTCTTCGGCACATTGTGCGCGATCGACCCGGTCGCGCGGGCGCTGCGGGCGAGTGAGGTGGTGCCCCTCATGGAGCGGTTCGTGGCGCTCATCGCGTCGATCGTCGAAGGGCAAGGCGATCCGACGCGCGCGGTTCCGGCGGCGGCCGGCCCGACTCGGACCGGTGCGGATGCCTCCCCGCTCGTTGCCGGCCCTGCGCGACGGCAAACACCGGTTGTCACCCGGACCCCTCCGTCGTAGTCTAAAACGACCGTATTAAAACGGTGGGAGAGGGACATGTCGACGCAAGAGACCGCGGCGGGTGACGCGCCCGCGCTGACGCTCGGGGCAGGGCTGGCGCTGTGGGCGGCGGTGGTGCTGGCGGTAGCGGGTTTCGTAATGATCGGATCGCTGCTGAAGCTCGCGCCGCTCTATGCCGGCTTCCTGTTCGCCTGGTATTGGGCGAGCATGGACAAGGTCGCGTTCAAGCTCGCGCCGGCGACGGTGATCGGGGCCGCATGCGGTGTCGCGACCGCGGGCCTGGCGCAATATGCGGCGCTGCATTGGGGGACGGCGGGCGGAGTCGGCGTCTTGGCGTTGATCTGCGTCGCGCTGCTCGTCCAGATCATGAACTGGCTGCCGATCGCCATCAATCCGGCCTATATGCTGTTCCTGACCGTCACCGGCGCACCGCTGCTCCAGGCGGGCGAGGACTTCCGCTCGGTGGTGGCCGCGCTGGCGGTGGGGGCGATCTATTTCTGCGGGCTGACGTTCGCAGGACTGCGCATCTTCGCGCTGATCCGGCGCGCGCCGGCCGTCGTCACGCCGGATGGTCACGTGAACGGCAGCACGCTCTCGTAACGCTCGAGCTCCGGTGCGCCGGCCACCTTCGCACCGGCGCGGAGCAGGAAGGCGTGGCGGACGATCTCCGCCTGCTGCTCGATACCGTAGCGCTTGAGCGGCCAGCCGGGTTTGAAGGCGTAGTCGTAGCGGCAGAAGGGATGGCGGACGAGCGGCAGGCAGAGGCCGCGCTGGTGCTGCCAGACGTGACACAGCTCGTGGACGAACAGCCCCTGGTCGCTGAGCGGAGCGGCGGCGAAATCGTCGCGGTAGAGGTCGCCGCCCGGGTGGAAGTGGAGGTGGCCGAGCGGCGCCATCACCACATGGCGCGGCTGGAAGAACGCCCATTTGCGGCGGCGGACCGTCACCGGGGCGTAGTCGATCGCATCCCCGTAGACCGATCGGGCGAGCGCGATCTCCCCGGAGGTGAGGGGGCGCTCCACTCGAACCTCCCCGTGGCGGGGGAGACGTCCGTTCAAAACTTCGGCGCCGGGTCGCCGGCGGCGATCACGCTCGCGTCCTGCTGGATCCGCAGGCCGTTCGAGAAGCTGAAGGTCAGCGTCATCGCGCCGCCGGGCTTCACCCCCGGATTGACGTCGAACAGCATGACGTGCCGGCCGCCGGGGGCGAAGGGGATGTTGGCGCGCGCCGGCACCGCCACCGCAGCGAGCGGGGCCATCGTCATCGTGCCGTCCGCGGTCTTCGTCTCGTGCATCTCGGTCTTGATCGCCACGTCGGTGGAGACGGTGATCAGCGTCGCATCGGTCGCCCCGCCGTGAAGGATGAAATAGGCTGCCGCCGGTCGCCCCGCGGCGGCGGGCAGGCGTACCCAGGCGTTGGTAACGGAAAGCTCGCGCGGCTGCGAACAGCCGGCGAGAACCGCCGCGGCGAAGACGGGCGCGATCATGGGGGCGAACGGGGGAAAGGTGCGCATCGTCAGGCCTCCAACTCTTCCGAAAACGTCGCATTTCGCCTAGCGGCCCCCGCGACTTGCGACAAGCCGAACCCCCCCTATATCGCGCTTCGTCAGCACGGTTGCGCCGCCGTAACGGGACGCGGCCGGCACCTATATTCGGCAGGGGCTAGAAGAGCACTCATGGCAAAAGTTATCGGTATCGACCTCGGCACCACCAACAGCTGCGTCGCGGTGATGGAGGGCGGAAAGCCCAAGGTGATCGAGAATGCGGAAGGCGCGCGCACCACGCCGTCGATCGTCGCCTTCGCCAAGGACGGCGAGCGGCTGGTCGGCCAGCCGGCGAAGCGCCAGGCGGTCACCAACGGCGACAACACGATCTTCGCGGTCAAGCGGCTGATCGGTCGCCGGTTCGACGACCCGATCACTAAGAAGGACACCGAGCTGGTCCCGTACAAGATCAGCCGCGGCCCCAACGGCGATGCCTGGGTCAACGCGGGCGGCAAGGATTACAGCCCGTCGCAGATCAGCGCCTTCACGCTCCAGAAGATGAAGGAGACCGCGGAGTCGTACCTCGGCGAGACCGTGACGCAGGCGGTCATCACCGTTCCCGCCTACTTCAACGACGCCCAGCGCCAGGCGACCAAGGACGCCGGGCAGATCGCGGGTCTGGAAGTGCTGCGCATCATCAACGAGCCCACCGCGGCGGCGCTCGCCTATGGCCTTGAGAAGCAGGACGGCAAGACGATCGTGGTCTATGATCTCGGCGGCGGCACGTTCGACGTGTCGGTGCTCGAGATCGGTGACGGCGTGTTCGAGGTGAAAGCCACCAACGGCGACACCTTCCTGGGCGGCGAGGACTTCGACAACAAGATCGTCCAGTTCCTCGCGGACAGCTTCAAGAAGGACGAGGGAATCGACCTCACCAAGGACAAGCTGGCGCTCCAGCGGCTGAAGGAAGCCGCCGAGAAGGCGAAGATCGAGCTGTCGTCGGCGGCGTCGACCGAGGTCAACCTGCCCTTCATCACCGCCGATCAGACGGGGCCGAAGCACCTGGTCAAGGCGATCAGCCGCGCCGACCTGGAGCGCCTGGTCGACGATCTGATCCAGCGCACGCTCGATCCGTGCAAGAAGGCGCTGGCCGATGCGGGCGTCAAGGCGGCGGACATCAGCGAGGTCGTCCTCGTCGGCGGCATGACCCGGATGCCCAAGGTGCGTGACGTCGTGAAGGGCTTCTTCGGCAAGGACCCGCACACCGGCGTCAACCCCGACGAGGTCGTCGCGATCGGCGCGGCGATCCAGGCGGGCGTGCTCCAAGGCGACGTCAAGGACGTGCTGCTGCTCGACGTGACCCCGCTGTCGCTGGGCATCGAGACGCTGGGTGGCGTCTTCACCCGCATGATCGACCGCAACACGACGATTCCGACCAAGAAGTCGCAGACCTATTCGACCGCGGACGACAACCAGCAGGCCGTCACCATCCGCGTGTTCCAGGGCGAGCGCGAGATGGCGGCGGACAACAAGATGCTCGGCCAGTTCGATCTGGTCGGCATCCCGCCCGCGCCGCGCGGCGTGCCGCAGATCGAGGTCACGTTCGACATCGACGCCAACGGCATCGTCAACGTCAGCGCCAAGGACAAGGGCACCGGCAAGGAGCAGCAGATCCGCATCCAGGCGAGCGGTGGGCTTAGCGACAACGACATCGAGCAGATGGTCCGCGACGCCGAGAGCTTCGCCGAGGAGGACAAGAAGCGGCGTGCGGCGGCCGAGGCGAAGAACAACGCGGAAAGCCTGATCCACACCACCGAGCGCCAGCTCCAGGAGCATGGCGACAAGGTCGACGCGAGCCTCAAGTCCGAGATCGAGGCGGCGGTCGCCGAGGCGAAGACCGCGGTCGAGGGCGGCGAGCCCGAGGCGATGAACGAGAAGGCGCAGGCGCTGGCCCAAGTCGCGATGAAGCTGGGCCAGGCGATCTACGACAAGCAGCAGCAGTCGGACGCCTCTCCGGCGTCGGGCGAAACCGCCGAGGCCCCCAAGGAGGACGTGGTCGACGCCGAGTTCTCCGAAGTGGACGACAGCCAGAAGGCGTAACGCGGGCGTGGCCCTTCGAGACGGGCCTTCGCTTCGCTCAGTCCCTCCTCAGGACGAGCGGTGGTTTATTTCCGCTCATCCTGAGGAGCCGCTGAGCTGGTCGAAGCGGCGTCTCGAAGGACTGTGGCGCCGGGGACGGGCATGACCGAAGTCGATTACTACGAACTGCTCGAATGCGAGCGCACTGCGGATGCGGGGACGCTCAAGTCGGCGTACCGCAAGCTCGCGATGAAATATCACCCGGACCGCAATCCCGGCTCCAAGGAGGCGGAGGAGCGGTTCAAGGCGCTGGGCGAGGCCTATGAGTGCCTCAAGGATCCGCAGAAGCGCGCCGCTTACGATCGCTTCGGCCATGCCGCGTTCCGAAACGGCGGTGGCGGGCAGACGCAGAACGCCGACTTCTCCGGCTTCTCCGACATCTTCGAGAGCGTCTTCGGCGAGTTCATGGGCGGCAGGCCGGGACAGCGCCAGCCCCGGCGGGGTGCGGACCTGCGCTACGACATGGAGGTGACCCTCGAGGAGGCGTATCACGGCAAGTCGCAGGACATCACGATCGACGTCACCGCGGCGTGCGAGACCTGCGGCGGTTCCGGCGCGAAGGCCGGCAGCCGCCCGCACGCCTGCAACACCTGCGGCGGCCACGGCAAGGTGCGCGCGCAGCAGGGCTTCTTCGTGGTCGAGCGCGCGTGCCCGGTGTGCAACGGCTCGGGCCAGGTGATCGACGATCCGTGCCGCGACTGCCGCGGCGATGGGCGGGTCGAGCAGACCAAGACGCTCTCCGTCACGATCCCGCCGGGCGTCGACGAGGGCACGCGAATCCGGATGTCGGCGGAGGGCGAGGCGGGGCCGCGCGGCGCGCCCGCGGGCGATCTGTACATCTTCCTCCACGTCAAACGCCACGCGCTGTTCGAGCGCGAGGGGACGACCTTGTTCGCGCGCGCGCCGATCAGCTTCACCACCGCCGCGCTCGGCGGGACGCTCGCGATCCCGGGGCTCGACGGAACGCACCACGAGGTCCGCATTCCCGCCGGCATCCAGTCGGGCAAGCAGCTTCGCCAGCGCGGCGCGGGGATGCCCGTCCTCCAGGGCCGCGGCCACGGCGACCTGGTGATCCAGGTGGAGGTCGAGACGCCGACCAAGCTGACGACGCGCCAGCGCGAGTTGCTGGAGCTGTTCCGCGAAACCGAGACTGGGGAGGAGAGCCCGCAATCGAAGGGCTTTTTTGCGAAGATCAAAGAGGCGATCGCCGGGGAGTAGGGCCGGTCACCGACGCGGCTCCGGATCGGCGCTAACAAGATGCCGAGATGTCCGCCAGTTCCGAGGGCTTCTGCCGGACTTTGATCCGGATCGGTGCGAATAGGTGGCAGAGCCCGTCGTCGGCCAGTTACCCCCGCTCGCGGAGGCTTGCATGTCATTCAAGATCGAGACGTCTGTTCTTTCCAGCGTAAGTGCCGAGAAATCGTGGTGGAAGGACACCTTTGAACCCGCGGACGAAGTGCCGGTATCGGGGATCTACCGCTGCACCGGCTGTAAGCGGGAAGTGACTTGCAACAAGGGGGATCAGTTTCCGCCGCAGAATCGCCACCAGCACCCGGTTGATCACGGCAGCGTCCGGTGGAAGCTCAATATTCGTACCAACACGGAGGGCACGACCCTTTAGGTGAATCCTGAACTCGCAGCGTCGTTTGCGCGACGGCGGATCACGAAGCCGGCCACACCTGCCTCGGCCCAAGTGGCCCTGGGTCGAACAGGCGTGGCCGGTGGCTTGAGCGCTCCACTTCGCCCTGGGCTTCCCGAGCGCATCCGCCGGGTCAGTCGAACACCCGCGCGAAGATCGTGTCGACGTGCTTGAGGTGGTAGCCGAGGTCGAACTTGTCCTCCAGCTCCGCGGACGACAGCGCGGCGCTAACGTCGGGATCGGCCTTGAGAAGGTCGAGCAGCGACAGCGCACCGTCCGATTCCCACACCTTCATCGCGTTGCGCTGGACCAATCGGTAGGCGTCTTCCCGGCTCACCCCCGCCTGGGTCAACGCCAGCAGCACGCGCTGGGAGTGGATCAGCCCGCCCATCCGGTCCATGTTCGCCTGCATCCGCGCGGGATAGACCAGCAACTTGTCGATGACCCCGGTCAGCCTGGCCAGCGCGAAATCGAGGGTGATCGTCGCATCGGGGGCGATGTAGCGTTCGACGGACGAGTGGCTGATGTCGCGCTCGTGCCAAAGCGCCACATTCTCCAGCGCCGGGGTGACATAGCCGCGGATCATCCGCGCCAGACCGGTGAGGTTCTCGGTCAGCACGGGGTTGCGCTTGTGCGGCATCGCCGACGAACCCTTCTGCCCGGGCGAGAAAAACTCCTCCGCCTCCAGCACCTCGGTCCGCTGGAGATGGCGGACCTCGACCGCCACGCGCTCGATCGAGGAGGCGATGACGCCCAGCGTCGCGAAATACATCGCGTGGCGGTCGCGCGGGATCACCTGGGTCGAGACCGGCTCGACCGTCAGCCCGAGCTTGGCGGCGACGTGTTCCTCGACCCGCGGGTCGATGTTGGCGAAGGTGCCGACCGCGCCCGAGATCGCGCAGGTGGCGATGTCCGCGCGGGCCGCGATCAGTCGGGTCCGGGCGCGGGCGAACTCGGCGTACGCCTCGGCGAGCTTCAGCCCGAAGGTCACCGGCTCCGCATGGATGCCGTGGCTGCGCCCGATCGTCGGCGTCAGCTTGTGCTCCTTGGCCCGCCGCTCGAGGACCGCCAGCAGCGCGTCGAGATCGGCGAGGAGCAGGTCCGACGCGCGCGCCAATTGGACCGACAGGCAGGTGTCGAGCACGTCGGAGGAGGTCATGCCCTGGTGCATGAACCGCGCTTCGTCGCCGACCTGCTCGGCGACCCAGGTGAGGAAGGCGATGACGTCGTGCTTGGTCACCGCCTCGATCGCGTCGATCGCGGCGACGTCGATCGCGGGATCGGTCGCCCACCAGCGCCACAGCGCCTCCGCGGCGGATTTCGGCACCACGCCCAGTTCGGCCAGCGCGTCGGTCGCATGCGCCTCGATCTCGAACCAGATGCGGAACCGCGTTTCGGGCGTCCAGATGGCCGCCATCTCGGGCCGGGAATAGCGCGGTACCATAAGTTCCTTCATCGCTGAGCGGCCACGCTTCACCGCGTCCGCACGAGGGACAGGCCGATAGCAGCCCGGACCATGGGGTTCAAATCGCCCGATCGGGAACCTACTTCGTCAGCAACGGTTCATACGATTGCAGTTGACCGGCGCGCGTCCTTCGATGCGAGCCGCCTGAACCAAGATGATAAACAGGAGACAGGCAGATGCTGAAGACCATTCTTCTTGCGACCACGATGGTGGTTGCTGTCCCCGCTCTGGCCCAGACCACCGGATCGGCCGGAACTTCGACGACCGGCGGCGCGGGATCGATGCAGGGCAGCCAGACGACCGGCGGAACGATGACCACGTCGACGGATTCGTCCACCACGACCACTGCGCCGAACGATTCGACCATGTCGCCGAGCACCTCGACCACCAGCCGTTCGTCGACCCGGTCCAGCCGTTCGCGGCACGGGTCGGCCACCACCACGACCGCACCGACGTCGAGCACGACGGACACGACGACGGGAACGGCTCCGACTTCGGCCGATCCCAGCCAGCCGCAGACGGCGGACGCGACGGCCACGACCGGCGCCGCTGCCACGGACGCCGCGCAGGCGCAGCCCGCCGCCGCGGTCGGTTCGGTGGTCGATCAGGAGTTCGCCAGCTACGACAAGGACGGCGACGGTCAGCTGAGCAAGACCGAGTTCTCCGCCTGGATGGACGCGCTCAAGGCCAAGCAGCCGGGCAACGCGGCGGCGATGTCCGCGCCTGGCTACAACGCCAAGGCGTTCGCGCAGGCCGACACCGACAAGTCGTCCGCACTCAGCAAGGGCGAGCTCACCACGTTCCTCAGCGGCGGCAAGTCCGCCTCGTAACACAGCTGCACAGGAACGACGAACGGCCGCCGGAGCGATCCGGCGGCCGTTTGCACGTCAGATCAGTCCCTTCGCCCGCAAGCTGACATGGCCGTTCGCGCCGACGATCAGGTGATCGTGGACCGCGATCCCCAGCGGTTTGCCCGCGTCCCTCACGGCGCGGGTGATGTCGATGTCGGCGCGGCTGGGCGACGGATCGCCACTGGGATGATTGTGGACCAGGATCACCGCCGCCGACGCGAGTTCGAGCGCGCGGCGGATCACCTCGCGGACATGGACCGGCGCCTGGTCGATCGTGCCCTCGCCCATCACCTCGTCGTGGATCAGCATGTTGCGCGTGTTGAGGTGGAGCACGCGGAACCGCTCCGTCGAGAGGTGCGCCATGTCCGCGCGCAGATAGTCGAGCAGCGCCTGCCAATTGCCGAGGACGGGCCGTGCCGCCGCCTCGTCGCGCACCATGCGGATGGCCGCGGCATGCGCGATCTTGATGGCGGCGACGCCCTGCTCGCCCATGCCCGGCACACGCTGGAGCGACTTCGGATCGGCGACGAGCACCGCGCCGAGCCCGCCGAACTCGCGGATCAGCGCCTTGGCGATCGGCTTGGTGTCGATCCGCCGGTTCACCAGCGCGAGCAGATATTCGAGCAGCTCGTAATCGAGCAGCGCCTCGCCGCCGTCGAGCAGCCGGCTGCGAAGGCGTTCGCGGTGCCCCTTGCTGTCGTCGACCTCCGCCTCCGCCATGACGGGGGGATGCCGCTCGAAGCACGCGCGGTCAATCGGTTGACACCCCCGCACCCCCCGGCTAACCGACCCCTGCCTTGGCGGGCCCGCCACCTGGCACTCGTTGCGCCTGCCTGACACGATGGGAGAGCGCGCGGGTGGCGGAAAACGGGCCCGGACCGGACAATCTCGGCCAGGATGCGCGGATGCGGTCGCTCGACGAGCGTCTCGACGCCGCGCAGCAGGTGGAGGCGCACCGCACGGGAGCGGGCAGGGCGGCCAGCGGGGACGACAGCTATCGTCTCGGCAGCCGCGTGCTCGCCGAACTCGTCGGTGCGATGGTCGGCGGCGCGCTGATCGGCTGGGTCTTCGACCGTTTCGCCGGCACCTCGCCCTGGGGCCTGCTCGTGATGCTGTTCCTCGGGATCATCGTCGCGTTCAGGAACATCTATCGGATTTCACAGGGGCCGAAGTGATCCGGCTCGTCGACGGGGGTTGAGGCGAAGTGGCGGCAGGCGGCGGCAAGATCGATCCGATGCACCAGTTCGAGGTGCAGACGATCTGGGACGGCTTCGCGATCGGCGGGCACCGGATCGCGTTCACCAATTCGGCGGCCTGGATGGTGCTCGCGACGCTCGCGTTGATCGCGTTCATGACGATGGGCACGAAGGGCAAGCTGATCCCCGGTCGCGGGCAGGTGATGGTGGAGGGCTTCGTCCGCTTCATCGACAACATGCTGGCGGCGAACGTCGGGCCGGAGGGTCGGCGCTACGTCCCCTACGTCTTCTCGCTGTTCATGTTCATCCTGTTCGCCAACGTGTTGGGATTGCTGCCGCTGGGCGTGTTCGGGGTCCACCCGTTCACCTTCACCAGCCACTTCACGATCACCGGCGTGCTGGCGATCATGAGCTTTTCGATCGTGCTGATCGTGGGTTTCTGGCGGCACGGCTTCCACTTCTTCAGCCTGTTCGTGCCGCACGGCACGCCCGTCTGGCTGCTGCCGCTGATCCCGCTGATCGAGTTCGTGTCGTTCATGGTGCGCCCCTTCTCGCTGGGGCTGCGGCTGTTCGTCGCGATGACCGCCGGGCACGTATTGCTCAAGGTGCTCGCGGGTTTCGTGATCAACGCAGGGAATGCCGGGCTGATCACCGGGCTTGGCGTCGGCATTCCGTCGTTCGTGCTGATGGTGGGCATCTCCGCGCTCGAGCTGCTGGTCGCGGGCATCCAGGCCTATGTCTTCGCGCTGTTGACCTCGCTCTACATCAACGATGCGGTCAACCTTCACTAAGTTCTTCAACCAACCGACTGAAACACGAGGGAGTTTTATCATGGACGCAGAAGCCGCCAAGCTGCTGGGCGCCGGTCTGGCCGCGATCGGCGCGGGCATGGCCGCGATCGGCGTGGGTACCGTCTTCGGCTCGTTCCTCGAGGGCGCGCTGCGCAATCCGGGTGCGGCCGACGGCCAGCAGGGCCGCCTGTTCATCGGCTTCGCCGCGGCCGAGCTGCTCGGCCTGCTGTCGTTCGTCGTGGCGATGATCCTGATCTTCGTCGCGTAACCACCCACCTCCGACCCCGTCCGCGTCGATCGCGGCCGGGGCGGGGGCGCGGAGTCGCCATGCCCCAGATTTCCCAGCTCGCCGCGACCTGGCTGTCCCAGATCTTCTGGCTGGCGGTCACGTTCGGCGTCGTCTTCTTCGTCGTCGGCCGCGGGATGCTTCCCAAGGTCCAGCAGACGATCGACGGCCGCGATGCCGCGATCGCCAAGGACCTGTCGGCTGCGAGCCGCGCACGCGACGAGGCCGACACCGCCGAGGAGGCGTGGCGCACCCGCGACCATGCCAATCGCGAGCGCGCGCAGGCGCTGGTCACCGAGGCCCGCGCCCGCGCCGCCAAGGCAAGCGAGGCGACGCTCCACGCCGCCAAGGACGAACAGGCGGCCCGCGTCGCCGCGCGCGAGGCGGACATCCGCGCCGCGACCACCCGCGCGCTGGGTGAGATCGAGACGGTGGCCGCCGAAGCCGCCCGCGACATCGTCGCGCGGGTCTCGGGATTGTCGGTCACCCCCGACGAAGCACGGAGCGCCGTTCAGGCGGCGATGACCCATGGCTGAGTTCGTGATCCTTTCCGCAGCGGGCGGTGCCATCCATCGGGAGGGTCAGCCCGAGACGGGTGGCAAGGCGCTCACCACCGCCGCGGCGGAGGAGGGACACCACGCCGATCCGGCGCTGTTCGGCGTACTCAACGGCACCGTCTGGGTGTCGATCGCGATGCTCGTGTTCCTGGGCATCGTGATCTGGAAGGGCGGGGTCCGTGCGGTGACCGCCATGCTCGATCGCCAGATCGCCGACATCAAGAAGCAGCTCGACGACGCCAGGCAGCTCCGTGCCGAGGCCGAGGCGCTTCGCGACGAATACGCGCGCAAGATCGCCGATGCCGAGGCGAGCGCCGCCGAGATGTCGACGAACGCCGAGCATGAGGCCGAGGCGATCGTCGCCCAGGCGCGGCGGGACGCGGCCGATCTGGTCGAGCGCCGCGGCAAGATGGCCGAGGACAAGATCGCCGCCGCCGAGCGGGCCGCGCTTGCCGAGGTCCGCGCCCGCGCCGCGTCGGCAGCGTCCGCCGCGGCGGCGGCGCTGCTCGCCGAGCGCCACGGGGCCGACGCCGACAAGGCGTTGGTCGACCGCACGATTGCGGGGCTGGGTCGGCTGAACTAGGCGCGCCTGCTCGTCCAGGGCGAGCCGCTCGGCGTCGCTTCCATCCAATCGCGCGGGAGGCGAACCGCGTACACATTCCCCGCTCGAGCGGGGATGAACCATGCGCAATCTCTACGTCCTGTTTGCGGGCGTCGCCTATGTCGTCTTCTTCGCGACGTTCCTCTTTCTGATTGGCTTCGTCGCCGATCTCAGCCTTTGGCCGCGGACGATCGACCGCGGCGGTACCGCGGCGCCCGCGCTCGCGGCGACGGTCGACATCGCGCTGATCCTGGTGTTCGGCCTCCAGCACAGCGTCATGGCGCGCCACGGCTTCAAGCGCGTCTGGACCCGCGTGGTCCCCAAGCCCATCGAGCGCAGCACCTATGTCCTGTTCGCAAGCGCGGCGCTGATCCTGCTGTTCGCACTGTGGCAGCCGATCGCGGGCGACGTCTGGCGCATCGCGGATCCGGTCGCGGCGGCGCTGGTCTGGGGCGTGTTCAGCCTCGGCTGGTTCGTCGTGCTGCTCAGCACCGTGCTGCTCAACCATTTCGAGCTGTTCGGGCTCAGCCAGGTCTGGCGCGAGCTGCGCGGTCGTGTCGCCGCCCCGCCGCAGCTGCGCGAACCCTTGTTCTACCGCTTCGTCCGCCACCCGCTCTATTCGGGCTTCCTGCTCGCCTTCTGGGCGACGCCCTCGATGACGCTCGGCCATCTGGTGTTCGCGGTGGGCATGACGGCCTATATCCTGATTGCGATCCGCCACGAGGAGCGCGACCTGGTGGCGCTGTTCGGCGCCGATTACGAGGCGTACCGCGGGCGGGTGGGGATGCTCACGCCGCGGCTGCGGCGGGGGTGACCTCTCCTCTCCTCTGATCGGGCGCGCGAAGACCGCTATTTCGGCTTGCGGAACAGATACACGAACTGATCGGTCTTGCCCCGGATCGCGGGGTCGAACACCAATGCGGTGTGCGGGTCCGCCGGGCTGGCGAGGAGCTTGCTCTCGCCCGCGAAGCGGAATCCCGCCGCCTCGATCTCCGCCCGGGTCGCCGCCGCATCGCCGCGGTGGAGCGACTCCGCCGCCGCGAACGGCGCAGGCCCCGGCGTCCCGACATGGTCGACGATCAGCAGCACGCCGCCCGGCTTGAGCGCGGCGTAGAGCTGCTTGGCGACCGCGCCGGCAAACCCCGGCGGCGACATCTTCAGATGCAGATCGTGCCAGTTCTGCACCGTCATGATCGCATCGAGCGGTTCGGGGAACGCGACCTCGCCCAGCGACTCGCGCGAGGGGACCACGTTGGCATAATCCTTCGCCACCGCATCCTGCTGCGTTCCGTAATCGGCCTTATACTCGATGAACTGCTTGGGCTGGTAGGCATAGACCTTGCCCGTGCCGCCGACCGTCTTGGCCAGGATGCGGGTCCAATAGCCGCCGCCCATGATGAAGTCCGCCACCTTCATCCCCGGCTTGACGCCGGCGAAGGCGAGCAGCTCCGCCGGGTGGCGCGCGGCGTCGCGCGCGCGGTCCTCGGCCGGACGGGCGGGATCGGCGAGCGCGGCGGTGACGGCGGCGGAGGGGGCGGACGCCGCCTGCGCGAGCGGGGCGACCAGCGCGAGTGCGGCGGCCGAGAGGAACCGAGGGGTCACGGCGAGTCTCTCCTGTCTAGGGTGCGTCGATTATCCTCCGATCGTTGCGCCCGCGCAACCGTGCATCCTTTGCGCGCCCGCGCGATCGGGGCTATCGCGCTCGCGATGACAGGAGTGGGATCGATGAGGAACGCAGTCGTGATCGCCGCCGGGCTTGCCCTCGTCGCGCCGCCGGTGCTCGCCGCCCCTGCGAAGAAGCCGCCCGCGCCGAAGGAAGCGGCCGATCGCTTCTCCCTCGACCTGCCGGCGACCGACGAGGTCGCGTCGCCGCCGTCTCCTGCCGAGCCCGTCGCCGACGGCAAGGCCGGCCGTTTCACGCTCGACACGCCGATTGCGAAGCTGCTGACCGACGATCGGGCGAAGGCGGTGCTGGACAAGGACATGCCCGGGCTGTCGAGCGACAAGAACCTCGACAAGTTCAAGCCGCTGTCGCTTCGCAAGCTCGCCCCGTTGTCGGGCGGGCGGCTCAGCCCCGACCTGCTCGAGAAGGTCGGCAAGGACCTCGCGAAGATCGGTTAATCCACGGTCAGCGCGTCGCGCAGCTTCGTCGCGCCCGCGTGCAGCGCCGCCAGCTCGGCGAGCGGCAGCCCCGCCCGCGCGACCAGCGTCTCGCCGACGCAGGTGCAGCGTTCGCGCAGGTCCCGTCCGGCGTCGGTCAGGCGGACGTGGACCCGTCGCTCGTCCGCGGTGTCGCGGTCCCGCTTGACGAAGCCTGCGGCCTCGAGCCGTTTGACGAGGGGCGTGACCGTGCTCGGCTCGAGCGCCAGCCGCTCGGCGATCGCGCCGACGCCCAGCCCATCCGCGTCCCACAGCGTCAGCAGCACCAGATACTGCGGATAGGTGAGCCCAAGCCCGTCCAGGATCGGCTTGTACGTCCGCGTCACCGCCATCGAGGCCGAATAGAGCGCGTAGCAGAGCTGCTGGTCGAGCGGGAGCGGAGTGGAGGGAACGGTTTTCATTACGACGATAAATATGCCTCTGGACGTCCGGCGCAAGCGCGTCTATGTAGGTACGACGATAAACACTCTCGTCGTATAAGGATCAGATCATGGCCGTCACCGCCCTCTATCACACGTCCGCTACCGCCACCGGGGGCCGCGAGGGGACCGCCAAGGTCGACGACGGCGGGCTCGATCTCAAGCTGTCCACGCCCAAGGAGCTCGGCGGCGCGGGCGGCGAGGGGGCGAATCCCGAGCAGCTGTTCGCCGCGGGTTACGCCGCCTGCTTCATCGGCGCGATGAAGGCGGTGTCGCCCTCGCTCGGTCTCAAGGTCCCTGCGGATGCGACCGTCCGGGCGAACGTGGGCATCGGTCCGCGCTCGGAAGGCGGGTTCGGGATCACCGCCGATCTCACCGTGACGCTGCCCGGCCTCGACAAGGCAGACGCGCAGAAACTGGTCGAGGCGGCGCACCAGGTGTGCCCCTATTCGAACGCGACCCGGGGCAATGTCGACGTCGGCCTGACTGTGGCGTGACGCGAACGGGGTGCGCGGTTGTCGCCGAGTCCGCGCGCCCCTAAGTCGCCGATATGTCGAGTTACGGCCCCCCCGACCGGTTCAACGAGGAAAAGGCGACCTACACCGTCCGCGGCGACGAGGGCGGCGGCACCGATATCGAGGCCGGGGTCGCCGCGATCCGCAACGTCGTCCGCACCCTCCCGCTCCAGCCCGGCGTGTACCGGATGCACGACGCGCGCGGCGACGTGCTCTACGTCGGCAAGGCGCGCGCGCTGAAGAGCCGCGTCACCAACTACACGCAGGTTCCGCAGCTCTCGACCCGCCTCAAGCGCATGGTCTCCCAGACTCGGTCGATGACGATCGTCACGACCAACAACGAGGCCGAGGCGCTGCTGCTCGAAGCGCAATTGATCAAGCGCTACCGCCCGCCGTACAACGTCCTGCTGCGCGACGATAAGAGCTTCCCCTTCATCCTGCTGAACGCCGACCACGCTTTCCCTCGGATCCAGAAGCACCGTGGCGCGCGCCGGGCCAAGGGCGATTACTACGGCCCGTTCGCCAGCGCCGGCAGCGTCAACAACACCTTGAACGCGCTCCAGAAGCTGTTCCTGCTCCGCTCCTGCACCGACGGCTTCTTCAAGACGCGCGACCGACCGTGCCTGCTCCACCAGATCAAGCGCTGCTCGGCCCCATGCGTCGGGCGGATCGACGACGCCGGCTACCGCGAGCTGGTCGACGACGCGCGCCGCTTCCTCTCGGGCAAGACCACCGACGTCCAGGCGAAGCTCGGCGCGCAGATGCAGGCGGCGTCGGAAAACATGGACTTCGAACAGGCGGCGGTGATCCGCGACCGGCTCAAGGCGCTGACCTTCATCCAGGGCTCGCAGTTCATCAACGCCGAAGGGGTGGGCGACGCCGACATCTTCGCGCTCGCCAGCCATCAGGGGCTGATCGGGATCGAGGCGTTCTTCATCCGCGGCGGGCAGAATTGGGGGCACCGCAGCTTCTTCCCCGCGCACACCGCCGATGTCGCCGAGGACGAGGTGCTCCTCCAGTTCATGACCCAATTCTACGAGGAGGTGCCGCCGCCGCGCCAGATCCTGCTCGACCGCACGCTTTCCGAACAGCCCTTGCTCGAGGAGGCTTTGTCCGAGCGCGCCGGCCACCGCGTCGCCATCGCCACCCCGCAGCGCGGCACCCGCCGCCGGCTGATGGAGCAGGCCGAGCGCAACGCGAAGGAGTCGCTCGAACGCCGCCTCGCCGAGAGCACGACCCAGGCCAAGCTCAACCGCGAGCTCGCCGAGCTGTTCGACCTCGCCGAGCCGCCCGATCGGATCGAGGTCTACGACAACAGCCACATCCAGGGGACCAACGCGGTCGGCGCGATGGTGGTCGCGGGGCCGGAGGGCTTCCGCAAGGGCCAGTACCGCAAGTGGAACATCAAGGGGAACGAGGCGAAGACCGACAGCGACGTCGGCATGATGCGCGAGGTTTTCCGCCGCCGCTTCGCGCGCCAGCTCGAGGAGAACCCGGATCGCGACAGCGGGATGTGGCCCGATCTCGTCCTGATCGACGGCGGCCGCCCGCAGCTCGATGCCGCCAAGGCGACGCTCGAGGACCTCGGGATCGAGGACGTCTGCCTCGTCGGCGTCGCCAAGGGCCCGCATCACGGCCGCGAGGGACGCGAGGTGTTCCACATGCTCGACGGCCGCGAGCGGATGCTCCCCGTCAACTCGCCGCTCCTGTTCTACATCCAGCGCCTGCGCGACGAGGTCCACCGCTTCGTCATCGGCGCGCACCGCGAGAAGCGCGCCAAGGCGATCGGCGCCTCGCCGCTCGACGAGGTCCCCGGCATCGGCCCGGCGCGCAAGAAGGCGCTGCTGATGCACTTCGGCACCGCGCGCGCGGTGCGCAACGCGAGCCTGGCGGATTTGCAGAAGGCGCCGGGGGTGTCAGCGACGGTCGCGCAACAGGTGTACGACTTTTACCACGCGCGGTGAGCGCGACTTGCCCCCGAGACAGGCGCATCATACATGTCTGTACGTACAGACAATGAGCGTACGCAATGCCCGCCACCTTCACCAGTCGCGAGTTCAACCGCGATCCCGCCAGCATCAAGCGGGCGGCGCTCGCCGGTCCGGTCTTCATCACCGATCGGGGCCACTCCTCGCTCGTGGTCATGGCGATGGCGGAGTATGAGCGGCTGACGGGGCGCGGCGCGTCGCTGCTCGATCTGCTGACGCCCGGCCACGATCAGGACTTCGACTTCGATCCGCCGCGCGCACGCCCCGCCGCTCGCGCCGTCGATCTCGACTGATGTTCCTGCTCGACACCAATGTCGTGTCGGAAAGTCGCAAGGTCGCCGGTGGCCGCGCCGCCCCGGCGATCGTCGCCTGGCTCGCGGCGACCGATCCGGCGGTGAGCTACCTGTCGGCGATGTCGCTCTTCGAACTCGAACTCGGCGTCGTCCGGATCGAGCGCCGCGACGCCGCGCAGGGCGAGCGGCTGCGGCGCTGGCTCGACGGCGTCATCAAGCCCGGGTTCGCCGATCGCGTGCTGGCGATGGACGCCGCAGTCGCCGCCGCCTGCGCCGCGCTCCACGTCCCCGATCCGGTCAGCGAGCGCGACGCCTGGATCGCCGCCACCGCGCTGGTCCACGGCCTGATCGTCGTCACCCGCAACGTCGCCGACTTCGCGGCGACGGGCGCGCGGGTGCTGGACCCTTGGACATGGCGGCCGCGCCAATTGCCGGAGTAGGGCGCGAAACGGACAGAACTCTTGCCCCCTATGCGGTCGCCCGCCAAAAAGCCGAACGGGGAGAGCCGCTATCAGCCGTCAGCACGTCGCCGCCTATCGCCGCACGCTCGCCGAGCAGCACCGCGTCACCGGCAACCTCAACGAAGGCGTCGTCAGCAAGGCCTTCGCCGACCTGCTCGAACGCACCGGCCGTTCGCGCGACCTGATCTTCTCGCCCCAGTGGGAGGGCAGGGGGCCGCGCGGCAACCTGATCCGCGTTGACGGCGCGCTGATCCCGTCGATCCTGCGCGTGCCCTTCGGCTATTGGGAGGCGAAGGACGAGAAGGACGACCTCGACCGCGAGATCGCCGCCAAGCTCGCGCGCGGCTATCCCGACGACAACATCATCTACGAGGACACGCGCACCGCGGTGCTCCGCCAGGACGGCAAGGAGGTGCTGCGCGTCGACATGCGCGACGACGACGCCGGGCTGCTCCGCCTGCTCGACGCCTTCTACGCATACGAACGCCCCGAGCTGACCGAGTTCCGCACCGCCTCGGCCAAGTTCCGCGAGAACCTGCCGCAGGTGCTCGATGCGCTGCGCCACGCGATCGGCGAGGCGGAGGCGCGCTCGTCCGACTTCGCCCGCGCCCGCGCCGATTTCCTCGCCCATGCCAAGCAGGCGATCAACCCGGCCGTCACCGACGACGACGTGCGCGAGATGCTGATCCAGCACATCCTCACCGAAGAGATCTTCGCGTCCGTTTTCGACAACGCGCAATATCACCGAGAGAACAACGTCGCGCGGCGGCTGGGCGAGCTGGAGGCGAAGTTCTTCACCGGCGCACTTCATCACGCGACCAGACAGGTACTCAGCCCCTATTACGGCGCGATCCGCCACGCCGCGACCGGGCTGGCCGACCGGCGCGAGAAGCAGACGTTCCTCAAGAAGCTCTACGAGGATTTCTACAAGGTCTATAACCCCGCCGCCGCCGACCGGCTGGGCGTGGTCTACACCCCCGGCGAGATCGTCCGCTTCATGGTCCGCGGCGCGGAATGGCTGACCGAGAGGCATTTCGGTAGGACGCTGGCGGACGAGGGCGTCGAGATCCTCGATCCGGCGACCGGCACCGGCACCTTCATCGTCGAACTGATCGAGCACATGCAGGGTGCCGGCCGCGAGCGGCTGCGCGCCAAATATACGCGCGAGATGCACGCCAACGAGGTCGCGATCCTCCCGTACTACGTCGCCAATTTAAACATCGAGGCGACCTTCGCGGCGATCGACGGCCAGTATGCCGAGTTCCCCGGACTCGTCTTCGTCGACACGCTCGACAACACTGCGGGTCTCGGCGTCTACAAGGGGCATCAGGGCGACATGTTCGGCGGCATCGCTGACGAGAACCTGGAGCGGGTCAGGCGCCAGAACGCTGCCAAGATCAGCGTCATCATCGGCAACCCGCCGTACAACGCCTGGCAGTCCGACTATAACGCGCGCAACCCCAACCGCCCGTACAAGCGCGTCGACGACCGCATCGGCCAGACCTATCGTCGGCTGTCGCGGGCGCAGAACACTAATTCGCTTTCCGACATGTACGTCCGCTTCTGGCGCTGGGCGTCGGACCGGCTGCGCGACGACGGGGTGATCGCCTTCGTCACTAACCGCAGCTTCATAGATTCAGTAGCGTTCGACGGTTTTCGTCAGGCTGTGGAAAGTGAGTTTGAAGAGGGATGGATTGTCGATCTCGGAGGTAATCTGCGTTCGAGCGGCGTTGCTGGAGGCGCGAATGTTTTCGGCATAAAGGTTGGCGTAGCGATTAGCTTCTGGGTAAAGCGTAAAGCGATGAAGCGTAAGCACACCCTGCGCTATGCTCATCTCTCCGCAAATCTATCTCAGGCGGAGAAGCTTGCGACGCTAGGGAGCCAAGAACTGGATGGTACTGATTTCAGAATTGTCCAAACTGATGGAAACGGATACTGGCTCTCAGCCGAGCACGCAGATTGGGGCAGCTATCTTCCCTTATCTGACCCCACGGTTGGTCCTGGCGATGTGGCAAGCAGCGCTGTTGCAGCAATCTTTAGGTTGTCATCGAACGGTGTTAAAACACAGCGCGACGATTGGATGTGGGCAGACAATCGTGCCTCGCTTACGCAAAAGACTAAGCGGCTAATAAACTCCTACGAAAAGGCTCGGAGGGACGTCGGTTCGACGAATAATACCTTAATAAAGTGGGATACCGAACTAGAACGACACTTAGCAAATGGAACGCGAATCGTCTATGACTCATCTCATGAAACCTCTGGGATGTATCGTGCATTTACGAGAAAGTGGTTGTATCTGGAGAGTCATCTGGTCGCCCGGCCATACCGCATTCCATTTATGTTCAAGGGTAAAATTCCCAATCAAGCCATTACAGTAGATGGCATGGCAGCGGACTACTTCTGTACACTAGCCGTCAATAAGCCCTTTGACAAAGGTCTAACGAAAACCGGAAATGGCAACACGCGAGGGGTAACCCGCTACCGCTACACCAAGTCCGGCGACCGCGTCGACAACATCACCGACTGGGCGCTCGCCCGCTTCCGCGCGCACTATGCCGATCCGGCGATCACCAAGGACGACATCTTCGCCTATTGCTACGCCGCGCTCCACGATCCGGTGTACCGCCGCGTCCACGCCGACGATCTCCGCCGCGAGTTCCCGCGCGTGCCGCTCAACCCCGATTTCGCCAGGTGGCGTGATTGGGGGCGGACTTTGCTCAAGCTCCACATCGACTATGAGAAGGCGAAGCCGTTCGCGCTCGACCGCGTCGACACGCCCGACGCGAAAGGCCGCGCGCCGTCTCCCAAGCTGAAGTCGGTGCCGGAGGACGGCACGGTCTTGGTCGACACCGCGACCCGCCTCACCGGCATCCCCGCCGACGCCTGGCGCTACCGCCTCGGCAATCGCTCCGCGATCGACTGGGTGCTCGATCAGCACAAGGAGAAGAGGATCAAGGACCCGACCGTCGCCGCGAAGTTCGACACCTATCGCTTCGCCGATCACAAGGAGGCGATGATCACGTTGCTCGCCAAGGTGGTCCGCGTCAGCCTCGAGACGCTCGCGATCACCGATGCGATGGCGGCGCTCGACCGAGGCGGCTGACCCGCGATTGCTCTGTTGAACCATCTGCGTCACCCTCCCGGCTCGCTCCTTCGCATCGTCATATCCCCCTCGGCTCTCCCGGCGCGTCCCGGTCGAGTACGGGTCGCGTTCCAGTCGCGCCGGTGTCGCGTTCCCGGCGCGAACCCGTCGCGTTCCTGCCGGGTGCGGCCCGATCTCGCCGTACGGGCCTCAACCGCCTCAACCTGTCTCCCGCTTGCGCTTCGCCGCCGCCCACGCCACGTCGCTCCGCATGACCGACACCCTCGCCGATCCGCTCGCGCTCCCGCCGTTCCCCGATCTCGTCCCCGATCGGATCGTCCCCGCCGTCCGCGCCGCGATCGCGCAAGCCGAGGCGGTCGTCGCCCGGCTCGTCGCCGACACGCCGACCGACTTCGCCGACGCCTGGCTCCCCTACGAGCGCGCCGAGACCGCGATGGACGCGCTGTGGTCGGCGGTGTCGCACCTGCACGGCGTCGCCGACACGCCCGAACTCCGCGCCGCGCATGCCGAAGGGCAGGCGCTGCTGGTCGAGCATGGCATGGCCGTCGCGCAGAACCGCGACCTTTACGAGGTGCTCGTCGCGCTCGAAGCCTCGCCCGGCTTCGCCGATCTCGCGACCGAGGATCGCGTCGCCGTCGAGCGCGCGCTCCGCGGCTTCCGCCTGTCCGGCGTCGCGCTGGACGACGCGGCGCGCGAGCGCTTCAAGTCGATCAGCGTCGAGCTGTCGCAGCTCTCGACCGAGTTCGGCAGCGCCGTTCTCGACGCGACCGACGCCTGGAGCGAGACCGTCGATGAAGCAGCGCTCGGCGGCGTGTCCGATGCCGACAAGGCGATGTTCCGCGCCGCCGCCGAAGCGAAAGGGGAGGCGGACTACCGCATCACGCTCCAGCACCCGAGCGTGCAAGCCGTCCTGACCTTCGCCGAAGATCGCGAGCTCCGCGCCCGCCTCTACGCCGCCCACGCCACCCGTGCCTCCGATCAGGGGCCGCACGCCGGCACGTTCGACAACGGCCCGCGGATCGCCCGCATCCTCGAACTGCGGCGCGAGGCGGCGGCGCTGCTCGGCTTCCCCGATCCGGTCGCCTGGTCGCTCGAGACGAAAATGGCGCCCGACGCCGGCGAAGTGATCGCCTTCCTCCGCGATCTCGGCGCGCGCGCCAAACCCGCCGCCGAGCGCGACCTCGCCGAACTCCGCGCGTTCGCCGCCGCCGAGCTGGGGATCGACGATCTCCAGCCCTGGGACACCGGCTTCGCCGCCAACCGCCTCCGCCAAGCGCGCTACGCCGTCGACGAGCAGGCGGTGCGCGCCTACTTCCCGGTCGAGCGGGTGGTCGAGGGCTGGCAGGCGCTGCTGACCCGCCTCTACGGCATCCGCCTCGCCGAGCGCTCGGACGTTCCGCTCTACCACCCCGACGCGCGCTACTTCGACGTGTCGGACGAGAGCGGCGAGGTGATCGCGGGCCTCTACCTCGATCTCCACGCACGCCCCGGCAAGCGCGGCGGCGCCTGGATGGCCGAGGCGCGGCCCCGCCTCCACGACGGCAATGCGGTCCGCGTGCCCGTCGCCTATCTCGTGTGCAACTTCGCGCCGAAGGGCGACGGCCAGCCTTCGCTGCTCAGCCACAACGACGTGACGACGCTGCTCCACGAGACCGGCCACTGCCTCCACCACCTGTTCACCCGCGTAAACCGGCCGAGCATCGCCGGCGTCAGCGGCTTCGAATGGGACGCAGTCGAGCTGCCGAGCCAGCTGATGGAGGATTTCGCCTGGGATCGGGACGTCCTCACCGCCATGTCCGGCCACCGCGAGACGGGCGCGCCGCTGCCCGGCGACCTCTACGACAAGATGGTGGCGGCGCGCCGCTTCCAGTCGGGCCTGTTCATCGTCCGCCAGGTCGAGTTCGCGCTGTTCGACATCCTGCTCCACCTGGGCACGCTCGGCTCGGATCCGATGGAGGTGCTGAACGCCGTCCGCGACGAGGTGGCGGTGATCCGTCCGCCGGAGTGGACCCGCTTCCCCCACGCCTTCAGCCACATCTTCGCGGGTGGCTATGCCTCGGGCTATTACAGTTACTTGTGGGCCGAAGTGCTGGCGGCGGACGGCTTCCGGATGTTCGCGGAAGCCGGGCTGGTCGATCGCGCGACCGGCGACCGCTTTCGCGCCGAGGTGCTGGCCAAGGGCGCGACCCGTCCCGCCGCCGAGAGCTTCCGCGCCTTCCGCGGCCGCGATCCCGATCCCGCGGCGATGCTCGAACGCCACGGGCTCGCCGAGGCGGCATGAGCGTCCTCGTCCTCACCACCGGCGGTACGATCGACAAGCTCTACTTCGACGCGCTGAGCGAGTTCCAGGTCGGCGACAGCGTCGTCTCGCGAATCTTCGCCACCGCGCGCGTCTCGCTGCCCCACCGCGTGGTCGAGCTGATGCGCAAGGACAGCCTGGAGCTGACCGACGACGACCGTGCCGCGATCCGCGGAACGGTCGAGGATGCCGAGGAGACGCGCATCGTCGTCACTCACGGCACCGACACCATGACCGACACCGCGGCGGCGCTGGCCGGGATCGCGGGCAAGACGATCGTGCTGGTCGGCGCGCTCGCCCCGGCGCGGTTCGCCGAGTCGGATGCGAGCTTCAACCTCGGCATGGCGCTGGCCGCGGCGCAGGTCGCCCCGGCCGGCGTGTGGATCGCGATGAACGGCACAATCTTTCGCGGCGACCGCGTCCGCAAGGATCGCAAGAAGGGCGGCTTCGTCGCGGTGGGCTGAGCGGCGCGATCAGGACCGCTCCGCCAGCTCCTTGTTGATGCCGAGCGCCGCCAGCGTGCAGATCGCGCCCGACAGCAGATAGGCACCCGCCGCGAGCAGCCCGAACCGGCTCGCCAGCACCAGCGCGACCAGCGGCGCGAACGCCGCCCCGACCAGCCAGGCGAGGTCGGAGGTCAGCGCCGCCCCGGTGTACCGCCGCGCGGAGGCGAAGTTGGACGCGACCGCGCCCGACGACTGGCCGAATGCGATCCCGAGCAAGGTGAAGCCGGTGACCATGAACGCCAGCTCGCCCATGTCGCCGCCGTTGAGCATCTGCGGCGCGAAGCCGGAGAAGACCGCGATCCCCGCCGCCGAATAGCCGAGCAGCGAGCGCCGCCCGATCCGGTCGGCGATCCGCCCGGAGACCAGCACCGCGACCACCCCGACGACGGCGCCGAGGATCTCGATCGTCAGGAAGCGCTCGGGCGGCTGCTTGGTGTAGAGGAACACCCAGGACAGCGGAAACACCGTCACCATGTGGAAGAGCGCGAAGCTGGCGAGCGGGGCGAACGCGCCGATGACGATGGTCCGCCAGTCGCCGCGCAGCGTGGCGATGGCCCCCGACGGCTCGAGCTCGCGGCTCTCGAACGCCTTGGCGTAGGACGGGGTCGTGACCATGCGCAGCCGCGAGAACAACGCGACGACGTTGATGGCGAAGGCGACGAAGAAGGGGTACCGCCAGCCCCAGTCGAGAAAGTCGGCGGTGGACAGGGTCGACAGGAAATAGGCGAACAGTCCGGAGGCGACGATGAGGCCCAAGGGCGCGCCCAGCTGCGGGATCATCGCATACCAGCCGCGCCGGTTCTCGGGCGCGTTGACCGCCAGCAGCGAGGACAGCCCGTCCCAGGTGCCGCCCAGCGCGATCCCCTGTCCGACCCGGAACAGCACGAGCAGGGCCGCCGACCAATGGCCGATCGACTCGTAGCCGGGCAGGAAGGCGATCAACACCGTCGAGGTGCCGAGCATGAACAGCGCGATCGTCAGCTTGACGCCGCGCCCCAGTGCCTGGTCGACCGCGAAGAAGATCACCGAGCCGATCGGCCGGGCGACGAACGCCACGCCGAAGATCGCGAACGAGTAGAGCGTCCCGGTCAGCCGGTCGAGGTAGGGGAAGACCAGCAAAGGAAACACCAGGACCGAGGCGATCGCATAGACGAAGAAGTCGAAGAACTCGCTCGTGCGGCCGATGATGACGCCGATCGCGATCTCGCCGGGCGAGATGTCGTGCCGCGCGTTGATCGCGCGCGCATCGCGTTCGGCGTGGTGAGAGGCGGTCTGGGCGGTCATGTGCTATCCTCTGCCGACGGGAACAACGCCGCTGGCGACACGTCGGATGCACGAATAGCCGCGATCGCGGGATTGGACAAAATGTCCAATGTCGCGGCGCAGCATGAAGGGGTTAGGGACGCGCCATGCCCGTATCCGGTCACACTCTACGCCGCGCCGCCCGCCTGCTCGCTCCCGCCGCGCTCGCCCCGCTGCTCGCCGGATGCGGGTTGGAGATGACGGTGCTCGATCCCGCGGGCGACGTTGCGCTCCAGCAGCGCAACCTGATCATCTTCTCGACCGCGCTGATGCTGCTGATCGTCGTGCCGGTGATCGTCGCCGCGCTGGTCTTCGCCTGGCGCTACCGCGCGACCAACGAGAGCGCGACCTACGAGCCGGACTGGGACCATTCGGCCCAGCTGGAGCTGCTGATCTGGTCGGCGCCGCTGCTCATCATCATCTGCCTGGGCGCGGCGACCTGGACGGGGAGCCATCTGCTCGACCCCTATCGCCCGCTGGGCCGGATCCAGAAGGGCGTGAAGGTTCCCGAACGCCTCAAGCCGCTCGACGTCCAGGTCGTCGCGCTCGACTGGAAATGGCTGTTCATCTATCCCGAACAGGGGATCGCGACCGTGAACGAGCTGGTGGCGCCGGTGAACCGCCCGATCCGCTTTCGCCTGACCTCGACGTCGGTGATGAACACCTTCTACGCGCCGACGCTGGCGGGGATGATTTACGCGATGCCGTCGATGGAGACGAAGCTCCACGCGGTCGTCAATCGTCCGGGCAATAGCTGGGGAATGTCCGCGAACTACAGCGGCGCCGGGTTCAGCCACATGCGATTCCGCTTCTTCGCGCGCAGCGAGAAGGGCTTCGACGATTGGGTCGCGCGAGTGAAGGCGGGCGGCGGCGCGCTGGACCGCGCGACCTATCTCCGGCTCGAGAAGCCGAGCGAGAAGGCGCCGACCACCCGCTACGCCGCGATCGACGCAAGCGTCTTCGATGCGGTGGTCAATCGCTGCGTCCGGCCGGGCACGCGCTGCATGTCGGACGTGATGCGCATGGACCGCCACGACCCGTCGTCGATCGAGCAGACCCCCGGCGGCGGCGCACCGGGCTATCGCGAGACCCGCCCGCTGACCGGGGGCGACGCCGGCGAGAGCGGGTCGAACCCCCGCGACGTCCAGCAGCGCTCCGGCTTCACGCCGGCCGACAACACCACGCTCTAGAGAGCATCCGAACCATGACCTCTTCACACCCCGCCGTCAGTCCGATCCTCGGCCGCTTCACGCTGGAAGCGCTGCCGCTCCACGAGCCGATCGTGGTCGCCACCTTCGTCGGGGTCGCGCTGGGCGGCGCCGCGCTGCTCGGCGCGATCACCTATTTCAAGCTGTGGGGCTACCTCTGGAAAGAGTGGTTCACGAGCGTCGATCACAAGAAGATCGGCGTCATGTACATGGTGCTCGGCATCGTCATGCTACTGCGCGGCTTCGCCGACGCGATCATGATGCGCGGCCAGCAGGCGATCGCGTTCAACGGCTCGGAAGGTTATCTGAACGCCCACCACTACGATCAGGTGTTCACCGCCCACGGCGTCATCATGATCTTCTTCGTGGCCATGCCGATCGTGACCGGGCTGATGAACTTCGTGGTGCCGCTACAGATCGGCGCGCGCGACGTGTCCTTTCCCTTCCTCAACAACTTCAGCTTCTGGATGACCGCCGCGGGCGCGATGGTCGTCATGACCAGCCTGTTCGTCGGCGAGTTCGCCCAGACCGGCTGGCTGGCCATGCCGCCGCTGTCCGAACTCGATTTCAGCCCGGGCACCGGCGTCGATTACTACATCTGGGCGCTCCAGATCGCAGGCGTGGGCACCTTGCTGTCGGGGATCAACCTGATCGCGACGATCGTGAAGATGCGCGCGCCGGGCATGGGCCTGATGAAGATGCCGATCTTCTGCTGGACGGCGCTGTGCACCAACGTGCTGATCGTCGCCGCCTTCCCGGTGCTGACCGCGGTGCTCGTGCTGCTCAGCCTCGATCGCTACGTGGGGACGTCGTTCTTCACGAACTCGCTCGGCGGCAATCCGATGATGTACGTGAACATGATCTGGATCTGGGGCCATCCCGAGGTCTATATCCTGATCCTGCCGCTGTTCGGGGTGTATAGCGAGATCACCTCGACCTTCTCGGGCAAGCGGTTGTTTGGCTATACGTCGATGGTCTACGCCACGCTGGTCATCACCGTTCTCGCCTATCTCGTCTGGCTGCACCATTTCTTTACGATGGGGGCGGGCGCGAACGTCAACGCCTTCTTCGGCATCACGACGATGATCATCTCTATCCCGACGGGCGCGAAGATCTTCAACTGGCTGTTCACGATGTACCGCGGGCGCATCCGGTTCGACGTGCCGATGCTGTGGGTGATCGCGTTCCTGGTCACCTTCCCGATCGGCGGGATGACCGGGGTCCTCCTGGCGGTGCCGCCGGCGGACTTCGTCCTCCACAACTCGCTGTTCCTGGTCGCGCACTTCCACAACGTGATCATCGGCGGGGTGCTGTTCGGGGCGTTTGCGGCGATCAACTATTGGTGGCCGAAGGCGTTCGGCTTCCGCCTGGATGCGACCTGGGGCAAGCGCAGCTTCTGGCTGTGGGTGGTCGGCTTCTACGTCGCGTTCATGCCGCTCTACATCCTGGGTCTGATGGGCGTCACCCGCCGTCTGAGGGTGCTCGACGATACCGCATGGCAGCCGCTGTTCATCGTCGCGGCGTTCGGCGCCGCGCTGATCGCGGGCGGGATCGCGTGCATGCTGATCCAGTTCTACGTCAGCATCCGCGACCGCGAGGCGCTGCGCGACGAGACCGGCGATCCTTGGCAGGGCCGGACGCTCGAATGGTCGACCTCCTCGCCGCCGCCCGCGTACAATTTCGCGTTCACGCCTGTGGTCCATGATCTGGACGCCTGGGCCGACATGAAGGCGCGCGGCTATCAGCGGCCGGTCGGCGGCTTCCGCGACATCCACATGCCGTCGAACACCGGGGCGGGCGTCATCCTCGCGGGATTGGCCATGGTCTGCGGGCTGGGCTTGATCTGGTACGTCTGGTGGCTGGCGGCGCTGAGCTTCGCCGGGCTGCTCGCGGTCGCGATCGGGCACACGTTCAACTACAAGCGCGACTTCCACATTCCCTCAGCGGAGGTGACCGCGGTCGAGAATGCGCGCACCGCGCAGCTGGCGGAGGTCCGGGCATGAGCGGCCACGCCCTGAGCGGGGATTACGACCCCGACGTCTTCCACCTCGCGGAGGAGCCGCACCATCCGGAGGGGTCGAGCACGATGCTCGGCTTCTGGATGTACCTGATGAGCGACTGCCTGATCTTCGCGATGCTGTTCGCGACCTACGGCGTGCTCGGCACCTCCTACGCCGGCGGGCCGGGACCCAGGCAGCTGTTCGAGCTGCCGCTGGTCGCGCTCAACACCTCGATGCTGCTGTTCTCGTCGATCACCTACGGCTTCGCCATGCTGGCGATGGCCGACGGGAAGCGCGGGCGGACCCAGGCATGGCTGTTCGTCACCCTGCTGTTCGGGGCGGCGTTCCTCGGCATCGAGCTCTACGAGTTCGGCAACCTCATCCGCGAGGGTCACGGACCCACGCAGAGCGCCTTCCTGTCGTCGTTCTTCACGCTGGTCGGCACCCATGGGCTGCACGTCACGTTCGGCTCGATCTGGCTCGTCGTGCTGATGGTGCAGGTGCAGCGGAAGGGCCTGATCCCGGCCAACCGGCGGCGGCTGATGTGCCTGTCGCTGTTCTGGCACTTCCTCGACGTCATCTGGATCGGCGTCTTCACCTTCGTCTATCTCATGGGGATGCTGCGATGAGCGCGGACACGCACGGCCACGCCGATCACGGCGACGCGCATCACGACGATGGCGCGCCGCACGGCTCGCTCAGGGGATATCTGATCGGGTTCGGCCTGTCGGTCGTCCTCACCGCCGTCCCGTTCTGGCTGGTGATGAAGGGTGCGCTGTCGACCCAGGCGACCGCGCTGCTGATCATGGCCCTCGCCGCGGTGCAGGTGATCGTCCACATGGTCTTCTTCCTCCACATGACGCGCAAGGCGGAAGGCGGCTGGCAGATGATGGCGTTGATCTTCACCGTCGTCGTCGTGGTGATCGCGCTCTCCGGTTCGCTCTGGGTGATGTACCACATGAACCTCAACATGATGCCCGCCGGCGACATGAGCCAGATGGGGTGAGCCCGCGTCGCCGCTGGCCGGCGGCGTTGGCGCTCGCCGTCACACTGGCCGTGTTGCTGGGGCTGGGCACCTGGCAGGTGCGCCGGCTGGCATGGAAGCGCGCGTTGATCGCGCAAGTCGAGGCGCGGGTCCACGCGGCGCCGGTCGCGCCGCCGCTGACGATCCGCGGCAAGGAGGACGCCTATCTCCGCGTGGCGACGGCCGGGCGGTACCTTCCCGGCCGGGACACCTACGTCCGCGCGGTGACCGAGCGCGGCGCCGGCTTCTGGGTGCTGACCCCGCTCGTCGCCGCCGACGGCCGGACGATCCTGATCAACCGCGGCTTCCGCCCCCGGCGCGACGCCGCGCCGGAGCCCGGACCGGCGCGGGTCGCCGGCCTGCTGCGCGTCACCGAGCCGGGCGGCGGCTTCCTCCAGAGCAACCAGCCCGCCGCCGATCGCTGGTTCTCGCGCGACGTCGCCGCGATCGCGCAGCGCCGCGGCGTCGGCCCGGTCGCGCCCTATTTCATCGACGCCGAGACGACCGCCCGCGGACCGCGGGCGCCGATCGGCGGTCTGACGGTGGTGCGCTTCGCCAACAACCACCTCGTCTATGCGCTGACCTGGTATAGCCTGGCGGCGATGACCGGCTACGCCCTCTACCGCCTCCTTCGCCGGTGAGCGACGCGCCCGATATCGCGGGCCACGACGCGCTGCGCCAGTTGATCAACCTGCGCTGGCTGGCCGTGGCCGGGCAGCTCGCGACCATCCTGCTCACCCATTTCGTGTTCGCGATCCGATTGCCGCTGGCGCCGATGTTCGGGGTGCTGGCCGGGCTGGTGACGCTCAACGTGACGACGACGCCGCTGCTGAACCTGGACCGCCCCGTCGCGAACAGCACGATCTTCGCCGCGCTGCTCCTCGACGTCGGGGCGCTGGCGGCGCAGCTATGGCTCTCGGGCGGGGCAACCAACCCGTTCGTGTCGCTGTTCCTGCTTCAGGTGGTGCTGGGGTCGATCCTGCTCGATCGCTGGTCGAGCTGGACGATCGTCGGCGCGACCTGCTTCGCCTTCGCGCTGCTGACCGCGACGCACCGGCCGCTGGCGCTGCCGGCGGCGCTCGGGACGTCCTCGTTCGAGCTCTACATCAAGGGTTCGGTCGTCTGCTTCGCGCTGATCGCGGTGCTGCTGGTGCTGTTCGTGACGCGGATCACGAGCGGCCTGCGCGCGCGCGACGCGCGGCTGGCGGACGTGCGGCGCCAGGCCGCGGAGAAGGAGCATATCGTGCGGATCGGCACGCTCGCCTCGGGGGCGGCGCATGAGCTCGGGACCCCGTTGTCGACCCTGTCGGTGATCCTGGGCGACTGGCGGCGCGTCCCCGCGATCGCGGCGGACCTTGACCTCGCCGGGGAGGTCGAGGAGATGCAGGCGGAGGTCCAGCGCTGCAAGGCGATCGTCACCGGGATCCTGCTCTCGTCGGGCGACGCCCGCGGCGAGGGCTCGGCCGCGACGACGGTGCGCGGCTTCTTCGAGCGCGTGGTGGCGGACTGGCAGGGCGCCCGAGGGGTGGCCGGGATGACCTATGGCGATCGGTTCGGGCGCGACATCCGCATCGCGTCGGATGCGGTGCTTCAGCAGGCGGTGTTCAACCTGCTCGACAATGCGGCGGAGGTCTCGCCCGACGGCTTCGACGTGCGGCTGGCGCGCGAGGGGGAGGCGCTGGTGCTGACCGTGGCCGATCGCGGACCGGGGTTCGCCGAGGAGGCGCTGGCGAACCTCGGGCGACCTTACAACAGCACCAAGCCCCAGCTCGGCCGCGGCCTGGGGCTGTTCCTGGTCGGCAATGTCGCGCGGACGCTCGACGGCGCGCTGTCCGCGCGCAATCGCGAGGGCGGTGGGGCCGAGGTCGAGTTGCGGCTGCCGATCGCCGCGCTGGCGCTGGAGGGTGGAGCATGACCGACCGATCGCTGTTGATCGTCGAGGACGACGCCGCCTTCGCGCGGACCCTCGCCCGTTCGTTCGAGCGGCGCGGCTATCGCGTCAGCGTCGCGCCCGGCCCGGTCGAGATGGAGGCGCTGCTCGGGGCCGGCGCGCCGGCGTTCGCGGTGGTCGACCTGAAGCTCGCCGGCTCCTCGGGACTCGCCTGCGTCGAGCGGCTCCATGCCGCCGACCCGGCGACGGTCGTCGTCGTGCTGACCGGCTATGCCAGCATCGCCACCGCGGTGCAGGCGATCAAGCTGGGCGCGACCTCCTATCTCGCCAAGCCCGCCAACACCGACGACATCGAACGCGCGTTCGGGATGACCGAGGGGTCCGCCGACGTGCCGATCGGCGCGCGGCCGACGACGATCAAGACGATCGAGTGGGAGCGGATCAACGAGATGCTCGCGGAGACCGGCTTCAACGTCTCCGAGACCGCGCGGCGGCTCGGGATGCACCGCCGGACGCTGGCGCGGAAGTTGGAGAAGCGGCGGATCGACTAAGGGGTGGAGCGGGTAGCGGGAATCGAACCCGCGTATTCAGCTTGGAAGGCTGCTGCACTACCATTGTGCTATACCCGCGTACTTCGCTTCCTAGCACCCCGGCCCCTCGCTGTCGCTCGGGAGTTTGCCGGGGTGATCGTCCCCTGGACGATCACTTGACCCGGCAAACTGGTGGAAGGGGCTGGATTCGAACCAGCGTACGTCAGAAACGGGCAGATTTACAGTCTGCTGCCTTTAACCACTCGGCCACCCTTCCACGGGTCGCTCGCCGAAAGCGAGGGCGCCCCATGCCGAACGGGGGCGGCGGTGTCAACGCGGTTGCGGGGGCGCGATCCGCTGACGCATAGCGGTGCCGACGACCAATCCGGAGACCGCCGCGTGCCGACCTTTCGCCTGACCCCGACGGAGCGCCGCTGATGGCGAAGCGCGGGCATCGTCCGTCCCAGACTCCGGGCCAGCGGCCGCGCCTGTGGGGGCGGCACGCGGTGACGGCCGCACTCGCCAACCCCGAGCGCACCGTGCGCAAGGTCTGGGGAACGCAGGAGGCGCTGGCGGCGCTCAACCTGCCGCCGGTGATCCCGGTCGTGCGCGCCGAAGTGACCGATCTCGGGCGGATGGTGCCGGCCGACGCACCGCACCAGGGACTGGTGATCGAGGTCGACCCGCTGGAGGAGGTGTGGCTGGGCGACCTGCTGGACCAGGGGCAGGGGGAGGGCGACCGCAGGCCGCTGCTCGTGCTCGACCAGGTCACCGACCCGCACAACGTCGGCGCCATCCTGCGCTCGGCGGCGGCGTTTGACGCGCTGGGGATCGTGACGCAGGACCGGCACGCCCCGCCCGAGTCCGGGACCGTCGCCCGCGCCGCCTCGGGCGCGTTGGAGACGGTGCCGTGGGTGCGGGTGGTGAACCTCGCCCGCGCGCTCGAGGAGATCGCCGAGGCGGGCTTCTGGCGCGTGGGGCTGACCGGCCACGCCAAACGGACGCTGGGCGAGGTGCTCGGCGAGGGGCGGGTGGCGCTCGTGCTCGGCGCCGAAGGCGAGGGGATGCGCCAGAACACCGAGGCGCATTGCGACGAGCTGGCGAAGCTGCCGATCAGCGCCAAGGTGGAGAGCCTGAACGTGTCGAACGCCGCCGCGGTGGCGCTCTATGCCGTGACAGCGCGGTGAACTCCCTCTCCCCGGACGAAAGAGGGAGAGGCGTTCAATCCTCCGCGGCGACCGTCACCTTCAGCCCGTCGAGCGCCGAGGTGAACTGGATCTGGCAGGAGAGGCGCGAGGTCTCGTTCCGGTCCGAGGAGGATTCGAGCAGGTCGTTCTCGTCCTCGCTCATCGGTGCGAGCTTGCCGAACCACTCGGGATCGACGTGGACGTGGCAGGTCGCGCAGGAGCAGCAGCCGCCGCACAGCGCCAGGATCTCGTCGACGCCGCCGTCGCGGGCGATTTCCATTACCGACAGGCCGACCTCGGCCGCCAACTCTCGTTCTTCCCCCTCGCGCGTGACGACGATAAGCTTGGCCATGTCCTGCTCCCTGAAGATTTGCGTGGTCCATGCCGCGCTGCGGAAGGCTCCGCAATGGGGCTGACCGCCGAACGGCTTCGCCTGGACCTGGATGCGCTTGCCGCGATCGAGCCCGGCTTCGCCGCGGGGCTGGCGCGGGTCGGTTATCCCGAGCCGCGTATCCGCGAACGCGGCTATGCGACCCTGCTGCGCACGATCGTGGGGCAACAGGTCAGCGTCGCCGCGGCCGCATCGGTGTGGCGCAAGCTCGAGGCGCTGGGCGATCCGACCGATCCGACGGTGGTGGCGGGGCACAGCGACGAGGAACTGCGCGCCTGCGGGTTCTCGCGGCAGAAGGCGGGCTATGCGCGGAGCCTGGCCGAGGAGGTGACGAGCGGGCGGCTCGATCTCGCAAATCTTCCGGGTGACGACGAGGCGGCGATCGCGGCGCTGACCCGGGTCAAGGGGATCGGGCGCTGGTCGGCGGAAATCTACCTGCTGTTCGCGGAGGGACGCGGCGACATCTGGCCGGCAGGAGACCTGGCGGTGCAGATCGAGCTGGGGCGGTTGCTGGGTCACGAGGCGCGGCCGAGCGAGGCGCTGACGCGCGAGCTGGCAGAGGCGTGGCGGCCGCGCCGCGGCGCGCTCGCGATCTTCGCCTGGCATCACTACGGCGCGAAGGCGGAGGCAGGCGCGGCGCCGGTGTGAGGCATAGCGCTCGTCGGGGCGACGCAACGGCGGATGAGGATGCGGCGACGCGCGCACCGGATGGTCCGGTGCCTCGATCCACCCAAAGTGGTTTTATTTCTCTTAAAGAGTTGGAAATACCCTCGCGATTATCACGACTTATGCAGGCTGCGGCGCTTGCCAATCCATAGAGAGGGATGTCGATGCCGCGTTCGAGACTGCCCCGGCGCGTGGTCATCGTGGATGACTCGCGAACGGTCCAGGCCCTGCTAGACACTGCATTCAGCAAGCGCAGCGACTTTCAGGTGGTCGGCTTCGCCAGCGACGCCACCACCGCGGGCGAAATGATCCGCCGGCTCTTGCCGGATGTCGTCACCATCGACCTGTGCATGCCCTATCTGGACGGGGCCGCGTTGCTGGAGATCATTCGCGATCTGACGGACATCTGCAAGATCGTCGTCTCGGACCGCTCGCTCAGCAATCTGCTGATGACCGCCAAATTACTGGACGCCGGGGCGTCGGCGTGTCTCGCCAAGAGCCATCTGATCCAGGACACGGCAGGCTTCTTCAAGAAGCTCAACGCGGCGGCGGACGCGCACGAATTGCGGCGCCGCCGCCCGGACCCGGGTGACGGCGCCGCGATCCTCCAGGCGCCGCCAGCCATCGCCTTTCCGGTGCCGCCGGACGAGAGCCCGCGGCTCGATTTCCTCCGCCAACGTCGGCTCGCGAATGCACGGCGCGAGCGACAGCTGGATCTGGTCACCCGGCATGTCGCGAAGGTGACGGCGTTTCCCGCCAGTCTGTTGACCATCATCGACCGCGATACCCAGTGGATCAAATCCGCTTACGGTCTGGAGGTGGAGAGCACGCCGCGAAATCAGGCCTTCTGCAATTACACGATCTCGCAGGGGGGGACGTTCGTCGTCGCGAACGCCGCGACCGACGAGAGGTTCGCCAACAACCCGCTCGTGACCGGTCTTCCGGGCATCCGATCCTACGCCGGCCATCCGGTCGTGAACGCCGCGGGCGTGACCATCGCGGCGCTCTGCATCATCGACACGCGCGTCCGGCCGGTCGCCGGGCACGTCGTCGATCAACTGGCCGGCTTGGCCGAGATCGTCGGTGAAATGATCGACCCGCGGGTCCCGCTCGCCGCCTGAGCGGAGGTCGTGCCGTCGAGCCCGACGGCCCGGGGCAAAGAAAAGCAAACAGCTGTTTGCATTGAGCCCATCGTGCCGCTACGTCGCGCATCGAACCACGCCGAAGGGGACTCCGGTGAGCGACGACAGCGAGCGGCCCACGGACGACAAGCAGGACGCCGACGACCGACCGTCCGGCGAGGCCGAGGAGTCGGGCGGGGGATCTGCCGAAAAGGACGCGGACGACGACGGTGGCGAGGACAAGCCGTCGCTGTTCAGAAGGCCGCTGTTCTGGATCATCCTGATCGTGGTCGTCGCCGCGCTCGCGGTCGGCGGGACGCTGTACTACCTTCATGCGCGACAGTTCGAATCGACCGACGACGCCTTCGTCGACGCGCACATCGTCCGGATCGCCGCGCAGGAAGCGGGGCAGCTGGTCCAGGTCGCGAACATCGACAACCGCCATGTCGAGGCGGGGCAGCTGCTCGCGGTGGTCCAGCCCAACGGCGCGGTGGCGACGCGCGCGGAGGCGGTCGCCAACGTGGGCCAGGCCCGCGCGCAGGCGAGCCAGGCCGACGCCGATATCCTCGCCGCGATCCGCACCCGCGAGCAGGCGGCGGCGCAGTCGCAGGCTCCGCTCGCCAACGCGGTGAAGGCGCGGCAGGACCTCGCCCGCTACGAGACGCTGCTCCGGCTCGATCCGAAGGCGGTGGCGCAGCAGCAGCTCGATCAGGCGCGCGCCGCCGCGCGGGCGATGGCGGCCGAGGCCGCGGCCGCGCGGCGGCAGGTGGCGCAGGCCGATGCCCAGGTCGAGGTCGCCCGGCGGGCGGCGAGGGCGTCGCGAGCGACGATCGGGGCGCGCCAGGCGGCGGTGCAGCAGGCGGACGTGACGCTGGGCAATCTCCGGCTGACCGCGCCGGTCAGCGGGCAAGTGGTCAACCGGCAGGTGAACCTGGGCAGCTACGTCGCACCGGGCGCGCAGCTGATGGCGATCGTCCCCGATACGATGTGGATCACCGCCAATTTCAAGGAGACGCAGCTCGCCGAGATGCGGATCGGGCAGCCGGTATCGATCAAGGTCGACGCATTCCCCAGCGTGGAGTTCAAGGGCCATGTCGACTCGGTCCAGCGCGGGGCGGGGCAGGCGTTCGCGCTGCTGCCGCCGCAGAATGCCACCGGCAATTACGTGAAAGTGGTGCAGCGCGTGCCGGTGCGGATCACCTTCGACGTGAAGAACGGCCCCGATCCGCGGAAGTACCCGATCGGGCCGGGCATGTCGGTCGTGCCGACCGTGAAGGTGCGCTGAGCCCGTGGCCAAATGGGACAAGAGCCGATCGGCGGCCGGCAACTACAACCCCTGGCTGATCGTCGCGATCATCTCGATCCCGACATTCATGGAGGTGCTCGACACGTCGATCGCCAACGTCGCGCTCGATCATATCGCCGGCGGACTGTCGGTCTCGACCGACCAGGCAACCTGGGTGCTGACGAGCTATCTGGTCGCCAATGCGATCGTCATCCCGATCTCGGGTTGGTTGTCCGACGCGATCGGGCGGAAGCGCTATTTCCTGATCTCGATCGCGCTGTTCACGATCTCGTCGCTGGTGTGCGGCATCTCGCAGAACCTGACGATGCTGGTGCTGGCGCGCGTGTTCCAGGGGATCGGCGGCGGCGGGCTGGCCCCGGTCGAGCAGTCGATGCTCGCCGACACCTTCCCGCCGGAAAAGCGGGCGATGGCGTTCGCGGCGTTCGCGATCGTGGTCGTCGTCGGCCCGGTGCTGGGTCCGGTGCTGGGCGGGTACATCGTCGAGAACTCGACCTGGCACTGGATCTTCCTGATCAACGTGCCGATCGGCATTGCCGCCTTCTTCATGGTCGCGACCTTCGTCGACGAGCCCAAGGCGATCGAGCAGGAGCGCAAGAAGAAGCTGAAGGGCGGGCTGAAGATCGATTACATCGGCGTCGCGCTGGTCGCGCTGGGGCTCGGCTGTCTCGAGATCACGCTCGACCGGGGGCAGCGCGAGGACTGGTTCGCGAGCGGGACGATCATCGCCACCGCCGCAGTCTCCGCCACCGCCATCCTGGCGCTGATCGTGTGGGAGCTGAACCACAAGGACCCGGTCGTCGACCTCAAGCTGTTCAAGAACGCCAATTTCGCGGCGACGATCGCGGTGATGACGATCACCGGCGCGGTGCTGTTCGGGACGACGCAGCTGATCCCGCAGCTGCTCCAGTCGGTGCTGGGCTATACTGCCTTCGACGCCGGGCTGGCGCTGACCTTCGGCGGGATCGCGACGCTGGTGGCGGTGCCGTTCGCGGGCAATATCGTGGGCAAGGTCGACGTGCGCTTCATCCTGGGACCGGCGCTGCTGGTCCAGGCGGCGGCGCTGTGGAATCTGGCGAGCCTGAGCGATCAACTGACCTTCGCCGACGCGGCGGTCGCGCGGCTGTATCAGGCGGCGGGGCTGCCGTTCCTGTTCGTGCCGGTGTCGGCGATCGCCTATAACGGGCTGAAGCAATCGGACTCGGCACAGGCGTCGGCGCTGCTCAACGTCGCACGCAATTTGGGCGGATCGTTCGGGATCGCGTTCGCGCAGGTGATCCTGGCCCGCCAGCTCCAGCAGCATCAGTCGGAGCTGGTCGCGGGGCTCAACCCGCTCAATCCGAACTATACGGACTGGCTCGGCAAGGCGGGGCAGGTCGCGCCCGGTGTGCCCGACCCGGCGAGCGGAGCGACGCCCGCGCTGGGGCAGTTGTTCGGCCAGGTTCAGGAACAGGCGGCGATGCTCTCGTTCCTCGACGTGTTCAGGAGCATGATGGTGCTGGTGCTGGTGCTGACGCCCGTCGTCCTGTTCCTCAAACCGTCGAAGAACGTTCAGGGCGGGGGGGCGCATTGATGCGGCGGCTCATCCCCTTCGTGCTGCCCCTTGCGGTTGCAGCCTGCACCGTCGGGCCGAACTACCGCCCGCCCGAGGTCAAGGCGCCGACCGCCTTCGCCGAGCCGCAGCCTGCGGCCGCCGATCCGGTCGACCTGGCGACGTGGTGGCGATCGTTCCGCGATCCGGTGCTCGACGCTCTGGTCGCGCGGGCGATCGAGCATTCGCCCGACATCGATACCGCCGCCTCGCGCGTCCGTCAGGCGCGATTGCAGGAGGTGATCGCAGGCGCGGCGGACAAGCCGACGCTGAGCGCTCAGGCGGGTGCGACCCATATCGAATTGTCGAAGAACGCAGGCTTCTCCTCGCTGATCGAGCAATTCTCGGGCGGCGGGGCGTCGGGCGGCGGCGCGCCGGGCGGGATCACCCTGCCCGGATCGGGGATCACCACCTATTCGCTGGGCTTCGATGCGTCGTGGGAGCTCGACCTGTTCGGCGGCGCCCGGCGCCAGGTCGAGGCGGCCCGCGCGCGGACGGCGGCGGCGGTCTGGACCGGGCGCGACGCGGCGGTCACGCTGGCGAGCGAGGTCGCCTCGACCTACTTCCAGCTGCGGCTCGATCAGCTTCAGATCGACGTGCTCAAGGATGAACTCACGCGCCAGAACCGTGCGCTGGAGATCAGCGGCAACACGGCCAAGGCCGGGCTGGTCCCGCAGAACGACGTCACCCGGCAGCGCGCGTCGATCACCGATATCGAGGCGCGGATGGCGCCGCTCCGGGCGGACGCGACCGTCCAGGTCCATGCGCTCGCGGTGCTGCTCGGGACCGCGCCGGAAGGCTTCTCGGTCGCACCGGGCGATTCGACCGCGGCGGTGCCGGCGGTGCCGGCCGGGCTGCCCGCCGACCTGATCCGCAGGCGACCCGACGTGCGCGCGGCCGAGCAGCGGCTGGCGGCGGCGACCGCGGACATCGGGGTGGCGACCGCCGATCTTTACCCGCGTTTCACGCTGACCGGGATGGCGCAGCTGATCTCCTCGGCGCTGGGCAATCTGTTCACCGGCGACAGCGTCCAGCTGACCGGCAGCGGCCAGGCGATGTTCCCGGTTCTCGACTGGGGCCGGCGGCGCTCGACGGTGAAGCTGCGCCGTGAGGACGCCGAGCAGGCCTATCAGGATTGGCGGCGCACGGTGCTGGGCGCGTACCGCGACGTCGAGGACGCGCTCGGCCGGCTCGCCGCCGAACGCGCCCGCAACGAGGCGCTCGCTCGCGCGGTCAACGATCGGCTGGAGAGCGCGACCGCGATCGAGGCGCAGTATAAGACCGGGTTCGTGGCGCAGGACCAGTTGCTCCAGGCCGAGATCGACGTGCTCGCGGCACGGGAGCGGCAGGCGTCGAGCGACGCCGAGCTGCGTCGTCAGACCGTCGCGCTGTTCAAGGCGCTGGGCGGCGGCTGGAGCGACGCGGGACCCGGACGATGAAGCGCGGCGACGCGACCCGCGAGCGGATCCTGGATGCGGCACGCGCCCTGTTCGGCGAGCAGGGTTTCGAGCGTACGACGATCCGCCAGGTCGCGGCGGCGGCGGCGATCAACCCGGCGATGGTCATGCGCTATTATCGGAGCAAGGAAGGACTGTTCGCCGCAGCGACCGAGATCGACCTGCGGGTCACCGATCTGGTGTCCGTCCCGGAGCACCGACGGGGCGAGACGATCGTCGCGCGCTTCCTCGATCGCTGGGAGGGGCCGGATGCGGGCGAGGAGATGCCGATCATGCTCCGCGCCGCCGCCAGCCACGAGGGCGCGCGCGACAAATACCTGTCGGCGATGGACCGGCAGGTGCGGCCGATGGTGGCGGCGATTTGCGCCGCCGACCGCGTCGAGACCTGCATGGCGCTCTGCTCGACCCAGCTCGGCGGTCTGGCGCTGACCCGCTATGTGCTGCGCGTCCCGACGGTGGTGGCGCTGGAGCGCGACGTGCTGATCCGGCGGATCGGCGCGGTGATCCAGGATTATCTGACGGGAGGCGATCGGTAAGCCGCTCGTTTTAGTCTCTTGATCCGGAGCGCCGCTTCCGCCAGCGTCCGCGCAAACAGCTGGAGAGGGACGGGCATGAAGACGCGGTTCACCGAGACGTTCGGGATCGAGCATCCGATCGCGCAGGGCGGGATGCAGTGGGTGGGGACGGCGGAGCTGGTCTCCGCGGTCGCCAATGCCGGTGGGCTCGGCTTCCTGACCGCGCTGACCCAGCCGACGCCCGAGGCGCTCGCCGCCGAGATCGAACGGTGCAAGGGGATGACGGACAAGCCGTTCGGGGTGAACCTGACGGTGTTCCCGACGATCAACGCGCCCGACTACAACGCCTATGCGCAGGCGATCATCGACGGTGGGGTCAAGGTGGTCGAGACCGCGGGCACGCCGGCTGTCGCCGAGCAATGGGCGATGTTCAAGGCGGCGGGGCTCAAGATCATCCACAAATGCACCTCCGTCCGCCACGCGCTGTCCGCGGAGCGCAAGGGTGTCGACGCGATCTCGATCGACGGGTTCGAATGCGCCGGGCATCCCGGCGAGGACGATATCCCCGGGCTGATCCTGATCCCGGCGGCGGCGGACCAGGTGAAGATCCCGATGCTGGCATCTGGCGGATTTGGCGACGGGCGGGGCCTCGTCGCCGCGCTGGCGCTGGGCGCGGACGGGATCAACATGGGCACGCGCTTCTGCGCGACCAAGGAAGCGCCGATCCACGACGGCATCAAGCAGCAGATCGTCGCCAACGACGAGCGCGCGACCGAGTTGATGTTCAGAAGCTACCGGAACACCGCTCGGGTGGCGAAAAACACCGTCGCGGTCGAGGCGGTGCGGATCGAGCGCGAGGGCCACCCGTTCGAGGCGATCAGCCATCTGGTGAAGGGCACGCGCGGGCGCGAGGGACTCCAGAACGGCGATCCCGAGCACGGCATCTGGTCCGCCGGAATGGTCCAAGGGCTGATCCACGACGTGCCGAGCGTCAAGGAGCTGATCGACCGGATCATGCGCGAGGCGGAAGGGCTGATCCGCGAGCGGCTGGAGCGCGCGCTGGCGGCTTAGGACCGTCATCGTCCGCCCTGAGAGTCTGGACCGCAAATCCTTCCGTTCGTCCTGAGTAGGGGCTGAGGGTAGCGAAGACCCGTATCGAAGGACAGTCTGCCCCAGGTCCTTCGATACGAGCCTTCGACTTCGCTGCGCTTCGCTCAGTCTCTACTCAGGACGAACGGTTGCGGGTGAGGACAACTGAAAGGCGGCAACGTATGCAACTCGCGTGACCTCTCCCATTCAAGCACCCACCGCCCGCCGCCCCTGGTACGCGCACCTCTACCTCTGGGTCCTCGTCGCGATCGCCGCCGGCGCGACAGTCGGGCATTTCGTCCCGGGCAGCGCCGACGCGCTCAAGCCGCTGGGCGACGCCTTCATCAAGCTGGTCAAGATGATCATCGCGCCGGTGATCTTCCTGACGATCGTCACCGGGATCGCCGGGATGCGAGATCTCGGCTCGGTCGGGCGGGTGGCGGCGAAGGCGTTCGCCTATTTCCTGACCTTCTCGACGCTGGCCCTCGTCGTCGGGCTGGTCGTCGCCAACACGGTGCGGCCGGGGGCGGGGCTCAACATCGATCCGGCGACGCTCGATGCCGGCAAGGTCGCGGACTATGCGGCCAAAGCGCATGCGACGACGCTGACCGGGTTCCTGATGGACGTGATCCCGACGACGCTCGTCTCGGCGCTGACTGGCGACAACATCCTCCAGGTGCTGTTCGTCGCGGTGCTGTTCGGCATCGCGCTGACGCTGGTCGGCGAGCGGGGCGAGCGGCTGACGACGGCGCTCGAGGACCTATCGGCGGTGGTGTTCCGGCTGGTCGCGATCCTGATGAAGGCGGCGCCGATCGGCGCGTTCGGGGCGATGGCGTTCACGGTCGGCAAGTACGGCGTCGGCGCGCTCGCCAATCTCGCCGCGCTGGTCGCGACCTTCTATGCGACCGCGATCGTCTTCGTGCTGGTGGTGCTGGGGCTGGTGGCGCGGGTGTGCGGCTTCTCGATCCTGCGGCTGCTCGCCTATCTCAAGTCCGAGCTGCTGCTGGTGCTCGGCACGTCGTCGTCCGAAAGCGCCTTGCCGCTGCTGATCGAGAAGATGGAGGCGGCGGGCTGCCCGAAGGAGGTGGTCGGGCTGGTCGTGCCGACCGGCTACAGCTTCAACCTGGACGGGACCAACCTCTACATGACGCTGGCGGCGCTGTTCATCGCGCAGGCGACCAACGTCCATCTGTCGCTGGGCGAGCAGTTGCTGCTGCTGGGCGTCGCGATGCTGTCATCGAAAGGCGCTGCGGGAGTGACGGGAGCCGGGTTCGTCACGCTGGCGGCGACGCTGTCGATCGTGCCGAGCGTGCCGGTCGCGGGCATGGCGCTGATCCTGGGCGTGGATCGCTTCATGTCGGAGTGCCGAAGCCTCACCAACTTCATCGGCAATGCGGTGGCGACCGTGGTGGTGTCGCGCTGGGAAGGGCGGCTCGATCAAGTGAAGCTCGCCGCAGCATTGGGCGCGGCCTGACGCGGATCGGGAACGAAACGTCGTCCGGCACTGGTCCGGGGCAATTTCCGCGCTTGCCAGCGCCGCCGCGCCACGCGAAGTTGCGCCATGGGGCGGATCGGGAGTCCGCACATTCGACAGGGGACAATCATGGCGTTCATCACGAGCGGGCGGACTGCGCCCGATGCCACCGATCTCACGTTCGGCGGATACCACATGTTTCGCGACCAGCCGATCCACGATCCGATCCTGGTCGGGCCCGGCGCGGGCGCGCTGAACAAGGACGCCAAGGGCGACCTCAAGGCGATCACCAAGTTCCTGACCGACGATCTCGCCGGGGAGCAGTGGCACCTCGGCTTCCTCGGCGATCTCGCGACGCTGTGGCAGGACTATACCGGCAAGGGCGTTCTCTACGGCATCTACGACGCAGGCGTGGACACAAGGCTCTCCGCGTTCGACGAGGGATACGCCAAGAACAAGGAGATCGTGCTCGACGGCGTCCGGTACGACGGATCCTACCGAGCGGCGTCGGGGCCGCACGGAACCTCGGTCGCCGGGCTGATCGGCGCGGCCGCCGACGGCAACGAGACCGTCGGCGTGAGCTTCGATTCGCATTATGCGAGCGTCAACATCTTCGATCCCGCGTCCGGAATCTACGTCAACGCGAGCGATCCGACACTGTTCTTCCGCGCAGTCGCGGCGGGGAACAAATATGACATCTCCAGCAACAGCTGGGGGTCCGACCCGTTCAGCCGTGCGCCGGGCGACAACCGGCTGGTCGAGGGCAGCTTCGCCAAGAATTACGTCGACGCGGTCACCTTCGCGACGGAGACGGGGCGCGACGGGCTGGGAACGATCACGGTCAAGGCGGCCGGCAACAGCGGCTTCCACCTGGTCGACGTGCTCACCCCCGGCATCGACGGCGAGGGCGACAGCGTCTCGTCGGATCGCCACATCATCGCGGTCGCGGCGTTCCGCGAGATCGACGGCAGCGCCTCGTCGTACAGCACTCGCGGCGCGCAGCTGCTGATCGCCGCGCCCTCGAACGATTATGCGCAGGTCGGCGGGACCGGCATCTGGACCACCGACGTCAAGGGCGCCGACGGCTACAGCCCGGGCGACTATACCGACGGTTTCGGTGGCACGTCCGCGGCGACGCCGATCACGAGCGGCGCGCTCGGGCTGGTGCTGGAGGCGAACCCCGACCTGGGATGGCGCGACGTCAAGAACATCCTGGCCGCCTCGGCGCGCATGCCGGTGGCGTTCGAGACCGGGCCGACCAGCTACAAATCCGGCGGACGATCCTACTCGCTCAACGAGGACAGCTTCCACCTGACCGGCGGCGGCGATACGCACACGGTCAACGGCGGCGGCTACCATTACAGCACCGATTACGGTTACGGCGCGGTCTATGCGTTCGGCGCGACCCGGATGGCGGAGGTGTGGAACCTGTTCGGCGCGGCGCAGACATCCGCGAACGAGCAGCACTTCACCCAGTCGTTCGACTACGACACGTCCATCGGCGATTTGAAGACCGCGACCTTCACGCTCAACGTCTCGTCGGTGCTCGACCTCGAGCACATCGACATGACGCTGTCGTACCTGAGCGGCGACACCAAGGCTGCGACCACCGACGGTTTCCTGTTCACGATCACCTCGCCCGACGGCACGACCTACACGACGAGCACGCTCGCCGACGAGGGGAATTACGGCAAGGCGGGGACGCTGATCAGCGAGGTGCTCGGTCTCGAAGGGTTCCGCGGCGAACAGTCCGCCGGGACGTGGACGGTCGCGATCACCGATCAGGTGAAGAACCACGGCTCGACGCTCAAGAACATCACGCTCGACGTGTACGGCACGGCTCCGACCGACGACGATGTCTATCATTACACCGACGAGTTCCGCACGATGATCAAGATCGCGGGCGAGGGCGGGCGGCTGTCGCTGACGGACACCGGAGGGACCGATTGGCTCGATCTCGCCGCCGTCACCGGGGATATCAAGGCGGTGCTGAGCGCCGGGGGCACTCTCAAGTTCGACGGCGGCAAGGTCCTGATCGGCGCGGAGACGCTGATCGAGGATGCGGTGGGCGGCGACGGCGCGGACCGGTTCCTCGGCAACGACGCCGGCAACCATCTGTTGGGGATGCGTGGCGACGACACGATCTTCGGCCTCACCGGCGACGATTTCATCGTCGGCGGGCAGGGCGCGGACCTGCTCACAGGCGGGAAAGGGCAGGACGTCTTCTACTATGACTTCGGCCAGGCGAACGGCACCGATACCGTCGTCGATTTCTCCAAGAGCGATCTGATCGCCGTCACCAAGGACCTGGGGACGACGATCACCTTCACCGCCGATGCGAACGGCGACGGGGTGTTCGAGTTCGACAACGACAGTGGCGACACGCTGATCCTCAAGGGTGAAGGCGGGGCGGTGCTCCACCTTATCGCCGACGAGGGAGGCGTGGTCTATTACGCGCTGAGCGACGCCGCCAAGCTGACCAACGCGATCGCGCTGTCGGGCGAGGCGCTCAGCAGCGTGCCGGTGGGGTCGGTCAACAGCCACACCAGCCCGACGGTCGACGCCTCGGCGTTCATCCCGGCGGCGACCACCGCCCAAGCTGCCGCCGGCGACCTGCACGCGACGCTCGACTCCGCGCAGTTCGCGGGGTGGCACGAGGCACGGATGGGCGCGCACATGCTGGTCCTCGCCTGAGGACCGGCAGGCCGGGGCGGGTCGACCCCGCCCCGGCCCTTCGCCGGCGAAGTGTCCCGAGGTTCTCCCGGCCGCCACGCATATGGCAACGTCGAACGTACGATTTGGGGAAGCTGGCGCACCCGAGAGGATTCGAACCTCTGGCCTCTGCCTTCGGAGGGCAGCGCTCTATCCAGCTGAGCTACGGGTGCGTGGACCCTCCGATTAGCGCGGAGCGCGCCGGGGCGCTACCCTATTTCACCGTCTTCGCGATCGTCACCGGTTGGAACAGGGCCAGGCCGCAGCTTGCGCCGCGCATCGGCGGCGAGGTCGTGAAGACGGTGATGATGTCCTGGGCACAAAGCTGGCTGAGCGAGGTCTCATAGGAGAACCTCTTTTCGAACCCGAGTTGCGGACAGGCCTGGGGCAGGGTGACCCGGTAATATCGATCGCCCGAGATCCGGAAATCGATCACCGAATCGTTCCGGACGAGACTCTCGCGGAGCTCGCTGAGCGGAACGCAGGTGCGGGCCGGCCCGGTCGGCGTTGCTGCGGGAACCGCGTTGAGGTCCCGTGCGGCGCCTGGTGCGGCGGTGGCGGCGAGGGCGATCGCCGCCCAGAGCGAAGCGCGCATGATCCTACTCCTTGTATCGGGCAGCCTGCGTCGGCGCGACTGTCTTGGGGCTGAACGCGCAGAGATCCGCGACGATGCACCGCCAGCATTCCGGTTTGCGGGCCTTGCAGGTGTAGCGGCCATGCAGGATCAGCCAGTGGTGCGCGCCGAGCCGAAAGGGTCGCGGCACGACCCTCTCGAGCGCCAGTTCGACCGCCAGCGGGGTCCTGCCCGGTGCGAGTCCGATCCGGTTGCAGACCCGGAAGATGTGGGTGTCGACCGCGAACGTCTCTTGGGCGAAGGCGGTGTTGAGCACGACGTTGGCGGTCTTGCGGCCGACGCCGGGGAGCGCCTCGAGCGCGGCGCGGTCGCCGGGGACGACGCCGCCGTGATCGCGGACCAGCGCCTCGGACAGCGCGATGACGTGCTTCGCCTTGGTGTTGAACAGGCCGATCGTCTTGATGTGCTGCTTCAACCCCGCCTCGCCGAGCGCGACCATCTGCGCGGGCGTTTCCACCTCGGCGAACAGCGCCCGCGTCGCCTTGTTGACCCCGGCATCGGTCGACTGCGCCGAAAGCACGACCGCAACGAGCAGTTGATAGGTGTTGCCCGACTCCAGCTCGGTCCGCGGATCGGGATCGGCCTCGGCGAGCCGGCGGAAGACCTTGGCGATGTCGGCCCGTGTCATGACGCCGGCGTCACAGCCCCAGCACGTCCGCCATCCGGTACCGTCCGGGCGCCTGCCCGGCGAGCCACAGCGCCGCGCGCACCGCGCCGCGGGCGAAGATCACGCGGTCCTCGCCGCGATGCCCGAGCTCGATTCGCTCGCCTTCCGTCGCGAAGATGACATTGTGGTCGCCGATGACCGACCCGCCGCGGATCGACGCGAACCCGATCGTCCCCTCGCTGCGGGCGCCGACCAGACCGGCGCGGCTGTCGACGCGGGTCTCGGCGAGCGTCGCGCCGCGGGCGGCCGCCGCGGCCTCGCCGAGCAGCAGCGCGGTGCCCGAGGGCGCGTCGACCTTGTGGCGGTGGTGGGTCTCGACGATCTCAATGTCCCATTCGGGGCCGAGCCGGCTGGCCGCGTCGCGCACCAGGATCTCGAGCAGGGTGACGCCCAGCGAGGTGTTGCCGGTCTGCAGCACGGCCACCCGTTCGGCGGCGGCGGCGACGGCGGCGTGATGACGGGGGGTAAGCCCGGTGGTGCCGACGACGATGGGCGTTCCCGCCTCGACCGCCGCCGCAAGATGCGCCTCGACCGCGCCGGCGGTGGAGAAGTCGACCAGGACGTCGGCGGCTCGGGCCAGGGGCAGTGCGTCGTCGCCTGCGTCGGCTCCGCCGGCGATCGTCACGCGCTCTTCGGCGGCGACCTGGGCGATCGCCCGGCCCATCCGCCCCGCGCTGCCGTAGATGCCGATCGCCGTCACGCCGCTGCTCCCGAATGCGCGGCGGCGCTGTGGCACAACCCCGCCGTGCGGAGAAGTCCCGTGCGGTGGACGGAGCGGGATGGGACGGTCCTCGCGCCGGGCGCGGGCCAGCGTGTCGTTCGCTTCTCCACGCCGCTTGGCGCGGGCGCACGGGGGCGATAGGGGACGGCCGATGGACCGCATTCTCATTCGCGGCGGCCATCGCCTGTCGGGCAAGCTGCCGATCTCGGGCGCGAAGAACGCCGCGCTCACCCTCCTTCCCTGCGCGCTGCTGACCGACGAGCCGCTGACGCTGCGCAACCTGCCGCGGCTGGCCGACGTCGACAGCTTCGGGCATCTGCTCAACCAGCTCGGCGCGTCGACCGCGATCGAGGGCGCGCGTCCCGAAGACTTCGGGCGAGTGATGACGATCCGCGCGGGCCGGCTGACCTCGACCGAGGCGCCCTATGACATCGTGCGGAAAATGCGTGCCTCCATTCTTGTGCTCGGGCCGATCCTGGCGCGGGCGGGCGAGGCGAGGGTGTCGCTGCCGGGTGGCTGCGCGATCGGCAATCGGCCCATCGACCTCCACCTCAAGGTGCTCGAGGCGTTGGGGGCGGAGCTGGAGACCAGCGCCGGCTACGTCACCGCGCGCGCGCCCGGCGGGCGCCTGGCGGGGGGACGCTACACCTTCCCCGTGGTGTCGGTCGGCGCGACCGAGAATGCGGTGATGGCGGCGGTGACCGCCAAGGGCTCAACCCGATTGGAGAACGCCGCGCGCGAGCCCGAGATCGTCGACCTGTGCCGTTGCCTCGCCCAGATGGGTGCGCACATCGACGGGATCGGGACGGCGACGCTCGAGATCGAGGGCGTCGACCGGCTGCACGGCGCGACCTATTCGGTCATGCCCGACCGGATCGAGGCGGGGAGCTATGCCTGCGCCGCGGCGATTACCGGCGGCGACCTGGAGCTCACCGGCGTCGCCGGGGCCGACATGGGCGCGACGCTGCACGCGCTGCGCGACGCCGGGGTGACGGTGGAGGAGGGCAAGTCGTCGATCCGCGTCGCCGCCGACGGGCCGCTCAGGCCGCTGACCTTGTCGACCGCGCCGTTCCCGGGCTTCGCGACCGACATGCAGGCGCAGTTCATGGCGATGCTGTGCAGGGCCGACGGCGCGAGCGTGCTGACCGAGACCATCTTCGAGAACCGCTACATGCACGTGCCCGAACTGGCGCGGATGAGCGCCGACATCCAGGTCAATGGCCGGACGGCGGTCGTCCGCGGCGTCGAGCGGCTGACCGGCGCGCAGGTGATGGCGACCGACTTGCGCGCCTCGATGAGTCTGATCCTCGCCGGTCTCGCGGCCGAGGGCGAGACGGTGGTCAACCGCGTCTATCACCTCGATCGCGGCTACGAGCGCCTCGAGGAGAAGCTGTCGGCGGTAGGCGCCGACATCGAGCGCGCCGGGGACGGGTGAACGGCGCCCGGTACCGTTCGTCCTGAGGAAGGGCTGAGCGCAGCGAAGACCTGGATCGAAGGACCCGAGCCTCGCGGTCCTTAGATATGAGCCTTGGCTTTGCTCAGTCTCTACTCAGGACGAACGGCCTGTGTTCAGAAGCCGCGCTTCGAGCTCAGGAACCGGGTCAGCGCCGCCTGGGCGACGTTGCCGAGCGCGTCCGCGACGGCCTGCGCCTGCGCCGGGCTGATCGGCGGCGCGGCCGGACGTGGCTGCGGGCGGAGCGGTTCGGGGCGGACCGGCGGCTCGGGCGGGGTCGGCGGCGTCGGCGGAACGGGCGCGACCGGCGGCTCGGGCGGAGTGGGAGGCTCGGGCGCATCGGGTGCGTCGTCGTCGAAGTCGAACGAGACCTTGCCCTTGCCCGACGCGGCGACGACCGCGGCCGCTGCGAGCGTCAGCCCGGCGGTCAGCGCCTCGCGACCGAGCCGCGAGTCGACCCGCTTGATCAGCGCATCGGCCGCGCGGCGCACGTCCTCCGGCATCGCTACGCCGCCCACGTCCTTCGGGAACTTCGTCTTCGCCATCGTCGTCGATCTCCAGGTGTGTCACTGATGTAAGACACGTTGGCGTGGGCTTCAAGGGGCGATCGCGACAGGCTAGCGTCGCGCGATGACGAAGCCGCGCTCGCGCCTCACCTCGATCCTCGGCGGCTCGGCGGGCAATCTGGTCGAGTGGTACGACTGGTACGCCTATTCGGCCTTCACCCTCTACTTCGCCCGGCACTTCTTTCCGTCGGGCGACCGGACGACCGAGCTGCTGAGCACCGCCATCGTCTTCGCGGTCGGCTTCGTGATGCGGCCGGTCGGCGGGTGGATCATGGGGGTCTATGCCGATCGCCACGGGCGTAAGGCCGGGCTGACCTTGTCGGTGACGCTGATGTGCGCCGGATCGCTGCTGATCGCGCTGACGCCCGGCTATGAGACGATCGGCCGCGCCGCGCCCGCGATCCTGGTGATCGCCCGGTTGATGCAGGGGCTGTCGGTCGGCGGTGAATATGGCGCGAGCGCGACCTATCTGTCCGAGATGGCCGGGCGCGAGCACCGCGGCTTCTTCTCGAGCTTCCAGTACGTGACGCTCATCGCGGGTCAGCTGGTCGCGCTGCTGGTGCTGCTGGTGCTCCAGCGGACGATGAGCGAGGCGGCGCTCGACGCCTGGGGCTGGCGCATTCCCTTTGCGATCGGCGGCGTGCTGGCGGTCGGCGTCTACTGGCTGCGGCGGCGGCTGGCCGAGACCGAGAGCTTCGACAAGCGCGGGGGCGGGGGATCGAGCCTCGGCGCACTGCTGCGCGAGCATCCGCGCGAGTTCATGACCGTGATGCTGATGACCGCGGGCGGCACGCTCGCCTTCTATGCCTATTCGATCTACATGCAGAAGTTCCTGGCGAACTCCGCGGGGTTCAGCCGCCAGACCGCGAGCGCGATCAGCGCGGGGACGCTGTTCGTGTTCATGCTGCTCCAGCCGGTTGCCGGCGCGCTGTCCGATCGCGTCGGGCGCAAGCCGCTGATGGTCGGATTCGGGGTGCTCGGGACGCTGCTGACCTATCCGATCTTCGCCGCGCTGGAGGGGACGCGCGATCCGTGGACGGCGTTCGCGATCGTGCTCGGCGCGCTGGTGATCGTCACCGGCTACACCTCGATCAACGCGGTGGTGAAGGCCGAGCTGTTCCCCGCCCACATCCGCGCGCTGGGCGTCGCTTTCCCTTACGCCTGCGCCAACGCGCTGTTCGGCGGGACGGCGGAGGCGGTCGCGCTTCAGTTCAAGAAGAGCGGGTGGGAGCAGGGGTTCTACTGGTATGTCACCGCCACCATCGCGGTGTCGCTGGTGGTGTATCTGCGGATGCGCGACACGAAGGCGACGAGCCGGATCGCCGAGGATTAGGGTTTCAGCGCCGGCACCACCCGTGCCGCGTCGGTCGGATCGATCCCCGGACGCGCCCCGGCCGGCAGCGTCTCGTCGCCCCGGACGCCCGCGGCGGCGCGTTGGATGGCGTCTACGAGACGAGGATAGATGCCGCAGCGGCAGAGATTCGGGATCGCCGCCTTGATCGCGCCCTCGTCGGGGTTGCGGTTCGCCTTCAGCAGCACCGCCGCCGCCATGACGATGCCGGGGATGCAATAGCCGCACTGGACGACGTTGTTCGCGAGCAGCGCGAGCTGGACCGGATGGGTGCGCTCGCGCGAGAGCCCCTCGATCGTGGTGACGAAGCTGCCCTCCGCCGCCCCGATCGTCAGCCGGCAGGCCCGCACTGCCTTGCCGTCCACGTCGACCGTGCAGGCGCCGCACTCGCCGGTGTCGCAGCCATACTTCGTTCCGGTCAGGTTCGAGGCGTCGCGCAGCGCCCAGAGTAGCGGCGTGTCGGCGGGCAGGCGGTACTCGACGGCCTCGTTGTTGACGGTCAGCTTGGTCACGCCCGCGTCCTAGCGACTTGCGGTTTCGCGCGCACCCGCCATGGTGCGCGGCGTGAACCGGCCGCAAGCGCCGGCACGGAGGACCCATGCACGTCGACACCACCAGTTCCACCGACCCCGCCGCCGCGGAGCGCGCGGGAGACGGCATCAACGCGCCGAACCTGCGGCTGTTCGTCTTCGCCCTGTTCTTCATCTTCGGCGGCATCACCAGCCTGAACGATGTCATCATCCCGAAGCTGAAGGAGCTGTTCACGCTCAACTACACGCAGGCGATGCTGATCCAGTTCTGTTTCTTCACCGCCTATCTGGTGATCGGCATTCCGGGTGCGAAGCTGGTCAAGCGGATCGGCTACATGCGCGGGGCGGTGGCGGGTCTCGGCATCATGATGCTGGGCTGTCTTTTGTTCATTCCGGCGTCGCAGACCGCGACCTACGGCCTGTTCCTGACCGCGCTGTTCGTCCTGGCGAGCGGGGTGGTGATCGTCCAGGTGGTGGCGAACCCGCTGATCTCGCTGCTGGGCCCGGCGCGGACCGCGCACAGCCGGCTCACCTTCGCGCAGGCGTTCAACTCGCTCGGCACGACGATCTTCCCGATCGTCGGCTCGATCCTGATCCTCGGCAGCCTGGCGAGCGTCAGCGCCGGCGACCTGTCCGGACCGGCGCTCGACGCCTACCGCGCGCGCGAGACCGAGGCGATCTGGCAGGGCTATTTGGGCCTCGCCGTCGCGCTCGCCGTCGTGGCGGCGGTGGTCTGGGGCTTCCGCAACAGCCTTCCGGGCGAACGGCACGAGGCGAGCAGCGGACTCGCCGGGCTCGACCTGCTCAAGCGCACGCGCTTCGGCTTCGGCGCGCTGTGCATCTTCCTCTACGTGGGGGCCGAGGTCTCGATCGGTTCGCTGATCGTCAGCTATCTCGGGCAGGCGCGCGTGCTGGGGCTCGACGGCGCGGCGGCGGGCAAGCTGATCGGCTTCTACTGGGGCGGCGCGATGCTCGGGCGGTTCGTCGGCTCGGCGCTGCTGCGGGTGGTGAGCCCGGGCAAGCTGCTCGCGGGCGTCGCCGCCGGGGCGATCACGCTGCTGCTGATCTCGACGCATACCAGCGGCGCGGTGTCCGGCTACAGCCTGCTCGCGATCGGGTTGATGAACTCGATCATGTTCCCGACGATCTTCTCGCTCGCCTCGGAAGGGCTGGGCGGGCGTGCCGCGGACGGATCGGGGATCATCAACATCGCGATCTTCGGCGGCGCGGTGATCCCGCTCGCGACCGGCGCGCTCGCCGATTCGAGCGGGAGCCTCGCGGCGGCGATGATCCTACCGGGGCTCTGCTATGCGGTGATCTGCGCATACGGAGTCTATGCGAGGCGCCCGGCGGTTTGATCGACGGTCCTCCCCGGGCGGGGGGGGGGAAGACCGGATCAGCGCCGCGCCACCGCGCTCAGGGTCGTCCCCGCGGTGATCGCCTCGACGTCGGTCTTGAGGTGGAGCAGCTTCACTCCCGGCTGCACCATCGAGCGGGCGAGCGAGCGGCGGAAGTCCTCGGTTCGCTCGACGGTGTCCGCCCAGCAGCCGTAGGCGCGGGCGAGGGCGGCGAAGTCGGGGTTCTGGAGCACGGTCGCCGAGACCCGGCCGGGGAACTCGCGCTCCTGGTGCATCCGGATCGTGCCGTAGGCGCCGTTGTCGACGACGATGACCAGCATCTGGCAGCCGTGCTGGACCGCGGTCGCCAGCTCCTGCCCGTTCATCAGGAAGTCGCCATCACCGGCCAGCGCGACCACGGTCCGCTCGGGGCGGCGGAGCGACGCGGCGACGGCGGCGGGCACGCCGTAGCCCATCGCCCCCGCGGTCGGCGCGAGCTGCGTGCCGGGGCCGGCGTAGCGCCAATAGCGGTGCCACCAGCCCGAGAAATTGCCCGCACCGTTGCAGATGATCGTATCGGCCGGCAGCGTCTCGCGCATCGTCGCGACGCAGGGGCCCAGGTCCATCGCGATCTCGCGCGGCTGCGGTTCGGTCCAGGCGAGGTACTCGGCGCGCGCCTCGGCGGCGAGCGAGTGAGCGGGGCCGTCGACGAGCGCAAGCGTCTGGGTGAACTCCGCCATCCCGGCGCAGAGCGCGAGGTCGGTGCGGTAGGTCATCCTCAATTCGCTCGGATCGGGGTGGACGTGGACGAGGCGCTGGCCGGGATGCTCCGGCGTGATCAGCGTGTAGCCGTCGGTCGTCGCCTCGCCGAGCCGCGCGCCGACGACGAGCAGCAGGTCCGCCGCCTTGACCCGCGCGACGAGCTTCGGGTTGGGGCCGTAGCCGAGGTTGCCGGCATAGGCGGGGCAATCGTTGGGGATCGCGTCCTGCCGGCGGAACGCGGCGACGGTGGGGACGCCGACGCGGTCGGCCCAGGCGGCGAAGTCCTGCGCGGCGACCTGGTCCCAGCCCGCCCCGCCGACGATGGCGATCGGCCGCTCGGCGGTGGCGAGCAGATCGGCGAGGTGGTCGAGCGCGTCGGCGTCGACGCCCTGCGCGACCCGCTCGACGCGCGGGCGGTCGACCGCCTCGGCCTCCTCGAGCAGCATGTCCTCGGGCAGCGCCAGCACCACCGGGCCGGGGCGGCCGGAGATCGCGGTGGCGTAGGCGCGGGCGACGTACTCGGGGATGCGCTTCGGATCGTCGATCCGCGCCGCCCATTTGGCGATGGGGCCGAAGAACGCCTCGAAGTCGATCTCCTGAAACGCTTCGCGATCGCGCGTGCCGCGGTCGACGTCGCCGACGAACAGGATCATCGGCTGCGAGTCCTGCATCGCGACGTGGACGCCGATCGAGGCGTTGGTCGCGCCGGGGCCGCGGGTGACGAAGGCGATCCCCGGCCGGTGGGTCAGCGCGCCGTCGGCGCAGGCCATGAAGGCGACGCCGCCCTCCTGCCGGCACGTCACGACCTCGATCGACGGGGTGTCGTGGAGCGCATCGAGCACCGCGAGGAAGCTCTCCCCCGGCACGGTGAAGATGCGGTCGCAGCCCTGCGCCACGAGTTGATCGACGAGGATGCGGCCGCCTGTTCTCTGGGTCATGGACAGCGCTTAGCGCGTCGTTATCGTGTCGGCAAAAGAGAGTGGAGAGGATCATGGCGGACTTCGAGCTGGTGACCGACGGGCTGCGCTTTCCCGAGGGGCCGGTGTGGATGCCCGACGGCAGCATCGTGCTGGTCGAGATCGAACCCGGCCGGATCACGCGCGTTCACCCGGACGGCCGCAAGGAGACGGTGGCGGAGCCGGGCGGCGGGCCGAACGGGCTGGCGATGGGGCCGGACGGCAAGCTCTATTGCTGCAACAACGGCGGCTTCGACTGGAACGAGACCGGCGGCTACCTCGCCCCGCACGGGATCGCGAGCGACTACGCCGGAGGACGGATCGAGCGGATCGATCCCGCGACCGGCGCGGTCGAGGTGCTCTACAAGTTCGGCGACTTCGGCTGCACGCTGCGCGGGCCGAACGACATCGTGTTCGACGCGCACGGCGGCTTCTGGTTCACCGATCACGGCAAGGTCGACTACGCCAAGCGGTGCCACGACATCGTCGGGATCTTCTACGCCAGGGCCGACGGCAGCCATCTGGAGGAAGTGATCTTCCCCTCAAACAATCCGAACGGCATCGGCCTCTCGCCCGACGGAGACACGCTTTACGCGGCGGAGACCTACACCTGTCGGCTGATGAAGTTCAACGTCACCGCCCCCGGCAAGGTCGCGCCCGATGCCGGGCCGGGCGGCCCCGGCATCCCGCTGTACCGCCCCGCGGGCTACAAGTTCTTCGATTCGCTGGGTGTCGAGGCGGGCGGCAACGTGTGCGTCGCGACGATCGGCGAGTGCGGGATCAGCGTGATCTCGCCCGCGGGCGAGCTCGTGGAGTTCGTCGCGACCGACGATATCTTCACCACCAACATCTGCTTCGGCGGCGAGGACCTGCGCGATGCGTACATCACGCTCTCGGGAACCGGGCGGCTGGTGAAGACGCGCTGGGCGCGGCCGGGGCTGAAGCTCGCCTACTAGTCGGAACGATGAGTGCGCGCCCACGCCGGTCCGCCTATCTGGCGGGTCGAACCAGCGGGAGCGAACGATGGTCGGCGTCACGGGAATCGGCACTGCGGCAGGCGGACTCGCGCGCGGCGGCGGGCTGGGCGAGGCGTTGTTGCTCGCCAACAGGAGCGGCAGGGGCGTCGACGTCGGCGGCCTGTCGCGCGATCTGGCGCAGCTTGCCCAGCGCGATCCGAGAGGCGCGGCCGATGCGATCGAGTCGGCCCGTAAGGGACTCAATCCCGTCGAACGCGGCGAGTTCGACCGCGCCCTGCCGCAAGCGATCTCCGACGCCCAACGCGCCGGGGCCGCGGCGCCCAAGGGACTTGCCGGATCGCAGAAGGACCTCGCGCTCGATCTGACCCAGATGGGGCTCGACGTCGCCGGCTTGTTCGATCCGACGCCGGTGTCGGACGGCGCGAACGGCGTGATCTCGCTGCTGCGCGGCGACTTCCTGGGCGCGGGCATCTCGGCGGTGTCGATGATCCCCTATATCGGCGACGCGGCGAAGCTGGGGAAGCTCGGCAACTGGGCCAAGACCGTCGCGCACGCCGTGGATCTGGCGAAGACGGACAGCGCCTTCGCCAAAGCGGCGAAGCCCGCGCTCGACGCGATCTCCAACGCGATCGGCGCAGCCCCGAAGAAAGTGCTGGACGCACTGCCGCAGTCCGCCCGCGACACGCTCACCTCGATGAAGCGCCAGATCGACGAGCTCGGCGGCACGGCGGCGAAAAAGGCCGACGACGTCGCCGCACTCGGAACCGCCTCGGCCAAGGTCGGGAAGAACGAGGTGCAGTGGACGCTCGACGCCAAGGGTCGGCCGACCACCGCCACCGCCACGCTGTCCGAACTGCAACCGAAAGGCGCGCCGCGCGGCAGCGCGGAGACGGGTGCGCAGGATGCGGTGCGCGGCCGGGGCAAGATCGACGACGACGCGGGCCACATCATCGGCCACCGCTTCACCGGCGACCAGGGCGAGCGGAACATGTTTCCGCAGAACTTCAACTTCAACCGCTCCGCCTACAAGACCATGGAAAACGAATGGGCTGGCTGGATCGAGGCCGGCGGCACGGTGAAGGTCAACGTGGCGCTCAAGGGCGGGAACGGGGCTCGGCCGGACCAGGTCGGCGTGGTGTACGAGGTCTTCAACGACGCCGGCAAGCGCGTCTATAAGAACACCGAACTGTTCGACAACGCGGCCGGGCAGACGTTCGACCGAGTATCGGGCAAGGACATTCGCGCGATGCTCGGCAAGTGATCGCCGGCCTTGCGGCGATGCTGTTGGGAGTGAGTGCGATGACCCCTGCCGACCAGAGCCGTGCCGACGCGGCGGTCCACGATCTGGGCCAGGCGATCTTGGCCGATCCGAACTACGCCCACCGCGACTGGCGCGGGATCGCGCTGGTGGTCGAGATCGCGCCGCGCAAGCGGATGTACGGATTCGTGTACGATGCGGACGATTGGGAAGCCGAGACCCCCGACGACTTCGACGTGATCGCGCGCGCTCAAGCGCTTGCCGACGCGATGGCGACCGATGCGGGCGAGCGATGGCGGCGCTGTCTCCTGAAGATCAAGCGGGAGGCGAGCGGGGCGCCCGAGCTGAAGGTCGAGTTCGATTACGACGGCGATGCCGACTGGACGGTGACGCCCGCGAACCACGCCGAGATGGTGGAGACGCTGCGCCCCTGACACCTCCTGGTCTTGATTAGCCGACCGGCACGGCATAGCGCCGGCCCTCCAAGCGGGAGGGGCGAGTGCGCGATACGGTGATCTTCGATTTCGGCGGGGTGATCACCTCGTCGCCGTTCGAGGCGTTCAATCGCCTGGAGCGCGAGCGCGGGCTGCCGACCGACTTCATCCGCCGGGTCAATGCGACCCGCGGCGACGACAACGCCTGGGCGCGGTTCGAGCGCGCCGAGATCGACGCGCGGCATTTCGACGTCGCGTTCGCCGAGGAGGCCAAGGCGCTGGGCCACGAGCTGCGCGGCGAGGATGTGCTGGGGGTGCTCGCGGGCGACGTGCGGCCGCGCATGGTCCACGCGCTCGACTGGTTGAAGCGCCACGGCTATCACCTGGGCTGCATCACCAACAACGTGCCCGCGGGCGAAGGCGCGGGGATGGCGCGCACCGCCGAGAAGGCGAAGGCGGTCTCGGAGATCCTCAGGCGGTTCGATCACGTCATCGAATCGTCAAAGGTCGGGATCCGCAAGCCCGATCCGCGGATCTATGCGATGATGTGCGAGCATCTGGGCAAGAAGCCCGATCACTGCATCTACCTCGACGACCTGGGCATCAACTGCAAGCCGGCGGCGGAGATGGGAATGATCGCGATCAAGGTGACGACCGAGGATGCGGCGCTGGCCGATCTGGCGAAGGCGCTGGGGGTCGATCCGGCGCTGTTCTGACCCTTTCCGCGGGGCCGCGATGGCGGTAACGCCTGCGATCATGAAGAAGCTCTATCCCGACGCCGCCGCCGCGCTCGACGGACTGCTCCGCGACGGCATGTCGATCTGCGCGGGCGGGTTCGGCCTGTGCGGCATTCCCGAGCGGCTGATCGACGCGATCCGCGACAGCGGGGTCAAGGATCTGACGATCGCGTCGAACAACGCCGGGATCGACGGCGAGGGGCTGGGCAAGCTGCTCCGCACCCGGCAGGTCAGGAAGATGATCTCGTCCTATGTCGGTGAGAACAAGGAGTTCGAGCGCCAGTATCTCGCCGGCGAGCTGGAGGTCGAGTTCTGCCCGCAGGGGACGCTGGCCGAGCGCTGCCGTGCGGGCGGGGCGGGGATTCCCGGCTTCTACACCAAGACCGGGGTCGGCACGCTCGTCGCCGAGGGCAAGGAGGTGAAGATGTTCGACGGGGAGGAGTATATCCTCGAACGCGGCATCCGCGCCGACCTGTCGATCATCAAGGGCTGGCGCGCCGACGAGAGCGGCAACCTCCAGTTCCGCAAGACCGCGCGCAACTTCAACCAGCCGATGGCGACGGCTGCGGACGTCTGCGTCGCCGAGGTCGAGGAGGTGGTGCCGGTCGGGACGCTGGACCCCGATGCGATCCACCTGCCCGGCATCTACGTGAAACGGCTGATCGTCGGCGCACCCTATGACAAGAAGATCGAGTTCCGCCTGACCCGCCCGCGCCCGGTCCAGGCCGGGGAGCAGGTCGAAGCGTGAGCGCGCGCTCGGCGCTGGCGGCGCTGGCGGCGGGTGGGCTGCTGACCGGATGCGTCGCCGTGGCGGCGGTGCCCCTCGCAGCCGGCGCGACGATCGGGCGCAAGGCCGTCCGCAAGGACCGCGGCCACAAGCGCGCGGGCGAGGCGCCGGCCTCCGGGCGGTTGACCCTGCTGCCGGCGGGCTCCCAGCTTCCCGCCCCGGACGGCGCGGCCGCAAGCCCGCCCGCACCGGCCCTGCCGGTCGCACCTCCCCCGTCGGTGCCGCCGGGGATGCAATATCTCTACGGCTCGGGCGAGGCAGCCGCCGCGTCGATGCAGACCTGGCGCGCGCTGATCCGTCACGTCGCCGACAAGGCGCTGAAGCGGCCCAAGGACAGCGTCGTGCTCGCCGAAGGATCGACCCTCGCCGAGCCGAAGTGGGTGCCGTGCGGCAAGAAGCCGCCCGCCGCGGTGTTCGACATCGACGAGACGGTGCTGCTCAACCTCGGCTTCGAATACGACACCGCGCAGGGCCATCCGTACGACGCGGCGCGATGGGACGCCTGGGAAAGGAGCGGCGCGGAAAAGGTGGTGGCGACGCCGGGCGCGTCCGCGGCGCTCCGGACGCTGAGGACCATGGGCGTCGAGGTCGTGTTCAACTCCAACCGCACCGCCGCCAACGCCGACGCCACCGCCGCCGCGCTGGTCGAGGCGGAACTGGGGTCGGCCAGGCACGGCGAGACGCTGTACCTTCAAGGCGACGACGACGCCGGCGCGCTCAAGGACAAGCGCCGGTGGGCGATCGCGGCGAAATACTGCGTCCTTGCGATGGCCGGCGACCAGCTCGGCGACTTCTCCGATCTGTTCAACGCCCAGCAGGGGCCGGCGGGGCGGCGCGCGGAGACGCTGTCGACCCCCGTCAACGCGCGGTTCGGCGCGGGGTGGTTCCTGTTCCCCAATCCGGTGTACGGCACCGCGCTGAAGGGCGGGTTCGACGACGTCTTCCCGCAGGACATGAGATGGAGTCCGCCGCAATGACCGATCATCCCGGAGCGATCCCGCTCGACGACGGAGCCGGCCTGACCGACGAGTCGGTCGAGGTCGCGCGCGTCTGGATCACCGACGGCGGCGGCGCGACCGTGTTCATCATGCCCGACGTGCTGGAGGACCCCGAAGTGTTCGGTTACCTGATGGCCGACACGATCCGGCACGCCGCCCGCGCCTATTCCGAGGCCCGCGCAGGCGACGAGGCCGAGATGCTCCAGGCGATCGTCGACGGAGTCGCCGCCGAACTGCGCGACCAGTTCGCCACGCTCGACCGCGTTCCGGGGACGCTGAACTGATGCCCTGGGACCGCAACGGCATGGCGGCGCGCGCGGCGAAGGAGCTGCGCGACGGCTATTACGTCAATCTCGGCATCGGCATCCCGACGCTGGTCGCGAACAACATCCCAGCGGGCATGACCGTCACGCTCCAGAGCGAGAACGGGATGCTGGGCATCGGTCCGTTCCCCTATGAGGGCGAGGAGGATCCGGACCTGATCAACGCGGGCAAGCAGACGATCAGCGAGCTGCCCCAATCGGCCTATTTCGGCAGCGAGCAGAGCTTCGCGATGATCCGTGGCGGGCACATCGACCTGACCGTGCTCGGCGCGATGGAAGTGAGCCAGGCGGGCGACATCGCCAACTGGATGATCCCCGGCAAGATGATCAAGGGGATGGGCGGGGCGATGGACCTGGTCGCCGGGGTCAAGACGATCATCGTCGTGATGGAGCACACCGCGAAGGACGGCACGCCGAAGTTCATTCCCGATTGCACGCTGCCGCTCACCGGGCGCAACGTCGTCGACATGATCGTCACCGACCTCGCGGTGTTTCGCCGCGCGGACCACAAAGCGCCCTTCCGGCTGGTCGAACTCGCCCCCGGCGTCACCGCGGACGAGGTCGCGGCGAAGACCACCGCGGCCTACGACGTCGCGCTCTAGCGCTTCGGCGTCTCGATCCGGCACTCGCCCGAATACATGTGATCGGTGTCGTAGGCGTTGAGGTCCTTCGCGCGGGTCATGAACAGCGACGCCGTTCCCTTCGCGGGGTCGATCGGGTGGACGATGATCATGTTGACCAGCGGCTGATCGATCACGCTCGTCATCTCGACGCGGTCAGGCCAGAGATCGACGACGCGGTTGAAGCGGTTCGGAAAATCCTTGGTCAAGCCGGACGGATCGGCGACGATCGCGGTCCGCGGGTCGACCGGCTCGGCGGGATCGGTGATGTCCGGCGGCGGCGCGGTGCGGACCGGCGTGGCGGGAAGGCGAAGCGCGAGCGGATATCTCCCCTCGTAGGTGATGTCGGCGGCGGATTGCTGCGCCGTCGGATCGAAGTTCGTCATCCGCGACAGCACGCACGTGAGCAGCCGTTCCGGGATCATGCGGGTCGTGGACGGAGCGGGGGCGGCGCCGACGCACAGCAAGGCGGCGGCGAGGAGAGGTGTGCGCGTCACGGTCATCTCCTGCACCTAGCGCGGGAATGTGTCGCTTGGGCGACAGGGCTTGTCGCGCGATCCGGAACAGTCAAGAAAGTGCAACGTGCGGCTGCCAGGGCGACCTGACGTCGCGGAGCGTGGCGGGATCTTTTTCGGAAACCGATGATTCGTTCGATCCATCTCTGCGTGGCGGGGTTCACGGCGACGGTGGCCGGCCATGCGCAGGCGCAGCTCGTGCCGTCGCCCGGGGTCGCGCCGTCGGCCGCAGCTGGGGGTCCGGTGACCGTGGACGAAGACCGCGCGCGCGCCGTCCAGTGTCTGGCGACCGCGATCGCCTATGAGGCGGCAAACGAGCCGTTGGCGGGGCAGCAGGCGGTGGCGGAGGTGATCCTCAACCGTGCGCGCGCAGGCGTCTTCTCGCGCGATCCCGCGGCGGCCAAGACCGTGTGCGGGGTGGTGTTCGCCGGATCGGAGCGGCGGACGGGGTGCCAGTTCACCTTCACCTGCGACGGCTCGCTCCGCCGCCGGTTGCCGGATCGGGTGCTGGCGGCGACCCGCGCCGTGGCCGAGGCGGCGATCGACGGGCGCAATCCGACCCGGGTGAGCGGGGCCGCCTGGTATCACGCCAATTACGTGTCGCCCTATTGGGCGCCGAGCCTGGTGCGCGTGGCGACGATCGGCGCGCACATCTTCTACCGCGCGCCGGGGCTGGGTGATCGCATGATCGGCCCTGGCGTCTTCAGCGCCAAGGGCGAGCCGGTGATCGGTGCACTGGCCGCATTGTCGGCGGCGACGGCGAAGATCGCGCCTGCGGGAGCTGCCGCGGCTCCGCCGCCGACGTTCTCGTTGTGGGGGCTCAAACCCGCCGCCCAGCGGTAGGATGTGCTCAAGGCGCGGGAGGGCCGTCGGTGCAGTTGTCCGACGTGTCGTCATCGGCTGGAGGCCTGCTCTTGGGCAGGTGCACCGCCACCATCGGCGGCGTCGCCGCTCCGCCGACCTTGCGGATCACCGAACCATGGTCCGGCCCGCCGACGATCCAGCAGAGTCTTACCGCCCGTTTGCGATTTCCGGAGTACCAGATCTCGATCACTTTGGGCTCGCGCCACGTCGGATCCCACGGGTTCGGCGCCGGAGCATAGCCGGTGTAGCTCATCACGTTGGTCTTCTCGCCGGCGAAAGCCGCATCGGCGTTCGGGTAGACGTAGACATTCACCGGAACACCCGTCGCGATGGGCGGGGGCGGCGGTGGGGGTGGTAGAACCCCCGGGCCGCTCGCTCCGCATCCCGAAAGCGCGGTCGCAGCAGAAAGGAGGATCAACCCGTAAGTCAGGTGTCGCATGGTGTCACCGCTGAGAGAGGGAACGCACATGAACTCGCGACGCCGCGCGGCAAGCAACGGCAAGATCGGCCGCGAGTCAAGCCTCGCTCAGTCGTAGCTCCGCACGACGTACGGCCGCAGCGCGGATCCGGTCAGCTCGATCACCTGGTGGCGCACGGCGCGGGCGCCGTCCGGATATTGCGCGACCGCGGAGATCATCAGCGGGTGCGCGGTCAAATCCTCGCGGCTGTCGTTGGCGATGTCGAGCGCGACGCGCTGGCCGGCGAGCTCGCGCGCGCGGTCGATCGCTTCGGCGGCGCCCTCGTCCCCCTGGACGATCTCGATCGCGATCGGATCGGCGTGGCCGGGTTCGAAATTGCCGCGACCGAAATTGACCGTCAGATACGGCGACATCCGTGCGACCACGCCCGCGTCGAACCCGCGTACGCGCCGGAGCTCGCCGACCGAGGCGAGCGCACCGTTGCGCGGACGATAGCCGAGCGCGGCGTAGAAGGCGCTCTCCGCGCCAAAGGGGCGTGCCTGGTCGTCGCCGTCGAGCCAGTCGAGCAGCGAGTCGCGTGCGATCTTCAGCGCGTCGCCGTCGTAGCCGAACTTCTGGAGCAACCGCGTCGCCATCTCCTCGTCGAGGAGGTTGAGCGGGACCTTGCCGCGTTCGTCCTCGACCCGGATCGCGACGCGCGCGCCCGCGAAGTCGACGACGTGAGCGGGGGCTTCCAACCGCCAGCGGCGGTCCGGATCGGTCGCGAGCAGGCCGGAGAGCGCGATCGCCACTCCTGCGTCCGCCGCCGCGGCCGCGCGCGCCTGGCCGACCTCGGCCGCGCCGGTCGCGATCGCCGCGCGCGTCGCCGACAGCACCGCCAGCGCCATCGCCGCGAACACGACGATGCTCGCGACCGCGGCGACGAGCGCATAGCCCTCCTCGCCGCGCGGCCGCGTCACGGGATCCGTCCTCCGGTCTTGAACGGCTCGAGCGTGCGCAGCTTGGCGCGCAGCTCCTCGGTCACCGCGGTGCCGTCGTCGACGGTGCGGATCACGGTGGGCTTGAGGATCACGATCAGCTCGGTGCGGACCTGATTGTTCGTCTGGGTGCCGAACAGCGCGCCCAGCACGGGGATGCGCGACAGGATCGGGATGCCGGTCTTCCCGAACGTCTGCGCGTTGCGGAACAGCCCGCCCAAGGCGATCACCTGCCCGTCTTGTGCGGCGATCGAGGTCGAGATGCGCCGCGTGGTGATCGTCGGCGATTGGGTCTGGGCTTCGGTGCTGCCGGTCGCGCCGGCGACGTCGCTCACCTCCTGCGAGATGTCGAGCAGCACCAGCCCGCTGGCGTTGACCCGGGGCGTCACCTTCAGGATCACGCCGGTGTCGCGATACTCGATCGAGTTGACGATCGCCGCATCGGTGCCGCCGCTGAGGTTCGTCGCCGCCGCGGTCGTGATCGGCACCTGGTCGCCCACCTGCAGCGCGGCGGTCTGGTTGTTCAGCACGGTGATCTTGGGCGCCGAGATCACCTTGACCTTGGTCTGCGCCTCGAGCGCGTTGAGCGTCAGGCTGATGTCGCTGTTGGGTGCGACGAAATAGGAAAAGCCCGGCGTGATCCGGGTCGGCGCGGTCGTCGTGCCGGCGACCTGGGCGAAGTTGCTGGTGCCCGACTGGAAGTTCCACTGGACGCCGTAGCGGAGATTGTCGTTCAGCGTGACCTCGGTGATCGCCGCCTCGATCAGCACCTGCACGGGGCGGACGTCGAGCCGGCGGAGCGCATCCTCGACGATCGCATATTCGCGCGGCGTGCCATAGACGAGGATGGCGTTGTTGACCTCGTCGGCGGTGATCCGACCGTTGGTCTGGCCGCCGCCCCCCCCCGGCGCCCCGTTCGCCGCCGGCGCGCCGGCGGCCGGGCTCGCGGGGGTGGACGCCGGCGGCTGGGTCAAGGCCGAGGTGGTCGACGAGCCGGCCGTCGTCGTCGTGCCGGTCGTCCCGTTGTTCTGCGCGAACGGATCGGTGTTGCCGGTCTGCGCGGCGCCGGCGGTGGCGTTGCCGAACGCGGCGTTGAGCGTCGTCGCGAGATCGCGCGCGCGCCCGTTCTGGACCTTGTAGACGAACAGCTTCGCCTCGGTGCCCTCGCCCTGACGATCAAGGATCTCGACCCAGCGGCGGACGTCTTCGAGATATTGGGGCTGGGCCGAAATCGCGAGGATGCCGTTCAGCCGGTCCATCTGGATCAGCCGGACGAGGCCCTTGGTCGGCGCGTCGCCGGCGTTGATCAGCTTCTCGAGCTCGGGCGCGATCAGGCGGCTGTCGGTGCGCTCGGGGACGTAGAGCGCGAAGCTCATGTTGCGCAGCCAGTTGACGTCGAACTGGCGGATCACGTCGCGCGCGCTCGCCCGCTGGCCAGTGGTGCCGACGATCGTGATGGTGTTGGTGCCCGCGTCACCGATGGTGGCGACACCGGGCAGGACCGAGTCGAGCAACGTCTTGAGCTGGGTCGCGCTGATGAACTGGAGCGTCAGCAGCTCGCTGCCGTAGCCGATCGTTCCCGCCGGGACGGGGCCGTTGCCCTTGGCGGCGGTCGCGGGCTGGATCTGGAACCCGCCGCCCTCGGCGACGAGCGCAAGGTTCGAGGATTTGAGCGCCGATTCGAACAAGGCGAGCAGCGACGATCTGGCGACCGGGCCGGGCGTGACGAAGGCCATGTTGCCCGTGACGCCCGGCGCGATCGAATACTGAACGCGCAAGAGGTCGCCGAGCACCGCCTTCGCGACGATCCGGACGTCGGCGGCGGGAAAGTTGACGGTGATGTCGCCGCGCTTGGGATTGACGGTGATCGCCCCCGGCGGGGGCGCAGGGACGGGTGCGTCGCCGGGGACGATCGTCGAGCGCACCTGCGGTTCGGCGGCCTCCGCCTCCTGGACGATCTGCGGAGTAGGGGGTCGCTCGATCGGCTGCGGCGCGCGCTTTCCGCCGCAGGTGGCGAGCGCGATCAGGCTGACGCCCGCAATGGCGATTGGCTTCATCACTCGCTCTCTTCCGAAGACTGGGGTTCAGCATTGCCGGCAGCGGCGGCCCCGCCCGTCCCGAACGGGCGGGTGAGCCGCTCCCGTCCGCGCGCGAGCAGCACCGCGCTATCCGAGACGCCGATCACGCGCCAGCCCGCGATACTGCCGCCGACCGCGACGCGGCGGGTCGCGCCGCCTTGCTGGACGACGAGGTATCGCGCGCGGCCGACGCCGACCAAGCCGAGGATCGCCGCGCCGCCGAGCGGGTCCGTCGCTGCCTGCGCTCCTCCCGCCGCCGCTCCGACGCGGGCCGGCGAAAACAGCGTACGGGAGGCGAAAGCCGGCGGCACGCCGCGAGCGCCCGGATCGGCGAGGGCGGTCTGCATCCCGCCGCCGCCGATCGGCCCGCTCTCCGGCAAATCGACGGGATCGGTCAGCACGAGCTGGACGATCGCCATCGCCCCCAGCACCGCGGCGAGCGCGGCGGGGAGGAGGGTGCCGTCAGCGCGCCCGGGCGGTGCGAAGCGGAATCGCGAGTTCAAGGCTGGTTTCCATCGGATGGGACTGGCCGTCGGCGAGCGCCTGATCGGCGGAGATGTCGAGTCCCGTGACGACGAGCCACGGCGGCTCGTTCTGAAGGCGGGCGAGGGCGCGGGCGAGCTGGTCCTGGGTCAGCCGGGCGCTGGCCCGGACCGCGATCCAGCCGGCGGGGGCGTCGGCGTCCTCTCCGGCCTGGAACTCGCCGCCCACTTCGGTGACGATCCGCTCGACCCGCTCGCGCAGGCGCTGGGTGGCGGTGGCGAGATCGGGCGCGGCGAGCACGAAGCGATCGAGCACCGCGCGCTGGCGCTCGGCCTGGCGGCGCAGGCGCGGGACGGCGGCGATGGTGCGGACGTTGTGCTGATATTCCAGCAGCAGGTTCTCGCGCTCGTCGGCGCGAGCGGCGAAGCCGCGGACGATCGGCGCGACGATCGCGATCCAGACGAGCGCGATCACCGCGATCAGCACGCCGACCGCGACCAGCCGGCGCTCGCGCGGGGTGGTCGGCCGCATCACGGTCGCGGCTTCCGGACGCGCGCGGTCACGTCGAACGGCTGGCCGGCGGGGACTTCGGCGACGGTGTCGGCATTGGTGTTGCGCACCTCCACGAAGCCGGGCGTGCGGCGGAGCGCCTGCACCACTTCGGCGCCGCGCGGCCGGTAGCCCGCGAGCCGCAGGGTCTCGCCCGACCAGCCGTAACGCTGGAGCCAGACGCCGGGCGGCAGCGCGCTCGCGACCTGGCCCATCACCCACAAGGGATCGCTCGCCTCTCGCCGGGCCAGCGACGCGCGCGCGATCCGCTGGCCCGAGCGGACGCGGTTGGTGATCCGGCGCGCGGCGGCGACGGCGGGGCGCTGTCCCTCCACCACGGTCGCCAGCCGTTCGTTGCGGGCGGCGTCACGCCAGATCAGCAGCGCGCCGTTCAGGAGAAACAGGAAGGCGACCGCCGCCCACCAGCCGCGCGCGGCGCTGCGGTTGCGAACGATTACGCCGGCGCGACGGAGCGCGGGAAGGAAGGCGATCGGCCCCTCGTCGGTGGCGAGGTGGACGTCGATCGGGACGACCTGTGCCAGCGCGGCGGCGGCGGCGAGCGCCTCGGCCCGATCGCGCGGCAAGGCGGCGACCGCGACGCGGGCGCCCGCGCCGGTGCGGGCGACGATGCGCGAGGCGACCACCATCGTCTCGGCGGGGAGCGGCAGGATGCGGTCGGCGTCGAGCGCGATCATCCGCTCGAGATCGCGCTCGCCCATCGCCGGCCGCTCGACGATGCGGACCAGGCACAGCGCCGGATCGAGCGCGATCGAGACCGACGCCCCTACCGGCGCGCCGATCAGGACCCCGCCGTCCCATGGCAGGACCGGCGCCCGCGAGCGGCCCGTGTCGCGCAACCGCTCGGGCACCATCGCCCGCAGCTCGTCCAGCCACCAGCGAAGGCCGTCACGGAGCCACCCGGCGAGGGTGGTCATGTCGGCGTCGAGGATTCCCCGTCCGCTCATGACGAGCTCTCGCACCGACCCGACATCGGATCGATCCGGCAGGCGTTGTTCACCGTCGCGCGCGGGCGGGCGACCAGGTCCGGCCAACGGCGCTTGTCGCCGGCCGGGAAGGCGATGCGGACGCGGATGAGGTCGGGCGGCTGGGGGCGATCGTACCAATGTCCCTGCCAGCTGCGGCCGCCGGACAGCGGATCGTCGCCGAAGTAGGCGATCGACAGGCCGGAGGCACCGCGTGCGAGGGTGATCGAGCTCCAGCTCTGGCGCGGCCCGGCCGCGTCCGCGTTCTCGGTCGCGATCACGGGCGCGGAGACCAGGGTGACGTCGCCCGCGCTCGAGATCGCGAGCCGGTAGCGGAACAGCGCGTCGGGCATCTCGCGGTCGGGCGGCGCACCGGTGAAGTCGAGCGCCTGCGGCTCGCCGTCAAGGTCGGCGATGGCGCGCGCGGAGCTGAGCTTGGGTGCGGCACGGAGCCGTTCGAGGCGGGCCCGCAGCACCATCTGCGCCGAGGCGATCGGCTCGATCGCGTCGGCGCTGGTGCGCGCACGTGCCGCCATCAGCCCGCTCGTGCCGAGTCCGGCGACGAGCATCGCCGCCACCATCCCGAGGATCGCGAGCCCGACGAGCAACTCGATCAGGGTGTAGCCGGCGGCGCGCCTCACCGGACGACCCGCAACGTGCGCAGCGTCAACACGGGCCCGGTCGCGTCGCTGATGCGGACGGCGACCTGCTCGATCGGCAGCCCGCCCTCCGGCCCGGCATACGGCGCGCGCCCGACCTGCCACGACAGCGCGCCGTCGCGCCCGGTCTGGGCGAGCGCGGCGGCGGCGGGGGAGGCGGTCGCCTGCGCCAGCACCGACTGGGCGAGCAGCACCGCTTGGCGCCGCTCCGCCACCTGCCGCGCGGCGGAGGCGTTGGCGGCGATCGAGCGATAGGTCAGCGCCATTATCGTCGCGACGATCGCGGCGCCGACGATCACCTCGACCAGCGCGAAGCCGGCCTGCCGTACGGGCGGACGCCGGCTCACCGCTGCGCCGCCACCGCACCCGAGCCGGGATCGACCGACAGCCGCCGCCCGCGCCCGACGCCGCCGATCGTGACGTCGCCGCCGGTCGAGGTGCCGTCGCCGTAGAAGCCGATGCCGCGGGTCGGGAGCGAGAGGGTCATGTCGGGCGGGATGACGATCGGGGCCGCGCCGTCGCGGACGATCGAGCGCCGGTCCGCGCCGAGCACGAAGCGGATCGGGCGGCTGGTGCGGATCGCATCGGCGCGCGCCTCGCGCAGGCCGAGGTCGATCGCGTTCGCCGCCGCCTCGAACGCCTGGCGGCGCATCGCGCGGTCGATCGCCGGGAAGGCGAGCGCCGATACCAGCCCGGTGATCGCGAGCACGACGAGCATCTCGATCAGCGTGAAGCCTGCGGCCTTACCAGCTGCCGACATCCTTGGCCTCCCCGGTGCCGCCGGCGGCGCCGTCGGAGCCGTAGGAATAGACGTCCACCTCGCCGTGATCGCCGGGGATCTTCATCAGATACGGCTTGCCCCAAGGATCGGTGATCGCCGCTTCGTCGGGGAGATAGGGGCCGTTCCAGTCGGGGACGGAGGGCGGGGCCTTGATGAGCGCCTGGAGCCCCTCCGCTTGCGTCGGGAAGCGACCGGCGTCGAGGCGGAACAGGTTCAAGGAGGCGACGACGTTCTTCGCCTGGACCTGCGCCGACTGGGTCTTGGAACTGCCCAGGTATTTGATCACCTGCGGCCCGACGATCGCGGCGAGAAGCCCGAGGATCGCGAGCACGACCAGCAGCTCGAGCAGGGTGAAGCCGTTGCGGCGACGCTTACCCCTCACCGGTTCGTCCCGAGCGACGGCGAGGGGCGCGGGTGTCTCGACTGCGCTCGACACGAACGGCGTGGGATGGATGGTCATGAGCTCACTGCCAGATCGTTGAAGCCGAGGATCGCGGACATGATCGAGGCGATGATCGCCGCGACCGCGGTGCCGAGGAACACGGTGATGGCCGGAGTGAGGATGCCGATCAACCGTTCGAGCCTGAGCCGCACGTCGCGGTCGAGCACGTCGGCGAGCCGGGTCGCCATCGGTCCGAGCCGCGAGGTCTCCTCGCCGGTGCGGAAGAAGCCGATCGCCAGCCGAGGAAAGATGTTCGCCGCCGCGAGCGGGGCGGTCAGCCCGCCGCCCTCGCGCACGCCCGACGCGATCCGCGCGATCGCCGACGCCATCACGCTGTTCGACAAGGTGCGCTGGGCGATGGCGAGCGCGTTGGGGAGCGGCACCTCGCCTTCGAGCAAAGCGCCGAGCGTGCGAGAGAAGCGCGCGGTCTCGGTGCGGCGGATCAGCTCGCCGAGCTGCGGCACACGGAGCAGGGCTCGGTCGATCGCGGCGCGGGCAGCGGGGGTCCGCAGCGCCTGGCGGATGCCGAACCCGACGACGACGACCCCGCCGAGCAGCAGGAATCCCTGATGCCGTACGAAACGGCTCGCCGCCATCACCGCGACCGAGGAGGCGGGAAGCTCGGCACGCGAGCTGGCGAACAGGCTCTCGAACTGGGGGACGACGAAGAGCAGCATCATCGCGATCACCCCGACCGCGATCACGGCGAGCGCAATCGGATAGACCATCGCGTTGCCGACGATCCGGCGCAGCTCCTCGGCGCGCGCCATCATCTCGGCGAGCCGGCCGAGCGCCTGGGCGAGGCGGCCGTTGGCCTCGCCTGCCTCGGCCATCGCGATCGCGGTGGGGGTGAAGAGCCCCGGGCGCGCCGCCATCGCGCGGCTGAGCGGGGCGCCCTCGCGCACCGCCTTCAGAATCGAGGCGAAATGGGTGGCGGAGGCGGGGTCCTCGACATTCTCGATCGCCAGCGCAAGCGCGCGGTCGAGCTGGAGCCCGGCGTCGAGCAGCACCGCCAGCTCGGCGACGATCGCGCCGGCCGCCTTGTTCGCCTTCGCCCCGCCGATCCGTTTGGGCTTGTCGCTGATCGGCGCGGCTGGGACGAGTTCGAGCGGAGTCGCGCCGAGCTGGCGCACCGCCACGAGCGCGCGGGCGTGGTCGGGCGCTTCGACTTCGCCCGTCGCGGCGGAGCCGTCGGCGCGGACGGCACGGTAGCGATAGTGGGCCAAGTCAGTCGCCCACCGCGACGCGCAGGACTTCCTCGACGGTAGTGAGGCCGTGCTGCACCTTGTCGAGCCCGTCCTGCATCAGGGTGCGGTTGCCGCGCTCCGCCGCCGCCGTGGCGATCGCGCCGGTGTCGGCGCGGGCGAGGATCAGCCGAGCGATCGTGTCGTCGATACGGATGAACTCCAGCAGCGCGACGCGGCCCTGGTAGCCGCTGTCGCCGCATGAGGCGCAACCGACCGCGCGGTGGAAGACCGGGCGACCCGTCAACTTGAGCGCCGCGACGACCGCCGCATCGGGCTCGAACGCTTCGCGGCAGTCGGGGCACAGCCGCCGGACCAGCCGCTGCGCCAGCGCACCCGCCAGCACCGAACCGAGCAGGAAAGGCTCCACCCCCATGTCGAGCAGCCGCGTCACCGCGCCCGCCGCGGTGTTGGTGTGGAGCGTCGAGAGGATCATGTGCCCGGTCAGCGCCGCCTGGACCGCGATCTCCGCCGTTTCGCCGTCGCGGATCTCGCCGACCATCATCACGTCGGGGTCCTGGCGCAGGAACGAACGCAGCGCGCTGCCGAAAGTGAAGCCGATGCCGGGGTTCACCTGGGTCTGGATCACGCCGGGCAGGCGATATTCGATCGGATCCTCGACCGTCAGCAACTTGCGGTCCGAGGAATTGAGTTCGGACAGCGCGGCGTAGAGCGTCGTCGTCTTGCCGCTTCCGGTGGGGCCGGTGACCAGCACCATTCCGTGGGGGCGGCGGATCGCCTCGCGCAGACGCTCGGCCAGGTCCTCGTCGAAGCCCAATGTGCCGAAATCGAGCGCCAGCTTGGAGCGATCGAGGATGCGCATCACCACGCTCTCGCCGTGGATCGAGGGCGCGGTGGCGACGCGCAGGTCGATCTCGTGGCCGCGGACGGCGACCCGCATCCGCCCGTCCTGGGGCAGGCGGCGCTCGGCGATGTTCAGGTTCGCCATCACCTTGACGCGGCTGACCAGCGGCGCGCGCATGGCCGCCGGCAGCCGCGCCGCCTCGCGCAGCACGCCGTCGACGCGGAAGCGGACGGTGAGCGAATCCTCGGTCGGCTCGACATGGATGTCGGACGCGCGCCCGTCGACCGCCTGCGCGATCAGGCGGTTGACCGCGCGGATGACGGGCGCGTCGCTGACCAGGTCCTTCAGGCGGTCGAGATCGTCGTCGTCGAGCGTCTCGTCGAGCGCATCGGCCGGCTCGACCCCGCCGTAGAGCCGGTCGATCGCACCGTCGATGTCCGAGCCGCGCGCGACCACCAGTTCGACACGCCTGCCGAAGACGAAACGGAACGCCTCGGTGGCGACGGCGGCGAAGGGATCGCTCACGGCGACGCGGACCGTCGTCTCGGTCAGCGCGATGGGCAGGGCGCGCTGATCGTGCAGGAAGGCGATCGACAGCGGCGGCCCGGCGACGGGCTCCGCCGGGAAGGCGGCGGCTGCGACCAGCGGCAGACCGACGGCGGTCGCCGCCTCGCGGGCGAGGATCTCCTCCGACAGCAGGCCGAGGCGTGCGACGACGGCGTCTAGTCGCTCACCGCTTTCGGCGCGGACGAGCTTGGCCCGCGACAGGGCGTCCTCGGCGATCAGCCCGCGGGCGGCGAGCCAATCCTCGAGCGATGCAGGCGCGGGCGAGATCGACGTCTCGGACGGGGACGGCTGCGACATGGATCTCAACTCTGGACGTCCCGACGACTCTACGCCCGGCGAGTGGCGTTTGCTACAGATATGCTGCAATTTCTTGACACGCGGCGAAGTTGATCATGGCGACGGCCGTTGCAACGAAAATGTCACGAAGCTGGGACCGTACCCGCGTCAATGTATCATCAATCTGTCATCAACCGTGCCTAATCGAAGCGTGCGAGTCGATGATCCGGCGAAGACCGGACCATCTGCTGGCGAACAGAATAACGTCCAAGGAAGCGATCGAGACGGGCGCCGCGGTGCGGCGATCCGTATCGGTCTTTCTGCGGTCTAGTCGTGGTCCTGCGTCGTCTTCGTTTGCGGAGAGGGCTTCAGGGTGCGCGACTGCGTACTCCCGACCGCCGCAATACCGCGGCCGGTCGATTCGCAGGGGATTTTCATCATGAAGCACATGAAGGCGCAGTTGCTCGCCGCGACCGTGGTCGCCGCCGGCTGCCCGACACTCGCCCAGGCCCAGTTCGCCTATCCGGCGGCCGAGCTCCGCGGCGCGGGCGCCAGCTCGATCCAGACCGCGCAGGTCCAGATCATGAACTGCATCGGCAACCCCGGCAGCCATGCCGTCGGCAACACCGACAACCTCAACCCGCTCGGCACCAACAACGGCACGACCAGCGCCGTTCCGGAGGGCAAGTTCGTTCAGGCGAGCCCGAGCGACAAGTCGCCCGACTTCGACTGCAACCTCCAGGAGATCCAGCCGGACTTCCAGGGCAAGTATATCGCGACGGGTTCGGGCACCGGCCGCGCCTGGTGGCGGACGTTCGTCAACCAACTCGACGGTTCGCCGGGCAAGATCAACCCGTTCGGCAACTGGACCAACGTGCAGTTCGCCTTCTCTGATGCCCCGGCGTCGGCGAGCGACCTTGCGGCGTATGACGCCGGTGCGAACAACGCCACGAACAAGGCCGGCGCGCCCATCCAGTTCCCGCTCTACGTGCTTCCGGTCGCGGTCGCCTACAACCCGGTCTATGCGCGTTACCGGGATGGTGACAACGGCGTCGTCGACCTGACCCTGCAGGTCAATCCCGCCTATGTCACCACCGACGACAACGGCAACCCGACCGGCGGCCTGCGTCTCACGCGCAACATGTATTGCCAGATCTTCAACGGCTACATCACCAACTTCAACGATCCGGCGTTCAAGACGACGGGAACCAACAAGTCGCTGAAGGACAAGAAGGACTCGGCGAACCGCTGGGCCAACGAGGGCGCGCCGATCCGCCTGGTCGGTCGTCTCGACAACTCGGGGACCACCGACGTCTTCACACGGCATCTCGCCGCGGCGTGCGACGGCCAGGCCGGCGTCGCCGTGAACAAGTTCGACACCAACGCCGAGGCGCTGCCGTTCGACAACACCAGCAACATCGACCTGCGTCAGTTCCGTTCGGACACCCGTTACTATCCGGGCAGCACCGCGGCCTTCGCCGGCACCGTGCAGTCGCTGAGCGGCGCGGTGTTCGTCCGTGCCGCGGGCGGCAACCCGGCGCGCATCGACACGACGTTCGGCACCGAGAAGCCGGGCCTGTTCATGGTGGCCGACGGCTCGTCGGGCGTCCGTGACGCGATCAACTACCAGGTCGATCCGACGGCGGACCAGACGATCGTGCTCAACGGCAAGGTCGGCTACATCGGCGCCGATTTCGTGAAGCCGGCGCCGGGTGCGGCGCTGTTCAGCGCGGCGCTGCAGATCAACGGTTCCGGCAAGGCCTACGCCAGCCCGACGACCACCGATGCGCTGCTCGCGTTCGGCAAGACCACGTTGCCGCCCCAGACCACCAGCGCCAGCGGCGCGTACGATCCGTCCGACGCCCGCACGGGTCCGCGTCGGGACGGCCAGCCGGGTTCGGTCACCGTCGACCGCGCCAACCCGCTGCACTGGACGAGCGTGCTGTACTCGGATGCGGCGAACAACCTGGCGCTGCCGAAGTTCGGTTACCCGATCACCGGCACGACCCAGTATCTCGGCTACACCTGCTATGCGGATGACGCCGATCGTCTGGCCGTCGACCTGATGCTGACCACCTTCACCAGCAACAAGATCGGCGACAGCACCCGGAACGGCGTGGTCTCGACCGCCCTAGTGACGGGCACGACCAACAAGGCGCTCGGCCTGATCGCGCAGCTCGGCCTCGCGCCGATGCCGACCGCCTGGCAGCGTGCGATCCACGACACGTTCCTCGTCAAGGACTCGACCAACCTCGGCGGGCGCAACCTCTGGATCCAGGATCAGCTGCCGAAGAGGAAGGCCGGAGACGCCAAGTCCAACCCGGACTGCACCGCCGGCAAGGGCGCCTGATCGGCGTTCGATCGGCCTTTCGATCTCATGAATGGGGGGCTCCGGAGAAATCCGGAGCCCCCTTTTTCTGTCGAGCGGCAAGGGGGACGCTGCGCTCCGGTCCCAGCGGATCTCGCCGGACCGGGCGCGATCCGATCACGTGGCGATCCGCGGCGGGCCGCACGACGGACCAGGCACCTGCCGTTGGCCGTCGCACAGAAGCCAGGCGCACGCGCGCATCTATGGCGGAGGCAGCGGCGGGCGAGTGCATAGGCCCGGAGTGTTCGCCCGCGACCGGTAGGCGCCGGTAATATGCCCGTCCGGCGCGCGGCTTAAGGTCGTCCCAGGCCCCAGGCTCGCTGCTCCTGCGGCCCTTGCGTGGGGGTCTGGCCGATCGGACGTGTGGAGGACTGCGCGACCGACGGTTTTCGACCGTGGTCTAGTTAGCAGGAACGCTCAACGAGTCGCGGTGGACGGCCGGTCTCCTCACTTCACCGGACAGACTCCGTTGACCTTCGCTTTCTCGTCGCAGTCGTCGCCGCCGAGGAAGCCGAGGACATCGACCGAGATCAGCGAGAGCTTGTCGGCGTTGTTCGCGGCATTGTTCGCGAGCGCCGAAATCGCACCCACGACCGACGACGCCGCATCGGTCGGCACCGCGGCGCCGGCGGTCGCCGTCGCGCTCGGGACCCCCGAGATGTCGCCGCCGGCGGAGAAATTGTCCGCGTTGGCGACGCGGGCGGCGGCGACGAAGACGTTGCCGGAGGCGCGCACGCCCGCGTCCCCTGCGTCGACCTCGCCGACCGGAGCGATCAGGATGATATTGGCGTCAGGCGAGTCGGGCGCCGGCTTGAACGCGCCGATGCCCGCGCCGGCCACGCTGCCCGCGCTGTCGACTTCGCCGCGACCGTTCAGGTCGAAGCGCACTGTGACCGGCGGGAAGCTCGACGCGCTCCGAGGGCCCTGGCCCGCGTTGAGATCGCCGTTCGACGACCAGAGCGTGATGTCGCCGCCGCCCAGTGTGAACAGACGGCTCTGGTTGAGGCGGAAGTCGCCGTCGGTTGCGCTGCGGATCGTGCCGCCGCGGAGCGTCAGCACGCCTTCGAACCCGATCGGGATCGCCGAAATGGGTAGCTGGTTCAGCCGCGACAGGACGCCGCTCTCGAGCGCGGCCGAGGGTGCGACGCCGAACAGCGTCGCACGCCGCGCCGCCTGATCGGAGGTGCGGACGACCGAACCCGCCAGCACGTCGCCGCCTGGCCCCAGGATCGTGACGTCACCGCCGCGCTCGGTCTCGATCGTCGCCAATCGAAGGTCGACGTTGCCCGTCAGCACGCGCGTCGCGGCGACCGGCTCACCGTCGACGACGTTGCGGGTGGGAACGCCCAGCGGGTGATCGGGGGTGATCGTCGCCGGATCGGTCGTGTAGGGGGCGAGATTGTCGGTGTAGCCGAGCCTGGTGGGGAACAGGACCTGCGTCGCGCGATAGCCGCGGACATATTGCTGATAGGATGGGCTGGTCGGGATGGCGGTCTGCGACAGCTCGTTGAAGTAGAGCTGATCGATCAGGAAGGCGCGCCGGGTGAGATTGTCGAGCCCGGCAAAGGCGGCGTAGAGATCACCCATCCGCGCATAGGCGGCCGCGGCCAGCGCCTCGCCGGTCGGCGGCGTGGCCCCGAAAATGGTTGCGAACGCTACAGGGTCCTTGTCCCGAAGCCAGGCGGCGAGGATGGGCGCGTAGATCGGACGGCTGCGATCGGGGCTGAGATTGCCGGAGGCGTCGCTGACCTGCACGAACAGGTCGCCGTCGAGCAGCGCCGCACTCGCCGGATCGAGATAGATTGCCTGGAGCGCGTCGAAATCGGCCCCCTTCGCGATCCCGAACAAGGCGTCGATGCTCGCGCCGCGCGTGTCGAGCCAGGGGTTGAGATCGTTGCCGACGGTGCGGATGCCGCCGGCGAAGCTCTCCACCGCGCCGCCGGTGACGACCGTCGCCGAGTTGAGGAACGGCCCCAGGTTCCGGCCTGCCTCGATCGACAGCGTTCCATAGCCGCCGAGCGTGAACGTGTTGCCGTTGATGTACGGCCGGCGCTGCGACGCCGAGAAGGCCGTGGTGCCGATGATGTCGCGCCCGGCGGTGATCCGCGTCACGTCGGTGTCGCGCACGTTCTGGCCATAGAAGACCATGTCGACGATATCGAGTCCGGCGCCGATGCGCGCCTGCTTGGCGAGCGAGAGCGTGACGCCGGTGATCGAACCGCCCGCATAGACTCGCGCGGGAGCGTCGTCGTCGGCATGGGTCGGCGTTTCGTTGTGGAGCAGACGCAGCGCGACGTCCGTGGTGTTCGGAAACACCCCGCCGAACCCGAAGTCCAGCCCGGCACCGCTGCCGGAGGTCGCGTCGGCGCCCCGGACCGAGAAGGCACCGGGGAGCAGCGATGGATCGGCGTCGCTCATCGCAAGTGCGAGCGATTCGATCTGACCGCCGGCGAGCAGCGAGAGCTGACCGACCGCGCTCGGATAGAGCAGCCGAGGCACATCGCCGCCGAACGAGATGTCGCCGGTGAGCGAGGTGAGCGCCAACGACGGAGGCAGGACGAGGCCGATCGTATCGCGGTTGATGTCGGAGAAGTTGCCGATGCCGAGTTCGGGGCGGCTGGCGTTCAGCGTCACCGTCTCGTTCGCGAACACGCCGACGCCGGCAAGCGCCGAGAAATAGCCCTTGCCCGCGTCCTGGACGAGCGGGTCGGCGCTGGTGAGGACGCCCAGCGCGCCGACGCCGCCGATCGTCGCCGAACCCACGGCGTCGATCGCGACATAGGCGTCGCCGACACGGACGCGCAGTTCGTTGACGCCGCCCGTGTTTTCCTCGCCCTTGATCGACTTGGTCAGGAAGCCGGCGGAGACGATATCCGCGCCGACCCGGACGCGACCGACGCCCGAGCCCAGATCGAACTGGCCGCCCACGAGGTCGCGGCCCGCGACCACCGTCGCGTCGCCGCCACCGAACGTCAGCAGCACCGGCGCGGCCGCGCCCGCGGCTCGACCCGGCACCAGCGGATCGGTGGTCGCGACGGTCGTGTCGACCGCCAACGTCAGGTCGACGATCGAGCCGTCGGCGCGGACGCTGACGTCGCCGCCGCCGAGGGTGGCGACGCCGGAGGTGAACAGCTGCGGCGCGATCGCGATCTCGGTGTCCTCGCCGACTTGGCCAGACCGCCAGCGTTGGTCCGCCGCGCCGACGAGACCTTCGGGCAGATAGGTCGCGAATTGCTGGGTGGAGCCGGTCCCGATCGACTTGCGGTTGTAGGCCGTGCCCGTGCCGAGCGCCTGTTCCGCCCACACGTCGCGCCGCCCGATCACGTCGCCGGTGGCGGCGAGAAGTGAGACGTCGCCGCCGCCCTCGAGCAGCACCGGCTGGTTCAGGAACAGACCCTTGTTCGAGGGCTGGTAGGAGAGGGGATCAAAGGCGATCGGGACTGCGCCCAGAGCGCCGCTGAACGCGATCACGGTGCCGTCCACCGCCGTGGCGACGCGCGTCACGTTCGCGAGCGCATGGCCCGCGGTGTAGATGGCGTTGCCGCCGACCTGATAGAGCGTCGGATCGACCTGGAGGCTTGTCGGGATCTTGGTGGTGTTGAGCACCGTCCGGTAGGTGACCTCGGGCGTGCGGCGCAGGTCGATGTCCTTGGCCGCGGCGACGCGGATGCTGCCGTCGCCCGAGCGCACCGTCGTCCCCACGTAGGCGGTGTCGCCCGTGCCGAGATCGATCGGCTTGGGCGCGACCGGGCGATCGGACCTGAACTCGCCCGAGACGATCTTCTGCGCGTATTCGGGACCATAATCCTGGAGGAAGGCGAGGATCGCCGACAGCGGTGCCGCGACCCCCGTCTCGTCGCCCGCCTTCCCCTGATAGATCGCGCCGGGGAAGTTCTGCGCGAAGAAGGCCATCGCCCGGTCACGGGTGGTCTTGGCGAGCTTTCCGGTGTCGCCCCACTTCAGGACGGTATAGTAGCCGTCGGCCTTGTTCGGGTTGATGTTCTCCGCATTCTCCGAGCTCGTGACCGCGTCGATGAAGTCTTCGGGCGCGACGCTGATCGGCGTGAACTCCGAACTGTCTGCGCTCGGTCGCAGCTGGAGCTGGAGGTCGCCGGCAAAATGCGATTTCCCGGTCTCGGCCACGATCTGGTAGCTGGCCTCGCCCGAGATCTTGACGCTCGCCCCGGTGGCGCGGTCGACATGGAGCGGGTTGGCGGAATTCTTCGCGTCCGCGCCGCCGACGAGACGCAGCGAGGTCGAGCGGATCGCGCGAGTGCCGTCGGCGAGCAGCGGGAACAGCTCGGCCCCGCCGAGCGGGTCACCGGCGCCGTCCTGGCCGGAGCCGAGCGCGGCGGCGGAATTGGCGGCGGCGCTGTACGGCGCCAGGATGCCCGTCGAGAGATCGGTCCCCGCGACCGGGGAGATCAGCGAGATGGTGACGACGTCTTCCTTTTCGGGTGTCTTCCCCTTGTCGACGATCTTGTCGAAGTTCTTGACCGTGCTGCAGTCGTTGGTGTCCTTCGTGCCGCAGCCGAAGATCACCGCAGGCGCGACCGTGCGGTTCCCGCCGCCGAGCTGATAGCTCATGTAGCCGGGATCGGTCCTGTCGCCGAACGAGAAGAAGCCGTCGCTGATGCTGTGCGACACGTCCAGCGTACCGCGCGCGCGCACCGTGACGATCCCCGCCTCGCCGTCGGCGCGACCGCCGACGCGGTAGATCATGTTGACGTAATTGGCGATGAGATCGGCCTCGCGCCCCGACGCGACGGCGTAATAGGCGTTGCCCGCGGGATCGGTGCCCAGTTCGGGAATGGCGACGAGCAGGCCGGCGGCGATCGCGGCGGGCTGGTCCAGGATGCCAGCGCCGAGATTCCAATTGGTGGCGAACGAGACGTTGCCGCTCGACGTCAGCTCGATGCCTGGACGCAGCCGCATTCCGGCGAGGCTGCTTCCGTCGCTCGCCTGAAGGCCGAACGAGCGGATGTAGCTGACAACCGACTCGAAGCCGTCGCGGCGGAAATTCTCGGTCAGGAAATTGAGCTTGCCGGTCGCCGCTTCGGTTTGAGACAGGTCGAGGCTGACGCCGCCGTCGACCGCGCCCACGCCCGAATAGAGGCCGTCGGCGGCGATCTGGTCGAGGTTCCAGATCTTGTATGCCTCGACCGTGATCTCGTTCGCGCCCGTGATCGCGCCATGGAGCCGGACGTCGACGAGATCGGTCCCATCCGCCTCGATCACCGGCGCGCGGAACGAGACGTTCCCCCCGGTATCGCCTGCGGCGTAGCGATAGACCGTGGTCTGTGCGAGCGATGCCGGGTCCTTGACCACCTGCGCCACCAGGCGGTCGCCCGGGCGTCGCGCGCCGACGTCGATGGTCGAGCCGGCAGCAAGGGTAATCGCGCCGCCCGCCGTACCGACGCCGAGGGTCACGTCGCCGCCCGCAGCCTGCCGCGTGTCGCTCGCGGCATAGCCGGTGGTGTGGGTATCGATCCGCCCGCTCGCCGCCAGCGTGACGCCGGTCGCGCCGTAGAGCGTGACGTCCCCGCCATCGACCCGTGCGACCTGCTGATCGGCGGTCGCCAGCCCCGCGATCGACACCCCCGAGGTGTCGATCGTGCCTGCGACCGAGACGATGCCCCCGTCGGCGACCAGCTCGACACTGCGGGCGCGGAGCAGCTGGCCGGCGGCGATGTCGAGGTCGCCGACGCCGCTGCGCACCGCAATGTCGCCGCCGAACGCCTTGCCGTATCGCGACAGGAAGCCGGTCAGGTCGAAGGCCGACAGGCCCATGTCGAGGGTGAGGGAGCTCTCGCGTGCAGTGGCGCCGACCGGTCCGAACGCGGTCGAGAGGTCCGCGAAGGTGATCGCGCCATTGCTCGCAAGGAGGTTGATCGCGCCCGCCGCGCCGATGCCGCTGTCCGCGGACACCCGGGCCCCGGGTCCGATCCCGATCCGCCCGTTCAGCGAGGTCAGCGACACCGTTCCGCCGTCGGCCGAGACGGTGACCGAGTCGACCGCGTCGCCGAACGTGCGCGTATAGCCGGGGGCGAAGAGCGACGCGCCGTTGCGGAGGATCACGTCGCCGCTCGAGCGCACGTCGATCACGCCTGCGGTGGCGCGGATCGCGACCCCGTCGACGGTCATGCTTCCGACCGGCGCGACGGCGGAACCGAACGCGATTCGTGCGCCCGGTGTCCCTCCGGTCGTCGGCAGGACCGCCTGTGCGCCGGCCGGGAGGATGAGGCGGACATCGCCCGTGGTCGCGAAGGTGTAGTCGGGTCGGACCGGAGCGTCGCGCGGATCGTCGACGAGGGCGCGATCGGCGAGGAAGGGCGTCGCGACCGACAACAGCCCGCCGCCGATGTCGAACCCGCCCTTGCCCTCGACGAACGCGCCGCTCTGCGCGACCATATTCGTGCCCGTGCCGAAGCCGTAGGTATGCACCGTGCCGGAGCCGAAGTGCAGCGTGTCGGCGATCAGGGACAGCGTGTTCGCCCCGCAGGCGAGCGCGCCGGTGGTGTCGCACGTCCCCGTCGGCGTGTTCGCGGCGTTGTTGCGAAGCGTGATCGAGTCGGCGACCAGCCGCACGTGGACCGGGGCGACGCCGGCGAGCGCGAGGCCGGGAGTGTCGAGCGTGAGATTGTGGAAGCGGAACTCGCGCACCGCCGGGTCGCCGGGAGCGATCTCGACGCTCGACCCAAAGGCGATCTGCGAGCGCGAATAGAGCGTCAGGTTCTGAGCGTCGCCGAGCCGGCGAAGCAGCGGGTTCGTGAACGGGTCGCCGGCGAACCGGAGAGTGTCGCCGCCGAGCGCGAGGAATTCGGCGTCGATCGCCGCGTTGCGCGCGATCGCCACGTCCTGGGTGCTGTCGAAGCCGACCGCATTTCCTGCGATCGTCGCGTCCTCGACCGTCAGGACGGTCGACTTGAGCGTGTTGCGCAGCGCGGTGTCGCCCTGGCGCGTGATCAGCCGGTCCGGCCCGCTCGAGACGCGCAGCACCGAGCCGATGCCGGTCGCGTCATATTGGTAGCCGAGCGGCGGCGTCGCCAGGCTGGGGATGAGGTAGTCGCCGGTCGCGGTGTCGTCGAGCGTGCCGGTCGCGGTGAGGATCGCCCCACTCTGAACGGTCAAGGTCGAGTTGTTGCCGCCGACGCTCAGCAGCAATTCGGGCGCCGAGAGCGAGACGCCGCTCGCCACCGTGATCGAGCGCGCGACGACGCCGAGGACGGTCGTGCCGTCCTTGTTCTCGGAGCGCTCGGCGCCGATCGACAGGCTGTTCGCACCGAGGCGGGTCAGGGTGTCGCCGGTGAGGACCAGCGCGTTCGTCGGCGCCTCGACGTCGGCGTCGGGCGCGATGACGATGTTCGTGCCCAGGATGTCGAACTGCGCGCCGCGGCCGCCCTTAGCGGGAGCGGTGTCGAAGGCGCCCTGGACGGCGAGCGAGTGGAGGGGCGCGATCACCACGCGCGCGGCGTCGAGCGGAATGCGGGGCGGGGTGATCCCGGCGGCGTTCGCCGCCGCGACGACCGCGGCGGTGCCGCTGGTGGTCGCCAGCTGCGAATATTTGCCGAAGACGTCCTTCGACTGGATCGTGAAGGAGCGCCGGGCCGATTCCGACAGACCCGTGCCCGCAGTCGCATAGACGCCGCCGACGACGACGCTGCCGTCGAGCAGCGTCTGCGACGTGCCGACGGAGGGCGCCGCGACCCCGACATTCTCGACGACGCGATATGCGCCCGGCAGCAGCGCGTAATGCGCGGGAAGGAGCACGTAGTTGCCGGCCGGGATGCCCCCCGCGGCGCCGTCGATCGTGATCGCCCGGCCGACGTTGGCGCCGTAGAGGTCGCCGCCCGCCGCGCTTAGATAATCGGCGGAGTAGATCGGATCGAAGGCGGCGATGCTGCGCGCCTGATCGGCGGGCACGATCGCATAGACCTGACGTCCGTCGGCATATTGCAGCCCGGTGCGCGTGACCGGATCGAAGGCGTTGGCGCTGAAGGCGTCGCGGTTGATCCGGTCGAGCACGTCGCGCGAGCCGCCCGTTCCTGAGACGAACTCGAATGCGAAGACGTCGCCGCCGCCGCGTCCGTCGACGGTGGCGCCGGCCTGGACGTCGACCGCAACACCGCTCAGCTTGAGTTGGCCGCTCGGCGTGGCGGTGATCGGAAGGCCGACGCTGGGCGAGAAGAAATATTCGGTGAGGTCGGTGGTCGAGCCGTAGGGAATGGTGAGCCCCGCGCCCGAGACGGTGGTGACGCTGCCGGGGAGGAAGGTGACGTCGCGTGTCGCCGAGACGGTCTGTCCACCGATCGAGAGCGCGCTGTTCGAGCCGATCTCGAGCAGGCCGAGCGGCGCGGCGAGATAGCCGCCCTGTTCGATCGTCGCCGCCTGGATCTTGAGGTACGACCCCGCAGAGAGCGGCGTGGTGGCGTTCAGATCGGTGCCGCCGAACGCGATCTTGGAGTCGCCGAGCGCGGCGACGAGATACGGCGATGCGGTCGTGGCGACGCCTGCGCGCTGATCCTCGATGAAGCGCTGGAGGTTGCCGGTGCCGGTCGTCGCATAGGTGCGGCCGGCGTCGAACAGCATGTCGCCCCAGGCGATCACGCGGCCATCGAGCGAGGGCAGGTCGGTGCTGTTCGCCGGGCGATCGTCGACGCCGATGAAGCGGACGTCGCCCGGGGTCTTGAAGCTGACCGACGCGATCGACGAATCGAAGAGGACGCCGCCGACGAAGTCGATCCCGCCCGAGGCGACGAACGATAGGCGGCCGTCCGCCGGATCGACCTGCTGCCCGAGGATCGGAGTGGTCCCGAGCCGGCTGGCGAAGCGGATGTAGGGCGCATCGACCACCGTGCGGGTCGCGCCGGACGACGAGATCACCACCGCCGCCTCGTCGGCGATCGCCGCGCCGGTGGTGGAAGGTGCGGACTGGACGGTGAAGGCCTTGGCGAGCGACAGGCTCGGGACGCCGTCGAAGGTGACGCCGCCCAGCGCATTCAGTGTCGCGAAACCCGAGTCCTCGATCTGGTTCGCCGCGATCACCCCCGACTCCCGCGCCGCGCTGTTCGCCTGCTTGATCGTCGGACGCAGCCAGGTGAGCGTGCCGCCGGTCGCCGCCGCCGCGCCGCCATGGGCGTCGATGAGCGCGCCGGCGAAGGTGCCCTCACCGCCGATCGAAAGCGTGCCGCCGTCGCTCCACTGGAGCGTCCGCTGGAAGGCGGTGGGACCGACCTGCTGGTCGAACAGCGCGCTCGCCCCCGCCAGCTTGACGATCGACCCGCCCTTGAAGTCGATCGTGCGCGAGGGGGTGATGCCGATCAGCGGCGGCAGCGAGGTCTCGCCGACGTTGACGTAGCGCGGCGAGCCATAGACCGGGGTACTGAACAGCGCATAGGCGCCGTTGGTGCTCGACGGGCTGAACGGCGTCGCCGTCGTGATCGTCCCGCCGTCGAGGATCCGGCCGGTCAGGATCTGCTGTCCCGCCGGGGTCAGCCCCGCCCGCGGGTTGATCAGAGCGACGCCGGAAAGATCGGTGACGCTACCGGAGCGCAGGACGATCCCCTGATCGGCGCCGAGCGCGCCGGTGAAATAGAGGAATCGCTCGACGTCGGGCCGACTGAACAGGTCGCGCAGCGTCAGCGCCTGCCCGGTCGCCGGATCGACGAGGCCCGCGACGTTCGGGTCGTTCTCGTCCCACTGACCGTTCGCATCGGCCGCACCGAATACGTCGCTGAGATTGGTGATGCCGTAGCCCCGCGTGGCGAGATTGACCGGGAGCACCGTCTTCTGCGTGATCGAGCCGCCGGGAAGGCTGATGGTGCCGGCGTTCAGCAGCTTGGGGACCGTGATCGCCGCGCCGGGCGCTCCGACGATAACGCCCCCGGCCTCGACCGACAGCTCGGTCAGCCCGCCCAGCGTCAGGGTCGCGGCCACCTGGTCGAATCCTGCGGTCGGCACCGACGGGGTCAGGATCGAGCGGACGTCGCCGCCCGAGCGAAGCGCCAGCAGCGCGGTCGCATGGAAGGCGTCCAGGAAGCGCGGCAGCAGCGTCGTCGTCAGACCGAGCGTCTCGCCCGCGCGGACGACGAACTGGGTCGTGTCGAAGAACGCGGAATTGCCCTGGCGCGGGTTGGTGAAGATGTCCTGGACGGTGGTTGCGTGGAATGTCGTGACGTTCAGCCCGCCCATGCCGGTGCGAGCGTAGAAATCGAGCGGGATGTTCGCGCCTCCGGCCGAGATGGTCGACCCGAAACCGACCTCCGGCGCGACGAGCGTGAAGGCGCCGCCCTGGCTGAAGCCGAAGCCGCGCAGTGAATCGACCGAGAAGCTGACCCGAGCTTCCCGCTCGCTCGGAACCAGCGATGGCACGACGGTGTCGGTCGGCGTGAAATCGACCGATTGATTCGCGCCCGCGACCGGCGCGTCGCTGCGGCCCGGCTGATCGGCGAGCGGGGTGATCGTGCTCGAGGTCGAGGCGTAGGTCGTCTCGTTGATCAGCGCGATCGCGCCGCCCCGGGCCGTGAGATGGAGCGTGCGATCGGCCGCGATATAGCCGCCGGCCGAGACGTCGAGAATCGCCTCGGGAGCGATGGAGATGCTGCCGCTGAGATCCCCCGCGTCGCGGATCGTCGAACCGCCCGGGGCGAGCTGCACGAACACCTTGGGGGCGACCGTCAGGCTGATCGAGCCGCCGTCGGTCCAGGCGCCGCCCTGCGCCATCGTGCCGCTGGCATAGTCGTTGACCCAGCGCCCGGCGGTCGACAGCGTGCCGTTGACGGTGATGTCGTAGGGATGCGGCAAGACGTCGCCGAGCGCGTACACTGGCCTGATGTCGTCGTCGTCGCGGAATGGCGAGCCGATGCTGGTGAAGGTCCTCAGCGTGATCGGCGCGCCCGCGAACTCGTAGGTCCGCGCTCTGATCGCGCCGCCGGCGATGCGGACGTCGCCGTCGAAGGCGATGCCGCGCCCCGCATCGACGGTGAGCGTTCCGCCATCCGCCAGGGTCAGCTTGCTCCCCTGCGCGAAGCCGACCGCGCCGGTGGTCTGGAGCGTCAGCGCCGACAGCCCGGCGCGGCTGAGCATCGCATCGCTCAGCAGGGCGACCGATCCGTCCTGGGCGACCGAGCTCGTCGTCCCGGCATAGACGCCGATGTCGCCGCCGAGCGCGACGCCGGATGCGCCCGTCAGCGAGCCGATCCGAAGATATCCGCCGGTCGGCAGGTCCTGCGCGGTGCGCTGGAGCAGCCGCGGATCCTGCGCGACGCTCGCCGCGACCGAGCCGCGGGTCGCGCCGGCGAGCTGGCGCGCGCCGGCGAAGGCGTCGCCGTAGAAGGTCCCGTTCACCGTGATCGCGGAGCCGGAGATCACCAGCGTCCCCGCGTCGCGCCCCTCGTCGTACGCCGCCTCCAGCCGACCGCCCAGGAGCAGCGGGTCGATGAACGTCTCCGCCTGACCGAAGCGCGGCTGATAGGCGGTGTAGCCGTCGGCGACGCCGACGAAGACGTCGTTGGGATCGGCGTCGCCGATGTTGACGATGCGCCCGTCGGCGGTGAGCAGGTTGCTCGTGCGGACGGTGCCCGCGTCGTAATGGACCCAGCCGCCGCCGAAATCGACCGTCGCGCCACTGGCGATCGCGATGTGCGGCGCGGTCGCCGCCCCGGTCGGCGCGGTGACCGGATTGACCCCCATGGCCACGTTGCCGCCCGTGGTCATCAGTTCGGCGGCGGTGACGCCGATCTGGCTGGCGAGGCTGCCCGCTTCGATGAGCGGCGAGCCGACCCAGCGGACGCCGTCCGCGCGCACGCCCGAGCGACGCGGGTCGACGAACAGCGTCTGGCCGTTGAGGGTGAAGTCGCCGGTCAGCGAGACCTCGCGGTAGTTCGGCGTGTCGCGCAGTTCGTTGCGCTTGACGGGGGTGATCTCGAGGCTGTTGCGTGCCGAGGAGACCTGGACGTCCTTCATCCCGCTGACGTCGATCACCGCGCCGTTCGCGACGTCGATGCTGCTGAGCGTGTTGACGCCCGCCGCGGGGTTGAACGCGGTCGAGCCGCCGCGGCCGATCACCACGTCGGCGCTGGGCGCCCACAGGATCGCGTTCTGCTCCATCGAGAACACGTTCGGGATGAAGCGGCCGAGGCCGTCGCCGATGGCGTTGGGATCGTCGGCGCGCGCGCCGATCTCGACGGCGGAGGTCTTGAAGGGAGCCGGATCGTCGGCGGTGCCCTGCGGGATCGTCTCGATGCCGGCATCGGGCAGGATGACGATGCCGCTCGCCATGGCCTGGCTCGTCGAGCCGCCGAGCGTCACCGTTCCGGCGGTCAGCGAGATCTTCCCGTTGCGCGAGACGCTGGTGGTCGAGGTGAGCAGCCCGTCGTTGGCGACGCTCCCGAACAGCCCGGCCCCGAGCGACAGATAGCCGCGCGGCGATTCGATCAAACCGCGATTGATCACCACCCCGTCGTCCGGCGTCGCGGCAAGCGCGGCGCTGGCGTTGCTGCGCGAGCCGAACACCGGATCCACCGTCCCGATCGTGCGCAGGATCAGGCCGCGGACCGCCGGATCGACGCTGGTCGCGGCGCCGGTCGACTGGGTCGCGGCGATGATCCGCCCGCCCTGGAGGCTGACCTGCCCGTTGCTCGCGGCGATCGCGCCGGCATTGACCACCGTCGGTCCCGCCAGGATCACGAACCCGCCGGACGCCGCGGTGATCGAAGCGCCCGAATCGACCTCGACCGCGCCCTCGATCACCGGCGCCGAGTCGGTGCGGTTCACGCCGTCGGGGTAGAGCGGCGAGAACAGCAGCGAGGGCAGGGTGCCGCTGGTGCGGGTGCCGGCGAACAGCCCGTTCTGCAGATATTCGGTGTTGCGCTCCTTCAGCGTGATCGCGTCGAAGACGTCGGCGCTCTGCCCTTCCTCGTTCTGGATCGTGCGGAAGTTGCGCCCGAAATTGCCGATCTCGAGCGTGGAGGCGAGCAGCGAGCCGAGGTTGAGTTGCGATCCCTGGCCAAAGATGACGCCCGCCCGGTTCAGCACCAGCACGGTCCCGTCGGCCTTGACCTGGCCGAGGATCGTCGAGGGTGCGACCGAGTTCGCGACACGGTTGACGACGGTCCAGCCGGGCTGCGCGGTCCCGCCCGACGTCTGCACGAACTGGAGCGTGGTATTCGCGCCGACGTCGAACCGGTTCCAGGTCAGGAGCGCGCGGTCCTGCGTCTGGGTGATCGCGACGTGGGTGCGCCCGTCGGCGCTCGTCTGGACCGGCGCGCCCGCGCCCTGCCAGGTGTTCAGCCCGGTCTGGTCGTTCACCGCCGAGACGCTGGCGAGCAGCGCCTGGGCCTTGGCGATATTCTCCGCGCCGCCCGCCGCCGTCAGCGTCGCCGCGTCGCGCACCGCCGCGATCGGGTCCAGCCCGAACTTGTCCAGGCCGTTGACCTCTTCCTTGGTCTCCGGGTTCGTCAGTTTGGTCGACGAATAGACCGCATCGCGCACCGCGGTGACATAGCCGCGGATCTGGTCGGCGCGCGACTGCAGCGCCTGCGCGCGCGCCTGCGCCTCGCGCATCGTGACCGGACGCAGCGGGACCACCGGCGCGCTCGCGACCGGCGCGACGGGCGTTCCCGCCGCCGATCGCAACCGTGCGAGCTGGGCGTGCGCGGGCATCGCCAGCCCGCTCGCCACGGCGGCGACGCTGACGCCGAGCAGCAGGCGGCTCGGCGGACGGCGATAGGCGGGGCTGGTCATCGCGATGATACTCCTCGGGGCGACGCTCGATTGACTAGAATGATGCGATCAGGTCGACTTGCAGCAGGTCGACCGCATAGGGTTCGCCCGAAATCTCGTTGGCGCTGATCCAGCGCGCGCCGAGCGAAAGCCCGTCGTAGAGCCCGAGCGTCCCGGCGAGGTAATAGCCCTTCGCGTTGGTGCCGCCGTTGTGGAAATTGTCGTCGCTGAAGGCGTCGAGCGTCGCGTCGCTCTCGATGTAGCGATAGCCCGCCTGGACGTTCCACTCGCCCCAGCGCTTCGGTCGGGCGACGCCGACCTGGCCGTAGATCGTATAAGCGGTGTCACCGCCGGCGAAGCTGGTCGGATTGGTCGCCGAGCAGATGTTGCCGTCGCCGTCGCTGCCGCCGTTGTTGAACGGCTGGCCGAGGAGCCCGTTGCGGCAGATGTCGCGGCGCTTGAAGCCCAGATTGCGGACATAGTCGCCGCCCAGCACCGCGTTCGTATGCTCGCTGACGGGCACCGTCAGGACCGCGTTGAAGTCGGCGAGCTGGTAGTTGAAGGTGAGGCCGAAGAACTGCGGTTGCGGCTGGATCTGGCCCGCCGGCAGGTTCGGATCGACCGCGATCTGGCGCAGCGGCGACAGCGTGTTGCCCTGGCGCAGGAAGAACGGTCGCCGCCCGTCGGTCGAGCATTCGGTCGCGCCGGCGTAGATCAGGCACGGATCGGACAATTCGCCCTGCAGGTTCTGGAAATAGTGATAGGCCGCGGCCGCCCGGAAAGTGATGCCCCCGTCGACGTCGGCTCCCGCCTCCACCTGGCCCGAGAACAGATATTTGCGCGGGAACTTCGTCTTGTCCGGGCTGGTCGAGACGTAGTTCAGGTCGCCGAAATCGAGCGGGAAGGCGCCGCCCCGAAGGCCGAGCGTCACGCCCGAGCCGATCAGCTGGCCGAACTCCAGGTCGGCGGCGACGCCGTCGAACTCCAGATCCTCGTCGAACACGATCGGCGTCGATACGAACGGGTTGTCGAAGCGGCCGAGCGTCACCGACGCCCACTCCTCCGGCTGGACCTTCACGAACGCGCGCTGGACGTAGAGCTGGCGCTTGGCGAAGCCGGCGCCGAGCGAGACGTTCGACGCGACCGGGTTCGGGTCGTCGCCGGTCATGAGCATGATCCCGGCGGTCACCGCGTCGCTGATCTTGGCGTCGAGGCCGAGGCGCAGGCGCAGGCGCAGGTCGTTCGGCCGGTCGACCCGGGTGTTGAGATAGGGGATGGCCGGCGTGTTGAGCACGTCGGTCGGGCCGTTGTTGTTGATCGCGGCGAAGTTGAAGATCTGGTTGGAGTTGGTCGCGGCGAAGAAGGTCGACTGCGAGCGGACGCGGACGTCGCCGTAGAGGTTCATCTTGCGCGTCCACTCCGACGCCGCCTGCTCGGGCGCGGCCCAGCCCTCGTCCTTGGCCTTCGCCAGCACCTCGGTCCGCAACTCCTCCTTGATCTGGTCGCGCACCGTCGCGGGGATGTAGGGAACGCGGATCGTGCCGGCGGGGGCGGGGGGCAGGTCGCCCGCGGCCTGCTGGCCCTGGAGCCTGGCGGTCGACGCCTCCGCCTGCGCCTGCTGGATCAGCGCCGCGCCCGCATCCTTGGTGATGACGCCGCGCTCGGCGAGCAGCCGGACGAGATTGACCATCGCATTGTCGGTCGGCGAAGTCGGCAGCTCCGGCGCGGGGGCCGAGACCGGCCCGGGCGCGCGCTGACCGGCGGAGGCCGCGGGCGTGGCCTGGGTCTGCGCGAGCGACGGCGCTGCGGTCAGCGCCGAGGCGCCGAGGGCTGTCGCGAGGAGCATTCTCTTGGTCACAACTCTTCCCCTTGTCGGCCGGAGCCGTCGTTTCCCTCAGACCCCGCGGCGGCCGCGGACGGTGATCTCACGTGCGCGGCCGTTCCAGCCGGCGGGCGGGGCGGTGAGCCCCGTCGTTCCTTCGAGGATGGCGCGCAGCTGCGCGTCGAGATCGGGCTTGCCGGTCGAGCGCGTCAGCCGCGCGCCGACCACCCGGCCGCCCTCGATCGTGATCGCGAAGCCGGCGTTGAAGACCAGCCGGTTGACCTTGCCGTTGTCCTGCACCCGCTCCTGGAGCGCGCCCGAGAGATAGCGGGTGTAGAAGGCGTCGCTGAGCCCGCCGCCGCCCCCGCCGGTCCCCGTGCCGCAGTTCGTGCCGAGGCAGGTGCCCCCGCTCGACGGCGCGCCCGTGCCCGTGCCGCTGCCCGCCGACAGTCCGAAGCTGTCGGCGCCAGCCTGCGCCGGACCGTTGATCGTCATCGGCGCAGGCGCGGACGGCGCCTTGGGCGGCTCCGGGTTCGGCACGGGGTTGGGCGCGTCGGCGGGCTTGGGGGGCTCAACCACGGGCTTGGGCGGCGGCGGCGGCGGCGGGGGAGGCGGCGGCAGCATGTTCACCGCGACCGGCGGCGGCGCCTCCACCTTGACCCCGTGCTTGCCCGACACTTGCAGATAGAGCCAATAGCCGAGCGCGGCGAGGACGAGCGCGATGACGGCGAGCGGCAGCCAGCGGCGTACGCCGCCGTCCCGGCCTTCGTCGAAGTCGTCGAACGCGCTCGCCATCGCTCCGCCTCAGGCCCCCGCCTGCTTGCCGGTGACCAGGCCGACCTTGGAGAGATCGAGCTGGCGGCACAGGTCGAGCACCTCGGTGATCTTGCCGTATTGCGCCGTCGCATCGCCCTTCAGCACGATCGGCACGTCGGGATTGGTCGCCTTGGCGGTGCGCAGCCGCGTCTCGAGATCGGCGATCGTCACCGGGAAGGCGTCCATGAAGATCTGCCCTTCCTGGTTGACCGTGATCGCGATCGTCTTGGGTTCGACCAGGCTCTTCGCCGAAGAGGCCTTGGGCAGATCGACCTTGATGCCCTGGACGCTGGCCGTCGCCATCAGGATGAAGATGACGAGCAGCACGTACGCCAGATCGAGCATCGGCGTGATGTTGATGTCGTCATAGGCCTTGCGGCCGCCGCCTACCTGCATCGCTCGCTCTCCTTATTCCGCCGCTTCGGCATAGGCCGAGCGGTCGTGCTGCATCTCGGCGAGGCGCGTGATCAGCCGGTCGACGAACACGCGCATGTCGTCGGCGAGCTTGCTGATCCGCCCGTTGAGGTAATTGTACCCGAACAAGGAGGGGATCGCCGCGGCGAGGCCGGCGATCGTCGCCAGCAGCGCCGCCGCGATCCCCGGCGCGATCGCGTTGACGTTGACGTCGCCCGCCATCGCCACGCCGCCGAACACGGTCATCACACCGATGACGGTGCCGAGCAGTCCGATGAACGGCCCGCCCGAGATCGCGATCGTCAGCAGCACCATCGCCGCGTCGAGCTTCTGGTTCTCGGCGACGACCTGCGCGTCGATCGCGGCGCGCATTGCCTCGACCGCCTCGCCCGAGAGCGGGCGGGTGCCGAGCACGCGGCGGCGGATGTCGAACTCGTCGATCCCCACTTCGTAGATCCTACCGAGCGGCGAGGCGTTGATGCGCTTGACCTCGCCCGGGCCGATCCCCTCGACCGCGTCGACCGGCACGAGATTCTCGTGCATCTGACGAAAGCGCTTCATGAACAGGTCGTTGCCGCGGGCGGCGTCGTTCAGATACTGGAACTTGCGCCACATCACGAACAGCGCCCCGACCAGCAGCAGCATGCAGATCCCGACGACCCCCGCGTCGATCGGCTCGAGCTTCGAGATGATGAAGCCCAGCACGCCGCTGCCGGACGACTGCTTCTCCGCGGTCTCCGCGACCGAGACGAGCTTGCCCTGCGGCCCTTCGGACTGCGCCATGGCGAGCAGCATCGCCGCCGGGCGCGCGGTTTTCGACAGCCGCGGCTCGTCGATCTCGCCGGTGAACGGGCGGCCATCGGCCCCGCCGATTGCGATCGGCCCGTCGAGCGCGGGGAGCGCCGCGGTGGCGGCGGCGGCCTCGACGCCGTTCACGTAGATCTTGATCGTCGTCCCGTCGGCGACCAGCGCCAGATGCGTCCATTCGCCCTGCTTGACGGCCGCCTGCGCCTGGAGCGCGGCGGCGCCAACCTGCGCGAACGGGACGCCGGCGTTCAAGCCGAAGACCATCGCGCCGCGGGACAGGATCGCCGACTGTCCGCCGAGCTGATCGGGGCGGACCCAGGCGCTGAACGTGAACGGCGCCCCGGCGGGCATCGCCAGCGAAGGCGTCGGCGCGATCTGGAGCGCGCCCTGGCCGGGGAAGCGCGCCGATTGGCCGACGATCCCGTTCGGGTCGATCCCCGCCGGCGCGTTCTGCGCGGCGTTGCCGTTCGCGGTCGAGTCCGCGGCGGCCGTCCCGAGCTTCTCGCCGAAGTGATAGGCGGCCATGTAATCGGGATCGAACGTCCCCTTCGCGTCCTGCCCGACGGGCGCGTTGGCGTTGCCGAAATAAAGCCAGATCTGGCGCTTCTCGCCGCCGTTGAGGTTCGGCACCGAGACCCACGCCGCGGCCAGGCCGTTGGTCTTGTCGAAGCGTTCGATGTGGAAGGCGAGGGGCGTCTTGTCGTCGCTGTCGACGAAGCGGAGGTCCGCACCGTTCTCCAGCGTGTCGCTGAAGGTGAAATCGCCGTTGTGGAGGCGGATCAGCACCACCGTGCGGCCGATCGGACCGGAGGAGTTCACCCCCGAGGGCGAGGTGTCGACCGTCACCGCCTTGCGATACTGCCAGTCCTTGTTCCACCAGCCGGCGCCCTTCGCCCCCTCCTGCGCCGCCGCGGGGAACGCCCCCAGCAACATTAGCAGCGGCAATGCGAGCCGCATCAGCCACCTGGTCATCGTGCGTTCCCCCTGCATCAGAATTCGCCCCTCACCACGAAGACCGCGCGCGGATCGCCCGCGTCGCTCACCGGACCGTCGCGCAGCGGCACGCCGATCGACATCTCGCCGCTCCACATCTGGAACACGCGCAGCTTCGCGCCGCCGCCGAGCCCGATCAGCCGGAAATCGGTCTTCTGTTCGAGCAACGCGCTGCGCACATGGGCGTAGCCCATGTCGACGAAGGCATAGATGCGCAGCTCGTCGACGACGCTGCCGAACAGCGATGCCGCCGACGGCGAGCGCAGCTCGAACGACTGGTTGAAGCCGTCGTCCCCGACCGCTTCGGATTGATAATAGCCGCGCACGTTGGTGAGCCCGCCGATCGCATATTGCTCGTTCGTGATCAGGTGCGAGTCGGCGATCTGGGCATTGACCCGGTAGGCGGCGACGAAATCGCCCAGGAACGTGCGCGCGTAATTTCCCTGGAAGTTCAGGTGGAAGAAGTTCTCGTTCGAGTCGATCTCGCGGTTGCGGAACTGGTCGACGGGGACGCAGGGCTGGCCGGTGACGACGATCACGCAGGTGGTCCGCTTGATGGCGCGCAGACCCGCGGTCATCCCGAGCGTGAAGTCGTAACTCGACGCCTCGGTCGCGCCCGACAGGCTGTATTCGGCGACGATCGGGACATATCGGATCGGCGCCGAGCCGGCGGGCTTGCCGCCGACGGTGATGTCCTGCTTGAAGTCCTTGAAGTCGGGGCCGACGCTGACCGATTGGTAGGTCTTGTCGGCGGGCAGCTTGTAGACCGCGCGAACGCCGATCTGGGCGCCGTTGCCCAGCACGTTGCTGCCGCCGAGCGCGGCGATGTCGCTGTTCGACTTGTAGCCGTAGGCGAGGAAGGTCCACGGCGTGCCGATCAGCGGCACGCTGTACGATCCCGAGATGACCTCGCTGTCCTTCTTGCGCTCGGGGGCGTAGATGTACGTGCCCGACAGCGTCTGCCCGGTGCCGCCCAGGTTCGTATAACGAAAGGAGCTGGCGACGCGGGTGCGGGTCGTCGACGGGCTGTTGTCGTCGTTCACCTCGACGCTGGCGTGGAACGGCAGCTCGTCCTTGACCTTGAGCTCGACGTCGACCGCGCCGGAACTCGGGCTCGGCTTGAACGTCGGCGTGATCGTGCGGTCGGGGAAGCGGTTGGCGGCGGCGACGTCGCGCTGGAGCGCGGCGAGGTCGATCGGCTGGCCGGGCACCAGCGACGGCACCTGGCTGCGGACCCGCTCGTCCGAATGATATTTCCCGCCGGAGACGATCACCTGGCCGAGCGGCGCCTCGTTGACGGTCAGCTGGACGATCCCACGCGAGAACGTCTCGGGCGGCTGGACCGGGATCTCGACCACCACGGCCTCGAAGCCCCGCTTGGCGTAGGCGTCCTGCAGCGCCTTGCGTGCGGCCTCGACGTCGGCGGAGCTTTTGTCGGGGCCGGAGTAGGGATAGACGATCTCCGCGAGCTGATCCGCGTCGAACCGGGTCACGCCGGAGACGTCGAACGCCTCGATGGTGAACGCCTGCGCAGCCGGCTGCGGCTGCCCGCCGTCCTGGGCCATCGCCACGGACACCGATCCGCCGCATGCCGCAACGCATGCCAGCCCGCGCCAGACGGCGCCGTGGATCTGTGAACCGAGCATCAACCCCCGAACCCCTGACTCGACGCCGTCTTAATCCTACCAAGAAGCAGGGCATTTGTAATCCCTGCCGCGCCTCGGGCGTTCGGCGACGAGAGGTCCTTTGCGAAACTTTTGTGAAACTATTGCGACTCCCGCCGCGAGCGGCCGGATCGACGCGGATGGGTCGCCGATCGTTGATGGTCACGAAACCGTCTTCGCTCCGTCGCGGGACTGACGCGGAAGGGACGCCGCGTTGTCACGAGCGGCTCCTAGAGCGGCACCGCCAACACCTTAACAGGGGCTAAACAATCATGATCAAGTCCGCACTCCTTCTGGGAGCGGCGCTCGTCGCCGTTCCCGCCGTCGCGCAGACCGCGCCGTCGGCCTCGGTGGCCGCGTCCAAGCCCGCCTCGAAGATCCAGAACGTCATCGTCGTGATCAACGACGGCGGCGGGCCGACCGTGTACGACGCCACGCGACTGTACCTCGGCGGCAATCTCGTGACCGACGGCAAGCCGTTCCGCCGGACCTTCGCCTCGACCTATCCGCTGCGCCCCGACAGCCCCACCAACAACACCCCGGGCACCGACGAGCAGGACCCGGCATCGGTGTACGATTCGGCGAAGTTCTGGGATGCCACCCCGGTCGCGGGTCCGTCGACCGTGAGCGGCTACAGCGCCTATCCGGCCGCGTTTGCGGGCTATGAGTTCAGCCGCTTCGCGCATCCCGATTCGGGCAACACCGCGTCGGCGCTGTCGAACGGTCACAAGACCTACAACAACGCGATCAACGTGGATGGCTCGGGCGATCCGCAGGTCACGATCGTCGATCTGCTCCAGGCGGCCCGCAAGGGCGGCAAGCGCACCGGCGTCGTCACCACGGTCGAGTTCAGCGACGCCACTCCGGCGGCGCTCGGCGGCGCGCACAACATCGCGCGCGCCAACCACTTCGCGATCGCGGACGAGATGTTCGGCAACGGCATGCTCGACGTGATCGGCGGCGCCGGCAGCCCCGACTATGACGACAACGGCGTGCTGCGCACGACCCCCGTCTACAACTGGGTTTCGGAGGCGACCTGGACCGATCTGGTCAACGGCACCAACGTCTCGGGCCACAATGCGTACAACTTCAACCTGGTCCGCGACCGCAGCGCCATCCAGGCGCTGGCGAACGGCACGGCACCGGCTCCCGAGAAGCTCGCGATGATCGTCAAGAGCTACACCTCGACCCAGTTCAACCGCGCGGGCGAGACCACCAACCCGGCGGACCCGCACACCAAGGAGCCGTTCACCGATCCGCTCCGCACCGATACGCCCACCCAGGCCGAACTGACCGTCGCGGCGCTCAATGCGCTGGGCCGCCAGATCACCCCCCGCGGCAAGCCGCGCGGCTTCTATCTGATGACCGAGGCGGGCGCGGTCGACCGCGCCGAGCATGCCAACAACGAAGGCCGGATGATCGAGGAGCAGATCGCCTCGAACGACACGGTCCAGGCGATCATCGACTGGGTGAATCGCGCCGACACCGACGCCAACTGGGACAACACCCTGTTGATCGTCTCGGCCGATCACGACCACCTGCTCTATGGCCCGGACGGCGCGACCGTTCCGTTCCAGAAGCTTCAGGACAACGGCCCCGGGAAGATGCCGGGCGCGAAGTTCTTCGGTCCGAACCACGGCACCGGGCTAGTCCCGCTCTATGCCTATGGCGCGGGTTCGAAGGATCTGATCGCCGCGGCGACCCACGTCGACACGTACATCGACGCCAACGGTGACCGCCGCGGTCATGGCAACTACATCGACCAGACCGAGGTCGGTGCGTTCCTGAAGGCGGCGCTGTCGAAGGCCGACTGAGCCAAGCTCGCAACGACGATCGGGGCGGTGCCGGCGCGAGCCGGTGCCGCCCTTCTTCGTGTCAGGAGGCGAACTGCCGGACGAAGGCCGACGCGCGCGCCGCCACTTCAGGCACGCCCATGCCCGGCCGATAGAGGGCCGAGCCGAGGCCGAAGCCTGCCGCGCCGGCCGCGCGCCACGGGGCCATCGAATCAGGGGTCACGCCGCCGACCGGGAGCACGCGAACGCCGCGCGGCAACACCGCCAGCATCGCCTTGAGCGCCGCCGGGCTTGCGGCCTCCGCCGGGAACAGCTTGAGCGCGGTCGCGCCGGCCCGGAGCGCCGCGAACGCCTCGCTCGGCGTGGCGATGCCGGGAAGCGAGACCATTCCCGACGCGACGCTCGCCGCGATCACCGCCGGATCGGCGTTGGGCGAGACGATCATCTCGCCGCCCGCGGCCATCACCGCCGTCACGGCCTCGATGTCGAGCACCGTTCCCGCGCCGACCACCGCCTTGCCCGCCAACCGCCGCGAGAGGCGTGCGATGCTGTCGAGCGGGTCCGGCGAATTGAGCGGCACCTCGATCAGCGTGAAGCCGGCGCCGACCAGCGCGTCGCCGATCGGCTCGACGTCATCGGGGCGCACCCCGCGCAGGATCGCAACGAGCGGGCAGGTCGCGAACGCGCGATCGAAAGCTGTCATATCCGGTCTCCGAGGACGGTCATGCCGGAGACGAACGCCGCCTCGGCGTCGACGACCACCGCGCGCCGCCCCTGCGACTCGATGGCGACTGCGTAGAGCGCGGCGAGCGCCGGCTCGGCGAGAACGTGGACGGTCTCGAACTCCGTCGTGGCGAGACGCGCCGCGACGTCGCTGCCGATCAGCAACCCGCTCACGAACGAGGCCGCGCCCGCGTCGTCGCGCGTCCGCAGCAGAGACGCGGCGCGTACGCCGAACAGCGAGGCGGCGAGGTCGCGGCGACCGCCCTCGGCGACGCCCTCGAGGAACGCGCCACCGGATGCGACCTTATCCTGGATTTGGGGTGCGAGCACGCTGTGGCTGCGCAGAAGCGCGAAGAGCTCACCCGTCATAGCGCTGACGAAGCCGTCGATCCGTCCCTCGCTCAATCGCACCCACTTGCAATGGGTGCCCGGATGGCAGAGCAGCGCGTCCGCAGGAACGAGCGCGGCGGCAGCCGCGCCCAAGGCCTGGACCTCCTCACCGCGCATCACGTCGCCGCGGCCGTCCGCGAGCGTCATCACACCGGGAACGATCGCGGTGCGCTCATCGATACGGAGAAGCCCGTCCCCGAGTTCGCGCACGCCGGCCGGGACGGAGACATAGGGAGCGGCGCGCCATCCCAGCGTCGAGCCCACCATGCCGGCGAGGAGCATCGGCAACGCACCCAGCCGCGCGCGGAGGGCCGCCACCTCGGCGGGAAACCCGCCGGGCGCGATCGCGGTCACGCCGCGCGGCTCCTGCTCCCGGTAGGACACGCGGCCGCCGTCGAGGACGAAGGCGCGGCGGTTGGTCGTGCCCCAATCGACCGCGATGAGCCGCCGAGCGGACCAAGCGTCCGAGACGTCGATCGGCGAGGAGCTCGGCATGGCCCCGGACTAACGCGCTTTCGACCGAGCCGAAAGCCCGGGAGAACGAACAGAACGGTACGATCAAACGAACATTCCCATTTTCGGTCCTGACCTTCGATGCTAGGGGTCGGGAATGAGCGAGCCATTCGACCTCCTGATCGTCGGCGGTGGCGTCAACGGTGCGGGGATCGCCCGCGACGCGGCGGGGCGGGGGCTTGCCGTGCTGCTCGTCGAGCAGGACGATCTGGCGAGCCACACCTCGTCGGCGTCGACCAAGCTGATCCACGGCGGCCTGCGCTATCTCGAATATGGCGAGGTGCGGCTGGTGCGCGAGGCGCTGATCGAACGCGAGCGTCTGTGGCGGATGGCGCCCCACATCATCTGGCCACTGCGTTTCGTGCTGCCGCAGACTCAGTCGCCGCGTCCCGCCTGGATGGTGCGCGCCGGACTGTTCCTCTACGATCATCTCGGCGGCCGAAAGAACCTGCCTGCGACCGAGACGATCCGGCTCGATCGATCGCCGGTCGCCGCGGGCTTGAAGGACCGGCGCGGCCGGGCGTTCGTCTATTCGGACTGTTGGGTCGAGGACAGCCGGCTCGTCGTCCTCAACGCCCGCGACGCCGCCGATCGCGGCGCCGACATCCGTCCCCGCACCCGGCTGATCGCGGCGCGGCGAGAGGGGGACGTGTGGAGCGTGACGATCGTCGATGTGGACGGAGAGCGTGAGGTCCGCGCCCGCGCGCTGGTCAACGCCGCCGGGCCCTGGGTCGCGCAGATTCTCGCCAAGGTCCCCGGCGCGCGCACCGATCGCGGCGTCCGGCTGGTCAAGGGCAGCCACATCGTGGTGCCGCGGCTGTACGACGGGCCGCACGCCTTCATGCTCCAGAACCCGGACCGGCGGATCGTGTTCGCGATCCCCTATGAGGGTAGGTATACGCTGATCGGCACGACGGACCAGCCGTGGAGCGGCGAGCCCGCGCCGCCCGAGATCGACGCCGAGGAGAGGCGCTACCTGCTCGATACGGCCAACCGCTATTTCACGGCGCAGCTTGCGGAAGCCGACATCGCCTGGACTTATTCGGGCATCCGCCCGCTCTACGACGATCACGCCGGCAACGCCTCGGCGGTGACCCGCGACTATGTGCTCGATCTCGACGCGGGGCCGGGAGGCGCGCCGATGCTCAGCGTGTTCGGCGGGAAGATCACCACCTACCGCAAGCTCGCCGAACATGCGTTGGCCAAGCTCGCGCCGTTCTTCCCCGCGGCGAACGGTGCCTGGACGGCGGGGGCGGTGCTCCCCGGGGGCGACATCGACGGGAATTTCGACGGCTTCGTCGACGAACTCGTCCGCTCGCGTCCCGGTCTGCCCGCAGCGCTGCTCCGCCGTCTCGCGCGCGCCTATGGGACTCGGATCCGGACACTGCTGGGCGACGCGACGAAAATGAGCGATCTCGGCGAGGATTTCGGCGGCGGGCTGACTGCGCGCGAGGTCGACTATCTGCGCGATCACGAATGGGCGCGGACCGCCGAAGACGTGCTGTACCGCCGTTCGAAGCTTGGCCTCCATGTCCCCTCAGGCGCCGCCGAGCGCGTCGCCGCGCATCTGGAATGAGCGACGCGCCCGACGTCGTCGCGCGTCGCCACCGGCGCATCCTCGATCTCGCGCGCGCGACCGGTCACGTCTCGGTGGAGGCCTTGGCGGCCGCGCTGGAGGTGACGCCACAGACGGTGCGGCGCGACCTCAGCCAACTCGCCGGTCGCGCGCTGCTGTCGCGGGTCCACGGCGGCGCGGTCGTCACCTCGGGCGTGGACAACCTGGACCGCGAGGCGCGTCGCCATATCGCGGCGGAGGCGAAGGCGGCGATCGGCGTGGCGGCGGCGAACCTGGTGCCGGACGGCGCGAGCGTCATCATCAACATCGGCACGACCGCCGAGGCGATCGCAAGAGCGCTGACGGACCGGCGCCACCTCTTGGTAGTGACCAACAACCTCAACGTCGCGGAGATCCTCGCCGGCGCGCCGACGATCGAGGTGCTGGTCGCCGGGGGTCGGGTCCGCGCCGCGGACCGGGCCGTAGTCGGCGCGCTCGCGACCGACTTCATCCGCGGGTTCAAGGTCGATTATGCGCTGATCGGCTGTTCCGCGATCGACCAGGACGGCGCGCTCCTCGACTTCGACGTCGAGGAGGTCCGCGTGTCGCAGACGGTGATCCAGCAGGCGCGCCACGTCATCCTCGCCGCGGACGCGACCAAGTTCGCCCGCGCCGCGCCGGTCCGGATCGCGGGGCTCGACGCGGTGGATCACCTCGTCACCGACAGGGCCGAGCCGCGGCTGGCCGACCTCTGCCGCGCGGCCGGAGTCGAGCTCGTTGAGGCGGTTCCTTAGGCGACGATCCTGACGGGGACTCCCTTTGCCGCCGGGGTCTTCGACTGCTGGTCGTGATACCAGAGCGGGATCAGCGGGTTGAGTTCGGGATAATAGCCGCCCAGGCACCCGCGCGGCAGCAGGAACGGCGTCACCGTCAGCCCGCCGACCTGCCGGTCGACCCCGTCGTCGGCGTCGCTCGCCAGTCCGACCACCTGACCCTCGCTGAGGCCCGCCGCGGCGATGTCCTCCGGGTTCATCAGCAGCACGTCGCGCGTGCCCTCGATCCCGCGGAGCCGATCCGAATAGCCGTAGATGGTCGTGTTGAACTGGTCGTTCGACCGCAGTGTCATCAGCCGCCACCGCCCGGCCTTGTCGTCCACCCCCATGGCGTTGAGCTTGGGCGGAACGGTGAACTCGGCCTTTTTGCTCTCCGTCTTCCAGACGCGCTCACGCGCCGAATTGCCGCGGTAGAAGCCCCCGGGGGTGAACACGCGGACGTTGAAGTCGTGGAACTGCTCGGGATAGGTCTGCTCGATCGCGTCGCGGATCAGGCTGTAGTCGCCGACCCAGGCGTCCCACGGGACCTTCGGATTGGGCGCCAGCGTCGCCTTCGCCATGCCCGCGACGATCGCCACCTCGGACAGCAGATGCGGGCTCGCCGGCGTGATATTGCCCAGCGAGCCGTGGATGCAGGACAGCGAGTCCTCCATCGTCACCGCCTGCGCGCCCGATTCCTGGGCGTCCTCTTCCGACCGGCCGAGACACGGCAGCAGATACGCGATCTCGCCGTTGATCAGGTGGCTGCGGTTGAGCTTGGTCGCGATCTGGACGGTCAGCCGTATCCCGGTCCACGCCCGTTCCATCGCCTCCCGCTCCGGAATCGCCCGGACGAAATTGCCCCCGAGCCCGATGAACGCCTTGACCTCGCCCGAGATGATCTTCTTGCAGCCTTCGACGGTGTTGAGCCCCTCGTCCCGCGGCGGATCGAAACCGAACTGTTTGGCAAGCGTGTCGAGCGGGACCAGTTCAGGCTTTTCCGAGATGCCGACGGTCCGCTGCCCCTGCACGTTCGAATGTCCGCGGACCGGGGACACGCCGGCGCCGTCGCGCCCGATGTTGCCCTTCAGCAGCGCCAGGTTCACGATCGCGCCGATCGTCTCAGCGCCGTGGACGTGCTGGGTGATCCCCATGCCGTAGAGGAAGATCGTCCGCTTGGCGCGGATATAGACGTCTGCCGCCGCCTCGATGTCGGCGCGCGCGAGACCGCTCTCGTGCTCGATCTCGTCCCAGCTCTTCGAATTGGCGAACGCCTTGGCCTGTTCGAACCCGTTGGTGTGCTGCGCGATGAAATCGACGTCGAGGACGTGGCGCTGTTCCTCGCGCCACAGCGTCTCCTCGGCGGCGAGGACGTGCTTGATCATGCCGGTGATCGCCGCGATGTCGCCTCCGGTCTTGACCTGGAGGTAGTGCGACGAGATCGGCGTCGCCGCCCCGCCGAGCATCTGGACGGGGTTCTGCGGGCTCTTGAACTTGACCAGCCCGGTCTCGCGGATCGGGTTGAAGGTGACGATCTCGACCCCGCGCTTGACAGCTTCCTGAAGCGGATGGAGCAGCCGCGGCGAGTTGGTTCCCGGATTCTGCCCGAAGAAGAACATCGCGTCGCACAGGTCGAAGTCGCTCAGCACGCAGGTGCCGACGGGGGATCCGATCACCTTCTTGAGGCCGACCGAGGTGGTCTCGTGGCACATGTTCGAGCTGTCGGGCAGATTGTTGTGCCCGTACATCCGGGCGAACAGGGCGTAGAGATAGCTCGTCTCCAGGCTTGCCCGGCCCGAGGCGTAGAAGATCGCCGCCCCGGGATCGATCGCCTTCAGTTCCGCCCCGATCGCGGCGAACGCCTCGTCCCAGGTGCACGGCACGTATTTGTCGAGCGCGGGGTCGAACCGCATGGGATGGGTGAGCCGCCCGGTCTGCTCGAGGTCGTAGTCCTTCCAGCCCTTCAGCTCGGTGATCGTGTGCGCGGCGAAGAACTCGGGGCCGCAGCGCTTGGTCGTATTCTCCCAGAGTGTCGCCTTCGCGCCGTTCTCGCAGAACTCGAACGTGTGCGGATGGGCGGGCTTGGTCCAGGCGCACGACACGCACATGAAGCCGCCGACCTTGTTCTGCCGGCGGAGCGTATCGAGCACCGCCGGACGCGGCCGTTCCCGGCCCGCCGTCTCGATCATCCCGCGGAGCGATCCCCAACCACCCTCGGGGCCGTCATAATGAACGGTGTCTTTCTCTTCGGTCATGCTCGCCCCTCCGGCCTGTCCTGTCCCCAACCGCTGGGACTTGGATCAGTTCACCCGATTCTCGAAGACGGCCGCCGGGCGGACCGGGCGCGCGTCGAGCGCATGCCAGATCAGCAAGGCCGGCACGCCGATCGCGACTTCGCGCGCGCGCTTGGCCAGCGACAGGACCAGTGCCGTTTCCGCCGGCAAACCGAACAGCGGCCCCAGCACGACATAGGCCGCCTCCTGAAAGCCCAGCGCGCCGGGTACCGCGAACGCCACCGACCGGACCGTGAAGATCAGCGCCTCGATCGCGATCGCCCACAGGAACGGCAAGTCCACCCCGATCAGCCGCAGCAGCAGCCAGCTGCCCGCCGCCGACGCCGTCCAGCCCGCCAGATTCAGCACGAACGACACCAGCAGACGCCGGCGTCGCCGGTACACCTCGGACAGCTCCGCCTGGATCGCCACGACCGCCGCCTCCGCTCCCGGAACGCGCCGCGACAGCCGCGCCGCGAGCGCCAGCAGCGGGCGTTGCCCCAGCACGAACACCGCCACGATGGCGAGCAGCCCAGCCGCGCCGCCGGCGATCGCCGGCCGCAGCGCCGCCCCGGCCTCGCCCATCAGGATCGACGCGGTCATGCCCACGCCGAACAGCGTGAACAGCAGCTGCGAGGCCATCTCGGTCGTCATGTCCGCCGCGAATGCGGCATAGACCCGAGCGCGCGGCACCCCGGCGGCGGTCAGCGTACGCGTCCCGTAGACGATTCCCCCGATCTGGGAGAAGGGGAGCAGGTCGGCAGCCGCCTCGCGCACCATCCGCGCCCAGGCGAACAGGGGCAGGCGGCGCGCCGGCTCGTCCCTGGCGACCGCGAGCCAAGCGCCGCCGAGCAGGCCGAACACCGCGACCGAGTAAGCGACATAGAGCACCGCCCCCGACCAGCCGAGTCGCCGCGCGACGGCGGCGACCGCGCCGGGATCGACCGAGCGGAGCGCCCAAGCCGCCACCGCCAGCCCGACCATCGTCGCGACGAGGAAGCCGATCCGCGCCTTGCTCAGCCCAGCACCATCCGCGACCGCCGCGCGGGCGGCGCCCCGATCGGGCGGCGCCCGGCGAACCCGCGGCGCACTTCCTTGTCCGGCGCGGTCCTACGCATCGGCGACCTCAGTCCGGGGAAAGGAAGGTGCGGAAGTCGCCATGCGCGGCCATCTGCTCCGTGATCGCCGCGGCTGCAAGCGGGTCGACCAGGGCGGCCAGCTCGCCCGGATAATCGTAGCCGGGAGCGGAGCCGGGATATGGGCCGGTCGCCGGGTGGGCGTAGAGCTCGGTAAGGCCGTCCGGAAGCGCCGCCAGCGCCGCGCGCATCCGGTCGACGGTGAAGGCGCCGGTCCAGCGCAGCCCGATCACCTGATCGGGGACCAGCATTCCCGCGCGCCGCAGCCTTACGGCAAGTCGCTTCGCCCACCAGGCCTCGATCCCCGCCGTCCCGATCTCGAACGGCGCGCGAACGGCGCGCATTCCGAACCGCGGCCCGATTCGCAGCACGGCGGCGGCGATGGTGGGATGGAGGTGAAAGTGCTTGTGGGCGTTGACGTGGTCGAGCGGCAGACCGGTCGCCGCGAATGCCGCGAACTGCGCCTCCACCTCCGCATGGAGCTGCGCACGCGCTCGCGGATCGGCGAAGATGCGGATCGCCGCGCGCACCATGTCCGGACGGAACCTGCCGTCGCCGCCGACCAGCGCCGGGATGCGGTCCGCGGGCAGGGCGGGGCGTCCGTCGACCAGGACCAGATGGAGGCCGACGCCGAGGTTCGGCATCCAGGTCGCTCGCGCCACGGCGTCTGCGGCGGCCGCTCCGGTCACCATCAGGCTGGCGGCGGTCAGGATGCCGTCGCGGTGCGCCTGCTCTACCGCTTCGTTGACCTGCGGCGACGCGCCGAAGTCGTCGGCGGTCACGATCAGCCGCTTCACTCCGCGGGCTCCGCCGCGATGCGGCCGCCGCCGGCCATCCGCAGCCGCTCGCCCCGCCAGTCGACCTGCCGGGCGGCGTAGCTGGCGAGATAGACCGCGAACGACAACAGGTCGCGCAGCGGCAGCCATGCCTTGGGCGCAGTCGGCTCCCCGACGAGCCGGTCGACTTCAGTCGCCGCGAAGACGCGCGCTCCGAACGCGACGAGCGCCACCGCCAGGCCGATCCACGGATGCGCCAACGCCCCGAGCAGCGCCAGCGGCACCGGATGGGTGATCACCGCGCCCGCATAGGCGAGCGGCGGCGTCACTTGCCGCACGGTCGCGGCCCAGCGCAGTTCGTGGCGCCATACCGCCCCGAGCGCAGGCTCGTCGCTGGCGTGAGTGAGGAGGAGGGAGGGGATCGCGATGGACTGGCCGGTCGCGCGCACCGCCTGGCCGATCGCGTGATCGTCGGCGAGCACGTCGGCGAATCGCGCGAACCCGCCGATGCGGCCGAGCGTGGCTCGCCGGAGCGCGATGGTGGAGCCCATGCAGGCGTCGCCGATCTGACCCGACATGCTGGCGAAGGTCGCGTCGAGCAGGAAGCGGTAGGAGAGCCCCGCCGCCGCCAGCCGCGACGCCCAGCCGACGTCGCCGCGCCCGCGGTAGAGGCAGGTCACCACGCCGACGCCGGGCCGATCGAGCGCCGCCACCAGCGTCGACAGGTAATCGCGCGGCGCGGCCATGTCGCTGTCGCTCAGCACGACGATGTCGTGCGCGATCCGGGGTTCCATGTTGACGAGATTGGCGACCTTCCCGTTCGATCCGTGCCGCCGCGGGTCGACCACCAGGTCGATCCGCGCGGTCGGATAGCGGAGCCGCAGCACCTCGACCGCGAGCGTCGCGGGGTCGCGGGCGTCGGCGACCCCGCAGAGCAGCTGGACCGGACCGGCGTGATCCTGCGCCAGGAAGGTCGCGAGATTGTCCACGAGCCGCGGCTCCGCACCGTGGAGCGGCTTGAGGATGGTGACGCCGACGCCGGAGCGGGGCGCCGGTGCGGGGGCGACGAAATAGCGTCGCGTCGCCAGCGCGGCGACGACCGTGTAACCGCAACCGAGGATCGAGAGCGCGAGAAGGAGCCAGGCGAGGAGGGAAAGGAGCATCGGCCCCGCCATAGGCGCTCCGACCCACGCGGGTAAGGGGACGTCCGAGCACGCCTGCTCGACATTTCGCGGCGCCGGGCCGATAAGCCGCCCCAGATCACAGACCCGGAATCACAGCAACGTGCGCACCCTCTTCCTCCAGGCTCCCTCGTTCGACGGCTATGACGGCGGCGCGGGCGCGCGCTACCAGATGAAGCGCGAGGTCAAGTCGTTCTGGTATCCCACCTGGCTCGCCCAGCCCGCCGCCATGGTGCCGGGCTCCAAGCTGATCGACGCCCCCGCGCACGATCAGTCGTGGGAGGAGATCGCGCACGAGTTCGATGAGCGCGATCTCGTGATCCTCCACACCTCGACCCCCAGCTTCAACCAGGACATCCGCACCGCCGCGCTGATCAAGGCGCGCAATCCTTCGATCCTGATCGGCTTCGTCGGCGCCAAGGTCGCGATCGAGCCCGACCAGAGCCTCGCCGCCAGCCCGCACATCGATTTCGTCGCGCGCGAGGAATACGATTTCACCGTAGTGGAGATCGCCGCGGGCAGGCCGCTGGCCGAGGTCGACGGGATCACCTGGCGCGCGCCCGACGGGACGTTCGTCCGCAACGCCAACCGCGCGATGATCGAGGACATGGACTCGCTGCCGATGGTCTCGCCGGTCTACAAGCGCGACCTCGTCATCGAGAAGTATTTCGGCGGCTATCTCCGCCATCCCTATGTCAGCTTCTACACCGGGCGCGGGTGCAAGAGCCGCTGCACCTTCTGCCTGTGGCCGCAGACGATCGGTGGGCACAATTACCGCTTCCGCTCGGTCCCCAAGGTGATCGAGGAGGTCGAGTACATCCTGCGCGAGATGCCGCAGGTGAAGGAGATCTTCTTCGACGACGACACGCTGACCGATCTGGCGCCGCGCGTCGAGGAGCTGGCGCGGGCGCTGGGCGCGCTCGGCTTCGGCAAGCCGGGGTTCAAGGTGTCGTGGAGCTGCAACGCCAAGGCCAACGTCCCGCGGAAGACGCTGGAGGTGCTCAAGGCGAACGGCCTGCGGCTGCTGCTGGTCGGCTACGAGAGCGGCAATCAGCAGATCCTCCACAACATCAAGAAGGGGCTGCGCGTCGACGTCGCGCGGCAGTTCACCAAGGACTGCCACGAACTCGGCATCGTCATCCACGGCACCTTCATCCTGGGGCTGCCCGGCGAGACGCTGGAGACGATCGAGGAGACGATCAATTACGCCAAGGAGATCAACCCGCACACGATCCAGGTGTCGCTCGCCGCGCCGTATCCTGGGACGTTCCTGTACAAGCAGGCGATCGAAAACGGCTGGTTCGACAACACCAACGAGTTGCTGACCGAGGGCGGAACCCAGATCGCGCAGCTCAGCTATCCGCATCTCCACGCCAGCGTGATCTTCGACAAGGTCGAGGAATTCTACCGGCGTTTCTACTTCCGCCCGCGCAAGATCGGCGCGATCATGGGCGAGATGCTGCGCGATTTCGACATGATGAAGCGCCGGCTGCGCGAGGGGGTAGAGTTCTTCGAGTTCCTGCGCGAGCGCAAGAAGGCGGCGTAAGTCACTCGCCGATCAGGTGCAGCGCAACCCGGCGCCGGTGCGGGGCGTACCGGTGTTCGAAGACGTAGATGCCCTGCCACGTCCCCAGCATGGGCGCGCCTTCGGCGACCGGGATCGACAGGCTGGTCGCGGTGAGCGCGGCGCGCAGGTGGGCGGGCATGTCGTCCGGCCCTTCGTCATCGTGGTCGTAGTCGCGGCTCTCGGGTGCGACCTTCGCAAAATAGCGCTCGAGGTCTCGCCGGGCGGCGGGGGCGGCGTTCTCCTGGATCAGCAGCGAGGCAGACGTGTGGCGGAGGAACAGGGTCAGCAGCCCGGTGCCGATTCCGGTCGCGGCCACCCAGCGGATGACCTCGCCGGTGATCTCGTGGAGGCCCTGGCCCGGCGTTGCCACCACCAGTTCGGTCGCCGCTTGCCGCATCATGCCTCTCGCGTCTCGCGCAGACCCCAGATCGTCACCGCAAGGGCCATCAGCGTCACCCCCCAGGTGTACCAAAGGCCGGAATAGGGATCGCCGGTCTTGGCGACGATATACTGGCTGATGAAGGGCAGGAATCCGCCGAAATAGCCGGTCCCGAGATGATAGGGGATCGAGAGCGACGAATAGCGGATCGCGGGCGGGAACATCTCCGACAGGAGCGCCGCGACCGGGCCGTAGGTGATCCCCGACAGCCCTGTGATCGCCAGGATGCCGAACAGGATCAGCGCGATCTGCCCCGCCCCCGGGCGGACCTTGGCGAGGTCGTAGCCGGCCGAGGTCAGCGCGGCGTCGAGCCCCTCGGGCGAGGTGTCCGGGACCAGGGTGCCGCCGATCGTCACGCGGACCGCCGCCGCCTCGCGCTTGGTGTAGGCGACGCCCTTCTTCGAGAGATGATCGAGCAGCTTGCCGCAGGCATCGATCTGCTTGGTCGCGAAGGGGGAATAGGCGCACGCCGGCCCCGACACCACGACCGGCGCGCGCGCCGCCGCCGCCGCGAGCCCCGGGTTCGCCGCGCCGCCGATCAGCCAGAAGATCGGGAACAGGAGGACGAGGGTCAGCACATAGCCGACGACGATCGGCGGTTTGCGCCCGACCCGGTCGCTGATGTGCCCGAACAGCACGAACCAGCCGACCCCGACCAGAGCGCCGAAGCCGGCGATCATCTGCGCGGTCGTCTCCTCGACCCGCATCGTCGTCTGAAGGAACGACAAGACCGAAAACATCGACGTGTACCAGATCACCGTCAGCCCGGCGGCGATGCCGAACAGCGCGACGATCATCCGCTTGAGGTTGCCGGGGTAGGTGAAGCTGTCCTTGAGCGGGTTCTTGGCGATCTCATCTTCGGCGCGCATCTTCTTGAAAACGGGACTTTCGCTGAGCTTCAGCCGCATCCACAGCGAGATCGCGAGCAGCGCCAGCGAGATCAGGAACGGGACGCGCCAGCCCCAGGCGTCCCAAGCGCCCGCGGGCAGCACCGCCTTGACCGCGAGGACCACCGCGAGGCTGAGGATGAACCCGCCGGCGACGCCGGCCTGGATGAAGCTAGTGTAGAAGCCTGCGCGGCCCTTGGGCGAATGTTCGGCGACATAGACCGCCGCTCCGCCATATTCGCCGCCGAGCGCCAGACCCTGCGCGATCCGCAGCAGCAGCACCAGAATCGGCGCGGCGAAGCCGATCGTCGCGGCGGAGGGGATGAGGCCGACTCCTGCGGTCGCCACGCCCATCAGCGTGATCGTGACGAGGAAGGTGTATTTGCGCCCGAGCTTGTCGCCGAGGTAGCCGAACAGCACGGCGCCGAGCGGCCGGAAGCCGAACCCGACCGCGAACCCCGCCCAGGCGAGCAGCGTCTGCACGGTCTCGTTTCCCGCCGGGAAGAAGGTCCGCCCGATGATCCCCGAGGCGGCAAGCGTGCCGTAGATGAAGAAGTCGTACCACTCGAACACGGTGCCGAGCGCCGACGCCGAGATGACGAGGCGGATGTCGGCGTGGGTGGGTTCGGCGTCCGGGCTGGCGATGGCTGCGGTCATTCCCTCTCCTTCTCGCCGCCCCTTCTACCCGCGCGGGGGCCTTGGTCCAGCGCGAGTCAGCGCGCCTTCGCCTCGGCGCGGAAGCGGTGGAGGAGCGGCTCGGTATAGCCGCTCGGCTGATCCACCCCCTCGAATACGAGCGCGCGGGCGGCCTGCCAGGCGAGGCCGTCGGGCACGAGCTTGCGATAGAGCGGGTCGCCGGCGTTCTGGGCGTCGACCTTGGCGGCCATGCGGGCGAAGGCGGCGTCGACCTCCTCCGCGGTGCAGACGCCGTGGAGCAGCCAGTTGGCGATGTGCTGCGACGAGATGCGCAACGTCGCGCGGTCCTCCATCAGTCCGACATCGTGAATGTCGGGGACCTTCGAGCAGCCGACGCCCTGGTCGATCCAGCGGACGACGTAGCCGAGAATGCCTTGCGCGTTGTTGTCGAGCTCCTCGCGGACCTCCTCGGGCGTCCAGTTGCGGCCGCCGGCGAAGGGGACCTCCAGCAGCTTGGCGAGTGGCGGGGGCGCTTCGACGGCGATCTCGCGCTGGCGGGCGAAGACGTCGACCTGGTGGTAGTGCATCGCGTGGAGCGTCGCCGCGGTCGGGGATGGTACCCAGGCGGTGTTCGCCCCCGACAGCGGATGCGCGATTTTCTGGTCGAGCATGTCGGCCATCCGGTCCGGCGCGGCCCACATGCCCTTGCCGATCTGCGCCTTGCCGGAAAGCCCGCAGGCGAGGCCGATGCGGACGTTGCGGTCCTCATAGGCCTTGATCCAGCCCGCGGCCTTCATCTCGCCCTTGCGGATGACGGGGCCGCCGCGCATCGCGGTATGGATCTCGTCGCCGGTGCGATCGAGGAAGCCGGTGTTGATGAACACGATCCGGTCCTTCACCGCATGGATGCAGGCGGCGAGGTTCGCGGAGGTGCGGCGCTCCTCGTCCATCACTCCGACCTTCACCGTGTGGCGGGCGAGGCCGAGCAGGTCCTCGACCTCGTCGAACAGGCGGTTGGTGAAGGCGCATTCGTCGGGGCCGTGCATCTTCGGCTTGACGATGTAGACGCTGCCAGCGCGGCTGTTGACGAAGCGGCCGAGGCGGCGGAGGTCGAACAGCGCGATCGTCGACGTGACGATCGCGTCGAGAACGCCTTCGGGCGCTTCCGAGCCGTCCGGGAGCCTAATCGCCGGCGTGGTCATCAGGTGGCCGACGTTGCGGACGAAGAGCAGCGAGCGACCGGGGATGGTGAAGGCCAAGCCGCTCGGCGCTGTGAAGCTACGGTCAGCGTTTAGCTTGCGGGTCAGCGACTTGCCGCCCTTTTCGAAGGTCTCTTCGAGGTCGCCGCGCATCAGGCCGAGCCAGTTGCGGTAGGCGGCGGTCTTGTCCGCCGCGTCGACTGCGGCGACCGAATCCTCGAGATCGACGATCGTCGTTAGCGCAGACTCCAGCACCACGTCGGCGATGCCGAGCGGATCGGTCGCGCCGATCGGATGGCTGCGATCGACCACCACCTCGACGTGGAGGCCGTAATTTATGAAGACAATGCCGCGGTCCGAGCGCGCGAAGCGCTGCGGGCAGTCCTCGCCGGTGAGCGCCTTTTCCCAGCCGGGAAAGGTCGCGTCGAGGAAGGCACGGGCGCGGGCGATCACCGCCGCGCCGCGTTCGGCGTCATAGCCTCCGGACCGGGGTGCCGGCGCGTCGAGCGCGTCGGTACCGTAGAGCGCGTCGTACAGGCTCCCCCAGCGCGCATTGGCGGCGTTGAGGACGAAGCGGGCGTTGAGCGAGGGGACGACCAACTGCGGCCCGGCCATCGTCGCGATCTCGGGGTCGACGCCCGTCGTGCCGATCGTGAACGGTGCGGGCTCGGGGACGAGATAGCCGATCGCGTGGAGGAACGCCTCGTGGACTGGTTCGCCCGCGGCGTAGCGCGCGTCGATCTGCGACTGGAGGTCTTCGCGGCGGGCGAGGAGCGCGCGGTTCTCGGGGGTGAAGTTGCCGAAGATCACGGCGACGCCCTGCCACCATGCGTCCGCGTCGATCGCTAGCGGGGCGAGCACCTCGGCCTCGAGGAAGGTCGCGAGGGCGACGTCGACCGAGAGGCCGGCGCGGGTGATCATGGGGAACTCCTCCGTAAGCTTGATCCGACGCCTGGGGAGGGCGGGGATGGATTAGGGGAGGCCGGCGAAGCGCACAAGTCTCCCTCTCCCCGCTTGCGGGGAGAGGGTCGGGGAGAGGGGCAGTGCAGCAGTGGCGTCGTGTCGCACTGCCCCTCTCCCCTCGCCGCCTTCGGCGTCTCTCCCTCTCCCCGGAGGGGAGAGGGACATCAGGCGCGCCAGACCCGCATGTCGCCGTTGGGGATCACCTCGCCCTTGGTGCCGATCGGCTCGGCGTCGCCGCTGGTGAGCCAGGCCCACGCTTCCGGATCATCCACTCGCGCCAGCGTGCGACCGCCCTCCGGGGTGCGGGCCACCACCACACCGCTCTTCGCCGCGCCGTCGCGAGCGTAGAAGACGGTGTAGGTTTCGATGGTCGCGGGACCGGCATAGTCCTTGATCAGCTTCGGCACCGGGCCGCGCGCGGCGTCCGCTTCCGCCTGCAGGTCGAACTCATGCGCCTCGCCCGTGCCGGGGAGGGGCGAGATCGACAGGACGATCGCGTGGTTGTGCGTCGCGAAGCCGCCGTTGGCGAAGAGGAGGCCGGTTTGGCCCTCGCCCGCCCGGAGCGCATCGACCATAGCAGCAGTCGCGTGGCCCATGTAATTGCCGATCGGCCCGCCGCCGAAGGTGAGCCCGCCGAAGACGGTCGAGGGCTTCTCGACCGGCCAGCCGATCACGCGGCGCGCCATTTTGGGGACGCAGGGGAAACAGGAATAGAGCTCGACCAGATCGAGATCATTGGCCTCCATCTCGTTAAATTCCAGCGTCTTTTCGAGGCAGGCGCGCATCGAGGGCGAGGCGTCGTAGCGGTCGCGCATGAGGAAGTCGTCGTGCTCGTGCGCGCTCGCGCCGCGGCCGACATAGATCAGCCGCGCCTCCGGCACGCCGCGGCGGCGGGCCTCGGCGAGGCTGGTCACGATCACCGCCGCGCCCTGGTTGACGCTGGAATTGGCGACCATCAGCTTGGTGTAAGGGAATGCGATCGGGCGGTTGTCGGCGGTGGGTTCGATCACCTCTTCCGGAGTACGCGCCTGGTGGATCCAGGCGGCGGGGGTGCGGTTCGCGACCTCCGAGAAGCGCGACCAGATCTCGCCGGACTCGCGCTGACCCTCGGCGAGCGTCTGGCCGTAGGCGGCGCGGCCGGCGTTCTCGTAGAGCGGGTAGACGTCGACCGGAGTGGTGAGGCCGTAGCGCTGGCGGTAGCCGGGCGCGCGGCCTTCGACGAGCTTGCGCAAGGGGTTCTGGTCGGCGACCGAGCCCTTGGCGGCGAGCGCGGCGCGCTGGCTGGCGGTGCGCAGCGCCTCGCCGCCGGTGACCGCGGCGACCTTCGCCTCGCCGCGCGCAATCTTGTTCGCCGCCTCATTGAGGAGGAGGATCGGGCTGTCGCCATTGGGGCCGATCGACTCGTAGGCGACGCCCTCGGTTAGGCGGAGCCGGTTCGCCAGCTTGGGGGCGACGGGGTTGTCGTGGCGGAAGCTGATCTGCTGGACGATGCCGAGCGAGTCGAGGTCGGCCAGCCACCCGCCGCCCGCGTCCTTCTCGGCCTCCTCCAGCGCGACGAGCATCAGCCCGATCGCATCGAGGCCCTGCGCCGGATCGGCGGGGCGGTCGTTGACCTGCCCGACGCCGACGATAACGGCGATGCGTTCCGGGTCCGCCATTACTTGGCCTTCCACACCGGGGCGCGCTTCTCGGCGAAGGCCTTCGGTCCCTCGCGCGAATCCTCGCTGGTGAAGACGACGCGCGTCTCGGCGCGGTTCTGCGCCCAGGCGGCGTCCTCGCGCGCGACCTGGCCGTCGACGATGCCCTGCGCCATCCGCTTCGACGCCTGGACCGACAGCGGCGCGTTGACCGCGATGCGCTCGGCGAGCGCGAAGGCGGCGTCGAGCAGCCCCTCGCGCGGGGCGACGGCGTTGATCAGGCCGAGTTCGAGCGCGCGAGCGGCGGGGATCGGATCGCCGGTCAGGATCATCTCCATCGCGATCTTCTTGGGCAGCTGCTCGGGCAGGCGGAAGACCCCGCCCGCCGCCGCGAACAGCCCGCGCTTGGGCTCGGGCAGGCCGAACTGGGCGGTGTCGACCGAGACGGCGAGGTCGCAGGCGAGCGTGATCTCCAGCCCGCCGCCGAGCGCCATGCCGTTGACCGCGGCGATCACCGGCTTGGAGATGGCGTGGCTGACGATCCCGGCGAAGCCCCAGGCCTGTTTGGCCTTGTCATCGGGGGCGAGCGATTCACCGCGAGAAAGAGCGACGAGATCGGCCCCCGCGCAGAAGGACTTGTCGCCTGCTCCGGTGACGATGACGCAGCGGATCTCGGGGTCGTGATTCGCCGCTTCGAGCGCGTCGCCGACGCCTTCGTGGACGAAGCGGTTGACGGCGTTGCGGGCTTCGGGGCGGTTGATCGTGATGAGCATCACGTTGCCGTGGGTCTCGACGGAGACGGCGTCATTGCCGAGCTGGGTCATTATTGGTCCTTCTACAAAGCCGTTCGTGTCGAGTGAAGTCGAGACGCCTGGGCGGGCTTCTCGACTTCGCTCGACGCGACCGGATGGGGGTCTGCCTGTTCGATGATCTTGTTCGCGAGGAGATCGGCGGCGTCGCGCGCGAGCCAGTCGCGAACCACGGCGACGCTGTCCTCGCCGATGCGGGGGGCGGAGCCTTGCGCGGGATCGGGCATCCGCTCGCTGCGGGTCGCCGCGCCCTCGACGAGGAAGGGGTGGTCGACGAGCGGGTGCGTCGCCTCGCGGAAGGTGCCGCGCGCGCGGTATTGGGGGAGGTCTGGCATGTCGACGACGCGGACCATCCAGCCGGCGGCGATGCCGGCCTGCTGAAGTTGGGTGGTCGCGTCCTCGGGTGCGCGGGCGGCGACCCAGGCGGCGACGGTCTCTCGGTCGGCGCTACCGCAAAGGGCCGCCAGCGCGGCGCGGTCGGCGTCCGTGGCGATCGTCAGGACGCACCATTCGTCGTCGCCGGCGGCGGGGAGGAGCCAGTCCTCGGGCGCGGCGGGGCGCTCGACGGCGAGGCCGGCGGCTTCCGCGCCGAGCGCGGCGACATCGGCGGCGAGGTGGCCGATCATCACCTCGGCCTGGCTGATGCTGATGCTGCCGCCTTCGCCGGTGCGCATCCGCCGGATCAGCAAAGCGAGCGCGCCGCAGGTGCCGATGCGGGCGGCAACGTGATCGGGGTAGACGGTGAGGAAATCGGCGAACCCTTCGTGCTCGCCGGGATAGGTCCAGCGCGCGGTCATGCCGGCCGAGGCGCGGACCAGCGGGCCGTAGCCGAGGCGCGCGGACCAGGGACCGGTCGGGCCGAAGGCGGAGCTGTCGACGGTGACGAGCCGCGGGTTGGCGGCTGCGAGCGTCTCGCGGTCGAGGCCGAGCGAGGCCATCGTGCCGGGCTTGAAGTTCGAGAGCAGGACGTCGGCTTCGCGGACCAGATCGAGGAACAGCGCGCGGCCCTCGTCCGAGCGAAGGTCGATCGAGAGGCCGCGCTTGTTGCGGTGGCCGGCGGCGAAGGTGAGCGAGACGGGGGCGTTGTCGCGCGACTGACGCTGGCCGTCGGGATAGGCGCCGTTCTCGACCTTCACCACCTCGGCGCCGAGATCGGCGAGGAGGCGGCCGCTTTCGCCGCCGACGACGATCACGCCCACGTCGAGAACCTTCATGCCCTCGAGCGGGCGGTCGGCGGGGGGTGGGGGCGTCAAGTCGGGCCGGGGTGTCTCGAACGCGGCGTGGGTCGCCAGCGCTGGGGCGGGGCCACGGATGCCGGCGCGCTCGCCGTCGATCTCGAGCGTGCCGTTGGGGAAGGGCAGGACGACGCCGGGGGCGATCTCCACCTCGGCGATCGCGCCGCGCGCCTGCATCTGAGGGGTGCGAGCTGCCTCGGCGAGGTCGAGCAGGGCGGCCGCAGGGACGCCGTGCGCCTGCGCCTCGCGCTCGATCTGGTCGCGGGTCTTCGGAGCGAGGAAGCGGGCGATGGCGGGGACGAGATCGGGGGAGCGGAAGCGGTGGACGATATTCTCCCACTGCGGGCCGGCGAACTCGGGCGGCTCGCCCATCCAGCGGAACATGCCGCGCCACTGGCGCGGAGCCATCACGCAGACGCGGGCGAAGCCGTCGGCGCAGGGGTAGATCGGGTAGCGGAAGCTCTCGTCGACGCGGCCGCGGCTGAGCTTCCACAAGGGGACGCCCGATTGGGCGCTGCCGGAGAGGCCGAAGCCCGGATCGAGCGCCTGCATCCCCGCTTCGAGCAGCGACACGTCGAGCCGGTCGCCTTCGCCGGTGCGCAGGACGCGAATGTAGGCGGCGAGGGTCAGGTAGGCGATCTGGGCGCAAGCGGTCTCGTAGGTGAGCTGGCCCGGCGGGAGGAGCGGCTCGCGACCGGGCAGGCCGGAGCGGGACAGGCCTCCGGTGAGCGCGTGAAGGACGGCGTCGCTGGCGCGCCAGTGCGACCAGGGGCCGTCCGCGCCGAAATCGGAGATCGCGACAATGAGGAGGCGGGGGTTGAGGGTGTGGAGCGCGGGACGGTCGAGGCCGCCGCCGACCTCCAGCAGGATGTCCGCCTTGCGCACCAGCGCCTCGAACGCCGCCCGGTCGGCGCCGGGCTCGAGCGCGACGGCCCGCTTGCCCAGGTTGCCGGCGACGAACGGCAGGGAGACGCCTGCGACCGTCGGGCCCTCGCTTCGATCAGACGCGCCCCCGCGCGGCTCGACGCGGATCACCTCCGCGCCAAGCTCGCCGAGGAAGCGGCCGACCGGGGCGAGAGGCCCTGGGGCGAGGTCGAGAATGCGGACGCCGGCCAGCGGCAGGTCGGTCAGATCGGCCATACGAGCGCGCGCCGGGCGGCGCTGTCGCGATAGAAGGCGAGGAAGCCACGGTCGCGCTCGGCGTCACCTGCGGCTTCGGCCGCGGCGTGGGCGGCGATCAGCGCCTCGGAGAAGCGCGCCCAATCGGCGTCGAGTTCGGTCAGCGTCCAGCCGCCGGCCCGATCCGGCGCGGCGTCGCCGAGCAGCGCGGCCATCGCCTCGAGATCGGCGATCCGCCACGCCGCGGCCTTCTCCGCTTCCTGCGCGCCGAGGATCGCGAGCAGGCCGCCGACGGTCATCGTCGAGCCGGCGAAAGCGTCGTGCTCGGCGGCGGCGGTTCCCGCGCCGATGCCGACCATGCCCGCGCCGGTCAGGATCTCGCCGAGCTGGCTCATGGGAACGCCTCCAGTTGCGCGGCGATAATCACGTCCTGCCGGGTGGCGGTGTACCAGCCCGAGATGCCGAGGACGGGATCGCTCAATCCGCCGGCGACATACTCCTTGTACGCGCTGGTCCAGATCGCGCGGCCCTTGACCGAGTTGAACAGCGACCACCAGCGCATGGCGACGGGGTCGACGCGCATGCCGCTCGTCGCCTCCCATGCCGCAAGCGCCGCCTCGCGCGGGATCATGCCGCAGGCGAGGCCAGGCTCGAAATGGTCCCAGATCGGGTCGAGCGCCCAGCCGAGATCCTCGAGCGGGTCGCCGAGGTGCGCCATCTCCCAATCGAACATCGCGAGCATCCGTCCCGCGCCGTCGTGCATCAGATTGCCCGAGCGATAGTCGCCGTGGACGATCCGCACCGCCTGCGCCGGCGGGGGCGGACTGGTGCGCAGCCGGCGGATCGCGGCACGGACGAGCGGCAGCGGCGCGAGCTGGTCCTCGTCGAGGACGCCCTCCCAATAGTCCAGCGCGATCCGCCAGCAGGCGTCGCGCGCGGGCGTGGGGACGTGCTCGGCGAGCGGGCTGCCGGCCGGATCGAAGGCGGCGAGCCGGCCGAGCGCGGCGAAGAACTCCGCGCCGATCGCTTCGGCGTGCTCGCCGAAGGGCGCTCGCTCGAACGAACCGGCGACGACGCCCCCTTCGACTCGCTCGGTAATGAAGAACGGGCGGCCGAGCTCCGCGCCGCCCTGCTCCAGCGCAATTGCGATCGGCACCTGCACGACGCCGGCGGCGCTCTGATAGGCGCGGAACTCGGTTTCGGTCTCGGTGTCGATCAGCCCGGCGGTGGGTTCGCGGCGGAGGATGAGGCCGTGGCGCTTGCCGTCCGCGACCGCGTCGAAGCGGTAGGTCTCGCGGCTCGCCCCGCCGGGGATGCGGGAGAGCGCCTCGACGGTCGTCGGCGTGTTCCAGAGGCGCGTCAGATACGCCTCGACCTGCGCGGCTTCGAGCGGGGGCGTCATGCCGGGTCGATCACTCCGGTAAGGCCGGTCGGCGCGTGCGGCCCCATCGCGAGTTGTTCGAGGACGCCCCGGCCGCGACGGATGTGGCCGTCGGGACCGGTCATCGTCACGCCGACCAGGGCCTGGATGTGGAGGTGATGCGGCAGCATCGGATCAAGCTCAGCGACGACGAAGTCCTCGCGCTCGACCGTCAGCGCCTCGCCATGGCTGCGGCCGTGCGACCAGGTGGGATGGCCGTAGCCGAGCCCGAGCATCATGAAGGTCGCGCCGATGTCGAAGGCGACCCTGGTCTCGCCGTTCTCGTCGTCGAGCGTGAGGCCGGCCGCCCGCGCCCGGCGGGTGCCCTTCTCCCATTCGATCCGATAGTCGGAGGCGTCGAAATGATGCTCGTCGTCGGGCCCGCCGCCGAGCGGGCGGAACGTGGCGCGACGGTTCCAGAAGCGGCCGTGCTCGTCGTCGTTGGTGTGGGCGTAGAGATCGCCGCCCTCCATCGCACACGGGCTCCACAGCCAGTAGAATTGCGGGGCGATCGGCGGCGACGCCGGCTGCGCGTCGGGCGCGCCGATCGGGCGGACGCCCCACGAGCGGTCGCGGGTGCCGACCCAGCCCGCCACTTCGGTGCGGACGCCGTCGACTTCGATCCAGCCGGCGTAGGACCCGTTCTGGGTCAGCCGTGTCACGTCCATCAGTACCCGCGGGCCGTTGCGGCGGGTGAAGCGCGGCTCCTCGATCGGGAAGGCGCGGCCGGTGAAGGTCAGCTCGGCCATCACGCCCTGGTCGGGCGCGTCGACGGTGAGTTTGAGGACCTGGAGCGGCTCGATCACCTCGACCCGGATCGGGCCGACGCGCGTGTCCATTCGCTCCATGTTCAGCCCGCGGCTGGCGTGGAGGTTGACCTGCCTGCCGCCGGACAGCCAGCAGAACGAGGCGTCGATGACGTTGATGTGGGGATAGACGCCGAGCGCGGCGGCGAAGAAGCCGTCTTCCTCCGGGCTCTGCGGATAGCCGTTGAAGAAATAGCGGTCGTAGAAATTGCGGTCGGTGCCCGCATAGGCGACCGGCTCGGCCGTTTGGTGGATCGGATAATCGTCGCCCTTGGTCAGCACCATCGCCCGCTCTCCCTCGCGATCTTGCGTCGCAGGGGAGAGCGGTGGACCAGCCGAGGCGTTCGAGTCAACGCCGAGATAAGTTTTGTTATGCCGCCTTCGGCAGGACCGGCGCCTCCTCGACCGCCGCACCGGCCTCGACCATCACGGACAGCAGATCGTCGACGCTGGCGGTGGCGAAGACGCTATATTCGTCGCCCAGCGCATAGGGCAGGAGGATGCGCCGGCCGTGAAGCAGCGCGCCGCACGAATAGGTGACGTTCGGCACGTAGCCCCCGCGCTGCTCGGCGCTGGGGAAGAGGAGGGGCGAGGCCACGCGCTTGAGGACCTTCGACGGGTCCGCCTTGTCGAGCAGACAGGCGCCGATGCAATAGCCGCGGACCATACCGACGCCGTGGGTGAAGACCAACCAGCCCTCGTCGATCTCGATCGGCGAGCCGCAATTGCCGATCTGGACGAACTCCCACGGGTATTTCGGGCCCATCAGCAGCTCCCCCGTCTCCCACACCACCATGTCCTTGGAGCGGAGCAGGTAGAGGTTCTCGCTGTCCTGCCGCCCGAGCATCACGAAGTCGCCGTCGATCCGGCGGGGGAACAGCGCCATGCCCTTGTAGGCGGTCATCTTTCCTTCGAGCGGGCGCATCTCGAGCGTGCGCAGGTCGATGCCGCGCATCAGCTCCTGCCGGACGTTCGCGCCGTCGAACGCGGTGTAGGTGCCGATGACGCTCTCGGTTCCGTCGTCGTCGGTGAAGTTGACGAGGCGGACGTCCTCGACCCCCTGGCGCTGGCTGGGGAGGACCGGGTAGATCACCGTCTCGGACACATGCCGGCTGTCGTCGCATTCCAGTCGGGTCCAGCCGTCGCGGTCGCACTCGACGCGCGGCGGCACGCCGCTGGCGCTCGCCGGATCGACCTCGAGTCCGTCGCCGCCGTCCCACCAGCCGGTGCGGAACGTCACCGACGAGATATGGCCTTCACCGATCCCGCGCAGCGAGAGCAGGAACGGGATGCGCCCGTCCTCCGGCTCGCGGTCCGGAACCCGGACGATGCTGGGATTGAACAGCGCGGCGGATTCGAACGCATATTCCTGGCTGAAATAGGCGCCGATCAGCAGCTGGTCGGTCTCGCTCACCTCGCCGAGGTCGCCAAGGTCGCCTTTCACCTCCGCGAACCGGCGGCGGAAGATCGCGCCGGCGTTGCGGTGACGCTCGTCCATCGGCTTGCGGATCAAGGCCAGCATCCGCTCGCGCAGGTCGGGCGAGAGCGCCAGCAGACGCTGCGCGACGTGCTCCATCCGCGGCGTCTTGCCGGCGGCGAAGGCGTCGGGATAGCCGAAGCCGAACGGGCGGATCACGGTGCGGGAGGGATCGGGCTTCAGCTCGATCGGCAATTTCCTGAAGACGTCGGCGGCTTCCATGCGCGATCCTTGATGAGAGGTCGCGGCGAGGAACGCGGCGGCGCTAACTTAGGTTCGTGGCAAAGTGCGCGGCGGGCGTGATCAGGCTGCGGCCTTCATGCTCGCGGCGCCCCGCGCGCCGCGGAGCAGACGCCCCGGCAGCGCCCCGGTCGGCTCGCCGTCGCGGTAGGTGATCTCGCCCGCCACGATCGTCGCGGTATAGCCGGTCGCCCGCTGCATCAGGCGGCGGCCGTCGGCGGGGAGATCGTGGACGATCTCGGGGGCGAGAAGGGTCAGTCGGTCGTAGTCGATGACGTTGAGGTCGGCGCGCTGACCCACCGCGATCCGCCCGCGATCGCCGAGGCCCACCAGCGCGGCGGTGTCGGCGCATTGCTGCCTGATCACGAAGGGAAGCGAGAGCTTGGGCCCGCGGGTGCGGTCGCGGGTCCAGTGGGTGAGGAGCGAGGTCGGGAAGCTGCCGTCGCAGATCATCCCGACGTGCGCGCCGCCGTCTGACAGGCCCGGCACGGTGTCGCGGTGGCGGAGCATCTCGTAGGAAGCGTCGAGCGAGCCGTAGCCATAGGAGAGGAACGGCAGGTAGAGGATGCCGCCGCCGTTGTTCGACAGCAGGTGATCGAGCGCGACCGCCTTGGGGTCGCGGCCCTGCGCCGCGGCGAGGGCGGCGACGGTCCGGTCCTGGGTCGGCTCGTAATCGGGGCTCTCGGCGCCGAGCGGGTACATGCCGGCCCAGGCGGTGAGGCTGGCGCTGGCGAAGGGATCGCTCGGGTTCGGCCGTTCGGCGAAGAGCCGCGACTGGAGCGCGGGATCGCGCAGCGCGGCGATCCGCTCGGCGAGCGGGAGGTGCGCGATCTCCTTGTAGGTCTGGTGCGCGCTGAACGGGTTGAGCGTGAGGTCGAGCCCGAACAGGACGCCGACCGCGCGGGGGGAGACCTGCGCCTTCATCGGCAGCCCGGCGTCGGCCGCGTCGGTGAGCGCGTCGAGGATCATGCGGAACGAGTCGGGAGCCTGGTGGCTCTGCGCGAGGCTGAAGGAGAGCGGGCGGCCGCTCTTCTCGACGATGCGGCGGAACATCGCGAACTCCGCGGCGGGGTCCGGGTAGAAGTCGCTGACGAGCTGGAGCACGCCCGCGCCGCGGCCGTTGTTCGCCGCCGCCAGCGCCATGGCGATGCCGGTGAGCTCGTCCTCCTCAGCGGTCAGCGTCGGGGTCGGCTCGCCGGCCTTGGTCTTGTGGTTGAGCGTGCGGCTGGTCGAGAAGCCGAGCGCCCCGGCCTCGACCGCTGCCTTGGCGATGGCGGCCATCCGGGCGATGTCGTCGGGGGTGGCGGCCTCCCGTGCGACGCCGCGTTCGCGCATGACGTGGACCCGAAGCGCTGCGTGCGGGAGCTGGGTGCCGATGTCGACGTCGAAGCGGCGGTCCTGGAGCGCGTCGAGATAGTCGGGGAAGGTCTGCCAATTCCACGGCAGCCCGGCGGTGAGGACGGGGTAGGGGAGGTCCTCGACGCCCTCCATGAGGTAGACGAGGCGGTCGCGGTCCTCGGGGCGGCAGGGGGCGAAGCCGACCCCGCAATTGCCCTGCACGACGGTGGTGACGCCGTGCCATGAAGACGGCTGCATCCTTTGGTCCCAGGTCGCCTGACCGTCGTAATGGGTGTGGACGTCGACGAAGCCGGGGGTGACGATCTGGCCGCGCGCGTCGATCTCCTCCCGGCCGTGCCCGGCGACGCGGCCGACGCCGACGATGACGCCTTGTGAGACAGCGACGTCGCCCTGGAACGGCTCGCCGCCCGAGCCGTCGACGATCGTGCCGCCGCGGATCACGAGGTCATAGGCTGCCTGGGGCATGGGGACTCTCCTGCCGTATTGTTTGCGCGGGAGGGTGGGCCGGTGGGGCGGGTAAGTCAAACGTGTTAGCTCGTCATCCCGCGCAGGCGGGGATCCATCCTGGCTGAACTCACCATTTCAGCCGAGACCTTAGTGCTTCCGAATCCCCGCATTCGCGGGATGACGTGGGGAGTTATAGCCCCTCGCCGCCGACCCAGTGGGCGTTCGCGAGGCGGCGGGCGACGTCCCAGCTCTGGCGGCGCAGGTCGGGGACGGCGACGATCTCCCACGAGCTGCCGCGGGTCATCGGGCCGACGCAGTAGAGGCGCGGGTTGGGTTCGCCGTCCGCGGCGACGACGCGCGAACGGACGTCGACGTCCACGCCGAGCCGTAGCCGGTCGGCGCGGATCGTCCCGCGGGACGCGAGCGTGCGCAGGAGCGTCTCGGTCGAGCGGGTGAGGTCGCCCTGCGGGCCGGTGCAGTTGACGATGCGGCGGACGTGCGTCGACTCCGCCTGATCGCGGTGGCGCGGACGCCAGTCGAGGCGCAAGCCCTCGTCCTCGGGCGTCACCGCGATCGTCTTGCCGGCGCGGAACGAGAGCTTGTCGCTCGCGACCATCGCCTCGATCCGCTCGGCGACCACGGGGGCCAGGCGGTGGCGGTGGACGTCCCAGAAGGGGCGGAGATGGCGCAGGAAGCGCGCGCGCTCGTCGTCGCTCGCGCCCGCCCAGAGCCGCTGGGTAATCGGGCGCAGCGCGTCGATCGCGCTGCGCCACTCGCCGGCCTTCGCCTTGGCGCGGACGTCGGCGGTGATCTTCGAGAGCGGATCGGAGGGTGGGTCCCACAGCCCCTTGACGGGCGGCTGGCCGTCCATGTGGCGGCGCGGGGCGAGGCCGCGGCGGGAGAGCGCGACGATCTCGCCGCCGAAGCCCGAGGCGTCGAGCGCGAGCGCGACGTCGACCGCGGTGAGGCCGGTGCCGAGCAGGACGACCCGGTCGGTGTCCTTGAGTCCGGCGGTCGGATCGTCCCGCCACGGATCGCGGACGTAGAGATCGGCGGGGAGCGCGTCGCCGTCGATGCCGGGCGGGTCGTGCGGCGGGAGGTTGCCGACCGCGAGGACGGCCGCGTCGGCCTCGACTTGGCTGCCGTCGTCCAGCACGACCGCTACACCGCTCTCGGTCTCGATCAGATCGCAGGCCTCGCCCTCGCGCATCACGAGCCGGTCGCCGGCAGTGAGGCCGCTCTCGACCAGCATCTCGCGCAGATACGCGCCGTAGAGCGCGCGGGGCACGAAGGCGGTCGCGCCGGTGCCGCCGCGGCCGGCGACCCATTTGGCGAAATGGTCGGGCTGGTCGGGGAAGGCGCTCATCCCGCCGGCGCGGACGTTGAGCAGCTGGCTGGGATGCGGCGTCGAATAGGCGACGCCGCGCGCCATCTGGTCGGCGCGGCGCTCGACCATGATCGTCCGCGGGCCGCCGAAACGCGCGAGGTTGATCGCGAGCAACGTGCCCGAGAAGCCGCCGCCGACGATGACGACGGTGTGATCGGGTCCGAAGCCCGGCAGTCCTGCGTCAGCCATTGTTTCCCGCCAAAGGAGCGAAGCGCGCGACCTGTCTGCCGACCAGCCGCAGCTGCTCGACCACCGTGGGGTCGCTCGCCCCGCCGGTCTCGTCGAATTTGGTGAGCTGGGTATTGATCGCCGCCGCGAACGGCGTCGGCCAGCCGCGCAGCGCGTGGACGATCGAGCGCAAGGCCGCGATCGTCGAGCCGGTCGCCTGCCAGCCGTAGGCGGTGGCGATCAGCCCGACCGGCATGTCGGCGAGATACGGCCGCTCCTCGTCGCGCGCGGTCTCCTCCAGCAGGTCGAGCGCGTTCTTGACCACGCCCGAAATGCTGCCGTGATAGCCGGGCGAGGCGATGATCACGGCCGACGCCTCGCGCACCGCGTCGACGAACTCGCGTTCTTCGGGGGTCCGGCCGGCGGCTTTCGGATCGTAGAGCGGCAGCCGCGCCATCTCCGCGCCGCCGAACATGCGGGTGCGGAAGCCCTGCTGGCACGCGGCGTCGAGCGCGATGCGGAGCGCGCGCTCGGTCGACGAGACGCTGCCGATCGTGCCGCCGATGCCGACGACGAGGGGCTGGGTGTCCGGTTGTGGCATGTCAACGACTCTAAAGCCTGCACCGTTCGTGTCGAGCGAAGTCGAGACACCGTCCCTCGACTTCGTTCGGGACGACCGGTGTCACCGCGCCAGCGGCGCGTGGTCGATGTGCGGCAGGACGTGGCGGGCGAACAGGTCGGCCTCGGCGGCATGGGGGTAGCCGGAGAGGATGAAGGCCTTGATCCCCATCTCCTGATACATGCGCAGTTTCGCCAGCACCTGGTCGGGATCGCCGACGATCGCCGCGCCGCAGCCCGAGCGTGCGCGACCGACGCCGGTCCAGAGGTTCTCCTCGGCATAGCCGTCGTCCGAGGCGTTCTCGCGCAGCGCCGCCTGCGCGGCGACGCCGGCGCTCTGCGAATCGAGCGATTTCGCGCGGATCGCCGCGCCTTCGGCATCGTCGAGCTTCGACAGCAGCCGGTCGGCATAGGCGCGCGCTTCGGCCTCGGTATCGCGGACGATGACGTGAGAGCGGTAGCCGAAGCGAAGGGTACGGCCGTGGTTCCCCGCGCGCGCCTTCATGTCGGCGATGATCTCCGCGACCTTCTCCTTCGTGTCGGGCCACATCAGGAAGACGTCGCAACCTTTAGCCGCCGCCTCGCGCGCGTCGGGGGAGAGGCCGCCGAAATAGAGGAGCGGGGCCTTGCCGCTGACCGTGCCGACCCGCGGCGGATCGACCTTGAGCTTCCAGAACTCGCCGTCGTGGTCGAGCGCCTCGCCGTTCAGCAGCGTCTTGAGGATCGCCATCGCCTCGACGGTGCGGCGGTAGCGTGGGGCGCTCGCCAGCGTCTCGCCCGGCAGGTCGGAAGAAATGATGTTGACGGTAAGCCGTCCGCCGAGCAGCCGGTCGATGGTCGCGATCTGGCGGGCGAGCTGGGGCGGCCAGCTCTCCCCGACGCGAACCGCCATCAGCAACGCCATGCGCCGGAGCATCGGCGCGATCGCCGCGGCGAAGGCGGTCGTGTCGATGCCAAGCGCATAGCCCGAGGGGAGCAGGATGTTGTCGAAGCCGCCGGTCTCGGCCTGGAGCACGATGTCGCGGCAATGTTCCCACGACGACTTGAGCATCGGATCGGGGACGCCGAGGAACTCGTAGTCGTCGTCGCAGAGCGCCGAGAACCAGCTGATCTCGCAGGAGCCGGTCACGGCAGCTTCTCCCCGCGCGAGGCGACGAGGACGTCGTACCAGTCCGCCCGCGTCCATCGGACCTTGAAGGCGTCGGCCAATTCGGCGACGCGCTCGATCTTCTGGGTGCCGACGATCGGGATGACCTGCGCCGGGTGGGCCATGATCCAGCTGTAGGCGGCGGCGGTGCGCGACACGCCCGCCTTGGCGGCGGCGGCGTCGAGCGCGGCGGCGACCGCCTGCTCGCGCGCGGTGGCCGGCCGGGCGATCCGGCCGCCGCCGAGCGGAGACCAGGCGAGCACGGCGACATCGTGCGCCATCGTGCGGTCGAACAGCCCATTCGTCATCGGCGTCGTCTCGAGCGGCGAGAACTCGGGCTGGGTGCTGGCGAGCGGAGTCGACAGGAACACGCGCAGCGCGGCGGTCTGCTCGATCGTGTAGTTCGAGACGCCGATCGCGCGGACCTTGCCGGACGACACCATGTCTTCGAGCGTCCGCGCCACCTCTTGCGGGTGGGTCAGGATGTCGGGTCGGTGGATCTGGTAGAGGTCCACGGCTTCGACGCTGAGGCGGCGCAGCGAGTCCTCGAGCGCCTGCATCAGATAATCGCGACCCGAGTCGTAGGGCACCGGCGGCGTGATCCCGCCCTTGGTCGCGAGCACCATCCGCTCGCGCAGGCCCGGCGCGGCGGCGAAGATCTCGCCGAGCAGCGACTCGGCGTCGCCGAAGCCGGCCGAGCCGTCGAAGCCGTAGATGTCGGCGGTGTCGAACAGCGACACGCCCGCGTCGAAGGCCGCCTCGATCAGGGCGCGGCCATGCTCGCGGCCGACGCCGGCGAAGCGCCACATCCCCCAGGCAATGGGAGACACCATGATTCCGCTCTTGCCGAGCGGCCTCGATTCGCGCGATACAGGGAGATAGGACATCGTTGTCATATAGAGGCGTCTCGCGTGGTTGAGCAAGTGCGTTACGGGCTGGTCGGCACCGGAATGATGGGGGTCGAGCACCTCAACAACCTGGCCGTCACCCCCGGCGCGGTCGTCACCGCGATCGCTGATCCCGTCGAATCGTCGCTGGGCTGGGCGCGGACCGCGCTCGGCGAGCGCGCCGAAGGCGTGGAGGCCTTCGCGGACTCGGCGGCGCTCGCCAAGAGCGGGCTGGTCGACGCGGTGATCGTCGCCAGCCCCAATCATACGCACCGCGACGTGCTGATGCCGCTGTTCGGCGAAGGGCTGGCCATCCTGTGCGAGAAGCCGCTCGCGACGACGATCGCGGACGCGCGCTGGATCGTCGCGCAGGCGGAGGCGAGCGGACGACCGTTCTGGACGGCGATGGAATACCGCTACATGCCCCCCGCCGCCGAGTTCATCCGCGAGGTCCGCACTGGCACGGTCGGCCGCTTGCAGATGCTGTCGATCCGCGAGCACCGCTTCCCGTTCCTCGCAAAGGTCGGCGACTGGAACCGGTTCAGCCGCAACACCGGCGGCACGATGGTCGAGAAGTGCTGCCACTTCTTCGATCTCATGCGGCTGATCGTCGGCGCGGAGGCGGTGCGCGTCTATTGCTCGGGCGCGATGGACGTGAACCATCTGGACGAGGCGTACGGGGGCGAGACGCCCGACATCATCGACAACAGCTTCACCACGGTCGACTTCGCCAACGGGGCGCGGGCGATGCTCGACCTGTCGATGTTCGCCGACGGCGCGGAGAACCAGGAGGAGATCACCGCCGTCGGCAGCGAAGCGCGGCTCGACGTGCTGATCCCGGAGGGATCGCTGGTCCTTTCGCCGCGGGTCGGCTTCATGAATCCGAAGCGGGTCGAGCGGCGGCATGTCGAGACGGACGCGACCGCGCTCGCCGCTGGAAGCCATCACGGCTCGACCTTCTACGAGCACCAGCGATTCAACGCCGCCGTGCGCGGCGAGGCGCCGGTCGAGGTGACCGCGCGTGACGGGCTGATGGCGGTCGCGATCGGCGCGGCGGCGGAACTCAGCGCGCGCGAGAAGCGGGTCGTCGAAATGCGCGAGCTGGGGTTCTGACAGCGATAGACAGATCAATTATCACCCACTAGGAAGGTGGGGATTGAGAGGACACGAGATGAAGACGATTCTGCTGACCGGTGCGGCGCTGCTCGCGCTCACGACCCCCGCCTTTGCGCAGGACACGACGACTGCTGGCGTGAACGCGGACGCGGGTGTCGCGACCCCGCCCGCGGACGCGACCCAGACCGACGAGCAGGCGACGCCCGGCGAAATCGTGGTGACCGCGCAGAAGCGGTCGGAGCGGCTCCAGGACGTGCCGGTCGCGGTGTCGGTGATCTCGGGTGACGCGATCGCGGCGAAGGGCGCCGTCAACCTGGAGGCGGCGCAATATCTCGTCCCCACGCTCAACTTCCGCAAGTCGGGCACGGCGATCAACCAGTCGCTGTTCCTGCGCGGGGTCGGCACCTCGACCTTCTCGATCGCGGGCGAGCCCTCGATCTCGACGGTGGTCGACGGCGTCGTGTACAGCCGCGCGGGCGAGGCGTTCAGCGATCTCATCGACATCGACCGGCTGGAAGTGCTGCGCGGGCCGCAGGGCACGCTGTTCGGGAAGAACACGTCGGCGGGCGTGATCAACATCGTGACCAAGCGCCCTGGAACCGAGTTCGGCGGCTTCGTCGAGGGTGCCTATTACTTCGACAACGGCAACGAATACCGCGTCCGCGGCGCGCTGGACCTGCCGCTGGCGACCGGGGTGGCGGCGCGCGTCACCGGCTTCTACGGCAATTACGACGGCAATCTCCGCAACACCGTGTACGGCACGCGCGTCAACGGCTACGAGCATTACGGCGTGCGCGGCGTGCTGGTCGCCGAACCGACCCCCGACCTGACGCTGACCTTCATCGCCGACTATCGCAAGTCGGACGACGATTGCTGCGGCGAGGTGATCGGCACGGGGCCGATCGACACGGCGACGGGCAAGACGCCGACCAACCCCGCCGCATCGCTGCCGTTCGCAGCGCTGCCGACCCCGCGCGGCGACAAGACGCGGGCGCTGGCGCAGGACCTTGTCACCTCGACCCTCGAGAAGAGCTGGGGCGTGTCGGGGCAGGCGGACTGGACGCTGGGCACCCAGACCGTCACCTACATCGGCAGCTACCGCGAGTACGACAATACCGAGATCCGCGACGGCGACTTCCTGCCGCAGGCCTATGTCGGGTTCAACCAGCTCCACGACTTCGGTCCGCAGACCTCAAACACCTTTACCCAGGAGATCCGGCTGACCAGCCCGGCGCGGCAGTTCTTCTCCTACGTGATCGGCGCCTTCTACTCGCGCGCGCAGACCGACCGCGTCTTCACGCGCAACGACATCGTCTGCACCTCGGCGACGGCGGTGACGGTCCTGACGCCGTGCGCGACGCCCGGACTGACGGTGACGCAGCCGACCGGCACCGCGGCGTTCGGATCGGTGTTCAAGAACCTCGCCTTCTTCGGGCAGGGGACGCTGAACTTCACCGATACGCTGCGCGCCATCGGCGGGTTCCGGTACACCTCTGATCAGCTGGACGTGTACCACAGCCGGACCACGCTGCTTGCGGGTCCGGGGATCAACCCGAACTTCGACCAGGGCGTGTTCAACCAGTATAATGCGCTGGTCGCGAGCGGCGTGTCGCCCACCGTCGCCCAGACCCAGGCGATCGCCGCCTCCAACGGCGTGCCGTTCCAGGGCAAGACGACCAACGACAATTGGTCGGGCAAGGCGGGCCTTCAGTACGACATCGTCCGCCAGTCGACCGCCTATGCGACCTATTCGCGCGGATATAAGGGGCCGGCGTTCAACATCTTCTACAACCTGACCGCGACCGGCACCAACGTGATCGAGCCGGAGACCGCCGACAGCTACGAGATCGGGCTCAAGAACACGCTGCTCGGCGGCAAGCTGGTGATCAACCTCGCCGGCTATTACGCCAAATACCACAATTTCCAGGCGAACAATCCCGACATCGTCGCCGGCGTGCTCGTGACCCGCTTCACCAACGCGGGCGACGTGTCGACCCGCGGCGGCGAGCTGGACCTGCTCTACCAGCCGGTGCGCGACCTGACCTTCTCGGGCGGGGTCGCCTACACCGACGCGCATATCGACCAGTTCAAGGTGCCGACCAACGGCGTGACGACGGGCGTGATCGCCTCCGGCACTCCGCTCGGCTATGCGCCCAAGTGGAAGGGATCGCTCTCGGCCGATTATCGCTGGCGCACCGACGGCCCGATCGACATCGCGCTCGGCGCGCAGGGTTCGTACCAGTCGAAGCAGCTCTCGCAGCTGGACGCCAACCCCGTGATCCGCGACTTCGCGACGATCCACGGGTACGGGCTGATCGACCTCTCCGCCGGCGTGGTCGACGCGAACGACCGCTACCGCCTGACCTTCCAGGTCAAGAACCTGACCGACGAGAGCTTCGCATCCGCGATCACCAGCGGCGGGCCGGGCGGGTCGTTCCGCTACATCATCCCGCGCGACGCCGACCGTTACTACGGCGTCACCGGGCGGGTGAACTTCTGACGGCTACTCGCCGAGCGCCGCGACGTTGACGCCCAGTCGCGGCGCCTGGGCGGGAGCGGAGGCGGGCGCCGGGGCGTTCGCGACCGCATAGACCGGCGCGGACGCCGCGGCGACCAGCATCGTCGCGGGGACGGCGCGCGGCTGGCCCATCTGGGCGAACGGCGCGTCGAGGACCATCAGGCTCGCCTGCGCGAAGCCGCCGAGTTCGGGCTCGGCGAGCGTGCGGGTGCGGGCGAGCACGTCGGCGGCGGCGGCGCAGAAGGCGTCGCGCGCCTGCGCCTGCGAGAAGAAATTGTAGAGCCGCGTCATCGCGTCGTCCTGCGCGTCCTGCCAGTCGCCGCCGCGGCGCTTGAACTCGTCGGCCATCGCCGCCTGTGCCGCCGCGAGCGGCGCCTTCTGCGACCGCAGCAGCGCATTATAGTCGGCGATGATCTGCATCTCCGGCCCGCCGCGACAGGCGAGCGCGGCGACGTTGAGCGCGACGCGCAGGTGCCACACGGTCGCCGCGGGCGAGAGCCCCCGGTTGATCGCGGAGACCGGCGGCGGGGCGACCGGGGCGAGCGCGACGACGGGCGCGGGCGCCGGCTCGATCGCGAGCGGCTCGCGGTGACGCGCGCACCCGGCGAGGATCAGGATCATGGCGGCGAGGACCGGGGGGCGGAACAGGAACATCGGCGAACCTCTGATCGAACGGGTTCGGCGATCCTCGCGGCACAAGGTGAAGATCGGGTTAGCTTTGTCCGTCCGCCTGAGATCCGGGGACGGCGCGCGGTCAGGCGCCTATGTGGACCGACGCTCCAGGGCGTGCGCGGCCTCGCCGATCAGCTCGGCGAGGATCGCGGCGACCGGCTCCTCCCTGGTCACCATGCCGACCGACTGTCCCGCCATGACGCTGCCATGTTCGATGTCGCCGTCGATCACCGCGCGGCGCAGCGCGCCGGCCCAATAATGTTCGATCTGGAGCTGCGCCTCGGCCATCGCCAGCGCGCCCTCGTCGAGCGATGCGGCGACCTCGCGCTGCTTGGCGGTGAACAGCTCCGAGCCCGCATTCTTGAGCGCGCGGACCGGGATGACGGGGAGGCGCGGATCGAGCTGGACGCTCGCCACGGCGTCGCGTGCCGAGGCGCGGAGGAACGCGCGCTTGAAGTTGGGATGCGCGATCGACTCGGTCGCGCAGACGAAGCGGGTCCCGAGCTGGACCCCCGCCGCGCCCTGATCGAGATAGCCCGCGATCGCCTCGCCCCGGCCGATCCCGCCGGCGACGAATACCGGCACCTGCTCCGCCACCTCGGGCAGGATCTCCTGGACGAGCACACTGGTCGAGACCGGGCCGATATGCCCACCCGCCTCCATGCCCTCGACCACGAGCGCATCGACGCCGGAGCGGATCAGCTTCTTTGCGAGCGACAGCGCCGGCGCGAAGCAGATCACCTTCGCCCCCGTCGCCTTGATCGCCTCGAGCGAGCCCTTGGGCGGAAGCCCACCGGCGAGGACGACATGGCCGACGCCCGCCTCGCCGCAGACCGCGATTAGCTCCATCAGCTGGGGGTGCATGGTGATGAGATTGACCCCGAACGGCCTGGCGGTCAGCGCCTGCGTTCCCGCGATCTCGGTGCGAAGCAGCGCCGGCGTCATCGCTCCGCAGGCGATCACCCCGAACCCGCCCGCGTTCGAGATGGCGGCGACGAGGTTGCGTTCCGACACCCAGGACATCGCGCCGCCGAGGATCGCGACCTCGCTGCCGAGGAAGGCGGCACCGCGGGCCATGCGCCGCCGGAGGCGCTCGGCGCCGATGGTCTCGTTCGATCGGGTCATCATGCCTGTCGGTTAGCGGCGCTCCCGGCTTTGACAAGGGCGCGGCGCTTCGGGATGGGAGCGCGATGATCCCGTCTCCCTGTCGCCTGCTGCTCGACGCCGACGCCCTGGTCCACAATTGGCGGCTGCTCGCGCGGATGAGCGCACGTGCGGCGTGCGGCGCGGCGGTGAAGGCCGACGCTTATGGCCTTGGTGCGCGCGAAGTCGTCGCGCGGCTGACGGCGGCGGGGTGCCGCGACGTGTTCGTCGCGACGTGGCGCGAGGCGGCGGCGATCGCCGATCTCACGCCGTCGGTAAGGGTCCTCCACGGCGTCCGCGCCGAGGACATGGCCGCGGGGCTGCCCGCGCACGTCCGGCCGGTGCTCTCGACCGCGGCGCAGGTCGCGCGGTGGCGTGAGGCCGGCGTCGGCGCCTGCGATGTCATGGTGGACACCGGGATGAACCGGCTTGGCGTGTCGGCGACGGAGATCGCGGACGGATTGCTCGACGGCCTCGCGATCGACACGCTGATGAGCCATCTCGCCTGCGCCGACGAGGAGTCGCCGATGAACGCGGCGCAGCGTGCGCGCTTCGCCGCGCTGGCGGGCCGGACCTCGGCCAGGCGGATGAGCCTCGCCAATTCGGCCGGGATTGGGCTCGGCGAGGCTTACGCCTTCGATCTGACGCGGCCCGGCCTCGCGCTCTACGGCGGCGTACCGCGCGCCGAGCTGAAGCTGGTCCGGCAGGTCGCGACGCCGGCGGCGCAGGTGCTCCAGCGGCGGCGCGTGCCGGCGGGCGAGACCGTGGGCTACAATGCGACATGGACCGCTTCCGCCGACACCGACGTCGCGATCCTCAACATCGGCTATGCCGACGGCTACCGGCGCGCCTTCTCGAACGTCGGGGCGGCACGCTCGGGCGATGTGCGGCTGCCGGTGCTCGGACGGGTGTCGATGGACCTCGTCGCGGTCGACGTGACCGGTGTGGACGCGGGCGAGGGCGACTGGCTGCCGCTCGACTACGACCTTCAGCGCGAGGCGGCGGCTTCGGGGGTGTCGCAGTACGAGCTGCTGACGGGATTGGGCGATCGGCTCGAGCGCGTGTGGCGCTGAGCGTTGGCCCCGATTGCCAGCGCGGAGGATGGCGCTAGGCTGGCCGCAAACGAGGGGGGACCGTGATGCGCGCTTTCTGGCCGATCCTGCTGCTGGCGCTCGCCCCTGCGGGCGCGCTCGCCGGCGAGGCGCCGCCGCCCGGGCTCGAGCAGGCGCTCGCTTACTCCTTCCCGACCGGGCTCGTCGCAGCGGCGAGCGCGGATCGGATCGCATGGATCACGGTCGAGAAGGGCGTTCGCACGGTCTGGACGGCGGCGGCTCCCGCCTACCGAGCGACGCGGCTGGGCGGGAGCGGCGTCGACGACGGGCAGGAGCTGTCGTGGCTCGGCCTCAGCCCTGACGGCCGCCGGGCGGTGTGGGTCCGCGGCGGCGACCATGACGCGAACTGGCCCGTCAAGGGCGAGCCCAATCCGGCGGGCGCGACCGCGTCGGCAAAGCTGGAGATCTGGTCCGCGCTGACCGCCGGCGGCGCGGCGACGCTCGTCGCGGAAGGCGACGCGCCGGTGATCTCCGCGACCGGCCGTATCGCCTATCTGCGCGACGGCCAGGTCTGGAGCGTCGATCCGGCGCGGGGTTCGAAGCCCGTGCAGATCGTCGCGGATCGCGGCAAGGCCTCCGACCTCGCCTGGTCGCCCGACGGGACGCGGCTCGCCTTCGTTTCCGGTCGCGGCGACCATGCGTTCGTCGGGATCTGGTCGGGCGCGGACAGGCCGATCGTGTGGCTGGCCCCGTCGACCGGGTTCGATACCGCGCCGGTCTGGTCGCCGGACGGCCGAAGGATCGTCTTCGTCCGGCGGCCCGGCGATGCGGGCGCCCCGATCCCGTTCCTGACCGAGACGCCGCAGCCGTGGTCGATCGTCGTCGCCGACGGCACGAGCGGCGAGGGCGCGCCCGTGTGGCGCAGCCCGCTTACTCTGGCGGGCTCCTTCCCCGGTTCGATCGCGGACGGCGCGGCGCTGATGTGGGCGGCGGGCGATCGGCTGGTGTTCCGCGCCGAGCTCGACGGCTGGCCTCACCTCTATTCGATCGCGGCGGCAGGCGGCGAGCCGACGCTGCTGACGCCCGGCGACTTCATGGTCGAACATGCGACGCTGTCTCGCGACCGGGCGAGCGTGATGTTCGACGCGAACAGCGGCCCAGCGGTCGAGGACGACGATCGCCGGCACGTCTTCCGCGTGGCGGTCGGCCGTGCGGGGGCGGTGGCGCTGACCCGGGGAGACGGGCTCGAATGGACCCCGGTCGAGGCCGGGGGCGGGCGCGTCGCCTTCGTCGGCGCGGGGGCCGCTGAGGCCGGGGAGGTGCGGCTGAGCGGGGGAGGGGTGGTCGGGCCGCCCGCCGCTTATGCGGCGCCGACCGTCACCCCGCGCCGGGTCACGTTCAAGGCGGCGGACGGACTGATCGTCCACGGCCAGCTCTTCGCCCCGGCCGGCGCGGCGAGAGGCCCGGCGATCGTCTTCGTCCACGGGGGACCGATGCGGCAGATGCTGCTCGGCTTCCCGTACATGGACTATTACGCGCACGCTTATGCGGTGAACCAATATCTGGCGTCCCGCGGCTTCACGGTCCTCTCCGTCAATTATCGGCTCGGCATCGGTTATGGCCGCGCCTTCCAGCATCCGGCGGGAGCCGGCTTTGCGGGGGCGGCCGAGTACCGCGACGTGCAGGCGGGGGCGAAATACCTGCAGTCGCTGCCGACGGTGGACCCGGCGCGGATCGGGATCTGGGGCGGCTCGTACGGCGGCTATCTGACCGCGCTTGCGCTCGCTCGCGATTCCGCCACGTTCAGGGCAGGGGTCGATCTTCACGGCGTCCACGACTGGTCGCGCACGCTGGCGGAGGAGGCGAAGCCCGCCGATCGTCACGAGAAAGGGGATTGGGACGCGGCGCTCAAGACCGCGTTCGAGAGTTCGCCGGTCGCCGATGTCGCCCACTGGCGGTCCCCCGTGCTGCTGATCCACGGCGATGACGACCGCAACGTGCGGTTCAACCAGACGATCGATCTCGCCAACCGGCTGAGCGCCGCCGGGGTGCGCTACGAGGAACTGGTGCTGCCGAACGAGATCCACGGCTTCCTGCGTCATGCCGACTGGCTTCGCGCGGACGCCGCGACGGTGCGATTCTTCGAGCGGGAGCTCGGGCGGTGAGCCGGCCGGCGCCGGCCGAGGACCGCGGTGCGCGGGCGCGACCGTCGCGGGCTGAAAGAAAATCGCAAAAAAGGGTTTGACGCCTCGGCCCGGTCCCCCTAGATGCGCTCCACCGGCGGGGCGGACGAGATCGTTCGCTTCTTTGGGACACGCAAATTCGGCACTGGGGTCTCCCATCGAAAGTTGGGCGAGGCTTTAGCGTCGATTTTTGTCGGCTCTTTGACATTGTTGGTGAGATGAAGGGACATGTGGGCGGCGGCTCCGGTTTCTGGCGTTCTTGGGGCGCTGGAGGATCGGTTAAAGCCAG
>NZ_JBZFLG010000005.1:0-3505 GCF_058313435.1 Sphingomonas sp. SP6
GGGACCGCGCCGCGGCGTGCTGGTGTTTGGGGATGTTGGGTGGTTGCGGGGACAGGATTTGAACCTGTGACCTTCAGGTTATGAGCCTGACGAGCTACCGGGCTGCTCCACCCCGCGTCAACCGTAGTCCGCTCGCGCGAGCTTTGGGCTCGCGGGCGAGGGAGGGGATGTGAATGGGTTCTGTCTTCTCGTGGGTGTTTCACGGGCTGCAATGCCTGGCGGCGACCTACTCTTCCATCGCTTGAGCGAGAGTACCATCGGCGCAGGCGGGTTTCACGGCCGAGTTCGGGATGGGATCGGGTGGGACACCGCCGCTATGGCCACCAGGCAATGAAGCCGGTGAAACGCCCGGGCCGGCGCGGGAGGCGCGGGGCTCGGGGTGCGAGAAGGGTTCTCGGCGGGCCTCTGGCGAGGCCTGCCATCGATGCGTGCACTGGCTGGATGTCATCCACATCGCACCAACGTTGTCGTTGATGGTGTGCAACTCTCAAGCGCGAATAGGACGATTAGTATCGGTTAGCTCCATGGATCGCTCCACTTCCACATCCGATCTATCAAGGTCGTGGTCTCCGACCGTCCTGTGAAGTCTTATCTCGAGGGAGGCTTCCCGCTTAGATGCTTTCAGCGGTTATCCCGTCCGTACATAGCTACCCTGCTGCGCCGTTGGCACGACGACAGGTACACCAGAGGTACGTTCAACCCGGTCCTCTCGTACTAAGGTCAACTCCTCTCAAACTTCGACGCCCACGGCAGATAGGGACCAAACTGTCTCGCGACGTTCTGAACCCAGCTCACGTACCACTTTAATTGGCGAACAGCCAAACCCTTGGGACCTGCTCCAGCCCCAGGATGTGATGAGCCGACATCGAGGTGCCAAACAACCCCGTCGATATGAGCTCTTGGGGGTTATCAGCCTGTTATCCCCGGCGTACCTTTTATCCGTTGAGCGATGGCCCTTCCACGAGGGACCACCGGATCACTATGACCGACTTTCGTCTCTGCTCGACTTGTCAGTCTCGCAGTCAGGCGGGCTTATGCCATTGCACTCTAACAGCCGGTTTCCAACCGGCCTGAGCCCACCATCGCGCGCCTCCGTTACTCTTTAGGAGGCGACCGCCCCAGTCAAACTACCCGCCACAGAGGGTCCCCGATCCGGTTTCACGGACCTGGGTTAGACATCAGAAAACAACAGGGTGGTATTTCACCTATGGCTCCACACCGGCTGGCGCCAATGCTTCAAAGCCTCCCACCTATGCTACACAGTTCCTTCCTAATGCCACTCTGAAGCTGCAGTAAAGGTGCACGGGGTCTTTCCGTCTAACCGCGGGTACTCCGCATCTTCACGGAGAATTCAATTTCGCTGAGCATGTCCTGGAGACAGTGGGGAAGTCGTTACGCCATTCGTGCAGGTCGGAACTTACCCGACAAGGAATTTCGCTACCTTAGGACCGTTATAGTTACGGCCGCCGTTTACCTGGGCTTCATTTCGGAGCTTGCACCCCTCCACTTAACCTTCAGGCACCGGGCAGGCGTCAGACCCTATACGTCGTCTTGAAGCCGACTTAGCAGAGCCCTGTGTTTTTGCTAAACAGTCGCTACCCCCTGGCCTGTGCCCCTCCCACAGCGGTTGCCCGCCGAGGAGGCCTCCTTCTTCCGAAGGTACGGAGGCAATTTGCCGAGTTCCTTCAGGACACTTCTCTCAAGCGCCTTGGTATACTCTACCAGACCACCTGTGTCGGTTTCGGGTACGGTCTATACGGTGGGGCTATTTCCCGGGACCTCTTCGAAGCCGGCTCAATCCGTTAAGAGCCGACAACACACGAGATCCGTCACACACCACCAGGCCCACGAATATTAACGTGGTTCCCATCGACTACCCCCTTCGGGCTCGTCTTAGGGGCCGGCTCACCCTGCGCGGATTAGCCTTGCGCAGGAACCCTTGGTCTTTCGGCGAGAGGGCATCTCACCCTCTTTATCGCTACTCATGTCTGCATTCGCACTTCCGATACCTCCACGACCCATTACCAGATCGCTTCACAGGCTTACGGAACGCTCCGCTACCGCGTGCATTGCTGCACACCCTAAGCTTCGGTGCACGTCTTGAGCCCCGTTACATCTTCGCCGCAGGAACCCTTATTTAGACCAGTGAGCTGTTACGCTTTCTTTAAAGGATGGCTGCTTCTAAGCCAACCTCCTGGTTGTTTTGGGATTCCCACATGCTTTCCCACTTAGACGTGACTTGGGGACCTTAGCTGTAGGTCAGGGCTGTTTCCCTCTTGACGACGGACCTTAGCACCCGCCGTCTGTCTCCCGGATATCACTCGTTGGTATTCGGAGTTTGGTTAGAGTTGGTAGGTCTCGCGACCCCCGCATCCATCCAGTGCTCTACCCCCAACGGTGTCCATCCGAGGCACTACCTCAATAGTTTTCGCGGAGAACCAGCTATTTCCCGGCTTGATTGGCCTTTCACCCCTAAACACAACTCATCCGGTAACTTTTCAACGTTAATCGGTTCGGACCTCCAGTGGGTGTTACCCCACCTTCATCCTGGTCATGCCTAGATCGCCGGGTTTCGGGTCTAATACACCAAACTCTATCGCCCTATTCAGACTCGCTTTCGCTACGCCTCCACCTATCGGCTTAAGCTTGCTTGGTACATTAAGTCACAGACCCATTATGCAAGAGGTACGCCGTCACGCCACAAGGACGCTCCGACTGCTTGTAGGCAATCCGTTTCAGGTACTGTTTCACTCCCCTCATCGGGGTGCTTTTCACCTTTCCCTCACGGTACTAGTTCGCTATCGGTCGCATACGAGTATTTAGGCTTGGAGGGTGGTCCCCCCATGTTCAGACAGGATTACACGTGTCCCGCCCTACTCGAGTCCTGATACATCACTTTCGCATACGGGGCTGTCACCCGCTACGGCCGCACTTTCCAGAGCGTTCTGCTAGTTGAATATCAGGCACTGGCCTGGTCCGCGTTCGCTCGCCACTACTAACGGAATCTCGGTTGATGTCTTTTCCTCCAGCTACTGAGATGTTTCAGTTCGCCGGGTTCGCTTCACGAAACCTATGAATTCAGTTCCATGATACCTGGTCCCCGCTTACCTGACCGCCAGCCGAAGCCAGAAGTCAGATAAACGGGATAGGTGGGTTTCCCCATTCGGAAATCTGCGGGTCAAAGGTTGCTCACACCTCACCGCAGCTTATCGCAGCGTGCCACGTCCTTCATCGCCTGTATGCGCCAAGGCATCCACGAATTGCCCTTACCTCACGCTTGAGAGTCCACACCACCAACGACAACGCTGGATCATCCTTGCGGATGACACGAAACTCGGCAGAGCAGCGTATCGCGGTATGCTCGGTGTGGATGATTAATCTCAGCCAGATTTGGCCGTCCTTAGCGTCGCGGCGGTCACCACGACGGACGGCCGGTGAAAAGAACCGGCCCGGCGCTCGCGGCATCGGCCCGAAGGCCTAACCGCTTGTCCGAACCAATACCTTC
>NZ_JBZFLG010000006.1:0-1741 GCF_058313435.1 Sphingomonas sp. SP6
GAACATCGACATGACGTCGCTGTATCTGGAGCGGTATCTGAACTTCGGGCTGAGCCTGGAGGAGCTGCGGTCCGGCAAGCCGATCATCGGCATCGCCCAGACCGGCAGCGATCTCAGCCCGTGCAACCGCCACCATCTGGTGCTGGCGGAGCGGGTGCGCGAGGGGATCCGCGAGGCGGGCGGGATCGCGCTCGAGTTCCCGGTCCATCCGATCCAGGAGACGGGCAAGCGCCCGACCGCGGGGCTCGACCGCAACCTCGCCTACCTGGGGCTGGTCGAGGCGATCTTCGGCTATCCGCTCGACGGGGTGGTGCTGACCACCGGCTGCGACAAGACGACGCCCGCGCTCTTGATGGCGGCGGCGACCGTCAACCTGCCCGCGATCGCGCTCTCGGTCGGGCCGATGCTCAACGGCTGGCACAAGGGCGAGCGCACCGGCTCGGGGACGATCGTGTGGAAGGGGCGCGAACTGCTCGCCGCAGGCGAGATCGACGACGAGGGCTTCATCAAGCTCGTCGCCTCCTCGGCGCCCTCGACTGGCTATTGCAACACGATGGGCACCGCGACGACGATGAACTCGCTCGCCGAGGCGCTGGGGATGATGCTCCCCGGCTCGGCGGCGATCCCGGCGCCCTACCGCGACCGGCAGGAGGTGGCGTGGCGCACCGGCAGGCGCATCGTCGAGATGGTGTTCGAGGATCTGAAGCCTTCGGACATCCTGACCCGCGCGGCGTTCGAGAATGCGATCGTGGTCAACTCCGCGATCGGCGGCTCGACCAACGCGCCGATCCACCTCGCCGCGATCGCGCGCCACATCGGCGTCGAGCTGCCGCTCCGGACCTGGCAGGAGAAGGGCCACAAGGTGCCTTTGCTGGTCAACCTCCAGCCCGCGGGCGAGTATCTGGGCGAGGACTTCTACCGCGCCGGCGGCGTGCCCGCGGTGGTCGCGCAGCTGATCGGCGCCGGGCTGATCCACGAGGGCGCGATGACCGTCAACGGGCGCACGATGGGCGACAATTGCCGCGCGGCGACGATCGAGGACGAGCGCGTGATCCGCCGCTTCGAGGAGCCTCTGGTCGAGGACGCGGGCTTCCTGGTGCTGAGCGGCAACCTGTTCGACGCCGCGATCATGAAGACCAGCGTGATCGGCCCCGAGTTCCGCGACCGCTATCTGTCGAACCCCGCCGACCCCGAGGCGTTCGAGGGCCCCGCGATCGTGTTCGACGGGCCGGAGGACTACCACCGCCGGATCGACGACCCCTCGCTCGACATCACGCCCGAGACGGTGATGTTCATGCGCGGGGCGGGACCGGTCGGCTATCCGGGGGCGGCCGAGGTCGTCAACATGCGCCCGCCGGCCTATCTGATCCGCGAGGGCGTCCACGCGCTCCCCTGCATCGGCGACGGGCGGCAGTCGGGGACCTCCGCCTCGCCCTCGATCCTCAACGCCTCGCCCGAGGCCGCGGTCGGCGGCGGGCTGGCGATCCTCAGGACCGGCGACCGGGTGCGGATCGACCTCGCCCGGGGCACCTGCGACGTGCTGATCCCGGACGCCGCGCTGGCCGAACGCCGCCGCGCGCTGGAGGAGGCGGGCGGCTACCCCTACCCCGCCTCGCAGACCCCCTGGCAGGAGATCCAGCGCGCGCTCGTCGGCCAAATGAACACCGGCGCCATCCTGGAGGGTGCCGAAAAATACCAGCGCATCGCCCAGACCCAGGGCCTGCCCCGGGACAATCACTGA